>NZ_LT615367.1:0-1200000 GCF_900095885.1 Dickeya aquatica
TAATATACTTATCCACAGAAGAAAGCGAAAAAAAATTATATTTTGAGTAATTCAGCCCACGTTTCCAGCCACTCCTGAGCTGGATCTTCGGGAATGTCATGCTGCGTGACGTCGATCTTCAATACTTCGCCGATCCGGCGTGCGCCCAGCGCCTGCATGAGTTGATCGACTTTCTCGACGGCTCCGCAGAAGGTGTCGTATTCGCTGCTGCCGATTCCTATTGCACCGTAATTCAGGCCGGATAAATCGGGTCGTTGTGTGGCAAGGGCATCATAAAAAGGTTGCAGGTTATCTGGCAGGTCGCCTGCGCCGTGTGTGGATGTGACCACCAGCCATAATCCGCCCGTTGCAACGTCATCCAGCGCAGGCCCATGCACGAGCGTGGTGGAGAACCCTTCTTGTTGCAGCAGAGATTCAAGATGTTCGCTAACGTACTCGGCACTACCAAGAGTGCTGCCACTAATAAGGGTTATGTCAGTCATACGCGCTCCCACCTGATTAAACGACGGCACATTGTACGCTGTGATCAGGGTGGGATCTACCTGTGGATAATAGGGGGATAGTAAAAAAGTCTCAGGGTGCGATGGTACGCATGATCGGGTTTTGCAGTGAGATCAGAGTTTCGGTGGATTGAATTTCATCAATTGTTTGGATCTTGTTGATAAGTACATGCTGTAGCGCATCAATGGAGCGACACATGACCTTGATGAAAATGCTGTAGTGCCCGGTGGTGTAATACGCTTCTACCACTTCTTCCAGGTTGTTGAGTTTCTCCAGCGCTGAGGGGTAATCTTTGGCGCTTTTGAGGATGATGCCAATGAAACAGCACACATCGTAGCCCAGTTGTTTCGGATTCACCGCCAGACGGGTACCCAGAATAATCCCTGCCTGCTTCATTTTCTCTACCCTGACATGAATGGTGCCAGGACTGACACTGAACAGTTTGGCCAGTTCGGCATAAGGTGTGCGGGCGTTCTCCATTAAGGCATTGAGAATGCGGCGGTCGAGTTCATCCAAGGTATAGATGTCGGGCATGGTGTGAATCCCCAAAGGTTGGGCTGTAAAGGCTTGTCTGAGCGTTTTACTGGTTCTGGTGATAGCAATCAATCATCACGAAAGGTGATGGTGGTGTGGATTGCGGCTGATTCAACTGGCAAGCGGGACGTTATCGTGTTGAAAACGACGCAGCAGGCGGCTTTTCAGACTGGTGTCAAAACGCCAGATGTGATCGAAAATGCGCAAGATCCCAGGTTTACCATGAGCAGACATGGCCACGGCATGAAAACGGTGCTGTAAGTGATGCTGACGGTGTTTTATCTCATTGACCAGATCTTCAGGCAGGCGCTGGGCAATAAAGTCAGAAATGATAACGGCATCAGCATCTTGCCATTGTGGTGTATCCATCTTATCCAGCAGGGATGACAGACAACCGGCCAGATCGGTACCGCCGCGAAAGGTTTGGCTTAAGAAGCGGATCGCTTCTTCCAGCCCGTTTTCTGAGGTCAGGTCATAGCTGACTATGCCGGTGGAAAATAGCATGATGTAGCAACGGCGGTTATCAGCCAGCGCAATCCGCATCAGTGCCAGGCAAAACGCCTTGGCGCAACGTTCATTAAACCCGCCCATCGAACCTGAGGTATCAACGCAGACGATAAAAGGGCCACGCGGCTGTTGCTCGTTATGCTGATGAATCACCGGGCGCTCCAGCGTTTTCTCCCGCCAGCTTTCCCCCTGTAGCCGGTAGGTCAGCAAGCGGTGTTCGGACAGCCGACGATAAAACTCAAATTCCAGCTCGCTAATCCCTAATGTGGACAGTTCGGTGGGCAATAATCTCAGAATGTCATCGCTTTGGTGGACACCGCTCACCTGCTCCGGGGTAAAGGCCGGTTCCTGAACCATTATCTGAAATGGCTCTTTGGGGGCGTCGTGACTGAGTACGGATTGGGTTTCCCGGCTGCGCCCCAGCCGTTCAGCGAGGCGTTGCAGTTCGGGCTGCTGCTGTAAAAATGCGCCAGTTTCAAGCAGACCGCTGAGCGATTGCTTCATACGTTTGCTGGCAGAAAGATCCCATAGCCGACCGGCCGCCGTGTCATTTTCTGCCAGCACCGGCTCCAGTGCTCCGCTGATGGTCAGGCGTTTTTGGATCTCATCGAGCAATAGATCACGCTCTTGTTCCATAACTTGCTGATGCAGATTGAGTGTCTGTAACGTCAGGCTAAGACGCCAGCGTTGCATAAACAGGCCTTGCTGACTGCTGCTAATGGTCGAGGCGGCTGCGCGCGATGCCGATTGTATTAACTTCTCGGCCTGATTGAGAAAAGGCGAATCCACATGATGCAGTGTGGAGAGGATATCAGGCAGATGAGTCTGAAAGGTCTGTTCGTTAATCAGTTGGGTTTGCTGATAGCAGCTAAACTCTTTTTCCAGCTCAGGCGGAGCCTGAGTTCCGCGTAGCCGTTGACGCAGATTTTCTTTCCACTGCGGCATGTCACGCATAACGGCTGTTTTCAGTCGCGGGTACTTATCAAAAAACATCACCAGCTGTGGCGTCGCCATCAGAGTGACGATAACGTCATCCAGCAGATCGTTTTCATCGATGGATAACAGCATTTCCAAAGACTCCAGCGTCAGCATGACTGTTACTCCCGTTTTGACTGCTCTATTTGTTCATCGACCATCTGTAGGCTTTCTTCAATTTTGGCAAGCCATTCGCGGGGAATAAACAAACAGGGCTGGTGGCGTTCAAACTGCCTGCGTTGTTCACGCAACTGGATTTTCAGTGTGTCATATTCCTGAACTATCTCTTGGGGCAGCTCGGTTTTCATGACTCCGGGGAGCGATAATATGGCGCTTTGCAGGCTGATATCGCGAATAATCAGATGCTGACGTTCATCAATGTCCATATCCAGCCGTTGAGAAAATCCAACCCCATTGAGTTTACCGCGTATCTCTGCGCCTTTTTGTAACCATGCTGCCAGCGCTTCGCGTTCAAAGACCACATGTGTGACGGTGTGGTCATGTAAAAGCAGCGGTTTTTGTAACACCAGCGTCAGCTCCGGTGAGCTGACGCTTTCTGGTAAGGAGTGGTGGGGCTTACGGCCGAAAAAATTAACCTGACGCTCGACTTTGAACGCTTGTTGATCGCTTTGCTGCTGCTGATATTGCTGGCGTTTGACATCCAGTTGCTGCAAGCGGAACAGCAATGTGCGTTGTTGATAGGCCTGTTCGCACATAATTTGTTGGAGTTGTTGTTCGACTAAATGATAAGAGCCGAGGTCATGCCACAGGCAATCTTTTAACAAGATAAGGTCGATAGGGGTAATGCTTTCACGCCCGCTAAAAAAAGCGCACGCTTGCAGTAAGCGAATGGCTTTCTTCCAGCGCCTGTCAGACACGTAGGGCGAGCCTTCCTGGGTATCAAGCTGTTGTCGCAGTTGATAAATCAGTTCAAAACAACTTTCTGGCAACGGGATGGTCTCAATATGAGATTGCCACTGCTGATATTCTTCATCGCTGATACTCAGTGCCGGGCTGACCAGGTTATCTTGCTCACTCGATGAGGTGCTCAACATCGCGCGGAAATTGTGCTTATCCTGTACTCTATCGAGCCAGACGCGAATCAGCATACGGTCATACAGCGCTTCCAGACTGCTATCGGCTTCTGGCAGTTCGTTAGAGGCGGTGACCAGCAGGCGCATGGGAATCGGCTCTTCACTGTTGCCGTTACGAAAGCGGCGTTCGTTGATAGCGGTAAGCAGCGTGTTGAGGATGGCCGGGCCCGCTTTCCAGATTTCATCAAGAAAGACGATTTCCGCTTCGGGTAAATAGCCCGTGGTCAGGCGCTGATACCGCCCTTCGTCTTTGAGAGCCTGAATAGACAGCGGGCCGAAAACTTCTTCGGGTGTTGAGAAGCGGGTCATCAGATATTCGAAGGCGCGTGCATGACGGAAGGCATATTTAAGACGTCGGGCTATCAGGCTTTTGGCGATACCCGGCGGGCCGAGCAGAAACACGCTTTCACCGCTCAGTGCGGCCAGCAGACAGAGTCGAACAGCATGCTGCCGTTCATAAAGACCGTGTTCGAGAGCATGGCTCAAACGAGAGATACGCTCGGCCAGCGCTGTTGGTTGTATCATGATTAATCCGTCGTTGCTGAGTATCGCCGTCGGGAAGCGTAAGAAAACTCTGAGAAGCGTACGTTTTCTGCCTTAGCCATACATTAATTATTGTCACCATTGAATGCGTTAATCAACAAACGCGGTCTGCTCGTCAAGGGTACGCTAGCTATATTAAGAATGGGCTTTTAACGTGATTTGTGCATACTGTGCGTTTTCGGGTCAATGACAGCAAAATAAGGCTCGAATTGTTAATAAATTGATAACAGAAGAAAAGGTTTATGAGTTCAGAACATAAACGTTCACTTCCGGCGATCACGCTGGCTGCAATAGGGGTGGTATATGGTGATATTGGCACCAGCCCTCTTTATACGCTCAGAGAGTGTCTCTCCGGACAGTTTGGTTTTGGGGTTGAACCCGATTCGGTCTTTGGCTTTCTCTCCCTGATTTTCTGGCTGCTGATACTGGTGGTGTCATTAAAGTATCTCAGCTATGTCATGCGTGCCGATAATGCCGGTGAAGGTGGCATTCTGACATTGATGTCGCTGGCTGGTCGCAATACGTCGGATAAAATGACCGCTGCTGTGGTGATTATGGGGCTTATCGGCGGCAGCTTTTTTTATGGCGAAGTGGTGATTACTCCCGCCATTTCGGTAATGTCGGCCATCGAAGGGTTGGATATTGTCGCCCCGGCACTCGATACCTACATCGTGCCGATTTCCATCGTCGTGCTGACTTTGCTGTTTATGATTCAAAAGCACGGCACCGGCCGCGTCGGCAGCCTGTTTGCCCCTATTATGACCGTGTGGTTTTTAACGCTGGGAATACTGGGCGCGCGTAGCATCATTGCCAATCCTGAAGTGCTTCAGGCGCTGAACCCCAAGTGGGCTATTAATTTCTTTATTCAATACAAAACCGTGTCGTTTTTTGCCCTCGGCGCGGTGGTGCTGTCCATTACCGGGGTTGAGGCGTTATATGCCGATATGGGGCACTTTGGTAAGTTACCCATTCGTATTGCCTGGTTTTCTGCGGTGTTGCCGTCGCTGGTGCTTAACTATTTTGGCCAGGGCGCGTTACTGTTGAAAAATCCAGAAGCCATCAAGAACCCATTTTTCCTGCTTGCGCCGGATTGGGCTCTGATTCCGCTATTGGTGCTGGCGACGCTTGCGACCATTATCGCTTCTCAGGCGGTGATTTCTGGTGTCTTTTCCCTGACGCGCCAGGCGGTTCGGCTGGGGTATCTGCCACCGATGCGCATTGTCCACACCTCGGACATGGAGTCCGGCCAAATCTACATTCCGTTCATTAACTGGCTGTTGTATGTGGCGGTAGTGATTGTGATTGTCAGCTTTGAACACTCCAGCAATCTGGCGGCGGCCTACGGTATTGCAGTGACGGGCACCATGGTGCTGACCAGCATTCTGTCGTGCACGGTGGCGGTAAAAAACTGGAACTGGTATCGCTATTTGGTCTGGCTACTGCTGGCCGCCTTGCTGATTATCGATTTACCCATGTTCCTGGCGAATGTGGTGAAAATCATTTCCGGTGGTTGGCTGCCGCTGGCGCTGGGGCTGGTGATGTTTGTTATCATGACCACCTGGAAGAGTGAGCGTTTTCGCTTGCTGCGCCGTATCCATGAACATGGTAATTCTCTTGATGCCATGATTGTCTCGCTGGAGAAAAACCCGCCGGTGCGAGTTTCCGGCACTGCGGTGTATTTATCGCGGGCAACCCATGTTATTCCCTTTGCGCTGTTGCATAACCTCAAGCACAACAAAGTGCTGCATGAACGGGTGGTGCTGCTGACCATGAGAACGGAAGACGCACCTTACGTACATAACGCGCGTCGGGTATCGGTCGAGCAACTCTCCCCCACTTTCTGGCGTGTGGTCGCAAGCTACGGCTGGCGTGAAACGCCCAACGTGGAAGAGGTGTTTCATCGCTGCTGGCAGGATGGTTTGACCTGCCAGATGATGGAAACCACCTTTTTCTTGTCAAACGAGTCGCTGATGATGGGTAAACGCGCCTGGTATCTGCGCATTCGCGGCAAGCTGTTCATGATGCTTAGTCGTAATGCCCTGCGTGCGGCCGACCAGTTTGAAATTCCCCCCAATCGCCTGATTGAATTAGGTATTCAGGTAGAAATTTGACTATCAGCCCGACCCTGAGATGACAAGGCTCCCGTTCACGGGAGCTTTTTTTTCGCTATGCAGAACGCGCCGGGTATCGCGCCCCCTTTTAGTTGCTTTTTGTCGTTTCTGTTACGCCAACGAAACGTTTCGATAACGATCACATTTTTATCAGATAGTGATTGCCTTCTGGGCGTCTTTTTCTACACTTACCGTACAAGCGAAACGTTTCGCTAGCAGGGTAAATAAAAATGAAAAAAGGTGCGTTACTGAATTCTGATATTTCATCCGTGATTTCCCGGTTAGGGCATACCGATCAACTCGTGATCGCCGATGCCGGCCTGCCAATTCCGGATACCACGACCCGTATCGATCTGGCATTAACCCATAATGTGCCTGGCTTTTTGCAGGTATTGAATGTGGTGACAGCGGAGATGCAGGTCGAAGCCGCCATTCTGGCGCAGGAAATCATCGAGAAGAATCCGCAACTCCATGACGCATTATTGAAGCAATTAGCACAACTCGAACAACACCAGGGAAACACCATTTCACTGCATTACGTCAGTCATGAAGCGTTTAAACAACAAAGTGGTAAAAGCCGCGCCATTATTCGCAGCGGAGAGTGTTCTCCCTATGCGAATGTGATTCTTTGCGCTGGCGTAACCTTCTGAGGTAGCGATGCAACCTTTACTGCAATTGCAAGGCATCACCAAAACCTTTCCCGGCGTAAAAGCGTTATCCGGTGCAGCCCTGAACGTTTATCCGGGTAAGGTGATGGCGTTAGTGGGGGAAAACGGTGCCGGTAAATCCACCATGATGAAAGTGCTGACCGGTATCTATCGAAAAGACGCCGGCAGTATTCATTTTCTCGGTAACGAAGTGGATTTCAGCGGCCCGAAAGCGTCGCAGGAAGCGGGTATCGGTATCATCCATCAGGAACTGAACCTGATCCCTCAACTGACGATTGCGGAAAACATCTTCCTTGGGCGTGAGTTTACCAACCGTCTGGGGCGTATAGACTGGAAGCGGATGTACGCGCAAGCCGACATCCTGCTCAAACGACTTAACCTGCGTTATGACAGCCGCCTTCTGGTGGGGGAATTATCGATAGGCGATCAGCAAATGGTTGAAATTGCCAAAGTGCTGAGTTTTGAGTCTCAGGTCATCATTATGGATGAACCGACAGACGCGCTGACCGATACCGAAACCGCCTCGCTGTTTAGTGTTATCAAGGAATTGCAGTCTCAGGGGTGCGGCATTGTGTATATCTCCCACCGCCTGAAAGAGATCTTTGAAATTTGTGATGATGTTACGGTATTTCGTGACGGCCAGTTTATTGGCGAACGCCCGGTCAGCGCGTTACAGGAAGATTCACTGATTGAAATGATGGTGGGGCGCAAACTGGAAGATCAGTACCCACGATTAAATCAGGCTCCCGGCGATGAGCGTTTGCGCGTTGAGGCACTTAGCGGCCCAGGGGTGAATAACATCAGCTTTACGCTACGCAAAGGTGAGATTCTGGGGGTGGCAGGGCTGATGGGCGCAGGCCGTACCGAGCTGATGAAAGTATTATATGGCGCACTTCCCCGCACCCAGGGCAGTGTCTGGCTGGATGGTAAAGCGGTGATAACCCGTACCCCGCAAGATGGGCTGGCTAACGGTATCGTCTATATTTCCGAAGACCGTAAACGAGATGGTCTGGTGCTGGGCATGTCGGTGAAGGAAAACATGTCGCTGACGGCATTGCGCTATTTCAGCAATGGTATTGGCTCGCTGCGCCATGCTGATGAACAGCAAGCGGTGGACGACTTTATCCGCATGTTCAATATCCGTACCCCCTCTATGCTGCAACCTATCGGGTTGTTGTCCGGTGGTAACCAGCAGAAGGTGGCTATAGCCCGGGGGTTAATGACGCGTCCGAAAGTGTTGATTCTGGACGAGCCGACCCGTGGCGTCGATGTCGGGGCGAAAAAAGAGATCTATCAGTTAATCAACCAGTTCAAACAAGAAGGGTTGAGCATCATTCTGGTGTCATCGGAAATGCCCGAAGTGTTGGGGATGAGCGATCGTGTGATTGTGATGCACGAAGGGCACCTGAGCGGTGATTTCCCGATTGAACAGGCAACACAGGAAACGCTGATGGCGGCGGCCGTTGGTAAGCAATACGGCGTAAAGCAGGAGTAAGTCAGACATGAGTTCTCAAATAATCACGGCAAGGCGCTGGTTCAGCAAAGAGTGGCTGATGGAGCAAAAATCATTGATAGCCCTGCTGATTTTGATCGCTGTGGTGTCTTCAATGAGCCCCAATTTTTTCACCCTGAATAACCTGTTCAATATTCTGCAACAGACATCAGTGAACGCCATCATGGCGGTAGGGATGACATTAGTCATTCTCACCTCTGGGATTGATCTATCGGTGGGATCGTTGCTGGCGCTGACGGGGGCCATCGCGGCTTCCCTGGTCGGCCTTGAGATTAATGCATTGGTCGCGGTCGTCGCTGCGCTGGCGCTAGGGGCGGTAATTGGCGCGGGTACAGGCGTTATTATCGCCAAGGGCCGGGTGCAGGCGTTTATCGCTACCTTGGTAATGATGCTGCTGTTACGTGGCGTCACGATGGTCTACACCAACGGTAGCCCGGTTAACACCGGTTTTTCTGCCGCAGCCGATACCTTAGGGTGGTTTGGTATTGGCCGACCTCTTGGTGTGCCGACGCCGATTTGGATTATGGCGGTGGTCTTTCTGGCCACCTGGTACATGCTGCACCATACCCGCATCGGCCGCTATATCTATGCGCTGGGTGGAAATGAGGCCGCGACCCGTTTGTCAGGGATTAATGTTGATAGGGTCAAGGTTGTCGTCTATTCGTTATGTGGTTTGCTGTCGGCGCTGGCGGGCATTATTGAAGTCGCTCGCCTGTCTTCGGCGCAACCCACAGCAGGGACAGGCTATGAACTGGATGCCATCGCAGCGGTGGTGTTAGGGGGAACAAGCCTGTCTGGGGGTAAAGGACGTGTAGTAGGAACGTTGATCGGTGCGCTGATTTTAGGCTTTCTGAACAACGGGCTTAACTTGTTAGGTGTATCTTCTTACTACCAAATGATCGTCAAAGCGGTCGTTATTTTGCTGGCGGTTTTGGTTGATAACAAAAGCAGTAAATAACTTTCTATCCATACAGGAATTGAAATATGAATCTGAAGAAGATTGCTACTCTGGTTTCCGCTGTTGCCCTGAGTGCGACTGTCAGTGCGAATGCGCTGGCCAAGGATACCATTGCTCTTGTTGTTTCCACGCTGAATAACCCGTTCTTCGTTACGCTAAAAGACGGCGCGCAAAAAGAAGCGGATAAACTGGGCTATAACCTGGTGGTTCTGGATTCGCAGAACAACCCGGCCAAAGAGCTCTCCAACGTGCAGGACTTAACTGTTCGCGGCACCAAACTGCTGCTGATTAACCCGACCGATTCCAACGCTGTGGGTAATGCGGTGAAACTGGCTAATGAGGCCAAGATCCCGGTTATTACGCTGGACCGCGTTGCTGCCAGCGGTGAAGTTATCAGCCATATTGCTTCCGATAACGCCTTTGGTGGCAAAGTTGCCGGTGATTTCATCGCGAAAAAACTGGGTGAAGGTGCCAAAGTGATTCAACTGGAAGGCCTGGCCGGTACTTCAGCCGCTCGTGAGCGTGGCGCGGGTTTCATGAAATCCGCAGAGAAAAATAAATTTGCCATGCTGGCCAGCCAGCCGGCGGATTTTGATCGCACCAAAGGTCTGAATGTCATGCAAAACCTGCTGACTGCCCATCCTGATGTGAAAGCGGTGTTTGCCCAGAATGATGAAATGGCACTGGGTGCGCTGCGTGCGCTGCAAACAGCTGGCCGTGACGATGTAATGGTCGTTGGTTTTGACGGTACGGCTGATGGCGTGAAAGCGGTAGAAGGCGGCAAATTAGCCGCAACCGTGGCACAGCGTCCTGAACAAATCGGCATCATTGGCGTTGATACCGCCGATAAGGTACTGAAAGGCGAAAAAGTACAGCCTATCATTCCGGTTGATTTGAAACTGGTTGCCAAACAGTAAGTGCTCTTAAGCAATTAAGGCAAAGGCAGTACCGCGCCACTTTCGGGTGGCGCGTCATCAACATTGAGGTTCATGGTAATGAAAGCAGGCAAGCTGGTAGTCTTGGGCAGTATTAATGCTGATCATATTCTCAATCTGTCGCAATTTCCCCGGCCGGGCGAAACGGTGATCGGTAAACAATATGGCGTGGCATTTGGCGGAAAAGGGGCCAACCAAGCAGTCGCGGCTGGACGAAGCGGCGCAGACACTGAATTTATTGCCTGCGTAGGTGCTGATGACATCGGTGAGCGTATTCGCCAGCAGTTGATCAAAGACCGGGTTGATGTGTCTGCGGTTGAAGCTGTCGCGGGGCAGACCACCGGCGTTGCGCTGATTTTCGTCAATGGTGATGCTGAAAATATGATAGGCATCCATGCCGGTGCGAATGCCGCGGTAACGCCCGATTACCTCAAGCGTTATCAGCAAAAAATCATCGATGCTTCGGCTTTGCTGATGCAACTCGAATCACCTCTGGAAACCGTTATCGCGGCCGCACGTTTGGCACACGATAATGACACGTCAGTCATACTTAACCCAGCGCCCGCCTGCCCGTTACCGGATGAACTGTTGGCGTTGGTCGATATGATAACCCCCAATGAAACCGAAGCGCAGATCCTGACCGGGGTGACGGTAAAAACAGAAGCAGATGCGCAACAGGCCGCGCAGGTATTGCATGAAAAAGGCATTCCCACAGTATTGATTACACTGGGGAGCCGCGGAGTATGGTTAAGTGAACAGGGCCACGGGCAGCGTATTGCTGGTTTTCGTGTCAATGCGGTGGATACCATTGCTGCTGGCGACACATTTAATGGCGCACTGGTCACGGCGCTACTGGAATCTCAACCAATGGATGTCGCGGTTAAATTTGCCCATGCGGCGGCGGCGATTGCCGTTACGCGTCACGGTGCACAACCCTCCGTTCCCTGGCGTGAAGAAATTGATGCTTTCCTGAATGCACAGGAGTAATCCTTGGCGACGATGAAAGACGTGGCCCGTCTTGCCGGGGTATCCACGTCCACGGTTTCCCACGTTATCAACAACAACCGCTTTGTCAGCGATGTCATTCGTGCAAGAGTGATGAAAGCGGTTGAGCAACTGAACTACGCGCCATCTGCGCTGGCGCGTAGCCTTAAAATCAATCAGACCCGCACCATCGGCATGTTGCTGACGGCCAGTAGTAACCCCTTTTACGCCGAGGTTGTGCGTGGTGTCGAGCGCTGCTGCTATGAGCGTGGCTACAGCCTCATTCTGTGTAATACGGAAGGTGATCATCACCGTTTAAGCCGTAGCCTGGAAACACTACTGCAAAAGCGAGTGGATGGACTACTGGTGATGTGTACGGAAAGCCATATGCCATCGCCTGAGATTATCCGTCGTTATCCTTCTATACCTATGGTCATGATGGACTGGGCCCCCTTTGAAGGCAGCAGTGATGTTATTAAAGATAACTCCCTGCAAGGCGGCGAGATGGCAACACAATACCTGATTGCGCAGGGCTATCGTAAAATTGCCTGTATTGCTGGCCCCCAAGATAAAACGACGGCGCATAACCGTCTCGAAGGGTACCGTCAGGCGATGCATGCGGCGGGATTACCTATCCCGGCTAATTATGAAGTGATGGGGGATTTTGAATTTGAAGCGGGTTTTCGCGCGATGCAGCAGTTATTGACGTTACCAGAACCCCCTGACGCTGTTTTCACCAGTAACGATGCTATGGCTGTCGGCGTTTATCGTGCGTTATATGATGCTGGCTTGACTATCCCCGATGACATGGCCGTCGTCGGTTATGATGATATTGAACTGGCCCGATATATGGCCCCACCCTTAACCACCGTTCATCAGCCTAAAGATGAATTGGGGGAACTGGCGATTGATACGTTGCTCTACCGCCTTGAACATCCTGATATCGAGCACAGTGTTCTGGTTTTAACGCCGGAATTAATCGTTCGGGGTTCCGTAGGTAAACGAAGCTGACCGTCCAGAGAGCTTTGTTTTTATTGTTTTGTTGAAAAATACAGCGTTTTCCCAGGTAAATACCTGCTTTTGCCTGAAAAATGCGCGCCTGGTAATTTTTTTGCAATTAGGGCTTGTCAGCCCGCAGGAAGTCCCTATAATGCGCCTCCACTGACACGGCAACAGCGGCAACGCAGCGCGGTGTCAGCGAAGAAGAAACGAAAAAAAGCGTTGACTCTTCATGAGGAAAGCGTAGTATACGCCACCTCGCGACAGCAGGCTCAGGCCGGTCGCACTGCTCTTTAACAATTAATCAGACAATCTGTGTGGGCACTCGCAGGACACTTCGCAAAAACTTTTGTGAAAGTCTTGAAGAGTGACAACAGTTAATTCATTACGAAATAACAGTAAATTCTTTGAGCACCGTTTTCTTCGGAAAACACAATCAAACTTAAATTGAAGAGTTTGATCATGGCTCAGATTGAACGCTGGCGGCAGGCCTAACACATGCAAGTCGAGCGGTAGCACAAGGGAGCCTGCTCCCTGGGTGACGAGCGGCGGACGGGTGAGTAATGTCTGGGAAACTGCCTGATGGAGGGGGATAACTACTGGAAACGGTAGCTAATACCGCATAACGTCTTCGGACCAAAGAGGGGGACCTTCGGGCCTCTTGCCATCGGATGTGCCCAGATGGGATTAGCTAGTAGGTGGGGTAAAGGCTCACCTAGGCGACGATCCCTAGCTGGTCTGAGAGGATGACCAGCCACACTGGAACTGAGACACGGTCCAGACTCCTACGGGAGGCAGCAGTGGGGAATATTGCACAATGGGCGCAAGCCTGATGCAGCCATGCCGCGTGTGTGAAGAAGGCCTTCGGGTTGTAAAGCACTTTCAGCGGGGAGGAAGGGGGCAGGCTTAATACGTCTGTTCATTGACGTTACCCGCAGAAGAAGCACCGGCTAACTCCGTGCCAGCAGCCGCGGTAATACGGAGGGTGCAAGCGTTAATCGGAATGACTGGGCGTAAAGCGCACGCAGGCGGTCTGTTAAGTTGGATGTGAAATCCCCGGGCTTAACCTGGGAACTGCATTCAAAACTGACAGGCTAGAGTCTCGTAGAGGGGGGTAGAATTCCAGGTGTAGCGGTGAAATGCGTAGAGATCTGGAGGAATACCGGTGGCGAAGGCGGCCCCCTGGACGAAGACTGACGCTCAGGTGCGAAAGCGTGGGGAGCAAACAGGATTAGATACCCTGGTAGTCCACGCTGTAAACGATGTCGATTTGGAGGTTGTGCCCTTGAGGCGTGGCTTCCGGAGCTAACGCGTTAAATCGACCGCCTGGGGAGTACGGCCGCAAGGTTAAAACTCAAATGAATTGACGGGGGCCCGCACAAGCGGTGGAGCATGTGGTTTAATTCGATGCAACGCGAAGAACCTTACCTACTCTTGACATCCAGCGAACCTTGTAGAGATACGAGGGTGCCTTCGGGAACGCTGAGACAGGTGCTGCATGGCTGTCGTCAGCTCGTGTTGTGAAATGTTGGGTTAAGTCCCGCAACGAGCGCAACCCTTATCCTCTGTTGCCAGCACTTCGGGTGGGAACTCAGGGGAGACTGCCGGTGATAAACCGGAGGAAGGTGGGGATGACGTCAAGTCATCATGGCCCTTACGAGTAGGGCTACACACGTGCTACAATGGCGTATACAAAGAGAAGCGACCTCGCGAGAGCAAGCGGACCTCATAAAGTACGTCGTAGTCCGGATTGGAGTCTGCAACTCGACTCCATGAAGTCGGAATCGCTAGTAATCGTAGATCAGAATGCTACGGTGAATACGTTCCCGGGCCTTGTACACACCGCCCGTCACACCATGGGAGTGGGTTGCAAAAGAAGTAGGTAGCTTAACCTTCGGGAGGGCGCTTACCACTTTGTGATTCATGACTGGGGTGAAGTCGTAACAAGGTAACCGTAGGGGAACCTGCGGTTGGATCACCTCCTTACCGAGTGAAGAGCCTGCGTGGTGTCCACACAGATTGTCTGATGAAGTAAAAGAGTCAAAAGCGTCTTGCGAAGCTGACAAGAGATGTCCCCTTCGTCTAGAGGCCCAGGACACCGCCCTTTCACGGCGGTAACAGGGGTTCGAATCCCCTAGGGGACGCCAATGACAAGACAGGTGAGTGAAAGTCACGGTCAGGGATATCCCGAAGATAACCTAAAGCTGATTAGCAATAGTCAGGTTTACGTTATCTTGCTCTTTAACAATCTGGAACAAGCTGAAAAATTGAAACGACAGCATGTGTATGAGAATGCATGTGTTGTTCGAGTCTCTCAAAAACTTGCATCCCGAAACACCTTCGGGTTGTGAGGTTAAGCGACTAAGCGTACACGGTGGATGCCTAGGCAGTCAGAGGCGATGAAGGGCGTGCTAATCTGCGATAAGCGTCGGCAAGGCGATATGAGCCGTTATACCCGACGATACCCGAATGGGGAAACCCAGTGTGTTTCGACACACTATCACACACTGAATTCATAGGTGTGTGAGGCGAACCGGGGGAACTGAAACATCTCAGTACCCCGAGGAAAAGAAATCAACCGAGATTCCCCCAGTAGCGGCGAGCGAACGGGGAGGAGCCCAGAACCATCATCGGCGTGTGTGTCAGTGGAAGCGTCTGGAAAGGCGCACGGTACAGGGTGACAGTCCCGTACACGAAGATGCACAGGCCGTGAGTTCGACGAGTAGGGCGGGACACGTGGTATCCTGTCTGAACATGGGGGGACCATCCTCCAAGGCTAAATACTCCTGACTGACCGATAGTGAACCAGTACCGTGAGGGAAAGGCGAAAAGAACCCCGGCGAGGGGAGTGAAATAGAACCTGAAACCGTGTACGTACAAGCAGTGGGAGCCTTGATTTATCAGGGTGACTGCGTACCTTTTGTATAATGGGTCAGCGACTTATATTCTGTAGCAAGGTTAACCGAATAGGGGAGCCGCAGGGAAACCGAGTCTTAACTGGGCGTTAAGTTGCAGGGTATAGACCCGAAACCCGGTGATCTAGCCATGGGCAGGTTGAAGGTTGGGTAACACTAACTGGAGGACCGAACCGACTAATGTTGAAAAATTAGCGGATGACTTGTGGCTGGGGGTGAAAGGCCAATCAAACCGGGAGATAGCTGGTTCTCCCCGAAAGCTATTTAGGTAGCGCCTCGTGAATTCATCTTCGGGGGTAGAGCACTGTTTCGGCTAGGGGGCCATCCCGGCTTACCAACCCGATGCAAACTGCGAATACCGAAGAATGTTATCACGGGAGACACACGGCGGGTGCTAACGTCCGTCGTGAAGAGGGAAACAACCCAGACCGCCAGCTAAGGTCCCAAAGTCATGGTTAAGTGGGAAACGATGTGGGAAGGCCCAGACAGCCAGGATGTTGGCTTAGAAGCAGCCATCATTTAAAGAAAGCGTAATAGCTCACTGGTCGAGTCGGCCTGCGCGGAAGATGTAACGGGGCTAAAACCATGCACCGAAGCTGCGGCAGCGACACTATGTGTTGTTGGGTAGGGGAGCGTTCTGTAAGCCTGTGAAGGTGGCCTGTGAGGGCTGCTGGAGGTATCAGAAGTGCGAATGCTGACATAAGTAACGATAATGCGGGTGAAAAACCCGCACGCCGGAAGACCAAGGGTTCCTGTCCAACGTTAATCGGGGCAGGGTGAGTCGACCCCTAAGGCGAGGCTGAAAAGCGTAGTCGATGGGAAACAGGTTAATATTCCTGTACTTGGTGTTACTGCGAAGGGGGGACGGAGAAGGCTATGTCATCCGGGCGACGGTTGTCCCGGTTTAAGCGTGAAGGTGGGTGGACCAGGCAAATCCGGTCTGCTGTCAACACTGAGGCGTGATGACGAGGCACTACGGTGCTGAAGTGACAGATGCCCTGCTTCCAGGAAAAGCCTCTAAGCATCAGGTAACATTAAATCGTACCCCAAACCGACACAGGTGGTCAGGTAGAGAATACTCAGGCGCTTGAGAGAACTCGGGTGAAGGAACTAGGCAAAATGGTGCCGTAACTTCGGGAGAAGGCACGCTCCTGTGGGTGAAGTCCCTCGCGGACGGAGCTGACGGGAGTCGCAGATACCAGCTGGCTGCAACTGTTTAATAAAAACACAGCACTGTGCAAACACGAAAGTGGACGTATACGGTGTGACGCCTGCCCGGTGCCGGAAGGTTAATTGATGGGGTCAGCCGCAAGGCGAAGCTCTTGATCGAAGCCCCGGTAAACGGCGGCCGTAACTATAACGGTCCTAAGGTAGCGAAATTCCTTGTCGGGTAAGTTCCGACCTGCACGAATGGCGTAATGATGGCCAGGCTGTCTCCACCCGAGACTCAGTGAAATTGAACTCGCTGTGAAGATGCAGTGTACCCGCGGCAAGACGGAAAGACCCCGTGAACCTTTACTATAGCTTGACACTGAACCTTGAGCCTTGATGTGTAGGATAGGTGGGAGGCTTTGAAGTGTGGACGCCAGTCTGCATGGAGCCGACCTTGAAATACCACCCTTTAATGTTTGATGTTCTAACCTGGGTCCGTAATCCGGACTGGGGACAGTGTCTGGTGGGTAGTTTGACTGGGGCGGTCTCCTCCCAAAGAGTAACGGAGGAGCACGAAGGTTAGCTAATCCTGGTCGGACATCAGGAGGTTAGTGCAAAGGCATAAGCTAGCTTGACTGCGAGAGTGACGGCTCGAGCAGGTGCGAAAGCAGGTCTTAGTGATCCGGTGGTTCTGAATGGAAGGGCCATCGCTCAACGGATAAAAGGTACTCCGGGGATAACAGGCTGATACCGCCCAAGAGTTCATATCGACGGCGGTGTTTGGCACCTCGATGTCGGCTCATCACATCCTGGGGCTGAAGTAGGTCCCAAGGGTATGGCTGTTCGCCATTTAAAGTGGTACGCGAGCTGGGTTTAGAACGTCGTGAGACAGTTCGGTCCCTATCTGCCGTGGGCGTTGGAAGATTGAGGGGGGTTGCTCCTAGTACGAGAGGACCGGAGTGAACGCACCACTGGTGTTCGGGTTGTCATGCCAATGGCACTGCCCGGTAGCTACGTGCGGAAGAGATAACCGCTGAAAGCATCTAAGCGGGAAACTTGCCCCGAGATGAGTCTTCCCTGGGAACTTGATTCCCCTGAAGGGACGTTTAAGACGAAGACGTTGATAGGCTGGGTGTGTAAGCGCAGCGATGCGTTGAGCTAACCAGTACTAATGACCCGAGAGGCTTAACCTTACAACACCGAAGGTGTTTTAGAGAGACGGAAAGAAGAGATTCAGCTTGTTCAGAGATTGGTTCGGGTGGTTGTGTGTAAGCGAAAGCGGAGCATGACGGCCGGAATGAAACGAATTTGCCTGGCGGCGACAGCGCGGTGGTCCCACCTGACCCCATGCCGAACTCAGAAGTGAAACGCCGTAGCGCCGATGGTAGTGTGGGGTCTCCCCATGCGAGAGTAGGGAACTGCCAGGCATCAAACAGAGCGAAGGGCCCGGTCGAAAGACCGGGCCTTTTGTTTTTTTTGTGGTTTGGTCGCAGAGTAGCAGGGCAAATCCGGCAGGAGCCGATTTGAGCATTGCGAAGCAACGGCCCGAAGTGTGTCAGGCAGGCACAAACGGAGAACCTCCGGCGCTAAGCGGGATAATCACCAATCACCTCGGCTGCCTCACCTCAATTACGCTGATACTTTTCTTTTGTGCAGCCAGTCTCGGATAAACACTGCTATGAGTGGTGGCTGGTTTAAATCCAGACAAAGCTTGGGATGTGTTAATGGTACATCGCTGGCTATAGCCAGTGTGCAGTCATCGATATCCATTACCTCATTATTCCCAGAGTTATGGCGGTAAAGCAGGATTTTATCGACAGATTCATGCTTAAAACCTTCTACCAGAATTAAATCCAGCGTTGAACTATCCATTCTGCTGGCCAGAAAAAACAGGTTGGGTTCTTGTTGTTCGGGTGTTTCTGTCATCAATGCCCAGCGAGTATTACTGGCAACCAGAGTTTGCCTGGCACCAGCTTTGCGTAGCTCATAACTGTCTTTACCCGGCTTATCGACATCCATATCGTGGTGAGTATGTTTGATAATTCCTACCCGTATGCCGTGCTTATTTAGCTCAGGTATTAACTGTTTGAGTAATGTGGTTTTTCCCGTACCGCTATGGGCGACAATCGCCAGAATGGGTATATCAGCCATTATTCTCTTCCTGCCAGTTAGCGAGATCTTCCGGGGTATTGAGATTGCGAAAAGCCATGGGCTGATCGGCAAATGAAACAGGTTTTGCTCCTGCGCTTTCCAGAAATAGCATCAGTTTTCGGTCACCCTTTGCCAGAAACGTATTCAGTTTATGACTCAACGAGGTGTGAATAAGTAATAATGTTGGATGTGGCCTGATACCATCGGTGGCATATATCGCCAGTGCTTCTTTGTGGTGCTGACGAAGTCGTGACACCAAATCATGAGGTAGTGCGGGAACATCACAGGGCACAAAGATGACCCAATCCGTTTTTGCTACACTCAGCCCGGTTAGTACGCCTGAAAGCGGCCCGGAAAACCCTCGATTTATATCACCTATCACCGGATAACCGCTTTGCTGATAATGTTCCTGATGCTGGTTGGCATTAATTACCAGTGTGTCCACTTGTGGCATTAGGCGTTCAATCACATGCTGATACAGGGGTTTACCTTCGAGTTCAATCAGCCCTTTGTCATTTCCTCCCATTCTGGAGGACTTCCCTCCAGCGAGAATTACACCTGTTATCATCGTCTGCTCTCTGTCATGATTTGATGTGATATTGTCGGAAAAGTATGGCGTAAGGCCAAGCTCTTTCCCCATACTAGATGGGTGGTTATTTCTTGTTGAGGGCGTATTAATGAAATGTCATCGTGTAAATGAGTTGATTGAGCTGCTGCATCCGGCATGGCAGAAAGAGCCGGACCTTAATTTGGTGCAATTTTTACAAAAACTTGCACAGGAAGCCGGGTTTGAGGGGGCGCTTAGTGATTTGACTGATGATATTCTTATTTATCATTTAAAGCTGCGTGATGCGGATAACACTCAGCCTATACCGGGCTTGCAAAAAGATTATGAAGAAGATTTCAAAACAGCATTATTGCGTGCCCGCGGCGTTATTAAAGACTGACGCCGTTTCCTGCCTTATTTCGGTATCACTGGGTGATGTTTACTATGGGTGATGCCGTATTTAATTTCCATGCACTGTCACCGGATGTCATCATGGACGCGCTCTGGTCTGTTGGCATCCGTGTTGACTCGGGGTTGACCGCACTAAACAGTTATGAAAACCGGGTGTACCAGTTCATTGATGAAGCACGACATCGCCACGTTGTGAAATTTTATCGTCCGCAGCGCTGGAATGAATCTCAGATTATTGAAGAACACCTGTTTGCGGCCGAGCTGGTTAATGATGACGTTCCTGTTGTTGCGCCATGTGCTTTACAGGGAAAAACCCTTCATGAATATGAAGGATTCTGGTTTGTCGTGTTCCCAAGCGTAGGTGGACGTCAGTATGAAATTGATAACGACGATCAACTGGAACAGGTTGGACGTTATCTGGGGCGCATCCATCAAACCGGGGGACGAAATCTGTTTTCAGCCCGGCCCACTATCAGTATTAGCGAGTATCTTGATGTGCCGTTAACGACATTAATCAATACTCACCTTATTCCTGATACGCAAAAAGCGTCGTTTCTGAGTGCGGCGACACGCTTGGTGGCTGAGGTCAAAACACACTGGCACACCAACTGGCAAGCCAGACGCCTCCACGGAGACTGTCACCCTGGCAATATTCTCTGGCGCGATGGCCCGTTGTTTGTTGATTTGGATGACGCGCGTAATGGCCCGGCAATTCAGGATCTCTGGATGCTGTTGCATGGCGAGCGTCAGGAGCAGCGCATTCAACTGGATATTTTGCTGGATGCGTATAGTGAATTTTCCTCTTTTGATGAAGCAGAACTGGCGCTGATTGAACCGTTACGTGCGATGCGTATGGTTCATTACCTCGCCTGGGTTGCTCATCGCTGGCAAGACCCCGCTTTTCCACGCAGTTTTCCATGGATGCAGGAAGCGGATTTCTGGGAAAAGCAGGCAATAATTTTTACTGAACAGGTCAGGCTGTTGCAAGAACCCCCGCTACAGCTAGTACCAATGTACTGATATTTATGGAGATAACTTTGATATGAAGAAAATATGGCTTGCGCTGGTTGGCGTAGTGTTGGCGTTTAGTGCATCAGCGGCTGATTTTTCTGATGGTAAACAATTCGCTACATTGGATAAACCGGTTACACAATCCCCTCAGGTGCTGGAGTTCTTCTCGTTTTACTGTCCGCACTGTTACCAGTTTGCTCAGGTCTACCACATTCCTGATGCGATTCAGAAGTCGCTGCCAGCGGATACAAAACTGACCAAGTATCATGTGGATTTTCTTGGCCCGCTGGGTAAAGAACTGACCCAGGCATGGGCGGTTGCGATTGCGCTTGGTGTAGAAGACAAAGTCAGCCCGCTGATGTTTGATGCGGTACAGAAAACCCAGACGGTTAATACGACGCAAGATATTCGTCAGGTATTTGTGGCCGCAGGTGTAAAAGCCGAAGATTACGACAGCGCATTAAACAGTTTTGTGGTGAAGTCTTTAGTTGCCCAACAAGAAAAAGCCGCTGCGGACTTACAACTTCGTGGCGTTCCCGCAGTTTTCGTGAACGGCAAATATATGATTAAGAGCGATGGGCTCGATACCAGCACTATGGATGGTTACGTCAAGCAATATGCTGATGTTGTGAAGTTTCTGCTCTCTCAGAAATAAGAGCTTTGTTACACCATGCGCCACACATTTGCCCTGTGTGGCGTTTTTTTTTGTAAGGAAACTACTTCGACATTATTAGCGGCGGGCGCTGCTTTTATCGTGGTTACGTTGCTGTCTTTTTTCAGATATTTTGATTTTATATCTATCCACATTAATCCAATACACCCACATTATTATTGTGGTGGTATTTTTGTTTTTAGTATTTTGATATTAAAGGGTTTTGTATTTATTCCTTATTGTTTTATCAGAATAGTTAGTACTCTGTTAATTTCTATACACAAAGTTATCCACAGATTTTTTTGCGGACTGTGATGCAAAAACCTTCATTGCGGTTCGTTAGCATTCGTTTCCGGCTGTCAGCTATGGCATCCTTAACTCCATGTCAGAAATTAACGTTTGCGAAATATCATGGTTCAAATAGCGGATAACCCCTTTATTCTGGTCGATGGTTCCTCTTATCTCTATCGTGCTTTTCATGCATTTCCTCCGCTGACCAACAGTGCAGGTGAGCCCACCGGGGCAATGTATGGTGTACTGAATATGCTGCGCAGCTTGTTGCAGCAGTACCACCCCAGCCGTGTTGCGGTTGTATTTGATGCTAAAGGCAAAACATTCCGCGACGCGTTGTTCGAGGATTACAAATCGCATCGTCCACCGATGCCTGATGAATTGCGGGCTCAGATAGAGCCTTTGCATCGAATGGTCAGGGCGATGGGATTGCCGTTGCTTTCTGTACCCGGTGTTGAGGCCGATGATGTGATTGGTACACTGGCGCAACAGGCTGAACGAGCTGGCCTGCCTGTGCTTATCAGTACCGGTGACAAAGACATGGCACAACTGGTTACGCCAAATATCACGTTAATTAACACCATGAATAACACTATTCTTGGGCCGGACGAGGTGTGTGCCAAATACGGTATTCCACCTGCATTGATTATCGATTTTCTGGCCCTGATGGGGGATTCATCAGATAACATTCCCGGTGTTCCGGGGGTGGGAGAGAAGACCGCTCAGGCATTACTACAGGGTGTGGGGGGCTGGGATGCTCTGTATGCCAATCTGGATAAGATTGCCATGCTGACGTTCCGTGGTGCAAAAACCATGGCGGCGAAACTGGAGCAGCATAAGGACGTGGCTTATCTCTCCTATCAACTGGCTACGATTAAAACCGATGTTGCGCTGGAGCTCGGCTGTGAGCAGCTTACCGTCAATGAGTTAGACAGCCATGAGCTGCGTGAACTGTTTACCCGCTATGAGTTCAAACGCTGGCTATCTGATGTCGAGGCTGGACAATGGTTACAGAATGGCAAGAAAAGCCAGCCAGCAGTGCCGTTTGTGAAGGATTCACAAGAGACAGTACCTGTATCTGACGAGGTAGCTTGTGTTTTACCTCAGGATGGCTACATCACTATTTTGGATGAGCCTGTCTTACAGGATTGGATAACGCGTATTCGCACTGCGGGTGTGTTCTCGTTTGATACCGAAACCGATGGGCTTGATACCCTGACCGCCAATCTGGTGGGCCTGTCGCTGGCGATTAAGCCGGGTGAGGCTGCGTATTTACCATTGGCGCATGACTACCTTGATGCTCCAGCACAGCTTGACCGCGAGCGTGTGTTGGCGCTGTTGAAACCGTTGTTGGAAGACCCGGCTATCGGCAAAATTGGCCAAAACCTGAAGTTCGATAAAGGCGTGATGGCTCGTTATGGTATCTCTCTGAGTGGTATTGTTTTTGACACCATGCTGGAGTCGTATGTGCTGGATAGCGTGGCTGGCCGCCATGATATGGACAGCCTGGCCGACCGTTATTTGCAGCATAAAACCATTACGTTTGAAGAAATTGCCGGTAAAGGTAAAAACCAACTGACGTTTAATCAGATTCCGCTGGAGCAGGCAGCAGTCTATGCGGCTGAAGATGCGGATGTAACGCTGCGTTTGCACCAGGCGTTATGGGCGAAACTGGAGCCGCAACCGGTGCTTCGTAACGTCTTTCAGAATATTGATATGCCGCTGGTGCCCGTGTTATCTCGCATGGAGCGTACTGGCGTGCTGATTGATACTGCCATTCTGGCTGCGCATTCTCAGGAATTGACTCAACGCCTGGCTGAACTGGAAGTTCAGGCGCACGAGTTGGCGGGTGAAGCGTTCAATTTATCGTCCCCGAAACAGTTGGGGGCTATTTTGTACGAAAAATTGCAGTTGCCTGTTATCAAGAAAACGCCGAAAGGCGCGCCATCGACTAACGAAGAAGTGCTGGCAGAGCTGGCGCTGGATTACCCACTGCCCAAATTGATTCTTGAGCACCGCGGGTTGGCCAAGCTGAAATCCACTTATACCGATAAGCTACCGCAGATGATAAACCCGCAAACCGAGCGGGTGCACACCTCCTATCATCAGGCGGTGACGGCAACCGGCCGGCTTTCGTCGAGTGACCCGAATTTGCAAAATATCCCGGTGCGTAATGAACAGGGACGACGGATTCGTCAGGCGTTTATTGCCCCGGAAGGCTTCAGTATTCTGGCGGCAGACTACTCGCAAATTGAACTACGGATCATGGCACATTTGTCACGAGATGCCGGGTTACTGAATGCCTTTTCCCAGGGGCTGGATATTCACCGGGCGACAGCGGCTGACGTGTTTGGTTTACCGCTGGAGAAAGTCACGAGCGAGCAGCGCCGTAGCGCGAAAGCTATCAATTTTGGCCTGATTTATGGCATGAGTGCATTTGGCCTGGCACGCCAGTTGAGTATTCCCCGTAACGATGCACAAAAATACATGAACCTCTATTTTGAGCGTTATCCTGGGGTGCAGGAATATATGGCGCGCACGCGCCAACAGGCGGCAGAGCAAGGCTACGTCTCTACGCTGGATGGCCGTCGTCTCTATCTGCCCGATATCCACTC
This sequence comes from Dickeya aquatica, assembly GCF_900095885.1. Classification (NCBI taxonomy): domain Bacteria; kingdom Pseudomonadati; phylum Pseudomonadota; class Gammaproteobacteria; order Enterobacterales; family Pectobacteriaceae; genus Dickeya; species Dickeya aquatica. The sequence continues at coordinate 24,068 of NZ_LT615367.1, forward strand.
CCGTAATGCCATGAGCCGTAAGGCTGCGGAACGCGCTGCTATCAATGCGCCGATGCAGGGCACCGCGGCGGATATCATCAAGAAAGCCATGATTGCGATTGATGCCTGGCTGCAACAGGAAAAGCCGGCGGTCACTATGCTGATGCAAGTCCATGATGAACTGGTGTTTGAAGTGCACCACACCGCGCTGGAGGAAGTCAGTGCCAGGATTCGTCAGTTGATGGAAGGCTGCATGCAACTGGATGTTCCGCTACGGGTTGATATTGGTACAGGCAGTAACTGGGATCAGGCTCACTAAGCGATGTAACGGTACGATATCCTGTTCTTGACGCCGGGCCACCGTCCGGCGTGTGTTATGCGATGTTATGGTAGAAATACCAGCCAAAATATGGCATTTCCTTGTTTTGGTGGCTTTTCCAGCCAATGAAGCGAGCGTTATGTAATTAAACTACAGGATTGTGTGACTCAGTTTGGCTTTGTTTAATTCATCACCGATTTTTGTGAAATTAAACAACAAAAAATCCTTTTTTCCAGAAAAGAAATGGGGTAGAGTTAAACGCGTAGGGTACAGAGGTAAGATGTTCTATCTTTCAGACCTTTTACTTCACGTAATCGGATTTGGCTGAATGTTAGCCGCCCCGGTCAGGTTTCTGACCGGGGCGTTTTTTATTGTCTGACCGGTAAACTTCATCTATAACGAAACGTTATGCTACCGATATTGATACGCATCGGTAGCATGCCGGGCTGTTGCAGCGAGGGTGTCGGAGTTTAGCTGCGCTCAGTTACTGAGCGGCATCAGCGGCATGTTGCTCATCTTGCGGCGGTAATGTGCTAAACCAGTTATCTAATTTCTGGCGTAATTTATCTACACCGGTTTTTTTCAGCGATGAGAATGTCTCAACCTGAATGTCCCCCATTAGTGGTAACACCGCTTCCCGCACCAGGGTTAGCTGCGATTTACGCGCACCCTGCGCCAGTTTGTCAGCTTTGGTTAGCAGAACCAGCACCGGCAACTGAGCCTCTGCGGCCCATTCCAGCATTTGCTGGTCGAGATCTTTTAACGGATGACGAATATCCATCAGCACCACCAGCCCCTTGAGGCATTGGCGCTTTTGCAGATATTCACCCAGTGCGCGTTGCCATTTGCGCTTCATTTCTTCTGGCACTTCGGCATAACCATAGCCGGGTAAATCCACCAGACGCACGCCCTGTGTCACTTCAAACAGGTTGATAAGCTGGGTTCGGCCGGGCGTTTTACTGGTTCTGGCCAGGCTTTTTTGATTGGTTAACGTATTCAGCGCACTGGATTTTCCAGCATTGGAGCGTCCGGCAAAGGCGACCTCAATACCGCTATCGGCAGGAAGGTGACGAATGTCCGGCGCGCTGGTGACAAAATGGGTCACATGGTAGTTGTATTGTTGGGTCACAATCGTTGTCTCTGTCTGGATTCTCGGTTTATGTGGCTGATTATACCTGTAACGGATGATAAAGGCGGTGTTTATCTGTCTCCTGCCGGGTGTTAGCGACTTAACAGACTGAAAAAAATAAAACCCGGCCTGAAGACGAGGATCACTTTTTTATTGGTATGCTTTCTGCTAGATTCCGCCGCAACTCTCCTTTTTATCCGCCCATCCGAACCCGAGATTGACGCTATGAAACAGCCATTCAAAGGCACGGGACGTAAAGTTTCCGCGCCAAAAACGAAAAGAAAAAGCCGCGAAGAGTTAGACCAGGAAGCGCGTGCGCGTAAACGTCAGAAAAAACGTCGTGGTCATGCAGCAGGAAGCCGTACTCAGGCCTCCGGTGGCCAAAAACAGAATTCGGCTTCAGGCCAGGCTGCTGACCCGCGTATCGGCAGTAAGAAACCGATCCCTTTATTGGCTAACGGCGCAGCATTACCCGTGTCGCGGCCTGTGGTGGCTGCCGGGGAAGAGGCTGTTCGCCTGTCGCCACAAGAAGAACTCGAGAAGCTGGAAAATGATCCGCAGCTTGATGCGTTGCTAGACAGACTGGAGAAAGGGGAAACTCTGTCAGCCAAAGAGCAATCATGGGTTGATGAAACACTGGATCGGATTGATATCCTGATGGAACAGTTAGGGATCGATCTGGGTGATGATGATGAAGAAGAAGACGAGCAGCAAGAGGATATGTTGCAACTGCTGCGTCGTAATAACCCGAAAGACGGCTATTAATGCTAAAAGCGCTATTTGTGCTAATAGCCTTAGTGCTTTTATGTTTTTTATCCGGGCTGTTGGTTAAACTGTGGTGCCTGTCGAAGCGTAAAGGCAGGCTACAGCGGTCGGTTCTGGGCGGGCAACACCGATTGCCTCGACGTCAGGCACCAGGAAAGGGTTATCGTAGGGAGTGATAGGCATGTCCGGGCAGACAATAGACTGGGATTTGGCTCTGATTCAGAAGTATAACTATTCGGGGCCGCGCTATACCTCTTACCCGACGGCGCTGGAGTTCAGTGAACATTACGATTCTGCCGCTTTTGCCGACGCCGTGGCGCGTTACCCTGAACGACCGCTCTCGTTATATCTGCACATCCCGTTCTGTCATAAGCTGTGTTACTTCTGCGGCTGCAACAAACTGGTGACGCGCCAGCAGCACAAGGCGGATGACTACCTTGAACGACTGGCGCTGGAAATTGGCCAGCGTGCGCCACTGTTTGCCCATCGTACCGTCACCCAGATGCACTGGGGCGGAGGGACGCCCACGTTCCTGAATAAGACGCAGGTCAGCCGGCTGATGGCGCTATTGCGCCAGCATTTTCACATTTCCGCCCAGGCAGAAATGTCACTGGAAGTTGACCCGCGGGAAATAGAGCTCGACATGCTTGACCACCTGCGTGCTGAAGGGTTTAACCGCCTTAGCATGGGGGTGCAGGATTTCAATAAAGAGGTACAGCGGCTGGTTAACCGCGAGCAGGACGAAGCCTTTATTTTTGCCCTGATTGAGCGAGCCAGAGCGCTGGGGTTTGCCTCCACCAATATTGATTTGATTTATGGCTTGCCCCGGCAGACGCCAGAGAGCTTTGCGTTCACCTTGCAGCGGGTGGCGGAGCTGCGTCCAGACCGGCTCAGTGTCTTTAACTACGCGCATTTACCGACTCTGTTTGCCGCCCAGCGCAAGATAAAAGAGGCGGACTTACCGAATGCGGAGCAGAAACTGGCGATTTTACAGCACACCATCGAAAGCCTGACGGCATCTGGCTATCAGTTTATCGGCATGGATCATTTCGCCCGGCCGGATGATGAGCTGGCGGTGGCACAGCGCGAAGGAAAATTACACCGCAATTTCCAGGGCTATACTACCCAGGGTGATACTGACCTGTTGGGGTTAGGTGTGTCCGCCATCAGTATGATTGGCGACAGCTATGCCCAGAATCAGAAGGAACTGAAGCGGTATGCGGCATCGGTTGAACAGCACGGCCATGCACTGTGGCGTGGTGTCACGCTCACACAAGACGATTGCCTGCGTCGTGATGTGATTAAAGCGTTGATTTGCCATTTCCGGCTGGAGTTCGCGGCTATTGAGCGGGTGTATGGCGTGTTATTGCGTGAATATTTCCGTGAAGATTTGGCGTTGCTGGAGCCGATGGCGCAAGATGGCCTGGTCGAGATTCAGCCTGAGGGGATTCAGGTGACGGCCAAAGGCCGTTTATTGATTCGCAATATCTGTATGTGCTTTGATGTCTATTTGCGCAGTAAAATGCGTGAGCGCCAGTTTTCTCGCGTTATCTGACGTGTTGCATGACGTAGGATGATAAAAAAACAGCCCGCGAGATAGCGGGCTGTTTGCGTTTTATGTAAGCAATTTTCTGGTGTATCAGCTATGAATTGAATTAGCTGAAGAAATTGATTAATACTGCACAGAGCACGGCTGCAATAGCAGTTTGCGATGAGTGACCCACCGCACTGCTGATTTCAGCGCCGTGCGTTACGGCAGAAAAAAGTGATTCCAGCATGGTTCCCCTCTCCAGTCAGCGGCACGATCATACTGCTGGCGCTGTGCAAGTAAAGCGTAAAATAGCGGAAAATTTGTACGTTACATCGTACTTTTTATCACCGCTATCCCAGCGTATTGGCAGAGGCATAACACGGCACGCGCGTTATTCCATGCCCAGCTCTTTCAGTTTGCGCGTCAGGGTATTTCGGCCCCATCCCAGCAAACGAGCCGCCTCTTGTTTATGTCCTTGCGTGTGGCGCAGTGCTGTTGTCAGCAGTGTGCGCTCCATTTCGGGCTGGGCTTCTGCCAGCAAATTCTGATGACCGGAGCGCAGTGCGCGATCTGCCCATTGCGCCAGCAGCGTCGCCCAACTGTCTGGCATCACATGCACGGTGGCATCTGGCGCGGTGGTTTCAAACAACTCCGGCGGCAGATCCTGAATCAACACTTCTTGCCCGGCCGCCATCACGGTTAACCAGCGGCAGGTGTTCTCCAGTTGGCGCACATTACCCGGCCAGGGGAGGCGAGTGAGTGCCGCTTCGGTTTCCGGGTGCAGATTTTTGGGCTCGACTCCCAGTTCTTTCGCGGTTGCTTGCAAGAAGTAACGCGCCAGGCGCGGAATATCTTCGCGGCGTTCGCGTAGCGGCGGCAGATGGACACGAATCACGTTGAGACGGTGGAACAGGTCTTCACGGAATTTGCCTTCCTGTACCCGCAATTCCAGATTCTGATGCGTGGCGGCGATAATACGCACATCGACTTTAACCGCAGCATAGCCGCCAACCCGGTAAAACTGACCGTCAGCCAGTACGCGCAACAGGCGGGTTTGCACATCTAACGGCATATCACCGATTTCATCGAGAAATAACGTGCCGCCATCCGCTTGTTCAAAGCGCCCCTGACGAATTTGATTCGCGCCGGTAAACGCGCCTTTTTCATGGCCAAACAATTCAGATTCAATCAAATCTTTGGGGATGGCGGCCATATTGAGTGCGATGAACGGTGCTTTGGCTCGCGGACTGTGGCGATGCAAGGCATGGGCGACCAGCTCTTTGCCCGTACCGGACTCACCGTTTATCAGCACGCTGATAGAGGAGCGGGAAAGCCGACCGATAATACGGAACACATCCTGCATGGCAGGGGCTTCGCCAATAATATCGGTGGTTGGCCCGCTAATCGGCTGGTTGCGTACCGGTTGCTGTTGTTCGAGATAATGACTGATAGCCCGCTCAACCAGCGCCACCGCTTCGTCAATATCAAACGGTTTGGGCAGGTAATCAAATGCCCCTTGCTGATAGGCGCTGACCGCGGCATCCAAATCGGAATGTGCGGTCATGATAATAACCGGCAGCATCGGGTGGCGTTGCTTGATTTGTTGCAGCAGCGCCAGCCCGTCCATACCGGGCATACGGATGTCGGACAACAGCACGTCAGGCGTTTGTGTCGTCAGCGCATTGAGCGCCTGCGTACCGTTATCAAAGGTCGCGCAGGTTAAACCCGCGCCGGTAAGCGCACGTTCCAGCACCCAACGGATGGAGCTATCGTCATCGACAATCCAGACTATCCCTCGTTGCATCGTGAACCTCACTGGCGAATGGGCAGATAAACCGAAAATTCGGTATGACCTGGCCAACTGTTAAATTCGATTTTCCCCGAATGCTGGTCGATAAGGTTGCGGGCAATCGATAAGCCCAGCCCGGTGCCACCTTCGCGGCCACTTACCATCGGGTAGAACAGGGTGTCCTGTAAATGAGCCGGTACACCGGGGCCATCATCTTCGATGTCAATACGGGCAACCAGCCGGTAACGCGTGCCGTGCAGGGTAAGCTGAAATGCGGTACGGGTTCGAATGGTGATAGTACCGCCTTCTGCTCCCAGCGCCTGCATGGCATTACGGGTAATATTGAGCAACACTTGCTCGATTTGATCCGGGTCGTGAGTGAGCTCAGGCAGGCTGGGGTCGTAGTCGCGCACCAGCGTGACATTCTCTGCCTTTTCCATCGACACCAACTGAAACACCCGCTCAGCTACCTGATGAATACTTTGTGTGACATGTAAGCCCGGTTGTTGCGGGCCAAGCAGGCGATCCACCAAATTACGCAGGCGGTCAGCCTGCTCGATAATCACTTTGGTGTATTCCATCAATGAAGGATCTGGCAGTGCTTTAGAAAGCAACTGCGCGGCACCCCGCAACCCGCCGAGCGGATTTTTTATTTCATGCGCCAGACCGCGAACCAAATCACGAGCGGCCTGCTGTTGAGCATGCTGTAGCTGTTCCTGGCTGAGACGGCGCTGATTATCCATCGGGGCCATTTCCAGCAGGATAAAATCATGCTGAATACGCTGTGCGGTCAGCGACATAATGTGCGCGCGGCCATCCACGACAAGCGTAACTTCGTTGTCAGTAAAACCTTGCCCGGAATCGAGGCTTTCGCGCATCAAATCAATATTCAGTGAAAAGTACCCGAGCAGCTCCGGCAGCGGTGTTCCTGAGAGTTTGCGCGAGCTTTGCGCTAAAAGCTGTTGCGCAGCCGGGTTGGAGTAGTGAATAGCCAGATCTTTATCCAGCAATAATATGCTGTTTATTAAAGAATTTAGGATCTGCCCAGCATCGGGCAGCGTGCCTGTTGCCATAACGCAGACTCCCGCACTATTTGAGTGCACACTATTCTGAATTGTAGGTTAAGTCGCAACGATAAAATGTTCGGTGGAGAAAAAAGCCCATCCGAAGATGGGCTGAAAAGTTTCCACGGCAACAAAAATAAACATAAATAAAAAACAGTCATCAGGCGGCAGAGCGAACATCATTTTCTTCGTCCCTGCCGTCTGTAAGCGGGAATTACACGCTCGTAGTACAATTACACGCTGTAGTACAGTTCGAACTCAACCGGATGCGGCGTCATACGAACGCGGTCGTTCTCAGCACGACGCAGTTCGATGTAAGCATCGATAGCATCGTCAGTGAACACGCCGCCACGGGTCAGGAACTCGCGGTCTGCGTTCAGCGCGTTCAGCGCTTCTTCCAGCGAGCCTGCTACGGTTGGGATCTCTTTCGCTTCTTCCGGCGGCAGATCGTACAGGTTCTTGTCCATGGCATCGCCAGGGTGGATCTTGTTGATGATACCGTCCAGGCCAGCCATCAGCAGTGCAGCGAAGCACAGGTACGGGTTAGCAGCCGGGTCCGGGAAACGTACTTCGATACGACGTGCTTTCGGGCTTGATACCACCGGAATACGGATAGACGCAGAACGGTTACGGGCAGAGTAAGCCAGCATAACCGGTGCTTCGTAACCCGGAACCAGACGTTTGTAAGAGTTGGTGGTCGGGTTAGACAGGGCGTTGATGGCTTTCGCGTGTTTGATAACACCGCCGATGTAGTACAGCGCAGTTTCAGACAGGCCGCCGTATTTGTCACCGGAGAACAGGTTGGCACCATCTTTGGCCAGAGACATGTGGCAGTGCATACCGGAACCGTTATCACCGAACATCGGTTTCGGCATGAAAGTCGCAGTTTTGCCGAAAGCGTGAGCGACGTTGTGTACAACGTATTTGTAGATCTGAATTTCGTCAGCTTTTTTGGTCATGGTGTTGAAGCGGGTAGCCACTTCGTTCTGACCAGCGGTTGCGACTTCGTGGTGGTGAGCTTCAACCACCAGGCCCATCTGCTCCATGGTCAAACACATGGCAGAACGCAGATCCTGTGCGGAATCTACTGGCGGAACCGGGAAGTAACCCCCTTTCACTGCCGGACGGTGGCCTTTGTTGCCGCCTTCGTATTTGGTGCTGGAGTTCCAGGCTCCTTCGATGTCATCGATGGCAACGTGAGAACCAGAGATGCTGCTGCCAAAACGGATGTCATCAAACAGGAAGAATTCCGGCTCTGGCCCGAACAGTACGGTATCCGCGATGCCAGAAGAGCGCAGGAAATCCTCAGCGCGTTTGGCGATGGAACGCGGGTCACGGTCATAGCCCTGCATGGTGCCCGGTTCCAGAATGTCACAACGGATGATCAGGGTCGATTCTTCAAAGAACGGATCCAGAACCGCAGTAGTTGCATCCGGCATTAACACCATGTCGGATTCGTTGATGCCTTTCCAGCCGCCAATTGAAGAGCCGTCAAACATTTTGCCGTCTTCAAAGAAATCAGCATTGACCTGGTGGGCCGGAATGGTGACGTGCTGTTCTTTACCTTTGGTATCCGTGAAGCGGAGGTCAACAAACTTCACCTCGTGTTCATTCAGCATCGTCAAAACGTGTTCTACTGACATACTTGGTTCTCCCGATTGTGTCATTTATCGTCGTGGAACGAATATCGTTGTGGAAATGATGTTGTTACCGTACATAAGTTATAGCTAAAACTGTGCCAACTTTATTCGAATAGTGCAAACAGGCATTCCTGCTGGTTTTCCACGTACTCTCATGCTGCACCAAGATAGTTAACTGCACCAAACGTGTGCACCATGTTGGTGAGGTTGCACTTAATTGGTGCTTTGTTGTGCAGGGTTGCTGCTTTATTGCACCGTGAAAGGGATCACAGACCCGTGATGTCCAGGTTGTTTGTGGAAGATGATTGTGATCTTGTTTAGTCGCTCGATTAATACGTGTACAATAGCGCGCTATTTCTAAAATGCCTGAGGCAAAGCTGTGATCGAAAATTTGCGTAACATCGCTATTATTGCGCACGTTGACCATGGAAAAACTACCCTGGTTGATAAGTTGCTGCAACAGTCCGGTACGTTGGGTGAGCGTAATGACGCCACTGAACGTGTTATGGACTCCAATGATTTGGAAAAAGAGCGTGGAATTACCATCCTCGCCAAAAACACCGCCATCAACTGGAATGACTACCGTATCAACATCGTAGATACCCCGGGACACGCCGACTTCGGCGGCGAGGTAGAGCGCGTGATGTCCATGGTGGATTCGGTATTGCTGCTGGTAGACGCGATGGACGGCCCGATGCCGCAAACGCGTTTCGTGACCCAAAAAGCTTTTGCCCATGGCCTGAAGCCGATTGTTGTCATTAACAAAGTAGACCGTCCGGGCGCTCGCCCTGACTGGGTTGTCGATCAGGTTTTCGATCTGTTTGTGAACCTGGGCGCGACTGACGAGCAGTTAGATTTCCCGATTGTTTATGCATCCGCACTGAACGGCATTGCCGGTCTGGATCATAACGAAATGGCGGAAGACATGACGCCACTGTTCGAAGCGATTGTGAAACATGTTGAAGCACCGAACGTTGACGTTAACGGCACGCTCCAGATGCAAATCTCCCAGCTTGATTACAACAACTATGTTGGTGTTATCGGCATTGGTCGCATCACACGTGGCGTGGTGAAACCGAACCAGCAGGTCAGCATTATCGACAGCGAAGGTAAGGTACGTAACGGTAAAGTGGGCCAGGTACTGGGTCATCTGGGCCTGCAACGTATTGAAAGTTCATTGGCTGAGGCTGGTGACATCGTTGCGATTACCGGGCTGGGTGAGCTGAATATTTCCGACACCATTTGCGACACCTCCTGTGTGGAAGCGCTGCCAGCGCTGTCGGTTGATGAGCCGACCGTCACCATGTATTTCTGCGTGAACACCTCACCGTTCTGCGGTAAAGAAGGCAAGTTCGTGACGTCTCGCCAGATTCTGGATCGCCTGCGTAAAGAACTGGTACATAACGTCGCACTGCGTGTGGAAGAAACCGAAGATCCGGACGCGTTCCGCGTATCTGGTCGTGGTGAGCTGCACCTGTCCGTGTTGATCGAAAACATGCGTCGTGAAGGTTTCGAACTGGCGGTATCTCGCCCGAAAGTTATCTTCCGTACCATCGATGGCCGCCGTCAGGAGCCGTTCGAGCAGGTGACTGTAGATATTGAAGAGCAGCATCAGGGTTCGGTGATGGAAGCGCTGGGTCTGCGTAAAGGCGAAATGCGTGACATGATCCCTGATGGTAAAGGTCGCGTGCGTCTGGATTACGTCATTCCAAGCCGTGGTCTCATCGGTTTCCGTACCGAGTTCATGACCATGACCTCTGGTACTGGTCTGCTGTACTCCACCTTCAGCCACTACGACGACATCCGTCCGGGTGAAATCGGCCAGCGCCAGAACGGCGTGCTGATCTCCAACGGTCAGGGTAAAGCGGTTGCTTATGCGCTGTTTAGCCTGCAAGAGCGTGGCAAGCTGTTCCTGGGCCACGGCGCGGAAGTGTACGAAGGCCAGGTTATCGGTATTCACACCCGCTCCAACGACCTGACGGTGAACTGCCTGACCGGTAAGAAGCTGACCAACATGCGTGCATCTGGTACGGATGAAGCAACCGTTCTGGTGCCGCCAGTGAAAATGTCACTGGAACAGGCGCTGGAGTTCATCGATGACGATGAACTGGTTGAAGTGACGCCGAACTCGATTCGTCTGCGTAAACGCCACCTGACAGAAAACGACCGTCGCCGCGCGAATCGCTCCGCTAAAGACGAGTAATTCGCTGTTGGATGACGTACTGGTTGAGTGCCGTTACTGATTGCACCATCCGGCGATAAGGCCCCGCTACGGGGCCTTTGTTTTTTGCCCACTTCGGCGCTGGCCTGCCGTGCTTTCCGGTACTATTTGGGGCCACATAATGATCCTGCCTGGTCTCCCTGTTCAGCACCGCTATTTCTCGCTACAGTGAAAATCCTACTGATGAATCTGGAGGATGCATGCTGTATATCTTTGATTTGGGGAATGTCGTCATTGATGTCGATTTTAACCGGGTGCTGGGTGTGTGGAGCAGCCTGAGTGGTGCGCCACTGGCGACACTGCGTGAGCGTTTTACCATGGGGCATACCTTTGAACAGCATGAGCGCGGTGAAATTAGCGATGAAGAGTTTGCGTCACGGCTGTGCCATGAAATGGGGATTTCGCTTAGTTTTGAACAATTTTCGGCTGGCTGGCAGGCTATTTTCCACGGTATTCGCAAAGATGTGATCGACATCATGTACCGCTTACGGCAGGAAGGACACCGTGTCGTCATACTCTCGAATACCAATCGGCTTCATTGCCAGTGCTGGCCAGCACTTTACCCGGATGTGATACCCGCTGCCGATAAACTCTATTTATCGCAGGAGATGGGTTATCGCAAACCGGAAGCGGCGATTTACCAGCAAGTGTTGCGAGAAGAAGGTGTAAGTGCCGCTGATGCCTGCTTTTTTGACGATAATCCTGCCAATATCGACGCTGCTCAATCTTTGGGGATTCGGGCAATTTTGGTCAGCGATCGGCAGGTGGTGCCTGATTTTTTTGCCAGCCAGGTTTTTAGCCAGGAGGCGTAAAGCCGTTATGATTGCATTAATTCAGCGGGTGTCGGCTGCCAGTGTTGTCGTTGATGGCGATACGATAGGGGAAATTGCGCATGGGCTGCTCGTCTTACTCGGCGTAGAGCAGGGAGACGATGAACAAAAGGCGACCCGATTATGTGAAAAAGTGATCGGGTATCGGATTTTTAGCGATGACAACGGCAAGATGAATCTCAATGTTCAACAAGCCGGTGGCAGCTTACTGGTGGTATCACAATTCACGCTGGCGGCGGATACGCAAAAAGGCATGCGCCCCAGTTTTTCTCGTGGTGCCGCTCCGGTGCAAGCCGATAGTCTGTATCAATATTTTGTCGGTCAGTGCCGTGAGCGCGGGCTGGTAACGCAGACGGGGCGGTTTGCCGCGGATATGAAAGTCTCTTTGGTGAATGATGGGCCTGTCACCTTCTGGTTGCAGGTGTAGGGCCTAAATAAACAGGGGTTGAGAAGGTCTATGTATTACCTGAGAGTGCCGGAAACAGCCGAAGAACTGGATGCCTATTACCAGTTTCGCTGGGAGATGTTGCGTAAGCCATTACATCAGCCGCTCGGTTCTGAGCGGGATGCCTATGACGCGCTGGCTCACCATCAAACTATTGTCGATGGGCAAGGTCATTTGGTAGCCGTCGGCCGGCTCTCAATCAATGCTGACAATGAAGCGTCGATACGTTTTCTGGCGGTTCACCCGGATGTTCAGCGTAAAGGACTGGGCACCCTGATGGCGATGGCGCTGGAGTCGGTAGCGCGCCAGGAGGGTGTAAAACGTGTGGTGTGCAGCGCGCGTGAAGATGCTGTCGCCTTCTTTTCGCGCCTCGGGTTTGCCAACCAGGGGGAAATCACCACGCCGCTGAGTACACCGATACGTCATTTTTTGATGATAAAACCCGTCGCTACGCTTGATGACATTCTTCATCGCCCGGATTGGTGTGGTCAGTTACAGCAAGCCTGGTACAACCACATTCCGCTTAGTGAAAAGATGGGGGTACGCATCAGTCAGTACACCGGGCAGAAATTTATGACCACCATGCCGGAAGCGGGTAATCAGAATCCGCATCATACGCTGTTTGCTGGCAGTTTATTCTCGCTGGCCACGTTGACTGGCTGGGGGCTTATCTGGTTATTGTTACGCGAGCGTCAGCTCGGCGGCACGATTATTCTGGCAGATGCGCACATCCGTTACAGCTCGCCGGTAGCGGGCCGCCCGAGCGCGGTTGCCGATCTTGGCTCCATGAGTGGTGATTTGGACCGGTTGGCCCGTGGGCGAAAAGCCCGGGTTCAGTTACAGGTCGAGCTGTTTGGCAACGATAAGAAAGGAGCTGTCTTCGAAGGGGTGTATATCGTGCAGCCACCTGACACCCATACGTCAGGCGAGCCACAGGATGCGGTAATACATTAACACTCTCTATTTTCTTTAAAACCACACATCGCTATCCACCGCTGCGATAAGGCAGCGGTGGTTTCCTCTTTTGTTTAGAGCGTTGAGGGCAGTGTGGCAGCCGCAGGTTCAGGGAGTGGTACAGGTGATGCCGCTTCGGGAGCCGCCGTGGGAGTGACGGCTGTTGGCGCGGTGTCATTTACACTGCCCTGATGCATATTTTGGTTGAATGTTCGCCCGTTGCTGTCAATTCCCTGAAGCGTTCCTCCAAGCGTTGGCTTGAGCGGGCTGGTCGCGTCCAGTCGGCCATTTAAATGCAGTTGCAGGTTTGTGTTGCCAGCCGGCGCAGTGGCGGGCTGCGGCCATCCCCAGCGGGTTAACACATCAAACGCGACCGCCTTGCCGTTTAAATCCAGTGTGAACAGGCGAGAGGGTTGCTGGCTGATAACGGCTTTGGCTTCCAGCAGACCGCTTTTCGTAAAGGCACTGAGATCGGTCAACGTAATCTGGTTGTCATTGGCACTTAATGCTACGGAAGGCCGGCGTACATCCACTTTGTTAAAGGTCGCGTCGCTGGCATTCAACGTGAGTGACCCTTGCCAGATGCCCCATTGATGATTACGTGCCAGCAACAGGTTATTGCCTGACCCATCCAGTGCCGTGAGCTGAAAGGGAAACTCGGGCGTGATATCGATCAACAGGTTGTGGTTGGCACTGAATTTTTTGATTTCCACCTCTGTCAGCCAGTCAGGCAGCGTTTGCATCCAGCGCTGTCGCCAGTCTCCCGGTAGGGTGTATTCCATCCCGGCGACGACCAGTTCATCGAGCGTCAGGCGGTGGTTGCTGCGTAACCAGTTACCTGACGTACGCAGCAGTCCCCCCTCCCAGCGGGTTGAAAACTGCTTGACGTTAACGCCTTGTTTTGACAAATCCAGACTGACTATGGGGTCAACAAAATGCATGTTACCGTTCACGATGTCGGTTGCATTAAACGATAAGGAGCCGTCATCGCTTTGCCAGTCATTTTGCCGAAACGTGACGTTTTGCAGCGTGACATCTAAATCGGTCAATGCCCAGTTTAGCCCTTCGATACGTGCATCAATCAGGTCAAAACGGTTAATCGTCACCGCTGGCAGGTGAGTGACGGGTTGCCAGAAGTCCGTGATAGATTGCTGTGTTTGCAGTCGAACGTTACTCAAACGCAACGTATTGACCAGCCAACTGCCGTCTGCGGCCCGGGAGGCATTACCGGTGAGCTCGCCACGCGCGACATCTGCACCGAAATTCTCCAGCATGAGTTGTTGCCCATTAAATTGGCCCTGTACCAGCACTTTGCTGGCAGGTAAATCATTGAGCGTTAACGATTGTGCGCTTAACTGAAAAGCGGCTTTTTTACCTAACAGCGCCCCTTGCTCGGGTTGCCAGGGCGTAATACCGCCGGTTACCTGTTCACCCTGCAAACGCCAGTCGCCATCCTGGCCCTGTAGTGCCATATTTTTTAGCTGGAGCCGGTCAGCTTCAATGGGCAGGGTGAAACCGGTTTGCGCCAGATTAAGTGTGCCGCCTTCCAGTATCAGGCTGGAAAAATGGCGAGGGTCGGTTATCTGGCGCACACTGAACCCTACCACAATATTTTTAGCAACCAGCGTAACAGGCTGATTTTTGTGGCTGAAACTGATGTCCTGAAGCGTGATTTGCCCAGGGGAAGACCAGTCATGCACCATTTTTTTAAATGACACCTGGTATTCGGCACGTTGATTAACCCACTGGGTAATCTGCTTTGCGCCCCATTGCGTCTGGGCCAAGACATACAGCACGATCACTACCAGTAATACCAGTAGCAGCAGTGTGAGAATAAGTTTCCCGATAAGTTTCATTGCTTAAGTCCGTGCCTGTCACAAGAGATTATGGTGTTATGCCGTAATTACTCAGCCGTCTCAACAAGTAACTTATTACAGCAAATAAATAAGGGCCGATGTTACACCATCGGCCCTTATTATCACGTCAGATTAAAAATTTCTGGAAGCGTGGTTTACTCTTTTTCGTGAGGAAAGACCAGATTCAACACAATTGCTGTGATGCCGCCCGCAGCGATACCGGACGACAGCAGGGTTTTCAGCCAGTCTGGCGCAAATTGCAGAATCAGCGGCTGCTGAGAAACGCCCAGCCCGACGGCCAGCGACAGCGCAATGATCATGATAGCCCGGCGGTTGAGTGGCTCACGGGAAACGATACGCACGCCAGAGGCGGCAATGGTGCCGAACATGACGATGGTCGCACCACCCAACACCGGCTCGGGAATATGCTGGACAAAGCCGCTGACTGCCGGGAACAAACCAAGCACGATAAGCATCAGCGCGACAACAAAACCGACATAACGGCTGGCGACGCCAGTCAACTGGATTACGCCGTTGTTCTGGCCAAAGCAGGAGTTAGGGAAAGTGTTAAACACCGCAGACAGGCAGGAGTTAAGGCCGTTGGCCAGCACACCGCCTTTCAGGCGTTTCATATACAGCGGCCCGCTAACCGGCTGCTCTGAGACATCGGAGGTTGCGGTGATGTCACCAATGGTTTCCAGCGAGGTCACCATAAACACCAGCATTAATGGAACCAGCAAACTCCAGTCAAAGCCCAGACCGTAGTACATCGGGGTTGGTACCATGATAAGCGATGAGGCGCTGGCGGCGGTATGCTCTGGCAACATGCCCATCAGCCAGGCGGCCAGGTAGCCTACTGCCATGGCTATCACCAGTGATGCGACGCGCAGATAAGGATTGCGCTGGCGGTTCAGCAGAATAATCACGGCCAATACCACTGCGGCCAGCAGTAAATTCTGGGGTGCGCCAAAGGTATGGTTGCTCATGGCGGCAAAGCCACCGCCAATCGAGGTCAGGCCAACCTGAATCAGTGATAAGCCGATTATCATCACCACAATCCCGGAAACCAGCGGGGTAATGATGCGACGCGCCAGATGTAATACGCGCGAGAGCAGCATTTCTGTGCAAGACGCCACCATCAGGGTGCCAAACAATGCGGCCATCATGGTTGGCACATCTGCCCCGCCGTTTTTTAGCGCCATGCCGCCCATAATCAGCGGAGTCACAAAGTTAAAGCTGGTACCCTGAATCGACAGCAGGCCAGAGCCGACCGGCCCCCAGGTTTTAATTTGTAAAATTGATGCCAGGCCGGAGGCGAACAGCGACATGCTAATAATGTGCTGAGTGTCCTGAGCGGGCAGGCCCAATGCCTGACAAATCAATAGTGCCGGGGTAATCACCGCGACAAACATCGCCAACAGGTGCTGACAGGCGGCAAACAGGGTTTGCGGCAGCGGCGGTCTGTCTTCAAGGCGATAGATGAGTTCACTGCGCTGAGGTGCAGCAGCGGCTTCTGTTTGGGACGTTTCCGTGGTGGTAGTCATGATGTAAGTTGGCGTTCCTGAAACGACAAAGAGCGCATTTTAATGATCTCTTTGCTGAAAGCAAACGTTTGCTAATGTTCGGGCGAATGATTTTTGGGTCATGGAATAAAGCCAAAGATGATTTTTATTCGTAGAATAAGGGATACATTAATAAACCATCTGAATTGCTACAATTTCATCTAGATATGAACATTAATCTATCGCATGTAATTTTATTATCTTGCTAATTATTTGTAATTTATTAATCTCTATTATAAATATTATTTTCAGCTAGATTAAAATATTTCGCATGATATATAATGGTCTAAATTTTTATACGATCATTATAATATGGCAAGGTTGCAGGAAGCGACTTTCTCCTTTCTGCACTATATAAATAAAAATATTTTCATTTTAAATATTCAAGGATGGTAATATGAAATTAAAAATAGTCTTGATGGTGCTATTTTTTCTATAACGGCTCAAGCAACTGTCACCAAATTAAAAGGTTTTTGTGTTTTTGGCACTGTTTATGACACGCTGCCAAAGGGGTTAAATTTGATGTGAATGATGAATTGATTGTGTCTGAACCAATCATTATTCCTATTGAAGGTGCTGAATACATACATTTTGTTGTACTTGATAGAATGAATAAAGAAAGTGCAATAGTTTATGATCCTGAAATTGGGAAAGTGAATATGCCGATTTATGAGTTAAAACATCGATGGAACGGATATGAATTATTAATCGGAGGCTGAGGTGACGAATAATATAAATGGGTTGAATAAGGGTGATGCAGCAGTTGATGGGGCATGGAAAATTCAGGTTAATAAAAGAAATGAAGAATTTAATGAGATCCTAAGTATAGTAGCTAATGAACAGCAAAAAAACACGATGTCACCTGTTTCACTCGTGAATGCAAAAACAGGGAATAATGTTTTTAATAGTTTTGTCAGTAATTTCTTGGAAAGTAATCCTGATACTCCATCAGGAAAAGATGTATCGGATAACTTATCTAAAGAGGAGAAGTTTATTTTAAATGAAGCTAATTCTTTGTTAAGAAATAGGATTATCTTCAATAAATATATATCACAGTTGCAAAACTCTGAAACCAATACCGGTTCAGTGATTTTTGTTAAAATATAATATATATTTTTCAGTTATATGTAATAATGATATTAACCATAAAATGGATCCTAACGTGGTGCATCAAGCGTTGGTATAGCGGGTACGTTCAGGAAGCCAGCGTGCTATCAGGGCGTTGGCGTGTTCCGGGTAATGGGTATGGAGATGGCGGGCAACGCGTTGCACCTGAGGGATAAGTGCCTGATCGCGCAATAAATCGGCGACTTTAAAGGCGGCGTTACCGGTCTGTCGGGTGCCAAGCAGTTCACCGGGGCCGCGAATTTCCAGGTCGCGCTGGGCAATCACAAAGCCGTCATGGCTGTCGCGCAGTACCTGTAAACGCTGTTGCGCGGTTTTACTCAGCGGTGATTTATATAACAGTACGCAATGTGAGGCCACCGCCCCTCGCCCGACGCGGCCACGCAACTGATGTAATTGCGCCAGCCCCAGTCGTTCCGGGTTTTCGATTATCATCAAACTGGCATTTGGCACATCAACGCCGACCTCTATCACCGTTGTTGCTACCAGCAATTGCAATTGGTTGGCCTTGAAGGCCTCCATGACCGCCTGTTTTTCCTTCGGTTTCATGCGGCCATGCACCAGCCCAATAGCGAGATCGGGTAAGGCTAACTGTAACTCCTGACAGGTTGCCTGCGCGGCCTGTGCCTCCAGCAGGTCAGACTCGTCAATCAGCGTGCACACCCAATATGCCTGCCTGCCTTCCTCAAGACAGGCATGGTGCACACGCTGGATAATCTCATCACGTCGGGTATCGGCTATGGCGACGGTGGTAACAGGGGTGCGCCCCGGTGGTAACTCATCAATGACAGAGGTATCCAGATCGGCATAGGCCGTCATCGCCAGTGTGCGTGGGATTGGCGTGGCCGTCATAATCAGTTGGTGCGGGTGAAAGCCCTGCTCTTCGCCCTTTTCCCACAAGGCCAGCCGCTGATGCACGCCAAACCGGTGCTGTTCATCAATAATGACCAGCGCCAGCCCATGAAATTGCACCTGTTGCTGGAAAATGGCATGGGTGCCGACCACCATCGCCACCTGACCGCTGGCAATCGCGTCTTGTTGGGACTGACGCGCCTTGCCTTTTTGTTTACCCGCCAGCCAGCCGACTTCGATGCCCAGTGGCTCAAACCAGCGACGGAAGTTGGCGGCATGTTGCTCGGCCAGCAACTCGGTCGGTGCCATCAAAGCGACCTGTCTGCCGTGTGCAATAGCACGCAGTGCCGCCAGTGCGGCCACCAGTGTTTTGCCTGAACCTACATCCCCTTGCACCAAACGCATCATCGGGAATGGCTGGTTCATATCCTGCCCGATTTCTGCCACGACCCGCTGCTGTGCGGCTGTCGGGCTAAACGGTAAGGCTGCCAGCAGTTGTGATGTCAGGCGTTGCTCTGGCGGTAGCGGTTGTGCGCGGTGGCGCTTCGCCCCGGCTCTGACGGCCAGCATACTGAGCTGATGGGCCAGTAGTTCTTCCATCACCAACCGTTGTTGTGCCGGATGTTGGCCTTGCTCAAGTTCGCTGAGTTTGACATCGGGTGGTGGGCGATGCAGGGTGCGCAGTGCGTCAGGTAAGCTGATAAGCCCATGGCACATCTCGGGCGGCAGCAGTTCAGCCATCGGGTTGCTATCCAGGCAGGCGAGCGCCTGATCGGTCAGTTTGCGCAGCGTCGCCTGCCGAATCCCCTCGGTTGTGGGGTAAACTGGTGTGAGCGTTTCCTGTAGTTCAACGACCGCGCTCTCGCCCTGCACCCGGTACTCGGGGTGGATAATTTCTCCACCGAGCTTTCCCCGGCGCACTTCACCATAAGCGAGCACTCGCTTACCTGGTGAAAGGCTGTTTTTCATGGCGGCATTAAAATTGAAAAAGCGCAGCGTCAGTACGCCGCTGCCATCGCTAATCTGGCATGTCAGCATGCGTTTGCGGCCAAACGTGATGTCACTGCGTAATACGTCGCCTTCCACCGTGGCGTACATGCCCGGCAGCAGATTATTTATTGGGTAGAGATGAGTGCGGTCTTCATAACGCAACGGTAAGTGCAGCAGCAGGTCTTGCACGGTTTCCAGCCCAAGCCGGGCCAGCTTTTCCGCCTGACTGGCCCCAACACCGGCAAGCGTACTTAACGGCTGGGTGTGCAGCAGGCGGCTGTTCATTATTGTTCCGTAGCGGGCTGCGGTTCAGCGGCCTGCATCGTAGCCCACCATTGGGCTTCGGCAATGACCTGGCCGGTGGTGTCAATCAACGGGCGAGGCAAGCCTTTGCGTTTGGCGACACGCGCCAGTACCGGATAACCGCCTTCGAATAACAGGCGTTGCTGTTCTTCCTCGTCCAGTGGGCTGTTATTGCGTTGATACATTCCGGCAATTTGGCGCTGGCGTTGTGCTTCGTACAAAATCAGCGCGGAGGCAACCGACACGTTGAGCGATTGCACCATACCGGTCATCGGAATAATGATGTCTTGATCGGCTAACGCCAGTGCATCGTCGGAGATCCCGGTTTTTTCCTGACCGAGCAAAATGCAGGTGGGGCGGGTGTAATCGATGTCACGGAAGTCTACTGCACTGGCCGAGAGGTTCGTGGCGAGAATTTGCATTCCCTCGGTTTTCAGGTGGGTCACGGCTTCCTGAATGGTGCGATGGGTTTTTACCTGCACCCAGCTATTACTGCCTGCTGCTGTCGATACCAGCGTTCTCATGCGGTGAGTCGGCCAGACGGCATGCACCTGATGCACTCCCACTGCATCCGCCGTGCGGATCACGGCGGAAATATTGTGTGGTTTGTGCACCTGTTCCATACACACCGTCAGATCAGGCTGGCGGTTATTGAGCATCTCACGGATGCGTGCATAACGTTCTGGGCTCATAACAGGCTAATTTCGGTTACGGTTAACTTTTATTACGTCCGGCATGACTCGGATTTTGCGCATAATATTCGCCAGATGAATGCGATCGCGCGCAGTCAGGCGGATGAAGGCGCTGTATACCCTGCCATCACGCTCTTCGGTGTTAATACTCTGAATATTGGAGTTAGACGCACTGATGGCTGCCGTCAGGTTCGCCAGCGCACCCTGATGGTTGAACATATCGACCTTGATTTCAGTCATAAATTCCTGCTCAGTCACCTTATCCCACTCGACCGCCATGAATTTTTCCGGCTCTTTCTGGTAGCCTCGGATATTGCGGCAGGATTCGTGATGAATCACCAACCCTTTACCGGGGCTGACATGGGCGATAATCGGGTCGCCTGGGATCGGGCGGCAGCACTTGGCGAAGGTAATCAGTACGCCGTCTGCGCCTTTGATAGGCAGCTTGCGAATACCGGTCGTGCCGGTTTCCGTTTGCTCTTCCAGCAAATTATTCGCCACGACCACGCTCATGGCGTTGCCCAATCCGACTTCTGCCAGCAAATCGTCCAGTGAGGCCAGTTTCATGCGCTCCAGCTCGCGCTGGATATTGTACTCAGAAATATCAGACAGCTTGCGTCCATTACCCAAAGCATGGTTGAGCAGGCGACGGCCCAGGCTGACAGAATCATCACGCTTGAGGTTTTTCAACATCTGGCGGATTTTGGCCCGCGCTTTCGAACTGACGACAAAATTAAGCCAGGCGGCATTTGGGCGAGCGCCCGGCGCGGTGATGATTTCCACCGTTTGCCCGCTGGAAAGCGCCTGCGACAGCGGATAAGGCTGACGATCGACGCGTGCACCAACGCAGGCATGACCGATGTCGGTATGTACCGCGTAGGCAAAATCGACCGGGGTGGAACCCGCAGGTAACTGAACGATACGCCCTTCGGGGGTGAAGACGTAAATCTCATCGGGGAAGAGATCCGATTTTACGCTTTCAATAAATTCAAACGAGCTGCCTGCGCTTTGTTGCAGTTCCAGCAGGCTTTGCATCCAGCGTTGTGCCCGCACCTGAGCGGTCGTGCTACTGCTCTCGCCCTCTTTGTAGGCCCAGTGCGCTGCAACCCCCATTTCCGCCATTTGGTCCATATCTTCGGTACGAATTTGTACTTCAACCGGAACACCGTGCGGGCCAATCAGTGAGGTATGCAGTGACTGATAGCCGTTGGCTTTGGGAATGGCGATGTAGTCTTTTACCCGGCCTGGGCGTGGTTTGTACAGGCTGTGTGCCTGGCCCAGAACGCGATAACAGGTATCCACCTCTTTGACGATCACCCGGAAGGCATAAATATCCATAATCGAGTGAAAACGCTGCTCTTTGAGGTGCATCTTGCAGTAAATCGAGTAGAGGTGTTTTTCTCTGCCGCTGACGCGACAACTGATACCCGCCTCTTTCAAGCGCCCTTCAATTTCAGAGAGGATCTTCTGAATCATCTCTTTGCGATTACCGCGCGCGGCTTTGACCACTTCTTTGATAACGCGATAACGGTTGGGATAGAGTGCTTCGAACCCAAGCTCTTCCAGTTCGGTTTTCAGATGGTGAATACCGAGGCGGTGCGCGAGCGGGCTGTAGATTTCCAGGGTTTCGCGGGCGATACGGCGGCGTTTATCTGGCCGCAGTGAGCCCAGCGTGCGCATGTTGTGGGTGCGGTCGGCCAGTTTTATCAGGATGACGCGAATATCCTGCACCATCGCCATGATCATTTTGCGGAAGTTTTCTGCCTGCGCCTCTTTCTTGTCGCGGAATTTCAGCTTATCCAGCTTGGAAACCCCCTCCACCAGTTCGGCGACGCTTTTACCGAATAGCTGTTCCATGTCCTGATAGGTGGCGGGCGTATCCTCGATGACGTCGTGCAATAGCGCAGCCATTAGCGTTTCGTAATCAAGGCGCATTTCCGCCAGAATACAAGCCACCGCAACAGGATGGGTGATGTAAGGCTCACCGCTGGAGCGAGTCTGCCCCTCGTGAGCATCACGCGCGACAAGATAAGCCTGCTTGAGACGTTTTATCTGATCTTGTGGCAGATAACGCTGAATCAGCAGATCGAGGCTTTCAAACAGATACAAGGGCGACTCGTGAGCAAATGCGAATTAACGACGACCTTCAGCAATAGCGGTTACAGCCTGAATCTCTGCTGCTTCCTGCTCCTGCTGTTCCTGACGTTCGCGGGTGTCCAGAATCTGGTTATTGATAAGACCTTCTTCAATTTCACGCAGCGCGATAACGGTATATTTGTCGTTTTCTTCTGGAACCAGCGGATCTTTGCCACCCACCTGGATCTGACGGGCGCGACGGGCTGCGACCAGCACCAGGTCAAAGCGATTACCAATTTTTTCTACAGCGTCCTGAACAGTTACGCGTGCCATAGTGTGTACTCCAGTGGGGAAATAAAATGACTGGGCATCATACTGAAACTGCCGTCAGTCTGCCAATAGTTTGGTGATTAAAGCGTCATGCCGAACTTTCTGGCGCGTCAGGCGCAGCCGTTCGGCCCGAATAATGGTTTTCAGATCCAGCAATGCCAGATCGAAATCGTCATTGACGATCAGGTAATCGTATTCGGCGTAGTGACTCATTTCCGCCACCGCTTGTTTCATCCGACGGGCGATAACCTCTTCGCTGTCCTGACCTCGGCCACGCAAACGGCGCTCCAGCTCATCTTGTGATGGCGGCAGAATAAATATGCTGCGGGCTTGCGGCATCCGCTCGCGAATCTGCCGAGCGCCTTGCCAGTCGATATCCAGAAAAACATCAACACCGGTCGCCAGCACCTGCTCAATGGCGGCGCGGGATGTTCCGTAGTAGTTGCCGAAAACTTCAGCATACTCCAGAAAATCCTCTTCGGCGATCATGCGTTTAAACTCATCAACAGACACGAAAAAATAGTGCTCACCATGGACTTCGCCAGGCCGCACGGCACGGGTGGTGTGCGAAACAGACACCTGTGTGTCATATAACGGCTGTGTTTTCAGCAACGCCTGAATCAGGCTGGATTTTCCCGCTCCGCTTGGGGCGGAAACAATATACAACGTGCCTTGGGCCATAGTGGATTCTGTCTGGTAGAGAAATAAGAAGAAGCGCAGCCAGTCGCGCATTTTTCTGCATTATACACGCCGTTTCCTTGTCAGTCGCGTTCAATAGCCTGCGCTGATTGCAGGAAGATGTCATGCAGACATTGGCCATTATGCTGATGCCCTTCCGGTTATCTTTGTATGTAACGCAAGTGCGTTTTTTTTCTGCGGCCCGTTACGCAATTTGTGGTGTAAGTGCTCGTTTTCAGCTGTTTCCTGCGTTTTACTCCACCGTGTTTCACGGAGGAGATGCGATGAGATATCAATGGATACTGATTTTTATCATGGTGGGGATGTGCGGTATGGCTACGGCATCCTGCCCGGCATGGTCGCCCTGGCGTGCCGAACAGGAGATGACGCGGCTGGGTGAGCAACTGGTTGAATGGGATAAGGCATACTATGAGCGAGGGAAAAGCCTGGTTGATGACCAGGTTTATGACCAGTTGCGCCAGAGGCTTTCAGGCTGGCAGGCTTGCTTTTCCTCTGACCCAACCCATTTTGCCGTTGCGCTGCCTTCAGGGGGGCAACTGCGCCACCCGGTTGCACACACCGGGCTGAAAAAACGCTCGCAACCGCGTGAACTGGCGCAGTGGTTTGCCGCGCATCGTGACATTTGGGTGCAACCGAAAATAGATGGCGTTGCTGTCACCCTGGTCTATGAAAATGGCCACCTGATTCGTGCGATAAGCCGTGGCGATGGGCGGAGCGGTGAAGACTGGACGGATAAAGTCCGGCAGATACGCAGTGTACCGTCGCGTCTTTCTGGTGTACCGGTGAGCCTTGTGCTGCAAGGGGAGCTTTTCTTACCTGTTGAAGGGCATCGTCAGCAGCAGATGGGTGGCATTAATGCGCGTGCTCGTGTGGCGGGCGAAATGCGGCGTACTCGCCCTTCGCCACTGTTGCCTCATCTTGGTGTGTTTATCTGGGAATGGCCTGATGGCCCACCGGAGATGGCGCAGCGGCTGGCGCGGTTGCGTGACATGGGGTTCGGTCTGACGGCAGATTATACCCATCCGGTAACATTATTGGCTGAGGTTCAGCGCTGGCGGGAGCACTGGTATCAGTCGCCATTGCCGTTTGTGACCGATGGCGTGGTATTACGGCAGGCTCAGGAGCCTGCGGGGCGATTCTGGCGCGATGTTCCGGCACACTGGGCGATAGCCTGGAAGTACCCGTTAGTCAGTCAGGTAACAGAAGTCGTTGCCGTTGATAAAGCCGTGGGGCGTACCGGCAGAGTGGCCGTAGTGTTGCAGGTGCAGCCGATAGTGCTTGATGACAAACGGGTTAGCCGGGTTAACGTTGGTTCTTTACGCCGCTGGCGTCAGTGGGATGTGCTGCCGGGGGATCAGGTGAGTATCAGTCTGGCGGGGCAAGGGGTACCGCGGCTGGATAGCGTGGTGTGGCGCAGTGCGGTACGCGAAGTCCCTGCGGTAACCGAGCCCGAGCCTTTTGATGTACTCAGCTGTTTTCGCTGGAGTCCGGTCTGTCAGGGGCAATTTCTTGCTCGTCTGGTGTGGATGAGCGGGCGTAACGGGCTGGCGCTGGCAGGTGTCAGTGAAGGGACATGGCGACGCCTGATACGTAATGGTGCGCTGCCGGATATGGTGTCGTGGCTGGCAATGAGTGCATCACAGTTGGCTCTGGCCGGAGAGTTGAGCGAAACGCAGTCGCGAGCCCTTTATCATCGATTACAGCAGGCACGGCGTCAGCCGCTCAATCTCTGGTTATTGGCTCTGGGGATACCGCTGCCGCGCGGTGCGTTGCCGGCATTGAATGCGGAGTCATTAGAACAATTACATCAGCGAACCGTAGTGGAATGGCAGCAGTTTTCGGCTATTGGTGCTCGCCGGGCACAGCGGATATGGGATTTTCTGCATCACCCTGAATTAGTCAGCCAGCTAAAGTGGCTGGATGCACAAGGTATTGTCATGTCATTGTCAAAATAACGGGCCTGTAAAAACAGGTATTCGGTATAAATATCTGTTCGGCAAGTCCCCCTTTTTAACGGTAAAAATAGTGTGAGAAAGTCATCCATATTTAAAGGGAAACGGATATTCAGGTAATAGCCCGGTATTGGCGAATGTATAAATAGTCGTTAATTATTTATGTAAAGTTATTTCAACGGCTGTTTATCTGGCGGCCTGCTGTTTTTCACGCAATCAGCGGTGGCTGAACTTTCCGGTTGGCTCCTGGTCTGTTTACTGAATCTCTCTTTCACCTCTGGAGCACGGTCTGGCATGAAATCCCTCCTGGCGTTGTCGCAGTCCGGCTTATCCTGGCTGCTGGCAATTTATATTGGCTTTTTCCTGAATGTGTCGGTTTTTTATCGGCGTGAAGATGCTTTTCCTTTTTTTAGCAATGACCGGTTTGCCAGTCATGTTCCTATTTTGGTGGAATTAACCGCCTGTGTTTTGTTTGTGTTCTTTTTAATGCGGGTGCTATCGCTGGGCGGTCGCCGTTTTTTTCGTATTACCGCATCATTACTGTTAGTGATTTCGGTCGCTGCCAGTTATTACATGACATTTTTTAATGTGGTGATCGGTTATGGCATTATTGCTGCGGTCATGACAACGGATATTGATTTATCTAAAGAAGTGGTGGGGGGGGATTTTGTGATTTGGCTGGTGGGGCTGACCCTTCCCGCGTTGTATCTTATCTGGAAACCCTCCCTCGAACAGACGCTGATTAAGCAGTTGTGTACGCCTGGTAAACGTTGGTCTGCCCTGTTTGGGTTACTGGTGGTGGCGATAATGGTGTGGTTGCCGCTGCGTTATCTTGACCGAATGAACAGTTCGGCGGAGAAATCTGCCAATCAGGATTTACCCAGTTATGGCGGCGTGGTGGCGCACTCCTATCTGCCTGCCAACTGGCTGTCAGCCCTTGGGCTGTTTGCCTATGCCCGTTATGACGAAAGCCAGGATGATGGCGAGCTGTTTGATCCGGGTAAAACGTTTACTTATCAGCCACCTGCTGGGATAGATGAAACCTATGTGGTGTTTATTATTGGTGAAACCACCCGCTGGGATCATCTTGGGCTGCTGGGATATCCGCGCGAGACTACGCCATTGCTGGCACAGGAGCCTGACTTGCTGGCGTTTCGCGGCCGTTCTTGTGATACCTCGACCAAGTTGTCGATGCGCTGCATGTTTGTGCGTGAAGGCGGGGCAGCAGACAATCCGCAGCGTACGCTGCGCGAGCGTAATATTTTTGCGGTAATGCAATCGTTGGGGTTCAGTTCAGAGCTGTTCGCGATGCAAAGCGAGGTGTGGTTTTATAACAATATCCGTGCCGACAGTTACGCGTTTCGTGAAATGATTGCCTCTGAAAAACGTAACGAAGGTAAAGCGGTTGATGACATGTTGCTGGTGGATGAGTTATCCCGCTCACTGGCCCGTTACCCTAAAGGTAAGCATCTGGTGGTGCTTCATACCAAGGGCTCACACTACCTTTACTCTATGCGTTATCCGCGTGCTTATGCGCGTTTCCAGCCGGAATGTATGGGCATTGATGCCACTTGCAGCCGTGAGCAGTTGATTAACGCTTTCGATAACAGCGTGTTGTATACCGATGCGTTTATCAAACGGGTGATTGATCAGTTACGCAATAAAAAGGCTCTGCTGGTATATGCCTCCGATCACGGTGAATCTATCGATGAAAACTACCATTTGCATGGAACGCCACGGCAAGTGGCCCCGCCAGAGCAATTCCGTTCGCCGATAATGCTATGGGCTTCGCCTGCATTATTGTCTCAACCGCATTATCAGCAGGCATTTGACCGTCTTCGCGTTCAGCAAAAACAGGGTAAGGTACTAAGACATGAAGAGATTTTTGATTCTATGCTCGGTTGCCTCGGTTATACCTCACCCGACGGGGGGATTCAGGCGAACAATAACTGGTGTGGCTAAGCCGGTACGCTGAACGTGCTGCTAAAAGTCGCAATCCCGGCACGTAATGCGACAAGAGCATACTTTGTCGCCAACCTGTTGGCTTTGATGAAAAAGGGATTGACGCTAGTGTAGGTGCGCAGTAATATGCGCCCCGCATTCGGTGAGTGGCGCAGCCTGGTAGCGCACTTCGTTCGGGACGAAGGGGTCGGAGGTTCGAATCCTCTCTCACCGACCACTTTCAAACAGCCTTTCCCGATGGCTGTTGACATAAAGCTCGCATCGTAAAGATGGCGGGCTTTTTTGTTTTTCAGTGGCTGAAAGCCCGTTTACATACGGTGTTTTCTGTGCTTTTTCTTCCCTCGCGTATCACTTCATGGTAATGCCGTCTATTTCGACACAGTATCTTTCTCTAATCGGTGGTTTTCCTGGTAGTCGCCTGATTGCTGTTTTTATTTTCTTTTTGTTTATTCTTGGTTTTTTTATAAAAACAGTCTGTTTTATTTGTTGCTTACCTTTTTTTACACAAGGGGTGGGTTACGATCGGTTTTAGAGTGAAAATATTAGGTTTTTTAATGAAATGGTGTTGGTGTCAGATGAAAAAAACAACACCTGATGTGGCGCGTCGGCGTTATCCGGTTCAGGGGGGCTATCGTCGCGGGGCGGTGGTTTATTATCGCTGATGCAGCGCTTTTTCAGCGTCGGCTCGGCGTCCCTGGTCGGCAAGCTCTCGCCCTGGGCGTGGAGGGGCATGTAATGCCGCGTTCAGGTAGGGTCTGGCTTCATTTTTACGGCCAGACTTCAGCAGAAAATCGCCGTAAAAGTAGTTGGCATCAATACTTTTAGGGTTCATGGCCAGCGCGGTTTTCAGGTATTTTTCCGCTTTTTTCTCGTCGCCAAACCCCAGTGGCCAGCCGGGTACCTGATAGTAAAGAACCCCGAGAATGGTATAAGCTGTACCGTCCAGTGCCTGGGGGTCAAGGATGAGGGCTTTTTCCAGCGCACTTTTGGCTTTTCCCGCCAGATTCAGTGCCTCCATCCCCTCTTTCACGCCCGCAAGGCTGCTGTTTACCATAGCAGACCCGATAAGGTAATCCGCCTGGCTGGGGTGAGCATCGGCCAGTTCTTGTGCTGTCAGGCTCAGTTCAGAAAAGCAGAGTGCTTTCTGGCTTGCCAGCGTTTGATACTGACAAATTGCCCACTGTCGATGGATATCAAGAGACGCATTCGCGCAGGCTGCTCCTGCCATCAAAACGCCGCTAATCAGCGTGATAACCGGATACCTGAATGTGCGAATCGGCATGTTGTTTTCCCGTTATTCGTGTCCTTTGGCGCGATGCCGGTGTTTATCAAACCGGCGGCGGATAGCGCTATCTGCCACTGATGGCATCAGTGTGCGCAGGCATACTAACAACCTGTCACGCAGGCTTTGCCTGGCGTGAGTGCTCTCTTTTTCCAGCATACTGGCTGCTTGCTGTGCCACCTGCTGTGCGCTGTCCAGGCACGTTAACGGCTCCTGTTGGGTTCCTGCCTGTAAATCAGGCACACCGCGCGGCAATTGAGGTGACAAGTGCAATACCTTAACACCCTGATATGACAGTTCATGGCTCAGCGCCTCACTAAATCTGTGCAATGCGGCCTCACCGGCGCAATACACACTGTAACCGGGATAACCTATGCCCAATGCCGGACTGATATTCATGATAATTCCCGGCTTGCCGAGGCAATCAAGCAGGGCATGAGTGAGTAAAATCGGAGCCTGGATAGTGCTCATCAACTGGTCGGTGATGGCCGTGTAATCCTGTGTGGCGAACAAACGAAAAACAGGCGGGCCGATATAATTTATCAGGATATCCAGCCTGGCGTTGTCCGGGAAGCACTCAGCCAGTGCACTGCGGTCTTGCTCATCACTCAGGTCAGCCAGCAGAATATTATGGTGGCTGGGATTGGGGAGGCGGCGTATCAATCCCAGTAATGCGGGCTCGTTGTGGCCTGCCAGATACAGCCGTGCGCCTTTCGCTGCCAGTAACAGTGCCAGTTCCTGACCAATATCACTGATAGCGCCGGTAAGTAAAATGCGTTTGTTTTCAAGTTTCATTTTAGTGCTCCGTGAGGCTGTGCAGCATGTTGCTGTACAACGGATAGACCACGTGAGCGGTATGGATAATCGCCTGTTTGTCTGCGTTATCACGGATGTTGTCCATCAGGGCGGCGAAAAAGGTGAGATGGACATCATTCGATGAGCGGTGTGAGTGCAGGTAACTCATGGCACTGGCCGGTAAGCCCAGTTCGGTTTCTATCTGCTCGGCCAGCTGCGGCGCAATGTGCATATCGCTCGTTTCCAGCACATGTACCAGCCCGAAAATGCTCATTGGATTATGCTGGATTTGCTCGTAAAGATAGGCCGCCATCAGGTCGGTGTGGCGGGGCGGAGCGTGGCGGTGCAGGAAGGCCGCTTCACCACCACATGCCAGAATATCGTTGATTATCCAGGCCTTATGGCCATATTCCATTTGAATATAGTCACTTATTGCCCGACGCAACCAGGTTTGGTGCGCCGGAAGGCGGCTTCCGGCTGCCATCAGCAGCGAGGCGGTATAACTGGCGTAGTAGTAAGCCTGGGTCAGAAAGGCGATGTAAACCGTTTCAGTTAGCGTTTTCTGGCGGCAGGCGTGAACGACCGCAGAGGAACGGATCAGTTGTTGTGATGGCAAGGTAGCGGATTGTAATTGTTGATAAAAACCCATCTTATGCTCCCGAATAGCCTTGGCAGGCATGTTTGTGGATAGCCGCGTTTTACCGCGTTTATCGCTCGTCAGGTATTTCCAGACCGTAAGGTTTCTCTGGTTAGCCATAAGGGCAATTTACGATGCTGCCATACTAGCGAGGGAGCATTAAGAGAGACTTAAGACGGTTAAAAACCTCGTGCAGATAAAAATAATGTTGATAATTCAAAGCCGATTACACGAGAGTCAGATAGCGAAGAGGAGGGAGTATGTCGGGATCTCGCTGGGCATATTGGATGGCGATGATGGCCGTGATGACCAGTGCCTCATTAGTCGGGCTGGCACAAGGGTATTCAATCCCGCTGGTGACATTGAAATTAACCGCGCTGGGGTATGGCACGGCGTTAACGGGGGTGATGTCGGCGTTACCGGCTATTGGCGTGTTCGCCGCGTCATGGATGGCCGCTCCGCTGGCAACCCGCCTGCCCGCCGGACGGTTACTTGCGCTGTCAACGCTGGGAATGGGGTTCAGTCTGGCGCTCTCTTTTTATCTTGATAGCGTGCCGGGGCTGGTGATACCTCGATTTGTGATGGGGTTTTGCTGTGGTCTTATCATCGTTATGGGCGAAACCTGGGTTAGCGGCTATACGGCAGAACACCGGCGCGGGGTATTAGTCGGGATTTACGCTACCGCCTTTACCGGTTTACAACTGCTGGGGCCATTGCTGATTTCGCTGACAGGGCTGGATAACCCCATCGGCTTATGGCTGATTCTCGCACTGCATCTTGGCTGCCTGCTGATGTTACCGGGCGCTTCCTTTGCCCGTATGACGTTCAACGCCCACCGTCAGCGTAATCTGTTTGCTCTTCTGCTGGCTGCGCCCGCATTGGCAATGGCAGTGTTCGCTTTTGCCTTTTTTGATGGCGCGGTTCTGGCGATGCTGCCGCTATATGGCATGGCGTATGGGTATGAAGAGCGCCTGGCGGTGTTACTGGTGACGGTGTTGTTTATCGGCGATACGCTGCTTCAGGTGCCAATAGGCTGGCTTTCCGATAAGTTTGGTACGGTGCGGGCACATAAAGTTTGCGGTGGGATCTTTGTGCTGATGCTGGTGGGGTTGCCGTTAAGTTATGGCACCGGCTGGGTATGGGCGAATGTGTTCTGGCTGGGGGCTGCGGCTGGCAGTATTTATACCCTGTCGCTGGTGCGTGCCGGTAAGCAGTTTCAGGGGGTTGATCTGGTCGCTATCAATGCGCTGTTCGGGGTTTTATGGGGGATAGGCAGCTTTAGCGGCCCGTTGATGAGCGGTGCACTGATGCAATGGTATGGTCATGACGGCCTGGTGATTATCCTCACACTACTGGGCTTGCTGTTTCTGGCCGCCAATGCGCTGCCCGCCCGGCGGCGAAATTGATGCAGCAAATACCGGGCAGGCGGTGCCTGCCCGTGTGGTTGCCGGTATTACCGCCGCGCGGAGTGTCACCGTGCTTACTGTGAGTATTGCACCGGTAACAGTGCGCTGTTATCGACGGCATCGTTAAGCCGTTTGAGTGCGCCATCAAGCGGGCATACGGTTCCAACCTCGGTTTTCTCACACCCTGCAACGGAAAACTCACTGCGCAGCGGCGGGTGCTGATTATCGAGCGGGTCGAGGTTGCGGATTTGGTCGAGAGATTGCGCCTGAAAATAGATGCGCAGGAACCGTTCGCCGGATTGCGGGTTACGCCAGCGCTCGAAAATCAGGCTGCCAGCAGGGGGAATGTTGCCACGCGGATAATCGCCCTGCTGCCAGGTGAAGCCCAGCAGGGTGCGCAATTTGGCGATGTTGGTGTCATGGGCGACATACAGCAGCCATTTGGCCTCGGGCGGTGCGTCAGGGCGTTGCTCCGGGGTAAGCGCCAGCGCAATTTGGTGCATAAGGGTTGAGGCTCCCCGGCGGGCGACATAGGGCAAATCGTTAGTAAAATCATACTGAGCGGTAGCCAGCGTCAGCAGTGTGCCAACCTCGGCCGCGCTGCGCGCGTGACCAAACGCGACCTGACTGAGCGGATTGTTGTTGCTATAGGCCAGCCGGATAGTTTCGGCCATGTTCGCCAGTGTTTCCGGGCCGTGTAGCGAGAGGTTGCCCTTTTTACTCTCTTTGATGGCCCATTCGGTATCAAAAGCCGGGCAGGCCGTATTCGGCAGGCAGACGGCCTGTTTTAGTTTGTCGATAACCGGCTGCAACCGGGTTTGAATCTGACCCGCGCTTTGGCCCTGCATGGCGTGATCGAGCGCCGCTTTTACCTGTGCCTGATCGAGCGTCACCCCGGCGTCTTCTGCATGAAATAGCGTGTCATGGTCTTCGCTGGCCGGGCCCTGAATCGCCACGCCGCAACCGGGAAATACGCCATCCATTAACGCCATGGCCGTTTCCCGCGTGCGCTGTAAGGGGCTTGCCCAGACGAACAGTTCTCCGGGCTGTGGGCAGCCCTGTGTTAACAGGCCGTGCTGGCGCAGGTAGTTGCCTTCATACTGGCCTTTTTTCACCGCTGCCGCGTAACCGTGACCGGTAAGCTCTCCGTAGCGGGTAAGCCATTCTGGCCATGCACGCCCGGTGCCCGCCTGAATGGTCTTCATGTTGCCTTCTGTCGGCGGCCGCACGCCGTGGCGGCTGATTTCAACCACCTTTTCCAGTTGCCAGTCAGTGGTAGTTTGCGCTTGTGTATTGAACAGCGGTAGTGCTGACAGTAACAGTCCGGCAGCAGTCGTGCGCGTGATAATTTTGCGCTTGCGTGTAGGAAGCATGATGAGTCCTCAGTGTAGGGAAATGTGCGGCGTATTTTGCTTATCTCGACTCGCCACATGAGGCATAAGGCTAAGTCAGCATCACGGCCGGAAACATCCTTTTTCTATGTAAGAGTCGCAGGATGTTTTTCAGCCTGTAACTGTTTTGGGTTTGGTATCATTTTGCCGGGTGACTTTTCGCCGAAAACGGTGCGGGTCCCATCCGGCTGTTGCAATGGTGTCGCTGCGAAGTCATGGCATAGTCAGTGGCATCTTATTTTCACAAGCCAGCCTGTCGGATATGTTCTCACACGGGCATCTGACTTACCGTTGAGCACCCGTTTTTATGCATCACTGAAATGAAAAAGGATAACAATGAGAACATTCAAACAGTTACGTGGGCCTGAGCGGCTGATTCGAACCGGACAATGGGCAGTGGCGCTGCTGTTTGCTTACTTTCTGGTGATGATAAGCGCCGGTCTGCTCGAAGACCTGCCCACCTTTACGCCCGCGCCACAGCGCAGCCAGTTTATCGACCACAATGCGCTGGAAGCCCAAAAAGCCCGTATGGCACCGCTTCAGGCCGGGCAGGAGACGCTGTCGACCGCGTTGGCCGATAAACGAGATGCGCGTGAAATGGCAGGCAGTGATTACGCCAAAGCTAAAGCCAGTTTTGATAACTGGCGCGCTACCCGCAGCAGCACCGAACAGTCTGACCAGAACCCGGAGGTCATAAAGCGCAACCACGAGCTGGATCGTTTGCTCGCGTTGCAACGGCAGCTTGATGGGCAACTTACCGAATTACAAAGAGAGAAAAACCAGTTGCAAACCCAGCTTGTGCCGATGACACAAGCCATCAGCCAGCTTTACAGTGAAGCGGATGCGCGTTATGCGCAGGCGCTGCGCTCAGCAGAGTTACAGGCGTTTTTCATCCGTCTGGCGTTTATCGGCCCGTTGTTGATTGCTGCGCTATGGCTGTTTCGTCGTTACCGGAAGAGCAATCAGTGGCCGTTTGTCTGGGGTTTTATTCTGTTTGCCCTGTTCGGCTTCTTTGTTGAGCTGGTGCCTTATCTGCCCAGTTTTGGCGGCTACATTCGTTATGGCGTTGGCGTGGTCTTAACGTACTTCGGCGGGCGGGCGCTGTTGCGTGGTTTACAGCGCTATCTGGAGCGAAAACAGCAGGAACAGGAAGCCTCGCAAGAGGCGCGTAAAGAGTCCATTCACTATGAAGCGGCATTGACGGCGCTGTCGCGCAATCAATGCCCAGGGTGTGACCGGCCGTTAATTATGCAAAACGGTGCGACACCGGCATTTTGTATGCATTGCGGCTTGCAGTTGCTCTCGACCTGCGCGGCCTGCGGGTTGCGCAAAAACGCTTTTTATCACTATTGCCCGGATTGTGGCACCCCCGCCCAGTCATCCTCATCCTGAGTGGTGCTGCCGGCCGGGGCCTGTGCACCCGGCTAGCGTCTCTGTTGCCTGTTTATTCAGCCCGTTTTCAGACGCTTTATACAAATTTTATACCGGGATAAACCACTTTTACGGCAAATTTATTGCCCGTGGCGTAGCCTGCTTTGGTGCGCTGGCGATGCCAGCGGCGACAGATGGCCGGTGTTGCGGCCTGTGTATCATGATCTGCTGTGCGGCAGGTTCATTCATTGGGGGAGTGGGCCTGCCATAGCGGGTCACTTTGCTGGAAGGAGGAGGTCATGAATATCATCAGGCTGGTTTGCGGTGTGCTGCTGTTGGCTGTGTCGTGGTCAGGGCACACTATCGCACCGTATCCGGCATCAGACGGCCATACGTTTAGCGCTGCACAACAAGCGGAGATCCGCCGTATTGTGATGGAGTATTTGCTAATGCACCCCGAGGTGATTCAGGCAGCCCGCCCGATGCCCGCCGAAACGGGGTGCCTGCCTGCATCGTCAATACCTGTTAACGGCGAACATGCGGGCCAGCCCTGATGCTGGTATGACATGTTAATCATATTTTTTGAAAGATGAGAGCAAATAAACCCGGTTTTAACGCCGAGTCAACCGGTCTATTATCACTTCCATCGAAAGCGAACGCGCTTTCAGTAAAGAAAAAACCAAATTCAACGTGAAGGATATTGACCATGAAAGCTATCAAAAATATTGTTGCAGTTATCGCTCTGGCTAGCGTTTCTTTTGGCACACTGGCGGCAACCGAAGTGCAGCAGTCTGCCCGTGAGCGCATTGGCACCGTCAGCGCTAGCGCGAATACGCTGGATGGTTTGCAGGCCAGCTTGTCTGAAAAAGCGACGGCAGCGGGTGCCAAATCATTTCGTATCATCTCTGCCACCGGCAACGACAACCAACTGCGTGGCGTCGCTGAAATCTATAACTGATAATACGCGTATTAAGCCCGCGTGATATTGAGCAACAATGGCCGCCTCAGGGCGGCTTTGTTATTTTGGTACAAGCGTACTGACGTCGAACCGACGGTTATACCGCAAGCCATGCTTTAAGGATATTCACCAGCACCGGAGCATAAGGCTCCAGCCTGCCATTTTGGGGCGTGCTGAGATCGTTAATGATTTCTGCGAGCAAATCATCATCTTCCAGCCCGTCGTTAGGGGCGATACCGTTAGCCAGGAGCAGGCAGTGAATGGCTTGCTTACGTATCTCAATCAGCTTTTTGTTCTGTGTTTCATGCTCACCCAGGTTTAGTACCTTGATGGCCTCCTGCGCACGCTCTGTCCTGCCTTCGACGCGCCCGCTAATCATAAATTGCAATTCCGTTTCGCATTCCGCCATGAGTGGGGTAAGTGAAAACGGTTGTGAACCGTGGGCGGCGTCGCACTGATTTGGCGTGGTACAACTGGCGACGATGTTGGTGAAATCGAGACTACGTTGAGGAGCCTCGTTTCTTGCCTGAACATGCTCATTCATGGTGTCGCTGTTATCACCACTGATCGGTTTGCAGCAGTAGGCGCACAAGTAAAACTGTTCTTTGGCACAGACATCGCGGATGTCCTGCCGTTCGGTTTCCGTCAAATTGTCATAGCGGCCTGTGGGGTTGGCGCGTTTCCAGTCTGTCAGACTGGCAGGCTCCGTACCTTTAGTGATTTTTCTCACCGCGTAACTCCTGTTTGCGCAGTAATAAGCGGGCTTTGGTCAGTTCCAGATTGCTGGCGGGCAACTCGGCGGTTAGTTCTTCCAGCAACGTTTTGGCTTGTGTTAATTGCTGGTGCTGAATCATGTCTAGCAGATCACCTAATTTTTTCGCGATTTGCGCGTTACGGATATGTGTATCCATCACCTCCAGCAACACGCTATTGGCATCCTGACCATACTGAGAGGGCACAACGGTCAGTTCGCCGTTATCCAGCGAATACACCAACACATCCTTGCAATCGCTGATCACCAGCGGCGAATGGGTGGTCAAAATAAACTGACAATTTGGGAAGGTGGTGGTGAGCCGTTCGATAATGCTGCGCTGCCACGACGGGTGCAGGTGCATATCCACTTCATCAATCAGTACAATGCCTTGCCCGTGCAGCGGATTATCCAGTGCCGGGTTCATTATCGCTAAACGACGCGCAATATCGCCCACCAATGCCATCAGTGATTTTTCGCCCTGCGACAGTTGTAGCACGTTAAGCGGTTTACCCGCTTTGCTGATGGACATATGCAAGCGGGGTTTGCGGCGTACTCTTAAATTAGAAAAGTCCGGCATAAAGCGGTAAATCGCCTGTCTGACGGCATCAAGCTGTGGATCTTTATTCGATTTTTCGGATTGTTTTAATTTTGATAACGCTGTTTTTAATTTAGCTATTTCGTCTTTGAAATCGACATTTTTATTTTTCTCAGGGTCGAGCGTTTGGGTAATAAATTGTTCTGGATTGTTGTCGAGTATATTGGAAAGAGTATCGACCAGGGATGGCGTTGCCTCGTTCTCCATATCTTCCCGTTCACGAAACCATTCGAAAAAACGCCGGAAATCCACCCCTTGCCTGAGCGAATTATCATATCCATTCACTTGCTGGAAACGGTGCTTACCTTTTATTTTTAGCGGAATATCCAGCACGCTGCGCTCGACCGGATAAAAGGCGATTAACGGCAGGCTGCTTTTTTCATTTTGTGTTAATGCCGTGCGGTATTCGTCTGCCAGCCTGGAAACGTCATTAAACTGGCTGGTAAATTGCCCTTTTTTGCCCCGCCGGGATTTTGCTAATAACCAGCGGTATTCGACGTTGTTGTCGGCCGCGTTATTTTGCGGGTGAACCGCTTGCACAATGACCTCACTGGCGGCGGATGTCTGGCCGTTGGTGATGTCATCTTCGCTGATGGCGCTACCATTGCCTTTGTCGCTGCGTACCCGGGCGACCAGCCAACTGAGCGAGGTCGCCAGCGCCTGCAAAATGGAGGTTTTCCCGGCACCGTTATTGCCGACCAGCACCGTTACATTGGAAGGATAATCAGCCGTTGGCGCGATGAGCGCGTCGAGAGAGGTAAAGCGCCCGACATTGTGCAACCTGAGTTGCTTTATTTTCATCATCCGTTCCTTAATCAGACGTTGAGCCGCCTGCGCAGTGTACAAATCTTCTGGCAATGATTCATCCCTTTCCGGGATTCATTGCGGGGAGCAAGTTTTACCCCAGCGCCTGCGCGCAGGCCCAGGCAGAGCTCCAGGCCCACTGGAAGTTATAGCCGCCCAGCCAGCCGGTGACATCCATAACCTCGCCAATAAAATAGAGCCCCGGCACGTTGCGCGCCTCCATGGTTTTGGAAGACAGCTCATGCGTATCCACGCCGCCCAGCGTCACCTCGGCGGTGCGATAGCCTTCGGTGCCGTTAGGTTGCACTCGCCACTGTTGCAGTGTGGTTTCCACCCCGGCCTGCTGTGATGGGCTGAGTTGTTTTAACGTCACCTCCGGTAATTGTCCCAGTGTTTGCAGACATTCCACCAGCCGTTTGGGCAGCCACTGCGCCAGCGTGTTTTTCAGGCTTTGGTTCGGGTGCGCCTGACGTTCAGTGTTTAAGGATGCGCTGAGATCAAGGTGGGGAAGCAGGTTGATGCTGACGAACTCGCCCGGCTGCCAGTAGCTTGAGATTTGTAAAATAGCCGGGCCGGATAACCCACGATGGGTAAACAGGATGTTTTCCCGAAAGAGGGTGCCATCATCTGTGCTGACCACCGCCGGAACAGAAACGCCGGAAAGGGTTTGTAATTGCTCGAGCAGCGGCTTGTGTAGCGTAAATGGCACCAGCGCGGCGCGGGTTGGCAACACGTTGAGGCCGAACTGTGTCGCCAGTTGATAGCCAAACGGTGTGGCTCCGAGTCCGGGCATCGACAAACCGCCGGTTGCTACCACCAATGCCGGTGCCTGCATCACGCCCTGAGCGAGGGTTATCTGAAACTGGTCTGTTTTTTCTACCGAGATGACCTCGCTGCGTAAGCGCAGTTTGACGTTGCCTGCATCGCATTCTTTCAGCAGCATATCGACGATTTGCTGGGCGGAGTCATCACAGAACAGCTGGCCGAGGGTTTTTTCGTGCCAGGCGATACCGTGGCGATTGACCAGACTGATGAAGTCCCACTGGGTATAGCGGGCGAGGGCGGATTTGCAAAAATGCGGGTTATGCGACAGGTAGGCCGCAGGCTCGGTGTGCAGGTTGGTGAAATTACAGCGCCCGCCGCCAGACATCAGGATTTTGCGGCCTGGTTTTTTGCCGTTATCGACCAAGGCGACCCGGAGCCCTTGCTGGCCTGCCTGCGCGGCACAAAATAGCCCGGCGGCTCCGGCTCCGATTACGATAACGTCAAATTGTTCCACATCACTCTCCCCTGGGTGTTATCGCGCAATCACTCTTGCGATGCTATCAGTCACGTTGGCTATGTTATCAGCCATACAGGTATTTATGGTTATCTTGCTGCCCACTGAGCGAACAGTACCGCAGCGGGCGGCCGATTATAGCCTGCTCATTCGGCAAGTGGCAGGTGGGACGTCGCCTCTTACTGGCGCGACCTGACGCTCTTTGCCGGATTCGGCGGTGGGTTTCGCGCAGGCGGTGGATTTATTAGAGAGTTCGCTGATTGAAAACAATAATGTGTTGATTTTCATTAACTAAATGGTTTTCCGGCGCTAAATTGGCGTAAATTAAGTCAAAAAAAAGTCATATTTTGCTTTTCCCGTTTCAGCTTGTCGCCGATAATGCGCCGCGTTCATGACCACTACATGGCCTAACACTTATGCTACATTTATTTGCCGGGCTTGATTTCCACACCGGTCTGATGCTGGTACTTGCCCTGCTTTTCGTTCTGTTCTATGAAGCCATTAATGGCTTTCACGATACCGCCAACGCGGTAGCCACCGTTA
This sequence comes from Dickeya aquatica, assembly GCF_900095885.1. Taxonomy (NCBI): domain Bacteria; kingdom Pseudomonadati; phylum Pseudomonadota; class Gammaproteobacteria; order Enterobacterales; family Pectobacteriaceae; genus Dickeya; species Dickeya aquatica. Next base: position 62,948 of record NZ_LT615367.1, read on the forward strand.
TTTATACCCGTGCGATGCGTGCCCAACTGGCGGTTGTCATGGCGGGGGTATTTAATTTTCTCGGTGTGCTGCTGGGGGGCAGTGTCGCTTATGCCATCGTACACTTGTTGCCGACCGACCTGCTGCTGAATGTCAGTTCAGCTCACGGGCTGGCAATGGTGTTTTCCATGCTGCTGGCGGCAATTATCTGGAACCTGGGCACCTGGTATTTCGGCTTACCGGCTTCCAGTTCCCATACCTTGATTGGTTCGATTATCGGTATTGGTCTTACCAATGCGCTGATGACCCATACCTCGGTGGTGGATGCGCTTAATCTGCCCAAAGTTATCAGTATTTTTCTCTCGCTGCTGGTGTCTCCTGTGGTTGGGATGATCATGGCCGGGCTGGCGGTGTATTTGCTGCGCCGTTACTGGAGCGGCAATAAAAAACGCCAGCGCGTGCACCTGACGCCTGCTGAACGTGAAAAGCAGGACGGCAAACGCAAGCCGCCTTTCTGGACACGTACTGCGCTGATCCTCTCGGCGGTGGGGGTGAGCTTCTCTCACGGCGCTAACGACGGCCAGAAGGGAATTGGCCTCATCATGCTGGTGTTGATTGGTGTCGCGCCTGCCGGGTTTATGCTCAACATGAATGCTTCTGGCTATGATATTAGCCGCACGCGTGATGCCGTGGTCAATTTGCAGACATATTATCAATCCCATAGTGCTTCGCTGGCGCATGTGATTGATTTGTCTCAGCCGACCATTCCTGCCCCGGAAGCGGTGATCCCGTCTACCGGGAATAAGCCGGATTTCCACTGCGATACCTCACGCGCGATGATAGCGATCGACAGGGCCTTGGTGTTGTTAAACAACGTTAAACACTATGAGGAACTGCCCGCGGACGATCGCGCCCGGGCTCGCCGGTTGCTGATGTGCATTTCCGATACGCTGGATAAAGTGGCGAAGCTGCCAGAAACGTCGGCAGATGACAAACGCCTGCTGAATAACTTGCGCAGCGATCTGCTCTATACCGTGGAGTACGCGCCGATTTGGATTATTGTGGCGGTGGCGCTGGCGTTATCACTGGGCACCATGGTCGGCTGGAAACGCGTTGCCGTGACTATCGGTGAGAAAATTGGCAAAAAGGGCATGACATACGCCCAGGGTGTATCGGCGCAGATGACCGCGGCGGTATCGATTGGTATTGCCAGTTATACCGGTATGCCGGTTTCCACCACCCATGTGCTTTCCTCTGCGGTGGCGGGCACCATGATTGTTGATGGCGGCGGCGTGCAGAGTAAGACGGTGAAAAGCATTCTGCTGGCCTGGGTGTTTACCCTGCCGGTATCGATGCTGATGTCGGGGATTCTCTATTGGCTGGCGCTGAAACTGGTTTAACGGTTTTCGCGTGAGTCTCGTGAAAAAGCGACCGTGAGGTCGCTTTTTTTATGTCTGGCCCTTTCCCCTCAACCTTAACGGGGAAGCATTACCATCATGACCCGCACCGGGTGGGACAACCCTGTGTTGTCGCCCGTATTCAATGCCAGATGGTTAACGCAATGAGGCTGATAACCACCAGGCCGCATAACGCTGAGGTTAAAATAAACTGACCGCGTACCCGCGCGCAGCGGCGGATAAAGGCCGGGTCATGGTGGTCAAGGTAACGTTGTGCGTAGATATAGCGCACCAGCCGCAACTGCTTGCTGGGCTGACCGTGTGAGGTGAAAAACCCCCCGCCATCCACATACTGATAGAGCAGTGGATCACAGTCTCTTAATATCAGCAACAGCACACGCAGTGAGGAGTAATATCGCGCCATATTGATTACACAGACAACACATAAAGCCCAGAAAAGCGCAATTGTACTTATCATCATGCTCCCCTCCCGGATTATGACCCATCAGATGGTTTCATGTGTCGGCTTTTGCTAACACCCTATCTGTGGGGGGTTATGCCACAGGTTATTGATGCGATGGGCAGCCAGCCTGGCGAGTCGCCCTATTTTTGCGTTACCTCTTTTCCCTGCCTGGAGGTGGGTTTATTGCCCCCTTCAATTTCATTGTAGAAGAGCCAGGCGTTTTTTTTCCACCCCCCTGCACACGCTTCATAAAAATGCTAAACATCACGATTTCTTTTGAAGCGACATCGGTTTTACCGGGGGAGTGCAATGAACTTTCCAGCGACACGGCTACACTGTAAAGCACGGTCGGGATGTTGCGCCTCTATGAACCTTATCGGCGTAATTGGCGAGGGCTTCAGGGGCACCGGCCGCCTGCCTTCGCACAACCGTTACAAAATATGTAGCGTTGTGATCTGCTGAACATAACCCCGCAAAGTGCGGGTGCTATGCTTAATTCATCGCTACAGATTATCGAACTGGCAGGAGACATAATCTGCTTACCCATCAGGTAGTCATTAAGGAAGGAGCTTATCATGGCTTATAAACACATCCTTATCGCGGTTGATCTGTCACCGGAAAGTAAAGTGTTAGTGGAAAAAGCGGTATCGATGGCGCGCCCCTATGATGCCAAGGTTTCTTTGATCCATGTTGACGTGAATTACTCCGATCTTTATACCGGGCTTATTGATGTCAATCTGGGTGATATGCAGCAGCGGATTTCCGAAGAAACCCAGAATGCATTGAAAACCCTTGCCGATAATGCGGGTTATCCGATTACTCAAACCCTGAGCGGTAGCGGTGATTTAGGGCAAGTGCTGGTGGATGCTATCCGCAAATATGAAGTTGATTTGGTGCTGTGCGGTCATCATCAGGACTTCTGGAGCAAGTTGATGTCCTCTGCTCGTCAGCTTATCAACACCGTACACATCGATATGCTGATTGTGCCACTGCGCGATGAAGAGGAATAAGCCGTACAACGCAGGGTAACGGGCTAAAAAGCATCAGAAGTCAGAGACAAGAGGCATAGCCATTGGCTATGCCTCTTTACATGGACACCGGAATTTTTGCATGGACACCGGAATTAGTGCACCCGGAACACCTGTACCAATTCGGCCAACTGCCGCGCCTGCTCCTCAAGTGAGGCGGCCGCTGCGGTTGCCTGCTGAACCAGCGCGGCGTTTTGTTGAGTGACGCCATCCATTTCATGCACTGCCTGCGTCACCTGGCTGATGCCCTTGGATTGTTCATCCGAGGCGGCGACGATTTCGCTCATGATGTCGTTAACCGATGTGACCGCCGATAACATATCGCGCATGGTTTTACCGGCATTTTCCACCATGCTGACCCCCTGGCCTACGCGTTCGGCGGATTCGCCTATCAGGGCGGTGATGTCTTTGACCGCGTTGGCGCTGCGCTGCGCCAGGCTACGCACTTCTCCGGCGACGACGGCAAAACCGCGCCCCTGTTCGCCTGCGCGCGCCGCTTCAACCGCTGCGTTGAGCGCCAGAATATTGGTCTGAAATGCGATACTGCTGATGATGCTGGTTATCTCGCTGATCTTCTTTGAGCTGTCATCAATACTGCTCATGACGTTCACAACCTGACTGACGATTTCGTCACCGCGCTGGGCAATATGCGCGGCATTTTGCGTCAGACGGGTGGCGCTGTGCGCGTTATCCGCGTTCTGTTTCACCGTGGCGGTTATCTGCTCCATGCTGGCCGCCGTCTCTTCCAGCGCAGAGGCCTGTTGCTCGGTGCGGGAGGCTAAATCGACATTGCCTGCCGAGATTTCAGCCGCGCCATGGCTAACGGACTCACTGGTGCTCATGAGTTGCTCAACAATACTGCGTAGCTGCTGTTGCATCTCGGACATGGCGTAGAAGATGCTATGGGTGTCGCCCGGCGGCACGACAATGTGCTGCGTTAAATCACCCTGTGCGACCGCCAGCGCGATTTTTGCCGCTGCGATGGGCTCACCGCCGACCGGTCGCAGCACTTTACGGGTAAAAATCAGAGCAATAACCCCGGATACCACCAAAATGCTGATAAGCGTCATGATAATGCCGATATAACGCAGCCTGACCAGCGGAGCGAGGATGACCTCTTGCGGCACCGTGACGCCCAGCATCCACGGCGTGCCGGTATTGCCGATGCTAATCGGCAGGTAGGCATTCATCATCTCTTTTTGGGTGAACGAACTCATTCGCGTGGAAGTAAACGGCGTACCTGACTGAATGCTCTCCAGCAGTTTGGGGTCGCCTTCCAGTTTTTTGGTAATGCGTCCGGCGTCGGGGTGGGCGATGTAATTACCGCTGGCAGAAAACATCATGGCATAACCGGCACCACCGAACGGTTTGATCTCATTGACCATTTTTTGCAGCGTCGCCAGCGAAAAGTCGGCGGTGACGGAGCCATAGAATTTACCGTCAATCATGATTGGCACGGCAATCGACGTCAGCAGCACATCGACCCCGTTATAGGGATAGCTGTAGGGCTCAAGAATCACCTCTTTTTGCAGCTTGCGAGGCAACAGGTAGTAATCACCGCTACCGGGTGTTTCGTAATCGGTCAGGTTATGCAGGGCGACCTGGCCATTGTTATCGCGATCGACATAGCGCACGAAGCGGCCTTTCGGGTCTTGCTCTGGCAGGCTGGCGAACTGTGCGTCTTTGCCGTCAAATGTATTGGGCTCAAAAGCCAGTGACATGGAGAGAAGCTCCGGGTGACTTTTGAGCGCATTCTTCAGGATTTGCTCTGCGGTGGCGCGATCCGGCGTGCCGGATTCCCGCAGGCTGATAACGCTTTGCGCCAGACTGCGGGCGGCTAACAGCGCGGTGTCAATGCGGTTTTGCACAGAATAGGTGCTGGCTGTCGCCGTTTGCTCCAGGATATCTTGTACGCTGGCTTTATGTTGCTGACCGGATTGCCACAGTAAAAAACCAATCGTAATAGCAAACCCCAGAGTGATGATGAGGACGGTGGTGACGAGCACCAGCGCCCGTGTAGACAGGGCGTTTTTCCCTGCTGGTTTGTCAAGGGTACTGACGGATGCAATCTCAGAGGATGTATAGGAAACCAATGGGTTAGGCATAGCAGCGCTCCACTGTACAACTTCATTAATGAATTAAATAAAAATAACAGCGGTAGTAAATACAGCCAGATACAGACGGTTATTTTTTTACTGTATTCAAAATTACCATCGACCGTAGCGTAAGTTTCTTTAATCACATGCAGATGACACGTCAGTGGATTTTCTGGTTTTATGCGGTTTAATCGCGTTAGGATAGCCGCGTTTAGTCAGATCATTGGGGAATTTCATGGCGATAAAATTGATTGCGATTGATATGGATGGCACGTTACTGACGCCGGAGAATCGCATTTCACCGGCGGTCAAACAGGCGGTGGCTGCCGCGCGTGAGAAAGGCGTTTATGTCGCATTAGCCACGGGGCGACCGTTTATCGGCGTTGAGCGTTACCTGCGCGAACTCCAGTTACAGCACGAAGGGCATTATTGCATTACAAACAACGGCGCACTGGTTCAGCGCACCAGTGATGGCGAGTGCGTGGCGCAAACCACATTGAGTTTTGATGATTATCGTTACTTTGAGGCGTTATCGCGCGAGTTGGGTGTGCATCTGCATGCGCTTGATTTCAACTATCTGTATACCGCCAATAAAGATATCAGTGCCTATACCGTGCATGAGGCGCATTTGACCGGAATGCCGCTTAAATACCGCACGGTTGAGGAAATGGATAGTCAACTTCGTTTCCCAAAAGTGATGATGATAGATGAACCGCAGCGCCTGGATGCGGCGATTGCCGGTATTCCGCAGGCGGATTTCTCACGTTATACCATCATGAAAAGCGCGCCTTTTTATCTGGAAATTCTGGATAAGCGCGTCAATAAGGGCGAAGGGGTAAAAATGTTGGCGCAGCACCTTGGCCTTGAGCGCGATGAAGTGATGGCGTTGGGCGATCAGGAAAATGATTTGGCGATGATCGAATTTGCCGGGCTGGGTGTGGCGATGGGTAACGCGATTGAATCTGTTAAAGCCATCAGCCAGTTTGTCACCCGTGATAACAGCGAGGACGGCGTCGCCTACGCGATAGAGAAGTTTGTGTTGAACGTTTGACCAGCGGAGGCCAAACGTTCAAGTGGGCGGTGGCTCAGTCGTTAAAAAACGTCTGTTTGATGGCAAGCTCCACGCCGCGCACTTCAGCCAGCCCTTTTAACCGACCAATGGCCGAGTAACCCGGGTTGGTCTTTTTCTTCAGGTCATCAAGCATCTGGTGGCCATGGTCGGGGCGCATCGGAATGGCACGGTTATTGCCCTGCTGACGGCGACGATGCTCTTCGGCCAGAATCGCTTTGACCACTTTTACCATGTCCACATCGCCATTCAGATGGGCGGCTTCGTGGAAACTTTTCGGGTTAGCTTCGCGACAAGTCGCGCGCAGATGGGTGAAGTGAATACGATCGGCAAAGGTTTCAATCATTTTCACCAGGTCGTTATCCGCCCGCACACCGTAAGAGCCGGTACACATGGTAAAGCCGTTATGGATGCTGTCTACGGTCTCTTTTAACCACTGCATATCTTCAAGGGTGGAGACGATACGCGGCAGGCCAAGAATCGGGCGCGGCGGGTCATCCGGGTGAACCGCCAGCACGATGCCGGCCTCTTCTGCCACCGGCACAATGGCGCGCAGGAATTCCGCCATGTGTTCGCGCAGTGTGGCCTTGTCGATGCCATCGTACTGCGCTAACTGGGCGCGGAATTGCTCGACGGTGTACCCCTCTTCAGCGCCGGGTAAGCCTGCAATGATGTTGCGCGTCAGTTTCTCTTTTTCAGCCTCCGTCATGGCGGCAAAACACGCGGCTGCCTGACGCTGTTCATCATCACTGTATTCGCTCAGTGCGCCGGGGCGTTGCAGAATGTGCAGCTCAAAAGCGGCAAACGCGATGTAATCAAAACGCAGGGCGCGTGAGCCGTCGGGCAGCGGATATTCCAGATCGGTACGCGTCCAGTCCAGTACCGGCATGAAGTTGTAGCACACGGTATCAATACCGCAGGTGCCGAGATTGCGCAGAGATTGCTGATAGTTAGCAATATAACGGCGGTAATCACCGGTCTGGGTTTTAATGGATTCGTGCACCGGCACGCTTTCCACGACCGACCAGACTAGCCCTTTCTCTGCCAGCAACGCCTGGCGCTGCTTAATCTCTTCGATGCTCCATACCTCACCGTTCGGGATATGGTGCAGGGCGGTGACAATACCGGTTGCGCCTGCCTGGCGCGCGTCATCCAGTGAAACTGGATCATTAGGGCCATACCAGCGCCAGGTGTGTTCCATAGCGTCGCTCCTTAAAGCGGTTGCGTAAGTGAAAACCACGACATTAAAACGACAGAGTGAGGGACACACGTCAGTATGCCCTCATGGTCTGGTGGTCAGGCCACCAGACCGCATAACTATTCACTACCTGTAGCTAATTTTCTGTGATCTGAATCACTAATTGAGGGTGGTACATGAACGGGGCAACACATTACCAGTATGAATCGGGCGGCTTGGCGGGGTTATCACGCTCAGTACCATGACCCCTTGCCCACCTGATGGGCGCTGCCCATCGCGGCATTCGCGGTGGAGGCCGCAGAGTGCGCTTGATACTGATTATAGGCCGTGTCTTTGAATACGAGGGCCTGAGTGGTATGGAAGTGCAGTTATTTTTATATATGATTTTTTTACTCGATGAGGTGTGATTTTTATATTTGATTTGTATCAATCAGAAATAGAGTTCTTATAATCTTACCTGTCGCCGTCAGGCATTCTTGAAAGAATATTATGAACGATATAATGCATTTCTCTTCTTGTGCTAAAAACAATGCCAGCTCAAGCCTGAATAAGGGTGTGACTAATTTACTCAATGCTTCATTGCAGAGCGACTTCCACCGGGAAGTGCGACATTATCTCATGCGCTACCCCGAGACAAAACATGTTGATATTTATCTGAATGACGTTAATGGTATTTTCAGAGGTAAAAGAATATCGGTTGACGCTCTGCTGGCTGTCGCAAATGGATGTTATTTCCCTCAATCAATCTATGCCATGAATGGTGATGGTCATGTTGTCTGTCATGATCCCGTTTTTTCCGATGAACCAGATAGATTATGCCTGCCGGTTATAGGTACATTGCGCCCCTGCGCATATGGCTCGAAAGATAATGCACAGCTTCTTTTATCCATGAGAGATGCCAAAGGTGATTTATATTCTCTTGAGCCAAGAGCAATTCTTGAAAAAATCGTGGGGAAGTTACAGCGTTATGGTTTCTACCCTGTCATTGCCCCGGAAATTGAGTTTTATTTAATCGATAAACAGAGCCCGGCAAGGCCCCAATTAGGTTGCTTTCATATGGCGGTGCCCTCCAGACATGGGCCATTTATCGAGAAACTGGAAAATATTGCTGAAGAACAGCACATTGCGCTCGCCGGGATCGTGAGTGAAGCAGAGCCAGGGCAGTATGAGCTCAATTTGCCTCACTCTCACCATGTTGTTGATATCTGTGAGCGAGTATTAGCATTACGCCGGCTTACCGGTATCGTGGCGAGTGAGTTTGGGTATCAAGCAAATTTTATGGCCAAACCTTTTTCACACGTTTCAGGAAGTGGCCTGCATTTTCATATTAGCTTGAATGATGCTCAGGGGAATAATGTTTTTAATTCTCAAAATAATAAATTAAATACCATTATGAAACGCGGTATTGCCGGGTTGTTAAATATGATGCCTGCGTCAATGGCGATCGTTGCTCCGCATGTAAACTCTTTCAGGCGAATACGTAAAAACTTAAATGAGCCTATTTTTAACTCGTGGGGATATAATAATCGACGTGCCGCGCTACGTATTCCGTGCTCTGACAGTAATAGCCGTCGTATCGAATATCGGCTGGCGGGGGCCGATGCAAACCCTTATTTAGTGATGGCAACGATCCTTAGCGGAATTCTCTATGGGCTGGAAAATATGCCAGAGGACTCACTGAATGAGGCGATGATGGTAATTCCTGATTTGCCTTTATTTCAGCAACACGCGATTGAGGTATTTGAGCAAAATTCTTACCTGACAAAAAGCCTGGGAGATGAATTTTCTCGCCAGTGGGTCTGCTGTAAGCGTTCTGAGCTTGATGCCTTTGAAAGAAAAGTCACACAGGAAGAAAGCGCGATGTTCTTTGAAAACTGATGCGATACGCCCTATACGATGATGGCAGAGGCCCGCAGGGACGGAGCATGAGGAAGAGATGCCACCGTTAGCTATGGTAAGCTGCGCGTTGTGATTTTATCGCTTCTCGTGGAAAACGGCTGACAGGGGCCTGAGGGGATATGGTGCTACCCACACTAAAAGTTGAGCGGTTATATCGGCAAATCTCTAATTTGTTGATTAGCTGCATTAAAAACGGGCAGTTTGCTGCCGGGCAGTTGCTGCCCTCAGAGCGTGAGCTGGCAAAACAGCTGGGCGTCAGTCGCTCATCAATTCGTGAGGCGTTGATTGCGCTGGAGATAACCGGTTGGGTGGAGATTCGCACCGGTAATGGGATTTACGTTAACGACCCGCTGCCCGATGTGCCTGGTGCCGCGCTGCCGGAAGACGAGTTCAGCCTGCGGGCATTTATTCAGGCGCGTCAGGTGTATGAGTCAATGATGGCTGAACTGGCGGCGGTGCATGCCACGGACGAGCAACGCGCAGCGCTCTCCGAGCTTGCTCAGGCATTGAGTCAACTGCACGTTAACGATGCGCAGTTTCTGCATGAAGATAAACGCTTTCATCTGTTGATTAGCGAAATGTCTGGCAATGAGGTATTGCAGGACATGATGGAATACCTGTGGAACAAGCGCCAGAGTAGCCGGTTTATGCGGCTGGAAACGCTCTATGCCGACCCCGATATTCCCCACATTATGAATCAGGATCATACCGAGATAGCCGCCGCCATTTTAGCGCGCGATCCGGCGCGGGCGCGCCAGAGTATGATGCAGCATCTGCAACATGTTTATGATCATTTGTTTAGCGATGACGACGCCGCCAATTAAGCCTCGCCCGGAAATAAAAACACCCCGGGGGGACACAGGCACCGGGGTTGAGGGTCATGCTGTTATGCGCGGTTATTTGTAGATAACGGCGTTGCCGTGCAGGGTATCGTCGCCGCCAGCGTAGGTGATGGTATAAGCAGACGCGCCTGCTGCACGGGCTTTCTCTGCCAGTTTATCCTGCAACGTGCTCAGGCTGTTGGCAGTCGCGGACACCGCGCCGATTTTTTCCAGCTGCTGTGCCTGCGCGTAGTTAACACTCTGCGCGGCGAATGAACCAAATGACAGGGTGGTCAGTACAGCGGCGATCGCCAGGGTTTTGACGTTTTTCATCTCTCTTTCCTTTTTCGATAATCGTGTTGAAAGGCGTTTGTCCTTTCGATGACGCCAAGGTTACGCCTCACAGACCTGCGTGGAAAACGGAGGTTGTTGACGATATCTTTCTATTTTTTTGATGGAAAATACAGTCAGGGTTTGCAATCAATACAATGATTTTTATTGGTTTTGTTGTTTTTTGTGGGTTTTTTTATGATATGCCGGGTTAAGTAATTAAGGTGGTAAATTTGTGACAAATGAAGACAGGCAGGTAACATTTGATGCTTCATCACATCAGTTAACCAATATAAATATCTGGACATGTGACGGCAAGTGGTTGATTTACGATGTTCGCCCTCACGGTTCTTCATTCACTGGCTTGACGATTGAACGGGTGCAGGTGGATACCGGCCAGCGTGAAGTGATTTACCGTGCCACACAAGGTGCCCACGTCGGTGTGGCGACAGGTAGCCCAACCTTGCCGCAGCGCTATGTATTTATTCATGGCCCGGAACAACCTGATGAGCACTGGCAATATGATTTCCACCATCGCCGTGGCGTGGTGGTTGCGGATGAGAACCGCACGCGGGCAACGACGCTGGATGCCTGCGTGTTGACGCCCCCTTATCTTGCCGGTGCGTTGCGCGGCGGCAGCCATGTGCATGTTTTCAGCGCTGATGGCAGCCGACTCAGTTTTACCTATAACGACCATGTGCTGCACGCGCGCGATCCCGCGCTGGATTTGCGCAATGTCGGGGTCGCCGTGCCGTTACATCCGGTCGTCGCTCCGCACCGCCATCCCCGCGAGCATGATGGTAGCCACTTTTGCGTTTTGGTCAGCGAGACAACGCCTCACCCTCGCCCCGGCAGCGATGAGATTAACCGCGCTTACGAAGAGGGGTGGGTTGGCAATCAAGGCTACTTACGTGCGGATGGTCAACGTCAACGCTGGGCGCTGGCTTTTATCGGCGACACCTGCTCGGCGCGCGGGGAGCGGGTGGCAGACGTGTTTATTGTTGATTTACCCGAACAAATGCAGGCTTATGCCGTTTCTGGTGTGCATCCCTTGGGTGGCAGTGACAGCGCCTTGCCTGCGCCACCGGCAGGTGTACGCCAACGCCGCCTGACGTTCACCGCCGATAGACCTTATCCGGGGCTGGTGAATCAGCCTCGTCACTGGTTACGTGCTTCGCCGGATGGCGGCGAAATCGCGTTTTTAATGAAAGATGATAACGCCGTGGTGCAACTGTGGACGGTGTCGCCAAATGGCGGCGCGCCACGGCAGGTCACGCACGCAGACTGGCCGATACAGTCTGCGTTTAGCTGGCATCCAGACGGGCAGTACCTGGCGTTTATCTGTGATAACAGCGTGATGGTGTGCGAAGTTGCGACCGGTCGCCTGATTCGCCAGACCGTGCGTAGCGACATGCCGCCAGAAGGCGATGCCGTGGTGTTTTCACCTGATGGCCGACGTATTGCCTATCTACGCAATATCGGGGGCGTGAATCAGATTTTCGTGGTGACGCTGGCCGTTTAGCCGGAGCGGCTTTTCTTTGCGCCTGCCACGTCAGGGGCTGTGATTCCCTGTCAGTGGCTGGCCGTGTTGGGCGTGACCGGTATTTGAGTCGGTAAGATAGGCGGGTTGGGCTGTTTGCGGCGTTCATACTCCTCAAGCCTGTCACGCGCCGAGGTGCTGTGCTGGTCGCTGTGGCTGCGGTAGGCATCATAAGGCAGCAACAGGGTATCGAGCGTGGCGGAAAACGGCACATCCAGCACCACCATCGGCATCATCGCCCAACTGGTGTTGTCATCTTTTAGCGTGGCGACGCTCGCCTTTGTACCGGAGTAGTAACCCTGTTCACCACCGGAGTGGGTCATTACGCTTGAGCAACCGCCACACGTCACCAACATTCCCCCGCATAGAATGAATGATAGTGAGGTCTTTTTCAGTATGGTCATCATGTTACCTTGAGAAAGCGTCCCGGTTACGTGGTTGACGGCGGTGTTCTCGCACAGCGAATTCGCCAAGCGTTTCACATGTTTTAGCAAAATGTGCTCGCTGTCCAGTAGCAACGTGTGATTCTGCCCAATGTGCGGAAAGAATCAGAAATTTTTGTTAGCGCTGTTGAAAAACGCCGAGCCGACACCAGATAGATAACAGACCCGCAGAGATACGCCGACAGGGTATCGCGTCGTGAGGCAAACCCGATGTTTGACTCATGCTGTTGTGGTCAGGAGCCCGTCCGTTAAGGAGGGCAATCATGGTGAGACCTCGCTGCACGTTAGGAGGCAGTTTATGCGTAACCCCGATTTTTCCCCGCTGTACCGTTCTGCAATTGGTTTTGACCGCCTGTTTAATCTGCTGGAAGCCGGCCAGAGCCAGGGTAATGGCGGATATCCTCCTTATAACGTTGAATTGGTTGATGAAAACCAATACCGCATTGCCATTGCCGTTGCCGGGTTTGCCGAGAATGAGCTGGAAATCACGGCTCACGACAATATGTTGATTGTCAAAGGTGCGCACAGCGGCGAAGCCAGCGTGCGTAATTATCTCTATCAGGGCATTGCCGAGCGCAATTTCGAACGCAAGTTTCAACTGGCCGAACACATTCAAATTAAAGGGGCCAATCTGGAAAACGGGCTGCTGTTTATCGATTTGCAGCGGATCATTCCAGAAACCCTCAAACCGCGCCGTATCGAAATCAAATAACCGCAGGCCTCTTTTCAGGCTTTGATGTTTGACGTGCAACCGGGCCGATAGCCGGGTTGCCTGGGTATCCGTTCGCCATTTGGGAACGCTTCGGCCCTGGCCGAAAACCGTTATCTCGCTTCACAGAAGGAGTTTCTATCATGCGTAATTACGATTTATCCCCGCTGTTGCGTCAGTGGATTGGTTTTGACAAGCTTGCCAGCAGTATGGGGAGTCAGGAAGCGGTTGAGTTTCCGCCCTACAACATCGAGAAAATCGATGACAACCACTACCGTATTACGCTGGCGCTGGCCGGGTTTCGCCAGCCGGAGCTGGACATTGAGGTAGAAGGTCAGCGCCTGACCGTTAAAGGCACCCCGGAACTGGCAGAGAAAAAAGCGCAGTACCTGCATCAGGGGCTGGTGTTTAAACCCTTTTCACTGAGCTTTACGCTGGCAGAACACCTGCATGTGTCGCAGGCGCAGTTCCAGCATGGTTTGTTGCATATTGATCTGGTGCGTGAGGTGCCGCTGGCGCTGCAACCACAGCGCATCGCCATTGGCCGCCAGCCAGAAGAGGCCAATAACGCACCGTCATAATGTGTAAAACAGCGCCTGTGCCAGTGATATGGCCGGGCGCGGTTTGTTAACATGTCGCGTGACCACGGCAGCGATAAGCCAGCAGCGAAATCGTGCTCTCATTAGGGTGATTTGATAAGTCACCGGGTGATTATCGAATTGACCGTGGCGCATTTTCTGATGGATGAACCGCTATTTTGCAGCCATATCGGTCGGTTCAGCTCACGATCAAGACGATATGATAATGATTATTTCTTAAAGCTCATTGTACTCACCTCGCTATACTCAAATATTATTTAATACCCGCCGAAGTTATGTAATAAATAATGTAATTAACATACTTTATCTTTAATGAATAATTATGTGCTTTGTGGTTAATTGTATGTTCGTTAAATGTTATTTGCAGGCATTAAGTTGATGGTGGAAGATTTTCTGAAATGCTGTTTTCTTTTTGAAAGGTAAATTATTAAACCTGTTTAGTAATTAAAATAACAATGATGCGTTTTGTTTTTATAATACTATTCCTTCGTTGATTACTTCACTTGATTTTGATGGGACGAGAAAAGCACCCTAGTCACTTTATTTTCTCGTCTTTTTTTTACTGTTGATGTTTTTATTATTAATTTTACTGAAGCTGCACCCGCTGTTTTTGCGATGATGAGATGAAGAAATAAAATAGATCCCCCACTCACGACACGGGCCCTCCGGTAAATAAGGCTGATTTCGTTTTAATCTTGAGTGGTGTTGGTATGTCTGCAAATAATGGCAGGTTAGTGAAGCTTTTTATTATCCTTGGTATTGCCGTTCTATTCTGGTTTATTCCCGTTCCTGAAGGAGTCAATGCTTCAGCATGGCATTTGTTGGCCATATTTGTGGCAACAGTGATTGGCCTGATCCTTTCTCCTTACCCTCTTGGTGCTATCGCCATTTTCAGTATTACCGCCGTGGCCGCGCTGGGCTTGCTGCCCGTAAAAGAGGTGCTGGTCGGATTTAGCGACCCGACTATCTGGATGATTGCCTGTGCGTTCTTCATTTCGCGCAGTTTTATCAAAAGCGGTTTTGGCCGCCGTATTGGCTTTTTGTTTATCAGCAAATTGGGTAACAGCAGTCTTGGGCTGGCCTACGGCCTGGTGTTTACCGACCTGCTGTTTTCACCGGCGATGCCGTCTACGTCGGCGCGCTGTGGCGGCATTATTACACCGCTGTTTCGCTCGATTGCCGAAGCCTATGGCTCCACCCCGGAACAAGGCACCGAGCGCCGTATCGGGGCCTTTCTGGTGCAGACGATTTTTCAGTGTAACGCCATCACCTCCGCGATGTTTATGACCTCAATGGCGGGCAACCCGCTCATCAGCAAACTGGCAACCCAGTTCGGCGTGCATCTTAGCTGGACGGAATGGGCGCTGGCGACGCTGGTGCCGGGCGTATTGTCGCTGCTGGTTATTCCGCTGGTGTTGTATCGTTTTTATCCCCCTGAACTGAAGAAAACCCCGGAAATGCGCGAGCTGGCTAAAGTCCGTTTGCAGGAAATGGGGCCAATGAGCCGCAACGAGTGGATTGTGCTGGCGGTATTCCTCGGCCTGGTGGTGTTCTGGGTGTTGGGTGCATCGCTGAACATTGATGCCACGCTGACGGCACTGGGCGGTTTGAGCGTGTTGCTGTTGACCCGCGCGCTGAGCTGGGAAGATGTCACCGGTGAGAAAGAAGCCTGGCATACCGTGGTGTGGTTTGCCGTGTTGATGATGCTGGCGACACAGCTCAATAAAATGGGGCTCATCGCCTGGCTTGGCGGCATGGCCGGCCATGCCGTTACCGGGATGCACTGGCTGCCGATGATTGGTCTGCTGCTGCTGGTCTACTACTACAGCCACTACTTTATGGCCAGTGCTGTGGCGCACATTAGCGCCATGTATGCCATCTTTGTTTCTATCGCCATCGCCGCCGGTGCACCGCCGGTATTAACCGTTCTGGCGTTCGCCGCATTCAGTAACCTGTTTATGGCAACGACCCATTACTCCGGCGGCCCGGCCCCGATTATGTTTGGCTGTGGTTATTTGCCATTAGGCACCTGGTGGCGGATAGGTTTTCTGGTGGGTCTGGTGGTCATCCCTATCTGGCTGGGTATTGGTAGCCTGTGGTGGAAGATTTTGGGGATGTGGTAACGTCCGCTGCTGTAACAACGCCGCCGCCTGTAGAAGGGCGGCGGCGTTGTTATTAGCGGGTGGGAAATGGCGCAGAAACCGCATGAACAGGTTAAGATAACAGGATAGATGATGCGTATTGCGGAGCATGACATGGGGAAGAAAAAAACGCCGCTGAAGCTTGGCACCTCGATAATCCTGATGGTATCGGCGGTGATAGGCTCGGTGTTACTGGTGGTGTATGCACTGCTGTTTTTTCGCATTACCGAATTAACCGAAAGCCACCTGAAAGACAAAGCGTTTGCCATTGCCCGCACCGTTGCCAATTCACCTATCGTGATTGACGATCTCAAAGGACTCGGCAATCCGGCGCTGATTCAGCGTTTCTCCGAAGAGGTGAAAAGCCGCAATCACCTGCTGTTTGTGATTGTGACGGACATGGGCGGTATCCGCCATTCCCACCCGGAGCCGGGGCAAATCGGCCGCCACTTTATCGGGGATGACCTGTATCCGGCGTTGCTGGGGCTTGAGAATACGGCGGTAAATCGCGGGGTGCTGGACCCGGCATTACGCGCGTTCACGCCGGTGTTTGATGAAAATAATCAGCAGGTTGGCGTGGTTGTCGTCGGCATCTCATTGACCAGCGTCCAGTCGGTTATCGATGAAAACCGCTGGATAATCCCCTGGACTATCTTGTTTGGCGCGTTGGTCGGGCTGCTGGGGACGTACTTCCTGGTCAAAGCCCTTAAACGCATCATGCTGGGCTTTGAGCCGTTCGAAATTTCCAACTTGTTTGAGCAGCGCAACGCCATGCTTAAACAGATCAAAGAGGGGGTGATCGCGGTTGATACTAACCTGCGTGTCACCATCATCAATGATGAGGCGCGGCGGGTGTTCAGCCAGCATGGTTCTGGTGAAACGCTGGCCGCAGGTAGCACGTTACGCCGCTGGCCTGCGCTGATGAACCTGGAGAAGGTGCTGGAGTCCGGGTTGCCGCGTCAGGATGAAGAGATCAATTTCAACGGCAACCTGTTGCTGATTAACACGGTGCCGGTGGTGGTCAAGGGCGATATTATCGGCGCGATTGCGACCTTCCGTGATAAAACCGAAGTCAGTCAGCTCCTTCAGCGCCTGACCGGGATGTCTTACTACGCCGATGCGCTGCGCGCCCAGTCTCACGAGTTCATGAATAAGCTGCATGTGATCCTCGGTATGTTGCATTTGAAATACTATCCACAGCTTGAAGAGTATATTTTAAAAACCGCCAATAATTATCAGGCGGAGATTGGCTCGATTATCCGCAAAGTGAAATCTCCGGTGATTGCCGGGTTCCTGTTAGGTAAAATCAATCGGGCGCGGGATTTAGGGGTCACGCTGTCTGTCAGTGAAGACAGCCTGTTACCCGATACCGACGATGCCCGTGCCACCAATGAATTGATCACCGTGCTGGGCAACCTGATCGAAAATGCCATGGATGCGCTCTCCGGCCTGGAGAATCGTGAAATTACCGTCACCTTTCACCATCAGGACGGGCATCTGCATTGTACGGTCAGTGATGATGGGCCGGGCATTGCGCCGGAGATCCAGCAGCGCATCTATCAGGAAGGCTTTTCCACCAAAGGTGCCGGACGGGGCATCGGGTTGTATCTCACCCGACAGAGCCTTGAGAAAATTGGCGGCACTATTGATTTTGAATCCGAACCGGACGTTTACACCCAGTTTTTTGTGAATATCCCGTATCAGGCAAGGCAGTTTGACCATGATTAAGGCAATTTGACCATGATAAATGTACTGATCGTTGATGACGACGCTATGGTAGCGGAGTTGAATAAGTGTTATCTGAATCAGATTTCCGGGTTTAGCTGCTATGCGACCGTGCCAACGCTACAGCAGGCACGAAATCTGTTAATGCAGCCAGACTGTGCTATCGATTTGGTGTTGCTGGATATTTATATGCAGCAGGATAATGGCCTCGATTTGCTGCCGACCATCCGTGAATTCAGTGAACACACGGATGTCATCATCATTTCATCTGCCAGCGATGTCTATACCATCAAAAAGGCGCTGCATTATGGCGTGGTGGATTACCTGATTAAACCGTTCCAGTTTGCTCGTTTTGAGCAGGCGCTGACCGCCTATCGTGAAGAAGCTAATTTGCTCAAGCACCGTGAGTTTGTCGCGCAATCGGACATCGATAATCTCATCCGCCGCACCAGCGGTACGCCGACTGTCGAGCGTAAGAAACTGCCGAAAGGCTTAACCAGCCTGACATTGCGCACGGTTTGCGAGTGGATTGAAGGTAATCAGGGCGCTGAGTTTTCCACTGAGATGTTAGCCAATGCGATTGGTATTTCCCGCGTATCTTGCCGCAAATACCTTATCTATCTGGCGGATACCGGCATTCTTGATACCAATATTCTCTACGGCTCGACAGGTCGCCCGGTTTATCTCTATCGGTTACTGCCGGAAAAACAGGACGCCCTGCGCCAGTATTGCGAATAACATCGATACATAACCAGCCACGATTACCGTGGCTTGTTTATCCGACGCAATGAAATGAAAAAGGCCACGGAATCCGTGGCCTTGTCGCATTAACTCCGCTGAAGAATTACACCAGCCAGCCCAGCAGCAGGGTAGCGGCAATCACGGTGGACGCACCGCCGATGCGGGTGGCGATTTGCGCGAACGGCATCAGCGACATACGGTTAGAGGCAGAAAGAATGGCCACATCGCCCGTACCGCCCAGACCACTGTGGCAACTGGTGACGATAGAGGCTTCAACCGGGTACATTTTCAGGTATGGAGCGATAAAGAAGCTTATCAGCGCCATCGAGAGCACCACCGAGCCACACACCACCACATAGCCGACAGAGAACACGGCGACAACGCTTTCCAGCGGGACATACAGCATGCCAAGGCCAATCATCAGCGGCCAAACCAGTGAGCTGGAAACAAATTTGTAGAAGCTGTTCGCGCCGGTTTCCATGCTGGCGGGAATGACGCGGCCATACTTACACAGCACGGCGATCAGTATCATCAGTACCGGGCCGGGAATGTGCAGCACTTTCTCAAACAGCCCGCCGACGATAAAAAAGGTACAGATCAGCAGCAGACCGCCGCCCATCAGGTGGAAATCCACCGTTTTGGGTGCGTCTTTCACCGCAAACAGCGCACTGTCATCGGCGTTACGTACCAGATTGCCATTACCATTCAGATCACTGCGCCAGATACCGATACGCGCCAGTACGCCGGCACAGATGATGGCGAAGATATTACCGACAACGGCAGCAGGCGCGAGCTGGGCGACGTAGACATCCGGCGTCTGGCCGAGAATCGACGAGTAAGCCAGCGACAGCGGCAGAATGCCTTCGCCGATACCACCGCCGATGATAGGAACGATGATGAAGAAGAAGGTGTGGTAGAAGCTATAACCAAACACTTTACCGACCAGCAGACCGGTAATCACGGCGGTCGCCGTACCGATGACCAGTGGGATAAACATGCGAATCATCCCCTGAATCAGGATGACGCGGTTCATACCCAGAATACTGCCGACCACCAGGCTTGCGATAACGAAGTAAAGGAAGTTGGCGTCTTTCATCAACAGCTTGACGGTATCCAGCGTGTTGGCGTTAAACAAATGGAAGTAAACCAGTACCGACGGCACCATCAGGCAAAGAATGGCTGGCCCGCCGACTTCTTTTAGCACAGGAATACGTTGACCAATATAGGCCAGTAAAAAACCCATCGTCATAATCACCGCGAACCCGCCAATCATATTTTTAGGCAGATAACTGGCGTAAGACGCAATAAAGACAATAGCAGAGATAACGAGGAAAAGAATAAACGGCACAGACCCGATACGGGTTTTGTTAATATTCTCCAGTAAACCTGATGGTGCGGCTGTAAGCGTATTGTCGCTCAGTATTTCAGTTTCAATGTTTTTCATTATATTCACCCTGTTGTAGCGGCATAGGACAGAGGATAAGGCTTGCTCTGCAAGGCGTGGAAACGTTTTGTTAAAGTGCGGCGCACAATAACCATCAGTCACACCATCAAAATAAACAGGCGATGTTATTATTATGACGATATATTCTTTAGGTAATCTAGCATAGGCAAATGTTAAAAATAATAGGCATTCGCTACAAACATGAAAGAGTTGTGAACTGCGCTCCAATTCGCTTTTAAGTAATTTAATTAGTCGTTTTGTAATTAAAATTTGTTTGCGGAGTAAATAGTGAAGGGTTTTCTGATAAAGAAATAATTTTGAAAGCAGATAAGCGACGTAATAGTTGAAAAATATCATGTCGTGACGAAAATAAAAATAAATTTTTAAAAGTTACATAAATAAAAACCCCGGCGTAAAAATATCAAAAACCGCCGGTGACGGGCATGAAAAAGCTGTATCACATAGCGCTTTGCGTGTAGCGTCGCAGAACGGCCCTTGACCCTGTGCGTGGCGGTTTATCGACTCAGCAGGCGATGTGGTGGCTGGCAGTCATGATGAATGAAGGCGATGCTCGTCAGGTCGGCATTCCCGCTGTGCGATAAAGTTTTTTTATATTGCGCAAATAGTTGGTGCATGTTCACACCGATGATAGGAATACATCACTCCTGGCGTCGTTTTGTCAGTATTTTCACCTGTATTTAACCTTTTTAACACGCTTTATTGTGCACTAATTCACCATTCGAGAGGATTTTCCTATGAGTTATTGTGTGGTGATAATTATTGGTGTGTGCGGTTTTTCTGGTTTTACCTGTTGATTTTTTGTTTTTATGTGGATTTAGTCACCAAAAATTGCCGATATTAGGCTAACTTTATACCTTGGTGATCCTGTGGTTTCTGTTTGTAAATCCTAACAGGCGATATTGACGCGATTGTGATCTGTTGACACATTGTGGGCGTCACAAGGAGGAGAGCGGCAGAGTACCCGGAATCATGATGATTGATCCGACAGGGCTGGCGGGGTTTCCTGCTTGTCCCGCATTGTTGTCTCTCCCTGTTTACTCTCGTGTTCGTTTTTGGGCTTCCCAGGACTGACACAGAAAAGAAGACGTACAGACCACCGCGATAAACAAGGGTCGCGATAATCTCCGGCGCGATAGCGGTTGCGATCACCTCACTTCGCGAGCACAACAACGGGTCTGACTCACACACAACATCCACAATGGAGTTCATGTAATGGCTAAATCCCTGATGAAATCAAGGGTGATGAAATTCAGCCTTGGTCTTCTGGCGCTATCTGTTGCCGCCGGTGTACAGGCAAAAACCCTGGTGTATTGTTCAGAAGGTTCTCCTGAAGGCTTCAACCCGCAGCTGTTCACCTCTGGTACCACCTTTGATGCCAGCTCCATTCCAATTTATAACCGGCTGGTCGAGTTCAAAAACGGCACCACCGAAATCGAACCGGGTCTGGCTGAGAAGTGGGATATCAGTGCTGACGGTAAAACTTACACCTTCCATTTGCGCAAAGATGTGAAGTGGCAGGACAGTAAAGATTTTAAACCGAGCCGCAACCTCAATGCCGATGACGTGCTGTTCTCTTTCCAGCGTCAGCTGGATGCCAACCACCCGTTCCACAAAGTCTCCGGCGGTAGCTACGAGTACTTTGAAGGCATGGGCATGAATGAACTGATCAGCAAAATCGAGAAAGTGGATGACAACACAGTCCGCTTCCAACTGACCCGTGCCGAAGCGCCGTTCCTGGCTGACCTGGCGATGGATTTCGCCTCGATTCTGTCTGCTGAATATGGCGACAAGGTACTGAAAGCCGGTACGCCGGAGAAAATTGACCTTGACCCTATCGGCACCGGGCCGTTCCAGTTACAGCAATACCAGAAAGACTCCCGTATTCTCT
The DNA here is from genome assembly GCF_900095885.1 of Dickeya aquatica. Taxonomy (NCBI): domain Bacteria; kingdom Pseudomonadati; phylum Pseudomonadota; class Gammaproteobacteria; order Enterobacterales; family Pectobacteriaceae; genus Dickeya; species Dickeya aquatica. The sequence continues at coordinate 84,479 of NZ_LT615367.1, forward strand.
ACAAACGCTTTGATAGCTTCTGGGGCACGAAACCGAGCATTGACCGCCTGGTCTTCTCCATCACCCCGGACGCCTCGGTGCGTTATGCCAAGCTGCAAAAAGACGAATGCCAGATTATGCCGTACCCGAACCCGGCCGATCTCGCCAGCATGAAGCAGGACAAGAACATTGAACTGCTGCAAAAGCCAGGTCTGAACGTGGGCTATCTGTCGTTCAACGTTGAGAAAAAACCGCTGGATAACGTGAAAATCCGTCAGGCGCTGACCTATGCGGTGAACAAGCAGGCCATCATTGATGCGGTCTATCAGGGGGCCGGTCAGGCTGCGAAGAACCTGATCCCGCCAACCATGTGGGGTTATAACGATGACGTGAAAGATTACGCCTATGACCCTGCCAAAGCCAAAGCACTGCTCAAAGAAGCGGGTGTGGAAAACGGTTTTGAGATTGATCTGTGGGCGATGCCGGTACAGCGTCCGTACAACCCGAATGCGCGCCGTATGGCCGAGATGATCCAGGCTGACTGGGCCAAAGTCGGCGTGAAAGCCAAAATCGTGACCTACGAGTGGGGTGAGTATCTCAAACGTGCCAAAGCCGGTGAACACCAGACGGTGCTGATGGGCTGGACTGGCGACAACGGGGACCCGGACAACTTCCTGGCGACGCTGTTTAGCTGCGATGCGGCGAAAAAAGGCTCCAACTACTCCAAATGGTGTTACAAGCCGTTTGAAGACTTGATTCAGCCAGCGCGTTCCGTATCCGATCAGGCCAAGCGTATTGAGCTGTACAAGCAGTCTCAGGTAGTGATGCACGATCAGGCTCCGGCGCTGATTGTTGCCCACTCCACCGTGTATGAACCGATTCGTAAAAACGTGAAAGGCTATGTTATCGAGCCACGCGGTGTGCATAACTTTAATCACGTATCCGTAGAGTAATCATCCATATACGTTATATTCACGGGCGATAGCTGTGCTATCGCCCCTGCTGTTTCTATCGGGGAATAGCGGGGAGGCTTCGGCGTCCGTTTTTTCAGTGAGCCATGTCAGGCTCGGCGGCGAGACCGCTGGGCCCTTTATCTCTAATAAGAGAACGCACAGAGAGTTCGGGATATGTTGCAGTTCATACTCCGGCGTTTGGGGCTGGTTATCCCAACGTTTATCGGTATTACCCTACTGACTTTCGCTTTCGTGCACATGATCCCCGGTGACCCGGTAATGATCATGGCAGGGGAGCGCGGTATTTCTCCAGAGCGCCATGCGCAGTTAATGGCAGAGCTTGGGCTTAACAAGCCGTTGTGGGAGCAATACCTGCATTACATTTATGGCGTGCTGCACGGTGATTTAGGCATGTCACTGAAAAGCCGGATACCGGTGTTGGACGAGTTCGTACCGCGCTTTAAAGCCACGCTGGAACTGGGTGTTTGCGCGATGATTTTCGCGGTGATCATCGGTATTCCGGTCGGGGTGCTGGCGGCGGTCAAACGCGGTTCCGTGTTCGATCATACCGCTGTCAGTGTGGCGCTGACCGGTTACTCCATGCCGATTTTCTGGTGGGGCATGATGCTTATCATGCTGGTTTCCGTGCAACTGAACTTGACGCCGGTGTCCGGGCGCGTTGGCGATACGGTGTTTTTAGATGATGCCCTGCCGCTGACCGGCTTTATGCTGATCGATACCCTAATCTGGGGCGCGGACGGTGACTTCAAGGATGCGGTAATGCACATGGTGCTGCCCGCGGTGGTGCTGGGCACCATTCCGCTGGCGGTGATTGTGCGTATGACGCGCTCGGCAATGCTGGAAGTGTTGGGTGAGGATTATATCCGTACTGCCCGTGCCAAAGGATTAAGCCGCCTGCGGGTGATTGTGGTACATGCGCTACGCAACGCCATGCTGCCGGTGGTGACGGTGATTGGCTTGCAGGTGGGCACCATGCTCGCTGGCGCGATCCTGACGGAAACCATTTTCTCCTGGCCGGGGCTCGGGCGCTGGCTGATTGATGCGCTGCAACGCCGTGACTATCCGGTGGTGCAAGGGGGGGTATTGCTGGTTGCCACCATGATAATTCTGGTGAACCTGCTGGTAGACCTGACATACGGCGTGGTGAACCCGCGTATCCGGCATAAGAAATAACAGGAGGCGCAGAATGACGCAAATCACGCAACCCGCAGCACAAACGGCTGCGCCAGCGCCGATGACCCCGCTTCAGGAGTTCTGGCACTATTTCAAACGCAACAAAGGGGCCGTCGTCGGCCTGGTTTACATTGTTTTGATGCTGATCGTGGCTGTCGGGGCCAGTGTGCTGGCTCCCCATGCGCCTGCCGAACAGTTCCGTGAGGCGCTGTTAAAGCCGCCGGTCTGGCAGGAAGGCGGCAGCTGGCAGTTTATTCTTGGCACCGATGATGTCGGGCGCGATGTGCTGTCACGCCTGATGTACGGCGCACGCCTGTCGTTACTGGTCGGCTGCCTGGTGGTACTGATGTCACTGGTGCTGGGCATTGTGTTCGGGCTGGTAGCCGGTTACTTCGGCGGTTCGATAGATGCTGGCATCATGCGGCTGGTGGATATCATGCTGGCGTTGCCGAGCCTGCTGCTGGCGCTGGTGCTGGTGGCGATTTTCGGCCCCTCCATTTTCAACGCCTCACTGGCGCTGACCTTCGTGTCATTGCCGCACTATGTGCGCCTGACCCGCGCGGCGGTGCTGATGGAGGTCAACCGTGATTATGTGACCGCATCACGCGTGGCGGGCGCAGGGGCGCTGCGCCAGATGTTTATCAACATTTTTCCCAACTGCCTGGCACCGCTGATTGTGCAGGCATCGATGGGCTTTTCCAATGCCATTCTCGATATGGCTGCGCTTGGGTTCCTCGGCATGGGTGCACAGCCACCTACACCGGAATGGGGCACCATGCTCTCCGACGTGCTGCAATTTGCGCAGAGCGCCTGGTGGGTGGTGACGTTCCCCGGACTGGCGATTTTGCTGACGGTATTGGCATTTAACCTGATGGGGGACGGCCTGCGTGATGCTCTCGACCCCAAACTCAAGCAGTGACAGCGCAAGCGGCGATAGAGGTAGAGAGATGGCGTTACTCAATGTAGATAAACTGTCGGTGCACTTTGGCGAGGGGGCGCTGCCGTTTCGTGCGGTAGACCGCATCAGCTATCAGGTGGAACAAGGGCAGGTGGTCGGTATCGTCGGTGAGTCCGGCTCCGGCAAATCGGTCAGTTCACTGGCTATCATGGGGCTGATTGATTTCCCCGGCAAAGTGATGGCCGGTAAGCTGGAGTTCAACCAGCGTGATTTACAGACGCTCTCTGATAAGGAGCGGCGTCAGCTGGTGGGCGCGGAAGTGGCGATGATCTTCCAGGACCCGATGACCAGCCTTAACCCGTGTTACACCGTGGGCTACCAGATTATGGAAGCCATCAAAGTGCATCAGGGTGGCAACCGTAAAACCCGGCGCGCGCGCGCGATTGATTTGCTCAATCAGGTGGGGATTCCTGACCCGGAATCGCGGCTGGATGTGTATCCGCACCAGTTGTCGGGCGGGATGAGCCAGCGCGTCATGATTGCGATGGCGATCGCCTGTCGGCCGAAGTTGTTGATAGCAGACGAACCGACCACCGCGCTCGATGTGACCATTCAGGCGCAGATCATCGAACTGCTGCTGGAGTTGCAGCAAAAAGAGAACATGGCGCTGATCCTGATTACCCACGATTTGGCGCTGGTGGCGGAAGCGGCGCACCACATCATCGTGATGTACGCCGGGCAGGTGGTGGAATCGGGCAAGGCGGCGGACATTTTCCGCGCCCCGCGCCACCCCTACACCCAGGCGCTGCTGCGCGCGCTGCCGGAATTTGCCGCAGACAAATCACGGCTGGCGTCGCTGCCGGGCGTGGTACCGGGGAAATATGACCGGCCGAACGGCTGTTTGCTCAATCCGCGCTGTCCTTATGCCAGCGATCGTTGCCGTCAGGAAGAGCCTGAGATGCGGGACATTCCCGGTCGTCAGGTGAAATGTCACACACCGCTGGATGATGCCGGGAGGCCAAGCGTATGAGCCAGACCATGAACGCTGCCGGGCAGCCATACCTGCTGGAAGCGATTGATTTGAAAAAACACTACCCGGTGAAAAAAGGGCTATTCGCGCCGGAGCGACTGGTGAAAGCGCTCGATGGCGTTTCGTTCACGCTGGAGCGCGGCAAAACGCTGGCAGTAGTGGGCGAGTCTGGCTGCGGCAAGTCCACGCTGGGCCGCCTGCTGACCATGATTGAAACGCCGTCACACGGCGAGCTGTATTATCAGGGTCAGGATCTGCTCAAGCCAGACCCGGCGGCGCAGAAGCTGCGTCGCCAGAAAATTCAGATCGTGTTCCAGAACCCGTATGCGTCGCTCAACCCGCGTAAAAAGGTCGGGCAGATCCTGGAAGAGCCGCTGGTTATCAACACCGAGCTCACCAAAGCCGAACGGCGCGAAAAAGCGCTGGCGATGATGGCGAAAGTGGGGCTGAAAACCGAGCATTACGACCGCTACCCGCACATGTTTTCCGGCGGCCAGCGCCAGCGTATCGCTATCGCTCGCGGGCTGATGCTTGACCCGGATGTGGTGATCGCTGATGAACCGGTGTCTGCGCTCGACGTGTCGGTGCGCGCACAGGTGCTAAACCTGATGATGGACTTGCAGCAGGAACTGGGGCTGTCTTACGTGTTTATTTCGCACGACCTGTCGGTGGTGGAGCACATCGCGGATGAGGTGATGGTGATGTATCTGGGCCGCTGCGTCGAAAAAGGCAGCAAAGACGCGATTTTCAACAACCCGCGCCACCCGTACACCCAGGCGCTGTTGTCTGCGACGCCGCGCCTGAACCCGGACGCGCGCCGTGAGCGCATCAAGCTGACCGGCGAGCTGCCAAGCCCGCTCAGTCCGCCGCCGGGCTGCGCCTTCAACGCACGTTGCCAGCACCGTTTCGGCACCTGCACCCAGTTGCAACCGCAGTTGAAACCGCACGGCGAGCAACTGGTCGCCTGCTTTGCGGTAGAGCAGGAAGACAGTCAGGCAAGCTGACCTGCGGGCAGTGAAGCATCAGGACGGCTCCGGTTAACCAGCGGGGCCGTTTTTTTATGCACAAACATCGGCCCGTTCATCATTGATGAGGCGTTTTGGATCTTTCGCGCCTGATGTTCCCTATTTGTATCCCTGTATTGTGCCTGTTTCATGAGGCGACGCGGAGAGAAACGCAATAACCTTTAGAAAAATTCAATAAATAAGCTGTGATTCTAATAAGAATGATTAATTTATTTTACTGTTTTGCAGGCTAATCGCCGCTGTTTTTTTGTGAAATATGTAAATTTCATTTTAATTTTTATGAAGTGCTCGGCGTGAATAGATTAATTTATACGGTGATTATCGACCTTTTGACAGTCCATCACATAAATTTATGGTCGCATAAGTAATTGTGCTGTTTATTCGTATTAAAGGCCGGATTACTTACAGGATACTTATTTATTTTTCAGAGGGAATTTACCTTCGTCACAAACATAGGTATAAGACTAATCTTAAAAGATTGTTTTTTGCGCTGCCGCCCGGCGGCGTATTTCGGCCACCCTTTCCCAGGGAAATGACAGTCAGATGAACAGTTATGATGATATGCAGCGCTTTAGGGACAAAGCCCAAATAAAAGATATTGATTTCAGGGACATGTCCAGCCAGATGTTGCAGTCAGATGCTGTTGCATGGCCATTGATGAAACAGTTGTTGCGCAACCCGGCTGAGGATAACTCATTGTCTGGTACGCAATTAACCGGTGTGGCGCAACCTGTGCTGGTCAGCGCTTCGTTATTTAACGAACCGGCGGCTGCCGCGCCTCATCTCCCTCGTTTAACGCCGAAAACGGCCGTGCCGGATGCCGCGCCTTCGCTGTTGAGTGCCGTGGCCGCGTCGCTGCCGCCTGTGGTGGCAACAAAGCCGGTCGCGCCAGTGCAACCATCACTGCCACAACCGGTGAGTGCACCTGCTGAGCCGGTGGCTGAGGTCACGCTGCTGCATAAAGAGCAATGGCAAACACCGGCTGCTCCGCTTGCGGTGCGCCCGGCGGCCTTTGCCGCCGCCGCTGGGGAGGCGGCGGAAAACGGTCGTTTTAGGGCGTTGTTCAGTAGCCGCAGCCAACCAGACAATACCCCCTCATTATCAAAAACGATGTTATTAAAACCCTTGCTGGAGAAGATTGCGTTATGCCGTTAGTGTGTGTGTGTTCTCCGAAAGGGGGTGTCGGAAAAACCACCATGGCAGCCAATCTGGCTTATGCGTTAGCCCGTGGGGGAAGTAAAGTGCTGGCGATTGATTTTGATGTACAAAATTCATTGCGCCTGCATTTTGGTGTGCCGCTTACCGACGAGCGGGGATTCGTCGCCAAATCCGCTGAAACGCCGGACTGGAGCCAGTCCATTCTGACCAGTGACGACAATATTTTTGTGCTGCCTTACGGCGGCGTAACGGAAGAACAGCGGCTGGCGTTTGAGCATAATCTGGCCAATGACCCGCTGTTTTTGCGTCGTGGCCTGAGTACCGTGATGAATTATCCCGGCCTGGTGGTGATTGCCGATTTTCCACCCGGCCCGAGTCCGGCGCTGAAAGCCATGACCGAGCTTGCCGATCTCCATCTGGTGGTGATGATGGCGGATACTGCTTCGTTATCGTTAATGCCACAGATTGAGAACAACAAACTGACCGGTCAGGAGCTCAACCGCAAAAAAGGCACTTATCTGCTTTTAAATCAGACGGATAATCGCCGTGCGCTCTGTAGTCAGGTGGCCTCGTTTGTTCAGCAGCGTATGCCGGACAAACTGATAGGCAGCGTACACCGTGATGAGAGCGTTGCTGAAGCCAATGCCTCCCAGCGTTCGATTTTTGATTTCAGCCCGGTGTCTGCGGCGGCGTTTGATATTGAGCTTATCGGAAAGCGTGTGGCAGCGTTGCTGGATATCCGCATCGGTAATGGCGAAGTACAGGCTGATTTTCCTGCATATCAGGCCGTGTCAGGTCGATAATGCGAACATAACCTGACACCCTGCATGGACTCACATCCCTGGCCCTTTGTGGGGGCAGGGCATGTTCTTACGGACTTTTTTCATCCATCGACTTCAGGATAATCTATGAAAAAGATCCTGTTTTTGGCGTTATTGTTGGTTTTGCTGCCGGTTGCGGTGGTGGTGGTTATCACCCCGATGGACAGTGAAAAACAATATATCTTCGGCCTGATCAGTATCGGATTGATGCTTTTATTAGGGCAGAGCAAACGCCGGACGGTGACCGTCATACTGGTGGTGATGGCGACACTGACGTCTACTCGCTATATCTATTGGCGGGCGACGGAAACCCTGCACTTTAACTCGGAAATCGAAGCGATTCTGGGCATCGGGCTGTTTGTCGCCGAGTTGTACGTATGGGTCATTCTGATGCTGGGCTTTTTGCAAACCACCTGGCCGCTGGAACGCACTATCGAGCCGATGCCGCAAGACACGGACGTGTGGCCAACGGTGGACGTATATGTTCCCACCTATAACGAAAGCCTGGATGTGGTACGCGATACCGTGCTGGCGGCGCAATGTATTGATTACCCACGCGATAAAATGAAGGTTTACCTGCTTGATGACGGTAAGCGCAGCGAATTTGCCGTTTTCGCCGCTCAGGCAGGGGTCGGGTATATCACTCGTGATAACAATGCCCATGCCAAAGCAGGCAACCTCAATCATGCCCTGAAACTGACACAAGGTGAGCTGATTTGCGTGTTTGACTGCGACCACGTAGCCAAGCGAATCTTCCTGCAAGCGACCGTCGCCCCGTTCCTGTCAGACCCGAAACTGGCGCTGTTACAGACGCCGCACTATTTTTACTCGCCCGACCCGTTTGAACGTAACCTGCGCGCGGCGCGGCAGATCCCCAACGAAGGGGCGCTGTTTTACGGCCCGGTGCAGCAAGGCAATGATTTGTGGGATGCGGCCTTTTTCTGTGGCTCTTGTGCGGTGATTCGCCGTTCCGCGTTAGATGACATCGGCGGGTTCGCGGTTGAAACCGTGACCGAAGATGCGCACACCGCGATGAAAATGCAGCGTAAAGGGTGGAAATCCGCGTTTTTGGCGATTCCGCTGGCTGCGGGCCTGGCTACCGAACGTTTGGTGTTGCATGTGATTCAGCGTACCCGCTGGGCGCGCGGCATGGCGCAAATTTTCCGGGTGGATAACCCGTTGCTGGGGCGCGGGCTGACGTTGCCGCAGCGTTTGTGCTATCTCAATGCCATGCTGCACTTTCAGTTTGGTTTGCCGCGAGTCGCCTTCCTGACGGCTCCGCTCGCTTATTTGCTGTTTAATCTCAATATCATTCACTCATCGGCGTTGATGATTTTTGCCTATGCGCTGCCGCATCTGGTGATTTCGATGTACGTCAACTCACGGATGACCGGGCGCTTTCGCTACAGTTTCTGGGGTGAAATTTATGAAACGGTGATGGCGTTTCATTTGGTTATCCCAACGCTGGTGACGCTGATTTCACCCAAACATGGCAAATTCAACGTGACCGATAAAGGCGGCTTGCTGGACGAAGGCTTTTTTGATTTTCGTATCGTCCGGCCGCATCTCATCGCGTCGCTGCTGCTTGGGGCTGGGGTCGTGGCCGGGATTACCCGCATCGTCGCCCATGATTATTTCAACGTTGACCCCTATGTGATTGTGCTCAATCTGGTGTGGGCGATGTTTAGTCTGCTGACGTTACTGGCAGCGATTGCCGTGGCGCGGGAAACCAAACAGGTGCGTAAAACCATCCGCGTTGATGTGGATGTTCCGGCGATTATTCACTATGCCAGTGGCATTGCATCACGTACCACCACGGTCAACCTGTCGATGGGCGGTGCGCAGCTAAACGCCCCGGACAAACGCCACGAGCATGATGAAATCGAAGCCATTGAGCTGTTACTGCAATCGAGCGAGATTTGCCTGCCGGTGCAGTCTGTGGCGGCCGATGATGGCAAAATTCGCCTGCGTTTTGATGATATTCCGCTCTCCCAGCGCCGGGCGCTGGTGCGGGTGGTGCTCTCGCGTGCCGATGCCTGGATCAATCCGCCCTATGCTCAGGATCGCCCGTTGCGTTCACTGTGGGCGGTGGTCAAAACGGTGTGCGAGTTCTTCTGGCTCAGTCTCACAACGCGCAGTAAAAAACCGGCGTCTGCACCGGTGGATGTGAAAAAAGAGGATGCCGCAACATGATGACACCCGGTTTTTTGACTACCCTGCGTGTTAACGCGAACGCGCTGGCAGCGAGACTGCCGCTGTCTTTGTGGATAGCCGGTGTGATGGCCCTGAGTTCAGCCGCGGTACTGGCTGCGCCAGAGAATGATGACGCGCCGTTGCCGATGATGTTAAGCCCTGGCGGGAATGCAGCCCAGCATGCGGTGACGACCCCGGCGACGGGCCCGGCTAATATTCCGGCGATGCCGCCCATTGTGTCACCGCCGGTTGCTACCCCTTCGGCCTCACCAGCAGTAACCTCGCCGTTTTTTGTGCCGTCGGACTCGTCTGTTCCGGCTGTGCCTGCACCGGGCGGTGATGCTACCCGTGCGGATTTGCCTGCCACCACGCCGCCGCTTCCTGCCATCGTCGCACCGGATAACGCGACGACGGATGCCGCGGGCGCAACGACGCCATCAATGCCACTGCCTGTGGGCGGCGATGCCGGGTATCAGCCGCTGGCCAGCCGGGTTTCCGTTGCCCAAATGGGGCAGTCCCACGGGATTACACTGGCCGGTGGCCAGACGCAGGCGGGTGTAATGTTTACCCTGCCGGGCGACCAGGTTGTGACCAATGCGATGCTGGATTTATCGCTGCGGGTGTCACCGGAGCTGGCGGCACTTAATGCGTCGATGCAACTGATGCTCAATGGCCAGCCGCTTGGCACGGTGCCGCTGAGTGCGGCAACCGGTGAAAGTACCCGCTTTCAGCTCGATATTCCCGCCGCGATGGTGGTGTCGAGCAATAACCTCAGTTTTCGTATTAATGATGCCGAGCGCCTGCTGTGTGAGCGCGACAGCGCGACCCGTTATAACCTGACTATTTTGCCTGAAACGACCTTGCAACTCGAAGGCCAGCAGTTAGATATCGGCACCCGCTTGAGCAACTTCCCGCGCCCGTTTATTGACCCGCTGCAAATGACGCCAGCGGTGGTGCCGATGGTGTTCCCCGAGCAGGTAAACCCAGGCCAGGTTGGTGCGGCATCGCTGGTGGCTTCCTGGCTTGGTATGCGTATGGATGGTTACGGCGCGAGCTTTCCGGTGATACGCGATGCGCTGCCGGAGAAAAGCGGCATCGTGTTTGGCCACCCCGGTGACAAAGTGGGGACGCTGGTGTTGCCGCCGGTGAGCGGCCCTACGCTGCAACTGGTGGATAACCCGGTAAACCCGGTCTACAAGCTGATGCTGGTCATTGGTCAGGACGAAGTACAGTTGCGTCAGGCCGCTTACCGTCTGGTCAGCCAACCGCTGGACGGTGACGGGGCGACGCTGTCGGTGCCGCCTCAGACCATCACGCCCCGCCGCCCGTATGATGCGCCGCGCTGGATCAATACTGACCGTCCGGTGCGGTTTAGCGAACTGCTGCGTAAAGACCAGAACATGACGGTCAGCGGTATCTGGCATGAAGCGTTACGTATCAACTTTCGGGCGGCCCCGGATCTGTTCTTGTGGGATGGCGACACCATTCCGGTAAAAGTGGATTACCGTTTTCCTTCAGAGAGCTGGATTGATGAAGATCGCTCCTACCTCAATGTGATGCTCAACGGCACGTTTCTGCGTAACCTGACGGTCAACAAAGTGGGGTTATTGCAGCGGGCATGGCGGGAAATGGGCGGCGACAGCCGTCAGGAAACCTACACGCTTAAGGTCGATCCTTACCTTATCTACGGTTACAACCAGTTCCAGCTCTATTTTAATATTCGCGCCAAAGATGATGCCCCGTGCAGTGTGTTGCAAAATAACAACATCAAAAGTCAGATTGCAGACAGCGCCTCTATCGACTTAAGCCGGACGCGCCATTTCACGCTGTTGCCTAACCTGTCTTACTTTGTCGGGGCTGCGTTCCCGTTCTCCCGGCTGGCGGATTACGCCCAGACGGTGATGTTGCTGCCGGAAAAACCCACCAATGCGGAGATTGGCCTGCTGCTGGATTTGGCGGGCCGGGCGGGTGATGCCACCGGCGTCAGCCTTAATGCGGCTAAAGTGATGTTTGGCCTGCCTGCCAATGCGGGCGATCGCCTGAAGCTTGAGAACAGCGATGTGCTGGCAGTGACATCCCTTGGGCAGAGCGCGTTTAACAAGAGCCTGCTGGCGGACTCTCCTTTTGGTGTGAACGATCGCGCCTTCTCGGTCAGAACCCAGAGTAGCTGGGAACATGTGCGCACGTTGTTGACCGGCGACTGGGATCGCACGCCAATCGATGCCGATCGCTATTTTTCATCGAACGAAGCCTGGCGTGGGTTCCTGAGCTACCGCTCGCCGTGGAATAACGGACGGGTCGTGGTGGTGGCCACCGGCAGCAGTGATGAGCAGTTATCGCACCTCTACAGCGATTTGAATTCGCCGGGTATTAATGCGGCCATTCGCGGTGATACGGCAATTATCACCAACGAAAATGGCGTGCGCAGTTTCCGGGTCGGGCCGCAGTTCCCGGTGGGCGAAATGCCCTGGTATATGATGATTATCTGGTATGCCAACCAGCACTCGGTATTGCTGGCGCTCAGTGCGTTGTTGCTGGCCGCGGTAATCGGGGCTGGGCTGACATCCCTGCTCAGAATGCAGGCAGAGAAACGGCTGTCTACCCGGCGTGATGCGGGTTCAGGTAAAAAATAAGCGAGCCACTTATGAAGATTACGACATTAACGGCCCGAATTCGTCAGGCGTGCGCGTTTACCTCGGTGATGATAAGCACGGCAGCGGTGATGGGGGGCGTGTTCTTGACCCCGGCACTGGCCGCCCAGACAAACCCGGCGCTACAGGCGTTGTTTGATCAGGCCGATTACTGGCACCAGCGTTCTCATGATGATCTGGCTCGCGATGCGTTGCAGAAAATCCTGATGGTGGATGCCAACAATACGCAGGCGCTGTATTTGATGGCGTTGTACGCGCAAAACAACGGTGACAATACGGAAGCGGCAAAGTGGCGTGAGCGGCTCAGTAAAGCCTCGCCGCAAGACTCGCGTTTACAGGCACTGGATAATGCGCGGCAGGCGGCTACCGTGCCGCAGGCGCAGCTGGCACTGGCGCGTCAGCAGGCGCGCAGCGGCAACATCAGCGCTTCATTACAGACCTGGCGCAACCTGTTTAGCGGCGCACAGCCGCCCGCCAGCATTGCGGCAGAATATTATCTGACGATGGCAGGCGATCGCACCTTGTTGCCGCAGGCGGTTGACCACCTGCGGGAATTTGTCGCCGCCCACCCGCAAGACACCAATGCCAGCGTGGCGCTTGGCAAAGCACTCACCTATCAGGAGCCGACCCGGCGTGAAGGATTGCAGATATTAAGCGGGCTGGCTTCCGGTAGTGCAGATGCCGATCAGTCGATGCGTCAGGCCCTGCTGTGGTTGTCGCCCAAAAGTGACGATGCGTCGTTGTATCAGCTTTATCAGCAGCGTCATCCGCAGGATTCGGCGGTCATGGATTACTACCGTAAAAACGTCGGTGGTGCAGAAAAAGACAAAGGGTTTACCGCACTCAATAGCGGCGATATTTCCAGCGCCCAGACGGCGTTTGATCAGGTATTGAAAGCCAATCCGCAAGATGCGGATGCGCTGGCGGGCATGGGTTACGCCGCCCAGCGCCGCGGCGATTTTGCCTCCGCCGCGGCGTATCTGGAGCGTGCGGCGCGTCAGGGCGGTGAAAACAGCGCCCAGCGTCAGCAGCAGGCGGAGGATGCCCGTTTCTATGCCCAGCTCGCCTCCGCCCAGCAAGCCATGAAAAACGGTGATACCACCCAGGCGCTGGCGATAAGCGAACCCTTGGTTCAGGCCAGCGGGGAGAAGGGACTGGCGGCAAAACTGTTCCGCGCCGATGTGCTGCGCCGTACCAATAATTTTGCCCAGGCTGAACGGTTGTACCGCGACATTCTGCAAGCCGATGCAGATAACCGCAGCGCCAAAGAAGGCCTGTTTTATGTGTTGCGAGAGCAAAACCGCAGCGCAGAGGCCAATACCCTGTTTTCCGCACTGCCTGAAAGCGTGCGCCAGAGTATGACACCGCGTCCGGCCGTGGTCGTGACCAGCTCGCCGGTGCGTAAAGAGGCGCAGCAGGCGCTGGCAGCCGGCGACAGGGCGCGTGCCATCGCACTGTTGCAACAAGGGATTGCGCGTTTCCCTAATGACGGCTGGCTCAGGCTTGATCTGGCGCGGATTTACCAGCAGCAGGGCAATACCGCTGAAGCCACCGCGCTGATGCAGCCGTTATTTCGGCCTGCGGCCAGTGCGGATGATTTATACGCGGCTGCGCTGTTTGCCAGTGAAAACAGCGCCTGGCAACAAGCCAGCACACTGCTTGCGCGTATTCCGGCTCACAACCAGAACGAAGAGACGCGTGCGCTGGCGCGCCGGGTGAATTTCAATCTCCAGATGGCCACCGCGCAGACGTACCTGTCTCGCGGGGAAAATGCCGCAGCGGCCAATACATTAAGGGCATTGTCGGCAACACCGCCCGAGAATCCGGTCGATGCCGGTAAGCTCGCGCAATCGCTGGCGGCCGCCGGGGAGACACCGGCAGCGGTTTCTGTCGTGCGTAACAACATGCAGCGTGGCGTGCAGGGCAATGCCGGTGATTATGCCGCCCAGATTGGCGTACTCAATCAGGCCGGGCTGAGCGATGAGGCGCAATCGTGGCTCAATCGCCCTGAACTGGTGGCACGCAGCACCGCCGCCCAGCTTGATGATTTACGCACCGGTTTTGTCATTCGTGATGCTGACCGTCTGCGTGAAAACCAGCAATATGCTCAGGCTTACGACACGCTGGCGCGGGCGTTGCAGCGCTCACCGAAAAACACCGATTTGATGTTTGCTATGGCGCGGCTCTATCAGTCGAGCAAGATGAATAAAGAAGCTGCCGATGTGTATGACTATCTGCTGTCGCATGATTCGCCGACGCAGGAAGCCCGCGTCGGAGCCATTAATATGGCACTGGCCCGCAATGATGTGGCGAAAGCCCATACGCTGTCGGCCGGTTTACAGGGTGAGCCAACGCCGGATCGACTCTTGCTGCTGGCGCGGCTTGCTGATGCGCAGGGCAACCGCGATCAGGCACTAGCCTATTTGCGTTCTGCCCGCGCTAAAGCGGTGGGACTGGATGGCGTCGCATCCGGCAAGGCCACGACAATTGGCGGGTTGGCGATGGCGGATAACCCGTTTATTCATCGTGCGAGTGCCGCGGGCACGAGCCAGACTGCGTCTTCTTACGGCCGTGTGCTGCCGTGGCAGCAACGCGGCAGTGTCGCCATTGGCGACACTGCGGTGGTGGCGGATACCACCACCGCAGTGTCGCCATTGGCGACACTGCGGTGGTGGTATCCGCCACCACCCAACAACAGGCTGCGACGCTTAACCAAATCAACACCAATGATGGATGATTTGGAGCGCGACAGCGGCGGCTGGCTACAGGGCGGCGTGCAGGTGCGATCCCGTGATGGGGAGTCCGGCCTGAGCCGCCTGACCGAAGCCAAAGCGCCGCTGACCTGGTCGAGCAGCTCGTTTAGCGATACCCGCATCAATTTTAGCGTGACGCCAATGACCATGAACTCTGGCAGTGCCAGCGGCGATGCCTATCGGCGTTACGGTGCCGGTGCCGGGGCGCAGGCGGTACAAGGTATGGTTGACACAATCAATGCAGAGATTCGTAACATGCAGGCGCAGCTTGCCAGCGGTAATACGTCTGCATTCGCTACCTTGTTACGCAGTCAGAATATTGATCCTGCAACTGTAAATACCATTAATTTTGACACCTTGAATCCTTTGACCACTCAGGGGCAAGCCAATCTGACGGCACTTAACGGTAATACCGCGATTCGAAACTATCTTCTGGCCTCGTCGAATAAGCCGAATGTTAATACCGCAAGCTCCAGCGCAACAGATACCCAAAAAGCCTCCGGCGTTGAGCTGAATCTGGCGTTGATCGGCAAAAACTACAAACTGGATTTCGGCAGCACGCCGCTTGGCCAGGAGCTGAACACGCTGGTCGGTGGGGTGCAGTGGTCGCCAAAACTGACGGACTTTCTTACGCTGGTGGTGACAGGCGAGCGCCGCGCGGTGACGGATAGCCTGCTCTCTTATGTTGGCAGCAAAGAGGCGTTTAGCGGCCAGCGCTGGGGGCAAGTCACCAAGAATGGCGGTAACGTGTTACTGAGCTATGATAACGGCGATGTCGGCTTCTATGGTGGTGGCGGAGCCTACAGCTATCTTGGTGAGAATGTTAAAAGCAACCGGGCATTGATGGCGAATGCCGGTGCCTATATTCGCCCGGTACACGATCGTGACCGCGAGTTGAAAACCGGCATCAGTCTGAGCTGGATGGATTTTGACAAGAACCTGAGTTATTACAGCTACGGTCAGGGCGGCTATTTTAGCCCGCAGAATTATGTGTCGGTTTCCGTGCCCATCGAGTGGAGCCAACGATACGATGACCTGAATATTAAGGCGGGTGTTTCTGTGGGCTATCAGTCCTATACGCGCGATAAGAGCGATTATTTCCCGAATAACCCGGACTGGCAGGCATTTCTGGATAATGCGGTGACCAACGGGTTTGCCAAAGAGTCGCATTATGCCAGTGATAGCAAGAGCGGTGTTGGCTATAACGTGCATGTTGGAGCGGATTACCGCGTGACCAAAGATATTACCGTAGGCGGGCAGATGGGTTATGACACCTTTGGCAACTATAATGAAACCACCGGTCAACTCTATTTCCGCTATGGGCTGGGAGGCAAATAAGCATGATGGAATTACCGCAACATGCGCTGAATTATTATCGCCAGCAACAATTGCCACCCGGCTGGGCGGATCTGCTCGGGGTCATTATTGATGGCATGATGGATAACGCCGGTGAACAGGACGGGCTGGCGTTTTTGCGCCAGATGGGGATTCAACTGGCGGGGCGTTATCCGCTTGCGCAGGCTGAAACGGTGATGGATCTGGAGCGAGAAATGAACCGGGTGTTGTCGTTGTTTGACTGGGGCTGTGTTGACTTGCAGCCGCGTGAAACCCGGCTTGAAATTCATCATCTGGCGCTCCCTGAACCGGTAGGGGAAGGGCGGGGTGCCCGCTGGCGGATGTCGATGGCCGCGGTGCTACAAGGTGTCTACGGTCGCTGGTTGCGTGAGCAAGGCGGGGCCGAGCATGTCGTGTTGTCTTGTGAAGGGATTAACAGCGAGTCTGGCCTGGTATTTCATTACCACGGCGAAATGCGCTGAAACGGGAGATGTCATGGTAAAGCCAATATGGCGTGGCTGGGTATGGGTGTTGATGGTGTGGTTGAGTGCCTCGGCAAGTGCAGCAACCGGTTGGGAAAGCTATAAAAGCCGTTTTATGACGCCGGAAGGGCGGGTAATGGATACCGGCAATAAAAACATCAGCCATACCGAAGGTCAGGGGTTCGCCATGCTGATGGCGGTACAATACGGCGATCGGGTTGCGTTTGATAATCTGTGGAACTGGACGCGGGCGAATCTTAAAAATAACACCAGCGGCCTGTTTTACTGGCGCTATGATCCGGCATCCACCACGCCGGTAGCCGATAAAAACAACGCCTCGGACGGTGACGTACTGATAGCCTGGGCGTTGTTAAAAGCCGGTACAACATGGCAGAACGCCGAATATCTGCAAGCCTCGGACAGTATTCAAAAAGCCATTCTGGCGGGCAATGTGCTGCAATTTGCCGGGCGCACCGTCATGTTACCGGGGGCGTATGGCTTTAATAAAAACAGCTATGTCATTCTCAATCCTTCCTACTTTTTATTCCCGGCCTGGCGTGATTTTGCCAATCGCAGCCACCTGCAAGTGTGGCGGCAGTTGATCGATGACGGTTTATCGCTGGTTGGCGATATGCGATTTGGCTCAGTCGGTCTGCCGACAGACTGGGTGGCACTGAATGCCGATGGCTCGATGGCCCCGGCGACCGCCTGGCCGTCACGCTTTAGTTATGACGCCATCCGCATTCCGCTCTACCTGTACTGGTATGATGCGAAAACCACGGCGCTGGTGCCGTTCCAGCTCTACTGGCGCAATTATGCCCGCCTTAGCACTCCGGCCTGGATTGATGTGCTGAATAGCAATGTCGCGCCTTACGCGATGCAGGGTGGGTTGCTGGCGGTACGCGATCTGACGATGGGCAATCTGGCAGGCATTGAGAGCGATTTGGGCCCCTCAGAAGATTACTATTCATCCAGCCTGCATTTGCTTGCTCTGTTGGCCAAAAACAGCAGATAAGAATGGCGCTTCAATGCGCCAGATAAGTACGGCGAAGGAGTTGCCTCGCCGCCTCCTGCCGCTGGCATTACCTGTGCCAGCGTGTGTTGATGCAATATTTTACCCGCCGTTAACTAAATTGTTACTTGTGATCTTATTCACAAACGATGCTTATGAATCCGCGCAGAATAGCTTAACGGAGCGCGCTTTCGGGGAATGATCGCCGTCTCTTTCGGGGTGATGTTGCTTATAAATTAATTTAATGTTTTAAATATGATTTGGTTGAAGCGATTCAGCTCTTGTTTTTAACCTGATGTTCACAAACTAAAGTTATAAAAGTATCCGGCCTGTTATCGGGGTGTTATTTTCCGGCGCAAGCACAGGCGGCAACTTTTCGTTCTTTGTCCTCCGTGTGTTTTTCCATCAAAGGACGTCACACTATGAAAACATCAATATTCAAAAGCCTTTATTTTCAAGTTCTTTTAGCGATTACTGTTGGGATATTGTTGGGTCACTTCTACCCGGCACTGGGGCAGCAGATGCAGCCTCTGGGCGATGGATTCGTAAAACTCATCAAAATGGTGATTGCGCCCGTCATCTTCTGTACCGTCGTCACTGGTATTGCCGGCATGGAAAGCATGAAAGCCGTCGGCCGTACGGGTGCTGTCGCGCTGCTCTACTTTGAAATTGTCAGTACACTGGCGCTTATCATTGGGCTGGTGGTCGTTAACGTTTTACAGCCGGGCGTGGGGATGAACGTTGACCCGTCATCCTTGAATGCGGCGGCAGTGGCCAATTATGCCACTGAAGCCGGTAAGCAGGGTGTGGTGCCGTTCCTGATGGATGTTATTCCTTCCAGCGTGATTGGGGCGTTTGCCAGCGGCAATATTTTGCAGGTGCTGCTGTTTGCCGTGATGTTTGGTTTTGCGCTGCATCACCTCGGTGAGAAGGGCGCGCTGATTTTTGATGTGATAGACAGCTTCTCCAGAGTGGTGTTTGGCATCATCAACATGATTATGCGTCTGGCTCCGCTGGGGGCGTTTGGTGCCATGGCGTTCACCATCGGTAAATACGGTGTGGGTACGCTGATACAGCTCGGGCAGTTGATTATCTGCTTCTACATTACCTGTATTCTGTTTGTGGTACTGGTGCTGGGTTCTATTGCCAGAGCCACCGGTTTTAGTATCTTCAAGTTTATTCGCTACATCCGTGAAGAGTTGCTGATCGTGCTGGGGACATCATCTTCTGAGTCTGCGCTGCCGCGTATGCTGGAGAAGATGGAAAAACTGGGCTGTAAAAAATCGGTCGTGGGCTTGGTCATTCCGACCGGCTATTCGTTCAACCTTGATGGTACGTCTATTTACCTGACGATGGCCGCGGTGTTTATCGCCCAGGCAACCAACAGCCACATGGATATCTGGCATCAGATAACGCTGCTGGTTGTGTTACTGCTCTCTTCTAAAGGTGCCGCGGGTGTCACAGGTAGCGGGTTTATCGTTCTGGCGGCAACGATTTCAGCCGTCGGTCATTTGCCGATTGCCGGTCTGGCGCTGATTCTGGGTATCGACCGCTTTATGTCCGAGGCCCGCGCCCTGACCAACCTTGTGGGTAACGGTGTGGCCACCGTCGTGGTTGCCAAATGGTGTAAGCAACTCGACAGCAATAAGATGGATAACGTGCTGTCTGGCCGCGATGGCGATGCTGTCGCCCCGTCCCGTCCCTCCTGATTAGATAGCGGTTGTTGACGCTTGCCTCACCCACCGTTCGTCTGGCGAACGGTGGGTGTTTTTCATTCATTCTGTGCTAAATTTGTTCGCCGCCGATTTTTTTTACTCTTATTTCACGCTGTTGAGTGACATAGACGAAAGCACGCTGTCTAACGGGGTGGTACACTTCGCCTCTCTTTATTGCGTGGCGAAAGAGTGTGGCGAACATACCCGTCATAGTTTACCTTGCAGGCGCGTTGACGGCCTTTGCGGGCACCGGTTTGTTATGTATTCGGCATCGGGTTCCTCGTCAGGGTGTTGTCTTTCTGTAATGTAAGTGACTTGGGGTATAACACGTCAGACGGCAGGATAAGGCCGTCCGAATTCACAAAAACATCGTATTGGATAGTGATTAAAGTAGGGGTTCACATGCAGGGCACCAAATCTGGTCTTTTCGTTGGTGGCGTGTTGCTGGCGCTGGTTGCTGGTAACGTGCAGGCTGAAGCACTACAACCCGATCCCGCGTGGCAACAGGGTAAGCTGGATAACGGCTTTAACTGGCAACTGCTTTCGACCCCCCAGCGTCCGAGTGATCGCATCGAGCTGCGTTTAATGGTTAACACCGGCTCGCTGACGGAAAGTACGCAGCAAACGGGGTTCTCTCATCTTATTCCACGTCTGGCATTACTGCCGCGTGATACGTTTTCTGCGGCTCAGTTGCCTTCAATGTGGCAGCAGTCCGAGAGTGAAATCCGGCCACTACCACCGGCAACAACCTCTTATGATTTCACGTCTTACAACCTGAGCCTGCCGAATAACCGGCCAGATCTGTTAAAAGAAGCCTTGAGCTGGCTGGCAGAGACGGCGGGAAAATTGCCAATTAATGAGAAGCGTATTGCCGCAGCCACGAAGATGATAGATCCGGTAGCCACTGCGCCCACCAACCCGCAGGACACCTCCTGGCGCTATCGCCTGAAAGGCTCATCCTTGTTGTCGTTTGCGCCAGGGCAGCCACTGAAAGCCTCGGCAACCGCGGAGCAGGTGAGTAAATACTACAAAACCTGGTACACGCCGGATGCCATGACGCTGTATATCGCAGGTAATGTGGACAGCCGTATGATAGGCGAGCAGATCGAAAAAGCGTTTTCGCCGCTTCAGGGCAAACGGGGAACGCCTTCTCCCTTGCCGGTGCTGTCGGCGATGCCTTCTGCGCCGATTAGCCTGATGGATAGCAGCATTAAACAGGATACGTTGTCGCTGGTGTGGGATATGCCGTGGCAGCCGATCCGCGATTCGCAGGCGCTGGCCCGTTACTGGCAAAGTGATGTGGCGCGTGAAGCGTTGTTCTGGCATGTCCAGCAGTCGCTGGGTAAAAGCCCGCTCAAGGAAACCAATGTCCGTTTTGACTGCAATGTGGTGTATGGCCGCGCCCAGTGCGCCATCCATCTCGATAATGTCACCAGCGAGTCTGCGCTGGCGGGCGTGACCTTCCTCGGTAAAGAGCTGCGCACCTTGCGTGATAAGGGGCTGTCAGCCGCAGAGTTTGAGACGTTAATGGCTCGCAAGACAGAAGAACTGAGTAAACTGTTTGCGACTTATGCGCGCACCAGTACCGATATTTTGATCGATCAGCGCCTGCGTTCTCAGAAGAATGGCGTGGTGGATATTGCACCGGAGCAATACCAAAAACTGCGTCAGAATTATCTGGCATCGCTGACGCTGGAGCGGCTTAATCAGGAACTGCATCAGCAATTGTCCCAGGATGCCACGCTCATTATGCTGCAACCGCAGGGGGAACCCGAGGCGAACATGAAAGCGTTGCAGGAAACTTATTCAGAGTTGATGAAACAAGACAGCGCTGCGCCAGCAACACCGTAGTGCCGCCACAGTAAAAACGCCGGTTAAGCGTGTATCACTTAACCGGCGTTTTCGTTTTCAGGCTCTCTGGGCAGAAAGCCTGACGGGATTTCTTAACTTACGCTGGCATCGCGTCCAGTGGAATAATCGCGCCGCGATATTGAATCACTGTGCTGGCGGTCAAATGCCCGCGTTTTGCAGCGTCTGCGGCGCTGCCGCCGTTAAGACGGACTGACAGGTAGCCTGCGCTGAACGAATCGCCTGCGGCGGTAGTATCGACAACGCTCTCTTTGGGCAGCTTGATGGCCGGGATTTCCTGCAAGGCTTCGCCCTGAATGGAAACCAGACACGCATCCGCACCGCGTTTGATAACCACTTCGGTCACGCCAGCGCCGTGAGTGCGCGCCAGTACGTCCTCTATCGGCAACTCGCCCCACAGCATGTCTTCATCATCGAGCGTCAGGAACGCGATATCGGTACAGGCCAGAATGTCGCTGTACGCTTGCCGGGTTTCTTCTTTGCTCTGCCACAGGCGTGGGCGGTAGTTGTTGTCGAAAATCACTTTACCGCCGTTGGCGCGGCACGCGCGCAGCACGGCCAGCAGGCGCTCGCGGCTGGCGGCATTCAGAATGGCAAGACTGATACCGCTCAGGTACAGATAATCAAATTTCGCCAGTTGCTGGCTAACGGCGTCAGCCTCTGCGCTTTCCAGCCAGTAGCGGGCGGCGGCATCATTACGCCAGTAGTAGAATGTGCGCTCGCCGCTGGCATCGGTTTCGATGAAATATAACCCCGGCAGTTTATTGTCCAGACGTTGCGTCAGGTCGGTTTTTACCCCTTCCTTCTGCCAGATAGCCAGCATTTCGCTGCTAAACGAGTCGGTGCCCAGTGCGGTGACATAGTGCACGCCAAGCGCGTCAGCCTTTACCTGACGGGAAAGGTAAACCGCTGTGTTGAGGGTATCGCCACCGAAGCCACGGTTGAGATCCGTGCCTTTCTGTGACAGTTCAATCATGCATTCGCCAATAATCGCAATGTTCTTCGTCGTCATGACCGCTGACCTGTAAAAAAGAGATGGGGATGTAAGTGGAAATTAGCGCCAGTCTCAACATTACATGGCGCGTAGTCAATAGTGATGAAACGATGTTTTATTTTTTCATGATATGGATCGGGAAAACCTGTGGTAATCCCTCTCCTGAACGGCAGGTTGCTATTTGAGCGCGATCTTTGCCCTTATAACCCTTTTTGCCGCCGGGTTGTCACGCTTTCTCCGGCAATTCCCCAGTTATCGGTTTCCACCTCATCGATAATCACCACGGTTGTCGCCGGGTTTTTACCCAGTGTATCGACCAATAGCTGGGTGACTCCCGCGATTAACTGCTGTTTTTGCTCGGCGGTTGCGCCGTCTTTAGTGATACGAATGTTAACAAAAGGCATGCTGGCTCCTGTGGTGTCGGGGTCAGGTGCGCGTAAGCGGCACCGGTTTATCTGTTGTGCTTTGAGGCAGCGCAGTGGCTATCCAGGCGGCGCAAAACAGCGTCAGACGGGCAAAAAAATAGAAAAATGTCATCAGGCCTATCACTGAACCAAAGGCGGCCCCTGAGGGGGAGGTGGCCAGTTGCGGCAATGCCATCGTCATCGCGAACTTTAACGCCTCAAAACCAACTGCGGCCATCAGCGTACCGCGTAATAGCGGGGTGCGGCGAGGTTTATGGCGCGGCAGCACCCACAGAATCCATAAAAATAGCAGGTAGTTGGCAAAAATAGAGATAGAAAGTGCGATAAGCGTCAGCGCCGGGCGCAACCAGCCCACGCCCCCAAGGCCCAGCGTCTGCACGATAAGCGCCTGTGCGCTACCTGCCACCGAGGTTAAAAACAGGGTGATCACCAGCGCCAGCAGCAGGCCTATGAGCGATAAGAAGTCCCAAAAGTAGCGCAGATAGAATTTTTCCTCTTCATGAGGCTGCCGTTCCCAAACGTCTCGTGACTGCGCCAGAATCGCTTCACGCAGGTTGCCTATCCAGTTGACACCGGAATAGAGTGCCATCAGCAAACCCGTTATGCCGACGGTCGTGCGCTGGCGCACGGCAGTATTGACAGTGTCTTTCAGGGTGTGTGCAAGACTTGGGTCGCTGATGCTGTTCACAATACGGTTGATAAGCCCGGTAAGCAGGTCAGGGTTGGAGGCCAGCACAAACCCGGCGCAGGCGAATGACACCATCAGAATAGGAATCAATGACAGAAACGAAAAATAGGTAATCGCGGCACCGAACTGGTTGCCCATCCGGTCATTAAACCGCTCGCCGGCGCGAATGAAATGGGCAATGGCCGCAACAGCACACACACGGTGCCAAAAGCCGGTCAGCGGCCTGACAGCGGGGCGAGCTGCGCTGGGTGGCGCGTTTTGCCCGGTGTGAATGCGTGGGCGGTCTGGCTTCAACGGCGTGCTCTCCTCGGCGATTCATCCTGTTGATTATAACCAATATCCTGTTGCAGTGTGTTAGGCTGAAAAATACCAAATACCAACCCCGTGTTGCCGTGTTGGTCTGCTAACGCGGCCGTAAAGCGAGTTAACGCCCCATGTCTGTCACACCACCAGAAACGACGCCTGGCGCATTACGCCTGAATGTACGCATTATGTCTGTGGTCATGTTCAATTTTGCCAGCTACCTGAATATTGGTTTGCCGCTGGCGGTATTACCGGGGTACGTCCACGAATATCTGGGATTCAGCACATTTTGGGCCGGGCTGGTGATAAGCCTGCAATACTTCTCCACCTTACTCAGTCGCCCGCGTGCCGGGCGTCACGCTGATGAAAAAGGCCCGAAACAGGTGGTGGTGTTAGGGCTGGCAGGGGCACTGTTGAGCGGGGGCTTTTATGCGCTGGCGGCCTGGAATGACAGCTCGCCGATGCTGGCCCTGATATTGTTATGCGTCGGGCGCTTGATCCTCGGTGTGGGGCAGAGTTTTGCCGGAACCGGTGCAACGCTGTGGGGCGTTGGCATTGTCGGCTCACGGCATATTGGCCGGGTGATTTCGTGGAACGGCGTGGCGACTTACGGCGCAATGGCCGTTGGCGCGCCGCTTGGTGTGTGGATATACCAGCAGGGCGGGTTGCGGCTACTGGCGCTGGTTATCATGCTGGTGGCGGCGCTGGCCATCGCGCTGGCCTTGCCTCGCCCGGTGGTAAAGGTGACGCCGGGTAAGAAACTGCCTTTTCGCGAGGTGCTGGGTAAAGTCTGGTTATATGGCATGATTTTGTCGCTGGCCTCTGCCGGGTTTGGCGTCATCTCCACGTTTATTACGCTGTTTTATGCCAGCCGACACTGGCCTGGCGCGGAGTTCACGCTGAGTCTGTTTAGTGTGGCGTTTGTTGGTGCGCGATTACTCTTTCCTAATGCCATCAACCGATTCGGTGGCTTGCGGGTGGCGCTGGTGTGTTTTGTGGTGGAAGGGACGGGGCTGTTGCTGGTGTGGCAGGCGGCCAATCCGTTGATGGTGCAAATCGGCGCATTGCTTGCTGGCGGCGGCTTTTCGTTGGTGTTTCCCGCGCTGGGCGTGGTGGCGGTTAAAGCCGTTTCGGCACAGAATCAGGGCAGTGCGCTGGCAACGTACACCATTTTTCTCGATTTATCGCTTGGCGTGGTCGGGCCGGTGGCCGGGGGCATGATTGCCTATACCGGTGTCGATGCCATTTATCTGGCCGCTGCGGGGCTTTCGCTAATCGGGCTGTTGCTGACGGCGCAGTTATATCGCGCCAGAACAGCGGCATGAATGCCCTGCGCGTCATGCGCAGCGCATTCATGGTTCACATTAATTCAGTTTCAGGCTGGCAATTATCTTGCCTGCATCGCTCTGCGCCTGAGGCAGGTTATCAGCAGGCAAGCCGATTTGCAGCGTCACCAAATGGTTGTCCACTTTAGCCATCACAATCGAAGAGAAGGCTTTCTGGCCGTTGTTGGTGGTCACGCTGTCAAACTGCTGTACCTGCTGGCCGCTTAAGGTGACCGGTTTATTACTCAGCACCTGCACGCTGGCATCACGCCCGCGTTGCTGCTCTTCAATGCGCTGGCCAAAGGTTGGCAGATCCAGCGGGGTGTCGTCCGCGACAATGACAATAATGGTTTTCTGACCACTTGGGTCAGCATAAACATGCATGTTGTTTTTCTGGTTGCCCAGTTTGCCGGTTTGGTCGCTCAGGCCATCAGGCAGCGTGAATGTCAGCTTGCCGGAGAGCAGGGACACGTTGGGTGACGTGGCATTCTCTGCCGCCGCTGCCGGTTTTGCCGCCGGTACGCTGGTTTTCTTGTCACTGTTGCCATCGCAGGCGGCCAGGGTGGCGGCCAGCAGACCAATACCGAGATATTTCGCTAAATTTGGCATGGGTATCCTTTCTTTCCATTACGAATACAGACTGACGCAATATCAGCACAAGCATATGAACATAAGCAGAAGTGGCGCTATGGCACCTGATTCGGGGCATAAAAACAAGCGTTTTGTTGTCAACACACTTGTTTTAGCCCTGAATCAGGCTTAAGGCAGGCAATTTTCCGGTTATTCCTAATCACCACGTTGTCGCGAAGAACCGTTGTATTGGCGAACGGTGGCAGAGAAATCCGTTTTACTAAAACCGGCGATCAGGCTGTTTGATCCTGATAAGGCGTACCGCTAACAGACTGGCTCAGGCGACGCAGCAGCATATTGAGCACTACGCCATACATCGGCAGGAAAAAGACCAGGTTGATGGCTATTTTGAAGAAGTAGTCCACCTTGGCGATTTCCATCCAGTGTGTTGCCATGAACGGGTCGGTGCTGCGATAAAACGCGATAAAGAAGAATGCCACCGTATCACTCAGGTTGCCCAATATCGCCGACGCTGCGGGGGCGGCCCACCAGGCTTTAAGCTGGCGCAGGCGATTGAAAACCTGGACGTCCAGAATCTGGCCTAAAACGTATGCCATCAGGCTGGCGATGGCAATGCGAGCGACCATTGGGTTGACCTGACCGAGCGCCGCCAGCCCTTGCCATTCGCCTTTGTAGAACAGCGAGGAGAACAGATAAGAGGCGATCAGCGCTGGCACCATCACGGTCAAAATAATGCGGCGTGCCAGCGGCGCACCGAAAATTCGCACGGTTAAATCCGACGCCAGAAAAATAAACGGGAACGTAAATGCGCCCCAGGTAGTATGAAAGTCGAAAATCGTAATCGGTAATTGCACCAGATAGTTACTGGAGATAATCACCAAAATATGAAAGAGGGACAGCCAGCACAGTGCTGTCAGCCGCTGTTGTGCAGTGAACTGAAACATAGTATGACCTTTTTGGTTATTGGGGTGAGGGAACCCAGATAAATTGCCTCGTTATGCGTGCTTTTAACGCTAACGTGTCGGCATCATACCGCGTTGTTAAGGCTTTGCAATGGCTAATCCCCGCGCGTTCATGCTGGTTGCACCCCGTGCCCTGATGGGTAAACTAATTAGCCCTCGATTCCTGTGATATTCGTAACGAGAACCTGTATGACCGATATTTTTGCTAACCCGGATCGAACACTCGATGCCCAGGGGTTACGCTGCCCCGAACCGGTGATGATGGTACGCAAAACGGTACGCCAGATGGAAACCGGACAAACGCTGCTGATTATTGCCGATGATCCGGCAACAACCCGTGATATTCCCGGCTTTTGCCGCTATATGGAGCACGAGCTACTGGCGCAAATAACCGAAACGCTGCCCTATCGTTATCTGTTGCGCAAAGGGGCGTAACAGAGAGCACCATGCAGGGAGAAAATCCTGCTCATTCGTTATGGGGTGAGCCCGGTGGCGACGAACAACTGCAACACGGATGATGGCGGTATTTCTCGTGCTTGCCTTCGTGTCTGATGGCCGCCTGTCAGGGGCTGCCACCTGCCGGGCTTCATGCTATCGTAACGCCCGAATTTGTCACAGGCACCCTCAGATACCCGGTGACCCCGGAGGAGACGAACGATTAATGAGCAATGAGCCCGTCCTTTACCGCATTCAGTTCATGAATAACGGCAAAAATTATCAGCTGTATGTACGCGAACTGGTACAAAGCAGTCTGTTCGGATTTATTGAAATCGCTGACTTCGTTTTTGATAACCCGTCTGCTCTGCTGGTTGACCCGACCACGGAAAAACTCAAGACAGAGTTTGCGGGGGTTGGACGCAGCTATATCCCGATGCAGGCCGTTATTCGTATTGATGCCGTCAATGAACGCGGTATTGCCCGCATTTCTGAGCTGGGGGACAATGTGACCCCGTTCCCTTATTTGCCCGGTAAGAAGCCCTGATCTTTAGCGCCAGCCCGGATAATACGGCGTGCCGTGTTATCCGGGGGGACGGATATTAGCGTGGTTTACGTGGCGTAGCAGGTTGCTTGCGCTGCCAGTCCAGCAACTCAAACACCCCAAACAGGAAAATGCGCAATTGCAGCATGCCGCTGAGCGCGGGGGCATCCTTCGGCTGGCTGGCTTTGAGCAGCAAAAATTGTACGCCATGCATCAACAGCATGAACCCCATCGCCAGCACCATGAAGATATTCAGCGGGCGCGGAAAGGGGTGAATCAGGTTGAGGATGAGAAAGCTCCATATCCCCAGCATGAGCAGGCGGCCAAGATTAATCCAAATGTTCATCACGGCCCCCGGTGAGTGCATCAGATGCGTGGCGGATATAAAGGCGATAAGAAACCTGACCGGCGGTTTTCTCGCGGTGCAGCGTCCAGTTTGAAGGCAGGGCCAGCGTGTGGTTTTCTGCTTCCGTTTCGATATAAATCCAGGCTTCCTGTGCCAGCCAGCCGCCGTTTTCCAGCCGTTGTACCGTGTCATCCAGCAGGCCGCGACGAAAGGGCGGGTCGAGAAACACCACCTCATAAGGCAGCCCGGCCACAGGCTGGTTTAGCCATTGCAGTGTGTCGATGTTGATCACCTCAGCATTGCCCGTTCGCAGCAGTGACAGATTTTGCGTCAACTGTCGGGCGACATTGCGTTCTGATTCGAGCAGTGTTGCGTGAGCGGCATAGCGCGATAAGGCTTCAAGCCCCAGTGCGCCGCTACCGGCGAAGCAGTCGAGGCAGCGTGATTGCTGGATAACGGGAGCCAGCCAGTTAAACAGCGTTTCGCGTACACGGTCGGTGGTCGGGCGCAGACCGGGGCTATCTGGAACGGGAAGTTTTCTGCCGCGCCACTGCCCGCCAATAATGCGGATTTGGCCGGGAGCGGATGTCGCTTGATGTTTTGCCATAACCTTGTATTTGTCAAAAAGAGGAAACCGGCAGCTGAGAGCCGGGTTTTTAAGGCGTTATTCTAACGGCGCAAACCTGTCAGGCAAATGTAAAGATGCAGTTAATGGGAGGCGGCGCGAGAAAATGCGCCCAATCCGGCCTATGCCGTGGTGCCTGACACACCTGGTTACGGAGATTGTCTGTGTGCCCGGTGGCGCGGTGCGTGTTGCTGACGGCGGGAAAGTGTTAAACTCGTTGTTTTATTGGACTCGTGGCGGTCGCACGCGTATCGCCGGAGTCATGTTTATTGACATGGTTATTGATTAGCCGCACTGGGTGGCAGGAGCGCAATTACATAATGGCGAAAGAGAAAAAGCGCGGTTTTTTTTCCTGGCTGGGTTTAGGTCGTCAGGAAGAGAAGGCAGAAGAGAAGACACAAGAACAACCGCAGGCACCAACCGCACAGGCATCAACCGCCGATGAGGTGACGCCTGTTGCGTCGGTACAGCCCGACACAGCGGCCCTTTCCGCCGAGCCGCCCGTTGCAGTAACTGCGCCGCAGGACGCGGTGGCCCCTGCGTCCGAGCCTGTCGAGCCAACGCCTGAGGTACAGGCGCATCACACGCAGGAAAAAGCCCCCCTTAAGAGCCGCAGGCGCAACAGCAACCTGAAGCGCTGCCCGAGCCTACGCCACCAGCCCCGGCAGATGCTGAGGACGCCGAAATCGTCGCGGCGCAGAGCGTGGTTGCGCCGCTGCCCGGTGGTTGACGCGGTTGAAGTGGTTGAAGCGGCTCTGCCGATGCAAGAGCAAGAGCGCCCGACCAAAGAGGGGTTCTTCGCCCGCCTCAAACGCAGCCTGGTGAAAACCCGTCAGAATTTAGGTTCCGGATTTGTCGGGTTGTTCCGGGGTAAGAAAATCGATGATGATTTATTTGATGAACTCGAAGAGCAACTGCTGATAGCGGACGTCGGGGTGGAAACCACCCGCAAGATCATCGCCCAACTGACAGAACATGCCAGCCGTAAGCAGCTCAAAGATGCCGAAGCGCTGATTGCGCTGCTTAAAGCCGAGATGAGCGAGATTCTGGCGAAGGTGGATGCGCCGCTCGACATTGAGCGCAAAACGCCGTTTGTTATTTTGATGGTCGGGGTCAATGGTGTGGGGAAAACCACCACCATTGGTAAGCTGGCGCGTCAGTATCAGGCGCAGGGTAAGTCGGTGATGCTGGCGGCGGGTGATACCTTCCGTGCCGCCGCCGTTGAGCAGTTGCAGGTCTGGGGTCAGCGCAATAATGTGCCGGTGGTGGCACAGCATACGGGCGCGGATTCTGCCTCGGTGATTTTTGATGCGTTGCAGGCGGCCAAAGCGCGTGGGGTTGATGTGTTAATTGCTGACACCGCCGGACGTTTGCAAAACAAATCACACCTGATGGAAGAGCTGAAAAAGATTGTGCGCGTGATGAAAAAGCTCGATGAAGATGCACCGCACGAAGTCATGCTGACGCTGGATGCCAGCACCGGCCAGAATGCCGTCAGTCAGGCCAAACTGTTTAATGAAGCGGTCGGGCTGAGTGGTATTACGTTGACTAAACTGGATGGTACCGCCAAAGGCGGGGTGATTTTCGCCATTGCCGACCAGTTTGGTATCCCCATTCGCTACATTGGCGTGGGTGAAGGTATTGATGATTTGAGGCCGTTCAAGGCAGACGATTTTATTGAAGCCTTGTTTGCCCGTGAGGATTAAAACGGATGATTCGGTTTGAGCAGGTCAGCAAAGCCTATCTTGGCGGCCGTCAGGCGTTGCAAGGGGTGGATTTTCACATCCGCCCGGCTGAGATGGTGTTTCTGACCGGTCACTCGGGCGCAGGGAAAAGCACCCTGCTGAAGCTGATTTGTGGCATTGAACGCCCAAGTGCTGGTCATATCCTGTTTGGCGGGCACGATATTAGTCGCCTGCGGAAAAGCGAAGTGCCGTTTCTGCGTCGGCAGATAGGGATGATCTTTCAGGATCATCATCTGTTGATGGATCGCACCGTGTACGAAAATGTCGCGATGCCATTAATCATCTCGGGGGCGACGACGGAAGATATCCGCCGCCGGGTGTCGGCCGCGCTGGATAAAGTCGGGCTGCTTGATAAAGCGCGCAATTATCCGATTCAGTTGTCCGGCGGGGAACAGCAACGGGTCGGCATTGCCCGTGCTGTGGTGAATAAACCGGTGGTGCTGCTGGCGGATGAACCGACCGGTAATCTGGATGATGCGTTGTCTGAGGGGATTTTACGTCTGTTTGAGGAGTTCAACCGCGTTGGTGTGACGGTGCTGATGGCAACGCATGACACCGGGCTGATTGCCCGCCGACAGTATCGGGTGTTGACGTTATCACAGGGCCGTGTCCTGGGAGGTCACCATGGCGAATAAGAGCCGTGCATCAAGAGCGAGCCACCCGAAAAGCCGCTCGTTGCAAGGGGGCTGGCAAGAGCAGTGGCGCTATGCCTGGGCCGATACGCTGCGCGATATGCTGCGCCAGCCGCTGGCCACGTTATTGACCATTATGGTGATAGCCATCTCCCTGACGCTGCCGAGCATCTGCTATCTGGTGTGGAAGAATGTCAGCCAGGCGGCGGCACAGTGGTATCCGACGCCGCAGCTAACGGTGTATCTGGACAAGTCTCTTGATGACAATGCCGCCGAAGCGGTGCTGGGGAAAATCAAAGCCGAAGAGGGCGTCGATAAGGTGAATTACCTGTCGCGCACCGAGGCGTTAGGCGAGTTTCGTAACTGGTCGGGCTTTGGCGGGGCGCTGGATATGCTCGAAGAAAACCCGTTGCCTGCGGTGGCTGTCGTATCACCGAAACTCAGCTTTCAAAGTACACAAACGCTCACCACGTTGCACGATCGCCTCAAGGCGATTGCAGGGGTGGATGATGTGCGGCTTGATGATAGCTGGTTCTCCCGTCTGGTGGCGCTTACCGGATTGGTCGGGCAAATTGCCACGGTAATCGGCGTGCTGATGGTGGCTGCCGTATTTTTGGTGATCGGCAACAGTGTGCGACTGACTATTTTCAGCCGTCGGGAAACCATCAACGTGATGAAACTTATCGGTGCGACGGATGGTTTTATCCTGCGCCCGTTTTTAAATGGTGGGGCGTTGCTGGGCTTCTGTGGTGCCATCATGTCGCTTGTTTTGTCGCAAATGCTGGTATGGAAGCTCTCAGGTGCGGTATCGCAGGTGGCCGCTGTATTTGGCACCACATTCGCTGTGCATGGCTTGGGGTTTGATGAAATCGTGTTGCTGGTGCTGATTGCTATTATTATCGGCTGGATCGCCGCCTGGCTTGCCACGGTACAACATTTACGCCGTTTTACACCGCAGTAACCGCCGTTTACCTCTGTGGAGATGGTTTTCTGATATACTTTTCCCGCAATGGCGCGTTCCATAAGGGGTTGCGTCATTGTTGCCTGCCACAACATCCCGTCTTGCCATGTAAAATAAGATGGATGAAAATAGTGGAACTTGTGCAGCACATCACACTCTAATGTTGAGGTGGTGCTGTTTTTGGGCACAGATGCCGGTAACGGCACAGAAAGTGCAACAAATATCGCTATGCTGTTTAATCATGCCTGATACAGTGACATTTTCGTTGAATTGAGAGGGGTGGAATGACCAAAGATATGCATACTTTCGCCTTAGTTCCCCAAGGCAGTCTGGAAGGCTACATTCGTGCCGCCAATGCCTATCCGATGCTGACGGCGGAGGAAGAGCGGGCGCTGGCTGAACGGCTGCATTATCACGGGGATCTGGATGCCGCCAAGCAGCTGATTCTTTCACACCTGCGTTTTGTGATTCATGTTGCCCGTAATTATTCAGGATACGGCCTGCCGCAGGCTGACCTGATTCAGGAAGGCAACATTGGTCTGATGAAAGCGGTGCGCCGCTTTAATCCCGATGTCGGTGTACGTCTGGTGTCGTTTGCGGTGCACTGGATTAAAGCGGAAATCCATGAGTATGTACTGCGCAACTGGCGCATCGTCAAAGTGGCGACCACCAAGGCACAGCGCAAGCTTTTCTTCAATTTGCGTAAAACCAAGCAGCGCCTGGGCTGGTTTAATCAGGATGAAGTTGAGCTGGTCGCGCGTGAGCTGGGTGTGACCAGTAAAGATGTGCGCGAGATGGAGTCGCGCATGGCGGCGCAGGACATGACCTTCGACCCGACGCCCGAGGATGAAGCCCAGTCGAATCAGCCGATGGCTCCGATGCTGTATTTGCAGGATAAATCTTCTGATTTTGCCGACGGCATTGAAGAGGATAACTGGGAATCTCACGCAGCGGATAAACTGACATACGCTCTGGAAGGGTTGGATGAGCGCAGCCAGCATATTATCCGTGCCCGCTGGCTGGATGATGACAATAAATCCACGTTGCAGGAACTGGCCGATCACTATGGTGTGTCTGCTGAACGTGTGCGTCAGTTAGAAAAGAACGCCATGAAGAAACTGCGGGCGGCTATCGAAGCGTAACGCCGTGCCATTCGCAGACGATAGAACGTCTAAACGACCGGGATAGCTCAGACTTCCCGGTCGTTTTGTTTTATGCCCAGGGATTTTCTATCGCCGTATATTCTGCGGCCTGCCACCACCGTTCTTCCCTGTTCATTTCCCTTCCTGGCCCGCGATATATTCCCAGCCGCCTGAAACCGGGTAGAAGCCACAGGATTGCATAAACCTGTCCATGACCTCTTCACTCACCAGTGCATGGTCAGCCGCGTCCAGCCACCACTCTTTGACATCCGGGCAGGCACGCAGCACTTCTTCAAGCAGGTATTTCCCCACGCCGTGGCGACGCGTTGAGTTTCTGACTTGCAGGTCGGTTAACTCGGCGCTGTCGCTGTTACTGTCGATTTCGACAATCACCCCCGCCAGCAGATGGCCGTTAAAACGGGCAGCAAACAGACGGTGTTCATGATTGAGGTCATGCTCCAGCGCATCAAAATTTTGGTGTGGCCAGATGTATGCCAGATCATGCCTGTCCTGTGCGCTGATTTTGATAAGACGTTCAACCGTGAGTCTCATACTTCTGCTCCTGTAGATGCGTGAGAATATTGTAGTGAGCTTGTAGAAAAAGGGTTGTGTAACTTTTTCTGTACGGTTATCAGAGAAAAAGGTTTCACTGTCAGTAATTTTTCGAGTAATTAATTATTCAGCAATGTAAAAACCAGCATAACTGACTATTTATAAATCAAAAATCGGTTTTTAACGGGGGTATTTTATGCTGTTTACACCGTGTTTTACTGATAATCCCAGTTGATTTACAGCATAAAACTCCTGTTTAATATCATGAATAATAAAGCCTTATTACAAACTATTGCTTATAGTAAAGTCTAACTCGTTATTACTTATAGAAAAGTGTGAGTAATCACGGTTGATACCAATAATTATAGCAATATCCAAAAATGACAGATGGGGTAAAACGGATGAAATTAAGCAAAGGTAAAGCGCTGCTGATGGCGTGTCTGGCAGCGGCAACAACCCATACGGTGAATGCGGCTGATATTAAAGTCGCGATCGTTGGTGCGATGTCTGGCCCGGTGGCCCAGTATGGCGATATGGAGTTTACCGGTGCGCGTCAGGCGATTGCGGATATCAACGCCAAAGGCGGCGTGAATGGCAATAAGCTGGTAGGCGTGGAATTTGATGATGCCTGTGACCCGAAACAAGCGGTAGCCGTTGCCAACAAAGTGATTAACGAAGGAATTCACTATGTGATTGGCCATCTGTGCTCATCGTCTACCCAGCCTGCATCCGACATCTATGAAGATGAAGGTGTGCTGATGATTACCCCGGCCGCGACGGCACCGGATCTCACCACCCGTGGTTACAAACTGATTATGCGCACCACCGGTCTGGATTCCGATCAGGGCCCGACCGCCGCAAAATACATTCTGGAGCACATCAAACCGCAGCGTATCGCCGTGGTGCATGACAAGCAGCAGTATGGTGAAGGGCTGGCGCGCGCCGTGCAAGATAGCCTGAAAAAAGCCAATGGCAATGTGGTGATGTTTGAAGGTGTTACTGCGGGCGATAAAGATTTCTCCACGCTGGTGGCGCGCCTGAAAAAAGATAACGTGGATTTCGTCTACTTTGGCGGTTATTACCCGGAAATGGGCCAGATTCTGCGCCAGGCGCGGGCGGCCGGTCTGACCACCAAATTCATGGGGCCGGAAGGCGTGGGTAACTCCTCGTTGTCTAACATCGCGGGTGCCGCCTCTGACGGCATGCTGGTGACACTGCCGAAACGCTACGATCAGGTTCCGGCTAACCAGCCGATTGTCGATGCGCTGAAAGCCAAAAAACTCGACCCGACCGGCCCGTTTGTGTGGACCACCTATGCCGCGTTGCAGTCGCTGAGCACCGCAATGCAGCGCACCGGTAGCACCGAGTCAGCCAAGCTGGCAGCAGATTTGAAAGCCAAGTCTGTCGATACGGTGATGGGCCCACTGAGCTGGGACGAAAAAGGTGACCTGAAAGGGTTTGAATTTGGCGTATTTGAGTGGCATGCAGACGGTACGTCTTCTCCGGCGAAATAATTTCCGGCGAAGTCATTAACCCGCTGTATTACTCTCTATACCTATGCCCCTGTAGCCGTGAGGTTGCGGGGGCAATGTCTAAGGTTAAGGTATGTCCGAGCAGTTCCTCTATTTCCTTCAGCAAATGTTCAACGGCGTGACGTTGGGCAGCACTTACGCGCTGATTGCGATTGGTTACACCATGGTTTACGGCATTATCGGCATGATTAACTTCGCCCACGGCGAGGTGTACATGATCGGTAGTTATGTCTCTTTCATCGTGATTGCCGCGTTGATGATGATGGGCATTGACACCAGTTGGTTGCTGATAAGCGTGGCGTTTATTGCCGCTGTGGTGATTTCCAGCGCTTATGGCTGGAGCATCGAACGCGTGGCCTATAAACCGGTGCGCAGCTCTAAGCGACTGATCGCGTTGATTTCCGCCATTGGTATGTCGATTTTCCTGCAAAACTACGTCAGCCTGACGCAGGGGTCGCGCGATGTGGCGCTGCCAAGCCTGATTCACGGCCAGTGGGTGTTGGGTGAAAGCAACGGCTTTGCTGCCACGCTCTCTGCCATGCAGCTCACTATCTGGATTGTCACCTTCCTGGCGATGCTGGCGCTGACGCTGTTCATCCGTTATTCCCGTATGGGCCGCGCCTGTCGCGCCTGTGCGGAAGACCTGAAAATGGCCAGCCTGCTCGGTATCAGTACCGATCGCGTTATTTCGCTGACCTTCGTTATCGGCGCGGTCATGGCAGCGGTAGCCGGGGTGCTGTTAGGTCAGTTCTATGGCGTGATTAACCCCTACATCGGTTTTATGGCCGGGATGAAAGCGTTTACCGCCGCGGTACTGGGCGGCATCGGCAGTATTCCGGGGGCGATGATCGGCGGTTTGATTCTGGGGATTGCCGAGTCGCTGACGTCTGCCTACCTCAGCACGGAATATAAAGATGTGGTCTCCTTCGCGTTACTGATTGGCGTGCTGTTAGTGATGCCGACCGGGATTCTGGGCCGACCGGAGGTGGAGAAGGTATGAAACTGCATACGCTGGTTAATGCCGTTGTATCCGCGCTGGTGCTGCTGGTGCTGGCGACATTCCTGATGGGGATGCAACTGAGTCTGGACGGCACTCGTCTGGTGGTGCACGGCGCGGAGAAAGTGCGCTGGATGTGGATTATCGCCGCTTGCGTGCTGGTGTTTTTCTTTCAACTGCTGCGCCCGATGCTTGCCCGTGGTGCGAAGAAACTCTCTGGCCCCGGTTTTGTTCTGCCAGGATTTGATGGCAGCACACCTCGTCAGAAGTGGCTGGCGCTGGCGTTGATTGCCGTTGCGATTATCTGGCCGTTCGTGGTGTCGCGCGGCACGGTAGATATCGCCACGCTGACCATGATTTATATCATGCTGGGCCTTGGCCTGAACGTGGTGGTGGGGCTGTCTGGCTTGCTGGTGCTGGGCTACGGCGGTTTTTACGCCATTGGTGCGTACACCTATGCGCTGCTCAGCCACTATTACGGGCTGGGTTTCTGGCAGTGCCTGCCGCTGGCGGGGCTGACGGCGGCGCTGTCCGGCTTCCTGCTCGGGTTCCCGGTACTGCGCTTGCGCGGTGACTATCTGGCGATTGTAACGCTGGGTTTTGGCGAAATTGTGCGTATTTTGCTGCTCAATAACACCAGTTTTACCGGCGGCCCGAACGGTATCAGCCAGATCCCGAAACCGACCTTTTTTGGCCTGGAATTTAACCGTGCGCCGCGCGAAGGCGGTTGGGACACGTTCCATCACTTCTTTGGCCTGAGCTATGACCCCAGCGACCGCATTATTTTCCT
This sequence comes from Dickeya aquatica, assembly GCF_900095885.1. Classification (NCBI taxonomy): domain Bacteria; kingdom Pseudomonadati; phylum Pseudomonadota; class Gammaproteobacteria; order Enterobacterales; family Pectobacteriaceae; genus Dickeya; species Dickeya aquatica. The sequence goes on from NZ_LT615367.1 coordinate 121,136, forward strand.
CTACATGGTGGCGCTGCTGCTGGTGCTGTTGACGCTGTTTGTGATTAACCGTCTGCTGCGTATGCCGCTCGGCCGCGCCTGGGAAGCGCTGCGTGAAGATGAAATCGCCTGTCGTTCGCTCGGCCTGAGCCCGACCAAAATCAAGCTGACGGCCTTTACCATCAGCGCGGCGTTTGCCGGGTTTGCCGGTACGCTGTTTGCCGCCCGTCAGGGGTTTGTCAGCCCGGAATCCTTCACCTTCGTCGAATCGGCATTTGTGCTGGCGATTGTGGTGCTGGGCGGGATGGGCTCGCAGTTTGCGGTGATCCTGGCGGCCATCCTGCTGGTAGTGTCACGCGAGCTGATGCGTGATCTGAACGAATACAGCATGCTGGTGCTGGGTGCCCTGATGGTGCTGATGATGATCTGGCGGCCACAAGGGTTACTCCCGATGCAGCGCCCGCAGATGAAGCTACAGATTAAGAAGAAGGAAGAGCAGGCATGAGTCAGCCATTATTGTCAGTCCGGGGCCTGATGATGCGCTTTGGCGGCCTGCTGGCGGTGAATAACGTTGAGCTGGATTTGCATCAGGGGGAAATCGTCTCGCTGATAGGCCCGAACGGTGCCGGTAAAACCACGGTATTTAACTGCCTGACCGGCTTTTATCGCCCGACCGGTGGCACCATTGTGCTGCGCGACCAGCATCTGGAAGGCTTGCCGGGGCAGCAGATTGCCCGTATGGGTGTGGTGCGTACCTTCCAGCATGTGCGCCTGTTCCGTGAAATGACGGTGATTGAGAACCTGCTGGTGGCGCAACATCAGCACCTGAAAAGCGGAGTCTTTGCCGGTTTGCTCAAAACACCGGCGTTTCGTCGTGCCGAGGCGGATGCGCAACAACGCGCCGCCGTCTGGCTGGAGCGCGTCGGGTTGCTGGAACTGGCCAACCGTCAGGCCGGTAATCTGGCCTATGGCCAGCAGCGCCGTCTGGAAATTGCCCGCTGCATGGTGACGCGCCCGGAATTGCTGATGCTCGATGAGCCGGCTGCCGGGCTGAACCCGAAAGAAACCGATGAGCTCAATGCATTGATCCTCGATTTGCGCGACAACCATCGGGTGTCAGTGCTGCTGATTGAGCATGATATGAAGCTGGTGATGGGGATCTCTGATCGTATCTATGTGGTCAATCAGGGTACGCCGCTGGCGAACGGCACTCCGGCTGAAATTCGCAACAACCCGGATGTTATCCGCGCATATCTGGGTGAAGGATAAAACGCTATGTTGTCATTGAATCAGGTTTCTGCCCATTACGGCAAAATTCAGGCGCTGCATCAGGTCAGTCTGCACATTAATCAGGGTGAAATCGTGACGCTGATTGGTGCCAACGGCGCGGGTAAAACCACGCTGCTCGGCACGCTGTGCGGCGAGCCGCGCGCTTCTGAAGGGTCAATTGTTTTTGACGGCAAAGACATCACCGACTGGCAAACAGCACGCATTATGCGTGAGGCGATTGCCATCGTGCCGGAAGGCCGTCGCGTGTTTTCCCGCATGACGGTGGAAGAGAATCTGGCGATGGGCGGCTTTTTTGCCAGCCGTGAGCAGTATCAGGAGCGTATTGCGCGCGTCTACGACCTGTTCCCGCGTTTGCATGAACGCCGCGCCCAGCGCGCGGGCACCATGTCCGGCGGTGAACAGCAGATGCTGGCCATCGGCCGGGCGTTGATGAGCCAGCCGCGTTTGCTGTTGCTGGACGAACCTTCGCTGGGGCTGGCACCGATCATTATTTTGCAGATTTTTGACACCATTGCGCAGTTGCGCGAAGAGGGCATGACCATCTTTCTGGTGGAGCAGAACGCGAATCAGGCCTTGCGCCTGGCCGATCGCGGTTACGTGCTGGAGAACGGTCATGTGGTGCTGGAAGATACCGGAGACGCTTTGTTAGCTAACGAAGCCGTGCGTTCTGCCTATCTTGGTGGTTAAATTACTGTTCATGTGACACCTTATCGGGCCGGGTTCTACCGGCCCGTTTTTCTATTATCTTGTTAAAAATAAGTGAGATTCGACATGTCAACGAATGGGTTACTGGCGCAGCGTATGGCGCGCCTGAAAAGCTCCGCGATTCGTGAATTGCTAAAACACAGCAAAATGGACGGCGTGATTTCGTTGGCGGGCGGCATTCCTTCTGACGTGTTATTTGATTTCCAGGGACTCAATGAAGCGACCCAGCGGGCGATCACCGAACAGCCGAAATCGGCGTTTCAGTATGGCCTGACTGAAGGCAGCCCGTTGCTGCGTGAGCGTATCGCTGAGCTGTGTGCGCTGCGTGGCGTTGACACGCAGGCGCAGGACATTGTGGTGACGGCGGGTTCCCAGCAGGCGCTGGATCTGGTGATGCGCGCCACCGCCAACCCGCAGGATATCTTTGTGGTGGAGCGCCCGACCTATCTGGCGGCACTGCAAACGCTGGAGCTGGCGGAAGCGCAGGTGATGTCGGTATCGTCCGATGAAGACGGCATGGTGGTCGATGAGCTGGCTGCACTGCTGGAAACCACCCGTATCAAGGGCGTTTATCTGGTGCCGAATTTCGGCAACCCGAGCGGCGTCACCCTGAGCGAAGCGCGTCGTCGTCAACTGGTGGCGCTGGCTGCCCGTCACGACTTCCTGATTGTGGAAGATGATCCCTACGGTGAGCTGCGTTTTACCGAAGCGCGCCATGCCACCCTTTATCAACTGGCTAAAGAGGCCGGGCAGGCCGACCGCGTGGTCTATACCTCATCGTTTTCTAAAATTCTGGCACCGGGACTGCGTCTGGGCTGGGCGATTTTGCCTGAGTGGCTGGTACATAAAGTGGCCATTATTAAGCAGGCGGCCGATCTTCACGCCAGTTCGCTGTCTCAGACTATCGTTGAATACTATCTGGAAACCGGGCGCTTACCGGCGCAGATTGACAAAATTCGTCAGGCGTATCGCCGCAAAGGCGAGCTGTTGTCGGAACTGGTGGCGCATGAGCTGGGCGATGTGATGAGCTTTAACCAGCCGAAAGGCGGCATGTTCCTGTGGGCGCGTTTCCGCCAACCGTTCGATACCACCGCCTGGCTGGAAAAAACGCTGGCGCAGGGCGTGGTGTTCGTGCCCGGCGAGTTTTTCTTCGCCGATACGCCGGATCGCTCAACGCTGCGCCTGTCGTTTGCGACCGCCACCGAAGCGCAGATGCATGAGGCAGTGGCCCGCCTGCGCCGCGCGCTGTAACGAGCGGTGTCACCGATAATAACTGCTGCCATCCGGCAGCGGTTAGTCAGACGGCGCAAGGTTCCGGGCGGTGTGCCTGGCTGCTGCTGGCAGGCTGCGAGGTGGCGATACGGTTCACCAGCCGGCCAATGCCGCTGATTTCCACTTCCACCACATCGCCTTCGCGCATAAACAGCGGCGGCGTGCGCTTTTTACCTACCCCACCCGGTGAGCCGGTGATAATCACATCGCCGGGCGACAGCGGGGTAAACCGGGAAATGTACTCAATTAATTCCGCCACGGATCGCACCATGTTGCCGGTGTGGTCATTTTGTACCTGGTTGCCGTTCAGGTAGGTGCTGATGGCCAGTTGTTGCGGGTCGCCTATCTCATCGGCCGTGACCATCCAGGGGCCAAAGCCACCGGTGTGACGCCAGTTTTTACCGGAAGTGAACCAGGTGTACTGCATGTCGCGTACCGAGCCGTCCATAAAGCAACTGTAACCTGCCACCACCGATAATGCCGTTTCGCGGCTAACGTTGTCAGCGTGTTTGCCGATGATCACCGCCAGTTCGCCTTCGTAGTCAAATTCGTTGGTGGAGTGCGGTTTTAGCAGCGGTTGCTGATGGCCGCTCAGGGTGTCGGCAAAGCGGATAAACAGCGTCGGCGCATCAGTGGTTTGTTCAAATTCGATGCGTTTTTCCATGTAATTCATGCCGACGCACAGGATTTTTGACGGCCGTTCAATGACCGGCAGATAGGTCACTTCATCGAGGAAAAAATCGGCCCCGCTGTGTTGAGGCAGGCCGGTCAGCCCATCGGCCCGCAGCAAGGAGCCCAGATCGCTAAAGCGCCCGGACAGACGGCGGCCCAGGTCGATAAGCCCGTTACCGTTTACCATGCCGAAGGTTTTCGCACCGCTTTGCGGGTTGATAAAACTCGCCAGTTTCATACGTGTGTTCCATTGCTAAACACCGGGGCGATGGGCTCAGGTTTATCGCGCATCGCCAGCCGGTGCGGGTTGTTATTTGATAAAGCGGATCTGTTCGTTGATGTCGGCGATGATCGGCACTTTACGCTCGTTATAGGTCGCCTTATTTTGCTCAAACAGGTTGTTGCCGTGGGTGTCGATAGAGATGATTAACGGGCCGAAGACCTTCACCCGGTTAACCCACAGCGTTTCCGGCATACCCAGATCGCGCCACTGGGCATCTTCGATTTCCTCGACACAGGTGGCCGCCAGCACCGCACAGCCGCCGGGGAACACCGCGTGTACCGCCTTGAATTGCTGGCAACCGGCTTCGGTGTTTGGCCCCATGCCGCCTTTGCCGACAATCAGCTTCACGCCGGTCTGTTCGATAAACTCTTTTTCGAATTTCTCCATGCGCATACTGGTGGTCGGGCCGATGGAAATCATGTCGAAGCTGCCGTCTTCTTTTTCCACCACAATCGGGCCTGCGTGCAGGATGGCACCGCCTTTGAGATCGACCGGCAGTTCACGTCCCAGTTCAATCAGGCGGCGATGCGCCACATCGCGGCAGGTGACTAAGGTGCCCGTCAGGTACACCACATCGCCAATGTTCAGATCCGCCAAATCTTCATCTTTGATGGGCGTGGTCAGGATTTTTTTCATAATACGGCACCTTCGTGAGACAGGATTTCATAGGATAAATCGGCACTGAAACGGATAGCGCCGCGACGGTGAGCCCAGCAACCGGTAGAAACGGCAACGCCGATGGTGGACGGGTGGCGTGCGGAAGACTCAATGTTGACCCCCATGACGGATGACGCACCACCAAGACCCTGCGGCCCAATACCGACCTGATTCAGGCCGTCTTCCAGCAGTTTTTCCATTTTGGCGGCATCGGCGTTCGGGTGTGAGGAGTCAACCGGGCGCAGAATGGCCTTTTTCGACAGGCGGGCGGCGGTTTCCACCGAGGTGGACACGCCCACGCCGACCAGCAGCGGCGGGCAGGCGTTCACGCCGTAAGAGGTAATCACATCAAAGACAAACTGGTTAACGCCTTCGTAGCCCTGGCCCGGCATCAGCACTTTGGCGGCACCCGGCAGTGAGCAGCCGCCACCGGCCATATACACTTCAATGGTGCAGTGGTCGTCGTCAGGGATAATTTCCCAGTCCAGCCACGGAATGCGTGAGCCGGTGTTGGTGCCGGTATTTTTCTCGATAAAGGTTTCTACCGCATTGTGGCGCAGCGGCGATTTTTTAGTGGCTTCCAGCGTCGCCTGCTGTAACACATGTTCCAAATCACCGAGGAACGGGAAGCGCGCGCCAACCGTAATAAAATATTGAATAACGCCGGTGTCCTGGCAGCAGGGGCGGTCAAGCTTGTCTGCCTGTTTCTGGTTTTCGAACATCGAGTCGTAGACCACTTTCGCCAGCGGGCTGTCTTCTTTCGCGCGCAGCTCGTCGAGCTTTTTGATGACATCGGTCGGGAGCCGTTTACCGACATAGCCGGTAAAGCGGGTCATGACATCAATCAGTTCCGATATGGATTCAGTATTCACAATAACCTCCGGGTGTAAGAGCCTAATGGGGCAGGCCTCTAAAAATGTGGTAAGGGTGCGATGGCATCAGGCCAGCGACGTTTTCATGACCTTACGTTTGCGGTTGACTTCAATCAGCAGCGTCAGCAGTGCCGAGAGCAGCAGCAAACCGGCAATGGCGTAGAGTGCGAGCGAGAAATCACCGGTTTTCTCTTTTAGCCAGCCGATGACGGCCGGGCCGAAAAAGCCGCCCAAATTGCCGATAGAGTTAATCGCAGCCAGGCCAGCGGCCGCTGCCGGGCCGGATAAAAACAGTGACGGGATGCTCCACAACGGCGGTTTGCAGGAGTAGATACCGATGCTCGCCAGCACCAGCGCCAGCATGGCAAGGCCCAGTGAATGCACCGAACCGGCCAGCACGAAGCCGAGGCTTGCCAGCACACAGGCGCTGACCACATGCCAGGTGCGCTCACGGGTGGCATCTGAATGGCGGGCCCAGAAAATCATGGTGACAACAGCAATCGCTGCCGGAATCGCATTAATAAAGCCAATTTGCAGCGTGGTTAAACCGAAAGATTTAATAAATTGCGGTGACCAGATATTTAATGAATACAACCCAGCGGAAGTGCCGAAATAAACCAGTGCTAAGGTTAATACGCGAATATCCGTCAACCCTTTCAGTGCGCTGGTTTTGGTTTCACTGCTTCTGGCCGCTTTTTCTTCTTGCAGCGTGGTGGTCAGCCATTGTGTTTGTTCCTGATTTAACCAGGTGTTTTTTTCCGGTTTATCATTCAGATAAAAGAAAGTGAAAATACCCAGTAAAATCGCCGCAGCGGAATCCATTAAAAACATGAACTGCCAGCCGGTTAGTCCCATTATTCCATGGAAGCTGAGAATAGTGCCCGCCAGCGGTGAGCCCAGCATGGAAGAAATAGGCGCTGCGGCCATGAAAAAGGCGATGACCTGCGCACGGCGTTTGGAAGGGAACCAGGTGCTGAGATAAAGAATGATGCCAGAGAAGAACCCGGCCTCAGCCACGCCAAGGAAAAAGCGCAGAATATAAAAGCCGGTCACGGTTTTGACTGATATCATGCAAGCCGCGACAATGCCCCAGCTTATCATGATGCGTGCCAGCCAGATACGCGGGCCAACTTTTTGCAGAATAATATTCGAGGGAACATCAGTAAAAAAATAACCAATAAAAAACATGCCTGCGCCAATTCCAAATACGGTAGAGGAAAAGCCCAGATCCTGATTCATGGTGAGTGCGGCAAAGCCAATATTAATGCGATCAAAGAAAGCGATAAAATATGCGAACATCACAAAAGGCACTATTCGCCAGGTTATTTTTTTGAGAGTTTCTCGCTCAATGTCTTTTTTCATTTTGCGTTCCAGATTAATAAAGCAGGGTAAGAAGAAATAACGTCGGGCAAGACGATGACTGTGAGATAAACAGGCAGGAGAACTATGCGGTCAGCGGTGTTTTTGATCATCCCTCTGCGTTTATATAAATAATTTGTATAATTCGCAGAGGTAGAAAAAGCGGAAAGTGAAAAATGATCGCAATCAATATTGCGGTGGTTTTTATTGTGACCGGTGTCGCTATTTCTGCGGTTATTAGAAAATACCGTTACCAGATACTGAGAAACGATGTTTCCCATTCTGTGATAAAGATCAGCTATAACGCAAACAACATGGCCTTCCGGTTGTTCAGAAAAAAAACAGCGTTATGATTTATGCAAATTTTTCACATATACCCAAAATAATTCGAGTTGCAGGAAGGCGGCAACCGAGTGAGTCCCCAGGAGCTTACTTAAGTAAGTGACTGGGGTGAGTGACAAATCTGCCGGGAGCAGATTTGAACGCAGCTCGCTGCGGCCCTGAAAGGGCGAGGCCCAAGGATGGGTCGAGTAATGAAGCCAACGCATCTGCAACTTGAAGGATGACGGGTATAATCGCCAGAGGAAGACAATGGAGCTTAACCAACTGCGCTGTTTTATTGCTGTGGCGGAAACCCTGCATTTCGGCCATGCCGCCCAGCGGCTGGACATGCTGCCTTCCGCGCTCGGGCGGCACATTCGCCTGCTGGAAGAGGGGCTGGGGACACGGCTGTTTATTCGCTCCACCCGCAATGTGGCGCTCACGCCGGATGGACAAACGCTGCTGGAAGAAGGCCGGGTGTTGCTGGCGAGCGCCGATGCGCTGGCGGCACGCTTTCGCAGCCAGGGGCGGCTGAATGCCAGCACCCTGCGGCTGGGGGCGATTGACAGTGCGGCTATCGGCCTGGTGCCGCATTTGCTGCCTATTTTTCGTCAGGTACACCCGGAAATTGATGTACAGATTTATGAGGATAAAAGCTCTCGTCTGTTACCGAGGCTGAAATCGGGTCGGCTGGATTTGATTTTTATTCGCCCGCCACCGCAGTGCGATCCGTGGATGACGATGCGATTTCTGTTGTACGAAAACGTGGTGCTGGCGATTGCCCGGCATCATGAGCTGGCGAGTCGTCAGGACGTGAGTATTCACGAACTGGCCGCTTTGCCGCTGATTGTGCCTGAACGGCGCTCACGCCCGCACAGCCATGATCTGACGATGAATTTGTTTGTTGAGGCGGGCCTGAAACCTTACGTTGTGCAAAAAGCCGATGAGAAACAGACCATTATTAATATGGTGGCAGCTGAGGTAGGTGGGGCGATCATGCCGCGCTGGGTGTCGCGTATGTCGGTGCCGAATGTGCGTTTTATTCCTATTCGTCGCCAGAATGACTCTTCCTGCAATGGGTTGCCGCTGGCAGCGGCCTGGATGAGTCAGGGACGGGATAGCGCACGCGATGCGATGCTGGCGATTCTGGAGCGGGAACTGCCACAGATAGCGCGCCAGTTCTGAATGGTCGCGGCTTATCCGGGCAGTGGCTAAATTTCAGGTTGCCGTTGCGGTTTAACCCGCCATCAAGGGGGAAAGCCGCGACCGGGCAACCTGATGGGTTCCCTGCATTCAATCTATTCCCCGCCTTCAATGCATGATGGCCTGATGACGGCGGTTTTCCAGGCCGACCAGCGCGTTTTGGGCTGCCATATCAAGCCGTTGACGGGAAATCATGTCTTCGACGACAAACACTTTAATCAAATCAACCAGGTGTGCTGCCTGGCCACTCAGGCTATCTGTCGCCGTGGCCGATTCCTGTACCAGGGCGGCGTTCTGATGCGTGACCTGATCAAGCTGGGCAACGGCGGTGTTGATTTGTGAAATCCCCAGTTGCTGTTCACTGGTTGAGATGCTGATTTCATTGATCAACTGCGCAACCTGACGGGTTTGCTCCAGAATATCCTCCATGGTGCTGCCCGCATGGGTGACGAGATCGGCACCCGAGGCAATTTTTTGCACACTGGCGGTGATCAGGGTTTTGATGTCGTGTGCGGCACTGGCGGAGTGCTGTGCCAGCGATCGCACTTCGCTTGCAACCACCGCAAACCCTTTGCCCTCTTCACCGGCACGAGCGGCTTCCACACCGGCGTTCAACGCCAGAATGTTGGTTTGAAAGGCAATGCTGTCAATGAGTTGAATGATATCGACGATTCTCTGCGAGCTGCTGCTGATGTCGTTCATCATGGTAACAACATGATGAAAGACTTCGTTGCCGTTTTGCGCCGTCCGGGTGGCGGTATTGGCCAGTTCCGTGACGTGTTTGACGATTTCCACATTATGACTGACCGCATTACTGATTTGCTCCATCGAGGCGGCAGTTTGTTGCAGACTGGCGGCTTGTTCCTCGGTGCGCTGGCTTAAATCGCTGGTGCCGCTGGCGATTTCACTTGAGCCCAGGGCGATGGATTGGCTGCTCTGGCGTACCTGATCGACGATGTGGCACAGGTTTTGGCGCATCACCTCAATGGCGGCCAGCACGCTGTGGGTGTCGTTTTCTTTGAGCGCGATGTTGATGGCCAGGTTGCCTTGTGCAATTTGCTGTGCGATATACGCCGCTTCAGCCGGTTCACCACCGAGTTTGCCTTTGACCTGTCGGGTAATAAACCAGGCAATGAGGCTGCCCAGCACCAGCGCCATGATGGTTAGCATAAACATGATATTGCCGGAGTCACCGGCCAGATCGACCGAACCGGCAGCTAACTCATTGGTCTTATTCTTCTGATAAATAATGATGTCGTCGATTGCTTCCATAAGCTTAACTTGTGCTGGTTTAAAGTCGTTGAGGATCACGCTTTTGGCTTCTTCAGTGCGATTAGCTAGGCCAAGATCAATCACTTTTTTCAGCGCGGCGATGGCGGCTGGCCGTGCATCTTCCAGCGCTTTTAATAGCGTTTTCGCTTCGGATGAGACTGTGACGGCGCTGTAGCGCTGAAGCAGGGCTGTACTGCTGGCAACCGCCTCATCAATCCGCTGTTTTTCCGCCTGCTTCTGTACAGGGTCAGATGACAACACTAAATCGCGTGCAGCGTTAGTCACGGTCATGATGTTGCTTTGATAGGTCTCCATCATGATAAGTTTAGGCACGCGATTATCAGATAACTCTTTGATATTGCCGGTTAACTGCCAAAGCTGTATGCGGCCGAATCCGGCAACGATAAAGCCAATAAGAATGACAATGGCGAAGCTGGAGCCCAGCATGGTGCTCAATTTCATATTATTAAATTTGTTCATAAAATCCCCTGCCTGTGTGATGCAACGGTCTGAGCCAGAATGAAAAGGTGTATGACGTCAGCGCAACGGAGTGCAGATGCCGGTATACCCGTTAACGTTCACCCTGTTTTTTATATCAGCCTCGGCCGAGGCTGGCTTTTTCACAGAGAACACCGCCCCGAAGCCACTATTTATGGAATGGCTCTGAGAGTAAGAAATAAGGTGTTGTCCGTGATAAAAAACACGGTCACATACTTGCTGCCACGCTTGTTGAATAAGCGCTTACTGGTGTTTGGCCATCACATGCGTGATTACACGATGGAAGGCAAAAAATGTGGGGATCAGCGTAGGGTGTCATCCTGATGGATGCCGTTAGGCGGGATTTTCTTCCGTGATGCTTGTCTCTTCGGCTGACAATTTAACTATGTGTGGAGAATGGCGATTTGTCTAATCGGGAGAGAAAAAGAGCGCAGAGGGAACGTCAAATACCGATAATAAAGTGATAAAATTATCTTTATTTATTTGATTTTAAATCATAAATATTTTTATACGGTCAGGTGCGCCCTGCCTCTTTCGACGGCAGGGCGCGTGAGGCTTAGAAGGTTTCCCAGTCGCCATGATGGGCGCGCCCGCCTGCCAGTGCCACCTTGGCCGGGGCCAGCTTCGGCGCGGTTTTGCGGCTGGCGGGGGCTGCCGTTTTACGGGCGACGGGCTGTGATGCCGGTGCTACCGTGGCCTGCCCGATGTTAAACACGCTCATCAATTCAACCAGTTTCGCGGCCTGATCGTTCAGGCTGTCTGCGGCACTGGCTGATTCTTCCACCAGCGCGGCATTTTGCTGGGTCACGCTGTCGAGCTGGGTAATGGCTTGATTAATTTGTGCAATACCCGATTCCTGTTCCTGGGTCGTGACGCCGATTTCGCCAATCAGGTTAGCGACGTGCTGGGCCTGAGTGACGATATCACTCATGGTTTCACCGGCGTGGGAAACCAGCTGTGAACCGCTTTCCACTTTCTCCATGCTGGTGGTAATCAGTTCTTTAATTTCACGCGCTGCCGAGGCCGAGCGCTGGGCCAGCGAGCGCACTTCCCCTGCAACGACCGCAAAACCACGGCCTTGTTCGCCTGCCCGTGCTGCTTCTACCGCCGCGTTGAGCGCCAGAATGTTGGTCTGAAACGCGATGCCGTCAATGACGGTGATGATATCGCCAATCTTGCGCGAACTGGTGCTGATATCGCCCATCGTGTTAATGACATCACGTACCACATCATTGCCTTTGGCGGCGGTCTGGCTGGCGGTGCCCGCAAGCTGGGCCGCTTCACGTACGGTATCGCCATTTTGCCGGATGGTTTGGCTGATTTGCTCCATGGAAGCGGCTGTTTCCTGCACGCTGGCGGCCTGTTCCTCAGTGCGACGGCTCAGGTCGTTGCTGCCGATGGCAATTTCACTCGAGCCGGTCGAGATGGAGGCGCTGCTGTCATGCACCTGCTGCACCATGTTACTCAGTCCGACACGCATTTCGTTCATAGCAGCAAGCAGGCTGGTGTCATCGCCCGGGCGGAGTTCCACATGGATAGCCAGATTGCCTGCGGAAATTTGCCTTGCGATATCAGAGGCATAAGCCGGTTCGCCGCCAAGTAAGCCTTTAATTCTGCGGGTAATCAACCAGGCAATCGCCACGCCGAGTACGGTTGAGGTTACGGTGAGTACCAGCATTAACAGCCCGGAGGCTTGTGCTGACTGGCTGGCTTCATCTGCTGAATTCTGGGTATCGCCCTTCTGGTAGATCACCATGTTGTTGATGGCTTTAAAATAAGCCTCCTGAGCAGGCCTCACCTCGTTCATAATGGTGTTTTTGGCCTCATCCAGCTTATTATCCTGGCTCAGCGCAATGGCTTTTTGTGTGGCGGCGAGGCTGGCCGGGCGCGCCTGATTAATTCCATCGAATAGCGCTTTTTCTTTACTGGTGTGGGCTAATTCATCCAGACGTTTGAGAATTTCGCTATTGCGCGTAATGGTTTTGGTAATCTGTTGTTTCTCTTGCGTGACCTGATCGGGTGTGGTGAATAATGTCAGGTTGCGAACGGAGATGGCGATAACATTTAAATTATCTTTCAGCTCTTGAATGAGCAATAAACCTTCTATTTGGTCATTTGCCAAATTATTTATATTGTTACTTTGCTGGCGTAACTGAAATTGGCCATAGGTGGAGACAAAAAAGCTAATAATCAATACGATGGCGAAACCTGTGCCGAGCATGGTGGCCAGTTTCATGTTTTTGAGAATGTTCATGTCTTATCCTCTAAAGGCTGTGTTAATTCGATGACTCATCATGCTGATGGCATAAAAGGCTGCGTGTATCAAAATCAGATAACAACAATCATTCAGGCGCAATCACTTAATGTAAGCGGTGGGGTTGCCTGCGATTTCACGATTAATATAATCGATGAGTCTTGGTTATATCTTAAGACGTGATAATTTATCGCTGGTCGGTTATTTATTTTTAATAACTCTGGTTATTTCCCGGGAATAAATGAGATGGTAATTTAAATAACAATTTTCTGCGTGATTATCGATTTAATGATGATGTGTATTTTTTCCATTGATTAAAAATATTGTTATCACTCTGTATTGGTGTGGTCGTCACATTGTTGCAGCGAGATCGCCGCGCATGGCATGGCGAACCGCCAGAATTTTCTGCCACGATATATTTTATATTTCACCTTAATATCATGGCGTTATGTGACATGCGAACAGAATTGAGCGGTTCGTGTCTGTGCGTGGTCTAAAGAGGTCGGCAGGATTGCCGTTATGTTTCAATGTGTGTCAGAAAAATTCTGCCGGATGGCGAGCGCTAATGCCTGCGGCTTGATTTTCGCTGATGGAACCTGACAGGTATCGCACAGGACTTCGAATGACTTCTCCTCTTTCTTTCAACCGGTCTGCTACGGGGATCGCCGTACAGAATACCCGAGCCGATAGCGACTCCCGCCCGGCTCCCGCCAGCACAGACACCGAGACGTCTGAGCCGCCGTCACTCACGTCTGTGATGGTGCAATTCAGCAACGAGGTGCGTAAACAGTTTGATGCTGCGATGCGCGCCAACATGAATCAGCTTAATAACGCCAGGCAAGATCTGGCTCGCTCGCGTGTTGAACAAATCAAGCAACGTATCCAGATGCTGAAGATGATGGTGATGTCTCTGGCCGGGCAGTCGGTGCCTCCTGGCCTGCTGAGCGAGATCCGCCAGTTGGCCAGAGAGCTGGGGCAGGCCGCGAAAACATTGAGCGAGGGCAGTGGTAGCGGCGCGGCTGGCGGGGGTGTTGCGGGCATGAGCGGAGGGGAAAATGCGTCTGGCGTGATGCAAGGTGCGACCTCGGCGCAGGCTGGCGCGACGGCACCGGGGGCGAGCGCGTCTGCTGAATCCGGTAGTGAAGGGGAGCAGGCCGCTGATACCGCCTCGGCGGCAAAAGGCGAGGGTGACGCGCTGGCGCAGGCCGCGGAGCAATTGCAGAACATCGTGGCGGCATTTACTGAACGGGATAATGGCTCATCGCAGCATCGGGCGGATGCGAAATCGGTACAGGAAGCGGTTCGTGAGCTGAAATCGCTGGTTGCGATGGTGAAAAACGCGAGTAAACACGGCGACCAGCAAGCCCATAAGACGATTCAGGAGATAGACCGGGCAATCGCGGATACCGAGAAGACCGTTCAGTCGATGGACATGACAGCCGGCGGAGCGGATATCCGCGTTGATGCGGCGGCGGGGTCTGTGGGTCATGTTTCGATAGATGTGCAGGTGTGAGTCAGGCGCGCAGCGTGGCTACGCGCCAGTGTAACGCGACGGGCGCAAGCGCTAGCGTGATGCCAGGGCCAGGCGCAACGCGCTGTTGTCCTCAGCAAAGTGATGAGGCTGGTGCGTATGGCTGGCGAGCACGAACATGTTCATCAACTGCAACATATGGCTGGCCTGAGCGTTCAGGCTGTCGGCGGCATTGGCGGATTGTTCCACCAGCGCCGCGTTTTGCTGAGTGACCCGGTCAAGCTGGCTGATGGCGTTGTGAATCTGGCCGATGCCGGATTCCTGCTCGGTTGTCGTTACGCCAATTTCCCGAATGAGCTCAGCAACGTGGTGTGCCTGAGTGACGATATCGGTCATGGTATTACCGGCGTTACCGACCAGTTGCGCGCCGCTTTCCACTTTTTCCATGCTTTCAGTGATCAGTGCTTTGATCTCCCGAGCTGCCGAGGCCGAGCGCTGGGCCAGCGAACGGACTTCCCCGGCAACCACGGCAAACCCCCGGCCTTGCTCACCGGCGCGGGCGGCTTCTACCGCCGCATTCAGTGCCAGAATATTGGTCTGAAACGCAATGCCGTCAATAACGCTGATGATATCGCCGATTTTGCGCGAACTGGTGGTGATGTCTGCCATGGTACGAATCACATCGCTCACCACGTCATTGCCTTTGGCGGCGGTGGTGCTGGCAGCGCTGGCAAGCTGGGCGGCTTCGCGCACGGTATCGCCATTCTGCCGGATGGTCTGGCTGATTTGCTCCATGGAGGCCGCCGTTTGTTGCAGGCTGGCGGCCTGCTGTTCGGTACGGCTGCTTAAATCGGCATTGCCGCTGGCAATTTGCTGTGAACCGGAGGCGATGGATTCGCTGCTCTGGCGCACCTGGCTGACAATTTGCCCCAGGCTGTCACACATCACCTGCATCGAGGACAGCAGGCTCTGGTTGTCGTGGCGTGCCCGTGCCACCTCAACGGCCAGATTACCCTGTGCCACCTGTTGGGCGATGTGTGCGGCATATTGCGACTCTCCTCCCAACTGGCGGCGGATATAACGGCTCAGGTAGCTTGCCGTAGCGATGCCGATAATGCTGCTTATCAGTGCCAGTGTCAGCATCAGCCAGCCCGATTGCGTGGCCTGCCGTTCGGCATGATGGGTCATGGCCAGCGTCTGTGATGACTGGTAGTCAATCATCTTCTCCAGTGTGATAAAAATCCCTTCCTGTGCTTTTTGCAGGTCAGCCACGATGATGTTGCGCGCCTGCACCGGATGCCCTTCCATCCCGGCGTCAACCGCATTTTTCATGGCTTCGTTATAGGCGGGGCGGAACTGCTCTAGTTGCTGGAGAAACGTTTGCATTTCCGGGGCATTATCAGCCTGCCTGAGCTGCGTTATCAGCCGGGTCATGCTGCCATTCACCGATTCCAGTTGCTGGCGCTCTTGCTCGCGCTGTGTTTTATCGTTCAATAACGCGATATTACGTACCCGGCGAGCGGCGTCGTTGACGTGATCTTTGACTTTCTCCAGTTGCAACAGCATGACCACATGGGATGTTGAAAGTAACTGCATGGAGGTACTGAGTCGGCTTAACTGGAACTGGCCGAACAGCGCAATCAGAAAACCAATTACTATCACCCATGCGAAACCGGCATTCAGCCGGGTGGAAAGTCGAACGTTCCTGAAAAGAGCCATATGTCCCCCTAAGCGGTTGAGGTAATGATCCCGATGGCATAAATCCGTTATGCATTTATTGGCGGTACGCTCGTCATGCATCGTCATGTGTGATGGCAGCCGAGTGGTGTTAGCGAATTCTGCGGGGTCATCAGCACCCGCGCGATTCACTGTCGGGCAACCTCTTCGCGGGCTCGCCCTCTTGTGGGGGACAGGCAGGTTGTGTGCATCAGTCCCGACACTGCGGTTGTGCACCACGCGACATACAGCACATAGCGATACCGCATTACGTTAACGATCAATCAGATGTTAACTGACTGATGTATGCTTTCCGGCGCGTGTATTCATCGTATACCTGGCCGGGAAATTCACGATCCAGGTTATAAATAACCAAAATAGTGCGGGTTGAGTAATAGGTATTCGCTATGTCAAGGGATAGCAGGAGAGGGGCAGCGGTGCAGAGCCCCACAGCCACCGCCGAAAGACGGCGACTGTGGGGGTAACGCGTTGACTAGAACTGTTCCCAGTTATTGCTGCTGCTGGTGGCCAGTGCGAGTTTGGGCGCGGCCGGTCTTTTCGCCGTTGAGGCGGGCTGGGAGGGCAACGATGAGAAATCATTACCGGCGTGTTTAATCTTGAACATGCTCATCAATTCCACCAGCCGCACGGCCTGATCGCTCAGGCTATCCGCGGCACTGGCGGATTCTTCTACCAGCGCGGCGTTTTGCTGTGTCACCTGGTCAAGCTGGTTGACGGCATCATTAATTTGCGAGATACCCGAGCCTTGTTCATGGGTGGTGACGCCAATTTCCCCTATCAGGTCGGCTACCCGGCGTGCCTGACGCACCAGTTCATTAATGGTTGTACCCGCTTCGTCTACCAGCATGGAGCCGGTTTCCACTTTCTCCACGCTGGTATTGATAAGCTCTTTAATTTCTTTGGCCGCGGAGGCTGAGCGCTGGGCCAACGAGCGCACTTCTCCGGCAACCACGGCAAACCCCCGGCCCTGCTCACCGGCGCGTGCGGCTTCCACCGCCGCATTCAGTGCCAGAATATTGGTCTGAAACGCAATGCCGTCAATGACGCCAATAATATCGCTGATTTTGTGCGAACTGCTGGAGATCTCCTCCATGGTGCGCACAATGTTGTTGACCGCATCACCGCCTTTGGCCGCGGTGGCGCTGGCAGATTGCGCCAGTTCGGTCGCGGTTTTGACGGTATCCCCGTTCAGGCGAATGGTCTGGCTCATTTGCTCCATTGAGGCCGCAGTCTGCTGCAAGCTGGCGGCCTGCTCTTCGGTGCGCTGACTCAAATCGGTACTGCCTGCGGCAATTTCACCGGCACCGGTGGCGATGGACTCGCTGCTCTGGCGCACCTGACTGACGATTTGCTCGAGCTTCGCCCGCATTTCGTTCATCGCGGCCAGCACGCTATGACGGTCGCCTGTCTGCAATTCAACGGGGAAAGAGAGATGACCATCGGCAATCTGCTGGGCCACGGTGGCCGCATAGGCCGGTTCACCGCCCAATTGACCTTTGACGGTACGAGTAATCAGCCATGCGGTCAGTGCGCCGAGCACCGCGGCCACCAGCGCCAGTGCCAGCATGATAGTGCCGTTTGAACGGGCGTCCTGCATGGAGCTGCTCACCACGTTCATGGTGACTGTTTTCTGGAAATCGAGCATGTTGTCGAGCGCTTTGAACACGCCATTTTGTGCCGTTTGCATCTCGTTGAGAATCAACTCACGGGCCTGATTACGCTGCTCTGAGTCGGCTGACATGCCAAGGGCGACGGCTTTATTGAACGCTTGCAGGTAGGCCGGGCGAGCCAGTGTCAACTGGTTGAGCTGATCGCGCGTTTCCGGGGTGTCCAGCCGTTCTGATAACTGCTTGAGTACCTCGGTGTTACGGGCAATTTGCCGGTCTATCTGCTGTTTTTCGCTGGCAATACGCCCGACGTCGTTACTGAGTGCGATGTTACGAACCAGGCGGGAGTTGGTATCGAAGCCGGTCTTGGCCTCTTGAATGAGCATCATGTTCGTGAGGGTCGTACCGGAAAGATGGTCGATGTCGTCTCCGAGGCCTAATAACTGGAGCCGGCCAAATGTTGCGACCAGCAGGCCAATCACGATAACCAGAGCGAATCCGGCACTTAGCATGGTGCCCAGTTTCATTTTCTTTAGCGCGTTCATAGATTTCCTTAACGTCGTGTATTCCATGCGTTCATTCGAGACCTCGTCCAAGAGGTAAAGTAGTTCTATCTGTTTATAATTTGAGTTAATTCTGTTTCTTGTGAATATTTATTGGGGTTGTTCGATAAATCTCCTGTGAATGATTTTTCGTTGCAGAACATATAGAGTGATAATGGTTTTATGAAAACAGATAACATGACGATATAAAATATTTCATTAACCAGAATCGGTGCCTCAAATAATAAACACGATAATTTTGATGGAATAGGTTAAGTATTATGTGGTTATTTTTCAAATATAATGTGCTTACCGTCAAATAAAAAGGTTTTTGTCGGCGACGGGCATGGGCCGTGCCTGCCGCGAGGGGGGGTCCTGTAGCGTACAGGGCAATATCAGATAAATCAGTGCGGTAGTGCTGATTTTTACACATCAGAATAACGCGATATACCACCGGTTAAAAATGCCATAAGCCTTGAAAAATGTGTGGCGGAGCGCGCATTTTTCTCTCGGATATTCCTTAGAGACAGACTAACGCACATGACTATATTGAGAGGGTATTATTTTAATCGCGGAATATAAGCACGTTACTCCCGAGGATAATTTCTGTTTTTTTCAGGGTGATCACCGTGTGAAAATATATGCTGTGTCACAGACTCTTTTTTCATTTATGGTTTTAGGTCGTGTTATATCGCCTTACCAACGGTGTTGAGTGCTGACTGAACGCAGCGCCGTTATCTCCTTTCGCGGTTATGCCCTTTTTTATATTGCAGCTCTGCTGCCAATTAACCCGCTGAAAAGAAAAAGAATAATGATTTTTTCCATGGCTGCGTGGCTCAGGTGGTGAAGGCTATCGTCTGCCGGTGTCATCTGGCTGTCATGATGCAGTTATTTTTCTGTCATCCGAGCATGTCATGTTACCTGCCGAACATAAAATGCGCTTTTTCGCTCAAATATACGCGCCCAAGCCTAACACTATCTCAGGAGACAGCATGTTTCAGCACGCTATCCGTAAAACCGCCGCCATTGTCATTATGGCGTTAGCCGCCAGCGCTCAGGCACAGGCGGTTACCGAAATTCCGTTCTGGCATTCGATGGAAGGTGAACTGGGTAAGACCGTTAACTCTCTGGCTGACCGTTTCAACCAGACGCACAGCGATGTCAAAATTGTGCCGGTATATAAAGGCAACTATGAGCAGAGCCTGGCGGCGGGTATCGCGGCGTTTCGTAGCGGCAATGCGCCAGCCATTTTGCAGGTGTACGAAGTCGGTACGGCGACCATGATGTCCAGCAAGGCGATTAAACCGGTCTATCAGGTGTTTAAAGACGCGGGCATCCCGTATGACGAGAGCGTGTTTGTTCCAACGGTTTCCGGCTATTACTCTGATGCGAAAACCGGCCACCTGTTGTCACAGCCGTTTAATAGCTCGACGCCGGTGATGTACTACAACAAAGATGCGTTCAAAAAAGCGGGTCTTGACCCGGAGCAGCCGCCGAAAACCTGGCAACAGATGGCCGAGTACACCGCCAAACTGCGTGCGTCGGGTATGAAGTGCGGCTACGCCAGCGGCTGGCAGGGCTGGATTCAGATTGAAAACTTCAGCGCCTGGCATGGCCTGCCGATCGCCAGTAAAAACAACGGCTTCGACGGCCTTGATGCGGTGCTGGAGTTCAATAAACCGGTTCAGATCAAGCATATTCAGATGCTGGAAGAGATGAACAAGAAGGGTGATTTCACCTATTTTGGCCGTAAAGATGAACCGACCGAGAAGTTCTATAACGGTGATTGCGCCATAACCACCGCCTCATCCGGCTCGCTGGCCAATATCCGTCAGTACGCCAAATTCAATTACGGCGTGGCCATGATGCCGTATGACGCCGAGGTGCAAGGTGCGCCGCAAAACGCCATTATCGGCGGGGCCAGCCTGTGGGTGATGAGCGGCAAAGATGCCGCGACCTACAAAGGGGTGGCAGAGTTCATGCAATTCCTGTCTGCGCCGGAAATTGCTGCCGAATGGCACCAGAAGACCGGTTATCTGCCTATCACCACGGCGGCTTATGAGCTGACCAAACAGCAGGGCTTCTATGACAAAAACCCCGGTTCTGATATCGCCACGCGCCAGATGCTGAACAAAGCGCCGCTGCCGTTTACCAAGGGGCTACGTCTGGGCAATATGCCGCAGATCCGCACCATCGTGGACGAAGAGCTGGAAAGTGTCTGGACGGGTAAGAAGACCCCGCAGCAAGCGCTGGATACAGCGGTTGAGCGTGGTAATGCGCTGCTGCGTCGCTTCGAGCAAGCCAACAAGTAATCGCCTTGCGGGCCGAAAGGATTCGGCCTCTCCTGTCAGAACCCTGTTTTCCGAGAACGATGTGCATGACTGCTTCCCGTCCTGTTTTTGGCCGCAGCCTGTTGCCCTACCTGTTGGTGCTGCCGCAACTGGCTATCACGATCATTTTCTTTATCTGGCCTGCCGGGCAGGCGCTCTGGTATTCACTGCAAAGCGTTGATCCCTTCGGCTTGTCCAGTCAGTTTGTCGGGCTGGATAACTTTATCAATCTGTTCCACGACGGTTACTACCTCGGCTCGTTTTATACCACGCTGCTGTTCAGCGTGCTGGTGGCGACCTCCGGGTTGCTGGTGTCACTGTTTCTGGCAGCCCTGGTGGATTACACCCTGCGTTTTAGCCGCCTGTACCAGACGTTGCTGATTTTGCCCTACGCCGTCGCGCCCGCCGTGGCAGCGGTGCTGTGGATGTTTCTGTTCAACCCCGGCCTTGGGCTGATTACCTGGCTGTTGCATCAGTGGGGCTACGACTGGAACCACGCTCAGCACAGCGGTCAGGCGATGTTTCTGGTGGTGCTGGCCTCGGTGTGGAAGCAAATTAGCTACAATTTTCTGTTTTTTCTCGCTGCGTTGCAGTCCATTCCCCGCTCACTGGTGGAAGCGGCGGCAATTGACGGTGCCGGGCCGGTGCGCCGTTTTTTCAATCTGGTGCTGCCGCTGATTTCGCCGGTGAGCTTCTTCCTGCTGGTGGTTAACCTGACTTACGCCTTCTTTGATACCTTCCCGGTGATTGACGCTGCCACCGGCGGCGGGCCAGTGCAGGCGACGACCACGTTGATCTACAAAATCTATCGCGAAGGGTTTGCCGGTCTTGATCTCTCCAGTTCGGCGGCGCAGTCGGTGGTGCTGATGCTGGTGGTGACGGTGTTGACGGTTATCCAGTTCCGTTTTGTCGAGCGTAAGGTGAATTACCAATGACCCGATTTGCAATGACCGGGAGCCGCATGATCGAAAACCGTCGCGGGCTGGATATCTTCAGTCACGTCACGCTGGTGGTCGCCATTGTGGTGGTGCTATTCCCACTGTATGTGGCCTTCATCGCCGCGACCATGAGCCAGCAGCAGATGTCGCAGGTGCCAATGTCGCTTATTCCCGGCGGCCACCTGTGGGAAAACATTATCTACATCTGGCAGCACGGCGTGGGTGACAACAACAGCGCACCGTTCGGCCTGATGTTGTTTAACAGTTTTGTGATGGCGCTGGCGATCACCATCGGCAAAATCAGCGTCTCGATGTTATCGGCTTTTGCCATCGTTTATTTCCGTTTTCCGTGCCGTAACCTGTTCTTTTGGATGATTTTCGCCACCCTGATGCTACCGGTAGAAGTGCGCATATTTCCAACGGTCGAGGTGATTTCCCATCTCAATATGACCAACAGTTACGTTGGCCTGACGCTGCCGGTGATGGCGTCTGCCACGGCCACGTTCCTGTTTCGTCAGTTTTTTATGACGCTGCCGGACGAACTGCTGGAGGCGGCACGTATCGACGGTGCCAGCCCGATGCGCTTTTTCTTTGACATGGTGCTGCCGCTGTCCAAAACCAATCTGGCGGCGCTGTTTGTCATCACCTTTATTTACGGCTGGAACCAATATCTGTGGCCGCTGCTCATTGTCAACGACCCGCATCTGGGCACGGCGGTGGCGGGCATTCAGAGCATGATTGCCACCGGCGACACCGCAACACCCTGGCATCAGGTGATGGCGGCGATGCTGATGACGATGCTGCCGCCGTTGTTGGTGGTGTTGCTGATGCAACGCTGGTTTGTTCGCGGTCTGGTTGATAGTGAGAAATAAAAGTCTATGGCATGTTTAAAACTTCAGGCCGTCAGCAAATCCTATGACGGCAAGACGCAGGTCATTCAGCCGATTGATCTCGACGTGGCAGACGGTGAATTTGTGGTGATGGTCGGCCCGTCCGGCTGCGGCAAATCGACGCTGCTGCGTATGGTGGCGGGTCTGGAACAGACCACCAGCGGCGATATTTATATCGGTGATGAGCGTGTGACGGATAAAGAACCCAAAGATCGCGGTATTGCGATGGTGTTCCAGAATTACGCGCTCTACCCGCACATGAGTGTGTACGACAACATGGCCTACGGCCTGAAAATCCGTGGCTTTGGTAAAGATCAGATCCGCCAGCGTGTGGATGAAGCGGCGCGTATTCTCGAACTGCAACCGCTGCTTTCGCGCAAACCGCGCGAGCTGTCCGGCGGCCAGCGCCAGCGCGTGGCGATGGGGCGTGCCATTGTGCGCGAGCCGTCGGTGTTCTTGTTCGATGAGCCGTTGTCCAACCTTGATGCCAAATTGCGCGTACAGATGCGCCTTGAACTGCAACAACTGCACAAGCGGCTGAAAACCACCAGTTTATATGTCACGCACGATCAGGTGGAAGCGATGACGCTGGCGCACCGGGTTATCGTGATGAATAAAGGGGTGGCAGAGCAAATCGGCCCGCCTGCGGACATTTATCGCAAACCGGCCTCACTGTTTGTCGCCAGCTTCATTGGCTCACCGGCCATGAATTTGTGGGCCGGGCAGGTGAGTGCCGACGGCGGCCGGATTGCGCTGTCAGCGGATTTTGCGCTGCCGTTGCCGGTGGCGAAACCGCAATGGGCCGGGCGTGCGGTGACGCTGGGTATGCGCCCGGAGCACATTTTGCAGTCCAGCGCCGAGGCTGGCGGCGTGCCGCTGGTGGTGGAAACGCTGGAACTGCTGGGGGCAGATAATCTGGCGCACGGCACATGGGCGGGGCAAAATGTCGTAGTGCGCCTGTCGCACGAGCATTGCCCGGCGGTGGGGGAAACCTTGTGGCTGCATTTGCCGCCCTTATCGTGGCATTTATTTGATTCACAAAGCGGATTACGGATGGAAGCATGACCAGAGATTGGCCTTATCCTGCTATCGTCGCTCACCGTGGCGGCGGTGCGCTGGCCCCGGAAAACACGCTGGCGGCGATTGATATTGGTGCGCAACACGGCCATAAAATGATTGAGTTTGATGCGAAATTATCGCAAGACGGCCAGGTCTTCCTGCTGCATGACGACACGCTGGAGCGCACCAGTAATGGCCGGGGTGTCGCGGGCGACTTGCCGTGGGACACCCTGGTGGGGCTGGATGCCGGTGGCTGGTTCGGCCCGCAGTTTAGCGGCGAGCGTCTGGCGCTGTTGTCGGAAGTGGCAAAACGCTGCGAGCAGTACGGCATGGCGGCCAATATCGAAATCAAACCGACCACCGGCTGTGACGCGCTGACCGGTCGCGTGGTGGCGCTGGCGGCGCGCGCGTTGTGGCAAGGCCACCCGATTGCGCCGCTGCTGTCGTCGTTTTCGCTAGAAGCACTGGCTGCGGCACAGCAGGCGGCACCGGAGTTACCGCGCGGCCTGCTGCTGGATGAATGGGACGATGACTGGCGTAACCTGACGACGCGCTTAGGCTGCGTGTCGATTCACCTCAATCACCAACTGCTCGATGAAATGCGCGTCAGGCAGTTGAAAGAGGCCGGGCTGCGCATTCTGGTGTATACCGTCAACCAGCCTGAACGGGCGCGCGTGCTGTTGCAGTGGGGCGTTGACTGCATCTGCACCGACCGGATAGATTGGATTGGACCGCAATTTCATTAACGTCGGCGGATGTCGCCTTTCCTGACGGCAATCACGCCGGTCGATAAACCCGGCGTGTTTCGTCAGGCGTTTCCTGTATGACCTCGGGCCATTTTCTGGCCCGCTCCCCGGTGGGGCTTGCCTCACCGTCGTGACCTGCCATCAGCCTTCGCCCGGGCGATCCGCGCTTTTTTTGAGGAAGGGCGATGCCCACGTTTATTGTTTCGCTTTGGCACCAGATTTTTCTCTCCCTGCCGCTGTTTGTGCTGATTGCGCTGGGGTATGGCCTGATCCGTTTTGGTCGCTGGCCCTCCACGGTGACGGATGCGCTGAGTAAATTTGTGTTTTCGGTGGCGCTGCCTGCGATGTTGTTTCGCATGATGTGCGATTTCTCCAAACGACCGGCGGTAGATGCCCGGTTGCTGATAGCCTTCTTCGGCAGCTGTTTTATTGTGTTTGTGCTGGGGCGCGTGGTGGCGAGCCGGGTATTCCGGCTGGATGGTGTTTCCGGCTCCGTGTTTTCACTGGGGGGCATTTTCTCCAACAACGTGATGCTGGGTTTGCCGATTGCCACGTTAATGCTTGGCCCACAGGCGATCCCTTCCGTGGCGCTGGTACTGGTGTTCAACGGTTTGATCCTCTGGACGTTGGTCACGGTGTCGGTGGAGTGGGCGCGCAACGGCTCACTGTCGATGCAGGGGTTTGGGAAAACCGCTATCGGCGTGCTGAAAAACCCGCTGATTATCGGCATTTTGTCCGGTACGTTTTACAGTCTTACCGGCCTGCCGCTGCCGGATGTGGTGGACAAGCCAATAGGCATGTTGGGGCAAATCGCCGTTCCGTTGTCGCTTATAGCGCTGGGGATGGGGCTGGCGGAGTACCGTATCCGTGATGGCTGGCAAATCAGCGTGGCGATTTGTCTGATGAAACTGGTGGTACAGCCGCTGGTGGTATGGGGCCTGGCGCTGGCACTCGGCCTGCCGGAGATGGAAACCCGTGTGGTGGTGTTGCTGGGGTCGATGGCGGTGGGGGTGAATATCTACCTGATGTCGCGCCAGTTTAACGTGCTGGGTGGGCCGATTGCCGCCAGCCTGCTTCTCTCAACGGCACTGGCGGCTATCACGACGCCGCTGCTGTTAACGCTGATGGGCGTGCGGGTGTAAACCGCAGCCCGCCGCTGATTGTGAGGTGAGCGGCGGGGCGGGCTATCGTGCATCAATACCGCGGGGGCGTGCCGGGCGCGGATTGCTGAATGCGCTGCCGGTTTTGCTCCAGCTGTTGTTGCAGCTGTCGCTGCTGCTCGCGGCTGCGCTGCTGGATTTCCTGATTGAGCTGCTGCTGCTGGAGCTGCTGGTTTTGCTGCATCTGTTGTAACAACCGCTGCTGGCTGCTGATGCCGTTTTCATACTGTTGCTGCTGAGGCGAAATGGGCTGACTGGCAGCGGTGGCGAGCATTGGCAACGCCAGCAGTAATACCAGTGGAAACTGTCTCATGGTGCCTCCGGGCGGCGGGGTGGTGTGTTGATTTTAGCGACTCAGAGGGCGGGCGTCGCGGTCTTTGCCCACAATTTTTGATACCGTCTTCAGGCGATTGCTGCTCTGCAACTCGCCCGATGATGAGTATATACTGCGCCCACCTTTTCCCGTTTTTGGCTTGATTATGTTTCACATTGCACTCTATGAGCCGCAAATCGCGCCCAACACCGGCAATATTATCCGTCTGGCGGCCAACAATGGCTGCTCTTTGCACTTGATTGAGCCGCTCGGGTTTGATTTTGAAGAAAAAAAATTGCGCCGGGCCGGGCTGGATTATCACGATCTGGCAAACGTGCAGCGCCATGCCGATTACGCTGCATTCCTGGCGGCCGTGCCCGGATGCCGGATTTTCGCCTGCACCACCAAAGGCAGCCGTCCTTATGATGAACCGGACTACCAGCCGGGCGATGTGCTGCTGTTTGGCTCGGAAACCGCCGGGCTGCCGGATGCGATTCGCAACGATTTTGCACCAGAGTTTCGCATTCGTATTCCGATGGAGCCTGACTGCCGTAGCCTGAATCTCTCCAATTCGGTGGCGATTATCAGCTACGAAGCCTGGCGACAAAATGGGTTTGGTGGCCGATGCTGACCTGCCGCACATGCCATCGCGGTACATGTATTGCGATGGCATACATCCTGTTTTTAATGTGCCAAGGCTTCGCGTGGGTGTAAGCCTAACCATCCTGGTGAGGGCTCGCCTTTCACTTCGCCGAAGTAGAGTGTCATCTGTGAGCGGAAACGTTCAACAGCTTCTCTGTCCTGCATGAAGGCGGCAAAGGCGTCAGGATGGGTATTTTTGTACTCCCAGATAGGCTTATAGCCTTTGGGCGGCGTCACATCTGTTCTGACAGACCACATGTACCAGGTATTTTGTTGCGTCTCTTTGTCCGTGAGCCAGTTGAGATAGAGCCTGGCGGCATCAGGGTGTTTGGCTCCTTTCATGATGGCTGCCCGTTGAGCCCAGGAGACGAAGGGGTCATTTTGTGGGAGGACGAAACGCGAATGGGCTTTTTCATCCGGCACCAGGCTGCCGTCGGTTGAGAAGGTCGCTACGGCCTTGCCGCTCTCGACATCATCGGCAGGGGCCTGCGTCCCTCTGACTAACTGCGGGGCTTGCTCGACAAACTTCTGAACGTATTCCCAGCCATATTGGTCTACGACCTGTTTAAACCAGAAAAGCACCGCATCATCGTCGTTTGGCCAGGTAACGACAATTTTTCCTTTCAGTGACGGGTTTAAATAGTCTTTAGCTTCTCTTGGCCACTCCTTTTCAGACAGGGCTTTTGTGTTAACAACGTTTGAGAACGCGTCCACAAAAACACCTGTCCATGCGCCGTCCTGATCCCTGAACGCCGGATAAATTTTGTCCCATCCTCTGGGCTTGTAGTTCAGCAACACACCTTCTTGTTTCCAGCGCGGGTAATCCTGTAGCGTTTGCAACTGAACAACGTCAGGCACCAGCGTGCCGCTCACCAGTTGGTTATCAATACGTGCATCGTGAAACTTGCTGTAATCGACAATCACGTTCAGTTTTATACCCGGGAATCGTTTTTCAAACGCCTTTTTGATGCCATCTTGCTGACCCGCGGTGTCGCCACCGGCATAGACCGTGACTTCGTTACCTTCTTTCAGTGCTCGCTGGTAAAGTTCGTCAAGGGAACGTGTCTCAGGCGACACCGCGGCATGTGACACGCCGGCGATAAGCAGAAGCGACAGTGCGCTGATGTTCAGATAGTTAAATTTCTCTTGCATAAATAAACCTCGTTTAAGGTAAATAAACCCGTATGCGACCTGATTACTCTGTTGCCAGAGTGGCGTGACCGGGCCCGTAAACGACCCGGCATAGTTCAAAAATTTTTACAGGAAAACAGCCTGATTACGGCGTCTGGATGATGGAAAGAAAAACGCGCTCGGTCATGCGTTCATCTGGCTGCTCGGTGCCTTCGCTAAGCAGACTGCGCAGTAACCATGCGTCGGTGTAAGCCACGACGGCATCCGCCTGTTTTGCATTCATCCGAAAGCGTTCTTGCACAATCACACTGTGCGTTTTGACCCACGCCATCGCACTCTCTCTGAGCCGGGGGCGCGCAACGGCGGCAACAAAAAGCTCATACTCGCGCAGGAGCCGCGCTTGCTGCTGTATCGTCCAGCAAAGAAACCGGGTTAACTGCACTTCAGGCTTGTCCGGTGGGCATTCACTGAACCACGTCAGCGTCTGTGATTTAAAATTTTCAACCGCATTTCTGATAACGGCATCGTGCAGATCGTCAAGCATTCTGAAATGCCAGGTAATCGTACCGGGTGAAATATTCAGTTCAGCGGCGATGGCCCGCTGAGTACAAGCGTGCAGCCCGTCGTGCCGGATTATTTCTGATGCGGCTTCCAGAATGCGTTCTTTGGTCTGTGCGCTTTTTGCGCGTGAAGCAGGCTGAAGCCTGGGTTTTTGGTCATTAACCATGCAGGCTGCCCGCCAGCGTTAACGCCATGCCTAAACGGATTATCCGTGTCTTTTTCATCATGCTGTCTTGCGTTGAATGCAAATCGTGGCGTCAATATTAACGGGACGGTTAAACAGTAAAATCCCCTCTGGTTGAAGGTGTCCTTCAGATTTACTGAAAAATCGAAAAGAACGAAAATCTCGTTCACTGCACGGTTAAAGGAGGATTGTTCTTTTTTAACGATAAATTAAACATTGTTAAGAGTATTAATCTTAAAATTGTGCGTTTGAACGAGTAAGGGTTGTCAATGCTTTATTCAGTCATGCAAACCTGAGGAGCGAAGCGCCGGGGTGAGGAAGGGATTTTCTGTGCATGTCGGGTTTAATGCGTCCCTTTATTGACGTCATCGTGCGGGCAGAGATAGGCGTGGGTGCGCAGTATCACCGATGGTGAGAAACCAGAATGGGGAGATGTCGCGCGGGGGCGGGTTGAGCAGGAATACCACCTCGCCCCGGTAAAACGGTGAGGCAGCCAGCCGCCGTTGCCACTGCTCGTCCCACTTACCGTGTTGTACCAGCCCAAGGCGAAAGGGCACACTCAGTTTCATTAGCGCAGGCAGGTAGTCGGCGTAGTTCTCCACCGTATTGCGGCCCTGATAGGTTTGCACCACCAACTCATCCACTACACCATTCAGGCGATTAAGCTGGCGGATATCACCGGTTTTTGCCCAATCGAGCAGGCCGGTGACGCTCAGGCGACAGTCAGGGGGAAGCTGCTGGCGTAAGGTCTGTAAAAACGTGGCGTATTGCGCCAGATTGTGGCTTTTGGCATCGAAATCAAGCTGGATGCCGTCAACGTGATTCCCGGCCGCCACCCAACGCTGCCACAGCCGCAGCATCCGTCGCTGTTCCGTCTCGCTCAGGTGCAGGTCGGCAATGCGAAATGTCAACCAGAGGTGCTTGACGGCCAGTGTGCTGACCGGAATGCCCTGACGCAAAAACAGTGCTTTACCGTGACGGCGGGCCACTTCGCCCTGATGCAGGTAGAGCGTTGTTGCCTGGTTCAGTACCGGCTGGGGCCGCACGGCAGCCCACAGCCAAAATGCCTGATAGCGCCCGGCGTTCACCGTGCTGCTTTCAGCAGACAGGCTCAGGCACAGTAAGCTTGCCAGTAGCGCAACATCACGCGTTATTCGGTAACCGGGGGCCAGGTAGCGGTGTCCCAGACGACAGGCTACCAATAATATTTGAGCTGCCTTGCCCATTGGCTACCTTTGTATTTCGTTTTTAACTGACGAAACCAGGCCTTGCGCGTTTCAAGGCTAATGTCTTGTGTGCCGCAGTCGTTGCTGCCGCTGGGGGCGAAGCAGTAGATAGCGCGATATAACGCATAGCTTTTATCGTCTGTTGCGGCTTTGGCATCGGCGATGACTTGCATATAGTTATCCAGCCGGGTAAAGCGGTTGCCCGCATAGTGAGGGCGGGCGTCGGTCAGGCCGGTGAGCATGTTGCCTTCGTCCCAGTCAAACCGGACATCGGTTCCGGTACGCAGAAAAAACTCGCCCAGGCAGTTGAGGGAATGGGCATCGCGGGCGTTCTGGCTGAGTGTCGTCACCGTCTCTTGCAGGCTTGGGCAACTATAACCGTCTTCGGTATCGCTGCCGTCCCAGCTAAAAGTGTTCAGATCCTCGTTGCCCCAACTGGGGTCATCGCTATTTTGCAGCGGCGTGATGGTTTTCAGCAGGGCGCTGTCTTTAAGAAAGTCGCTGTAGTTTCGATGCATGAGTTGCCTGGTCAGCAAGGTGTGCAGGGCGATAACCCGTTCTTCATGGGTTTGCTGCGCGCCGGTTTGCTGGCGCAGTAGCTGCGCATCCGCGCTGGTTTTCAGTATTGCCGAGCGAAAACGCAGATTTTTTACCGGGCTTTCTGGCGTGAAGACGCGCTCCGGCTGGTCGTTCGCGACCAGCGTTCTGGCCAGCGCCAGTTGCAGGAATTGTTGCTGGATGTAGCTGGTTTTCAGCGTTAGCAGATGCCGCCAGTGTGCTTCGGCGTCGCCCCACTGTTTTTGCTGCTCCAGCGCCAGCCCGCGTAACACCTGGGTGCTAAACAGCGTCGTGTCGTGCAGATCTTCGGCTGTGGTCATCGGCAACGTGTTGAGCACCGCGTGGTAATCATGTTGGACGTAAAAGGCGAAAGCCGCCTGCAAATAGCGAAACTCTTCCTGCATGCCCGCCTTTTCAAACAGCGGCTGCTGGCGGGTCAGCTCTTCTTGCTGCAACGGTGGCATCAGTCTTTGTATTTCAGGGCTACGCAGGCGTTTCAAATCCTGTACCAGCATCAGGAGCGGGGCGTCAGCCGATGTGGTAAATGACGTGTTTTCCAGTAACTTATTGTCCACTTCATTAATCATCAGTTGCAGTTCCTGAGCGGTTTTAGCCTGGCTTAATGCCTGCCCGGAACGCATCGCCAGCGCAGCGGTATCGCCGATTATCCATTCCGCCCGCCGATAGAGCCCTGCGGCAGAATCGACATAGTGCCCGTTCGGGTAGCTTTTCAGGTAATCAGCGATGTGCTCAATCGCCCGCTGCCCGAGGGCTTTATCGGCTTTGGCCGGGTCAAACATGCTGTATTCATCAAGCGAGTCTTTCATCGCCTGATTAATCGCTACCCGAATCAGCATATAGCGCGCGGTTTCGGCAACCCAGGCTTGCGTGGCTTTGGTCAGTGACGAGAATTCCTGCTCCGCCCTGTCGAATAAACCGTCATAGAACGCTGTAGCCGCAATCAGATAGCGCCGCAGCTCTCCGGCATGGCCGCTCTCCGGTAGCGCGTTCAGATCGGCACTGACATCACTGATACCGTATTCGTTGGATAGCATTCTCACACGCACCAGCGCCAGTTGGGTGCGGTGCGCATCGCTTAATTCTTTATCGGCCAGCAGTAAATCGAAGAAGGCTTCCAGCGCGGGCAAATCATTAGAAACCCAGCGACCATCCAGATCGACCGGCGTTAAATCACGCAGTTTCTCTATTTCCGGGGCAGGAAAATGCAACAGCGTCGCTTTGTGTACCAGTGAGGTGTTTTTCTCACTGTCTTTGTCATCGTTAGAGCGGCTCAGGCTATCGCTAATGGTGGTGATATCGCTGTCCGTGTCTGCCACGCCCATCAGTTGGCTGCTGGTAAAAGGGTCGATGCGGGTGCGGGTTTGATCGGGCATGGGCTGAGACAACAGAATGCGATTACGGTAACTTTGCAGCAGAGCCAGATTGGTTCGGGTGTCGTTTTCAGGAAAAAGGTAAGGAACCGCCATGCTGCAATTCGCGTAGAAACTGTCGCACTCCATATCGCCTGACGCAAAGGCAGGCATTTGTCCCAGGAGCGTGATAAGTCCGGCCAGCAAGGCTAATCCTTTCATGTCTTTTTCCTGTTCAACATACTGAATAATATCAAGCGTATTTCTTCTCTGAAGGGGAGCTCGCCTTAATGTGATGGCGCATATCCGCCTGGATTCAGAGGCCGTTTGTTATGGCAGCGACGATATGTTTTTACTGGAATGTTTTTTTACGGGGATGCCGATACACCCGGCACACTCTACCCGAGCGGGAGAAAAACTCAATCGGAAGGCGTGACGGATGTGACGCCAGACGGATGATGCCCCGCACTCGTTGGTTCCGGCGGGGCGGTTATTATTGCGTGGCGGCGCGTTAACGCAGGTACAACGGCAGCCACACGGTGAGCTGCAAACCGCCGAGCGGGCTGTTATCGGCTTTAATCCAGCCCTGATGCTGGGAAATCGCCGTTTCGACAATCGCCAGCCCGAGACCTGTGCCGCCGGATTCGCGGTCACGGGCTTCATCGGTACGGTAGAAGGGGCGGAAGATTTGCTCACGATCTTCGGGTTTCACACCCGGCCCATCGTCCCCCACCACAATGGTCACGCCTTGATTATCGACGGCGAACGAGACGGCAATGTGGCTGTATGAGTAGCGCAGCGCGTTACGCACGATGTTTTCCAGCGCACTGTCGAGCGCGGTGGGGTTGCCAAACAGCGGCCACGGGCCCGGCGGGGAGAGCACTTCCAGAGTTTTGCCCATTTGTTCGGCTTCAAAACGGGCATCATCCAGCACATCGTTCCAGAGCGAATCGGCTTGCAACGCTTCGCGCGACAAATCGTGGCGGTGCTGATTACGCGACAGTTCAAGCAAGTCGTTAATCATGCCATCAAGGCGCAGCGTCTCGGTTTCAATGCGATTGAGCTCGTTTCCCTCTCCCTGCCGACGGCGCAGCAGCGCCGTAGCCAGTTGCAACCGGGTTAATGGGGTGCGTAGTTCATGGGAAATATCGGATAACAGGCGCTGTTGTGCCGTTACCATGCGCTCAAGGGCACTGACCATCTGGTTAAAACTGGCACCGGTGGCCCGGAATTCCTGCGGGCCGGATTCCAGCTCCGGGTGCTGTTGCAAGTTACCACGTGACACTTCGTCCGCCGCCATTTTGAGCTTACGGGCGGGTTTCGCCAGGCTCCAGGCCAGCCACAATAGCAACGGTGAGCTGGTGAGCATGGTGACAATCAGCAACAGTAACGGACGGTCAAACAACAGGTTAATAAAATCTGATTGCGAGTTGCTGGCGGGGCGCAGCATGTACATCAGGTAGCTGTCTTCACCATCGCGCACCGCAAATGGCCCCAGTAGTTCGAGGCGGCCATATTTTTTCTTCTGCGGAAAATCGGCGCTGTCAGACTGGCCGATAAAGTTGCGCACCATCTGCATTTCGTTGCGCTGTGCGCCAATAACACGCCCCTCACTTGTCACCAGCAGCAGGCGCTGACCGGGCGGGGCCCATTTTTCAGTAATACGAAAGAGCCGCCGCCACCACAGCAGGTCATTTGCCGGATCGCTCGCCAGTTCTGCTTCAATATGCTGTTCGAGCATTAAACCCTGCCGCTGTTCGCTTTCCAGCAACGGGGTGAGTTGCCGCGAGTCCAGCTTCGGCAACATCAGCACCAGCATCAGTACCAGTGCCAATGTCAGCCAGAAAATAGCGAAGATTCGGGCGGTTAGGCTATTAATCATGCCATCAAGACCTGCGTCATGCGGTAGATACCATCAAGTAGCCCCTGCCGCGCAATGTCTTGAACCAGGGCAGCCCATCTTTGCGTTCCGGTAATTTGCGCCGCAGGTTGGAGATGTGCATATCAATGGCGCGGTCAAACGGCGTTAAACGTTTACCCAGCACTTCCTGGCTCAGGTGATCGCGGGAGACGACTTGCCCCAGACGCTGCGCCAGCAAATATAACAAGGTAAATTCAGTACCGGTCAAATCCAGCACGACATCATCAAAACTCGCCTCCTGGCGACCGGGGTTCAGCCTGAGCGCATCCACCTCAATAATCGGGGCGCTGGCTTCGCCAGACTGCTGTTGATCGGTCCAGTTTGAACGGCGCAGTATGGCGCGGATACGGGCAACCAATTCGCGGTCATTGAATGGCTTAGGCAGATAATCGTCCGCGCCCAGTTCCAGACCCAGTACGCGATCAAGCTCGCTGCCGCGTGCGGTAAGCATAATCACCGGCGTTTGGTAACGCTGGCGCACTTCTTTGAGCGTATCGATGCCGTTTTTCTTCGGCATCATGATATCCAGCAGTAACAAATCCACCGAATCATCCAACACGCTTAACGCCTGTTCGCCATCATGGGCGACAACGACGTTAAAGCCTTCCATCTCGAGCAATTCCCGCAACAGGGATGTGAGCTCGCGATCGTCATCAACCAACAGGATTTTGTTCATGATTTACCTACCTCCACGGGCAAAATACGTCATAGATCGCAGCTATTCCATGACTTTACGTAGTTTTACATCCTCTGACGCATGTTTGCAGCAGGGCAATTAGACTGAGTTCCATCGATTCGCCAGACAGTATACGACACGCGTCAGGTAATACGCTCGATACGCCATCAGAGTCGTATGCAGATACAGAGGAGTTACCGATGCGGGGCACCATCATCACATTATCCTGTGCTTCGTTGCTGATGTTGGTCAGCGGTACTGTTATGGCAACTGAAAATAGCGTGACCGATAACGACATACAAAGCCATGCTGCCGAAAGCAATACGAACGTACCGGGGCACTGTTATCGGGACGACTCTGCCACGAAACGCGGGGCGAGTCAGCAGAGTATGTTTGACGGTGTGAAATTAACCGAGAATCAGCGCCAGCAAATGCGCGATTTAATGCGCCAGATGCGTTATGAGCAGCCGATTTATGACGCTAATGATGTAGAAACCATGCATCAGTTAATGACGGCAGAAAATTTTGATGCTCCGGCCGTTCAGGCGCTGGTGACAAAAATGGTGCAGGCGCAAATTACGCATAAAGTGGAAATGGCCCGTATCAGCAACCAGATGTACAACATGCTGACGTCAGAGCAAAAAGCAATTTTGAATCAAAAACATGAACAAGTTATGCAGGCGGTGCGCCAGCAAATGCCCGCCTCAACTACAGCCCCTCAGCGTGTTGAGCAACGTTTAACGCCGCTCCAGCAAGGGTTAGCGAACGGTAATGAGTAATGCCGGTTTCTCCGGGTAGTGTGTAGTAGCAGTAAGTCTGTCGTCACCGCAGTTGTGACGCGTAGTAGTGAGTTGTGCTGAGAGTAGTGTGTAACGTGTGACAGAAGTAACCTGTTTTCCTTGCCATAGACACCATCCCTGTCTTTTAGCCCGCCTTGATGGCGGGCTTTTTTTTATCCCTCGCCCGTCCATTTGGGGCTCTCTCGTTGTGCCATTACTCTCCCAACGCCGTACGCAGGCGTTGTGTTTAGTCTGTCTGCATACTGTTTTGTGTTGCCTCAATGAACGTGAATGCCTTGCACATCGCGTGTTGAGAGGGTGGCGAAGTGGGCTCCATAACAGAGATGGAACCCGTAGCGTGGATTCTGATTGAGAGATGTTATGAGCGCAAAATATACAACGCTGCTGACGCAGGTAGGGGAAAATAAACTGGCGAAGGCCATCGCTCAGGGCAGGCAACTGGCGATTACCCAGATGGGGGTGGGAGACGGTGGTGGCGTGTTGCCCGCCCCGACTCTTAACCAAACCATGCTGATTAATGAAAAACGGCGCGCGCCGCTCAATACACTGAGTATTGACCCAACCAACCCCAGGCAGATTATTGCCGAGCAGGTGATCCCGGAAAATGAAGGGGGTTTTTGGCTGCGGGAGATAGGCTTATACGATGCGGATGGGGATTTAATCGCCGTCGCCAACTGCCCGGAAACCTACAAGCCGCAGTTACAGGAAGGCTCGGGCCGCGTACAGACGGTACGAGTCACGCTGGCGGTCAGTCAAACAAGTGCCGTGTCGCTGTCAATTGATGCGACCGTGGTATTTGCTACCCGTAGCTATGTCGATAATGCGCTGGCAAATCATGAAAAGAGTCGCAAACACCCGAATGCCACGCTGACGGCGGCGGGTTTGGCACAATTGAGTAACGCCATTGATAGTGATAGCGAAACGCTGGCCGCCACCCCGAAAGCGGTAAAAGCGGCAAACGACAATGCAAACGGGCGCGTTCCTTCGCTGCGCCAGGTCAATGGCAAAGCCTTGTCTGCCGATATCATCTTAAATGCAGCAGATGTGGGGGCGATATCCATCAATGAAATGGCGGGCATTCCGCTGCCGTGGCCGCAGGCAAACGCCCCCGCTGGCTGGCTGAAATGTAACGGCCAGGCGTTTGACAAAGCGCTCTACCCTAAACTGGCGCAAATTTACCCTTCAGGCTCATTGCCGGATTTGCGCGGCGAATTTATTCGCGGCTGGGATGATGGGCGTGGGGTGGATGCGGGTAGAACCATAGGTAGTTGGCAGGAATCAACAAAAATATCGGGATACGTCGGAAATGACGGGCATGGATCTCTGGCAAGCGGTGTAGTGGAACAAGATATTGCAGAAATTCATGCGACATACACACGATATGCGGTGACAACATCTGCTGCATTTCTTGGTTCTAATTTATATAGAGTTAAGCCACGCAACGTCGCTTTTAACTACATCGTGAGGGCTGCGTGATGCAGCCACGCGCATATGCTGGGTGCTAAAATACCCCTCCCGCTCCTGCTTTCATCTTGAGAGAAAAAGCGTCGGGCTAATCATCCTTTCTATTTTATCGACCATCAATAGCGCTCCTCTTTCCCGCCTGCTGGCGGGTTTTTTTGCATCGTATTGTTGTGCCATCGTAGCCAGAACGCCTGTTAAAGGTAATCGCCTGGGTGCATCACCATAATGGTTGTGAGAAAGCCTGGCACGCCTCTGCCATTTGTCTTTATCGCAGGTGCTCCACGGCTGGCTGATTTTCCGATTAATCAACGTAGATGAGAGACACAATGGGAACCAAATACTTCACGTTGTTGACCCGCATTGGAGAAGCCCGGTTAGCCGAGGCGATATCGAAGGGACAACCGCTGGAAATTGCCCAAATGGGGGTCGGTGATGGTGGCGGCTCGCTGCAAATACCGAATCCGATGCAAACAAAATTGGTGAATGAGAAACGGCGTGCGTCAATTAATTCACTCAGCATTGACCCGAATAACACCAACCAGATAATCGCCGAGCAGGTTATTCCAGAAAATGAGGGCGGTTTTTGGCTGCGTGAAATGGGGTTGTACGATATCGATGGCAATTTAATTGCGGTTGCCAATTGCCCGGAAACCTATAAGCCAGAGCTCAAA
Source organism: Dickeya aquatica (assembly GCF_900095885.1). Lineage (NCBI taxonomy): Bacteria > Pseudomonadati > Pseudomonadota > Gammaproteobacteria > Enterobacterales > Pectobacteriaceae > Dickeya > Dickeya aquatica. Next base: position 157,770 of record NZ_LT615367.1, read on the forward strand.
GAGGGCTCAGGGCGCGTGCAGACGGTGCGCATGATCCTCATCGTCAGCCGTACCGATGCGATAACGCTCAATTTTGACCCGACGGTGGCGCTTGCCACAAGACGCTATGCCGATACCTTGCTGTCCGATCACGTTGCAGCGGCAAACCCGCACAAGCAATATGCGCCGCTGGTAAGCCCAGCGTTGAGTGGCGTGCCGACGGCACCAACGGCGGTAGTGGGCACCAGTAACAGCCAACTGGCGACCACGGCCTTTGTTAAAGGCGCAATTGAGGCACTGGTAGCCTCTTCCCCGGAGGCACTGAATACGCTCAATGAACTGGCTGCCGCATTAGGTAACAACCCAAACTTTGCTACCACCATGACCAATGCTCTGGCGAACAAGCAGCCGCTGGATAACACGCTGACGGCTCTGTCAGGAAAATCCGTTGCGGCACTGCTCAATTATCTGGGCCTGGGGTCGGCGGCGCAGCGTAATGTTGGCGGTATGCCCGACCAAATCCCCGACATGAGCCATTTTTTGGTTGGGCAGTCTGGCACGCTAGGGGCGTTTCGCTTGCCATCAGGCCACCTTGTGCAGTTTGATTCCGGTGTTTTGAATAATGTTGGCGGATTTACGAAAAGCTATCCCGTGCCGTTCCCTAATGCCACCCTTGTGCTAATCGGGGTGATGTACGGTACGTTAGGTCTCAGATGGGTGGCCACACCGAACACCTTTGACAGGTCGGCGGCGAATATCAATTTCGTCGATGCCACCACAGGTAACGGTATGACGGGGCAAACCGTAGGTTATTTGGCGATAGGTTACTGATATGAAAAATATGAAAAGCGTTTATTCACCCTCGCAGAATGTGATTTATCCCGCACAGCTTTACGCCGACTATCAACGTGCTGGCACATGGCCTGCTGATGGAATAGACATCAGCGATGATGATGCCGTGCGGTTCAACCCGGTTAATCAACCAGCAGGCAAGGTGCTGGGGTATGTGGCGGGGGCGCTAGCCTGGGTTAATGAGCCTGCACCATCACCTGTGCAACTGATCAAAGAAGCCGAGCTAAGACGCCAGCAGCTTCTTGCAACGGCCAATACCCTGACGGCCGACTGGCGAACAGAGCTTGCACTGGGGATTATTGATGATGAGGATAAAGCGAAACTGGTTGAATGGATGAAATACATTAAAGCCGTGAAAGCCGTAGACACCACGACTGCGCCGAGTGTTAGCTGGCCCGAGACACCGAATATGTAGTCGAGTCAGTGGTAATCGTCCCCGTTCTACCCGCCTGCTGGCGGGTTTTTTTGCATCGTATTGTTGTGCCATCGCCCCCACAACGTCCACCGGACGATTTCCCGCCTGCCTGTTTGCATAATGTTGTGAGACGTAACAACGAACAGAGAGGGCTTGCGACGGAGCGGTGTGTACCGGGTCAGTCGCGATGCCACGAGATGAGAGAAAGCAGGGAGAGAAAGCATGGCAGTGAAATACATGACAGTGCTCACGCAGGTGGGCGCGGCAAAACTGGCGAATGCCACCGCCCTCGGAAAAATGCTGAATATTACGCATATGGCAGTGGGTGATGGCGGTGGCAACCCCACGATGCCCGACCCGGCGCAAAAAGCGTTGATCAATGAAAAACGCCGTGCACTGCTTAATGCACTGCGTGCCGACCCGGCAAACCCGAACCAGATTATTGCTGAGCAGGTGATCCCTGAAAACGAGGGGGGATTTTGGCTGCGGGAAATCGGCCTATTTGATGCCGATGGGGATTTAATTGCCATCGCCAACTGCCCGGAAACCTACAAGCCGCAGTTGCAAGAAGGCTCTGGCCGGGTGCAGACGGTGCGTATGATTCTGGTCGTGAGTAACACCAGTGCGGTGACGCTGAAAATTGACCCGGCGGTGGTGCTGGCCACGCGCAAGTCGGTGGATGATAAAGCGCTGGAAGTGAAAGCTTACACCGAGGAGTTGATGGCAAAACATCAGGCGGCCAGCAACCCCCACCCGCAATATGCGCCGCTGGCAAACCCGGCATTAACAGGTGTACCGACGGCACCAACGGCAGCGGCGGGAACCAATAACAGCCAACTGGCGACCACGGCCTTTGTCACCGCGGCGGCCAATACGGTCTCTGCCAGCGTATCGGCGACGACAGCCGCAAATCTTGCCAAAAAACTGGATATTGCAGACATCGCGGGTATCCCGCTGCCGTGGCCGCAGGCTAGCGCGCCTGCCGGCTGGCTGAAATGTAACGGCCAGGCCTTTGATAAAGCGCTCTACCCAAAACTGGCGCAGGTGTACCCCTCCGGCACCTTGCCGGATCTACGCGGCGAATTTATTCGCGGCTGGGATGACGGGCGCGGGGTGGATGCGGGGCGCACACTGCTGTCGGGGCAGTCGGATGCAATAGGAGTCTTTCAGGCGACAAACAGTAAATCTGTGCTGGCATTTTTTGTCAGTACCCTGCGATCTGCTGCTTACCCGGCAACGGATGCAATGGACGGGTTTCAGGCCGGTGAGGGCTTTGGCGGTACGGAAGCCTCCGTATCACGTGCTGTCTTTCGCAGCGCGGCGGAGACGCGCCCCCGCAACGTCGCCTTTAACTACATCGTGAGGGCCGCATAATGCAAACCAATGACATCGCTGTATTAGGCGAAAATGGACTGGCGTCCAACACTGGCTGGCTGACGGTCTACCACGCCGATACGCAGACCGGCGAATATTATGACAACAGCGAAGAATACCTGATGGCGGGCACCGGCTTGCCTGCGCACAGCTACGCCGATGCGCCACCGGCGGATGTGGCGACCGGGCAGGCGGTGCGGCGCGCTGTTGATGGGTTGAGCTGGGAGGTAGTCGCGGACTTTCGCGGTCAAACGGCGTATGACACCTGCACCCGCCAGCCGCAGGTGATGGGCACGCTCGGTGATTTGCCAGAGCACCTGACGCTGCTGGCCCCGGCCAGCGAATTTGACCGCTGGCAAGATAACCACTGGGTGACGGATACCGCAGCACAGCACGCTGCCCGTGTACAGGCAGCGCAGCGTGAAAGTGAGGCATTGCGTCAGGCCGCCCGTGAGCGCATCAGCGAGCTGACCTATGCCGAAGAACTGGAGATGGCGACAGAGCAAGAGGCGCAGTTGCTCAAGGCATGGAAAATCTATCTGGTGCAGTTGAGCCGGATTAACCCGGCACAGGCTCTGGATATTGTGTGGCCGACCATACCTGACCGTGCAGTGGAGACTGGCCTGAAATAACGCTGCAAACAGTTTTCTCTGACCGACGTTTTTACGTTTGTTTTCAGTCTGATGGCTTTAATCCCTTTTATCTCGTTGTCGATAAGATATTTTTTATCTTCCACCCGCCCTCGGCGGGTTTTTTTCATCCATCTTGTTGTGCCATCGCCCCCACTGCGCCCATCGGACGATTTCCTGCCCGTCTGTTTGCATAATGTTGTAAGAAAGCAGAGCAAACCCCGGACATTTGTCTGTATCGTGGTTCTCTGCCCAGGCCGATTTTTCGTTTAATAAAAACAGGTGAGAGAAACGATGGGAGCAAAATATTTCACGTTGTTGACCCGTATCGGTGAAGCCAAATTGGCAGAGGCGGTGTCAACAGGTAAGCCGCTGGGCATTACCCAAATGGGCGTGGGTGATGGGGGCGGCGTGTTACAAACGCCTGACCCGATGCAGACCAAACTGGTCAACGAGAGACGGCGTGCACCCATTAATTCACTGAGCGTTGACCCGAATAACGCCAGCCAGATAATCGCAGAGCAAATAATTCCTGAAAATGAGGGCGGGTTCTGGCTGCGTGAAATCGGTTTATATGATGCGTCCGGCAATCTGATAGCGGTTGCCAACTGCCCGGAGACGTATAAACCAGAGCTCAAAGAGGGCTCAGGGCGGGTGCAGACGGTACGCATGATCCTCATCGTCAGCCGTACTGATGCGCTCACGCTAACCTTTGACCCGACGGTGGCGCTCGCCACCAGGCGCTATGCCGATACTCTGCTGGCCGATCATATTGTCGCTGCCAACCCGCACAAGCAATATGCGCCGTTGCTCAGTCCTGCTTTTAGCGGTAACCCGACCGCTCCCACTCCGCCGCTCTTTGATGCTGATAGCAGCATTGCGACCACCGGGTTTGTGCAGCGTGCGTTGGGGAATTTACGTGGCGTTTATCAAGTAAAAGATAGCACTGTCCTTACTAAATAGCTTCTCATATTACCGCTCCACTTTAGCCAGGCCAGGTTGGTTGCCGGGAAATGGTGAAGCTGCATTCATAAATTGCGTTACCTGTTTCAGTAACTGCCACATGTACCGGCACTGATGATTTCGCGTTATCGTTTCGTGTAACGACAGCCACAACCGTTCAATTGGATTCAGCCACGGCGAATAGGTCGGCAGAAACAGTAGCCGGAACTTACTGTTCTCCGACAGCCAGCGCGCCACTTTGTGGCTTTTATGGATGATGTCGTTATCAACCACCAACGTAATGGTTTTCGCCCGCCGGTATGTGCGTCGTAATGCCTCTAACAGTTGGATAAATAAATCAGAACTCTTGCTGTTGCCACTAACGTAGGAGACTCGGCCCGTCCCCGAATGCAGTGCGCCAGCCAGATAATGTTTCTGGTTCTGTCCCGGCGTGGCGATACGTTTCTGCTGCCCTTTGGGCATCCAGTCGGCACCGATTTTCGGGTTCAGGTCGATATCGACTTCATCCTGATAAAACACGGGATTAGCCGCTGAGCCCTGAGCCAGCGCCTGCTCGATGGCAAGCCGCTTTTCATCATAATGCGGGTCCCTGATTTTCAGCGTCGGTGCGGCCCTGCGCCAGACCATACCGGCCTGTTTGAGGTATCGGTGCAGGGTGGAGCGGTGAAGCGTCACGTCAAAAAGCCGGTTGACGATACGGGTCAGTAACTCCGTGCTCCAGCGGGAGCGCAGCCAGCCGAAATCCTTCGGTGAACGTTGAACCAGCAACGGAAGCACACGCTGGATATCGGCGACGGGCCAGCAAGGCGCACGACCGGGCCTGAGGCTCTTGAGTCCTTCAACACCTTGTAAAGTAAACCAGTTTATCCATCTTCCGACGGATGAACGCGCAGCACAGAGCAGTCTGGCGACGTCGGTGACGGTCATTCCCCGATGCAACATCAACATGGCAATGAGTCGTCTGGCATAATTTTTATCGCGTGTTTGTTGGGCTTCTTTGCACATCAGTTGTCGTTCTTCATCAGGGATTGCTGCTATGATCGGCATCGCTCAGTCCGGTTGGTGATTTGGGATATTTGGCGATTGATCAGATCGCTCAATTCGGACTGAGTTCCCTTCAAGTGATCTACTATTTTGCGATAATGAAATGGACACCTCCCCATATTGGCTTCAGTGAACCATGCTGTAAGTGTCATCCAACAGCACAATGAAGAGGTGTCCCATGGAACAAATTATCGGAATTGATCTGGCAAAGCGAGTTTTTCAGGTTCATATCGTTTCTGCACAAGGCGAGAAAAAGGCGAACAAAATGATCACTCGTGAAAAGCTGATGGCTTTTATTGCTCAGCAACCCTTGTCCAGAATTGTGATGGAAGCGTGCGGGAGTGCCAATTACTGGTCCCGCCAGTTTAAGACATTCGGGCATGACGTCAGACAAATCAGCCCGCAGTATGTGTCGCCCTTCAGAATGGGAAATAAGAACGACAAAAATGACGCCACCGCTATTGTCGAGGCTGACAGTCGTCCGGGAATGCGCTATGTACCAGAAAAAAGTCTTGAGCAGCAGGATATTCAGTGTATTCACCGGGTTCGCCAGCGGTTGATGAAAAACAGAACGGCGCTGATTAATCAGATTAGGGGGCTGGGTCTGGAATACGGTATTGCGATACCGGAAGGTGCACACAAAATCATGACCTGTCTGCCCGATTATCTGGAAGACGCGGAGAATGAACTTACCGCTCTCAGCCGACAACTGTTTCACGAAATATGGCTGGAACTGCAGGACTGCCAGCAACGTATCAAAACGCTGGATGTACGCCTGGAGCAGATAAGTACACAGAACGAGGATACAGCCCGGCTGGTAAATATACCGGGTATCGGGCCACTGGGGCATTCAGCACTGACGATAGCGCTGGGTGACAGCCGAAGTTTTAATAATGGCCGACATTTTGCCAGTTATCTGGGATTGGTGCCCGGTGAGCACAGCAGCGGCGGTAAACCCAGACTTTTGGGAATAACGAAGCGTGGCGATGGTTATCTGCGCGGCTTGCTTATCCATGGTGCCCGCTCCGTGGTTTATCGTACGGTTAACCTCCCGGATGAGCGGTGTAGTGCCCTCCAGAGATGGCTGAAGGGTATTATTGTTCGCGGCGGCGTGAATAAAGCCGTTGTGGCGCTGGCGAACAAAAATGCCCGGGTGGCCTGGGCATTGGTAAACCAGAGAACAGAGTATAGGATTCAGTAACAATCTGATTGATAAGAAGTCCAAAGCGTTGATGTACTGACAGGTAGAACCGACTCTCTGTCAACCTGGCAAATAGCTCGGCCACAGCAGGCCATGGCGTTAATGAGGCCAGAGAGTACGGATGTTCATCAGGGCTCACGAAGCCGGATATATGTGTGTGACTACGTTGTCAGAAAAAACCAGCCCGTGCTTGCACTGGGTCGGTGTCCATATAGCTATTTAGTTCATGGGGACGCGACGCACTAGCTAATGGTGGCTTTAGTACCGCTGCTGCAGATTACGATGGTTCGATAGAACAGACCCACTCGGCACCTGAATTGGGTTATACGGGGATAGAGTCCTCTACATCTGTAGTTGCCAGAACGACAGCTATTCGCGTACGACCACGAAATGTTGCCTTTAATTATATCGTAAGAGCAGTGTGAGATTAATTAATGCTATATATTTTCCATGTCGGATTTTTAAGGTAATTGGTGATTTTTAATCAGTGAGTTTTATTTTTTAAATGTGGTTTTGGTTGGATGTGTATTATTCAGCGGATGCTGGTTATTAAAGGTGTATTATGACAACTTATTTTTCTCCTCAATATATGGGTTTTTATTCAAGTAATGTGCATGGTGATAATATCCCCGGCGATGTGGTTGAAATTAACGATGGCTATTATCAACAATTATTAAATGACCAGGCCCTTGGTAATGTGATTGTTTTTGATGAATCAACCAGGCAACCCATTGCCGTAACACCTGCTCCGATTTCCGACGTTGAATTAGCGCAAGCGATGCGGCGTCAGCGTGATAGCCTGCTGGGCGCGAGTGACTGGACTCAGGTGGTGGATGCGCCCGTCGATAGGCAAGCCTGGCGAGCTTACCGTGAATTATTGCGTCAGGTTCCTGATCAGGCTGGTTTTCCGCAGGAAATTCATTGGCCTCTATCACCTGAAAATCACTGATCGTATTGGCGTGATTTCTCTGTTTTGCTTCCCGCCGCAAAGCACGGGTATTTGCGGCGCGTCAGCCTAATGATGTCGTCGCAGGCCACACCATTTCTGCCAGGTTCTCCGGGTAGAATATGTCTGGTGTGGCAAGCAGTTCTTCACGGCTCCACCAGTGATAATCGCGCATGACGTGGCGTTCGTGATCCGTCCATGCCTGTGTATTGAGCGTGTTTTCGCTGGTATGGATGATAAAGAACTGCTCCTCGGCCAATACAGTTTCGCCGTTTGGCATCGCCAGAGGAAAGGCCCTTGTTGCCACACTGGGGCCCGCGTTCTGGCGGCGAATACCGGTTTCTTCCCACAGTTCCCTCAATGCCGCCTGTTCAAAGGTTTCTCCATTTTCCAATGCGCCTCCCGGCGTTGCCCAATAACGCTTTCCGGCAAGGGCATCATCAGTATGATGAAAGAGAAACAGTAAGACGTGATGTTGCGGATTGAGGATCAACAGGCGTGACGATGGCCGTTTTTTCATTGGGTACCCCTTAGAAATCGGTGTGTGTTTGCAATCGTGAAGCCATTATCCCCAATGCTCCAAAAGACGTCGATGGTTATCGGCCTTACCTGCATTGCAGAGTAGATGGGCGTGTCAGGGCACTGTCGGGTGGCTGTCAGGTTGTTGTCGGGTAACTGTCGTGGCATTGGCAGGGAGGCTGCTGCACGCTGCTGGCAGGTTTTATCTCATAAGGAGTGAATGATGAACGCAATGAAATCCCAACGCCTTGCCCGGGCCTGGTCGCAGGAGCAACTGGCAGAATTATCTTCGCTGAGTGTCAGAACCATTCAACGCATTGAAAATGGCGAGCGCGCCAGCCTGGAAACCCTCAGTGCCATTGCGGCGGCGTTTGACATCAATGTGGCGGTGCTCATGGAGCCGATGGAACCCGATGAAACGTCATCTGCCAGCGGTGAATCACTGGAAGAACGTATTGTGCAGGCCAAAGCACAGGTGCGGCGCGAAAGCCGCTTTTGGCGCAGCCTGTTGCTGTTTATACCGGTTAATGCGCTGCTCTTTGCCATCAACCAGTTTGTCAATCCACAGCAGCCGTGGTTTTGGTGGCCACTGTTAATCTGGGGTGGCGTGTTGGTGCTGCGTGCCGTCAAAATGTTTTTGCTGCGCGATCGCTGGTCACGCTGGGAACAGCGCCGGTTACAAAAAATCTTACGTAAACCCTGATCATACCCTCCTGAACAGGGCGATAATCTGTCGCCGGATGCGAGCATGATGCGCTCCGCTTACTAAGCGCGTCTTATTCGCAACTCCTTTTTTTTAAACGTTATTTTTATTAAAAAACCCTGGCGGGAAGCAAAACTGTCACGGTTTTTTACGCCCTGAATTCGTTATACTGACCCCTCGATTGGAATGGAGACAGGTATGAATTCTCATTACGCTCGCTGGGTGACAATGGCCGCTTTTTTAGCGACGGCGACTGCATTGTCACTGTTTGGTTTGAAGGTGTATGCCTGGTGGTATACCGGGTCGGTTAGCTTGCTGGCCTCGCTGGTCGATTCACTGGTCGATATTGCCGCCTCGCTGGTGAATTTGCTGGTGGTGCGCTATTCGCTGCAACCAGCCGATAGCGAACATTCGTTCGGTCACGGTAAAGCAGAATCGCTGGCGGCACTGGCGCAAAGTATGTTTATTTCCGGTTCTGCGCTGTTCTTGTTGTTAACCGGCGCACAGCATCTGATGAACCCTCAGCCCTTGCAGGGGGCGGAATTAGGCATGTGGATTACGCTGGTGTCACTGGTGGCTACCGTGTTGCTGGTGAGTTTTCAGCGTTGGGTGATCCGCAAAACCCACAGTCAGGCGGTGCGGGCTGACATGCTGCACTACCAGTCTGATGTGCTGATGAATGGCGCTATCTTGTTATCGCTGTTGCTGAGCTGGAAAGGTATTGGCTGGGCGGATGCCGTGTTCGCCCTGGCAATAGGCATTTATATCTTATACAGCGCCTTGCATATGGCATACGATGCCATTCAAATGTTGCTTGATAGAGCATTACCGGATGAAGAACGTCAGGAAATCGTCAACCTTATCGCCTCGTGGCCGGGAGTGAGCGGCGCGCATCAGTTACGCACCCGCCGTGCCGGGCCGACGCGCTTTATTCAGTTGCATCTTGAGATGGACGATAACCTGCCGCTGGTGGCGTCGCACCAGATTGCGGATGAACTCGAGCAGGCGCTGCTGCGCCGTTTCCCCGGTTCAGACGTGATAATCCATCAAGACCCGGTATCGGTTGTGCCGCTGGCGCAGCGAGGCCGTTGGGATCTGTAGACGCCGCTGTAATCTGCTGTTGCTGTGGCTTTCACTGCGCTAACGCCGCGTCAGAGGGCGAGCGATAACCGTATGTCAGCAGGCCGGAGCGAAGAACCTAGCCTGCAATGTGTTGTAAAAATGTGATATACGATAGATTTTTTTGGGGCGGTGAGCCTGACCTGAATCAATTCAGCTAAGGGTATTTGTTATAATATGCTAAAGAGAAGGTTAGGCGTTGTTCCATCCATTTTAAGATAGAAGAATCTGCGAATTTACATCTACAAACCCAGAGGTTGTCATGATTAAAAAAATCGGAGTACTGACGAGCGGTGGCGATGCACCGGGCATGAATGCGGCCATTCGTGGTGTGGTGCGTGCGGCGTTGGCTGAAGGGCTGGACATCTACGGTATTTATGATGGGTATCTGGGTTTGTACGAAGACCGCATGGAACAGCTTGATCGTTATAGCGTGTCTGATGTCATCAACCGTGGCGGAACCTTCCTCGGGTCGGCGCGTTTCCCGGCGTTTAAGGAAGAAGCCGTGCGTCAGGTGTGCGTGGAAAACATGAGAAAACGCGGCCTGGATGCGCTGGTGGTTATCGGGGGTGACGGTTCCTATATGGGTGCTAAGCGACTGACAGAAATGGGTTTTCCCTGTATTGGCCTGCCGGGCACCATTGATAACGATGTGGCGGGTACGGACTACACCATCGGGTATTTCACCGCGCTGGAAACCGTGGTCGAAGCCATTGACCGCCTGCGTGACACCTCTTCCTCCCACCAGCGTATCTCCATCGTCGAAGTGATGGGCCGCCACTGTGGCGACCTGACGATGGCGGCGGCGATTGCCGGTGGTTGTGAGTTCATCGTGTTGCCGGAAGTCGATTTCAAGAAAGAAGACCTGGTTGAAGAGATCAAAGCCGGGATCGCCAAAGGGAAAAAACACGCCATAGTGGCGATTACCGAGCTGGTGTGCGACGTCGATGAACTGGCGCGTTATATCGAAGCGGAAACCGGGCGTGAAACCCGCGCCACCGTGCTTGGTCACATTCAGCGTGGTGGTTCGCCAGTGGCGTATGACCGCATTCTGGCCTCACGCATGGGCGCTTACTCTATCGAACTGCTTCAGCAGGGGTATGGCGGGCGTTGTGTCGGTATCCAGAATGAAAAACTGGTACATCATGATATTATCGACGCCATTGAGAACATGAAGCGCCCGTTCAAAGGCGACTGGCTGGATACGGCCAAGAAATTGTTCTGATCGCTCAGTGAGCCTGGCAAAACAGCGAATCCCGCTCTCTGGAGCGGGATTTCTTATTGGAAGAGGCCTACTCTTTAAGCCATCGGCACTGAGACGTGACTGACTGATAGTTTCCCTGACTCTTGCTGGTTTAGGCCGTTGCTGGCACACAGGCTTGAGCATCCACACAGAAATGATTGAGGTTTTCGCATGACAAACGTTACCGTTGCCGCCACACAAATGGCCTGCACCTGGGATTTGCCAAAAAATATCGAAAACGCCGAAAGGCTGGTGCGTCAGGCACATGCTCAAGGGGCGCACATCATCCTGATTCAGGAGCTGTTTGCTGCGCCTTATTTCTGCATCGATCAGAGCCCTGAGCATTATGCGCTGGCGCAAGAGCTGGCCAATAGCCCGCTTATCAAACACTTTTCCGCGCTGGCGGCAGAACTGAACGTGGTGCTGCCACTGAGCTTCTTCGAGCGCGCCAATAACGCTTACTACAACTCGCTGGTGATGATCGACGCTGACGGCAGCGTATTGGATGTGTATCGTAAAACGCACATTCCGAACGGCCCGGCCTATCAGGAAAAGCAGTTCTTCATTCCGGGAGATACCGGTTTTAAAGTGTGGCAAACCCGCTACGCCAAAATTGGCGTTGGCATCTGCTGGGATCAGTGGTTCCCGGAAACCGCCCGCTGCCTGGCTTTACAGGGAGCCGAGCTGATTTTCTACCCAACCGCCATCGGCTCTGAACCGGCCTACCCGGAGATTGATAGCCAACCGCACTGGACGCGTGTGCAGCAGGGTCACGCGGCGGCCAATCTGGTGCCCGTTATCGCGTCCAACCGTATCGGCACTGAAGCCAGCAAATACATCGACGGTCTGGAAATGACCTTCTACGGCTCCTCGTTCATTGCCGATCAAACCGGTGCGCTGGTGGCGCAAGCCAACAAGACCGATGAAGCGGTGCTGGTGCATACCTTTGATCTACAAGCTATTGCCGCCCAGCGCGCGTCGTGGGGTCTGTTCCGCGATCGCCGCCCGGACATGTATGGCGTGATTGGTACCTCTGACGGTAAAACCTGGAGATAAGTGATGGCTGAACTGACTACGCCATGGCAGGACGGCTTTGCCATGCCCGCGGAATGGGCCGCACACGATGCGGTGTGGATGCTGTGGCCATATCGCCGTGATAACTGGCGTGCTGAGGGCGACGTTCTCCCTGCCCAGCGCACCTTTGCGGCGGTGGCGGCAGCGATTGCCCAGACCACGCCGGTCATCATGGGCGTGCCGCATGACCAACTGGCGCTGGCCAAAAGCGTGATGCCAGCAAGCGTCACGCTGGTGGCGATGGACAGCGATGATGCCTGGGTGCGCGATACCGGGCCAACCATGGTGCTGAATGCTGCCGGTGAACGCCGCGGCGTTGACTGGCAATTCAACGCCTGGGGCGGCGCACTGGGCGGATTGTATGAAGACTGGAGCCGTGACGAGAACGTCGCCGCGCAGGTGCTGGCGCATCATGGCGATGCAGGCTACGCCGCGCCGCTGATTCTGGAAGGCGGCTCTATCCATACCGATGGCGAAGGCACGCTGTTGACCACCGCCGAGTGCCTGCTGAACCCGAACCGCAACCCGCACCTGAGCAAGGCGCAGATTGAGCAACACCTGCGGGATTATCTCGGTGTCAGCACGTTCATCTGGCTGGAAGAGGGCGTGTATAACGACGAAACCGACGGCCACATCGACAACATGTGCTGCTTTGTGCGCCCCGGCGAAGTGGCGCTGCACTGGACGGACGATGAAACCGACCCGCAGTACGCCCGCTCGCAGGCGGCCTATCAGGTGTTGTCGCAGGCGCGTGATGCCAAAGGCCGTTCGCTGAAAATCTGGAAACTACCGGCACCGGGCCCACTGTACGCCACGCCGGAAGAAACGGCGGGCGTCACCGAAGGCAACGCCATCGAACGTAACGCCGGGTCACGGCTGGCGGGGTCGTACGTCAATTTCCTTATCAGCAATAAGCAGATTATTTACCCGCTGCTGGACGAACGCACCGACGGTGAGGCCCATGCACTGTTGCAACAGATGTTCCCCGACTACCTGATAAGCGGCGTACCGGCGCGCGAAATCCTGCTGGGCGGCGGCAACATCCACTGCATTACCCAGCAAATCCCGGCGGCACACCGCTAATCTTAGCGCCTCCCCATAACGGATGATGGGGAGGTGCCAGCGCTTTTCTCAACTCGCCAGCGTTGCCTTTACCAGAATGTTGCTCTTGCCAGAATATTGCCTTTACCAGAATAAGGTATGGCGGATGGGTTTCTGCGCAGGTAAGTTAATACTGTGACGGGGCCTACAGGTATCTGTCGGTTAACGCTTTTTCTACGGTAACGGGAAACCTATGGGCAGTGAAATTATTGCGTTGTGTGTGATTGGTGTTGCCATTTTACTGGGTGCAATGAGCCCAGGCGCGAGTTTTCTGCTGGTGGCGAGCACCGCTGTGACGTCATCCCGACGGGCGGCGATAGCGGTGTCGCTTGGTATGGGCGTTGGCGCATCGTTGTTTACAATACTGGCGCTTGCCGGGTTTCAGCTATTGTTGGCGATGGTGCCTTGGCTCTATCTGGTGATAAAAATAGCCGGTGGTGGCTATCTGCTGTGGCTGGCGTTCAGGATGGTGCGTCGTAAAGCGCCCGCTGCCGCGCAAGTTGCAACCGCCGCTCCCGTAAATGTGTGGCGCGCCTTTGCCTCAGGGATGATGACGCAAATGAGTAACCCGCAAACTGCGCTGGTGTTTGCCAGTATTTTTACCGCCACGCTTGGCAGCACTATACCAACGTGGATGTATATCGTCTTGCCATTGCTGGCATTGGTCATCGATACGCTATGGTACACGCTGGTTGCATTATTACTTTCAACCGATAAGCCACGACGTCTTTATACTCGTTATCGCCGCCTGATAGACCACCTCAGTGCAGGAGTGATGCTGGCTCTGGGCGTGCGTCTTTTGATTAAGGGGTGATGTGGGTATTCTTACAGATTTTTAGCAATAACTGCTACTGTAATCATAGCACTTTATATCGTTAAACTACTGATAGTAATGTTGCATTTTCTCCTTACTAAGGAGACAGCTTTGGTAGATCCTCCGAAATAAACCATTTGGTAATGGTGATAGCCTGGTTCTCTATTCTATGAACAGTCAGAATAATGCTGAAAGGTCACAGTCTATGTAGCATTTTTCATATCAGAGGTTATGCTGATTTAACATGGATGGTTACTTTGCTTTGATAAATTTACTGACTAATTATATTTAGTGCCTTTCTTCCTTGATGATATGTTTTTTATGAATAATCTTGAAGGCATCTCAATAACACGATAGGAAATATGTGCGGCAACCACAATGATAATTGAAAAAGCTATTTGTTTTATGATCCCAACAATATCTAATGCAATATAAATCATAGGGCCAACATGTAATTCATAATATCTGATCATTAACTGATGAATCATATACATCGAGAAACTAATTTCACCAAGATGAAGTAGTTTTTTATGAGAGAGGATCTTTGAGATTGCCCCTTTGTTAAAAGAAAAAACAAAAATTATAAACATAATAGATGGAGCAAAGAAAATGGTTTCGTTCCAGGAGTAAGCATTCGCCATCTTTCTATGGAAAAAGTATGATGAGAAAAAAATCAAAATCGCAATAATTTCAAATATTGTAGCATAGGTAGTCTTAATGTTTTCAGTTTTATTTGTTTTTCTAAATATAAAACATGTAATTATACCAAGAGTAAAATTAAGAATATTTGAAAATGGAGATGTTTCACCATACCACCACTCGGTACTATATTGCTTGATGAATCCACCGATGGAGATGCTTGTGATTAATATGCTGAAAATAACTAGTGCTAATAGGAACGTGATTCCTCTCTTTGTTGTGGATAATTTAAATCGATGAGAACCATATAATATAAATGGCAATGATATGTAAAAAAATAACTCACAAGAAAGAGTCCACGAAACGCCGTTATATGAAAATATATTGCTTATTTTTGGATACCATGTATGAATAAGTAATATATTTGATAAGGTGTCAGTTATAGAGTAATTTGCTTCCTTTGCCGTAAGTGGAATGGATATGAGAAATGTTACGAAGTGTATTGGGTATATTCTTGCAAGTCTAGAAAGATAGAAATTATTTAATGGCGATAGTGATATTTTTTTGAAGTTATCATTATAATTATATGCTAGGATGAAGCCTGATAGGATGAAGAAAAATATGACACCGATTCCACCAGTATTATAATCGTAACCATAATGCGCAAATACAACCCCCGCAGCGGCAAAAAACCTCATTGAAGTAAGTGGTTCTAACGTGATTATCTTGCTTTTGATTTGGCTTATCATTTTGGGGAAGTAACCTCTTTTTGAGTGGACACATGCTTTTATAGTTACTTTGATTGGTAAATTATAAATGTTTCGTTTGGCTATGGCCAATGAAATTTTGCATGCAACATATTTTTTATTAACCAACTTCATTGACTACCATTCAAATATAATTATTTTGATATTGGTCTTTTTTAAAATTAGCAAGAGGTAAAGGTTTTTCCCAATTGAATCTGAATGTTGATTTCATATGCAAATGTCTGAATTTATAGATAAAAATAAATTCAATATTAAATTAAGTACACGTTTAAGTACATGTTGATTTGCATTGTTTTGTGTTACGGATTTGTGTATTGAGATTCGGTACACTTATCATGCGCTTGCGCATTCTGGCCTTACAGACTGGAGTATGAGAGGACGCTAAGTAAAAAGTGAACAATCTGTAATTATACAATTTGATATGTAAAATATAATAAGCTGATTTTTATGATAAAAACATGTAGATGTGAAGCTATACCTTTTTAACATTTTATTTTAAGATAGTTCTTATTTTTCACGTCATTGGAAGGATATATGGGTGAGCTATCTAGATATGTTGGTGAGGTCGGTGAAAATATAGCAAAGGTCTTTTTTGAGCGGATTGGCTGGGGAGCTTCATTATCTGATACTCCGTTACCCTGCATTCATTCTGATAAACATGCTCTTAAGAAGGGTACACCAAGAACGACACATGGTGTTGACAGGTTATTTACTTATATCAGTAACGTAGAATATCAAGCTATACAAAACGTATATATATCCTGCAAAAATACCTTAAAGCCTTATCCAGCGGCACCCGTTACAACCTTTAAGAAACATATGAACGATCTCATTACTGGCTTAGAATGTTTCAGGCGTTCCCAATTGAAACGAGACGTAACCAGTCGATTTAAAGGATATTCTAATCAAATAGATACCGGCGTTCTTTTTTGGGTATCTTGTGCCAAAGATACCTACGATAATGTTGTTGAAAAAATATCCTCATGCAGACTAGATACGGACTATGAATTCGGAAATGTCTTTATAGTAGATAATGATGTTGTGAATTTTCATATGAAAGTATTGAATTATATTGAGACTAAGTTTACTGGGCAGTATTGGTCTTATTATCTATCTGAAACATCAATGAATTATGCAGATAAAAAACTTACTAGAAAAACTAAAATTTTACCAGTGGAATATTTAAATTCAAGATTTATTGCATTCGTCGTTGAAAATCCGCTATTACCTGATGATAAACCGAAATTTATTATTGTCTGCAAAGATGGTTTTAGCAAAAATAATTTAGAAATGTATATTCAGGCCTCTCGAGAGTATACTAGCGAAATGACGAACAACTATCTATTTGTTTTTCCTGATTATAATAAAATTGAACATGATACTGATGTGAAACAGGTGAGAATGAGTCTGCCTGACCAGTTAGACATATTATTTTCTGTTGATACTTATAACGATCATGGAGTACGAGGTATGCATAATGAGTAAAAATAATTTTTTACCGACGAGAGACTTTTTA
This sequence comes from Dickeya aquatica, assembly GCF_900095885.1. NCBI lineage: Bacteria > Pseudomonadati > Pseudomonadota > Gammaproteobacteria > Enterobacterales > Pectobacteriaceae > Dickeya > Dickeya aquatica. The sequence continues at coordinate 174,668 of NZ_LT615367.1, forward strand.
CGTCAACTTATTGGGCAGCATTATGTAAAGCCTGGAGAATTGAAAAATATACTTCGCGCCCGTGGTGTGTTTTCTTCAAGCGAAGATAAAAAATTACTGGGTAGTATATTAATAAAAACTGGCTTATCCGCAGAGGAGTATTCAGAATTAAAAGAAACATACAAGACAAGAGAGGAGAACCCTAAAATACTCACAAGGAGAATAAAGTGGTCTTCGGATTCTTCTTTAACTGATGCTTTGGATATTAATATTGATTTTGAAAGTTTATTAGATGATAAGTTTGGAACTGTTAAGCTATCATCATCTCCTTTTTTTGTAACACCAGATACAAAACAACCTAATATTGTGAGGCTTGACTTTGAAATTGAAAGGCAAGATATAACAAAAAACTGGGGTGAAAATATAACTTATCATAAGGGTTATATTGAATTAGATAAGAATACCACAACATTAGACGTCCAGTTGAACTTTTGTCATTCCTCAAAAGAAGTAAAGGATTTTGGTAATCGAATAATATCATATGTGACAAAAGAACTTAAAAAGCAAAATCATATATTAGATGAAGAGGAAATGTTATCTATTAAATTTGGCGACTTTGATAACATGGGGAGAGTTAAGTTTTTAAACGATTTATCATTTAATTGGCGAGTCAACGAACTCTATTTCAAGGATACTAAAGATCTGCAATTCTCTCCTGATGGAGTTGATGATAAAGCGCCAGATAATTTGAAATGGATGAAAGATACAATTGAAGACTTAAAATTAAAGGGAAAAGGTATTCACTCGACTTTTTTTGTATCAAATAAAAATTATCACAAATATATTAAACTTTATAAAATCGCATGTGACTATACATTCTCATGCTCCGATTATATAGGAACATGTAGAATAAATTATGAATTCAATGATATTGAATCGATGCATTCAGAATTGAACGTTGAAATAATTAACTTAAATTTATCCGAGAATAAAAGTGGTATAGGTCGAGAGTTGATTAAAATATCATTGTTGAAATTATTAGATCAAAAGAAAATACAATTGCATGAGAAATATAAACTCAAAGGTTAAGTTTTTCAGTCCATAGTATTGCTAGAGTCATTCAGCAATAGTTATCAAACTAATGGGTTTATTTATGGGGAATAACATGTTTTTTATTTTAGCGATTGCACATTGGTTAAGAGTATATATTCAATTTTGCTTGGGATGTATAAATGGAGGATTCTCTCATTAATAACTCCTTTTCTAGGTCATAAAATAAAAATGCACTCTGAGGCAATAATCAAGGCAAGGGCACCTGAGTATCAGTTGATGCTAAAATTATGAGAGTTAGAACAAGAACATTATTTGCTATCTACCAATGAACTTCATTGTGTAAATACTGATGGGGGATCATTGCTAGGATTTATGATATAGCACAAAAAATACATAAAATGAGGAAAGCGAATTTAATGATGAATTTTAAGCAAATATATGTTGAAAGCTACGAATTTTATACTAAAAGATGGATAGATATGGAGGAAATCTCCGGCATGATGGGAGTAAATTTATGGTCTAAGCATTAACGATTAACTATTTTAAAAAGAGTAATGTTATGTTTATGGCTCAGCCCAACGTAGAATAAAAAGCACCCAAACTCTCAATTTATATTACGCATGTGGCTTATATATTTATTCTGTGCTGGTAATCAATGAATATATTTTTAAATAATTCAATGATCATTTTGAATTTTGAAAAATCAATATCTTTATGATTCTGTTTAACAATTATCTCTGCAAATTTTTTCTTGCCAAAATAAAGATTTTTGTCAAATTTATTGTTGGTGGTGAAACTTTTTTCTCCTAATTTTTTAGATAAAGTTTTTGTGTCGAAAAAATCCTCGATTTTTGTTTCTTTCATATCAAATATCAAAGGGGTTTTAACAACATAAAAATTTTCACATACATAAGTAAAACCATCGAGTATTTCCCGTGTCTCCATAAATTCTCTGTTGATCACTCCTTCGACCCCAACTGATCCGCTGTCGTTATCAAGTAGCAATATAACTGGAAACTTTCTCGGGGAGATGAAAATCTACTCATTCTTTTCTGATAAGTATTTAATAACTTGATGTTATTCCCTGCTCCATCGGTAATATTTAATAATCGGTAAAGTAACTTGGTCTGCTTGAATAAATGAATATCTATTCTTTTTTTGATTCCCTTTCCATAGTTTTGTAGTTCAGGATAATAGCTTACCAAGTTTTTAAAAGCATAATTCAAATATATGTTATCGGTTTCACCTTCACATATTACAACTGTTCTATTATTTGCTGCAAAATTTTTATAAAACAAAAAATCAGAATAAGTTTTTTCAAATGAGTCATGTGTTTTTCTAGGTTGACCATTGGCATTTTGCATATCCATTCTATTTCTTATTTGATATATGAAACTTAACATTCCATTAAGTTTTTCAAGGCTTATAGGCGTTTTTTCTCCGTTTAAAGATATGAATGCTTGATTATTTTTGAAAAAATTATTGGCCATTGCTCTGGCAAGATGTTTGAATTCAGATTTGACATTAACTTTTTTGTTTACGATCAAGCCCGTAACGTCCTGCCTTGAATCCTTACATTGGACTCTTGTTTTATTATCATTAATCGTGAAACCAGATCTTTTTATTTCATTTATTAATGATTTTCCAATAATAGGTTTGTGGTCATGTAATTCCATAATATCATTAGGAAAGATATTTCTATTGGTTGATATAGTCAAATCATCGACGTATCTGGTATAGAAACATTTGTTTTTCTTTGCTAATGCACTGAGTTTTACATCTAATATTTGAGCAATCATATTGGATATTACAGGGGAGCAGGGGCTGCCTTGGGGAAGACTGTTCTCATGGCAAGCAATTTGGGCAATAATCGTTGCTGTCTTTTCTGGAAGCATAAAGTTTTTGTTGTGGATAAAATATCCTCTGACTCTTCCAAAATTGATACTGTCGAAAAAATTCTCTAAATCAAGATTTAGTACAAGATTTTTATTTTTATGCTCATAAGCATTCGTAAAAATTGATTTTCCTTTTGTATAACCATGCGAAGATATCCTTTTATTTTTTTTACCATTGATCTCTTCGATACACTCTTGTAATCCTTTAGCAAGCCGCCGCTGCAACTCCTTAAGTTTTTTTGCTGGTGCTTTAATATCTCTGTGACCACCATTTTTCTTTCTAATTTTAAATGTTATATAATTATTTTGGCTTTTATAGATTGTATATGCTAATGATTTTGGTGAGCAACCAAGCAGATTTGCAATATCTGAAATGTTCTGAGATTCTTTTAGTTTAGCCAGGAAACTCATATGATTCCCTAATAGAATTGATAAAGGGCACTATAGAAACTCTTTAGCAGGGCGTGAGGTAGTTCCTCATGACCGAGCATACTTAAGGCGTTGCCTCTAACTTTTTTTTCACATATCACGAAACATGATACAAAATCTTTCTATAGGCCCATGCTTATGCTAACAAGATTTTTTTCTATGTCAATGATTAGTTAATGCTGGTAGAGTAATAATATATTACCTTCTTTATAATAAAACAGGCTATTATAAATTCTGCACGTAATTTTTCCTCGTGCGTTTTATATTTCGTTAATAATAGACTGCTTATTCTTTACTACTATATTCTTGAGCGATATCCAGTATGCATCCTATTTTTTTGACTAATAGTGGCCACCTATACCAAAAATTATGTTTATTAAACAGATCTATTTTATGCTTTTTTATTTCATTTATAATGTTCCGGGGCAGGCGTGAGTATTGCATATCTTTTAAGATATATTGTTTCAACCTACCCAGACTTGGTTCATTCGGTATTTCAAAAATAAATCCTTTTCCCAAAAGTTGATGAGGCATGTCTTTAGAGTAAACTTGCAGCCGTTCGAAAGGGTTTTTCATGGTAAGAAGATCGGCAAGCATCATTGGTCTACCATTTTTACTTGTAGGTTTAGCATTTGGTCTATAGCGAGATTCAATACGCAAAAATCTTTTATGATTATTTGGATTTATTTTTATAAATTTTGATTGGCCTTTAAATTTTTGAGATTTATTTCCATAAGCATCTATCTTTTCATAACAAAGCAGATGGATTTGAGAGCGTTTACTTCCAATCTGTATCCCCGGCAAACCTTTTAATGTATCATAATACATGGTTTTTCCTGCCCTCTCTAAGCTCCATATATAATCATGTAAACGGCGGCCATACAAATCGAGAGCAACTGACCTGCTCCCCATTGATTAACACACGACGATGTTAGTAATGTCTTCATCAGCAACATGAGGACAACCCCATGAAGAAGCGTTTTTCCGACGAACAGATCATCAATATTCTTCGCGAAGCCGAGGCGGGTGTTTCCGCCCGCGAACTTTGCCGTAAGTACGCCATCTCCGACGCCACGTTTTATACGTGGCGTAAGAAGTTTGGTGGCATGGACGTACCTGAAGTAAAAAGGCTTAAGTCACTTGAAGAAGAGAACGCCCGCCTCAAGAAGCTGCTCGCCGAAGCCATGCTGGATAAAGAGGCACTACAGGTGGCTTTGGGCCGAAAGTACTGACGACAGACCAGAAGCGGGAAGCCGTGACAGTGATGTGCAAAGCGACAGGTCTGTCGCAACGGCGTGCCTGCAGGCTGACAGGTTTGTCCCTGTCGACCTGCCGTTATGATGCGCACCGCCCGGCTACTGATGCGTATCTGTCTGCACGTATCACCGAACTGGCAATGGAACGCCGACGTTTCGGTTACCGGCGTATCTGGCAGCTTCTGCGTCGTGAAGGCCTTTGCGTTAACCACAAACGGGTCTACCGCATCTATCATCTCAATGGCCTGGGCGTAAAACGCAGACAGCGCCGTAAGGGTCTGGCGACTGAGCGGCTTCCGCTTCTTCGCCCGGATGCGCCGAACCTGACATGGTCGATGGATTTTGTCATGGATGCACTTGCCAGCGGCCGCCGGATTAAGTGCCTGACTTGTGTGGATGATTTCACGAAGGAGTGTCTGACGATCACTGCTGCTTTCGGTATTTCAGGCGTTCAGGTCACGCGTATTCTGGACAGCATCGCGCTCTTTCGTGGCTATCCGGCGACAATAAGAACCGATCAGGGCCCGGAATTTACCTGCCGTGCGCTCGATCAATGGGCCTTTGAGCATGGTGTGGAGTTGCGACTTATCCAGCCAGGTAAGCCAACGCAGAACGGATTTATTGAGAGTTTCAACGGTCGCTTTCGGGATGAATGCCTGAATGAACACTGGTTCAGCGATATTCTTCATGCCCGGAAAATCATTAATGACTGGCGGCAGGACTATAACGAGTCCAGACCTCATTCATCGCTGAATTACCAGACGCCGTCTGAATTTGCAGCAAGCTGGAGAAATGGAAAATTAGAAGGTAAACAAACCGATATTACTAACTGATCGTTGTATCTAATACTGGGGGCAGGTCACAACATCAATCTGCGTTATCCATGCTCTTGCTAATAACTGGTAAAAAACCTCTCCTAATTTCTTATTCATCCATAAGAGTAGATGCTTAAATTTTTTAGTAGTGAGATGTTGTGGATGGAAATCGAACCTTATGCCTCCGGTATTTTTATTAATTGGTGAGTAATCTATGCGTAACAAAACTGTAGGCTTCTTATTTCTTCTTTTTATCAATAATGCACGTCTATAGGGCAAATTATCTTTGTTTTTTATATGTGCTATGGAATAATTTTCACTTTTTTCTTTTCCAATGTTTTTTAATTTTAAATAGCTTTCTTTCATTTCTGTTTTTCCCATAAAGAAACTTACTAAGGTTAGCTTGTCTATTCGTGTTTTTAAAAAATTACCATCCTTGTCTTTCCCAATCTTCAATGAGGAACAAGTATCTATGTTATTTTTATTGAGAAGCATAGTTAATCCATACGGCTATCAGCCAGAATTAGGATAGAGTATTAAATCAGCCAAGTATTTTATCGGCTATATATTTTAATAGAGAACATCAAATAGATAATATTTAAAAACTTACAACTGATAGATGCTCTATTGATATATTAAGTGTGTCTATAACGGGCTATTAGAGGAGAAATTATTTAACTCAACGCGAAGGTACTTTGAGACGCTCAGCTATCCACTCCAAAACCTCCTCTTCCCGCCATGCAACTGCGCGTGCTCCGGTTAGGCTGACTTGCCGAGGAAATGCACCTGCTTCGATTTGTCGGTAGAGCGTTGCGCGAGAAATTGCGCATAGTTCCAAAACAGTTTTAACCTTGATCAGGCGTTGATTTGACATCGTTTGAATCCACATAAAAGCGCATCGGATTGATACCTCAACGATTTACAGTTTTGTAGATAAATCGAATGTGACGATTTAACTATATGAAATGTATGAGTTTTTATGCTTAAAAATTTCAGAAAATTTCAGAAAATTTTAAATGCCGAAAAGTTTCGAAATTTCTGGGTTTCAAAACAAACGTTCGGCGGCGGAAATTTTCAGGTTTTCTATGTGAAAAGTTTCGCGCGTTCTGAGTGAAAAAGATGAGTTTGGTAGATCATGAGAACAGCTTTTTTTTGCTGATCCCTGCGGATGTCGTGAGCAAAAGAATTGCTATTTTTCCGGCAACGGATTGGAGTTTAATGAGTGATTTTTAATCAACTAACTCGGAATGATATAGAAATTATGGAAGTAAAATATATAGCTTTCATGACAAAAACATATTTCTGTCTGAAAAGCTTCTTGTAATATAAATTAATTATGTGTATTCATCTAGGAACATGATTAAAACTCGGCGTTGTTCATGTGTTAGACGAGGCCAAACTTGTTCAAATCTATTCTTTAGATCTACATCTTTTACTGGAACAAATTCTGGTTGTTCGTTATTTACATAGGAACTGTCATCTAAGCAATCAATAAAAAACCAACCAATAGGGGTGTTCATTTTTATTGCAATATTTACCAGATGCGCGACATTTATTTTATTTGTTCCTCTTTCGTAACGTGAAAGCTGTTGCTGAGAAATATCTGCATACTCAGCGAGCTGCTGCGCAGTCATACCGAGTTCTTTTCTGCGCATCTGGATACGTTGACCAACCAACTTATCTGCAACCTCTGATGCAAGCTTCGCCATTTTTCCGCCCCATGCTCATCAAAAATGTCTATAAATGGCATTTTGATGTTATTTTACGCTTGCATGAACATCTCTAATGGACTATAAAGTAAATTTTACTCTCTTATGGATTTTTTGATGGTTGTGGACTTAATCTCTCAGTCTTCACACGCTCAATAAAAGGATTTAACTCAAATTTGATGTCTCTTGTCTGGAAGTAGCGAGCTGAAAATTTAAAAACTGTTTACGATTAACTTAAGAGGAAAATATGAAGATTTTATCTTGTGCTAAATTTTTAATGATACCTTTGATGATTTTTTGTAGTTCTGCTTATTCGTCATCTGAACCTTCTGTTGTACAGATGGTTGCGGGGAACGATAATGCGAGGACGATAGAGTCTGCTTTTCATCATCTTGTGGCTAAACATGATAAAGAAATTTCATCCTTAGGCCTCTCCGATAATCAACTCAATTCTATCGTATACGCTCGACCTAGTTGGGTTCATAATTTTGGAAGGTTTTGTACCGTAAGAGAATTTATTTCTGTTTTATTTGACATTCAAAATATGCAATCCATCCGTACTATTCGTGATGGTAAATATATTGGGTTTAAAATTAAATTCAAAGGAAATCCATCCATGGGATTCGCACTTTATAAGGATGGTGACGAGTTTTTTTTAAATTCACTTGTTGATGATGATGGTATTACATCAGCAGTGGATGCGAAAGAAGAAGCTATAGTCTTTAGTTCTTTTTATTCAATCCTTGTTAATGTAGCAATGAATAATGGTTTTAAAGGTTGATTATATAAGGATTATTTTATGAAAATTTTCATTTTAACTATAATAATATCTTTATCTGTTTCAGCCTATGCTAGTGATTATAAAAAGAGAAATGGAGTTCTTTCCCTCACCCCAGAGGGAGGTTATGCCAGATTTAATATCAATGCATCGTATGATGCTACATCTGGCGTATGTGAACTGGATGGTAAAGCAATGCCTAGTGTCGCTCAACAAGGACAACGTAATCGGTGGGTTTATAATGATCAATCGAGTATGTGTATAGCAGTGATCAGTGAATTAAGAAGTGGGGCGATGCAGGTTATTACTAAAGATTGTGATAGTTACTGTGGCGTGTCAGCCATAGGGGCTATGGACGGGAAGTATAAGAAAAATAAATAGCCCATAGATATGGTCCCCTGAGCAGATTACCTTAAGTCAGGGGACTAAACGTAAAAAATCTTGATGATGTTTTTATTTATGCGATTTCTTTTCTAAAAGGGGTTACGTTGTAAGCTTCCCCATTTTCTAATGAAACAAGCAATGCGCACCATATATCTAATGCTTTTTTACGCTCATCAAAGTACTGATAGCGATTGTATATGCCTTCTACACCCTTTATTTTGTGGTTTAAGCAACGCTCTGCTATCACCGGATCTACACCCAGCGCAGCCAAATGGGAGCGTGCCGTTCGCCGAAAATCATGAATCGTGAAATTTGGTACGTCTGGCATATTTGCTCTTATTTTAGCTAACGCTACAGGCAAGGTACTTTCCTGAATATGAGGAATCATGCGGTGTTGCATTTTTCTTGCCGGGAGGACCCATTCACTGTTGCCGGACATGTTTTGCAATTCTGTAAGCCAGCCAATAACGGGGGCAGCAAGCGGGATATCAATACCATCGCCGTTTTTAACGCGTTCAGCGGGCAAATGCCAGACACCTCCATCCAGATCAAATTCTGACCATCTAGCGCCACACAATTCCATCTTTCGGCAACAGAGGGCCAAAATGAGCTTCATAGTTAGTTCATTCTGCCGGGAAAACCCCTTGGTCAACGGCATTACCTGAAAAAGCTTTACCAGTTCTTCTCGGCTTAACCAGCGTTCACGACTTTGTTCTTGTCCTCCGGCATCAGAGATATCAAATGCACTTGCTGGATTAGTAGCCAGCATGTGCCGCTTGATACCGTAGTCAAAGATCCGTCGAGTCCACCTGAGAACGTCATTGGCAACGGTAGGCGCTCCCCGCAGAAGGATTTTTTGCAACATATCATCAATATGATAGGGGCGAACGTCCTCTATTCGCAGATTGCCTATATTTGGATTTATATCTTTTTCGATGCGGCGGCGCAGTATCTCGGGGTGCTTCCAGCGTTTAAGTATCTGACGTTCAAAATATTCGCTGGCTAATTGGGAAACCCGAAGTGCGTGCTTTTCAGACTCCATTTTTTTGAGGGCATCAGCTTTCCGTTCTTGCTTCTCTCCGGCTACGTCATAACCCAATGCTACACGCGCAGAGAGCTCTTTAGCTGTTTCCCGCGCTCTTGCTAGGGTGTGTCCCGTAACTGTTTTTTGTACAATCAGGGACATGATTTTGCCACAAAAAGTACTTCAATTTGGCTCGTTACGATTTTCCCGATGATGCATGGGCGCTGATTTCTCCCATGCTGCCGCCTGAAAGAGGCTCTTCCAGAGGCGGCCGTCCTTACTTTGCTCACCGGCATGTCATGAATGGCATATTTTGGGTGCTTTGCTCCGGCGCACCGTGGCGGGATTTACCTGAGCGTTATGGTCAATGGAAAACGATTTACAACCGCTTTAACCGGTGGTCTAAAGCCGGAGTAATAAACAGTATTTTCAATAAATTACTCCAGATTCTGGATGAGGGCGCACTGATTGACTGGGATGTTATCGCGCTGGATGGCAGTAACGTTCGCGCCCTGAAAGCGGCCGCTGGTGCGAAAAAAAACATCCCGATGAACACGAGGACCATGGGCTGGGTCGCTCACGCGGCGGCTTTGGCACCAAAATCCATCTGGCGACAGATGGCACAGGATTACCGCTAAGTTTTTGCCTGAGCGGTGGACAGGCCCACGAAAGCCGGTATGCGGAAACGTTGCTTAACCGCGTCGGGATTATCCGAAGAAGTGGGCATCTGAAATCGCGTCCGAAAGCGGTACTGGCGGATAAGGGTTACTCAAGTAACAGCCTCCGCATTCATTTGAAAATAAAGGGAATAAAAGTGGTAATTCCGTTTAAATCGAATGAGAAAGCCAGTCAGGACAGACGTCGGCCCCTCGACAGAGGCCTGTACAAAAAACGCAATGTCGTGGAGCGCTGCTTTGCGATACTCAAAGAAAATCGTCGTATCGCTACACGCTCGGAAAAAACAGCCAGAAACTACCTGAGTATGCTAAAGCTGGGGGCGATCAGGTTATTTTTGAAGCGGTTGTTAAGTTAAGGGACACAGCCTAGTGATAGTTCGGCATAGGAACCGATGCCCATTACTCGCTGCTTTCCAGAGAAACGATAGCGAAAACGCCAGAATGGAGCAGCATACTTCTTTGGAAAACAAAGGTATAAGCCATTACCATCCGACTTTGCTTCGAAACGTTCGTCAGCTCTGATCCATGCCTTGATTTGTATGTCTGTCATTTTTGCCATGTATGACTCTGCTTATCTGCTATGTGTACATACTCATGATGACATAAAAATCATTATGTACATAGATAAGTACACGCTAAACATGCGCTTTAGTGATACACGATGAGACAATGCGACAAAAAATAGCCCGTAAATACGGGCCGTTAGAGGTGGGTTTAGCTTGGGTGAGACAAGGTGAGATCGCCTGAGATATTATTCAATATTCTGAATCTGCTCCCGCATTTGCTCAATCAGCACTTTCAGTTCGATGGCGGAGGCGGTGACGTCGGCGTTGATGGATTTGGAACCCAGCGTGTTCGATTCGCGGTTGAATTCCTGCATCATGAAGTCCAGGCGGCGGCCGACGGCTTCCTGCTTGTTGAGGATTTTGTAGGTTTCCTTCACATGGGCTTCCAGCCGGTCAAGCTCTTCGGCCACGTCGATGCGTTGCGCCATCAGCACCAGCTCTTGTTCCAGCCGGTTGCCGTCAAGCTGCTGTAGCTGCGCTTCGTCGAGCTTGCTTTGCAGCTTTTCCCGCTGCCATTGCAAAATCTGCGGCATGTGGGCGCGCACCTTGATGACTTCGGCACTGACGCCTGCCAGCCGCTGTTCAATCAAGGCTTTGAGCGCGTTGCCTTCGCTTTCGCGCGCGAGGATGAAGTCACCCAGCGTCGCTTCCAGCGCCTGTAGCAGTTCTGCGCTGATGGCGTCCAGGTCCTGCTCTTGTGCCGACATCACCCCCGGCCAGCGCAGGATGTCGAGCGGGTTGACCTCGCCTTCGTCGCTTTGCATTTTGACCCAGTTCGCTGCGGCTACCAGCTGTTTCGCCAGTGGTTCGTTGAGAATGAGTTGCCCTTGTGCGCGCGGGTCGAGTTCAAAACGCAGGTTGCATTCAATTTTGCCGCGTGTCAGGCGGTTGCGGATGCGTTCGCGGATTACCGGCTCCAGGCTTCGAAACTGTTCGGGTAAACGGATGTAGGTTTCCAGATAACGCTGGTTAACGGAGCGAAGCTCCCAGGCGGCGCTGCCCCATTCACCCTTGATGTCTCGCCGGGCGTAAGCGGTCATGCTACGAATCATCGGTGCATACCTGTTAAGAAATGATGGGGTAATTATAACGGGCGCACTGCCAAAAGCGACAGCGCTGAACAGGTTTGGCGGTGCGTGCGGGCGGCAGACCGTTTATTTACCGATAAATGCAGGCCGGGGCGTGTACTGTCAGGCGGCTTCGAGTAGCGGCTGACACTGACTGGCAAGTTCACGGCATTGGTTTTTCAGCACCTGTTTGAGTTGCAGCATCTCGCGGGATTGCGGGATATCACGGCGGCTTATCAGCATCACTTCGAACGGCAGCGGCTGGCTGATGGGCACGATTTTGAGCTGACCGGCATAGCGGCGAGCGGTAAATAAATCAACAATGCCGGTGCCGCCGCCTGCCAGCACCATGTCGGCTATCACCGAATAGGTTTTGATGTACAGCGAGGCCGCCGGTTTGAGGTGGCGGTCGCGCAGGGCGCGGTGTACTACCTGGCCGAGCGGGTCTTGTTGCTGCATCATCAGCAGGTTGTTGTGGCACAGCCACTCCAGTGATACCGGCCCCTGCTGCGGGCTCTCTTTGGGCAAAATCGCCACCATACGTGACTGGCACAGCGGCTCGGCCAGTAAATCCGGCGGCACTTGCTGGCCGAACACCAGCGCCAGGTCGAGCTGCTGCTGCTGAATGTTCTGGCATAGCGTACAGAAGTGCTCGGTGACCAGCTCCATACGCACTCTGGGTGCCTGCTGCTGAAAGGCCACCATCGCCGGGGCGACAATCATCTGGCCGAAGGCGTGAGCGGCTCCGAGGCGCAGGGTCTGATGCTGGCCTTGGCGGATCTGCTCGGTGAGCGCCGTTATCTCTTGCAGGTGATGGTAGAGCCGTTCTATCTCGGGCATCAGCCGCTGCCCTTCCACCGTGGGCACCAGCCCTTGCGGGCGGCGCTCGAACAAGGCGAAGCCAAGCTGTTGTTCGGCATGGTTTAGCACCCGGCTGACATTCGGCTGGGAGACATTGAGCAGCCGTGCCGCACCGCTGATGGTGCCAGCCTGAGTAATCGCCTGAAAGACTTCGATGTGACGTAAACGCATGGTCGTTACCTTGTGAGAGGGCGAGTGGCCCAAATTTGCGTCAACGGTAAAACCAGCAAGAATCAGGCCATCCTTTCAGCCAGGGCGACAACTCATCTGCCGCGCCAGCCTGTGCGCTACTCGCCCCAGGTGGCGTGCAATACCCGCAGCCAGTTGCGGTAACTGAGTTTCTCCAACAAGGTGCGTGCGTAGCCGCGTTCGGCCAGCGCCTGCACCAAAACGGGGAATCCGGCGGCATCACGCAAATCGGCGGGCACGGTGGTGCCGTCGAGATCGGAGCCGAAACCGACGCCGTCTTCGCCGAGCTTGTCGAGCAGGTATTCAATGTGGCGCACAATCTCCGCCACGGTGGTGGTCGGGTCTTTTTGCCCGTCGGCGCGTAAAAATGAGGTGCCAAAGTTGACGCCGACAAAGCCGTTGCGCTCACGAATAGCCGCCAGTTGCTTATCGGTCAGGTTGCGTGACTGGGCACACAGTGCGTGGGCGTTGGAGTGGCTGGCCACCAGCGGTGCATCGGAAATCTGTGCGGTTTGCCAAAAGCCTTTTTCATCCATGTGTGACACATCCACCAGAATGCGTTTGGCATTACAGGCGCGCACCAGCCGGATACCGGCTTCGGTCAGCCCGTTGCCGGTATCCGGCGAAGAGGGAAAGCGAAACGGCACACCCTGGCCAAAAATATTCTCCCGGCTCCACAGCGGCCCCAGGCTGCGTAACCCGGCGGCATAAAGAACATCCAGCAGTTCCAGCCCGGCATCGATCATCTCCGCGCCTTCGATGTGCATCACGGCGGCGATAGCCCCGTCCGCCATGCAGCGCTGAATATCCGCCACGCTGCGGCACACGCGCAACTGCCCGCCGGAGTGCGCCTCAAGGCGCAACAGGGTGGCTATCATCCAGAGGCTGATCTCACGCGCCTGCGCCAGTGATGGCGTGGTAAATGAAATGTTGCCATCTGGTATGGATGTTGCATCACCTCGTTCTGAAGGGACGTAGGTGGCAAACAGGCCACCGGCAAACCCGCCCTGGCGCAGACGCGGCAGGTCGATGTGGCCTTGCGAGCCGTTGAGAAAGGCCTCGGTCGGGTTGTCGCGATGCAGTCGCCACAGGCGTGAAAGCACGTCGTTGTGGCCATCGAAGACAGGGAGAACCGCGTGATGCACAGGCGGCTTGTCTGACGCAGGCGAATCTGACACAGGTGAATCTGACATGGAAGCAGCACCGATACTGGGTTGAAAAGAAACGGATAGTCTGACATGGCGCGTTGAAGACCCCGCCCTTTGGCGGTGGCTTCAGGCGGTGAAATGTTGCTCACCGCGCCACCATTTAAGCCAGTGCCTGAAAGGTCTGTCAAGCCGCAGAGAGAAAAAATAACTTTCATTTTATTTTTAAATCAGACACTTGGGGGAATGATGGTTACCAGAAGACGTTTTCTTGCCGGTTGCGCGACCGTGCCTTTACTGTCCTGGCTTGGGTTGAATACCGCCTTTGCCGACACACCGCCCTCGGTGCTGGTAATGGCGATGCAGCTCGACAATATGACCAGCCTCGACCCACAAGAGGCGTTCGAAGCGGTGGGCACCGAGATAATCGGCAACCTCTATCAGCGGCTGGTGATGCCAAACCCGGCGAACCCGCAGCAGGTGATGGGCTCGCTGGCCGCGAGCTGGGATGTCAGTGCCGACAGCAAAACCTTTACCTTCCACCTTAACCCGCAAGCCACCTTTGCCGATGGCGCGCCGGTGACAGCGGAAGATGCCGCGTTCTCGTTACAGCGTGCGGTGAAGCTGGATAAAAGCCCGGCGTTTATCATCAACCAGTTCGGTTTGACCAAAGAGAATGTGGAGCAGCGCATTACCGCGCCGGATGCGAACACGCTGGTGATAAGCCTTGAGCAACCAGCGGCGGAAACCTTCCTGCTCTACTGTTTGTCTGCGCCAGTAGGCAGCGTGGTGCAGAAAAAACTGGCGCTGGCCAACCAGCAGAATAATGACTGGGGCAACCAGTGGCTGAAGCAGAACAGCGCCGGTTCCGGCCCGTTCTCACTGGTGAGCTGGAAAGCCAGCGAAAGCATTATATTGCAGAAAAACGATCGCTTTCCGGCAGACAACGCCTTTAAGCGCGTGTTGCTCAAGCACATCGTTGACCCGTCGGCCCAGTTGCTGATGCTGCAAAAAGGCGATGTGGATATCGCCCGTAATCTCACCACCGAGCAAATCCGCCCGCTGGTTAATGACGCCAGCTACCATCTGGTGCGCCAAAGCATCGCCAGCGTGATGCTGCTGTCGTGCAACACCGCCAACGAGTTCCTGAAAAAACCGCAGGTGTGGCAGGCGATCAAGTGGGCGCTCGACTATGACAGCATCCAGAAACACATCCTGCCGCTGACGCACAAAGTGCATCAGAGTTTTTTGCCGGGCGGTTTCCCGGCGGCACTGGAAGATAACCCGTTCCATCTCGATGTCGCCAAAGCCAAAGCGCTGCTCAACGACGCCGGTTATGCCGATGGCTTTGAGGTGACGCTCGATCACTACTCCGCCCAGCCATACCCCGATATCGCGCAGGCGATTCAGACCCAGCTCGGCGCTATCGGCATCCGGGTGAAGCTGATTGCCGCTGAAAACCGTCAGGTGCTGACCAAAATGCGCGCCCGCCAGCAACAACTGGCGCTAACGGCCTGGGGCGCGGACTATTTTGACCCGAACTCCAATGCCGAGGCGTTTTGCATCAACACCGATAACAGCGACGGCGCGCGCAACCGCACGCTGGCGTGGCGCTGCAACTGGTCAGATGCGACGTTCAATCAACTCACCGAACAGGCGCTGCACGAGCAAGACCCGGCCAAACGCATCGCGCTGTATGAAACCCTGCAACGCAACCACCGCGAGCAGAGCCCGTTCACGCTGATGATGCAAGACGAGAAGACCTTGGCCTGCCGTAAGAATCTCAGCGGCGTCACCATGACGGTGTTAAGCAAGGTGCCGTATCAGCAAGTGAAGAAAGCCTGATGTCTGGCCTGATTCGTGTAGGCAGCGCGCTTGGCAGCCTGCTGCTGACGTTGCTGGGGCTGTCGGTGCTGACCTTTTTTATCGGCCGCATCATGCCGACAGACCCGGTGCTGGCGGCGGTGGGCGACAACGCGCCTCAGGCGGTGGTGGAGCGCGTGCGTCAGGAAATGGGGCTCGATAGCCCGCTGTGGGTGCAATACGGCCACTACCTTAACCAACTGCTGCACGGTGATTTGGGGCGCTCGATCCTGACCTCAAACGCCGTGACGGCTGACATCGCCCGCTATTTCCCGGCCACGCTGGAGCTGGCGACGGCGGCGATTATCGTCGCCGCGCTGGTCGGCATTCCGCTTGGCGTGTGGGCGGCGGTGCGTCAGGGCAGCTGGCTGGATCAAACCCTGCGCGTCATCTGTCTGGCTGGGCACTCGCTGCCGGTGTTTGTGCTGGCGCTCCTGAGCCTGCTGGTGTTTTACGCCGTGCTGGGGATTGCGCCGGGGCCAGGGCGGCAGGACATCCTGTTTCAGGACATGGTGCCGCACGTCACCGGCTTGCTGACCGTCGATGCACTGCTGGCGGGCGACTATGACGCGCTGCGCGATGCGCTGGCGCACATGGCCCAGCCGGTGCTGATCCTGGCCTATTTCAGTATGGCGTATATCACCCGCATGACCCGCACCTTCATGCTCAATGCATTAAGCGGCGAATTTATCATTACCGCGCGCGCCAAAGGGCTGTCCTCTCGCCGGGTGGTGTGGCGGCATGCGTTCCCGACGGTGGCGGTGCAACTGGTGACGGTATTGGCGCTGACCTATGCCGGGTTGCTCGAAGGCGCAGTGGTGACGGAAAACGTCTTCTCCTGGCCGGGGCTCGGTCAGTACCTGACCAATGCGCTGCTTAACGCGGACATGAACCCGGTGGTGGGTGCCACATTACTGGTCGGTGCGGTCTACGTGTTATTGAACCTGCTGGCTGACATTTTCTATCGACTTTGGGATCCACGCGTCACATGAGTCTCTTTCTCTCACGAGCCTGGTTGCTCGATGATACGCCCACCACGCCCCGTCAGGCGCTGTGGGGGCAACGTTACCGGCTGTGGCTGGCGTTTTGCCGCCACCCGCTGGCGATGCTGGGGCTTATCATCATCGTATTGATGTTACTACTGTCGCTGGCTGCGCCCTGGCTTGCGCCTTACGACCCCGGTTTTCAGGACTTATCGAACCGGCTGGCCGCGCCGTCGGTGCATCACTGGCTGGGCACCGATGAGCTCGGGCGCGATGTGTTAAGCCGTATGCTATATGGCGGACGAACGACGCTTGGGATGGTGATGGCGGTGGTGGCGCTGACCGCCCCTGTCGGATTGCTGGTGGGCTGTGTGGCCGGGTATGCCGGCGGCATGGCGGATAAAGTCCTGATGCGGCTGACCGACATTTTTCTGGCCTTTCCCCGGCTGGTGCTGGCGCTGGCGTTTGTCGCCGCACTCAAACCGGGCGTGGAGAGCGCGGTGCTGGCCATCGCGCTGACGGCCTGGCCGCCCTATGCGCGGCTGGCACGCGCCGAAACCCTGCAATATCGCCACAGCGATTTTATCGCCGCCAGCCGCATGACCGGCGCGGCACCGCTGCGCATTATCGTGCGTCACATCATGCCGTTGTGTGTTTCAAGCCTGATTGTGCGGGTGACGCTGGATATGAGCTCCATCATCATTACCGCCGCCAGCCTTGGTTTCCTTGGCATGGGCGCACAACCGCCGTCGCCGGAGTGGGGCACCATGATAGCCACCGCGCGCCGTTTTCTGTTTAACGCATGGTGGGTGCCGCTGGTGCCCTGTGTCGCCATTTTCCTCACGTCGCTGGCGTGTAATTTTCTCGGTGATGGCCTGCGCGATGTGCTTGACCCGAAGGAGCGTTAAATGCTGGTGGAAATTGAAAATTTGCGCGTCGCGTTTGCCAGCGGTACGCAAACCGTTGAAGCAGTGCGCGGGGTGAGCTTTAGCGTTGGGAAAGAGAAGTTCGCTATTGTCGGTGAAAGCGGTTCCGGCAAGTCGCTGACCGCCCGCAGCCTGATGCAACTGCTGCCGGGTAATGCGCGGCTACAGGCAGACCGATTGCGTTTTGATGGTATCGACCTGCTGGGGGCGAGCGAGAAAACCTTGCGGCAGATCCGCGGCAAGCGCATCGGCTTTATTCTGCAAGACGCGAAATACTCGCTCAACCCGGTGATGAGCGTCGGCCAGCAGATAGCCGAGGCCTGGCGCGAGCACAAAGGCGGCAGCCGCCGGGCGGCGATGCAGGCGGCTATCGCGTTACTGGATCAGGTGCGCATCCGCGAGCCACAGCGGGTGGCGCAGCGCTACCCGCATGAAGTCTCCGGCGGCATGGGCCAGCGGGTGATGATAGCCATGATGCTGGCTCCTGACCCGGAACTGCTGATTGCCGATGAACCGACCTCGGCGCTCGATGCCACCGTACAGGCGGAGATCCTCTGCCTGATGGATGAGCTGGTGTCGCAGCGCGGCATGGGCCTGATTCTGATAAGCCATGACCTGCCGCTGGTGTCGCACTTTTGTGACCGCGTGGCGGTGATGTATGCCGGGCGCGTGGTGGAAATGGTCAAGGCCAGCGCACTGTTACAGGCACAACACCCCTACACGCAAGGGCTGTTGGCCTGCCTGCCGTCGCTGCAACACCCGCGCGATCGCCTGCCGGTGTTGCAGCGCGATCCGGCCTGGAAAACGGCATGACTGGAGAGTGGCATGATTAAGGTAGACAATCTGCGCATTGCTTTTGGCGGTGTCGAGGTGGTGAAAGGGGTGAGTTTTGCGCTCAAAAACGGTGACAGCTTTGGCATGGTGGGTGAGAGCGGTTCAGGCAAGTCCACCATTTTGCGCGCGCTGGCCGGGTTGAATCGCCACTGGCAAGGCCGCATTGAATTTGGCGGTATGGCCCAGCAACCACGGCGCGATCGCGCCTTCTTCCGACAAGTGCAGATGGTGTTTCAAGACCCGTATGGATCGCTGCACCCGCGCCAGACCATTGACCGTATTTTGCACGAACCCTTGCTGATACACCGTTTTGAGCGCGCCGAACAGCGCATCACCCAGGCGCTGGCGGAGGTGGGGTTGCCCGCGAGCGTGCGTTTTCGCTTTCCCCATCAGCTCTCCGGCGGCCAGCGCCAGCGGGTGGCGATTGCCCGGGCGCTGATTGCCGAACCGCAAGTGCTGCTGCTCGATGAACCCACCTCGGCGCTGGATGTGTCGGTGCAGGCGGAAATCCTCAATCTGCTCACGGAATTACGGCAGGCGCGCCAGCTCACCTACCTTATGGTCAGCCATAATCTGGCGGTGGTGTCGCATCTGTGCCAGCGCATCGGCGTGATGCAGCACGGCGAGATGGTTGAGCAACTGAGCGTGACGGATTTGCGCGCGCGTAACCTGCATCACCCGCACACCGCTGAACTGTATGATTTGAGTATGACACTGGAGCAACCCGCATGACATTACACTGGCGCGCCGCCCTCGACGAAGCCGAGGCCATCGCGCAATCCTGGCGGCAACCCGGTGCGCCGGGCGGGGCCATCACCGTGTTTGACGGCGAGCAGATTCATGCCGCCTGCTGCGGCGGGCTGGCGGATTTGGCGCAGCGCACGCCTTTTACCGCCGCAAGCGTAGTGCGCTTTGCCTCCGTCACCAAACATCTGTTTGCGGCGATGGTGACAGGAGCGGCCTCTCACGCAGTGGCGCTGACCGACCGCCTCGACACGCATCTGCCGCCATTGCGCGGCGCGAGCGCGGCGGTGACTATCGGGCAGGCGCTGGACATGACTTCCGGTTTGCCGGATGTGCGCGAAAGCCTGTCGCTACTCGGTTTGTCGGTCTATAACGCCACCACCGCCAGCCGTCTGCTGGCGTTTGTCGCCGCGAATGGCGCGCTCAATTACCCGGCAGGCAGCGAAATTTCCTACACCAATACCGGGTATCGTCTGGTGGAAGAAGCGCTGAAAGCCAAAGGGATGTATTTTGCCGACTGGCTGGCCCGGCAGGTGAATGCCCCGCTGGGGATTGCCCTGAGCGCGCCGGAAACCTGGTTTGATATCGTGCCCGGTCTGGTGCCGGGCTACTGGCTATCGCCGCAGGGCTGGCAGTTATCCTGCGCCGGATTACACCTGTCCACCTCCGGCTGTGTGACGGGCAGCGTGCATGACCTGACGCGCTGGCTACAAGCATTGCTAATGAATCAGGGGCCGGGCGAAGGGGTATTAGCGCGCCTTTGCGCCCCGCGTTATCTGCGTGATGGCCGCCAGACCGCTTACGGGCTTGGCGTCGCGCACAGCCGTCTTGGTACGGTATCGCTTATCGGCCACGGCGGTTCGCACGCGGGCTACAAGAGCTATTTCCTGCTCGACCCACAGCGACGCGTGGGGGTGGCGCTGGTGGCAAACCGTGAAGATGTGGCGACCTATGACAGTGCGCTGCGGGTGATGGCTGCGCTGTCAGGCCAGCCGTTACCGGTACGCGGCCATACGCTGACGCCGGGGCGCTACGTGGCGCAATCCGGCGGCCACTGGCTGGAAATTGGCGCAACCAGCGCCTGCTGGCTTGGCGCAACGGAAACGCTCTATCACGGCGACTCGCTGGGCCACGGCGACACGCCGGGCGAAGCGGTATCGCTCTCAAGCCATTTCCCGATGCGTTTGCGACAACATGGCGCGGTGATTGAGGGGGAAATCGGCCATGCGCCGTGCCGTTTTGTTGCGGCGCAGGCTGATGACAGCGTGGCGGCGCTGCAAGGGCGCTGGCGACAGCCCGAGGCGCGCAGCGAGCTGGTGATTGACGGCGAGCAACTCGTGATGGGGATAGGCCCCGCCGCGCTGACCGGCACCGTGCAGGCGCTTGGCCACGGCTGCGCGCTTGCCTGCGTGCAGGATGGCCCGTGGGAAAAACGCTTTTCACTGTGGCGGGAGCATGGCGAGCTGGTGCTGCTGCTTAATCGCAGCCGGGTGGTGCGCTATCAGCGTGGATAACCGAATGAATCAACGGGCAAATTGCGGGGCCAGTCTCGCTTACGAAAACGCGTAATACATAAAAAAAATTAAAGTTTCTGGTGTTGGGGTCGTTAACTTTGTCAGATCGTTACCGTAACGAATGTAAAGGGACTTTGCGTAAAACGGGGTCTGTGACAAGGAAGACGTCGGTTGCAAAGTGGCCGGAAAGGATTTACAGCGCACGCTGTAGACCGGGCAGGGCGGGCGTGAGCGCCGCTCTGCGACAAAGACAACACATGGAAACAAAATATTATGCTAATCAAGAACAGTATCCTGGGCATGGCAATCAGTACCGCCATGATGTTTACCGCACAGGCGGCGTATGCCGGCCCCGCTGTAAGTATCACGTTTAAAAATTTAAGCAATGAAACTGCAACCTATAAGCCGATTACCAATAATGAAATCAGCACGGATGCGATTGCTAACCCTAAACCATCGACTCAGGTGGAAGCACAAACAACGAGTTTTTACCGTGTACAGAATACTCTCAGCCCAGATGTTAATGCCGCTGTAGTGCGTTACACCATTGGCAGAAAAACCTGCGTATTCAGCACCACCTTTGTTAACACCGTGATCCCAGGCGGCCTGTTTACCGGCACCATCGCCAAGGCACCGAAGTGGACGAAAAATGCCGAGGCCAGCAACGGCGCGGTGTGTAATGCCACCATCACATCACAGAGCCTTGCTAACTACACCTGGAGTGTAGAGTTCACCATGAGGTAAGCCGCCTCAGGTGCCCCTCTTTTTGCTTTTGTATGCGGTGCAAGGAGGGGCTCCTCGCCGTCTGGCAACGAACAGAAGTGCTACGTGTTATCGACAGGAGCAGATTGTGACTAACATCAATACCCTCACCACGACCTACGGCAACAGCGCCGCCCAGACGCGCACACTGTCTACCACAGCCACCGGCAGCACGACGGCGACGGCAAACGCCACCGGCGGCAGCACGGCGGCAAGCGGTCAGCCGCAGTTATCCGGTATGGCGCGGCTCCTGAGCGAGGCGGCCAACCGGGCGGCGGCGCGGGATGCCAGCACCGACCGGCGCGGCCTTGCCGCTATTGCCGACAGGGTTATCGATAAACTGCTGGGGCCTGGTTATAACCAGAACAAAGCAGCTTTTGATGCCGAAGTGCCGGACAGCAGCGACGCACAGCGGCTGGCGCAGGCGCGTCAGGCAACTGACTTTACCAACGGCAAAGGGGCGAACCCGTTCAAAGGCATGTCGCGCGATAAGCTGGCGCTGATAGCCTATGACGAGAGCGGTGCCTTTACCGTGAATGAGCGTCGGGCGGCGTGGAGAGAAGCTTACGATCAGGAAGAGTCCTGGAAACAGGCAGTCATCGCTAAAATGAACGAAGAAGACGAGCGCAAAGGCCGGGTGTCGGCCAGTACGTATAAATCGATTCTGGAACACTATCAGTCGCTGCCGGCGATAGAAGAAGCGCAACTGCCAGACGGTTACGCCGCCCAACTGACCAGCCTGATCCTTCAGGGCGGCAGTGACGACGAGCTGGCGCGCCAGCAGGATGCGCTGCGCCCGTTGCTCAATGCACAGGCGTTGCGTGCCGGACAGGCGAAAGCCACCCAGCCGTAACCAGCGGGCGCGCAGAGCAGACCATGACTAACATTAATACCCTCACCACGACCTACGGCAACAGCGCCGCCCAGACGCGCACACTGTCTACCACAGCCACCTGCAGCACGACGGCGACGGCAAACGCCACCGGCGGCAGCACGGCGGCAAGCGATCAGCCGCAGTTATCCGGCATGGCGCGGCTCCTGAGTGAGGCGGCCACCCGGGCTTCGGCGCGGGATGCCAGCACCGACCGGCGCGGCCTTGCAACATTAGCGAGTACAGTGGCGGAGAAGTTGTTTGGGGCTGGCTATAACCAGAACAAAGCGGCCTTTGATGCCGAAGTGCCGGACAGCAGCGACGCACAGCGGCTGGCGCAGGCGCGTCAGGCAACTGACTTTACCAACGGCAAAGGGGCAAACCCGTTTAAGGGCATGTCGCGCGATCAACTGGCGCTGATAGCCTATGACGAGAGCGGTGCCTTTACCGTGAATGAACGTCGGGCGGCGTGGGAAGAATCTTACGATCAGCACGCAGAGTGGGCACGAGGTGTTGTTGCAAGAATAATGGACGAGTACGAGCGCAAAGGCCGGGTATCGGCCAGCACGTATAAATCGATTCTGGAACACTATCAGTCGCTGCCGGCGATAGAAGAAGCGCAACTGCCAGACGGTTACGCCGCCCAACTGACCAGCCTGATCCTTCAGGGCGGCAGTGACGACGAGCTGGCGCGCCAGCAGGATGCGCTGCGCCCGTTGCTCAATGCACAGGCGTTACGCACCGGGCAGGCGAAAGCCGCCCAGCCGTAACCAGCGGGCGCGCAGAGCAGACCATGACTAACATCAATACCCTTACCACGACCTACGGCAACAGCGCCGCCCAGACGCGCACACTGTCTACCACAGCCACCGGCAGCACGACGGCGACGGCAAACGCCACCGGCGGCAGCACGGCGGCAAGTGGTCAGCCGCAGTTATCCGGCATGGCGCGGCTCCTGAGTGAGGCGGCCACCCGGGCTTCGGCGCGGGATGCCAGCACCGACCGGCGCGGCCTTGCAACATTAGCGAGTACAGTGGCGGAGAAGTTGTTTGGGGCTGGCTATAACCAGAACAAAGCGGCCTTTGATGCCGAAGTGCCGGACAGCAGCGACGCACAGCGGCTGGCGCAGGCGCGTCAGGCAACCGATTTTACCAACGGCAAAGGGGCGAACCCGTTTAAGGGCATGTCGCGCGATAAGCTGGCGCTGATAGCCTATGACGAGAGCGGTGCATTTACCGTGAATGAACGTCGGGCGGCGTGGCAAGAATCTTATGATCAAGAACAAGACTGGAAGCGAGCCGTCATTGCCAAAATGAATGACGAGTACGAGCGCAAAGGCCGGGTGTCGGCCAGTACGTATAAATCGATTCTGGAACACTATCAGTCGCTGCCGGCGATAGAAGAAGCGCAACTGCCAGACGGTTACGCCGCCCAACTGACCAGCCTGATCCTTCAGGGCGGCAGTGACGACGAGCTGGCGCGCCAGCAGGATGCGCTGCGCCCGTTGCTCAATGCACAGGCGCTACGTGCCGGGCAGGTGCAAGCGGCCTCGCAATAATGCCCGCCCGCGCTACCGATGGCATGATTTTGCGCTAGAATGCCAGCGCCGTCGTGACAGGGAAAGAACAAGGATACAGGACAGGATGCCCGAGGCTGGCCCAGCAGATTCGCTTCGTTTAGAACACATTACGTATTCCTATGCCGCCGGGGCCCCGGCGGTACAACCGGTACTGCACGATATCTCTTTGTCTGTCGCCAGGGGGCAATCCTGCGCCATTATCGGCGCGTCGGGGTCGGGTAAAAGCACCTTACTGAACATCATCGGTTTGCTGGATAAGCCGACCGGCGGGCGGTTGTGGCTGGCGGGCACCGAGATGACGCAGGCCAGCGACGATGCGCGCGCCATGATGCGCAACCGCACTATCGGTTTTGTCTTCCAGAGCTTCAACCTGCTGGCGCGCCTCGACCTTCAGGACAACGTTGCCCTGCCGCTGTATTACCGCGGGATCGCGCGCCCGTTGGCGCGGCAGCGGGCGCGCGAACAGCTGGCCCGCGTGGGGCTGGCCGGGCGTGAGCACCACCGCCCGGCCGATTTATCCGGCGGGCAGCGTCAGCGGGTGGCGATAGCGCGTGCGCTGGTGGGCGAGCCTGCGCTGTTACTGGCCGATGAGCCGACCGGCAATCTCGACAGCCAAACCGCACAAGAGATTATCGGCCTGCTGTTAACCCTGAATCATCAACGCGCGGTGACGCTGGTGATGGTCACGCATGACAACAGCCTCGCCCGCCGGATGCAGCGCTGTATTCAGGTGCGCGATGGCCGCATTTGGGAGCAGGCGGATGCGTGAGCGGCTATCGTCATACGGCCCGTCGTTACGCCAGCAGGTGAGTGAACCGCTGGAGAGCTTGCGCCTGCTGGGGCGGCGTGCGGTATTGGCGCTGCTGGGCATCGCGGTCGGCTGTGCGGCGGTGGTGGCGCTGATGAATATTGGCCATAACGCCGAAGCACAGGCGATGGCGGTGTTCCGCAATATGGGCAGCGACGTGCTGGTGGCGACGGTACACCCCCCCGCCGGTAGCCAGATGTCGCCGTATCCAGCCAGCGTGCCGGATATGCGCGGGCTGGCCGATACGTTGCCGGATATCCGCAGCCTGTCGGCGCTGACTATTACCTCGCTGGAGTCGCGTATCGGCGGGCGCAGTATCAACACCCTGCTGGCGGGCGTGAACCCGGCGCTTGCCAGCGTGCTGGATTTGCAACTGGCGCAGGGGCGCTTTTTGAGTGAGTTTGATACCAACAGCACCCACGCGGTGATCGGGGCGCACC
Source organism: Dickeya aquatica (assembly GCF_900095885.1). Taxonomy (NCBI): domain Bacteria; kingdom Pseudomonadati; phylum Pseudomonadota; class Gammaproteobacteria; order Enterobacterales; family Pectobacteriaceae; genus Dickeya; species Dickeya aquatica. The sequence continues at coordinate 199,819 of NZ_LT615367.1, forward strand.
TGGTCGAGGAACTGGCGGCCAAAGGGGTGGCGGTGGCACCGGGCACGCGGGTGCAACTGGGCGGCTATCTGTTTCAGATTGTTGGGGTGTTGCACCCTCGCGGGCCGAACCCGTTACTGACGATGTCGGTGGATGACAGCATTCTGGTGCCGCTTGAGGGCATGAGCCGTCTGCTGCCTGCGCCTGCTATCAACACGGTACTGGTGCGCGCGCGCAACAGCGAGGTGCTGGAGTCGCTGGCGCTGGCGTTACCGTCCCACCTTCAGTCACTGCTGCCCGGCCAGCAAATCGAGGTTCAAGTCCCCCGGCAACTGCTGGCGGGCATCGCCCAACAATCGCATCTGTTTTCCTGGCTGCTGGCGGGGCTCGGCGGGATTTCATTGATCGTCGGCGGTGTCGGTGTGATGAACGTCATGCTGATGAACGTCAGCGAACGGCGGCGGGAAATTGGCGTGCGCATGGCGCTGGGCGCGCGGCCACGCGATATCGCCAGCCTGTTTTTGTCAGAAGCGATTGCGCTGACCACGCTCGGGGCGCTGGCGGGGGCGCTGGTGGGCGTGGCGGCGGCCTGGTTGTTTGTGACGCTCTCCGGCGGGGCGGAGTTTAGCTTCTCGCCGTTGTCACTGGTATTAGGGATGGGCAGCTCCGTACTGGCGGGCCTGTTTTTTGGTCTGAGCCCGGCGCGGGCCGCTGCCCGCCTGCAACCGGTCAGGGCGCTGCGTGATGATTAACCGCCATAGCCTGTTTCTGATGATATTTCTGATGCTGTTGCTGACGGGCGTGGCCGGGGCTGAACTCACCCCGTCGCAGGCCACGCGAGCGGGCGCATCGTCATATAATGCCCACCCATCGCCAGCCGCCCAACGCATTGAGCTGACGCTGAGTGATGCGATTTATCTGGGGCTGCGCGATAACCGGGCTATTCGCAGCGCCTACCTCGACCGGATAGCGCAAAAATTTGACCTGCGCGTGGCGGAAGATCGCTTCACCCCGAAGCTGGCACTCAGTGGCAGTTATTTATCGGCGCGCAATCAGTCCGACCGCTATCGGCAGGGCAACCTGACGCCGACCTCCACGTTATTGACCCCTTACGGCACTCGCATGAGCCTCGGCTGGACGGTGCGCCATACGCAGGCGGATGACGCCGGGGTGTCGCGCAACGATGGCGCGAACCTCTCGGTGATTCAGCCGCTGCTGCGCGGCGCGGGCCGTGAGGCGGCGACGGCCCCGGTGCGGCTGGCGCAACTGACGGAACAGATGAACCGGCTGGGGCTGAAAACCACGGTGTCGCAGACGATAACCCAGGTCATCATCGCCTATCGTGATGTCCTGCGCGCCCAAGAGCAGGTGCAGATAGCGCAGGATGCGCTGGCGCGGGCGCGGCAACTGCTGGAGGTCAACCGGGCGATGATTGCCGCAGGCCGGATGGCGGAATTTGAGATAGTGCAAACCGAAGCGGATGTCGCTACCCAGGAGCTGGGTTATGAAGACGCCGTTAACCAACAAGATACTTCACGGCTGGCGTTATTACAGTTGCTGGCGCTGGGCCTGAATACGCCGATTGTGGCCACCGATGCCATGCAGGCGGCGCGCATTGAGGTGGACGCGGCGCAGGCGCTCAGGCAGGCGCAGACCTCGCAACCGGCCTACCTTAGCCAGTTGATTAGCGCCGAGCAGGCCCAGATAGCGCTGGCGGTAGCGCGTAACGAGCGGCTGTGGGATGTGTCGCTGGTGGGCGGGCGCACTCAGGTGAGTGACCGCAGCACGGTCAGCGGCAGTACCCGCAACTGGGAGAACTATGTTGGCGTGCAGGTGGATATCCCGATTGGCGACATGAGCCGCCAGCAGGCGCAAACGCAGGCGCAGGTCAGGGTGCAAAATCAGGCGCTGCAACTGGCCGAAGCGCGCCAGCAACTGGAGCGCGACGTGACCAACGCCGTCAGGGCGATTAGCGTGCGCTGGCGTCAGTTTGAAATCGCCCAGCGCGCCCGTGATTTATCGCGCCGTAAACTGGAGATTGAACGGGAAAAGCTGACGGCAGGCCGCTCGAGCAACTTTCAGGTATTGAGTTTTGAAAACGATTTACGCAATGCCGAAAATGCGCGGCTCAATGCCTTGATGAGTTATCTGAATGCGCAGGCGGAACTGGACAGAACGCTTGGCACCACACTGGAAAGCTGGGATATCGCGTTAAATGACTGATTTTTTCACCTCCCTATACCGTCGGATAGGCAAGCGGGGCGCGGTAGCCGCGCTGGTGCTGCTGTTGGTTATCGCCGGTTTTGTGGCGCGTGCCATGATATCGCCGGGCGCACAGACATCGCCGCAGGCGGGCCGCTGGGTCGAGGTGGTGGCACAGCCGCTGGAAACCCAGCTCGGGCTGGTCGGGCAAATTCAGGCGGCAACGCGCATCACACTGACTGCGCCATTCGAAGGCGTGGTGCGTGAGGTGCGGGTGCAGGAAGGCCAGCGGGTTGAGCATGGGCAGACGCTGCTGACGATAGACACCGCACAGCTCGCCATTCAGATGCGTCAGGCCGAGGCGGAGATGCTGAAAGTGCAGCGTGAAGTACAACAACTGCGCCAGTGGGAGAGCAGTGCCGAGGTGGCGCGCGCGCGCCGTGCGCTGACCCATGCCCGGCAGGCACTGAGCCAGACTCACGCCAGCCTGCGAGAGACACAGGCGCTGTTTGCCCGAGGCATTGTCGCGCGCATGGAGGTGGATGCGCTGGTACAGCAGGTTAACACCCAGACTCAGGACGTGAGCAGCGCGCAGGAAGAATTAACGGCGGTGCTGGCGCGGGGCCAGGGCGAGGCGCGTAAAATTGCCGAGATGGAGCTGCTCAACGCCCAGGCGCGTTATCAGGCGCTGGAGGCGATGCATGCCCGTCGGGAGGTCACGGCACCCGTGGCCGGGGTTATCGTGCGCTCGGTCGTGCCGCAAACCGGTAAAGCGATGATGGTGCAAGCGGGCCTGTCGGTGACGCAGGGGACGCCGCTGCTGACGGTTATCGGGCAGGACAGATTCGAGGTGCTCACGCGGGTCGAAGAGACGGACTTACACCTGTTGCAAGAGGGCATGGCGGTGCAAATCAGCGGCGACGGTTTTGCCGGGCACATGCTGGACGGGCACATCGCCACTATTGCCCTGCAAACCGGCGCGATGCAAACCGGTGCTGCCGAGGGGCAGGGCAGCGGGGCGTATTACGATGTGGTGGTTGCTATCGACAGCCCGCTCGCGGGCCTCAACCCGCCGGTGCGGCTTGGCATGAGCGCCCGGCTGGCGGTGATATTGTACCGCAATGCGCGCGGCATCGCGCTTGCACCCGAGGCCATCCAGCGTGATGAGCAGGGCCAGTCGTATGTCCAGTATCGCGCAACACCCGCGGCACCGGTGGTGACGGTGCCGGTCACGGCCGGTCAGCCGGTGCTACAGGGCGTTGAGGTTCAGGGCCTTGAGCGCGTAGCCGGTCTGGTGACGCCCGACGGCGCACCCGCCAGCCAGCACTCCGCGCAGGGCAGCCCTGGCGATGAGGCACCGCGTCACGCCGCAGACAATAATCCCGCGTTGAATAACGCCGGGCCGCCGAGCCTCGGTTATGTGTGGGTGCCGTCGCGGTAAATGCCGACCACCGCCTCTTCCCCCACGTAACCGTAGCCGCGATACATCCCCTCGCTGTTAAACGGCAGCGCGATGTGGCCTTGCGCATCCACGGCGATGAGCCCGCCGCTGCCGCCGAGCGCCAGCACGTTTTCCATCACTACCTGTTCCGCTGCCTGGGCAAGCGGCAGCTTGCCGTATTCGATGCGCGCGGCAACATCATAAGCGGCGACGCTGCGCATAAACACTTCGCCGGTGCCGGTGCAGGACACCGCCACGGTGCGGTTATCGGCATAACAGCCTGCGCCAATGATTGGCGAATCGCCGACGCGCCCGGCGCGTTTGTTGGTCATGCCGCCGGTCGAGGTGGCGGCGGCCAGATTGCCTGCGGCATCACACGCAACTGCACCCACCGTGCCGAATTTGCGGTCGGGGTCGAGCGGGTCGCCGCCAGTCGTTGCCTGTGCGCCATCGTGATCCAGCAGGATGTGCCCGCTGCCTGCCTGCGCCTTCAACAACTGCTGGTAGCGCTCATCGGTGGAGAAAAACTCCGGCTCCACCATCTCAAGGCCCTGCTCGCGGGCAAACGCTTCGGCACCGGCGGCGGTGAACAGCACATGCGGGCTGTACTCCAGCACGCAACGGGCGGCCAGAATTGGGTTGCGGATCCGGTTTACCCCGGCAATCGCCCCGGCTTCCCGCGTGCGGCCATCCATGATGCTGGCATCGAGTTCGTGGGTGGCCGCATCGGTGAATACCGCGCCTTTGCCTGCGTTAAATAACGGGCACTCTTCCAGTTGTCTCACCGCCTCGGTAACGACATCCAGCGCACTGGCACCCGCAGCGAGCATCGCCTGACCTGCGGCGACAATCTGTTGCAGCGCGGTGCGATAATGCTGCTCTTTTTCGCTGTCCATCGCCGCACGGCTAAGCGCGCCTGCACCACCATGAATCACAATAACCGGTTTCATCGTCTCTCCCGTTATTCACAAGACTGGGGCGGTTAACAAACCGCCATGTTGTTTTATTACAGGCGAAGCCATGTCAGAACCGTGGCGCGTTTCGTGCGTAATGACCTCGGGTTCCTTTGCGGAATCATCGTACGCCCGACAAGGAGAGGCTCAAGTGCCGCCTCTCCTTGACCACTGGCTGGTGGCTAAACTGTGCCGCTGGCGCGGTACCTTCGGCGTTCGCCTTCGCTATTCGGGCCGCCCGTGACGTGGTTACTCGCCCCATCCCTGGGGCTCGCCCTGCGGGCCAGCGTAAACGCTGTTCAAAAACGCTCCCGGCGTTTTTTTCAGACGCGGCACGGGCTTTCGCCGCGTCCTGCGGCTTACCCGGCGAAGTCACCCACCTCAGCACAGTTTTGACGCCGGAAAAACCCACGTTCCTATACTTAGAGGTTTGTCAGCAGTCTGAATATTGCTCAGTTCTGCGTGGTGGCCAGATAGGAGAAGGCTCCCAGCAGGCTGATGAGCGGCGCGATAGTCGGCGAGTGATAGCGCACGGTCATCGCATCCTGGCGAATCACCCCCGGGATCAGGCAGAACAGGTCAGCCAGCACCGGTTTGGTAACCATCAGCTCCAGTTCATAGGGCGCTTGCAGGCGGCAGGAGGGGGTCGTGTGAGCCCGTTCTACCGCCTGCCTGGCCGCTTCACGGATCGCTTCGCGGGCGGCCTGCGGGCTGTGAGACTCGGCGGCGGTCTGGGAAATCGCGCGTTTGACACAAACATACGCCGCCGCCGGGTAGTGGCGTTCAATCCAGCGTTGCAGCGTGTCGTCGCCGCTTACCAGCCACAGCGGGGTGTTCAGTTCGGCACCGGCGGCGGCGTAGAGATCGGCCTCCGCCATGACGTCGCCGTTTACCCGCACCCGGTAAAACGCCCGGCCATTAATGGTGTGCGCCAGCACGCCGTGCTCGGAGGCGGCGCTGTGAAAGCCGATGAACATCAGGCCATCGAACGCCTGTTGTTGTAGCCCTTCCACCATCGACAAGGCGCGCGGTTTGCCCTGCACCAGCCGGGCGCGCGGGTCGATATTCTCCGCGCGCAGATTGGTCATGGCGGCATGGCTGTCGGCCACCACCACCTCGCGGGCACCACCGGCGAACGCGCCGTCGATGGCGGCGTTCACTTCCTGTTCCATCAGCCCGCGCGCCAGTTGGTAGTCCGGCGTGCCGGGGCTGCATTGTTCCGGGCGCATCACGCCTGCGATGCCTTCGATATCGGCAGAAATAAAAACCTTCATGTCAGTGTCCTTATCGCCGGTGACGGCGGTGAAACCAATCGTTGTGCCAGCGTATCAAGCACCTGTGCCAGCGCCGGGCGGTGGTGGCCGCGAAAACCGGTGACGGCCTCAGCCTGTAACAGCGCATCCAGCACGGCGTGTTCGGTGGCATCGGCGGCGGCATTGAGTAGCGGTTCGAGGCGGGCGTCATCCGGCGGCTGCGGTTGAGGCTGGGTGGAGAAGGCCACGGCGATATCGCCGGAGCCGTGGCCCCAATAGCTGCCGAGCCGACCGAGCCCGGCCCCGGCGCGGCGGGCGATGCGGCTTAACTGGCGCGCATCGAGCGCGGCGTCGGTCGCCATAATGATGATGATGGAACCGGCATCGCGCTGCGGGGCCAGTTCCGGCAGCAGCGGCGCAATCGCCTCGCCTACCTGCACGCCGTCAAGCGTCAGCGCCGGTAGCGCGCCGAAATTAGCCAGCACCAGCACGCCCAGCGTGGCATCCAGCGCGGCAATGTGCCGCGACGCGGTGCCGATGCCGCCTTTGAGCGCAAAGCAGCTCATGCCGCGCCCGGCACCGACGCTGCCACGGGCGAAATCCGCCGTGGCGTTATCCAGCGCCGCACGCGCCAGCGCGTCTGTGACCGCCAGCGCCTGAATGTCATTCAGCCAGCCGTCGTTGCACTCCAGCGCCAGCGGGTTGACGGTCGGCAGACTGCGGCCCAGTTCGGGATTGCGGGCAATGGCGTCGCGCACCAGCGTGGTAAACAGCGTGCCGATGCTCAGGGTGTTACTGAGCAGGATGGGGGTTTGTAATTGCCCCAGTTCTTCAATTTGCACCAGCCCGACCGGCTTGGCGAAGCCGTTGAGTACCGCTGCGCCACAGGGCAATGGCTGGTGAAACAGGTTGTCGCCCGGCGGCACAATGGCGGTCACGCCGGTTTGAATCTCGCCCTCGGCCAGCGTCGCGTGGCCGACCCGCACCCCGGCGACATCGCTTAAGCGGTTGTGCGGGCCACACGGCAGGCGCGGCGAGCCAAGCTGCCGCTCGGTGCGCCAGCGTTGCAGCAGCGTCGTCAGTTGTGCCTGTTGGTACGCGCTCATCGTTATGACCTAATTTTTCATCTTCGGGTCGAGCGTATCACGCAGCGCGTCGCCCAGCAGGTTAAACGCCAGCACGGTGCAGAAAATTGCCAGCCCCGGAAACACGCTGACGTGCCACTGGCCTGCCATCATCAGGCTGCGGCCCATCGCCAGAATATTGCCCCACTCGGGCACATCCGGCTCCGGGCCAAGGCCGATAAAGCTCAGCCCGGCGGCGGTCAGAATGCTGGTGCCGATGCGCATGGTGAAATAGACAATCACACTCGGCAGTGTACCGGGCAGAATATGGCGCAGCAGGATGATACGGTCTGGCGCACCGGCGCAGCGCACCGCTTCCACGTAAGCCGCCTGTTTGAGCGACAGCGTGGAGGCGCGCACGATGCGGGCAAACACCGGCACGCTGAACACCGCCACGGCGATAATCACGTTATTCAGGCCGGGGCCGAGAATGGCGACCACCGCGATAGCCAGCAGCATACCGGGAAAGGCGAACAGCACATCGCAGCCGCGCATAATCAGCATATCGACCCAGCGGCCGTAGTAACCGGCCAGTAAACCGAGCAGGATACCGGCCGCCATGCCGAGGCTGACCGAGACGATGCCGATATACAGCGAGATGCGCGCGCCATAAATAATGCGGCTCATCACATCGCGGCCCAGATCGTCAGTGCCCATCCAGTGCCCGGCGGAAGGCGCAGCGCCAAGCGCCATCCAGTCCGACTCCATCGGGCTCCAGGGGGCCAGCCACGGCGCAAAGAGCGCCACCAGCACCAGCAGCAGCACGAACCCCCCGGCGAAAAGCGCCATGGGGTGGCGCACAAAGGCGTGCAGAAAATCACGCCACGGCGAGCGGATGGCGGCATGATTGACCGTCGCAGGGGGGACGGCCACAGCCGGTTTTTGAGAGGTGTTCATTGCCGCCGCTCCTAACGCAGACGAATGGCCGGGTTGACCACGGCATACAGCAGGTCAATCAGCAAATTAATCAGAATAAATTCAAAGACAAACAGCATCACCAGCGCCTGGATCACCGGCTGATCCTGCGATTTGATGGACTCAATCAACAGCCAGCCGAGCCCCGGCCAGTTAAACACGCTTTCCACCACAATCGAGCCGCCCAGCAGAAAACCGAACTGCAAGCCGAGCATGGTGATGACCGGAATTAGCGCGTTGCGCATCACATGTTTCCAGACGATCAGCCGCTGGCGCAGCCCTTTGGCGCGCGCGGTGCGCACGTAATCTTCCTGCATCACTTCGAGAAACGCCGAGCGGGTAAAGCGCGCCATGACTGCCGCGACGGATGCGCCGAGCGTCAGCGCGGGCAGAATCATGTCCGCGGGTTTGTTGTAGCCGCTGACCGAGAACAGGCCAAACGGCATGGCGACAAACTGGATAAGCAGCAAGCCGAGCCAGAACGGCGGCATCGAGATGCCGCCCACCGCCAGACTCATCAGCGACCAGTCCTGCCATTTACCGCGCTTGAGCGCTGCCATCACGCCAATCAGCAGCCCCAGAATCACCGACCAGGCGAAACCGGCCAGCGCCAGCCACAGCGTGGGCAGAAAGCTTTTCTGGATAACCGTCAACACCGGTTGTTGCGTGCGGTAGGTGATGCCGAGATTGCCGTGCAGCAGCCCGCCGAGCCAGTCAATATATTGCTGTGGCAGCGGGTTATTGAGCCCCAGCCGCTCACGGGCGGCTTCCACCGCCTCAATCGGGGCATCGGGGCCGGCGTAGATACGCGCCGGGTCGCCCGGCAGCAATTTGATAAAACCGAACACCAACAGGGAGATCACCAGCAACACCGGGATCATTTCCAGCAAACGTCGGACGATATAAGCAAACATGGCGATCCCCTGTGTGATTACTTGAACTCAGCCTGATCGAAAATCAATGACCCGTCCGCCAGCATGTAAACGCCAGACAGATTTTTCACTTTACCGACCAGGTTATCCGGCACGCCGAGGAACACCATCGGGGCATCTTTCCAGATGAGTTTTTGGGCATCAGCGTAGGCGGCGGTGCGTTTGCCGTTATCTGCCGTGGCCAGCCCGGCGATAATCGCGTTATCCACCGCCGGGTTGCTGTAATACGACACGTTATAGGCTTTCGGCACCCAGGACTCTGTCGCAAACAGCGGGCGCAGCGCCCAGTCGGCATCACCGGTAGACGGCGACCAGCCACCGTAGTACAGGTCGAATTCCGCCTGCTTCGGATCTTTTACGCCAAACAGTTTTTCGTTGCGGGTGCCGGAGTCCATCGGGGTGACGGTCACTTTCACTCCGACTTGTTCCAGTTGCTGTTTGAAGAACTGAGCGCTGCGCACAGCGGAGGTGGCGTTGCTCACCCACAGTTTTAGCTCCAGCCCTTTTTCATACCCGGCTTCTTTGAGCAACTCTTTGGCTTTGGCCGGGTTGTAGGTGTAGTTCGGCTCGCTTTGGCTGGAGAAGAACTGCACGCGCGGGGCCATGACCGAGGAGGCGGGCAGGCCCATACCGGCGAAGCCGACTTTCAGCCACAGGTTACGGTTAATGGCGAAGTTCAGCGCCTGACGCACCCGCACATCGCTCAACGGCCCGTGCTGGGTGTTAATCGCCATGTAATACAGATAGATGCTGGGGTCACGCTGTACCAGCAGTTTGCTGTCTTCCTGCACGGTGTTGACCAAATCGGACGGCAGCGGGTAGATGGCATCCGACTGGCCGGATTTCAGCGCCGCGACGCGGGTGGCGTCTTCTGGTGACGGGTAGAAGCTGACGTTATCCACCTTCGGCCAGCCTTTTTGCCAGTAGTGGTCATACTTCGCCAGTTTGACCTCTTTACCCTGCTGCCATTCGACAAACCTGAACGGGCCGGTGCCGACCGGGTGGACGCGCAACTGGGTTTCGTCCGGGTATTGCGCCAGCGCTGCCGGGCTGTGCATCACCGCAGAAGGGTGCGCCAGCGTGTTAACAAAGGCCCCGAACGACTTGTTCAGCTCGATTTTGACCTGCGTCGGTGACACCACGGTCACGCTCTTAATCATATTAAACAGGCTGTTACGCTTAAGCCCTTTGCTCTGGTCGGCCAGGCGGTCGAGGTTCGCTTTGACCGCGTCGGCGTTAAACGGCGTGCCGTCCTGAAAGGTGATGCCTTCGCGCAGGGTGACGGTGAATTCGGTGGCGTCGGCATTGCCGGTGTAACCGGTGGCCAAACGCGGCTCCAGCTTCATCTGATTATCAAACTGGAACAGGCGTTCAAAAATCCCGCTCTGGATGGAGTAGCTCAGGGTGTCGGAGGTGTCGTGCGGGTCCAACCCGGTGATATCGGCGTACATGGAGATGCGCAAATCCTGCGCCTGTGCCGCAGCGGCCAGACACAGCGACAAGCCGAGAGCGACAGCGGAACGACGTGCAGCGACTTTAGGGCGTAACGATTTCATGGTGTCTCCTGTAATGGTGTGTTGCGGGTTGTGTTGGCTATTTTGGGTGGTGCTTTGACTCGTTATTGGTTTTTTATTTTGTTTAACCTGCGAATGGGCTTATCGCACAAACGCAAGGGGTGGCCCTGGTGTTGGCCGGGTACTTCATGCTGGGCAACGGACAATGACCCTGTGTGATAACCAGGCCCCCCGTTACTGCCCGAGCCCGGCGTCGCTCACCCAGTGGTGCGGTGACACTTCGCGGTAACGGGCTTTTTCTACCACCTCATGCGCTTTACGCAGCGGCGACGGGATTTCACGGTCATCCAGCTCGCGTGTGTAGCGCCGGGCCGGGTCGGCGATGGGCACCGAGGCCAGCAGCCGTTGGGTGTAAGGGTGCTGCGGGTTGTTAAACACCGACTGGCGCGGGCCGATTTCCACTATCTGGCCGAGGTACATCACCGCCACGCGATTGGCAATGCGCTCGACCACCGCCATATCGTGGGAGATGAAAATCCACGCCACGCCGGTTTTCTGCTGGAGATCCATCATCAGGTTGACGACCTGCGCCTGAATCGACACATCCAGCGCTGACACCGCTTCGTCGGCGATGATCACCTGCGGTTGCAGTGCCATGGCGCGGGCAATAGCAATGCGCTGGCGCTGGCCGCCGGAGAACTCGTGCGGGTAGCGCTGGGCGTGTTCCGGTTGCAGGCCAACGCTTTTGAGCAACGCCTGCACCTGCGGCGTCGCCTCTTCCAGTGATGGCACCAGCCCGTGCAGCAGCAGCGGCTCGGCGATGGTAAAGCCGACGGTCAGGCGCGGGTTGAGCGAGGCATACGGGTCTTGAAACACCATCTGCATTTTGCGGCGCAGCGGCAGAAAATCGCGCTCGCGCAGTGAGGCTATCTCCTGGCCGTTAAACAGCAGGCTGTCGGCCTGGCTCTCCACCAGCCGCAGCAGCGCCCGTCCGGTGGTGGATTTACCGCAACCCGATTCGCCGACAATCGCCAGTGTTTCCCCCGGCCAGAGCGCGAAGTCTATCTGTTCGACGGCGTGTACCCGGTGGGTAATGGCGGAAAACAGGCCGCTGCGTACCGGGTAGTAGACTTTCAGGCCGCGAACATCCAGCAGCGGTGGCAGGTCGTAACGGGCGGTGAGATGGTCACGGGCCGGTTGCTGCAAATCGGTCTGCCCCAGTAATGGGAAGCGCCGCGGCCAGCCGCTGTCGTGCATGTCGCCCAGGCGCGGTACGGCCGCCAGCAGCGCTTTGGTGTAATCATGCTGTGGCCGGGTGAAAATCTCCGCCACCGTGCCTTGCTCCACCACTTCGCCGCGATACATCACTACCACCCGGTCGGCGATTTCCGCCACCACGCCCATGTCATGGGTGATGAACAGTACCGACATCCCGCTTTGGCGTTGCAGATCGCGCAGGATTTGTAAAATGCGCGCCTGCACGGTGACATCCAGCGCGGTGGTCGGCTCATCGGCAATCAATAATTGTGGGTCGCAGGCCAGCGCCTGAGCAATCATCACCCGCTGGCGCATGCCGCCGGACAGCGAGTGCGGGTAGCTGTTCATCACCCTGTCAACATCGGCGATACGCACGCGCAGCAACAGGTCGCGCGCTTTTTCACGGGCGCTGGCGGCATCGCACAGGCGGTGATCGCGCAGCGCTTCGGTAAGCTGGTCGCCCACGTTCAGCACCGGGTTGAGCGAGGTCATCGGTTCCTGAAAAATCATCGCCATGTCGCGGCCACGCAGGCTGCGGCGCGTCTCTTCTTTTAGCGCCAGCAGGTCATGACACTGACCGTGGTTGTCGGTAAAGCGGATAGCGCCGCGCTCAATACGGGCGGAGTCAGCCAGCAGCCCCATGACGGTAAGCGACGTGACGGATTTGCCCGAGCCACTCTCGCCGACCACCGCCACCACTTCGCCTTTGTTGATGCAAAAAGAGACGCCATTAAGCGCCAGATGGCTGCCGGAGCGGCCACGAAAGCTGACGCTCAGGTCGTCGATTTCCAGCACCGGCCGGGGCGCTAAGCTGGCGGTATTGGCGTCGTTGAAGGTGGCCGTCATCATCACTCCACGGGGGTTACAGCCAGATTCGGCCAAGGTTATAGGTCAGGTACGGTGAGCTGTCGGCGGCCAGCCAAATCGGCCCGTCGAGATCGACATGTTCGGCCGCCAGCGTTACCGGCAGCGCGGCCTCCATCGCCAGCGAGGAGCCGAGCATGCAGCCGACCATAATGCGCATCCCGTAGCGGCGGGCTTCAGCGACCATCGCCAGCGCCTCGCTCAGGCCACCGCATTTATCGAGCTTGATGTTGATAATCTCATAGCGATCGCCCAGCGCGGCGATGTCACCCCGGTGGTGGCAGCTCTCATCGGCACACACCGCAATTGCATGGTGAAAGCCCGCCAGCGCCGCATCCTGCCCGGCGGGCAGCGGTTGCTCGACCATCGCCACGCCCTGCCCGGCCAACTGGTGCAGCAATGGCTCCAGCGCCAGCCCGCTCCAGGCTTCATTGGCATCGACAATCAGGGTGGCGGCGGGGGCTGCCTGACGAATGGCGCTAACTTTCTCGACAATTTGCCGGGCATCAAGCTTGATTTTTAGCAGCAGCGCCCCGCGTGACGCCGCATCGGCCGCTGCGCGAGTCATCTTTTCCAGCGTGTCCAGACTGAGGGTTTCAGCGGTGATAACCGACGAGGGCGGCGTCATGGCAAGGTGCTGCCACAGCGTTTGTCTGGCCAGCGCCGCATTCAGTCGCCACAGCGCGCAATCGAGTGCGTTGCGAGCCGAACCCGGCGGCAGCGCGAGCTGCAACGCGGCGAGGCTGAGGCCGCTTTCCACCGCCTGGCGCACGCTTTCCAGTTGTTGGCTAACGCTTACGGGCGTTTCCTGATAATGCGCGGTGGGCGTGCATTCTCCCCGGCCAATAAACCCGTTCTCTTCCAGCGTGACGCGCACCACGGTAACGGCGGTGCGGGTGCCGCGCGCAATGGCAAACGGGCGCGCCAGCGGCAGTTCTACGGTTTCAATATGCAGGTGTCGCATCGGCTTACCCTTGCGCCTTGAGCAGGGCGGCGATGTCATCAATACCAAAGCGAATCGGGTCGGTGGCCGGCACGCCAAAGCGTGCGCTCAACGCCTGACAATACTCGCGTGCGTCCTGCTCGGCGTAATTCGAGGTGTTGATGGCCAGCCCCGCCAGCTGTACCGCCGGGCTGGTGACCCGTGCCGTGCGCAGGCAGGCTTCGACGCATTCCTGAAGCTCCACCATCGGCTGGTGCGGCAAGTGGCGCATATGCGGGCGGCCCATTTCGTGGCACATCACCAGCCAGTGCGGTTGCGCGCCGTGGATGAGGCCGGTTGTCACGCCCGCGTAAGAGGGGTGAAACAGTGACCCCTGGCCTTCTACGATATCCCAGTGGTCATCGTCATTGGCCGGTGACAGCGCTTCGGCGGCACCGGCAATAAAATCGGCAATCACGGCGTCAATAGCGATGCCGTCACCGGCGACCAGCACACCCGTCTGGCCGGTGGCGCGAAAATCGGCCTTCATGCCCTGTTTGCGCATCGCCGCTTCCAGCGCCAGCGAGGTGTACATTTTGCCGACCGAACAGTCGGTGCCGACGGTCAACACCCGTTTGCCGCTGCGCGCTTCACCGCTGCCGACCGTCAGTTCCGGGCGCATGTGGCGAATATCGAATAACTGCACCTGATGCTGTTCGGCCAGTGCCGACAAGCCGGGAACGTCTGTCAGGCGCTGATGCAGGCCGTTGGCGACGTTCATGCCCGCTGCGATGGCCGCGCGCACGGTATCAAGCCAGTGCGCGGGCAGAAAGCCACCGGCGTTAGCCGTGCCCAGCACCAGCGTTTTCGCCCCTTGGGCGCGTGCTTCGGCAATGTCCAGATCGTCTAATCCCAGCGACACTGTGCTGCCCGGCAGACGCAACTGCCCGACACACTGTTCGGCACGCCAGGTGTGAATGCCGCGCGCGGTTTTCACCGCCAGCGGGTCGGTCACATCGCCAAGAAAAAGCAGATAAGGTTGAGGGATCAGCATGCTGTCTTGTCCGTGGTTGTCTACAGAAGATGCTTAAGACTATTCCACGGCGCTTTTTTTCTGACGAATGCTTGTTTATGGCAGGGGTATAACCTGAGGCTATAGCGGTAAATTATCTAATTTACTGTTATTTAATGCTTAATTTATTTTCTGCCGCCGGGATATAGCGCAGAGGTATACCCAGACAGGCAGATCAAAAACGTTTGCCTCACCCGAGAGGGGCGGGCCGTAATACATCACCGCTGACAGGCTTAAGGCGGACAGCACCACCACCAGCGTGAGCAGGCGCATTATCAGGCGTGATGCCCGGCTACAAGGGTGGCCGTTTTGCGCCAGTATGCTCAGGCGCAAACGCGCCCATAGATAGGTCATCGCGCTCATCGCCAGTAACAGGCCGCCGGGTATCAGCCACATCAGGTCGTGCGTTTGCCCGCTGGCCTTGAACAGCAGCAGGCTGTTGAGCAACAGGAGGAAGGCGGTACGGGACCAGGCAAGCCGCGTGCGTTCCGGTTGTAAGCCGGGGTCGCGGATCACGGTGGCAGGGCGCGGCATCATGGCGTTAGTGCCACACCATGACCAGTGCCAGACCCAACGACAGGGTACAGACCAGACTTGCCATCACCAACAGTAACCGGGTGTAGGGCAGCGGTTGGCCGGTGCGCATCGCCCGTTCATTGCCCGCCCAGCGGCGATAGGCCATCCACGCCAGCAGCGCTGAGGCCAGCGACAGAAAGATAGCCGCCACCGTGCGCAGCACCGGTGTCGCCAGCATCGGGGCAAACTGGTCGATGGCGATGGCCCCGGCGAGAAACGCCAGCGCGGTACGAATCCAGGCCAGAAACGTGCGCTCATTGGCCAGCGAGAAGCGGTAGTCCGGCGCGTGTCCTTGCTGTTGCCAGTGAGGCGAACGGGCCGGAGCAGCCTGCTGTGCTGGCGGTGGTGAAGGTGGAAGGTTCATGGTCTGCGTGGCTGGCAGTGAAGTGATGGGGCATTTTACTCCGGTGTGCAGGCACACTCCAGCCGCCCGGTGCGGTTGTGCATCGGGTGCTTGTGTTGGTGAAATTTTCATCGTCACTGGCGGTAGGCAGGGCCGGGGTAAGCCCGTATAATGCGCGCCAGTTTAACGAACCCGCCGGAGATGAGCCATGCGCCCAACAGGTCGAAGTGCCCCGCAAATTCGCCCTCTCACATTTACCCGTCACTACACCAAACATGCCGAAGGGTCGGTTTTGGTGGAGTTTGGCGATACCAAGGTGCTGTGCACCGCCACCGTAGAGGAAGGGGTACCGCGCTTTCTGAAAGGTCAGGGACAAGGCTGGATTACCGCGGAATACGGTATGTTGCCGCGTGCCACCCACAGCCGTAACGCCCGCGAAGCCGCCAGAGGCAAGCAGGGCGGCCGCACGCTGGAAATTCAGCGCCTGATAGCCCGCTCCCTGCGCGCCGCGGTCGATTTGGCCAAACTCGGTGAGTACACCATCACGCTGGACTGCGACGTATTGCAGGCTGACGGCGGTACACGCACCGCCTCGATTACCGGTGCCTGTGTGGCGCTGGCGGATGCGCTCAATGGCCTGGTCGCCAGTGGTAAGCTGAAAACCAGCCCGCTGAAAGGCATGGTCGCGGCGGTATCGGTCGGCATCGTCAACGGCGAGGCGGTGTGTGATCTTGAATATGTCGAGGATTCAGCGGCAGAAACCGACATGAACGTGGTGATGACCGAAGATGGCCGCATGATAGAAATTCAGGGCACCGCCGAAGGTGAGCCGTTCAGCCATGACGAATTGCTCTCCCTGCTGGCGCTGGCGCGTCAGGGGATTGAAGAGATTGTCCGTGCGCAAAAAGCCGCACTGGCGGCGTAATGTTTAAAGCGACCTGCGGGTCGCTTTTTTTTGGTGTGTGGTGGCCCAGGCCGGTAGCGTGCTGGCTTTGCGCCACCCCGTGATGACAAGAGAGGGAGTCATGAAGGCCTATCAGCGCCAGTTTATCGAGTTCGCACTGAGCAAACAGGTTTTGAAGTTTGGCGAATTTACCCTGAAGTCCGGGCGCATCAGCCCCTATTTCTTTAATGCCGGTCTGTTTAATACCGGGCGTGACCTGGCGTTACTGGGGCGGTTTTATGCGGCGGCGCTGGTGGATGCAGGCGTTGAGTTTGATGTGCTGTTCGGGCCCGCTTACAAAGGCATTCCGATTGCCACCACCACCGCCGTGGCGCTGGCCGAGCACCACGATCGCGATGTGCCTTACTGCTTTAACCGCAAAGAGGCCAAAACGCACGGTGAAGGCGGCAATCTGGTCGGCAGCCCGTTGCAAGGGCGCATTATGCTGGTGGATGACGTTATCACCGCAGGCACGGCCATTCGTGAATCGATGGCGCTTATCGCCGCGCAGGGTGCCACGCTCGCCGGGGTATTGATAGCGCTGGATCGCCAGGAGCGCGGGCAGGCCGAGTTGTCTGCGATTCAGGAAGTGGAGCGGGATTATCAGTGCAAAGTGACATCCATCATCACGTTGCAGGAACTGATTCGCTATCTGGCCGAAAAACCGGAGCTGGCCGCGCATCTGGACGCAGTAACGGCGTATCGCGCACAGTTCGGCGTATAAGCCTGCTGGCGGCTGCGGCCCTGTCGCCGTTCTGTAAGCCGCCACAATACCCCCGGTGGCGTGGTGTGCAGGCCACGCCTGCGCTTATTGCAACTGCGCTGCCAGCAGCGGCCAGCGGGTGTCGAAATCCTGCGTTGGCAGGGTGCGAAACGCCGAGCGGGTAAAACGGGAAAGCATCCCTTCGCAGAAGGCCAGCAACTGGCTGGCGAGCAGCGTTTCATCATGCCGAAATGCCTGACCGGTACGCAATTTGTGCTCACGCAGCACCTGACGCAACTGCGATTCGATACGGTCAAACAACTGGTTGATGCGCCCTTGCAGGCGGTCTTGCTCAAACATCAGTGCATGGCCGGTGAGGATGCGCGTCAGGCCGGGATTTTTTTCGGCAAACCCCAGGATCAGCAGCAAAATCAGCCGCAGGCGGTTAAACGTATCTTTTTCGTCTTGCAAAATCAGGTTGATACGGGTTGTCAGGCTGTTTTCGATAAATTCGATCAGGCTGTCAAACATGCGTGTTTTGCTGGGAAAGTGCCGGTAAAGTGCGGCTTCAGAAACACCCACGGTGGCAGCAAGCTTGGCGGTGGTAATACGCTGACTGCCGTCACTCGATTCCAGCATTTGCGCCAGCGCTTGCAGAATTTCCTCGCGGCGATTCCTTTTCGTATTCTCTTTCTCTGCCATGTCAGAAAAACCCTTGCTAAAAATGTAACGGAGCAACGCCCAGTTGTGCCACAGTCACACCCGTGCTGTGGCTTTATCATTTTCCTGGGGCAGGGAAAGGGGCTTAGTGACGACCGGAGTGGCCGAAACCCCCTTCTCCTCGTTCGCTGCCGACGAAATCGTTGACCAGAGTAAACTCAGCCTGCACGACCGGTACAAACACCATCTGGGCGATGCGCTCGCCGGGCGTAATGGTAAAAGACTGGCTGCCACGGTTCCACACCGACACCATCAACTGCCCCTGATAATCAGAGTCAATCAGCCCGACCAGATTACCCAGCACCACACCATGCTTATGGCCCAGCCCCGAGCGCGGCAGGATCACCGCCGCCAGTGACGGGTCGGCAATATGAATAGCCAGCCCGGTTGGCACCAGCGTGGTTTCACCCGCTGCCAGTTCCACATTGCCATCCAGACAGGCGCGCAAGTCCAGTCCGGCGGAACCGGGGGTCGCATAAGTGGGCAGCGGGAATTGCTGCCCGATACGCGCATCAAGAATTTTTACGTCGATTTTTTTCATCATAACGGCAGACAATCTCGTCAATTAACTGTTGGCCCAACAGGTGTTTGCTGCCGTGCGGCAGGCGTTTTTCACCCTCCGGCCAGAAAAGGTGTAACGTGTTATTTTCCGAATTAAAGCCTTGATCGGAAAGGGAAACATCATTCGCGCAGATCAGGTCAAGCTGCTTGCGGGCCAGCTTCTGGCGCGCGTATTCTTCCACATTACAGGTTTCGGCAGCAAACCCGACGACATAAGGACGGTTTTCCGCCATCGCTGCGACATCGGCGATGATATCTGGATTTTTCACCAGAGTGACACTGATTTCATCCCCCTGCTTTTTGATCTTTTCATCGGCGATGGTTTGCGCACGGTAGTCAGCCACGGCGGCACAGCCTATCACGATGTGCTGTGCGTGAGCGTGATGCATGACCGTCTGGTGCATCTCCAGCGCGGTGGTGACGTCAACGCGGTTGACGCCTGCGGGAGTAGGCAGGCTCACCGGGCCGGCGACCAGAGTGACTTGCGCCCCGCGGGCGGCGGCGGCGGCGGCGATAGCAAACCCCATTCTCCCCGAACTGTGATTGCTGATAAACCGCACCGGGTCGAGCGCTTCACGCGTCGGGCCGGCCGTTATCATAATCTTCAGGTGTTGCAGATCGTTGACACCGGTATCACCGGTGAAATGTGCCACCACCCGGGCCACGATATCTTGCGGGTCGAGCATCCGGCCGGGGCCGACATCGCCACAGGCCTGGCTGCCGCTATCCGGCCCCCAGAGCATCACGGCACGCGATGACAATAGCTGGAGGTTATGCTGTGTGGCGGCGGCACGGTACATCTGCTGGTTCATGGCCGGAGCCAGTGCGACGGGCGCAGCCGTGGCCAGGCACACGGTGGTGAGCAAGTCATTGGCCATGCCTGCTGCCAGGCGCGCGATAAGGTCGGCTGAGGCGGGTGCCAGCAGCACCAGATCGGCCCACTTCCCTAGCTCAATATGCCCCATCGCCGCTTCCGCTGCCGGGTCAAGCAAGTCGGTCGAAACCGGATAACCGCTGACCGCTTGCAGGGTGAGTGGCGTGATAAACGCGCTGGCGGCAGGCGTCATCACCACACGCACTTGCGCCCCCCGCTCGCGCAGGCGTCTGACCAGCTCCGGGCATTTATAGGCCGCAATACCGCCACTGATACCCAGTACAATGTGTTTGCCCAACAGAGGCGTCTCGGCCTGCTGTTTTTCTGCCAGCAACGTGCCGGAGTGCCCATGCAGACTGGAAGAATCTGTCATCGTTATATCCGCTTGTCAGCCTAAAAGGGCGGCTATTTTATCATAAGTAGGCGAAGTCGGCCCGGATGGTACGTTTTTCGTCACCACCAGCCGCCACGCCGATATGAATGGGCGTGGCTGATGGGGCATTGACGCGGTAGTCCGGTCAGGCGGGGGTTATTGGCAGCGTTTAAACGCGGGCAGGTGGTTATCTTGCGATGCATCCCGCAGTTTTTGAAACACAGTCACGATGTCGCGATGGCGGCTGACGAGTGCAATTAAGGTTTTGTCATACATGTCGCGGTTGGCTATTTCGGCCTTGGCCGCCATTGCGCACGCCTGTTTTAACGTAGCCGGTACGCTTTTCTTGATTCTGTCGCTGCCAGATAAGGTATTGGGAGGAACCGGTATACCGTAACTTTGCATCAGTTGTGCCAGCATATGCGCGTGGTTTTGTTCAGCCTGAATAATGTTTTTAAACGGTGCAACCGGGCCCCATTTTTCTGTCACCGCCGCATAGAACGCTTCGGCGTGATACTCATCATGCAGTGCGGTACGTAGTGCAGTCTGAGCATCTCTGTCCAACGTTGATTGCGCGGACAGCGCAGAGAAGGACAGCGTGGCGAGCAGTAAACCTAAACCTGTGAGCAGTTTGCTTTTCATCGGCGGTAACTCCATCTGATTGGTAAAATTCTTTTATCATTTTGCTATGTCGAAAGAGTGTGAGCGTTATCCCTTTTATGGGTTTTCTTTTTGTTGCAGTCATTGCTGCGAGTGGCTTCGCAAGCGCTGAATTCGCCTGTCGAGGCGATGTGCCCGCTATGCGATGATAGCGCTCACCCCGGCGGGGCGGGGATGGCGAGTTGCTATCCCCGGGAACGGCTATCACAGGGAATGGCTATCACATGGAATGGATTGACGGATGCGCGCCGCGTGAAAAATTGCTGGCGCTGGGGGTGGCGGCGCTCAGTGATGTTGAATTACTGGCGATTTTTCTGCGTACCGGGGTTGACGGTGTGAATGTGATGCAACTGGCGCAAAACCTGTTGCAGCAGTTTGGCTCGCTGCATCAACTGATGACGGCTGACTGGGCGGCTTTTAGCACGGTGCGTGGGGTAGGGGTTTCCAAGTACACCCAGTTGCAGGCAGTGGCAGAATTGTCCCGACGGCTGTTCTCTTCTCATCTGGCACGGGAGGACGCCATGCTCAATCCACAGGTGACGCAGCAATACCTGCAATTGTTGCTGGCTCATCATGAGCGGGAGGTGTTTCTGGTGATGTTTCTGGATAATCAGCATCGGATGATTGAGCACCAAGAGATGTTTGCCGGCACGCTGCACAGTGTGGAAGTGCACCCGCGTGAAATCGTGCGAGAAGCGTTAAAGCTAAATGCCGCCGCGCTGATTCTGGCTCACAATCATCCTTCGGGGCGGGCGGAGCCCAGCCAGGCTGACCGGTTGATTACCAGTCGCATCATGACGGCCTGCCAGTTACTGGATATTCGGGTGCTTGATCATCTGGTGATTGGGCGCGGCGAATACGTCTCTTTTGCCGAGCGGGGCTGGATTTGAAGATATTTCCGCGATCCTTGGGGATCTTTAGCTGTTCGGGACTTGAGCGCATACGCTTCAGAGCGTATACTACGCCACCTTTGAGAATCTTGGGTGTGGCGTTAAGAGCCTATCTCAGCAGGTTTACCCTGATGACAGAGTCGTTTCAGTGAAGTTGCTGAGATGGGCTCTAGAGCCTGACGAGGCGGCCAACATCCTCTACGAAGCTCGAGCTGATTTGATTTTTGGAGAATAGACATGTCCCGAGTCTGCCAAGTTACTGGCAAGCGTCCGGTGACGGGTAACAACCGTTCCCACGCAATGAATGCGACTAAACGCCGTTTTCTGCCAAACCTGCATTCCCATCGTTTTTGGGTTGAAGGTGAAAAGCGTTTTGTAACGCTGCGCGTATCTGCTAAAGGTATGCGTGTTATCGATAAAAAGGGTATCGAAGCGGTTTTGGCCGATCTGCGTGCCCGTGGTGAAAAGTATTAAGGAACTGAATCATGGCTAAAGGTGTTCGCGAGAAGATCAAGCTGGTTTCTTCTGCTGGTACTGGTCACTACTATACCACTACGAAGAACAAGCGTACTAAGCCGGAAAAACTGGAACTGAAAAAATTCGATCCAGTTGTCCGTCAGCACGTTCTCTACAAAGAAGCTAAAATCAAGTAATTTTAGTGGATATGAAAAACCCGGCTTCGGCCGGGTTTTTTTATGCTCGCATACAGAAAAACAGGAGGGAACATGCCTGAATTACCCGAGGTAGAAACCAGTCGCCGCGGCATTTCACCGTGGCTGGTTGGCCATACCATTGCGTATGCTGAGGTGCGTAACGCACGTTTGCGCTGGCCGGTCTCTCCTGAAATTTTGTCACTGAGCGATACGCCGGTGCTAAGCGTGCAGCGGCGCGCTAAATATCTGCTGATTGAGCTGCCTGCGGGCTGGATTATTGTCCATCTTGGGATGTCGGGTAGCCTGCGGGTCTTGCCGGAGTACAGTGAGCCGGGCAAACATGACCATGTTGATCTGGTGATGGATAGCGGTAAGGTGCTGCGCTACACCGACCCAAGGCGCTTTGGCGCATGGTTGTGGTGCACGGATTTAGCGACCAGCCCGCATCTTTCGCATCTGGGGCCGGAGCCGCTGGATGAAGTGTTTTCTGCCGCATACCTTTTTGCGCAGTCTCGTGGCAGAAAGACGGCGATAAAACAGTGGATTATGGATAACAAAACCGTGGTTGGCGTGGGGAATATTTACGCCAGTGAATCCCTGTTTAGCGCCGGTATCCTGCCGGGCAGGCCCGCGGGGTCATTGTCTGAGGCTGAAGCCGGGCAACTGGTGCGGGCGATTAAACAGGTGTTGCAACGCTCCATCGAACAAGGCTGCACCACGCTGCGCGATTTTCTGCAATCGGACGGTAAGCCGGGCTATTTTGCGCAGGCGCTACAGGTCTATGGCCGCAGCGGTGAGCCATGCCATCACTGTGGTACAGCGATAGACAGCATCAAGCAGGGGCAGCGCAGTACCTTTTTTTGTAAACGCTGCCAGCGATAGTATGCCGTGTTAAGGATGGCTATTTTCCGGCTAACTTTTCCAGCAGTGCGCTGGCGACCGGGGGTGGCAGAAAATGTGACACATCGCCGCCGTGTCGGGCCACTTCTTTTACCAGCGTCGAAGAGATAAACGACCACTGCTCCGATGGCATCAGAAAAACGCTTTCCAGCGTTGGCATCAGGTGGTGGTTCATCTTTGCCAGTTGCAACTCATATTCAAAATCAGACACGGCCCGCAGCCCGCGAACCAGAATGGTGGCGTGCTGCTGGTGAGCAAAATTAGCCATCAGGTCGGTAAAACCTATCACGTCCACGTTATTCAGGTGGCCGGTTGCGGCTTTTGCCAGCGAGACTCGCTCTTCGAGTGTAAACAGAGTGTTCTTTCCCGGGCTGGCGGCGATGGCCAGAATCAAATGGTCAAACATACGGGTGGCGCGTGTCAGCAGGTCGAGGTGCCCGTTGGTCATCGGATCAAATGTGCCGGGATAAATCGCTCTAGTCTTTGTCATGCTGGCTTTCCTGAGGCTGACGTTCTGAAGGCGAGTGTGGCTGGCGTGCTAACGCCCACAGTCCAGTATATTTGTTAAAGGTGTATTGCGCATTGACCAGCGCGAGCAGAAACCCCTGCTTGCCATCAAGGAAGCCCGCGCGCAAGAGCCAGGTTTTGACAAATGCCCCCAGCGTATGCAGCACAATGGCCGAAAAACGGCAGCGTTTGCCCTGTTGAAAACGCTCGGTGGCCCACGCCTGAGCGTAAGCGAGCTGCTTTTTTTGAAAATCGAACAGATTGCGGCATGTCAGGTGCATCAGGTCGCCGTGCAGCGAGACAACCTTTGCACTGCCGTAATCCAGCGACTCATGTACGGCATTGTTGTTATAACGGTAATGTCTCGGATAGAGCCGGATGACGGCATCCGGGTACCAGCCGCTGTGTCGCATAAACCGCCCGAGGAACAGGTTACGGCGGGCACAGCGATACACCGTGTTGTCAGCCGGTGCCTCCAGCACCGCCTCGATAGCCTGACGCAGCGGCGGTGTGACCCGTTCATCGGTGTCAATCATGAAAATATAATCGCCGCTGGCGTACTGCTGCGCCAGCTGGCGCTGCTGGCCGAAGCCGTGCCAGTCGGTATTTTGGTAGACCTGTGCGCCATAGCGGCGGGCGATATCCAGTGTGGCATCCTGACTGCCTGAATCCAGTACGATAATTTCATCTGCCCACTGAACGGAGGCCAGACAGTCGGGTAACAGCTCGGCAGCATTGTGGCTGATGAGCACAACAGACAGGCGTTTTCGGCTCATTACTGGCTCCGTGGCGGCAGATAAGGCTCCAGCAGCGTCAGCAGACTTTGCAGTGCGCCCTGATTTTTGTGCAACACGTCGACGGCGTGGTGGCCGTGGTAACGGCGGTAATCGTCGTCAGATAGCAATGTCATCACTTGTTTTATCAGCGATGCGCTATCGCTAACGGTAATAAGCCCGTCAGCGGCTTGCAGCCGGGCACAGATATCTTTGAAGTTAAAGGTATGCGGCCCCATGAGTACCGGAATGGCGTGAGCCGCAGGCTCCAGCGGGTTATGACCGCCGCGATCAATAAGGCTGCCGCCAACAAATGCCAGGTCGGCAATACCATAAAGCAGCATCAGTTCACCCATGGTATCGCCAATGACCACATGGGTGGTGGCTGGCGGGATGGCTCCGGTGCTGCGCAGCGTGTAAGTGAGCCCGGCTTTGCGCACGATGGCTTTGGCGTCATCAAAGCGGTCAGGGTGGCGTGGCACCAGTATCAACAGCAGATTAGGAAACGTTTTAAGCAACTCGGCGTGGGCCTGCACGATGATGCTCTCTTCCCCTTCGTGGGTGCTGGCGGCAATCCACACCGGGCGCTGTGATGCCCACTGGCGACGCAGCGTCACCGCGCGGGCGGCCAGTTCCGGGGTGACGGAAATATCGAATTTCAGGCTACCGGTGACATTTAACTGGCTGCGTTTTAGCCCAAGCTCGATGAAGCGCTCACCATCTTCGGCGTTTTGTACTGCAATGAGCGTAATGCGGCGCAGCAGCGCAGACATAAAGCGGCCGAGCTTGCGATATCCCCTGGATGAACGTTCCGACAGGCGGGCATTGGCGATAATTAATGGCGTCTGACGTTGATGCAGTGCACTGATAAGATTCGGCCATAGCTCGGTTTCCATAATGATAACCAGGCGTGGCTGTACGTGGTCGAGAAAGCGCGTCATGGCACCCGGCAGGTCATAGGGCAGGTAGACGTGGTAGACATCTTTACCAAAGGCTGACAGCGCCCGTTCTGAGCCTGTTGGTGTCATGGTGGTGACGGTAATCGGCAGAGACGGATAACGGTGGCGCAGCGCGCGTACCAGCGGCACGGCCGCCAGCGTTTCGCCCACGGAAACCGAGTGCAGCAGGATGCCGTCAGGCTTCACCTGACTTTTATAGAAACCGTAGCGTTCACCCCAGCGTTTGCGGTAAGCCGGAATTTTTCGTCCCCGTAGCCACAGGCGCAGCCAGATAAGTGGCTGAATGATATAAAACAAAAAGGTATACAGAGTTTGTAACATAGTCATTGATATTGTATTCGTCGTAGAGAATTATGCATTTTCTTTCATGTCGTCAACGGTGCGTGGCACGCGTTGCGTAAGTAGAGACGCAGTATGAGCCGCTGGCCGCCGTGCGGGTTTACAGGGAGTGGCTCAACGTGACTCAGCCAGTGCCAGATAGCGCGCACAGATCGTCTCAAGACGATAGCGATCGAGTTGCTCTGCGGCGATCGGTGGCGGTGACTGCAATACTGACAGCATCGTCTGCGCCAGATCGCGTTCATTCAGGTTCGACAAGCCGCGTGCCAGATCGCCGGTCAGGATCTCCTCTGGCCCGCCGGGGCAGCGCGTGCTGACCACCGGTGTACCGCAGAACAGGCTTTCGACCAGGACATTGCCAAAACCTTCGCTGTCTGAGCTGAGTACCAGCAGGCGCGCATGGCGGATATAAGGGTAAGGATTGTCGCAAAAGCCGTGAAAGATAACCCGGTCAGCAACGCCGAGCGTTTCGGCAAGCTGTTGTAGCTGCCGGGTATATTCGCTGGCCCCCTTGCCTAACAGCAGTAACGGTAGCGTGATGCCGCTCAGGGCATACGCTTGCAACAGGCGATCGTGACGTTTATGCGGATGCAGACGCCCGACGTGAATCAGGTACGCTTTGCCCGCCATCTCACAGGGTTGTGCAGCCAGTTCGGCAATCCGGTCAAAATCGAACGGGTTATTGATAACCTCGGCACGGGCAGGCGAAACCTGAAACGCATTGCGCATGTCGCCAAGCACGGCTTGCGAGACGGCAACCAGATTGCGTTGCTGGTAAACACGCTGAATTTTCTTGCGTTTTAGCCAGCGTGAAACGCCCTGACGATGGCCAATATAAGACGGTGAAAACATACCGTGCAGACAAAACCAGACGCTGCTGCGCTTTAGCGCCGCGCAACGAGCGACGATGCGATCGGTTTTATGCAAATTAGACAGCACCAGATCGAAGTTGCCGTGGCGGGATTCCGCTGCGCGGATGGCCGTATCCAGCGCTTTTGCCCGGCGAGTCAGTTCATTTAACTTACGCCAGGGCGAGGTACAGCGATCAACAAGGGTTTGATAGGTCAGCCCCGCAGGCAGCGGATACTCCTGTACATCCCGTAATGAGAACAGCGAAACCTGATGCCGGGCGGCGATCAACCCCTGGGCGAGCGTCAGTACCACTTTTTCCGCTCCGCCACCGGGCAGGCCATCGATAACGATCAGGATCCTCATGCGTTACTCCAGTATGGTTTGGTAGAGCGAGATGAGCTTTTGCGACAGCTTTTGCGGCGACTCATCAAGGATGCGATGACGCGCAGCCGCGCCCATACTACTACCGGGGGCAGCAGATGGCAGCGCCATTATTGCCTCGGCCAGTGCGGCGATATCCAGCGCATCGCAAATATACCCGTTATTGCCCGGTTGAATAAACTCCGCGCCTCCACACGTTGTCGAAGTGATAACCGGCAGGCCGCATGCCATCGCTTCCAGAATCACATTCGGGAAGGGGTCGTAGAGCGTCGGCAATAGCAGGCCGTCGGCGGCATGATAATAAGGCTGCGGGTCTTTTTGTACACCGACGAAGCGCACCCGGGATGCACAACCGAGCGATGTGGCAAGGGCGCGGTATTTGCGTTCGGCTTTATCCTGGCCGACGACAATCAGGTAGCGGTCTGTGGTGGCCAGTGCGCGGATGGCCGCATCCAGCCCTTTGCGCTCGAAGCCGGAGCCGACAAACACCAGCACGGTGCTGTGCTCTGGCAAGGAGAGCGCGGTGCGCACCTGTTGGCGCTGTTCGGCGCTGGCTGGCAGAAAGTGCTGGCTGTCGATAGCGTTATAAATGACATGGATTTTACTGGCCGGCAGGCCAAATTCGTCCATGATCTCGCGTTTTATCATCTCCGCATTGCAGATAACCGCCTTGAGCTGCGGCGCACGGTACATCGCTGTTTCCGCCTGCATCACATAGCGGTGAAAGCGGTTAGCGAACAGCAGGTTGCTACGCCAGCCCGGTAAGAGCCGTGCGCGCTGCTGTAACCAGCGATGGTGCACGCCATCACCGGCCCGGTAGATATCACAACCGGCGATACGCTCATGGCTTTGCACCACGTCAAAATGCTGCTGTTGCCACAGGGTTCGCGCCGCGTTGGCGAAACCACGCTCGCGGCTAATACGCCCCCAGTAACCGGGATTGCAGATATGTAGCTGCCAGTCGGCCTTTCTGTTGCCCTGCCATTCTCGCGTAATCACGTTCAATTGCAGATTTTCGGTGGTCAGCGCTTCCAGCGCCCGTCCGACGAACCGTTCTGCGCCACCATCGGGGCGGTATTTTTGCCGAACTATCGCAATGCGTAGTGGTGTCACAATAAGTGTCTCCTGGCGGCGGCAATCACATCCTCTGCGGGAATAAGATCCAGATAGCGCTGCTCGGTGTTGGTATCAATATCATCAGGATCGGGCAAGTCGCCATAGTGGCCTGCCCAGATAACCTCACCGCTCGCCTGCCAGGGGTGCCAGAACGTTAACTTTGAGGGGCCGAACAGGGCAATGCAGGGCGTGTGTAGCGCGGCGGCCATGTGCATTGGCACCGAGTCTACACCGAGAAATAGCGCGGCGTGGTCAATGAGTGCGGCCAACTGGCGTAGCGTTAACTGGCCAGAGAGCGAAATAACACGCTCTTTGGGCGAATGCGCCATGATCTGCGCCACCATGCGCTGCTCGCTGGCCTCCGGCCCAGAGGTTAGCACGACCTGATAGCCCTCCTGATGCAGGGCACCGATCACCTCGGCCCATTTTATCTCATCCCAGCATTTGAATAACCAGCGTGACGTGGGCTGCACCACAATATAGCGCTCACCCACCTGTTGCTGTTGCAGGCGTAACTGAGTGTATTGCCAGTCTGACGGGGTATAACACATCGACACCTGTGTACTGAGGGTGGCGAGGTGCAAGGGAGTCAGGATAGATAAATTTTGTTCGACCGTGTGCTGCGTGGCATGGCCGTCAGTCTCTACCAACTGGGTATGACTGCGACGCCAGACAAGGTGCTGACGTTTAGGAAAATTGAACCCGAGCCTGACAGGTGCCTTGGTCAGGCCGGTAATCAATGCGCTACGCCACTGATCGGCCAGATTCACCACCATGTCATAGCCTTGTTTCTTAATGTCTTTGAGCAGGCGGTATTCGTGGGTCAGTTGCGCGGCGATGCCCTGTTTCTTCCACTGACGATCAATCGTTATCAGCCGGTTAATCCGTGGGTTGGCTGCCAGCATATCTTGCGTTTCCAGATACATGAGCACGTCTATCCGGGCATTCGGATAGCATTCACTCAATGTATTGATAACAGGAGTAATCAGCAACATGTCGCCATGATGGCGCAATTTAATCAGCAAAATACGCTGGATCGCGGTGGTTGCGACGTTATGATTCATCAGCGACGGCTCTCATTGCAAGCAGGCCGTGATTTTAAATGACATCGTCATGAGTGGCTACTGTTGTTCGCGCAGGCGAACCGGTTATGCCCGCTTTAGCCGGTCATCCCGCCTCGCTAAGGCTGATATTTGCGGTTTACGGCGTGAAGGCTGCTTGCGTAACATAGGCTTCCCGATTATCAGGTGAATATTTCCATGAGCAAACCCGCGTTTATCATTACGATTGATACGGAAGGCGACAACCTTTGGCAGAATGACGAGCGCATTTTGACGGAAAATACCCGCTATCTGCCGCGTTTTCAGGCATTGTGTGAACAATATGGTTTCAAGCCAACCTGGCTGACCAACTATGAGATGGCCAGCGATCCTGCGTATGTTGAGTTTGCGCGTGATGTTATCGCCAGAAATCAGGGTGAGGTCGGGATGCACCTGCACGCCTGGAACAGCCCCCCGCAGTTCGCTCTGACAGACAATGACTGGCACTACAAACCCTATCTTATCGAATACCCTGAAGCGGTCATGCGCGAGAAAATTGCCTATATGACCTCGTTGCTGGAAGACACCTTCCAGATGCCGATGCGCAGCCATCGCGCCGGGCGCTGGGCCATGAATGCCGACTATGCCAGGCTACTGGTAGAGTTCGGCTATCGGGTTGACTGTTCGGTGACGCCGCGCGTGAACTGGCAAACAGCGTCCGGCGCGCCAAATGGTGAAGGCGGAACCGATTATCGCCGCTTTCCGCGTCAGGCGTATTTCATGGATATCCACCAGATTGACCAGCCGGGTGATTCCGCGCTGCTTGAAGTGCCGATGAGCATTCAATATAAGCATCACGCCATTGTTAATGGGCTCAAACAGGCTTTTGGCGCGTTGGCGGGAAAAAAACGAAGCCCATCAGTACATTGGCTGCGCCCGAAAAGAAATAATCTGGCGCAGATGAAATGGGTGGTGGAAAAGACGCTGGCTGAAGGCAGCGATTATGTCGAATTCATGCTGCATTCTTCGGAATTTATGCCCGGCGGCAGCCCGACGTTTACCAATGAAGCACAGATTGAAGCGCTCTATGACGACCTGACGGCGCTGTTTGCCTGGCTTTCAGAACGCACAGAGGGCAAAACACTTTACGAATACTACCAGAGTATCAAGGTTGCGAAAGGATGAAGAAAGGCTGGAAATTCAAAGCGGTTGATCTTTATTTGCGCCTGGTCGCCGCCAGAAAAGCGCGATTACAGCCCGCACAGCAGTTAGTGAATGAAACCGATTTTTCTCATATCGTGATTTATTCCACGACAGCCCTGGGCGATTTTATGTTCAACACACCGGCGATACGTGCGGTACGCCAGCGTTTTCCGAATGCCACCATTACGCTGGTGGTGCATAAAAAGCTCTATGAATTTGTTGCGGGTGGGCAAGACTGGCAGCACGTCGTGTGCTGGAACAGTAAGGTCAACACGGTGCCTAAGCTGGTAAAAGATATTCAGCGCATCGCACTACCCGATTTGGCGATTATCCTGCATTCGCATGATCCTTACGATTATCTCAGCGCGGTGCTCTCTGGCGCTCGCTATGTATTGCGTGATAACCATCAGGATGGCATTGAGGTCATGAATCGCTGGTTGTCTGGCTATATTATGGGTTTCCACGGGCATTTTATTCAGCGCCGCCTTGAACTGGTGGCGATGCTGGGGGCAGATACCGGGAATATTGCCATGCGCATTCCCTTTGCGCTTACGCCGGTAGTGAAAGCAGAACATCGACGAGTGATTGGTTTTCAGATGGGAGCCTCAACGCCGGAACGCTGTTGGCCGGTTGAATACTTTGCCGGTCTGGCGGTGCGTTTGTGTGAATCGGATGAGCGTATCGACATTGTGCTGATTGGTGGTGGCGACCGGGAAGTTGCGCAAGGTCAGGCGTTTTTTAACACCCTGGATAGCCGGTATCACAGCCGGGTACTCAACAAGATTGGGGCGACCACACTGAAAGAGCTCGTTGCCACCATTCAGGGGATGGATCTGTTATTAACCGGAGATACCGGGCCGCTACATCTGGCAATAGCGCTACGCGTGCCGACGGTGAGCCTGTTTGTCGGGGCGATTCCCGCTGTTACCGGGCCTTATCAAGACCCCCAATTGCACGATGTTATCTATGGCGTACAAAATAACCTCAATACGCAGGTCGATAACCGGATGAGGATTATTTCACCCGAGCAGGTAGAAGCCAAAGTCCGTGAGCGTATCAAAACGATAGATGCCTCTTAATAGGCTCAAGGCCAGTTCCGTACTGCCTTATCATTGCGTATAGCCGGATGATAAACCTCTCTCGAGCCGCTGCCTGAGAGAGGCCATTTTTAGCGGGCAAGAAAACCAAAAGCGTAACGCAGCCACCACAATGGTTTCCACCACCTGTTTTCCTGCGGCACCGGCGCTGGCCGGTGGTGGGTTTTTGTTATCTGCCAGGTAAAATTCAGAAACATCCGGCTATGACCGTAATCTTTGCCATAGGTTTCTATTTCCTGTTTTTTTCTGGCATCAATTGGCGTGTTGGCAGAAAGATCGCGCTCAAGGGTATGGTAGGATTTTTCCCGGTCAAGATTGCGCTCCGAGCAAAGGTATTTTTTCGGCAGGTAGCGCTGAACAGAGCCCTGATATTTTTGGTACTTCACGAAACGATAATCTTCCGCCCCATAATTCCCTGAAAATTCTTCATCATAGCCAAAGAAACGCATGAACCTTGCCCGTGACATGAAGAACAGGTTGGAGTGGCCTTTATAAATTTTACCGGGATTTTCTGACGCGTTGCGATAGATTTTAAAGAAGGAACGGCCTGGATTACGGCGTTCAACCATATATCTCAGCGTATTTTCATGAATAATGTGATCAAGATCGGTAACAACAAACTTGTCCGATTGTGCATACAGCACCCCGAGGTTTCTGGCACCCGCCTGATTCCACTTGATATCTTCATTGATCTTTAACCAGGTGATGTTGAGGTTAACGTCAGGAATATCATAGCTGACGGGAGAACCATCATCCACAATCACAAACTGAATCACATCCAGCAGTGCAGGGTCATACTTTTCATACTCCCGCAACAGCGAAACAACGGAATTTATATTGTTTTGGTTACAATAAAAATGAGTGATATAACTCAGTTTTATGTGAGCTTTATCTACTCTTCTGTTTTTATCTATATTTTCCATCATGAATAATTCAGCATAATTTATAATACACTAATTATATTTGTTGAAAATATCTAATGCAATGTTTTTTTATATCTATGAGAGTAACTGGAATTATGGCTTGTTCGTGCTATGGATTTAATTTTAAAAAGGTCATTAATATTATTTTTATAACCATCAATAAGTGATGGCGTTTGTTATTTTTTGGTGTGTTGTCTTTTTTATACGGACTCAGGCTGAGTTTAAACAGCCTGAGTCAGGTGGAAGAGAGTGTCTTATGCCACCTTATTATTCTGCGGGCCTTTATATGAGATAAGACTTAATAAAAGGCCACATAAGAACATATATTCTTCCATATAGTGATCAAGCAAAATGCGATCTACCGCAGAGCGGAAAAAGAAACCACCTGAAATTAATAATAAAACTATACCTATTTTTTTATTTTCTCTGAAAAAAGCATGGTAGGCTTTCTTCATCAGGACAATGTTATATATCACCCATAGTAGCATGCCAATGATACCGTACTGTAAACCGTACTCCAGAACCCCACTATGGCTGTGGCTGATATCAATTCGCGGATTATGGTATTTCTCCTGTAAACGGTAAAGAAAGGCCGTTTTACTGGTTCCCATGCCTAATGGGTGCTCAAGAATAAATGTTGTTGCCTGATGAATATAGGCCATGCGACAGGCGTTGGAGTGATTGACGGGTGTGCCATCATTGCGCTCAGGAACCGTTCTTTCCGGGCTGTTGAATATAAAACAGAAGCTGTCACTCGGTGCATTCCAGCCAACTATCATATCCCCGCTGATGCCTTTCCATCTTGGATCTTCTTTATAAGAAAACACGCCAACAGTGATGGTACTGAATATGATTAAACTCAGGAATATGGATATTTTTATGAGGTTTGCTTTTTTTATGTTTTTTATGAAAAAAACAAACCCGATAGACAATAACCCCAAAATCATACCAATAGTGCCCCAGCGTGTATTGGCGAAGATGGTGGCGATAATATTGTTAATGATAAAGAAAATCAGGGTGCTGGTGTTGATTTTTAGTAAGTGTTCTTCGTTAAAAATACGAAGAAATAAGTCGGTAAAAATAATGATACTGATTAGGTTGATTTGAAAGCTCAGTTCAAGGCGGGATGGGAATATATACGTATCTCCCCAGGGGATACTACCTGTCTTGAAGGATAAATATGCTATGGATAGGTTGTGAATAAATATTGGAGCCCAAAAGCTGGTAATAATTGCAGTAATTATCCAGTTAATGGTTATTTTCTTAAAATAACTTAAAATCAGGGGGTAAAATAACAAGCCATAAGCAAATAACATTAGCGGGCGTAACCATTGGCTTTGCCATGCACTGAGCATCTCTTTATGAGAGGGTGAAAACAGAAGACCACAACCAAGTGTGATAACCGTCATAGCCGCCAATATCCATATGACACTTTTTATTTTTTTAATATCTATACACGCTAAAAGGTTTTTATCTTTTGACAGATAGACCATGGCAATAAAAAATACAGAATAGATTAAAAAATTTCTGTGAAATGGAAGTATCTGACTTGGACTAGCCCAAAAAGCACACAACAACAAGGTCATTGCCAATAATAATGATATTGCGGTTCTTTTTTGAAATATCAACATGCTTTTTCCAGGTGCCTTGCTTCAATTCATTGATTCAATGCAGTTTCGTCTATCATTTAAGGCCCCTGACGTCCGTTAACTGCTGTCATACAACGCCGCTAATCCTTATCACTATTAAGGATTAGCGTTTTATATCATTCTCTGTGAGCTGCCTGAATACATTTTCGGCGGAAATACTGTCCATCTTATTGTTACAAGATATCACCGCCGTTTGGTTTTTCCCGTAGCCGCCAATCAGTCCAGGGTCGGTCGGGCCATATAAGGTGATATTGGGCCTATCAAGTGCCGCCGTCAGGTGACTTAAACCGGTATCCACCGATACCACGACCTGCGCGCCCGCCAGCACGGCGGCAACCTGCTCCAGCGTGAGCTTTGGCAGCACCTCGACATGCGCAAAGCCTTCGGCAAGACGCTGTGCCCGTTGATGTTCATGTTCTGCTCCCCAGGGCAGCAGAATACGCAGCCCGGTTGGCGCTGTCAGGGCTATCAGTTCACGCCAGTGGGTTTCCGGCCAGTGTTTTTCATCACGCGTGGTCGCGTGCAGGAACACCAGATAGGGTGATGTATCGGCAACCGACGTTGAGAGAAAGCGTGCGGCAATCGCATAGTCGCCTTGCTCTGCCGGTTTGCGGTAATTGAGACTCATGGCAAACAGCGCGCGAATACGCTCTACGGCATGTTGCTGGCGCGCGACCGGGTGGCGGTATTGATAGAACCAGCTTGCCAGCGGTTCACGCGCACTTTTCCAGTCAAGGCCGTGCTTGTTGCCATGGGCCAGTCGTGTCACCAGCAAGGCGCTTTTCAGTAATCCCTGCGCGTCTATGACTGCGTCATAGCGCTTTTCCCGCAGGCGCTGTTTAAACGCCGCGCGTTCAGCACGAACCGGCGCACTAAACCAGTTTTTACGCCAGCGGCGAATGGCGACGGGAATGACGCGGTCAACTGCCGGATGCCAGCCGGGTATCTGGGCAAAGCCCTCTTCCACTACCCAGTCAAATTCAATGCCATGAATCACCTGCATTGCATCGGTCAATGCCGGTAGGGTGTGCAGCACATCGCCCATGGATGAGGTTTTAACAATCAGCACCCTCATGCTGGCGCCCCCTGAACAGCAATATGGCGTGACAGGGCTTCGAGTACCTGCTGTGGCTGAATGTCGATCAGGCTTTGATGGTAGCCCTGCTCGGCGTCCCCTTTACGTACCCGATGATAGCCGCTAATTAAGCGAATCACCTCGGCCTGCTGAGACAGTGGCGGTGTGAAGTCCGGGCTGCTGGGGCCATACAGCGCCACCAGCGGGCGGTTGAGCGCAGCGGCGACGTGCATCAGGCCCGAGTCATTACTGACTACCGCCTGACAAGCGGCGATCAGGACGACGGCTTGATCCAGCGAGGTCTGGCCTGCCAGATTTAAGCAGTATCCTTTCGCCTCGTGACTGAGCGTGGCGCAGATATCTTCCCCGGCCTGCCGGTCATTTGCAGAACCGAATAGCACTACCTGATAGCCGTTATCTATCAGTGATTGCGCCAGTGCGCCGTAATGATAGTGAGGCCAGCGTTTCGCCGGGCCGAATTCGGCTCCGGGGCAAAAACCAATAATGGGTCTCTGCCCGGCGAGCGGAAATGCGGCCAGTGCGGTAGCTTTTTCGGCTTCGCTGACGCTCAGTTGCGGTAAGTGTAGCGGCTGCGGCAGGTCGCTGGCGCTATGTATCCGATCGCGGCCATAGGCCAGCGCGACATAGCGTTGCACCATTAACGGGAAGGCGGCTTTATCAAGCACCCGCACGTCGTTCAGTAAGCCGTAGCGCATTTCGCCGCGCCAGCCGGTGCGCTGAGGGATGCGGGCAAAAAACGGCACCAGTGCGGATTTAAACGAATTGGGTAACACATAGGCGCGATCATAGTGCTGTTCACGCAGTCCCATGCCCAATCGCCGCCGTTCGCCAAGCGCCAGCGCACCGTGGCCAAGTGGCATGGCCAGCGCCTGATTGACCTCTGGCATACGCGCCAGCAACGGGCGGCACCAGGCCGGTGCCATGACATCAATCGAGGCTTGCGGGTATTGCGCGTTGAGCGTGCGATACAGGCTGTGCGACATCATCATGTCGCCTACCCACGACGGGCCGATGACCAGAATTTTCATACCGTTGGTATTTCCTTACGGCCAGACAAATCAAACGCTGCGGTTAAGCCAGGCAAGGTATTCAGTCACCCCTTGGGCGACGGTTTTGAACGGCTTGTCATAACCGGCAGCCCGTAATTTGCTGAGGTCGGCCTGGGTATATGCCTGATAGCGGCCTTTCAGTTTGTCCGGGAACGGGATGTATTCGACGCTGTCTTGCTTGTGCCAGGTCAGTACCGCATCGGCAACGGCCTGGAACGACTCGGCGCGGCCAGTACCGCAGTTGAAAATACCGGAGACACCGTGCTGCCAGAACCACAGATTCACCGCTGCCACATCGCCGACATAAACGAAATCACGCTTGAAGTTTTCGCTGCCGCTGAACAGTTTCGGCTTTTCGCCCTGATTCAGTTGGGTATTGAGGTGGAAAGCCACGCTCGCCATGCTGCCTTTGTGACTTTCACGCGGCCCGTAGACATTGAAATAACGGAAGCCGCAAATCTGTGACTCAGCCTGCGGCAGAATCTCACGCACATACTGGTCAAACAGGAATTTGGAGTAGCCGTACACATTAAGCGGCTGTTCGTACTGGCGATCTTCAATGAAATTATCGGTACGGCCACCGTAGGTTGCCGCAGAGGAGGCGTACAGGAATGGAATACCGCGCTCAAGACAGTAGTGCAGCACCTCTTTTGAATACTGATAGTTGTTATCCATCATGTATTTGCCATCCCACTCGGTGGTGGATGAACAGGCACCTTCATGGAAAATCGCGTCAATATCGCCCAGATCGTCACCGGCAACGATACTGGCAATAAAATCTTCCTTGTCCATGTAATCGGCGATGTCCAGATCAACCAGATTGGCGAATTTGGTGCCATCTTTGAGGTTATCGACCACCAGAATATCCCGGTGTCCGGCGTCATTGAGCGCCTTCACGATATTGCTGCCGATGAAGCCGGCACCGCCAGTCACGATAATCATGGGAGTTACCTTGTTAAGCTTGCTGGTAGAGCACCGCGCTCTACACCTGTTGGGCGCTATCATAACATTACCGCGCACAGCGGGCATCCTGTGCTGATTTTCTCGCTATATCCTGCGTACTGCGCCGCATTTATCGTGTGATGGCGGTGGGGTTTTGCGCTAAAGCCGTCAGCCCGGTTTGCATTTCTCCACTACCTTTACCTGCATAGGGTGTGTCATGGAGAAAGGAGAATAAGCGATGCCTGCGGCATTTTATCAGCAACTGACCGCTCAACTGGCAGCGTTGCAGCGTGATGGTCTGTTCAAAGACGAGCAGCCCATTACCAGCCCCCAGCAGGCCCAGGTCAGCACCGCCTGCGGTGATGAGTTGATCAACTTTTGTGCCAACAACTATTTAGGGCTGGCGAATCACCCGGCATTGATTGGTGCTGCCAAAGCCGGGCTGGATAGCCACGGTTTCGGTATGGCCTCGGTGCGCTTTATTTGCGGCACACAAGATATCCACACCGAGCTTGAACAACAACTGGCGCATTTTCTTGGTATGGAGGACGCCATTCTCTACTCCTCCTGTTTTGATGCCAACGGCGGCCTGTTCGAAACCCTGATGGGCGAAGAGGATGCAATTGTGTCGGATGCGCTGAACCATGCGTCGATTATTGATGGTATTCGGCTATCAAAAGCGCGCCGCTATCGCTATGGCAATAACGATATGCGGCAACTGGAAGCACGGTTGCAGCAGGCGCGTTCTGAAGGGGCGCGTCATCTGCTTATCGCTACCGATGGCGTATTTTCCATGGACGGCGTGATAGCCAATCTGCCGGGCATTTGCGAGCTGGCACGCCGTTATGACGCGCTGGTGATGGTGGATGATTCGCATGCGGTGGGCATTGTCGGTGAGCAGGGGCGCGGCACGCCTGAATATCATCAGGTGATGGGGCAGGTTGATATCCTCACCGGCACGCTGGGCAAGGCGCTCGGCGGTGCCAGCGGCGGATATATTGCGGCCCGCCGCGAGGTGGTTACGTGGTTACGCCAGCGCTCGCGCCCTTATCTGTTTTCGAACTCACTCGCCCCTTCGATAGTCACGGCGTCTCTTGCTGCACTGACGCTGGTGCGTGACGGGCAGGCGCTGCGCCAGCAGTTGTGGCGCAACGCAAACCGGTTTCGCCAACAGATGACCGCCGCCGGTTTTACGCTGACTGGGGCTGACCATGCCATCATTCCGGTGATGCTGGGCGATGCCCGGCTGGCGCAGGCGTTTGCCGTTGCACTGCGCCATCAGGGCATTTATGTCAGCGGCTTTTTCTACCCGGTTGTGCCGCAAGGGCAGGCGCGCATTCGCACGCAACTGTCGGCTGCGCATACGCCAGCGCAGGTTGAACAGGCGGTGGCGGCATTTATTCGTGTGGGACAGCAGCTTGGCGTGGTGGACTGAGGGGGAACGGTATGAAAGCGCTGGCAAAACTGCGACCGGAACCGGGTATCTGGCTGACTGACGTGCCAGAGCCGGAACCTGGTCACAATGATGTGCTGATTAAAATCCGCAAAACCGCCATTTGTGGCACGGATGTTCACATCTACAACTGGGATGAATGGTCGCAGAAAACCGTCCCGATACCGCTGGTGACAGGCCATGAGTATGTTGGCGAGATTGTGGCCATCGGGCAGGAGGTTGAGGGGTTTCATCTGGGCGACCGGGTATCGGGTGAGGGCCATATTACCTGTGGTTATTGCCGCAACTGCCGTGCCGGTCGGCGGCATTTATGCCGTAACACATCCGGTGTTGGCGTGAACCGACCGGGGGCGTTTGCCGAGTATCTGGTGATCCCGGCATACAATGCCTTTCGCCTGCCAGCCGCCATTCCTGATGAGATAGCCGCGATTTTCGACCCGTTTGGCAATGCCGTGCATACCGCGCTGGCGTTCGATTTGGTGGGGGAAGATGTGCTTATCTGCGGGGCCGGGCCGATAGGGGTGATGGCAGCCGCGGTGTGCCGCCATGTCGGGGCGCGTCATGTGGTGATAACCGATGTCAACGAGTACCGGCTGGCGCTGGCGCGCCGCATGGGGGTGACGCGGGCGGTGAATGTCGCCGATACCGCGCTTGAGGCGGTGATGCATGAGCTGGGGATGACGGAAGGGTTTGACGTGGGGCTGGAAATGTCCGGCGCGCCGCAGGCGTTTCGCAGCTTATTGTCGGTGATGAATCACGGCGGGCGTATCGCCATGCTGGGTATTGCGCCGCAGGCAACGCCGGTGGACTGGAGCGAGATCATTTTTAAAGGGCTGGTAATTAAAGGGATTTATGGCCGAGAAATGTTTGAAACCTGGTACAAGATGGCGGCGCTTATCCAGTCCGGCTTGGATCTCTCACCGGTTATCACCCACCGCTTTCACCGCGATGATTTCCAGCACGGCTTCGATGTGATGCGCTCAGGGCAGTCCGGTAAAGTGATCCTTGACTGGTAGCCTGTGCGCCCCGATTGATGTTTATCGTATCAGCACGCCCGGCATGCACGGATGCCGGGCGCAGGTTACCCTCAGCCGAGCCAGATTTGCCAGCGCTGTTGCATATAGTGCACACCCGCGCTTTCGCTGAGGTACTGACCGAGGCGACGCCACAGTTCAAACTGCGACATCGCCGGTAAAGGCTTGAATGCACAGACCTGAACCGGGCGCAGGCGTTTTTGCGGCGCGGGCCTTGCTGCGAGCTGTGTCGGCACCGGCTGATAGCGCTGCTCTGCTTCATTGAGCAATTGGCTTGGCCGTACCAGCACAATATCGGCAGGCAGCGCAGGCAGCATTTGCTGCAACACCGTGATGGTGGCGGGATGAGGATGGCCGATGGCAATCGCATATCCGCTGCGTCTGGCGATGTCTAAGGCGCGGTTGAATTGCTGGCGGATATCAGCAACGTTTTGGCTGTCATCAAGAAAAACCTTGCGTTTGAGTACCTTGATGCCTGTCTCTGCCGCGGCGCGACTGGCCTGACTGCTCCCTATCGTCATACTGTCAAGAAAGTAGAGCCGATAGGCGCTCATGGCCCGCATCACTTTTTGCATCCCCGGCAGGCTGGCAGTCATCGCACTGCCCATATGGTTATTGAGCCCTGCTGCATAAGGCACGTTATTGACCGCCTCACGCACGATGCGGGTGATTTCCGCTTCACTCATGTCCGGGCGTAACGTGTCTTTTTCCAGCGGCTGTTTGCTGATAGGGGCCATTGGCAGGTGGATTAACACCTCGCGCCCCTGTGCGTGCGCTCTGGTGGCGACATCGCGGGCATTGGGTGAGTTGGGCAACACGGCGATGGAAACCGCCGTCGGCATTGCCAGAATCTGATTGTCGTTATGCGCGCGATAACCAAAATCGTCAATCACCAGCGCCAGCTTACCGGCCAGAACTGGCTGCGCTGACGTGAGTATTACGCCTGATAGGGCGATAGCCGCCAACAGACGGCAGAGGAGTAAACGCACACTTACCTTCCTAACCAAGAGATGGGGTTGACCGCCTGTCCCTGACGTCGGATTTCGAAATAGAGCGCGGGTTGGCTCTGCCCGCCGCTGCTGCCTGCCAGCGCCAGCGGCTGGCCGGCTTTGACCTGTGCACCGACGGCAACCAGCGCACTCTGGTTATAACCGTACAGGCTCATATCCCCCCTGCCGTGATCGACTACCACCACCTGGCCGTAGCCTTGCAGCCAGTCGGCCATCAGCACTGTGCCATCGGCGATGGCGCGCACCTCGGTGCCTTCGCTGGTGGCAATCACCAGCCCTTTCCAGCGTAGTTCGCCTTGTAGCGGCTCGCCAAAACGATGCAGGGTGCGCCCCCGCACCGGCCAGACGTACTGACCCGCAGGCTGACCCAGACCACCGGTTCGCGCTATCAAAGACTGTTCTTGCTCCGTCGGTTTGTAACGGGCTCCGCGCTGTTTAGCCTGCTCCTCTTTTTCGCGTAAGCGGGCGGCTTCGCGGGCCTCGCGCTCGGCGCGGGCTTTGGCTTCACGCTCGGCGCGGGCTATCTGGTCACGCAGGCGGCTTTCATTTTGGCGCAGCTCGGTTAACTGTTGCTGGTCTTTTGCCAGCGCCTGTTCCAGCGAGCCGAGTATGCTTTGGCGCTCGTTTTGCGCTTTCTCCAGCGTTTTTTGTTGCTGTTGCTGCTCGCCAAGCAGGCGCTTTTGCTGTGATTGCTTTTGCTCAATCTGCTGCTTTTGCGCCGCCAGTTGCGCGCGGGTTTGTTGCAACTCGCCGATGGACTTTTCCCGCGCCCGGTTCAGGTAAGTAAAGTAAGCCAGAATGCGCTCGCGGCGCTGTGCGTCTTCACCGCTGAGTACCAGTTGTAAGGCGTTGTGTTGGCCCTGGCGAAAGGCGGCATCCAGTTGCTGGGACAGCAGCGTTTCCTGCGTTTTTTGCTGGGCCTGTAGTTTGGTTATCGACGTGCCAAGGTGGGTGATGTCTTGATTGAGTCGCTCAAGCGTGGCGCGCGTATCCCGTAGCTGACGGGTAGATTGCGCGATGGATTGCTCTTGCTGTTTCAACTGAGTAAGCAGCACGTTGCGCCGCTGCTGCTGGTCGCGCACGCTTTTTTCTTTCTCTGCGATATCCTGCTGTAACGATTTCAGCTGTTGCTGGCTGTCTTCGCTGCGGCCAGGACACGGCAGCAGCAGCATGCCGACACAAAGCACACTGGCGCACCGGATCAACAATTTGTCACGGCCCACGGGCAACGGTACAGAGAAGGCGTTTTTGCTCATGGTGAAAGATTATTCCACGATGAACCTTCGCTTACCAGTTGTGTTGTCTGGGATTTCTATTTCTATCCATGACAGTTGGCGGATGTTGTGCCTTGGTTAATCTTCGCTGCCGTGAGGGATAAATGCAGGCGGCTGCGCAGAATCGTGACGCGATATTGGCTTACAGGCTGTAATTGCACTATGGCATAGGTATACTCAGACACCCTGTATTTGAATTGATTAACTGATTTCGGAGTCGTTACACCCCATGCAAGAGATTATGCCATTTATCAGCCGACACCCTGTCATGTGCGTTGCCTGGGTTGCCTTGTTGATTGCAGTCATCGTGCTGACAGTGAAAAGTAAACTGTCCAAGGTAAAAGAAGTGGCTCGTGGTGAGGCTATCCAGCTGATAAATAAAGAAGATGCGGTAGTGGTGGATACCCGTAATCGTGACGATTATCGCCGTGGTCATATCGCCGGGGCTATCAACCTGTTGCCGAATGACATCAAGAGCGGCAGCTTCGGTGAGCTGGAAAAGCACAAAGCACAGCCGGTGATTGTGGTTTGCGCCAATGGCATGTCATCGCGCGAGTCAGGTGAACATCTGTTCAACGCCGGTTTTGAGCGCGTTCTGATTTTGAAAGACGGGCTGGCGGGCTGGAGTGGTGAGAATCTCCCGCTGGTGCGCGGTAAATAAGGCCGTGCCCTCTGCGGGCGCTGTCTGTTTGTGTTATGGCGTGACTTTCCTGGCGAAAGGAAGCGCGCAAGGAAATCTAACAAAAGGGTATTATTCAACATGTCTGAACAAAATAACGTCGAACTGAATTTCCAGATCCAGCGTATCTATACCAAAGATATTTCGTTTGAAGCGCCGAATGCGCCGCAAGTGTTCCAGCAGGAGTGGAACCCGGAAGTCAAACTGGATCTCGACACCGCCTCGACACAACTGGCTGATGATGTCTATGAAGTGGTACTGCGTGTGACCGTGACTTCGACACTGGGTGAAGAGACGGCATTCCTGTGCGAAGTTCAGCAGGCCGGTATCTTTACCGTGTCTGGCATTGACGGTACTCAACTGGCGCATTGCCTGGGCGCGTATTGCCCGAATGTGTTGTTCCCGTATGCGCGTGAATGCATCACCAGCCTGGTATCGCGTGGTACTTTCCCGCAGCTCAACCTGGCTCCGGTTAACTTTGATGCTCTGTTCATGAACTATCTGGAACAGCAGGCAGGCCAGGAAGGCAGCACCCAGAAGCTGGATGCCTGATGCGCGTGCCTGATGCAGCCATGACAGTGATCGGTGCCGGTTCATACGGCACCGCGCTGGCGATCACGGTGGCCCGCAATGGCCATCGTGTCGTACTTTGGGGGCATGATCCGCAGCATATCCATGCGTTGCAGGCTGCGCGTTGCAACCAGGCGTTTTTGCCTGACGTCTCTTTCCCGGATACCTTGCAACTGGAAAGCTCACTGCCACAGGCGCTGGCGTCCAGCCGCGATATTTTGGTGGTGGTGCCAAGCCATGTGTTTGGCGAGGTGTTGCAACAGCTCAGGCCGCATTTACGTGCGGATGCCCGCTTAGTGTGGGCCACCAAAGGGCTGGAAGCGGAAACGGGCCGTTTGTTGCAGGATGTCGCGCGGGATGTGTTAGGTGAGTCTATCCCGCTGGCGGTGCTCTCTGGCCCGACCTTTGCCAAAGAACTGGCCGCCGGTCTCCCGACCGCGATTGCTTTGGCCTCGACCGACCGGCAATTCTCCGATGATTTGCAGCAATTGCTGCACTGTGGCAAAAGTTTTCGCGTCTACAGCAACCCGGATTTTATTGGTGTGCAGCTCGGTGGAGCGGTAAAAAACGTGATTGCTATCGGCGCTGGCATGTCTGATGGCATGGGGTTCGGTGCCAATGCGCGCACGGCGCTCATTACCCGCGGGCTGGCGGAAATGACGCGTCTTGGCATGGCGTTAGGGGCTGACCCGTCCACCTTCATGGGCATGGCCGGTTTAGGCGATCTGGTGCTGACGTGTACCGATAACCAGTCGCGTAACCGCCGCTTTGGCATGATGCTGGGGCAGGGCATGGACGTCAT
Source organism: Dickeya aquatica (assembly GCF_900095885.1). NCBI lineage: Bacteria > Pseudomonadati > Pseudomonadota > Gammaproteobacteria > Enterobacterales > Pectobacteriaceae > Dickeya > Dickeya aquatica. The sequence continues at coordinate 243,191 of NZ_LT615367.1, forward strand.
CAGTGCCCAGAATCAAATAGGTCAGGTGGTGGAAGGCTACCGTAATACCAAAGAAGTGATGGCGCTGGCGCAGCGCTACGGTGTTGAAATGCCAATCACCGAGCAGCTTTGGCAGGTGTTGTACTGTGGCAAAGATGCCCGTGAAGCCGCGCTAAGTTTGCTCGGGCGTGCACGAAAAGACGAAAGCAGCCGGGTGTAATCACCGGATATGGTTCGGGCTTCCTGCGGGTGGCCCGGCGTTGTCTTATTGTAAAAAAAATGGTTTTTGTGACAAAAATACCGTTTCGTTGTGGTAATAAATTGAGCGGCAGCACAGGTTAACGCGGTGAGTTGACGGTTTTTCAAAGAGGTAGCGCAATGTCGAATGATGAGCTGGAACTGGTCTGGAAATACATTAAGGATGAGGCGCGCAGTCTGGCGGATTGCGAACCAATGCTGGCCAGCTTCTTTCACGCGACGCTGTTAAAACATGAGAACCTGGGCAGTGCGTTAAGTTATATGCTCGCCAACAAACTGGCGAATGCCATCATGCCCGCCATTGCCATTCGTGAAGTGGTGGAAGAGGCCTATCGCGCCGACCCGCAAATGATTGCCGCTGCCGCCCGCGATATTATGGCGGTGCGTCTGCGTGACCCGGCGGTGGATAAATACTCCACGCCGCTGTTGTACCTTAAAGGGTTTCACGCCTTGCAGGCTTACCGTATCGGCCACTGGTTGTGGCAGCAAGACCGCCGGGCGCTGGCGATTTACCTGCAAAATCAAATTTCTGTCTCGTTTGGGGTGGATATCCACCCGGCCGCCCGTATTGGCTGTGGCATCATGCTCGACCATGCAACCGGTATTGTGATTGGTGAGACGGCGGTGGTGGAAAATGATGTCTCTATTCTGCAATCCGTCACGCTCGGGGGAACCGGTAAAACCAATGGCGATCGTCACCCGAAAATTCGTGAAGGAGTGATGATTGGCGCAGGAGCCAAGATCCTCGGCAATATCGAAGTCGGTTGCGGGGCGAAAATCGGTGCGGGTTCCGTGGTGTTACAGCCGGTGCCGCCGCATACCACCGCTGCCGGTGTGCCTGCGCGGATTGTGGGCCGCCCGGAGAGTGACAAACCGTCGCTGGATATGGATCAATACTTCAACGGCTCGCTGCGCGGCTTTGAAGACGGCGACGGGATTTGACGCTGGGGCTCTGACGTCTTGTTTGACGCCTGCCGGATAAGGGCAGGCCATCTTTTTCTGGTTCGCACAATAACGGCAATGTGTTTTTAAGGGCAATTGTGTTTTTCGTCTGGCTGCGTTGGCAATTCTGAGTGGCTGAGTGCGCTTTTTTTGCTCTGATGTAAACCATCTTGACGGAAATTCAGCTGCGTAACTCGACTACAATGCTGCACCCGTTGCGTGTTATGGAGCGAGCCTCACTGTGCCGTTATTAATCATCACCACGATTTTGTGGGCCTTTTCCTTTAGCCTGATTGGCGAATATCTGGCAGGCCAGGTCGATAGCTGGTTCTCGGCGATGTTTCGTCTGGTGCTGGCGGCGCTGGTGTTCCTGCCTTTTTTGCGCTGGCGCGGTTATTCTCCCAAAGTGCTGGGGCTGTATTTACTGGTCGGCGCTTTCCAGCTTGGCATCATGTACCTGTTTTTCTTTCGCAGTTACCTCTACCTGAACGTTCCCTCTGTGCTGCTGTTTTCGGTAATGACGCCGCTTTACGTGACGTTGATTTATGATCTGTTAAGCGGCAGGCGCTTGCGCTGGGGCTATGCGTTTAGCGCGCTGCTGGCGGTGCTGGGTGCGGCGATTATCCATTACCACGGTGTGAGCGATCACTTCTGGTGGGGGCTGTTACTGGTGCAGGCGGCCAACGTCTGTTTTGCCGTCGGTCAGGTTGGTTATAAGCGCCTGATGGAGCTGCACCCGATGCCGCAGCACAGCGCGTTTTCCTGGTTTTACCTCGGGGCGGCGCTGGTGACACTGATTGCCTGGGGGCTGTTTGGCAACATGGCAAAACTGCCTGCGGCGACAGTACAGTGGCAGGTGCTGGTGTTCCTTGGCGTGGTGGTGTCCGGGCTTGGCTACTTTATGTGGAACTACGGCGCGACGCAGGTTGATGCCGGTACGCTCAGTATTATGAACAACTTTCACGTACCGGCCGGGCTGCTGGTCAACTTCGCGTTCTGGCAGAAAACGCCGGACTGGAGCCGCTTTATGCTGGGCAGCGCGGTTATTGTGGCCGCGCTGTGGGTGCACCAGCGCTGGGTCGTGAAGCGTCACGCACAAACGGCAGATGCGCACAGGCATGCTGGCGGGCAGAACGAATAAACGCCTCTATGACCGGCTGGCGCTGTTCGCCATCGCGTACCGCGGCGTACAGCCGGCTCCACAAGCCTTCCCCCAGCGTTTTGGTCACTACCAGCCCTTGCCGCTCAACGTTTTCAACCACCCAGTGTGGCAGTGCGGCAATACCCATGCGCGCCGAGACCATCTGAATTAATAACAGCGTGTTATCGACGCTTTTTAGCGAGGGGCTGACACCCGCCGGTTGCAGGAAATGACGCCAGACATCGAGCCGCTGGCGCTGCACCGGGTAAATCATCAGCGTTTCTTGCGCTAAATCTTCAGGCTCAATGACTTCACGACTGGCCAGCGGGTGGTCGGGTGCCAGCACCAGCCGCACCTCAAAATCAAACATCGGTGAATAGTGAAGGCCACTGCGCGGCAGGATGTCCGAGGTCATCACCAGGTCCAGCTCGCCTTGCTGGAGCGCAGGCTGTGGGTCGAACGTCACGCCGGATTTAAAATCCATCACCACCTGTGGCCAGTGTTGGTGGAAATTTTCCAGCGCTGGCGTGAGCCACTGGATGCAACTGTGGCATTCAATCGCCAGTCGCAGCGTGGTTTGATGCGGTTCATTGCAGGCCTGTAGCGCCTGCTGAATCTGCGGCAGGATCTGTTCGGCCAGTTGCAGCAGGATCTCCCCCTGTGGTGTGAAACGTAGCGGCTGGCTCTTACGGACGAATAAGCGAAATCCCAGGCGCTGTTCCAGATCGCTGAACTGGTGTGACAGTGCCGACTGTGTTTGGTGGAGCTGGGCGGCGGCGGCGGCTAACGATCCGGTGTTACGCAGCGCCTGGAGTGTCCGTAAGTGTTTAAGTTCGATCATGAGAGTCCTTCACAGTGACAGTGAATAAATTGCGCTTGTGCTCACTACACTACCTGCGGATTATGGATGTGTAAACATCTGGACGGCTAAATGAGGATTCAGGCATGGCAATTATCAATCACACTCTCGGTTTCCCGCGCGTCGGTCTGCGTCGTGAACTAAAAAAAGCACAGGAAAGCTATTGGGCGGGCAACAGCACTCAGGATGAACTGCTGGCCGTAGGGCGTGAGCTGCGCGCCCGTCACTGGCAACAGCAGAAAGACGCAGGCGTTGAGCTGCTGCCGGTAGGCGATTTTGCCTGGTACGATCATGTGTTGACCACCAGCCTGTTGCTGGGCAATGTCCCGGCCCGCCATCAGAGCGCTGACGGCGCAGTAAATCTCGATACTCTGTTCCGTATTGGCCGTGGCCGCGCACCGACCGGTGAGCCCGCAGCGGCGGCGGAAATGACCAAATGGTTTAACACCAACTATCACTACATGGTGCCGGAATTCACCAAAGGCCAGTCGTTCAGGCTGACCTGGACGCAACTGCTTGATGAAGTAGACGAAGCGCAGGCGCTGGGCCACAAGGTGAAACCGGTACTGCTCGGCCCTGTGACCTACCTGTGGCTGGGTAAGGTGAAAGGGGAAGCGTTCAACCGTCTGGATCTGCTCAGTGCCATTCTGCCGGTTTATCAGCAGGTGCTGGCGGAACTGGCCAAACGCGGCATTGAATGGGTACAGATTGATGAACCGCTGCTGGCGCTGGAGCTGGATGGCGAATGGCAGGCGGCGTTTAAACCGGCTTACGCTGCGCTGCAAGGCCAGAGCAAACTGCTGCTGACCACCTATTTCGACAGCATCAGCCAGAATCTGGACGTTATCAAGGCACTGCCGGTGCAGGGGCTGCATGTCGATTTGGTGCATGGCAAAGATGACGCCGCCACGCTCAATGCGCAGTTACCGGCTGACTGGGTATTGTCACTCGGTGTTATCAATGGCCGTAACGTCTGGCGTGCCGACCTGGCGAGCTGGTTTGAGCGCCTGCAACCGCTGCTCGGCAAACGCACCCTGTGGCTGGGCAGTTCTTGCTCGCTGCTGCACAGCCCGATTGATCTCAGTGTGGAAACCCGTCTGGATGACGAAGTAAAAAGCTGGTTCGCGTTTGCGATTCAGAAGTGTCAGGAGCTGGCGTTGTTGACCAAGGCGCTGAACCGCGGCAATAGCGATGAGCTGGTGGCCTATAGCGCACCGATCCGCGCCCGCCAGACATCGACCCGGGTGAATAACCCAGAAGTGGCGCAGCGTCTGGCGTCTATCACCGCGCAAGACAGCCAGCGTCAGCACCCGTATCCGGTGCGTGCCGAAGCCCAGCGTGCACGCTTCAAACTGCCTGCCTGGCCGACCACCACGATTGGTTCATTCCCGCAAACCAGCGAAATTCGCGGCCTGCGGCTGGATTTCAAACAAGGTCGTCTGGACGGTCAAAACTACCGTACCGGCATCGCCGGGCACATCAAACAGGCGATTGTGGAACAAGAGCGGCTGGAGCTGGATGTGTTAGTACACGGCGAAGCCGAGCGTAACGACATGGTGGAGTATTTTGGCGAGCATCTCGACGGTTTCGTCTTTACCCAGAACGGGTGGGTGCAGAGTTACGGTTCACGCTGCGTGAAACCGCCGGTGGTGATTGGCGACATCAGCCGCCCCGAAGCGATTACGGTGGAGTGGGCGAAATATGCACAATCACTGACCAGCAAGCCGGTAAAAGGCATGTTGACCGGCCCGGTCACGATTTTGTGCTGGTCATTCCCGCGTGAAGATGTCAGCCGTGAAACCATTGCCAAACAGATTGCGCTGGCGCTGCGCGATGAAGTGGCGGATCTGGAAGCGGCCGGTATCGGCATCATCCAGATTGACGAACCGGCGCTGCGTGAAGGGCTGCCGCTGCACCGCTCTGACTGGGCGGCCTATCTGGCGTGGGCGGTGGATGCGTTTCGCCTGAATGCGGCGGTGGCGCAAGACGATACGCAAATCCACACCCACATGTGTTATTGCGAATTCAACGACATCATGGATTCGATTGCGGCACTGGATGCGGACGTGATCACCATCGAAACTTCACGTTCTGATATGGAGCTGCTGGAGTCGTTTGAAGAGTTCGAATATCCGAATGAAATCGGCCCCGGCGTGTATGACATTCACTCGCCGAACGTACCGAGCGTGGAATGGATTGAAGCGCTGCTGCGCAAAGCGGCCCAGCGTATTCCGGCAGAGCGCCTGTGGGTGAACCCGGACTGCGGCCTGAAAACGCGCGGCTGGCCGGAAACCCGCCAGTCACTGGCGAACATGGTGACGGCGGCCAAACGCCTGCGTGACAGCGCTCAGTAAAGTAAAGCGAAGTGACAACGGTGATGAGGAGTGGCGTGACGGCTGACAGGATACGCGTTCACCACAGGATGTGACACACAGGATGGGGGCATTCCTCATCACCACCTGATAATCACAAGGGAGACCATCGCGTCTCCCTTGTCCGTTTTGCCGGATGTGGATCACACCACGCCGTAGCGGGCAAACCAGGCCAGCATGCGTTGCCAGCCATCTTTGGCTGAGGCGTCATGGTAGCTGGCGCGGTAATCGGAGTGAAAGGCGTGCCCGGCATCGGCATAGACGATGATATCCGTATCGACACGGCTTGCCTGCAACGCCTGGCGCATGGCATCGACCTGTTCTGGCCCAATGCTGCCGTCCTGCCCACCATACAGGCCCAGCACTGGCGCTATTAATGCGGGGGCGATATCAACCGGATGGCGTGGCGAGGTGAGCGTTTTGTCCGCGACCAGCTTGCCATACCAGGCGACCGCCGCTTTCAGCTGTGGGTTATGCGCGGCGTACAGCCAACTGATGCGCCCGCCCCAGCAAAACCCGGTGATCGCCAGACGTGCGGCATCGCCACCCTGCTGCACCGCCCAGTGTACGGTATGGTCAAGGTCGCCCAGAACCTGATGGTCCGGCACCTTGCTCACCAGTTCGCGCAGCAGCGTTGGAATATCATGGTATTGCTGCGGGTCGCCTTGGCGAAAATAGAGTTCCGGCGCAATCGCCAGATAACCCTGTTTCGCCAGCCGTCGGCATACATCACGGATATATTCATGCACGCCGAAGATCTCTTGTACCACCAAAACGATCGGGAGCGGGCCATCGGTGCGTTGCGGTTTAGCAAAGTAAATCGGCAGCGCTTCTCCCTGCGTTGTCAGGGTGGTTTCACCGCAGGTCAGCCCGGTGGCGTCGGTAATGATAGCGCCAGTGGCATCGGGCCCGGCGGCTTTCGCAAAGCCGGGGGATAGGGGGTGGGATGTCAGTTGCTCATCGGAATTCATGGCTTTCCTCCTGTCAGCGGGTGAGCCCGCGTGTGTGAGTCAGTGATGCTGGCATGTCAGGTATGGCGAAGACTGAGGATTCAGGCATCGCTCTCTGTGCTTTGCGCCATGATTACCGCTTAAATTGTGATTTCCATCACTAAAATAATGTAAAAGTCTATTTGTTACTTTCCAATCAGCGATATGCCTCACTTAATTGGCCTGTGGCTGTGCGCTAAGATGACAACGTACCTGAGCGTTTGTCTGGAGGCATATATGTCTGATGTATTTCATCTCGGTTTAACCAAGCAAGATTTGCATGGCGCGACGCTGGCGATTGTGCCCGGCGATCCGGCCCGCGTTGAGAAAATTGCCCGGCTGATGGAAAACCCGGTGTTTCTGGCCTCGCACCGGGAGTTTACCTCCTGGCGCGCTGAACTGGCAGGCAAACCGGTGGTTGTCTGCTCGACCGGTATTGGCGGCCCTTCTACATCGATTGCGGTTGAAGAGCTGGCGCAACTGGGCGTGCGCACGTTCCTGCGCGTTGGCACCACCGGCGCTATCCAGCCGCACATTGCGGTGGGCGATGTGCTGGTGACGACGGCGGCGGTGCGCCTTGACGGAGCCAGCCTGCATTTTGCGCCGCTGGAATTCCCGGCGGTGGCCGATTTTGCCTGTACCAGCGCGCTGGCACAGGCGGCGCGAGACGCCGGTGCGACGCTGCATGTCGGCGTAACGGCATCGTCAGATACGTTCTATCCGGGTCAGGAGCGTTACGACACTTACTCCGGCCGGGTAGTGAGCCGCTTTCAGGGCTCGATGAAAGAGTGGCAGAGCATGGGGGTGCTGAACTATGAAATGGAATCCGCCACGCTGCTGACGATGTGTGCCAGTCAGGGGCTGCGCGCCGGTATGGTGGCTGGGGTCATCGTCAACCGCACCCAGCAGGAAATTCCTGATACCGCCACGATGCAAAAAGCGGAGCACGCCTCTGTTAATGTGGTGCTGGCGGCGGCCCGCCAGTTACTGAACGACGCCGTGTAAGGCATCGTCGTGTAGGCCAGGCTGCGATGGGGTTTCTGTCGCGGCCTGTGAAGTTTCTCTGCCTGTTTTCACCTATCCCATCTATTGCCCCTGCTTTTTCCGGCCTTCATGCTAATTTAATGCACGAATTGAATAATACCTGTGCGCCTGAGCGGGTGATGGCGTGGCCAAAATTCCGATACCTGAACTGATAATAACAAGGTAAAACATGACGTTAACTTCCTTACTGCATCCTTCAGTGCTGCCGCTTGACGGTGGCGTCAATTTTCGCGACTTGGGCGGCATTCGGGTCAGCGACGGGCGGCAGGTGCGGCGAGGGCGGTTGTTTCGCGCTGGAGCGCTCGACATGCTGAGTGCGCGTGATATGGCGCACCTTGCCCGTGTTCCGGTGGCGCATGTGGTGGATTATCGTGACCAGCAAGAGGCCTCGCTGCGCCCGGATAAGCTGTGGCAAGGGGCGCGTTATCATCAGGTGCCCGCCAATCCGCTGCGCCATGAAGTGACTGCCAGCCTGGAAACGCTGGGTTCGGAAAAGCTTGAAGCCTTTGACTCGCAGGCCTTTATGCTAGAGCTGTATCGCCGCCTGCCGTTTGGCAATCCGGCGTATCAGCATCTGGTGTCACTCCTGCGCCAGCCCGGTGACGGTGCGCTGGTGCAGCATTGCGCGGTGGGGAAAGACAGAACCGGTATTGGCTCGGCGCTGGTGCTGTTTGCGCTGGGTGCCGATGAGCACACGGTGATGGAAGACTATCTGGTAACGGAATCAACCCTGACCGCTTTTCGTCGCCAGCTACTCGAAGATTTAGCGGCTAACCTGAGCGAAAAAGCGCTGGCGCGCTTTGATTTCGTGCTTTCCGCGCGTGAGGAATTTTTGCTGACGGCGCTGCGTGCCATCCGTGAAAAACATGGCTCGGTGAATAACTGGCTGGCGCAGGATTATGGGCTGGATGCCAGCGCCTGTGCAGCGCTGCAAGCGGCGTATCTGGAGTAATGCGGGAAAGCGCCCCCGCCGGGCGCATGGCCAGGCGGGGGCGAGGGCGATTAGCCTGTGTTACGCATCCCGGCGGCGACACCGGCAATCGTCACCATTAATGCTTGTTCGACTTGCGGATCTAACGTGTCTTGCTGGCGTGAACGGTGCAGCAGCTCGGCCTGAAGTACGTTGAGCGGGTCAGTGTAGACGTTACGCAGCGCGATGGATTCGGCAATCCACGGCAGGTCAGCCATCAGGTGGTCATCGTTGGAGATAGTGAGTACCGCTTTGATATCTTTTTCCAGCTGTTCACGCAGCTGTTTGCCCAGCGACCAGAGGGATTTCTCCACCAGCCGCTGGTCGTAATACTCCGCCAGCCACAGGTCGGCTTTGGCAAACACCATCTCCAGCATCCCGATGCGCGTAGAGAAGAACGGCCAGTCGCGGCACATGGCTTCGAGCTGGTTTTGCTGGCCGTCATCAATCACTTTCTGCAATGCGGCTCCGGCACCGAGCCAGGCGGGCAGCATCAGGCGGTTTTGCGTCCAGGCGAAAATCCACGGAATGGCGCGCAGGCTCTCCACGCCGCCGTTGGGCCGACGTTTGGCCGGGCGAGAGCCGAGCGGTAATTTGCCCAGTTCCAGCTCCGGCGTGGCGGCGCGGAAATAAGGCACGAAATCAGGGTTTTCACGCACATAACCCCGGTACATGTCACACGAGATGAGCGAGAGCTCATCCATAATCTGGCACCACTCCTGTTTTGGCTCCGGCGGCGGCAGCAGGTTGGCTTCGAGAATAGCCGAGGTATACAGCGACAGGCTGCTGATGGTGACTTCCGGCAAGCCGAATTTAAAGCGGATCATCTCGCCTTGTTCGGTGACGCGCAGGCCCGCCTTCAGGCTGCCCGGCGGTTGAGAAAGCAGAGCGGCGTGCGCGGGGGCACCGCCACGGCCAATCGAACCGCCGCGCCCGTGGAACAGCGTCAGGGCAATGCCGTATTTCTCACAGGTTTTGATCAGCGCATCCTGCGCCCGGTACTGCGCCCAGGACGCGGCCATCACCCCGGCGTCTTTGGCGGAGTCGGAATAGCCAATCATCACCATCTGTTTGCCCTGAATCAGGCCGCGATACCAGTCAATATTCAGCAACTGGGTCATCACGCTGTCGGCGTTGTTGAGGTCATCAAGGGTTTCAAACAGCGGAGCCACCGGCAGCGCGTAAGGGCAACCGGCTTCTTTGAGCAGCAGATGTACCGCCAGCACATCCGACGGGGTACGCGCCATCGAAATGACGTAGGCGGCGATGGAGTCGCGCGGGGTTTCGGCAATCACCCGGCAGGTTTCCAGCACTTCGAGCGTATCGGCGCTCGGCTCCCACTGGCGCGGCAGCAACGGACGTTTGGAATTGAGCTCGCGAATCAAAAACGCCTGCTTGTCGGGCTCTGACCAGCTCTCGTAATCGCCAAGCCCCAGATAGCGGGTGATTTCCGCCACGGCCTCGGTGTGACGGGTGCTTTCCTGACGCACATCAATGCGCACCAGCGGCACGCCAAAGCAGCGCACGCGGCGCAGCGTATCGAGCAACTGGCCATCGGCGATGATGCCCATGCCGCAGGCATGCAGTGACTGGTAACAGGCATACAGCGGCTCCCAGAGTTGATCATTATTGACCAGCAACTCTTTCGGCGCGACGACATGCTCGCCTTTCAGACGCGCATCAAGGTATTCGAGCGTAATATTCAGGCGTGTGCGCAGTGCCTTCATCAGCTCGCGGTACGGCTCCTGCACCGCATCGCCGCCCGCCAGCTGTTGCAGCTCTGGCGTACAGGTGGTCATGGACAGTTCAGACACCAGCACCTGCACATCGCGCAAGAACAGGTCGGCGGCTTTCCAGCGGCTCAACAGCAGCACGTGGCGGGTGATGTCCGAGGTGACATTTGGGTTGCCATCACGGTCGCCGCCCATCCACGACGTAAAGCGCACCGGGACGGAATTCACCGGCAGGCGGTAGCCCAGCTCTTTGTCCATCTGCTCGTCAAGTTCGCGCAGGAAAGCCGGCACCCCTTCCCAGAGGCTATTTTCCACCACCGCAAAGCCCCACTTGGCTTCATCCACCGGCGTCGGGCGAATTTTACGGATTTCATCGGTATGCCAATACTGGGCAATCAACTGGCGCAGACGGCGCATTATCTGATGGCGTTCGTAGTCGGCCAGGTCATCGTGGTCGAGCTGCTTGAGGCAGGTATTCACCTCGACCAGTTTGTGAATCAGCGTGCGGCGGGTGATTTCGGTTGGGTGCGCGGTCAGCACCAGCTCAATAGACAGCGATTCGACCGCATCACGAATATCTTTCTCGCTTAATGTGTCGCGGCTTTTCAGGTTGCGAAATACGGTTGCCAGCGCTTCCGGGTTACTGGCGGCCTCGCCATGCGGCGAAATGCTGTGGTACTGCTCGGCGGTATTGGTCAGGTTAAGAAACTGGCTAAACGCGCGGGCGACCGGCAACAGCTCCTCATTGGACAGATTCTGTAAGGTGGTCAACAGCTCCTGACGATGTGTTTCACTGCCTGCGCGTGATGCTTTCGATAATTTGCGTATCGTTTCAACACGTTCAAGAATATTCGCTCCCAGCGCATCCTTGATGGTGTCACCGAGTAGCTTGCCCAACATGCTGACATTGCTCCGCATGGCGGAATATTGTTCGTTCATAGTTACCCTGACCTGCCTCGTGATTTTGTAAATTTATTACACACAAAAATGGTGTGGTTACTGTCTGTTATCTAGCCACGTTCGCCATTGTTCGTCAATCAACCTGATTTAATCCCTACAGTTGTACCTGTTTACGCGGTACAAAGGCAATTTGTGAAATTTAATTACAAAAGCTTGCTGATAAGTGACACTTATCTTAGGGCGTAGCGAAAAGCAAGTCAGGCAGGGAATATCGCGGGGGAAAGTGACAGCCCGGCACGCAATGCCGGGCTGGGGTTCGGCTTATGACTGGCAGAAATGCTGCACCAGTTGGCTAATTAACGTGCGCGTCGGTTTGATAAACGACATATCGATAAACTCATCCGGCTGATGCGCCTGATTGATAGAGCCGGGGCCGAGCACCAGCGTTGGGCATAGCTGCTGGATGAATGGCGCTTCGGTGCAGTAATTCACCACATCGGTCGGCTGGCCGGCCAGATTTTCTACCGCTTGTGCCAGAGGGTGATCCGCCGGGCATTCGTAACCCGGGATCGGCGGATGCAGTTCGCTGATGGTCAGGCGGCCCGGCCAGCGCTCACTGACCGGGGCCAGCGCGTCACTCAGCAGGCCGTTGAGATCGCTGAGCGTCATACCCGGCAGCGGGCGGATATCCATGTGCAGGTCGCAACAGGCGCAAATGCGGTTAGCGGCGTCGCCACCGTGAATGTGGCCGAAATTCATGGTCGGGTAGGGAATGTGGAAGGCCGGGTTGTGATAGCGATTTTTGAGCGTGTTACGTAGCCCCATCAGCTCGGAAATGGCTTCGTGCATCAATTCGATGGCGTTAACACCGCGCGCCGGGTCACTGGAGTGACCGGACTGGCCCTGAATACGTACCACGTTCGACATGTGGCCCTTGTGAGCGCGAATGGGTTGCAGCGAGGTCGGTTCGCCGATAATCGCGCAATCCGGGCGAATGCCGGTTGATTCAGAGAAATATTTTGCACCGGCCATGGTGGTTTCTTCATCGGCGGTGGCCAGAATGTACAGCGGCTTGGTCAGCTTACTGGCGTCCACATCGCGCAGCGCATCAAGAATAAAGGCGAAAAAGCCTTTCATGTCGGCGGTGCCGAGCCCGTAGAGCTTGTTGTCATGCTCCGTCAGAGTAAAAGGGTCGCGCGTCCAGCGGCCGTCGTCGAACGGCACCGTGTCGGTGTGACCGGCCAGCAGCAGCCCGCCGTTGCCTTCGCCCAGCCGGGCCAGCAGGTTGAATTTATTGAACGTGCCCGGCACCGGCTCGACATCAACGTGAAACCCCAGATCGCTAAACCAGCCTGCCAGCAGGTTGATTAAGGTTTCGTTGCTTTGATCCAGCGCACGCTCGGTGGCGCTGATGGACGGCGTGGCGATCAATGCCCGGTAGATCTCCATAAAAGGGGGTAAATTCATCTTCACTGTTGACAGCCTCTGGGTTAGGATAGTATCAATATTCATGCAGTTATTGTGAATAAAAATACAATAATGCCAGGCGAAATGAAATCAATAAGCTGTGCGGCGAGGTGAGATTATCGCATAATCATTTCTTCTGGCTTTGTGGGTGCACGGCGTAGCTGCGCTGATGAGCCTGCTCCCTGTTTCACCTATCTGGCAATAAAGGTATACCGAACTCATGCTGAATACGTTGATCGTTGGTGCAAGTGGCTATACCGGCGCTGAGCTGGCCTTGTACCTGAACCGTCACCCACAAATGAACATAACCGCTTTGGCGGTTTCTGCGCAAAGTGTTGATGCAGGAAAACGCATTTCCGAGTTGCATCCTCAGCTTAAAGGCATTGTCGATTTGCCGGTACAGCCGCTGACCGATGTGGCTGAAGCCGCCAACGGCGTTGATGTGGTGTTTCTGGCAACCGACCACAAAGTGAGCCACGATTTAGCGCCGCAGTTTCTGGCCGCCGGTTGTACGGTGTTTGACCTTTCTGGCGCGTATCGCGTGCAAGACCCTGAATTCTATACCCGTTACTACGGCTTCGAGCACCAGCATACCGACTGGCTGGCACAGGCAGTCTACGGTCTGGCGGAATGGCAGGCAGCGAAGATAAAACAGGCTCGGTTGATAGCGGTGCCGGGCTGTTATCCGACGGCCTCCCAACTGGCGCTCAAGCCGCTGGTAGAAGGCGGATTGCTCAACCCGAACCAGTGGCCGGTGATTGATGCCACCAGCGGCGTCAGCGGTGCCGGGCGCAAGGCCAGCATGACCAACAGTTTTTGTGAGGTCAGCCTGCAACCTTATGGCATTTTTAATCATCGCCACCACCCGGAAATCGCCACCCATCTCGGTATTCCGGTGATTTTCACCCCGCATTTGGGCAATTTCCCGCGCGGCATTCTGGCCACCATCACTTGCCGTCTTCAGCCGGGCATTACCGCGCAAGATGTGGCGCAGGCGTATCACAACGCCTATCACGACAAACCGCTGGTGCGCTTATATGAGAAAGGCGTCCCGGCACTAAAATCCGTTGTCGGCCTGCCGTTCTGCGATATCGGCTTCGTGGTGCAAGACGAACACCTGATCGTGGTGGCCACCGAAGATAACCTGCTTAAAGGTGCGGCGGCGCAGGCGGTGCAGTGCATGAACATTCGCTTCGGTTTCCCTGAAACCCAATCCTTACTCTGATGACCTGCTGAGGCGCAAAGACCGATGAATCCGTTAATTATCAAATTAGGTGGCGTGTTACTCGATAGCGAAGAGGCGCTGGAGCGCCTGTTCACCGCGCTGGTGGCTTACCGTCAACAACATCAACGCCCGCTGGTTATCGTGCATGGTGGCGGTTGTCTGGTCGATGACCTGATGAAGAAACTGTCGCTACCGGTGGTGAAGAAAAACGGCCTGCGTGTGACGCCCGCCGATCAAATCGACATCATTACCGGCGCACTGGCGGGTTCAGCTAACAAAACGCTGCTGGCCTGGGCGATTCGTCACGGCATCAACGCCGTGGGCCTGAGCCTGGCCGACGGCGGCAGCACGGTGGTGACACAGCTGAATGACGAACTGGGCCATGTCGGTAAAGCCGAAGTGGGTTCTCCGGCGTTGCTTAACACCCTGCTGGGCGCGGGTTATCTGCCGGTTATCAGCTCTATCGGCATTACTGTTGGCGGTGAGCTGATGAACGTCAATGCCGACCAGGCGGCTACCGCACTGGCGCAGACGCTGGGCGCGGATTTGATTTTGTTGTCCGATGTCAGCGGCATTCTGGACGGCAAAGGCCAGCGCATTGCGGAAATGACCGCCGGTAAAGCAGAAGATCTGATTGCTCAGGGCATTATTACCGATGGCATGATTGTGAAAGTGAACGCGGCGCTGGATGCCGCGCGCGCACTGGGCCGTCCGGTGGATATCGCCAGCTGGCGACATGCCGAGCAGTTACCCGCGCTGTTTAATGGCGAGTCTATCGGCACCCGTATTCTGGCGTAATCGGCCAGTCTTCATCACGCTTTCTTCCGGCGTAAGCCGCCGGTGAAACGCAAGCAGTTCAACGGTGGGTTTGACAGGAGTCGGCCCGCCTTTATCAGAGAGACCGGGAGTGTAGTTATGGCTTTGTGGGGCGGGCGGTTCACGCAGGCAGCCGATCGGCGTTTTAAACAGTTCAACGATTCACTGCGGTTTGATTACCGTCTGGCGGAGCAGGACATCATCGGTTCCATTGGCTGGTCTAAAGCGCTGGTGACGGTGAACGTACTGAGCGCTCAGGAACAGCAGCAACTGGAGCAGGCACTCAATGTGCTGTTGACAGAAGTGCAGGCCGACCCTGAGGCGATTCTGCAAAGCGATGCGGAAGATATTCACAGCTGGGTTGAGCAGAAACTGATCGAGAAAGTCGGCAATCTGGGTAAGAAACTGCATACCGGACGCAGCCGTAACGATCAGGTAGCGACTGACCTGAAACTGTGGTGCAAGGCGCAGGTGAGTGAGCTGGCGCAGGCGATTCGTCATCTGCGTGCGGCCTTGGTCGCTACCGCCGAAGCCAATCAGGATGCGGTGATGCCCGGTTACACCCACTTGCAACGCGCCCAGCCGGTGACGTTTGCCCACTGGTGCCTGGCCTATCACGAAATGCTGGCGCGCGATGAAAGCCGCCTGGAAGACACGCTTAAGCGTCTGGATGTCAGCCCGCTGGGCTGCGGCGCGCTGGCGGGCACCGCGTATCCGATTGATCGCGAGCAGTTAGCCGGTTGGCTGGGGTTTGCCTCTGCTACCCGCAACAGTCTGGATACGGTCTCTGACCGCGATCACGTACTGGAACTGCTGTCTGATGCCTCTATCGGCATGGTGCACCTGTCGCGCTTTGCTGAAGATCTGATTTTCTTTAACAGTGGTGAGGCCGCGTTTGTTGAGTTGTCTGACCGTGTGACTTCCGGCTCGTCGCTGATGCCGCAGAAGAAAAACCCGGATGCGCTGGAGCTGATCCGCGGTAAGTGCGGCCGTGTACAGGGCGCGCTGGCTGGTATGCTGGTGACGCTAAAAGGCCTGCCGCTGGCCTATAACAAGGATATGCAGGAAGACAAAGAAGGGCTGTTTGACGCGCTGGACACCTGGCACGACTGCCTGCTGATGGCAGCACTGGTGCTCGAAGGTATTCAGGTTAAACGCCCGCGTTGCCAGGAAGCGGCCGAGCAAGGGTATGCGAATTCGACCGAACTGGCGGATTATCTGGTTGCCAAGGGCGTGCCATTCCGCGAAGCGCACCATATCGTCGGTGAAGCGGTGGTAGAGGCGATTCGTCAGGGCAAAGCGCTGGAAGCGCTGTCGCTGGCCGAGCTTAAACAGTTTAGCGCGGTTATCGCAGACGATGTTTATCCGGCGCTGTCGCTGCAATCCTGTCTGGAAAAACGTGCCGCCCAGGGTGGCGTGTCGCCTCAGCAGGTGGCTCAGGCTATCACTGTTGCCAAACAAAGCCTGGCCTAAACTACGCGTTACCCACCTTCAGAAACCGGCCACTTGGCCGGTTTTGTTTTTTCTCTCGCCGGGTTTCTGAAGGTGGCTCGCATTTCCTTCATTCGCAAGCGGTTCTCACGGCGGATTTTTCAGATCACCTCTGGACAGATATACAGTCTCACTTTACCTTGGCGCAAACAGTAATCAGCAATGTGGGGGAGTGTGGATATCTCCTTGTTTTATGGTGTAGGCGGCGGTGTGGTGGGGTTATTGCTGGGGTGGCTGATGACAAGCTTGCTGCAACAGCAGCGCCAGGCACGCCATGACACCGAATTGCAGTTGCAGCAGCAGGCGCTGGCGCTGGCGCGTCAGTCGCTGGCTGAAACGCAAAAGGCCAGCCAGCAACAGCAACAGCGGCTCGAGCAACAGGCGCAGGAGTTGCGCACGTTACATGCGCAACGCGCGGCCGGTGAGGAAAAATTGCGCCAGTTGGCGGAGTTACGTGAAGAGTGCACTCAGCTTAATCAGGAACTGCGTACGCTGCGCGAAGCGAACGGTGCGCAGGAAGCCGAGCTGCGTGAAGTCACCATTCGTCTTGAGGAAACCCGGCTGGCGGCGGAAGAAAAACAGCGGTTGTTGATGAACAGCGAGCAACGCTTATCCACCCAGTTTGAGAACCTCGCCAATCGCATCTTTGAACAGAATGGTCACAAGGTGGATAGGCAAAATCAGCAGAGCATGGAGAAATTGCTGACCCCGCTGCGCGAGCAACTGGATGGTTTTCGCCGTCAGGTGCAGGAGAGTTTTGGTGCGGAATCGCGCGAGCGGCATACGCTGGCGCATGAGATTCGTAACCTGCAACAGCTTAACGCCCGCATGGCGCAGGAAGCTATCAACCTCACCAACGCCTTGAAAGGCGATAATAAAACTCAGGGCAACTGGGGGGAAGTGGTGCTTAGCCGCATTCTGGAAAGCTCCGGGTTACGAGAAGGGTATGAGTATGAAACGCAGGTCAGCCTGAAAACGGGGGAGAATAACCGCCTGCAACCCGATGTGGTGGTGCGTTTACCGCACGGTAAAGATGTGGTGATTGATGCCAAAATGTCGCTGGTGGCTTATGAACGCTATTTCAACGCTGATAATGAGCCTGAGCGGGCGGCAGCATTAAATGAACACCTGTTATCGATTCGTAGTCATCTGCGTCAACTGGGTGCGAAGGACTATCAGCAACTGCCGGGGCTGCGTTCGCTTGATTATGTGTTGATGTTTATTCCGGTGGAACCGGCGTTTTTGGTGGCGATTAACCACCAGCCAGACCTCATCACCGAGGCGTTGCGTCACAATATTATGCTGGTCAGCCCCACCACGCTGCTGGTTGCGTTGCGAACCATTAACAACCTCTGGCGTTACGAACAACAAAGCCGCAATGCTCAACACATTGCCGAACGTGCCTCCCGGCTCTATGACAAGTTACGCCTGTTTATCGATGACATGGCTGCATTGGGGCAGGGGCTTGATAAAGCACAGGCAGGATACCGGCAAGCGATGAAAAAGCTGGCGGGCGGGCGGGGTAATTTGATCAATCAGGCCGAAGGGTTCCGCGCATTAGGGGTTGAGATTAAAAAACCGATAAATCTGCCAGCCGTTGAGGATGATTTTTTACCATCTGACTCGGTGCAGGCGTTGTCGTCATCGCATCATGAGCCGGAACAAGGGGATAGCGAACCGGCAGACGCGTAGCCGATGACCGGCAGGCTTGAGGTGCGGGTGTGACCGGGTATGCGGGTATGAAAAGAAGGGCGGTCGCTTTTGGGCAGGGTCTGTTACACTCTCTAGCTGTTTATACTCCTTACCCATTAATAGGTAATAGGCTCCTGAAGTTGAAAAAGCAGGCGGATAACATGGCAGACGATTCGGACAAAACGACACACTTTGGTTTTCGCACGGTGGCTAAAGACGAAAAAGCCTCAATGGTGGCAGATGTATTTCACTCTGTGGCAGCCAAATATGACCTGATGAACGATTTGATGTCGTTTGGTATTCACCGCATCTGGAAACGCTTCACGATTGAATGCAGTGGTGTGCGCCGTGGGCAGCGTGTTTTGGATCTGGCGGGCGGTACTGGCGACCTGACAGCGAAATTCTCCCGTCTGGTGGGTGATGAAGGCGAAGTGGTACTGGCTGACATTAATGCTTCGATGCTGAAAGTTGGGCGTGAAAAACTGCGTAATAATGGCGTGGTGGGCAATGTCAGCTATGTTCAGGCCAATGCAGAGGCGTTGCCATTCCCTGATAACTTCTTTGACTGCATCACCATCTCTTTTGGGTTGCGTAACGTGACGGATAAAGAAAAAGCGCTGCGTTCAATGTGCCGGGTGCTTAAGCCTGGTGGGCGCTTGCTGGTACTTGAGTTCTCCAAACCGACGGTGAAAGCACTCAGTAAAGTCTACGATACCTACTCTTTCCATGTATTACCTCGTATCGGTGAACTGGTGGCCAGCGATGCTGGCAGCTATCGTTATCTGGCAGAATCTATTCGTATGCATCCTGACCAGGACACGCTGAAAGGGATGATGGCCGAGGCCGGTTTTGACAACGTGGAATATTTCAACCTCACCGGTGGTATTGTGGCACTGCATCGCGGATTTAAATTCTGAGCGGGATATGCCTATGTTGATAATGCCTGTGTTGACGGCAGCGCTGGAAACAGCACTGAATTCGCTCTTGTTTCGTGACCGCAGCATGAAGGCGGCGCGTCAGCGTTTGCATGGTAAAACCTTGAGAATCGAGGTGGCGGAGCTGGAAACACCGCTGGTGTTAGTTTTCTCTGAGTATCGCCTTGACGTAGTAAGCCAGTGGCTAACGCCACCAGATTGCCTGCTGCAAACCCGATTGTCCGCATTGATGACATTACGCGATCGTCAGCAACTGTCCGCGCTGATGCGCAGTGGTGATTTAGTGCTGGAAGGGGATATTCAGGTGGCACAACAATTTATCACGCTGCTGGATATGGCGGAGTTTGACCTTGCGCAATGGCTGTCACCCTGGCTGGGTGATATCGCGGCTGAAGGGTTAAGCCAGGCAGCGGGTAAGCTGGTAAAGGGCTTAACGCAAGGACTCGGCCGTCAACAGCAGGCATTATCAGAAACACTCACTGAAGAGTGGCGTTTGTCACCGGGCAAGCTGGAAGGGGTCTGGTTTGCAGGAGAGGTTGACGCACTGGAGCAATCGCTTGATGCGCTGGCTGCGCGTTTGGCCAGGCTGGAGGGAGTACAATGACGCCGGGAGAATTATTGCGTCTTTACCGGATTATCGGGGTACTGCTGAGCTACGGGCTTGATGAGCTTATCCCACGCATTCCGCTAACGCTACCGCTGCGTTTGTGGCGTCACTTGCTGTTTTGGCTGCCAAACCGACACAAAGAGAAACCACTGGGAGAGCGTTTGCGTCTGGCGTTGCAGGAGCTTGGCCCGGTGTGGATTAAGTTTGGCCAGATGATGTCTACCCGCCGTGACCTGTTTCCTGTTGCTATCGCCGATCAACTGGCCATGCTGCAAGATCAGGTTGAACCATTTGATGGCGAACTTGCTCGCCAGCAAATTGAAGCATCGATGGGGGGGAAGCTGGAAACCTGGTTTGACGACTTTGAGGTCAAGCCGCTGGCATCGGCATCGATTGCCCAGGTGCATACGGCGCGTCTGAAAACTACAGGCAAAGAGATTGTCATCAAGGTGATTCGGCCAGATATCTTACCGGTTATCAAAGCCGACATGCGCCTGATGAACCGACTGGCTGGCTGGCTGCCCATCTTGTTGCCTGATGGCCGACGTTTGCGCCCGCGTGAAGTGGTGCGTGACTACGAAAAAACCCTGCTTGATGAGCTTAACCTGCTGCGTGAGGCCGCCAACGCCATTCAACTGCGACGTAACTTTGAAAACAGCCCGATGCTATATGTACCGGAAATTTATTCCGATTATTGTAACGAGCGTGTGCTGGTGATGGAGCGCATTTACGGTATTCCGGTATCGGATATCGACGCGCTTAAACGGCATGGCGTGAATATGCCATTGCTGGCAGAGCGTGGGGTGCAGGTGTTTTTTACTCAGGTGTTCCGCGACAGCTTTTTCCATGCAGATATGCATCCAGGCAACATTTTTGTCAGCTATGAACACCCGGAAGATCCCCAATACATTGGTATTGACTGCGGCATCGTTGGTTCTCTGAACAAAGAGGATAAACGCTATCTGGCTGAGAATTTTATCGCTTTCTTCAACCGGGATTACCGCCGTGTGGCGGAACTGCATGTCGATTCTGGCTGGGTACCACAAGACACTAACGTTGAAGAGTTTGAGTTCGCTATTCGTACCGTATGCGAGCCGATATTTGAAAAGCCGTTAGCAGAAATTTCTTTTGGTCATGTATTATTGAACCTCTTTAATACGGCTCGTCGCTTTAATATGGAAGTGCAGCCACAACTGGTGCTGCTGCAAAAGACGCTGCTGTATATTGAAGGCGTTGGCCGCCAGCTTTACCCGCAACTTGACTTGTGGAAGACGGCGAAACCTTTTTTGGAAACCTGGGTGAAAGACCAGGTTGGTCTTCCTGCAATGTTGCGGGCGTTTAAAGAAAAAGCGCCGTTTTGGGCAGAGAAACTGCCTGAGATCCCAGAGCTGTTCTACGACAGCTTACGCCAGCATAAGATGCTAAAACAGAATATGGATCGGTTGTCTAATGAGCTGCGTACCCAGCGCATCCGTCAGGGGCAGTCTCGTTATATGCTGGGTGTTGGGGCGGCATTGTTGCTCAGTGGCACTGCGTTACTGATAAGCCAGGCGGAGGCTCATGTTGTTCCTGCCGGGCTGATTGCGGCCGGTTTGGTGGCCTGGATAATAGGTTGGCGGTGTACACGTTGAATATGGCTTTGTCACCGAGGTTAGGGTGATGAGTGTGTAGCATGAATTCCTTTTGAACAAAGAGGCAGGCAGAGTATGGGCGGTATTAGTCTTCCAAGTTTGTTATTGATAGCGGTCATCGTGGTTTTATTGTTTGGTACGGGCAAGCTCAAATCGCTTGGTGCCGATCTCGGTGCCTCTATCAAAGGCTTCAAGAAAGCGATGAGTGATGACCAGCCTGCTGCACAGGATGACAAACAGCAACAGGATGCTGACTTTGCGACCAAGTCCGTTACGGAGCACAAGCCGCAGAGCAGCCAGGAAGAGAAAAATCAGCCTAAAGAGCGGGTGTAACCGGTGTTTGATATCGGCTTTGGTGAACTGTTGCTGGTGTTTGTGATTGCACTGGTGGTATTGGGGCCTGAACGTCTGCCGGTTGCGGTAAGAACGGTGGCAGGCTGGATTCGTACCCTGCGCTCGCTGGCATCAACGGTGCAAAACGAGCTGGCACAGGAAATGAAATTACAGGAGTTGCAGGAAAGCCTGAAGAAAGTCGAGCAGGCGAGCCAATTGCAGAATCTGTCGCCGGAACTCAAAGCCTCTATGGATGAGCTTAAAGAAGCGGCACAAGCGATAAAGCGTCCTCTCGGTATCAAACCGGATGGCACCGAATTACCGGAGCATATCCCGTTATCAGAGCCGCCCCTGGGTGATGACCGGCAGGCAGCGACGTTACCCGTTGCTACTTCTGCGCCCGGTGAGGTATCAGATGCGAAGCGTGTGACGTTATCAAAGTCTGTGGCAAGCCATGCTGCGGGCGCATCTGCCAGCCAATCGGATGAGCATAACGTCGTTGTGCAGCATTCCGCTGAGCATAAAACCGCTGAAGTTAAAGCAAATACTGCGCAGTCGGTCGCGGCTGTTTCTTCCCAACCTTCTGGTGATCGTTAACGTATGGCTGTTGATCAAACCCAACCGCTGATCAGTCATTTGATAGAGCTACGCAAACGACTGTTAAACAGCATTATCAGCGTGCTGGTGGTATTTCTGGCGTTAATCTATTTTGCCAACGATATCTATCAGATTGTCTCAGCTCCATTGATAAAGCAGATGCCGGCTGGAGCCAGCATGATAGCAACCGATGTGGCGTCGCCGTTTTTCACACCAATCAAACTGACGCTGATTGTTTCGGTGTTCCTGTCTGCACCGTTGGTGCTGTATCAGGTGTGGGCGTTCGTGGCCCCGGCACTGTATAAACATGAGCGGCGGCTAATGATGCCGTTGCTGGTTTCCAGCAGTTTGTTGTTTTATATGGGCATGGCCTTTGCCTATTTTATCGTGTTTCCGCTGGCGTTTGCCTTTTTTGCACAAACTGCGCCCAAAGGGGTACTGATAGCCACCGATATCAATAACTATCTTGATTTTGTGATGGCGCTATTTATGGCGTTTGGGGTGTCGTTTGAGGTGCCGGTGGCGATTGTGCTGCTGTGCTGGAGTGGTGTTGTCACACCGGAAGGGCTAAAGCAGAAACGGCCTTACGTGCTGGTCGGGGCATTCGTCGTAGGCATGTTACTGACACCGCCAGACGTCTTTTCCCAGACGCTGTTGGCTATCCCCATGTATTTGCTGTTTGAAATCGGCGTGTTTTTCGCGCGTTTTTATGTCGGCAAGCGGCGTCATCCTGATGAAGAAGAGAGCGTGGACGAGTCAGCCCCCTCTTCCTGATAGTGCAGTCACATGCGTGTGGTGGATGATGTCACACCGGTTTAGCGTAACACCTCTTTCGGGAGGTGTTGTCTTTTTGGCCGCCTATCAGCGAGTGAACCGTGGCGGTGATGATGTGCGGGGTTGCCAGCGATGTTTGATATTGGTGTGAATTTAACCAGTTCGCAGTTTCAGGCCGATCGTGAACAGGTGGTGGCGCGAGCGCGTGAGGCGGGTGTCACCGGCTTGTTGCTAACCGGAACCAACGTTGAGGAGAGCCAGCAGGCCTATTCGCTGGCATGCCGGTATCCGGGGTATTGCTGGTCAACGGCGGGCGTGCATCCGCATGACGCGAGTGGATGGCATGAAATGACCGCAGAGGCGATATATCAATTGA
Source organism: Dickeya aquatica (assembly GCF_900095885.1). Taxonomy (NCBI): domain Bacteria; kingdom Pseudomonadati; phylum Pseudomonadota; class Gammaproteobacteria; order Enterobacterales; family Pectobacteriaceae; genus Dickeya; species Dickeya aquatica. The sequence goes on from NZ_LT615367.1 coordinate 266,322, forward strand.
CCGCACATCACCAGGTGCTGGCACTCGGTGAATGTGGGCTCGATTTTAACCGTCACTTTTCTACCCCTGCGCAGCAAGAACAGGCGTTTAGCGCTCAACTGGCGATCGCCGCTGAGCGGGCGATGCCGGTTTTTCTGCATTGTCGTGATGCTCATGAACGTTTTATGTCGATACTGACCCCCTGGCTTGGCAAGCTTCCTGCGGTGGTATTGCACTGTTTTACCGGTACGGGCGATGAACTGGATGCTTGCCTGCGTGCCGGGCTGATGATCGGTATTACCGGCTGGGTGTGTGATGAACGGCGCGGGCTGGAATTGCGCGCGCTGTTGCCCCGTATTCCAGATGACCGTCTGTTGCTGGAAACTGATGCCCCCTATTTGTTACCCCGGGATTTACATCCAAAGCCTGCATCCCGGCGTAATGAGCCCTGCTTTCTGCCACACATTGTCCGTCAGGTTGCGGCCTGGCGCGGGCAGGACGCCGAAAGGCTCGGCAGCAAGGTGGATGACAATGCCCGTCGGGTTTTCCGGCTGGGCCTGCAAGGAGAATAATGATGAGCACTGCTTTTCCCGGTACGTTCCCTGGGCGGCGTATGCGTCGCCTGCGTCGTCATGATTTTAGCCGCCGCCTGGTCGCGGAGCATCAGGTGACGGTGAATGACCTTATTTACCCGGTATTTGTGATGGAAGGCAAGCAAGGGCGGCAGGAAGTGCCCTCCATGCCGGGCGTGTATCGCCTGACGATTGATGAACTGGTCCGCGAAGCGGAGATTATCGCCAAATTGGGCATCCCGGTATTGTCGCTGTTCCCGGTGATTGAGGCGGATAAAAAATCACTGCTGGCGGAAGAGGCGTATAACCCCGAAGGGCTGGTGCAGCGCACCGTGCGGGCGCTGAAAGATGCCGTGCCAGAACTTGGGTTGCTGACGGATGTGGCATTAGACCCCTATACCACGCATGGTCAGGATGGTGTGATTGATGATGACGGTTACGTTATCAATGACATTACCAAAGAGATTCTGGTGCGTCAGGCGTTGTCCCATGCGGAGGCCGGTGCGGAGATTGTCGCTCCCAGCGACATGATGGATGGGCGTATTGGCGCGATTCGCGATCAACTGGAAACTCAGGGTCTGATCAATACCCAAATCATGGCCTATTCCGCGAAATACGCGTCCTGCTATTACGGCCCGTTTCGCGATGCGCTGGGCTCCTCGGGCAATCTGAAAGGCGGCAACAAGAAAACTTATCAGATGGATCCGGCCAACAGTAACGAGGCGCTGCAAGAGATAGCACAAGATTTGCAGGAAGGGGCAGATATGGTCATGGTTAAACCGGGCATGCCCTATCTGGATGTGGTGCGCCGGGTGAAAGACACGTTCGGTGTGCCGACATTTGCCTATCAGGTATCCGGCGAGTATGCCATGCAGATGGCGGCGATTCAGAATGGCTGGTTACAGGAGCAACCGTTGGTGATGGAGTCGCTGTTGTGTTTTAAGCGGGCCGGTGCCGATGGCGTATTAACCTATTTTGCCAAACGCGTCGCACAGTGGCTGCATGACGAAGCGCAACGCCGCTAACGCACCTCACTGTGTCACGATGACGGCTCCTGCATCCATCCCTTGATGGGGCCGTCATGACTGTCAGGCTTTTTTAAACTGACGGTTGTCGATACTCTGTCGCACCTGTCTGTTGAGCAGATTGAGTAACAACATTGAACGCGCTTCGCCGTCTGGTTCGGTGTAAATGGCTTGCAGGCCGCTAAACATGCCTTCGGTAATCACCACGCTATTCCCCGGTTGCGGTGTTTGCGGGTCAATATATCGCGTGTCCTGATGCTGGTGTAAATCATCAATCACCTGCTGGGGAACGGTGGCTGGCAGGTTGCCGAAGCGCACAAAATGACTGACGCCTCGGGTAGAACCCACGGTGGTGGTGTGGATCCGCTCCGGGTCAAATTCCACAAACAGGTAATTGGGAAACAGTGGTTCGTTGACCTCGGTGCGTTTCCCCCGCACGATTTTCTCGAGTGCTATCATCGGACTGAGGCAAACGACCTCCTGGCGCTCCAGATGTTCTTTGGCCCGTAGCAGTTGGCCGCGTTTGCAATACAGTAGATACCAGGCTTGCATAGTTTCACTTATTTTGTGGTTGGCACATTCTGTGGTTGTCACAGCGCGCAGCATAGCAAAAGCCATGCGGGATAAAAATTTCCAGAATGGATTTTTCCCCCGGTGAATGTTCTGAGTGTTCAAGAACAAACCGTGTTGCCGGTAAGCGACAGCATTGTGAAGAGCCTCTATAATAGCCACTCCACTGACTTTTCAGATGATCAGCATGAAATACCGTGACTTACGTGAATTTCTCGTTCAGCTTGAAGCGAGAGGCGAGCTTAAACGCATTCGTCAGCCGATTGATCCTTACCTCGAAATGACGGAAATCGCCGATCGCACCCTGCGTGCTGAAGGCCCGGCCTTATTGTTTGAAAACCCCAAAGGCTATGACATGCCGGTGTTATGCAACCTGTTTGGTACACCGAAAAGGGTGGCGCTGGGGATGGGGCAAGAGGAAGTGAGCGCGCTGCGTGACGTTGGCCGCTTGCTGGCATTCTTAAAGGAGCCGGAACCGCCGCGCGGGTTTCGTGACCTGGTGGATAAACTGCCGAAGTTTCGTCAGGTACTGAACATGCCTACCAAACGCGTGTCGGGTGCACCCTGCCAGGAGCAGGTTTGGGAAGGCGAGGCGGTTGATTTAGGGCGTATTCCGATTATGCACTGCTGGCCCGGAGATGCCGCACCGCTGGTAACATGGGGGTTGACGGTGACGCGTGGGCCGTTTAAAGAGCGGCAGAATCTGGGTATTTACCGTCAGCAGTTGATTGGGCGTAATAAGCTTATCATGCGCTGGTTGTCCCATCGCGGTGGCGCACTCGATTTTCAGGAGTGGTGCCAGCAGCGGCCGGGTGAGCGTTTTCCGGTGGCTGTGGCGCTTGGCGCAGACCCGGCGACTATTCTTGGCGCGGTCACACCGGTGCCGGATACCTTGTCTGAATATGCCTTTGCCGGGTTGCTGCGTGGCCACAAAACCGAAGTGGTGAAATGCCTGTCGAGCGATCTTGAGGTGCCCGCCAGCGCGGAAATTGTGCTGGAAGGCTACATCGAACCGGGTGAAACCGCGCCCGAAGGGCCTTATGGCGACCACACCGGTTACTATAATGAAGTCGATCAGTTCCCGGTTTTTACCGTCACCCATGTCACGCAGCGGCGTGATGCGATTTATCATTCGACCTATACCGGACGACCGCCTGATGAGCCAGCGGTGCTTGGCGTGGCGTTAAATGAAGTGTTTGTGCCGCTGTTACAGAAACAGTTTCCAGAAATTGTCGATTTTTATCTGCCACCGGAGGGCTGTTCTTACCGTCTGGCGGTGGTTACTATGAAGAAACAGTACGCCGGACATGCCAAGCGGGTAATGATGGGTGTCTGGTCTTTCCTGCGCCAGTTTATGTACACCAAATTTGTTATCGTTTGCGATGATGATATCAATGCCCGTGACTGGAAAGATGTTATCTGGGCCATTACCACCCGTATGGATCCGGCGCGAGATACGGTACTGGTGGAAAACACGCCGATAGACTATCTGGATTTTGCCTCGCCGGTTTCAGGGCTCGGCTCCAAAATGGGGCTGGATGCCACCAACAAGTGGCCGGGCGAAACGCAGCGTGAATGGGGCCATCCCATCACCAAGGATCCGGCGGTGGTGGCGCGGGTAGACGCCATGTGGCATGAGTTGGCTATTTTGAATGACAGCAATAAGTCGCGTTGAGGGCGCTTATGCTGTTCTCCGTTTTGCTTCGACCCGACAGAGGGATTGCATGACAACGTTGAGCTGTACAGTGACGTCGGTGGAAGCTATCACCGACACGGTTTATCGGGTGCGCCTGTTGCCCGCCTCCCCTTTTTCTTTCCGTGCCGGGCAGTACCTGATGGTGGTGATGGATGAACGGGATAAACGCCCGTTTTCGATGGCATCAACACCCAATGAGCAAGGCTTTATTGAGCTACATATCGGCGCATCCGAGATGAACCTGTATGCGATGGCGGTCATGGAGCGCATTTTGCAAGAGAAATCACTGCTGGTGGACATCCCCCACGGTGAGGCCTGGCTGCGTGAAGACAGCGATCGCCCGTTAATCTTGATTGCCGGAGGCACCGGGTTTTCTTATGTGCGCTCTATTCTGCTGACGGTGCTGGCACATCAGCCTGAGCGAGCGGTGTCTGTTTATTGGGGCGGGCGCGAATTAAGCCATTTGTATGACCTGGGTGAACTGGAGTCGCTTTCGCAGCAGCACGCGAATTTGAGTGTCATTCCGGTGGTTGAGCAGCCGGATGAAACCTGGCATGGCCGCTCCGGTACGGTTTTGAGTGCCGTATTGCAGGACTTCGGTTCACTGGCGGCACACGATATTTATATCGCCGGGCGCTTTGAAATGGCGAAAATTGCCCGTGAGCGTTTTTGTAATGAGCGTGGTGCGCAGCTTGCGCATATGTACAGCGATGCGTTTTCGTTTATCTGATCCTGTCGGCGTCTTCGATGCAGTCTTGACGTGTTGTGAATGATTATTTTATATAAAAAAGTAGATTGTCTCGGTCACTCTATTTTGCGATCAATTCACTTTCAGGCATGCAAAAAGGTAACGACATGGCGGTAGCAATAGCGGGTATCAGCGAGCGGCGAATTCGTGATGCGGCTCATGGCGCGGCGGATGTCCTGCGGGCGATGGCGAATGGCGATCGGCTGATGCTGATGTGCTTTCTCAGCCAGGGCGAAGCCTCCGTCGGGCAACTGGAGCAGGCGCTGGATATCCATCAGCCCACGCTGTCACAGCAGTTAGGGGTGATGCGCCGCCTGCATCTGGTCACCACCCGGCGTGAAGGTAAACAGATCTTCTATCGTATTGATGACCCGAAAATACTCACCTTGCTCAGTACCATTTACGCGCTCTACTGCCCCACGGTACAGCCAGAATAAGTTGTCGTCTGGCGCGTGGCGGTAAATTCAGGCGGCCTTCTTCTGCCGCCTGAACGCTTTCTCACCGCAAGCGCTTTATCATGCCCGCTCGAGCACGGTGGCGATGCCTTGCCCCAGTCCGATACACATCGTTGCCAGGCCAAATTCCACGTCGCGCTGTTCCATCAGGTTTATCAGCGTGGTCAAAATGCGCGCCCCGGAACACCCGAGCGGATGGCCCAGCGCTATCGCCCCCCCGTTCAGGTTGACCTTGTCGTCGAGGCAGTCCATCAGGCCAAGGTCGTTGATGCAGGGCAGTACCTGTGCGGCGAACGCTTCATTTAACTCAAACACGCCGATATCGCCGATGCTCAGCCCCGCTCTTTGCAGGGCTTTACGTGTCGCGGGCACCGGGCCATACCCCATCAGCGACGGGTCACATCCCACCACGGCGGTGGCGCGAATACGTACCCGGGGCGTGACGCCCAGCGCCCGGGCATGAGACTCACTCATTACCAATACGGCCGCGGCACCATCTGATAGTGCAGACGAGCTGCCCGCCGTGACCGTGCCGTTAACCGGGTCGAACGCCGGGCGCAGCGAGGCTAGCGCGTCAAGGTTCGTCTCCGGGCGGATGACCTCATCGTAGTCAAACAGATGCAGAGCGCCATCGCCGCGATGCCCGCCGGTAGGCACAATTTCGTGGGAAAAGGCCCCTGACTGCGTAGCGGCAAAGGCGCGCTGGTGGGAGCGGGCGGCAAACGCATCCTGCTGTTCGCGGCTGATACGGTGCAGACGCGCCAGCATTTCGGCGGTAAGCCCCATCATGGCGGCCGCTTTGGCAACGGTGTGGCTGAGCCCGGGGTGAAAGTCGGCCCCGTGTGTCATTGGCACATGGCCCATATGTTCGACGCCGCCGGCCAGGCAAACCTGGGCATCACCCACCCTGATGGCGCGAGCGGCATCGTGCAGCGCCTGCATAGAGGAACCACACAGGCGGTTAATCGTGACGGCAGGAACATGGTGGGGTATGTCGGCCAGCAGGGCGGCATTGCGTGCGACGTTAAAGCCTTGCTCCAGTGTCTGTTGCACACAGCCCCAGTAAATATCATCAATATCAGCGGCATTCAGCGCCGGGTTACGTTCCAGCAGGCTGCGCATCACATGCGCGGCGAGCGTTTCGGCGCGTACCTGACGAAATGCCCCGCCTTTGGAGCGCCCCATCGGGGTACGCAGGGCATCAACAATCACGGCGTTTTCCATATTTCTGCGTCCTTATGCCGGGTGATGAAGCGATAAATCGGCGTGCGGTGCGGCCGCCGGATAGAAACACTGCTGCTGTTGTGCCATCTGTTGCAGGCTTTCAGGCAGGCTGTAGAGTGCCCCCAGACCGGAGAGCGACTGTGCGATGTGCGCATAATGCTCGGCACCGAGGGTGTCGAAGTAACGGCAGGCTCCGCCGCGAAAAGCCGGAAAACCGAGTCCATAAAGTAACGCCATATCCGCCTGTGCCGGGCTCGCTACAATGCCCTCTTCCAGGCAGCGTGCGACTTCGTTGAGCATCGGCACCATCAGCCGCTCAATGATTTCATCGGCGCTGAATGTGCGTTTGGGCTGGCATACCGCATCGAGCAAGACATCCGTCTGTGCATCGTGTTCGCGGTGTTGCTTGCCTTTACCATCGGTGTGATAGCGATAAAAACCGGCTCCGCTTTTTTGACCAAAGCGCTGGTGCGCGACCAGCACATCAATCACATCCCGTTCGCTTTTCGCCATGCGCTGTGGAAAACCGGCGGACATGACCGCCTGTGCATGATGCGCGGTATCCAGTCCTACCACATCCAGAAGATACGCCGGGCCCATCGGCCAGCCAAAACGGGATTCCATTACGGCGTCAATGTCCCTGAAATCCGCGCCATCACGCATCAACAGCGAAAACGCCGCAAAATAGGGGAACAGCACGCGGTTAACGAAAAAGCCAGGACAGTCATTCACGACAATCGCGGTTTTCCCCAGTTTGGCGGCAAAGGCGACGACTGCCGCAAGGGTTTGGTCGCTGGTTTGGGCCCCGCGAATCACTTCAACCAGCGGCATGCGGTGTACCGGGTTGAAAAAGTGCAGGCCGCAAAAATTCTCGGGTCGTTTCAGCGCGCTGGCAAGCTGGGTAATGGAAATCGTGGAGGTATTGGAAACCAGCAATGCATGCTCGCTGAGGTGCGCTTCTGCCTCTGCCAGCACGCTGGCTTTCACCTGCGGGTTTTCCACCACGGCTTCAATGACCAGTTCGGCTTGTTCAACTGCGTCATAATGCAGCGTGGGATGGATACGGGCCAGCGTCTGCGCCAGCGTCATGACATCCATTTTCCCGCGCTCGACGTCGGCATGCAGCCGTTGCGTCGCTTCTGTCATGCCGAGCGTTAATGCGGCGTCACGGATATCTTTCATCCAGACGGGGACACCCTTGCGCGCGGCCTGACAGGCGATGCCACCGCCCATGATGCCTGCGCCCAATACGGCCAGGCGCTCGGGAGCACGGGCTCCTGCGACCCATTTTTTGGCGGCGCTTTTTACCGCCTGTTCGTTCAGAAATACGCCTACCAGCGCCGAAGCGGCTGGCGTTTGTGTCAGTGCGACGAAATGCTCCGTTTCCTGTAACAAGGCGGCATCACGCGCCAGCCCGGCGGTCGCTTCAATGGTGTTGACCGCTTTCATCGGTGCGGGATAGTGCGGGCCAGCAAGCTGCTGCACCCTCGCCTTGGCGGTGAGAAAGCTCATCATCGCTTCACTGCGGCCTAAGCGCAGCGCGGCGGTTTTCTGGCGGCGGCGGGCGCGCCAGTCAAGTTTGCCGCTGATAGCCTGACTCAGCGTATGCAGTGCTGCCGGAATCAAGGCATCGCGCTCGGTGAGTGCATCAATCAGCCCGACGTTTAACGCATCGGCGGCGCACAGGTCTTTTCCGGCGGCGATGATCTCCAGTGCGTTATCGACACCGATAAGACGAGGCAACCTGACGGTACCGCCAAACCCCGGCATGATGCCAAGTTTGACTTCCGGTAAACCGATGCGCGCTTCGCGGGAGGCTACGCGAAAATCCGTTGCCAGCACGCACTCGCAGCCGCCGCCCAGCGCATAACCGTTAATGGCGGACAAGGTGGGCACGGGTAAATCTTCCAGTTGGCTGAAAATGGCATTTGCCTGCGTCAGCCAGCGTTGCAGCGTTTGCGCCGGGGCGGCAAACAACGACAGAAATTCCGTAATATCCGCCCCGGCAATGAAGGCCGGTTTATCTGAACGCAGTAGTAAAGCGCGCAAGTCAGGCTGATGGGTGAGGTGGCGCAGGGCTTCGCCCAGGCTTGCGACAGTGCGCGTGTCGAGCGTATTGATGTTGCCTGACGCGGCAAACACCAGCTCGGCTATACCCTCCTCACACCACCTCAGATAGAGGGTGTCGCCTTGGTAGATCATAGTTATCTCCCTAAAGTATCCCTGATCTGGTACGACCAGATGATGAAAATTGTGGTGTGAATGTTAATGAAATGCAAATAACGGATGGGTAATTTGCCGTCGGGATCACAAGGCAGGCAACGCTGCCGCTACCGGGGGCTGTGGTACACTGAGCAGACACACTGTTAACGATAGGGATAGTGATGGAAACGCTAACGTCTTTGTATCATCAACATGTCGCCACCTTGCAACAGCGCACTCAGGCGGTACTGGCGCGGCATAATCTGGATGCCTTATTGATCCACTCCGGTGAGTTGATGATGGCGTTTCTCGACGACCACGCCTACCCGTTTACCGTCAACCCGCAATTTAAGGCCTGGCTACCGGTCACACAGGTGCCCAATTGCTGGTTGTGGGTCGATGGTGTGTCCGTGCCGAAACTGTGGTTCTATTCCCCGGTTGATTACTGGCATAACGTCGCGCCGGTGCCGGAGAGTTTCTGGACATCCGCCTGGGATATTTCGGTGCTGCGCAAGGCTGATGATATTGGCACGCAGCTTCCGGCCCGGCGCGAGCGGGTCGCCTATATTGGCGCACTGCCGCAACGGGCATTGAGCCTAGGGATTGACGCTCAACACGTTAACCCGCAAGGCGTGTTGGATTACCTGCATTATCATCGTGCCTATAAAACCGATTATGAGCTGGCCTGCCTGCGTGAGGCGCAGAAAACCGCGGTGACTGGCCACCGTGCCGCACTGGAGGCCTTTAGGTCGGGCATGAGTGAATTTGATATTAACCTCGCCTACCTGACCGCGACCGGCCATCGTGATACTGATGTGCCTTATGACAATATCGTCGCACTCAATGAGCACGCTGCCGTGCTGCATTACACTCAACTCGAACAGCGCGCGCCTGCCGATATCCGCAGTTTTTTGCTCGATGCCGGTGCGCAGTACAACGGTTATGCGGCAGACATTACCCGCAGCTATGCCGCGAACCCAGATAATGACTATGCGGCGCTGGTGAAAGACCTGAACGTTGAGCAACTGGCGTTGATAGGCACGTTGCAAAACGGCGTGCGTTATAGCGACTATCATCTGCAAATGCATCACCGGGTGGCGGTGCTGTTAAAACGTCATCAGTTGGTCAACGGCCTGAGTGAAGAGGCTATGGTGGAGCAAGGCGTCACCACGCCGTTTCTGCCGCATGGCCTTGGCCATCCGCTCGGTTTGCAGGTGCATGATGTCGGCGGTTTTATGCAGGACGACAGCGGTGCCACGCTACCTGCGCCATCCGCGCATCCTTATTTACGCTGCACGCGGATACTGGAGCCTCGTATGGTGATGACTATCGAACCCGGTATTTATTTCATTGATTCCCTGCTGGAGCCCTGGCGTCAGGGCGCGATGCATCAGCACTTCAACTGGCAGAAGCTTGACACGCTGCGCCCGTTTGGCGGTATTCGCATTGAGGATAACGTGGTCATGCACGATAAACGCATCGAAAACCTGACCCGCGATCTCGATTTAGCCTGATGCAGTCATACCCTATCCCTGCAACGTCGGTCAGCGTGCAGGAAGAGATCAAAAAAAGCCGCTTCCTCACGCTGTTGTCACCGGCGTGTGGGGTGGCTGCCGCGCGTGAGGTTATCCAGCAGGTGCGGCATGCGCACCCTGATGCCGCACATCACTGTTGGGCGTATGTCGCCGGTGCGCCGGATGATTCGCAGCAACTGGGTTTTTCTGATGACGGAGAGCCTTCCGGCACGGCGGGTAAACCGATGCTGGCACAACTGATGGGCAGCGGTATGGGCGAAGTGGTGGCGGTTGTTGTGCGCTACTATGGTGGTATTCAGCTTGGCACCGGCGGGCTGGTGAAAGCCTATGGCGGCGGCGTTCAGCAAGCGTTAAAACAATTACCGGTGCAGCAAAAAGTGATGCTGCAACCGTTTCGGTTGCAGTGTGACTATGCGTTGTTATCTCAGGTGGAAAGTACGGTACAGGCCCTGCAAGGGCAGGTGATAGCAAGCGAATACACCAGTCAGGTTTCGCTGCTGGTGGCGCTTCCCGTCACCGTGCTTGATGAGGCTGCACGCCGCCTGCGAGATATGAGTCGTGGCGCGTTGCATTTACAGTCAATTTCACAATAATCCCAGCGCGTAATCTTGAACCATTAAGGAAGGCTCCCTGATGCATTTGCGTGCCATAACCCGCATTGTCGGACTACTGGTTATTCTTTTCTCCGGCACCATGTTTATTCCCGGCATGGTGGCGCTTATCTACCGCGATGGCGCGGGGCGCGCATTTATCCAGACATTTTTTGTCGCGCTGGCCATCGGCATGGCGCTATGGCTGCCGAATCGCAAGCATCGACACGAACTGAAAAGTCGTGAAGGTTTCTTGATAGTGGTGCTGTTTTGGACGGTGCTGGGCAGCGTTGGGGCGTTACCGTTTTTGTTCGCCGAGCGCCCCAGTTTGTCAATGACCGATGCATTCTTCGAGTCTTTTTCCGGCCTGACCACCACCGGAGCCACCACTTTGGTGGGGCTTGATGCGTTGCCGAAAGCGATTCTGTTTTATCGCCAGATGCTGCAATGGATGGGTGGCATGGGGATCATTGTGCTTGCGGTGGCTATTTTGCCGATACTCGGTGTCGGGGGGATGCAGCTTTATCGTGCCGAAATGCCCGGGCCATTGAAAGACAACAAGATGCGCCCGCGTATTGCCGAAACCGCCAAAACACTCTGGTTAATCTATGTTTTGCTGACGGTGCTGTGTGCGCTGGCCTTATGGCTGGCGGGCATGTCGGTGTTTGATGCTATCGGGCATAGCTTTTCCACAATCGCCATTGGCGGATTTTCTACCCACGATGCCAGTATCGGCTATTTTAACAGCCCGACGATTAACACCATTATTGCGATATTCCTGCTGATTTCCGGCTGTAATTTCGGTTTGCACTTTGCGGTACTCAGTGGGCGAAGCCTTCGTGTTTACTGGCGTGACCCGGAATTTCGCATGTTTATCTTTGTGCAACTGTCGCTGGTTGTGGTCTGCACGCTGGTACTGTGGGGGCATCATGTCTACAAGGGCGGGCTGGAAACCCTGAACCAGGCATTCTTTCAGGTGGTATCGATGGCGACGACTGCCGGGTTCACCACAGACAGTATCGCATCCTGGCCGCTGTTCTTACCTGTGCTACTACTGTGCTCGGCCTTTATTGGCGGCTGTGCCGGTTCAACGGGTGGAGGACTTAAAGTGATACGTATCCTGCTGCTGTTTTTGCAAGGCTCGCGGGAGCTAAAACGTCTGGTTCATCCCAATGCGGTTTACACCATTAAACTTGGGCAACGCGCGTTGCCAGAGCGAATCCTCGAAGCGGTATGGGGTTTTTTCTCGGCTTATGCGCTGGTGTTTATTGTCAGCATGCTGGCAGTGATCGCAACCGGGGTCGATAATTTCTCGGCGTTTGCGGCCGTCACAGCCACGCTAAACAACCTCGGGCCGGGTCTTGGCACGGTGGCTGACAACTTTACCTCGATGAACGATGCCGCAAAATGGATTCTGATTGTCACCATGCTATTTGGCCGCCTTGAGGTCTTTACTATGCTGGTACTGTTTACGCCGACCTTCTGGCGAGAATAACGGATAAAGGGAAAGAACCATGAAAGCGTTAATACTGTTTTCCAGCCGGGATGGGCAGACAAGGGCGATATCCGCCTTTATTGCCAATAACCTCAAAGGGGTGCTGGAGTGCGATATTGCCAACATCCTAACTGCCCAGGAGTTTGATCTGGATAAGTACGATAGCATCATGATCGGCGCGTCAGTACGTTATGGGCATATCAACCCGGCGGTAGAGAAATTTATCCGCCAGAACCTTGCGCGATTACAGCAGAAGCCGAGCGCCTTCTTTTGCGTCAATCTCACCGCACGGAAACCTGAGAAACGCTCGCTGCAAACCAATGCCTACACCCGCAAGTTCCTGCTACGCTCGCCCTGGCAACCTGACCTTGGCGCGGTGTTTGCTGGTGCGCTGCGTTATCCTCGTTATCGCTGGTTTGACCGAGTCATGATCCAACTCATCATGCGGATGACCGGCGGAGAAACGGACAGCACCAAAGAAATCGAGTACACGGACTGGGAGCAAGTGGCGCGTTTTGCGCAATCATTCGGGCAAATGGCGCATAAAAAAGTACAGTAATAGCGCATTGTGGGGTAAGTTTCGCCATGATGATGAAAAAAGAGACGCTTGAGAGATTTTTTGCAATTAGGGCTTGTCAGCCCGCAGGAAGTCCCTATAATGCGCCTCCACTGACACGGCAACAGCGGCAACGCAGCGCGGTGTCAGCGAAGAAGAAACGAAAAAAAGCGTTGACTCTTCATGAGGAAAGCGTAGTATACGCCACCTCGCGACAGCAGGCTCAGGCCGGTCGCACTGCTCTTTAACAATTAATCAGACAATCTGTGTGGGCACTCGCAGGACACTTCGCAAAAACTTTTGTGAAAGTCTTGAAGAGTGACAACAGTTAATTCATTACGAAATAACAGTAAATTCTTTGAGCACCGTTTTCTTCGGAAAACACAATCAAACTTAAATTGAAGAGTTTGATCATGGCTCAGATTGAACGCTGGCGGCAGGCCTAACACATGCAAGTCGGGCGGTAGCACAAGGGAGCTTGCTCCCTGGGTGACGAGCGGCGGACGGGTGAGTAATGTCTGGGAAACTGCCTGATGGAGGGGGATAACTACTGGAAACGGTAGCTAATACCGCATAACGTCTTCGGACCAAAGAGGGGGACCTTCGGGCCTCTTGCCATCGGATGTGCCCAGATGGGATTAGCTAGTAGGTGGGGTAAAGGCTCACCTAGGCGACGATCCCTAGCTGGTCTGAGAGGATGACCAGCCACACTGGAACTGAGACACGGTCCAGACTCCTACGGGAGGCAGCAGTGGGGAATATTGCACAATGGGCGCAAGCCTGATGCAGCCATGCCGCGTGTGTGAAGAAGGCCTTCGGGTTGTAAAGCACTTTCAGCGGGGAGGAAGGGGGCAGGCTTAATACGTCTGTTCATTGACGTTACCCGCAGAAGAAGCACCGGCTAACTCCGTGCCAGCAGCCGCGGTAATACGGAGGGTGCAAGCGTTAATCGGAATGACTGGGCGTAAAGCGCACGCAGGCGGTCTGTTAAGTTGGATGTGAAATCCCCGGGCTTAACCTGGGAACTGCATTCAAAACTGACAGGCTAGAGTCTCGTAGAGGGGGGTAGAATTCCAGGTGTAGCGGTGAAATGCGTAGAGATCTGGAGGAATACCGGTGGCGAAGGCGGCCCCCTGGACGAAGACTGACGCTCAGGTGCGAAAGCGTGGGGAGCAAACAGGATTAGATACCCTGGTAGTCCACGCTGTAAACGATGTCGATTTGGAGGTTGTGCCCTTGAGGCGTGGCTTCCGGAGCTAACGCGTTAAATCGACCGCCTGGGGAGTACGGCCGCAAGGTTAAAACTCAAATGAATTGACGGGGGCCCGCACAAGCGGTGGAGCATGTGGTTTAATTCGATGCAACGCGAAGAACCTTACCTACTCTTGACATCCAGCGAACCTTGTAGAGATACGAGGGTGCCTTCGGGAACGCTGAGACAGGTGCTGCATGGCTGTCGTCAGCTCGTGTTGTGAAATGTTGGGTTAAGTCCCGCAACGAGCGCAACCCTTATCCTCTGTTGCCAGCACTTCGGGTGGGAACTCAGGGGAGACTGCCGGTGATAAACCGGAGGAAGGTGGGGATGACGTCAAGTCATCATGGCCCTTACGAGTAGGGCTACACACGTGCTACAATGGCGTATACAAAGAGAAGCGACCTCGCGAGAGCAAGCGGACCTCATAAAGTACGTCGTAGTCCGGATTGGAGTCTGCAACTCGACTCCATGAAGTCGGAATCGCTAGTAATCGTAGATCAGAATGCTACGGTGAATACGTTCCCGGGCCTTGTACACACCGCCCGTCACACCATGGGAGTGGGTTGCAAAAGAAGTAGGTAGCTTAACCTTCGGGAGGGCGCTTACCACTTTGTGATTCATGACTGGGGTGAAGTCGTAACAAGGTAACCGTAGGGGAACCTGCGGTTGGATCACCTCCTTACCGAGTGAAGAGCCTGCGTGGTGTCCACACAGATTGTCTGATGAAGAAGATGAGCAGTAAAACCTTATAGGCTTGTAGCTCAGGTGGTTAGAGCGCACCCCTGATAAGGGTGAGGTCGGTGGTTCAAGTCCACTCAGGCCTACCAGTTTCGCGAGGGTGCGGGAGCACGGCGCGGGGCTGAAAAAGGTTGAACTCACACAATGGGGCTATAGCTCAGCTGGGAGAGCGCCTGCTTTGCACGCAGGAGGTCTGCGGTTCGATCCCGCATAGCTCCACCATTAACGAATGACTTCAGAGTGTACTGGCAACAGTATGCTGCGAAGTATTCTGCTCTTTAACAATCTGGAACAAGCTGAAAAATTGAAACGACAGCATGTGTATGAGAATGCATGTGTTGTTCGAGTCTCTCAAAAACTTGCATCCCGAAACACCTTCGGGTTGTGAGGTTAAGCGACTAAGCGTACACGGTGGATGCCTAGGCAGTCAGAGGCGATGAAGGGCGTGCTAATCTGCGATAAGCGTCGGCAAGGCGATATGAGCCGTTATACCCGACGATACCCGAATGGGGAAACCCAGTGTGTTTCGACACACTATCACACACTGAATTCATAGGTGTGTGAGGCGAACCGGGGGAACTGAAACATCTCAGTACCCCGAGGAAAAGAAATCAACCGAGATTCCCCCAGTAGCGGCGAGCGAACGGGGAGGAGCCCAGAACCATCATCGGCGTGTGTGTCAGTGGAAGCGTCTGGAAAGGCGCACGGTACAGGGTGACAGTCCCGTACACGAAGATGCACAGGCCGTGAGTTCGACGAGTAGGGCGGGACACGTGGTATCCTGTCTGAACATGGGGGGACCATCCTCCAAGGCTAAATACTCCTGACTGACCGATAGTGAACCAGTACCGTGAGGGAAAGGCGAAAAGAACCCCGGCGAGGGGAGTGAAATAGAACCTGAAACCGTGTACGTACAAGCAGTGGGAGCCTTGATTTATCAGGGTGACTGCGTACCTTTTGTATAATGGGTCAGCGACTTATATTCTGTAGCAAGGTTAACCGAATAGGGGAGCCGCAGGGAAACCGAGTCTTAACTGGGCGTTAAGTTGCAGGGTATAGACCCGAAACCCGGTGATCTAGCCATGGGCAGGTTGAAGGTTGGGTAACACTAACTGGAGGACCGAACCGACTAATGTTGAAAAATTAGCGGATGACTTGTGGCTGGGGGTGAAAGGCCAATCAAACCGGGAGATAGCTGGTTCTCCCCGAAAGCTATTTAGGTAGCGCCTCGTGAATTCATCTTCGGGGGTAGAGCACTGTTTCGGCTAGGGGGCCATCCCGGCTTACCAACCCGATGCAAACTGCGAATACCGAAGAATGTTATCACGGGAGACACACGGCGGGTGCTAACGTCCGTCGTGAAGAGGGAAACAACCCAGACCGCCAGCTAAGGTCCCAAAGTCATGGTTAAGTGGGAAACGATGTGGGAAGGCCCAGACAGCCAGGATGTTGGCTTAGAAGCAGCCATCATTTAAAGAAAGCGTAATAGCTCACTGGTCGAGTCGGCCTGCGCGGAAGATGTAACGGGGCTAAAACCATGCACCGAAGCTGCGGCAGCGACACTATGTGTTGTTGGGTAGGGGAGCGTTCTGTAAGCCTGTGAAGGTGGCCTGTGAGGGCTGCTGGAGGTATCAGAAGTGCGAATGCTGACATAAGTAACGATAATGCGGGTGAAAAACCCGCACGCCGGAAGACCAAGGGTTCCTGTCCAACGTTAATCGGGGCAGGGTGAGTCGACCCCTAAGGCGAGGCTGAAAAGCGTAGTCGATGGGAAACAGGTTAATATTCCTGTACTTGGTGTTACTGCGAAGGGGGGACGGAGAAGGCTATGTCATCCGGGCGACGGTTGTCCCGGTTTAAGCGTGAAGGTGGGTGGACCAGGCAAATCCGGTCTGCTGTCAACACTGAGGCGTGATGACGAGGCACTACGGTGCTGAAGTGACAGATGCCCTGCTTCCAGGAAAAGCCTCTAAGCATCAGGTAACATTAAATCGTACCCCAAACCGACACAGGTGGTCAGGTAGAGAATACTCAGGCGCTTGAGAGAACTCGGGTGAAGGAACTAGGCAAAATGGTGCCGTAACTTCGGGAGAAGGCACGCTCCTGTGGGTGAAGTCCCTCGCGGACGGAGCTGACGGGAGTCGCAGATACCAGCTGGCTGCAACTGTTTAATAAAAACACAGCACTGTGCAAACACGAAAGTGGACGTATACGGTGTGACGCCTGCCCGGTGCCGGAAGGTTAATTGATGGGGTCAGCCGCAAGGCGAAGCTCTTGATCGAAGCCCCGGTAAACGGCGGCCGTAACTATAACGGTCCTAAGGTAGCGAAATTCCTTGTCGGGTAAGTTCCGACCTGCACGAATGGCGTAATGATGGCCAGGCTGTCTCCACCCGAGACTCAGTGAAATTGAACTCGCTGTGAAGATGCAGTGTACCCGCGGCAAGACGGAAAGACCCCGTGAACCTTTACTATAGCTTGACACTGAACCTTGAGCCTTGATGTGTAGGATAGGTGGGAGGCTTTGAAGTGTGGACGCCAGTCTGCATGGAGCCAACCTTGAAATACCACCCTTTAATGTTTGATGTTCTAACGTGGGCCCCTAATCGGGGTTGCGGACAGTGTCTGGTGGGTAGTTTGACTGGGGCGGTCTCCTCCCAAAGAGTAACGGAGGAGCACGAAGGTTAGCTAATCCTGGTCGGACATCAGGAGGTTAGTGCAAAGGCATAAGCTAGCTTGACTGCGAGAGTGACGGCTCGAGCAGGTGCGAAAGCAGGTCTTAGTGATCCGGTGGTTCTGAATGGAAGGGCCATCGCTCAACGGATAAAAGGTACTCCGGGGATAACAGGCTGATACCGCCCAAGAGTTCATATCGACGGCGGTGTTTGGCACCTCGATGTCGGCTCATCACATCCTGGGGCTGAAGTAGGTCCCAAGGGTATGGCTGTTCGCCATTTAAAGTGGTACGCGAGCTGGGTTTAGAACGTCGTGAGACAGTTCGGTCCCTATCTGCCGTGGGCGTTGGAAGATTGAGGGGGGTTGCTCCTAGTACGAGAGGACCGGAGTGAACGCACCACTGGTGTTCGGGTTGTCATGCCAATGGCACTGCCCGGTAGCTACGTGCGGAAGAGATAACCGCTGAAAGCATCTAAGCGGGAAACTTGCCCCGAGATGAGTCTTCCCTGGGAACTTGATTCCCCTGAAGGGACGTTTAAGACGAAGACGTTGATAGGCTGGGTGTGTAAGCGCAGCGATGCGTTGAGCTAACCAGTACTAATGACCCGAGAGGCTTAACCTTACAACACCGAAGGTGTTTTAGAGAGACGGAAAGAAGAGATTCAGCTTGTTCAGAGATTGGTTCGGGTGGTTGTGTGTAAGCGAAAGCGGAGCATGACGGCCGGAATGAAACGAATTTGCCTGGCGGCGACAGCGCGGTGGTCCCACCTGACCCCATGCCGAACTCAGAAGTGAAACGCCGTAGCGCCGATGGTAGTGTGGGGTCTCCCCATGCGAGAGTAGGGAACTGCCAGGCATCAAACAGAGCGAAGGGCCCGGTCGAAAGACCGGGCCTTTTGTTTTTTATGGTTTTTGTGTGGTTTTACACCCGTTGTATGCTTTTTGCGATGACAGGTGCTTGAGCCCTTCAACTTAAGGTTTATCTAAAAACCCCCGATATCTGGATAATTTCATTACTAGATATCAGTTCAGCCGACATCGAAACATCAACCAATAATCTTTCAGGATCAGTTAGACTATACCTAACTATTTACTAGGTATTGCTCACTATGACGAACACTGTCTGTTCCCTGAGAGAATTTAACTCTTTTTCATTACCTGCTGTTGCTGCGGGTATCATTACTGCGACAACTGTGCCTGAGCTATTATCTGCATGGCAATATGCCCATCAAAATGAAAAACCCGTGTTGGTATTAGGTGAAGGCAGCAACGTGCTTTTCCTGGAAGATTTTCATGGCACTGTGCTGCTCAACAGAATTAAAGGGATCGAGATCCAAGAGGGCAATTTAGGGTGGACACTTCATGTGGGGGCTGGGGAAAACTGGCACCACCTGGTGGAATATACGCTGGAACATCACATCCCTGGCCTGGAGAATCTGGCTTTAATTCCAGGATGTGTTGGTTCTGCTCCCATTCAAAATATTGGCGCATACGGGATGGAGTTGAAGAACGTTTGCACGTATGTTGATGTTCTTAATTTTAAACGCGGGGACGTCACACGACTGAACGCTAAAGAATGCCAATTTGGCTACCGGGATAGTGTATTCAAACACCAATATCAGGATGGATTCGCTATTATAGCGGTAGGATTCCATCTTTCTAAAGACTGGAAACCTATTCTTGAGTATGGCGATCTTACTCGCTTTAATCCTGCAACGATAACGGCAGGACAGGTATTTGAGGCTGTTTGTCAGATGAGGAAAAGTAAATTACCTGATCCAGCGTTAATGGGGAATGCGGGCAGCTTCTTCAAGAATCCTGTAGTTTCTGTCGCTGTCGCGGATCGGATATTAGTAAATTATCCCCAAGCGCCTCACTATCCTCAGTCTGATGGTGATGTAAAAATGGCAGCGGGCTGGTTGATCGACCAATGTGGTTTAAAAGGATACCAGATAGGCCAGGCTGCGGTGCATGATAAACAGGCCCTTGTCCTTGTGAATAAGGGTGGGGCAACGAGTCTTGATGTGGTTGAACTTGCCCGTTATGTCAGAAATCAAGTTGCAATGAAATTTGGTATCTGGCTTGAGCCTGAGGTTCGATTCATTTCTACATCTGGAGAAGTCGATGCAGTCGAGGTATTGTCATGAAAGATTATACCGTTCCACTGAAATTAATTTCTATTTTATCTGACGGTGAGTTTTATTCGGGTGAATATCTCGGTGAGATAATCGGAATGAGCCGGGCTGCGATTAATAAACATATCCAGACTATTAAAGAATGGGGGTGGGATGTGTTTACTGTAACAGGAAAAGGGTATGCCTTGGCTGGGCCTATTCAGTTGCTTGATGCGAATAAAATTCGCTCAGAAGTAACGAGTGGCCAGGTGGCGGTCTTACCCGTTATTGATTCAACGAATCAATACCTGTTAGATCGCCTTGACTCACTTACCTCAGGCGATGTTTGTATTGCTGAATACCAACAATCAGGCCGTGGCCGGCGTGGCCGGCAGTGGTTCTCACCTTTTGGCAGCAACCTCTATTTGTCACTTTACTGGCGTTTGGAACAAGGCCCAGCGGCGGCGGTGGGGGTCAGTTTAGTCATCGGCATCATTATGACTGAAGTATTACGGAACCTCGGAGCTGAGGGAGTGCGAGTTAAATGGCCGAATGATTTATATTTAAATGATAAGAAGCTAGCTGGTATTCTTGTTGAATTAAATGGTCGAACAGGAGATGCAGCGCATCTGGTTATCGGTGCCGGAATTAATCTGCGTATGAATTCATCGGGTTCTGACGTAATTAATCAGGGATGGATCAATTTACAAGAGGCTGGTGTTGATATTGACCGTAATATGTTAGCGGTTCAGTTAATTACCGAACTTCGTAATGCATTAATAATCTATGAACAGCAAGGGCTTTCGCCATTTATTCCTCGGTGGATCGGGCTGGATAATTTTTATAACCGCCCTGTAAAACTAATTGTTGGTAGCAAAGAAATAAACGGTATTGATAAAGGCATTGATGCACAAGGAGCTTTGCTTCTGGAGCAAAATGGGGATATCTACTCCTACATAGGTGGCGAAATATCCTTGCGTGGAAAATAAGGGGGCCCCCCTTATTTTCTCAATCTTACATATTCAACGGCATGATTAGCGCTTTTCGTCATAATCAGGCTGGCCCGCTCACGCGTTGGTAAAATATTTTGCTGTAGGTTTAATCCATTGATTTCCTGCCACAGTTGTGAAGCAATATTAATTGCCTCAGCTTCTGCGAGCCTGGCATAATTGTGAAAATAGGAATTTGGATTAGTAAAAGCACCTTGCCTGAATTTTAAAAAACGATTGATATACCATGACTTTAGCAGTTCTTCAGGTGCATCGACATAAATAGAAAAATCGACGAAGTCTGATACAAATACGCGGTGTGGGTCATGGGAGTAATCCATACCACTTTGCAGAACATTTAATCCTTCAAGGATAAGAATATCTGGCTGTTCTATGACCTTATTACTTTCGGGAACGATATCATACGTTAAATGGGAGTATGTCGGTGCACTAACGCGTGAGACGCCTGATTTTATATCAGAAACAAATTTTACCAAGCTATGCATGTCATAGGATTGTGGAAAGCCCTTTTTCTTCATCAGGTTTCTTTCCTGTAATACTTTGTTCGGATGTAAAAAACCGTCCGTTGTAATTAATTCAACTTTACGGTGTTCCGGCCAGCGGCTAAGTAGTGCCTGTAATACTCGTGCAGTTGTACTTTTCCCAACAGCAACGCTACCTGCAATACCGATAATATACGGAATTTTTTGCTCGTTCGTGCCTAAGAACTGCTCAAGTACAGCCTGACGCCGTAAATTAGAACTAATATAAAAATTCAGTAAACGCGATAATGGCAGATAAATCTCTGCAACCTCATCTAAAGAGAGATCCTCGTTGATGCCTTTGAGTTTAATAATTTCATCTTCAGTCAGGGTGAGTGGCACAGAATCACGTAAGTTAGCCCACTGCTGGCGATTGAATTGAAGATAAGGCGTGGCGAAAGATTGCTCTTTAATCATAAGTATGTTCTGCATGGCGCAACCAGTTAAGGAAGGAAATAGCCCGCTACCCAGCCGTAATAAAGCGTATGGTATTCAGGTCTGCTGAACAGACAGCAGCCGCAGTGTCCTTTCCTGATAAGAATTCATCGTCCAAATGGCAGGTTACCACCATGAGGGGCCGAAAAAGAAGTAAAAAACAGACTAAGTGCGGATGCCAGGACAAATGCGCAGAACCCAGAACCTGTCACTCAGCGTTGCGTGCTTCATAAGCCGCTTTCCAGTCTCGTTAACCAAGATGGTGTTACTCGTCACCCTTCTTTGTTACAGAGAAAAGTGGATTTCTTGGAAAAATATCGAAGATTTGAGTAAAAAATTTACTTGCTACGGTATACAACAATGCATGCAGCGTAGCTGTGCATGATGGTCAGTGGAAAAGGTCTGTGTCATGAAGGGAGGCAATGCTGTTTTTTTATCCTGAAATACATGAGCAAAAGACCCTTGCGTGTAGGTATTGCAAACGCAATTTGCTGATTATTCGCTCAGCTTATTGGCTGGTGTGTGAAATAGTATCCATATTTGTGCAAAATCTAGGCGGTAGTGCGATTTGAGCAATTTTTTTGTTGCATAGACTGCCACCTCTGCCTAGAATGCGCAGCACTTGATGCCGGCTTAGCTCAGTAGGTAGAGCAACTGACTTGTAATCAGTAGGTCGCCAGTTCGATTCCGGCAGCCGGCACCATCAAGTGCATACAATTAGGTGGGGTTCCCGAGCGGCCAAAGGGAGCAGACTGTAAATCTGCCGTCACAGACTTCGAAGGTTCGAATCCTTCCCCACCACCAAATTCAATCCTGGTGACAGGATAAAATCGATGCGGTACGCATAACTAAATCCGGATCGAAAAAAAGCAGGGTACAACTATAAAATGTACCTTGCTTTAAGTTCTACAGAGAAATCAGGTAGCCGAGTTCCAGGATGCGGGCATCGTATAATGGCTATTACCTCAGCCTTCCAAGCTGATGATGTGGGTTCGATTCCCACTGCCCGCTCCAATTAGATGTGCTGATATAGCTCAGTTGGTAGAGCGCACCCTTGGTAAGGGTGAGGTCGGCAGTTCGAATCTGCCTATCAGCACCACTTCTTTTTTTTCCTCCTGATTTTCTTTCTGTTAAAAGTTCAGCAAGTAATTGCTTGGTTGATGTGGTGATACCACCGATTTATCCGTGTCTTAGAGGGACAATCGATGTCTAAAGAAAAATTTGAACGTACAAAACCGCACGTTAACGTCGGTACTATCGGCCACGTTGACCATGGTAAAACAACGCTGACCGCTGCCATCACTACCGTTCTGGCAAAAACCTACGGTGGTCAGGCTCGTGCATTCGACCAGATCGATAACGCACCGGAAGAAAAAGCGCGTGGTATCACCATCAACACCTCTCACGTTGAATACGATACCCCGACTCGCCACTACGCGCACGTTGACTGCCCAGGGCACGCCGACTACGTGAAAAACATGATCACCGGTGCAGCCCAGATGGACGGCGCTATCCTGGTTGTTGCTGCGACTGACGGCCCGATGCCGCAGACGCGTGAGCACATCCTGCTGGGTCGTCAGGTCGGCGTTCCGTTCATCATCGTGTTCCTGAACAAATGCGACATGGTTGATGACGAAGAGCTGCTGGAACTGGTTGAGATGGAAGTGCGTGAGCTGCTGTCTCAGTACGACTTCCCAGGCGACGACACGCCGGTTATCCGCGGTTCCGCGCTGAAAGCGCTGGAAGGCGAAGCCGAGTGGGAAGCGAAAATCATCGAACTGGCCGAAGCGCTGGACAGCTACATCCCGGAACCTGAGCGTGCGATTGACAAGCCGTTCCTGCTGCCGATCGAAGACGTATTCTCTATCTCTGGCCGTGGTACTGTCGTGACCGGTCGTGTAGAGCGCGGCATCGTTAAAGTGGGCGAAGAAGTGGAAATCGTGGGTATCAAAGACACCACGAAAACCACCTGTACCGGCGTTGAAATGTTCCGCAAATTGCTGGACGAAGGCCGTGCAGGCGAGAACGTTGGCGTTCTGCTGCGTGGTACCAAACGTGATGAAGTTGAGCGTGGTCAGGTACTGGCTAAACCGGGTTCAATCAAGCCGCACACTCAGTTCGAATCTGAAGTGTATATTCTGAGCAAAGACGAAGGTGGCCGTCACACGCCGTTCTTCAAAGGCTACCGTCCGCAGTTCTACTTCCGTACCACTGACGTGACAGGCACCATCGAACTGCCGGAAGGCGTGGAAATGGTGATGCCAGGCGACAACATCAAGATGGTCGTAAACCTGATCGCGCCGATCGCGATGGACGACGGTCTGCGTTTCGCAATCCGTGAAGGTGGTCGTACCGTAGGTGCTGGCGTGGTTGCCAAAGTTATCGCTTAATTGCGATAGGAATTGACGCAACATGCGGTAAAAGGGCATCATTTGATGCCCTTTTTCTACGCTCTTATCGTAGAACCTATCTCATCAACGATTGTGCGGTATAATCATTGGTGAGATAGGCTCTGTGTAAGTGGTATGAGTCCCGGATACATGACGTTTCCGGTCTGGTTTGCCCTTACGGCAGGGCAAGATTATTTGTCTGAAACTAGTGACAGGTTGGTTTATGAGTGCGAATACCGAAGCTCAGGAGAGCGGGCGTGGTCTTGAGGCGCTGAAATGGCTGGTTGTTGCAGTGCTATTGGTTGTAGCCATTGTAGGTAACTATTATTACCGCGAATTCAGCCTGCCGCTGCGTGCTATGGCGGTCGTTGTGTTGATAGCTGCCGCAGGTGGCGTTGCATTGCTGACAACGAAAGGCAAAGCGACAGTATTATTTGCGCGTGAAGCCCGTACTGAAGTTCGCAAGGTTATCTGGCCGAACCGGCAGGAAACTTTACATACGACACTGATTGTGGCCGCCGTTACTGCTGTTATGTCACTGATTTTATGGGGACTGGATGGCATTTTAGTGCGTCTGGTGTCGTTTATTACTGGCCTGAGGTTCTAAGATGTCTGAAGCTCCAAAGAAACGTTGGTACGTCGTTCAGGCGTTTTCTGGCTTTGAAGGTCGTGTAGCGCAGTCGTTGCGTGAGCACATTAAACTCCACAACATGGAAGAGCACTTCGGTGAGGTGATGGTTCCGACCGAAGAAGTCGTTGAAATCCGTGGTGGGCAGCGCCGTAAAAGCGAACGTAAATTCTTCCCCGGCTATGTGCTGGTGCAGATGGTGATGGATGATGCCAGTTGGCATCTGGTGCGTAGTGTGCCGCGTGTTATGGGGTTTATCGGCGGAACCTCCGATCGTCCTGCACCCATCAGCGATAAAGAAGTTGATGCCATTATGAATCGCCTGCAACAAGTGGGTGATAAACCACGGCCGAAAACCCTGTTTGAGCCAGGTGAAATGGTGCGCGTTAATGATGGCCCATTTGCTGACTTTAACGGTGTAGTCGAGGAAGTGGATTACGAGAAAAGCCGCCTGAAAGTTTCTGTTTCTATCTTCGGCCGTGCAACGCCGGTTGAGCTGGATTTCAGTCAGGTGGAAAAAGGCTAATCATCACGCGAATGTGGTGCTTGTCTGCGGCGCGAAATTGACCTACAATTTCGCGCCTTTGTTTTATACGTCCAGAGACGTATAACATGATACGTAAACGACGGGGAGCTTCCTTGCGAAGCGATATCACCCATTAGAGGAAAGTTAAATGGCCAAGAAAGTACAAGCCTACGTCAAGCTGCAAGTTGCAGCTGGTATGGCTAACCCGAGCCCGCCAGTCGGTCCTGCTCTGGGTCAGCAGGGTGTTAACATCATGGAATTCTGTAAGGCGTTCAACGCTAAAACAGAAAGCCTGGAGAAAGGTCTGCCGACTCCGGTTGTTATCACTGTTTACTCTGACCGTTCCTTCACCTTCGTTACCAAGACCCCGCCTGCATCTGTACTGCTGAAAAAAGCAGCAGGTATCAAGTCTGGTTCCGGTAAGCCGAACAAAGACAAAGTGGGTAAAGTGACCCGTGCTCAGATTCTGGAAATTGCCCAGACTAAAGCAGCGGATATGACGGGTGCCAACGTGGAAGCGATGTCGCGTTCCATCGAAGGTACTGCTCGTTCCATGGGCCTGGTAGTGGAGGATTAAGAAATGGCTAAGCTGACCAAGCGCATGCGCGTGATCCGTGAAAAAGTTGATGTGACCAAGCAGTATGGCATCAACGAAGCCGTTGCCCTGCTCAAAGAGCTGGCCACTGCTAAATTTGTTGAAAGTGTTGACGTTGCCGTAAACCTGGGCATCGACGCACGTAAATCCGATCAGAACGTTCGTGGTGCAACCGTACTGCCGCACGGTACTGGTCGTACTGTTCGCGTAGCTGTATTTACTCAGGGTGCTAACGCTGAAGCAGCAAAAGCTGCTGGCGCTGACCTGGTAGGTATGGACGATCTGGCCGATCAGATCAAGAAAGGCGAGATGAACTTCGACGTGGTTATTGCTTCTCCTGATGCAATGCGCGTTGTTGGTCAACTGGGCCAGATCCTCGGTCCGCGTGGTCTGATGCCGAACCCGAAAGTGGGTACTGTAACCCCGAACGTAGCCGAAGCAGTGAAAAACGCCAAGGCTGGTCAGGTTCGTTACCGTAACGACAAGAACGGTATCATCCATACCACCATTGGTAAGGTTGATTTCGATACTGACAAACTGAAAGAAAACCTGGAGTCTCTGCTGGTTGCGCTGAAAAAAGCGAAACCTTCTCAGGCAAAAGGCGTGTACATCAAGAAAGTCAGCCTGTCCACCACCATGGGTGCTGGCGTTACTATTGATCAGAGCGGCCTGAACGCGGCAGCAAACTGATAGCTTTTGTTCCTCTTTACCCGGGCGAGGGATTTCTCTATAATCTTACGCCCGTTGTTCTGTAAATGAACAAGAGACGATTTTTCGGTTGGAGCCTGGCCTCATCCAGGCCTCCGTCCAAGACCGCAGGTGTTTCAAATGCCTTCGGGCAGAGAAACTTAATTTCCCTGCGTAGACGGTGACAGAGCCTAAAGAACATTTTTATTCTTTTTTAAAGTCTGTTTTCAAAACATGTCTTTTTTAAAGGGTAGTCTTGCTGGATTCTGCTCACCGTGTTTTAGCGCCTGCTCACCGTTTTGGTGGCAGGTGAAGTGAGTTCCGGAAATTTTTTCCGGCTAAATCCAGGAGCAAAAGCTAATGGCATTAAATCTTCAAGACAAACAAGCGATTGTTGCTGAAGTCAGCGAAGTGGCCAAAGGCGCGCTGTCTGCTGTCGTTGCGGATTCCCGTGGCGTTACCGTAGACAAAATGACTGAACTGCGTAAAGCAGGTCGTGAAGCTGGCGTATACATGCGTGTTGTTCGTAACACCTTGTTGCGCCGTATCGTTGAAGGCACTCAGTTTGAATGCCTGAAAGACACGTTTGTCGGTCCGACCCTGATTGCATACTCTATGGAACACCCGGGCGCAGCTGCTCGTTTGTTCAAAGAGTTCGCGAAAGCGAATGCAAAATTTGAGGTCAAAGCGGCGGCCTTTGAAGGTGAGTTGATTCCGGCGGCTCAGATTGACCGTCTGGCAACACTGCCGACTTACGAAGAAGCAATTGCACGCCTGTTGGCGACCATGAAAGAAGCCTCTGCTGGCAAACTGGTTCGCACCCTGGCGGCTGTTCGCGATCAGAAAGAAGCGGCTTAATTGCACTCTCTCTGTTATCGCACTTGCTAACGTATAAACTTTTTCTGATTGTTAGGAACAATTGTCATGTCTATCACTAAAGACCAAATCATCGAAGCAGTAGCCGCTATGTCTGTTATGGACGTTGTTGAGCTGATCACTGCAATGGAAGAAAAATTCGGCGTTTCTGCTGCTGCTGCTGTAGCTGTTGCTGCTGCTCCGGCTGAAGCTGCTGAAGAGAAAACTGAGTTCGACGTTATCCTGAAAGCTGTTGGCGCTAACAAAGTTGCTGTTATCAAAGCAGTGCGTGGCGCAACTGGCCTGGGTCTGAAAGAAGCGAAAGACCTGGTTGAATCTGCTCCGGCTGCTCTGAAAGAAGCAGTGAGCAAAGATGACGCTGAAGCTCTGAAAAAATCTCTGGAAGAAGCTGGCGCTGAAGTTGAAGTTAAATAAGCCAACCCTTCTGGTTGCAGCCTGATTCGTTAGGCTGATGGCTGGTGACTTTTTAGTCACCAGCCTTTTTGCGCTGTAGGGCACCAGCCGTTTTTCACACTGTTTGACGACTGGTTTCCCATCAATGTTTGTTTCTATCGACGACTTAATATACTGCGCCAGAGCAGTCTGTTCTGTGTAAAGCGCAATGAAATGGTTTAAGAGTGATAGAAACAGGTATTGCGGAAAGTGCTCCACTTTCCGATCGACATAAATGGTGTTGCATGAACCGTCCTTTTCAGGGCGGACAAAGTGGGTCGACTTGTCAGCGAGCTGAGGAACCCTATGGTTTACTCCTATACCGAGAAAAAACGCATTCGTAAGGATTTTGGTAAACGTCCACAAGTGTTGGATATACCTTATCTCCTTTCTATCCAGCTTGACTCGTTCCAGAAGTTTATCGAGCAAGATCCGGAAGGTCAGTATGGTCTGGAAGCCGCATTCCGTTCCGTATTCCCTATCTCAAGTTACAGCGGCAATTCCGAATTGCAGTATGTGAGCTACCGCCTGGGTGAGCCGGTATTTGACGTGAAAGAGTGTCAAATTCGTGGTGTCACCTTCTCTGCTCCGCTGCGTGTGAAGCTGCGTCTGGTGATCTACGAGCGCGAAGCGCCGGAAGGCACCGTTAAAGACATTAAAGAACAAGAAGTGTACATGGGCGAAATCCCGCTCATGACCGACAACGGTACCTTTGTCATCAACGGTACTGAGCGCGTGATCGTTTCTCAGTTGCACCGTAGCCCAGGTGTGTTCTTCGATAGCGACAAGGGTAAAACCCACTCTTCCGGTAAGGTGCTGTATAACGCACGTATTATTCCTTACCGTGGTTCCTGGCTGGATTTCGAGTTTGACCCGAAAGATAACCTGTTTGTTCGTATCGACCGCCGCCGCAAGCTGCCTGCGACCATCATTCTGCGTGCGTTGAATTACACCACTGAACAGATTCTGGATCTGTTCTTCGATAAAGTGGTGTATGAGATTCACAACAACAAATTGCAGATGGAGCTGGTGCCTGAGCGCCTGCGTGGTGAAACCGCCTCTTTCGATATCGAAGCCGACGGCAAAGTCTACGTTGAGAAAGGCCGCCGCATCACGGCGCGTCATATTCGTCAACTGGAAAAAGACGGTATCGAACGTATTGAAGTGCCGGTCGAATACATCGCTGGTAAAGTGCTGGCGAAAGACTATGTGGATCAAAGCACAGGTGAAGTGATCGCGATGGCGAACATGGAGCTGTCGCTGGATCTGCTGGCCAAGTTGAGCCAATCCGGTCACAAACGCATTGAAACCCTGTTCACTAACGATCTTGATCACGGTCCGTACATGTCTGAAACAGTACGTGTCGACCCGACTAACGATCGCCTGAGTGCTCTGGTTGAAATTTACCGCATGATGCGTCCTGGTGAACCGCCGACACGCGAAGCGGCTGAAACGCTGTTTGAAAACCTGTTCTTCTCTGAAGATCGTTACGATCTGTCTGCGGTTGGCCGTATGAAGTTCAACCGTTCCCTGCTGCGCGAAGAGATTGAAGGCTCCGGCATTCTCAGCAAAGAAGACATTATCGATGTGATGAAAAAACTCATCGATATCCGTAACGGTAAGGGCGAAGTCGATGATATCGACCACCTGGGCAACCGTCGTATCCGCTCTGTGGGCGAGATGGCGGAAAATCAGTTCCGCGTCGGTCTGGTGCGTGTTGAGCGTGCGGTGAAAGAACGTCTGTCACTGGGCGATCTCGATACGCTGATGCCGCAGGACATGATCAACGCTAAACCGATTTCCGCAGCAGTAAAAGAGTTCTTCGGTTCCAGCCAGCTGTCTCAGTTTATGGACCAGAACAACCCGCTGTCCGAGATTACGCACAAACGCCGTATCTCCGCATTGGGCCCAGGCGGCTTGACCCGTGAGCGCGCTGGCTTTGAAGTGCGAGACGTTCACCCGACTCACTACGGTCGTGTATGTCCTATCGAAACGCCTGAAGGTCCGAACATCGGTCTGATTAACTCGCTGTCCGTGTACGCGCAGACCAACGAGTACGGTTTCCTGGAAACCCCGTATCGCCGTGTACGCGATGGCGTGGTGACTGACGAAATTCATTACCTGTCAGCGATTGAAGAAGGCAACTACGTTATTGCTCAGGCGAACACCAACCTGGATGACGAAGGCCACTTCATTGACGAACTGGTGACTTGCCGTAGCAAGGGCGAATCCAGCTTGTTCAGCCGCGACCAGGTTGACTACATGGACGTTTCCACCCAGCAGGTGGTTTCCGTCGGTGCGTCCCTGATCCCGTTCCTGGAACACGATGACGCCAACCGCGCCCTGATGGGTGCGAACATGCAACGTCAGGCTGTACCAACGCTGCGTGCGGACAAGCCGCTGGTCGGCACCGGTATGGAGCGTGCGGTTGCCGTTGACTCCGGTGTAACCGCAGTTGCTAAACGCGGCGGTACCGTGCAGTACGTTGATGCCTCTCGTATCGTTATCAAAGTTAACGAAGCCGAGATGTATCCGGGCGAAGCCGGTATCGACATTTACAACCTGACCAAATACACCCGTTCCAACCAGAACACCTGTATCAACCAGATGCCGTGTGTGTCGCTGGGTGAGCCGGTTGAGCGCGGCGATGTACTGGCTGATGGCCCGTCTACCGATCTCGGTGAACTGGCGCTGGGCCAGAACATGCGTGTCGCGTTCATGCCGTGGAACGGTTACAACTTCGAAGACTCCATCCTCGTTTCCGAGCGTGTGGTTCAGGAAGACCGTTTTACCACCATCCACATTCAGGAACTGGCGTGCGTGTCCCGTGACACCAAGCTGGGGCCGGAAGAGATCACCGCTGACATCCCGAACGTGGGTGAAGCGGCGCTCTCCAAGCTGGATGAATCCGGTATCGTGTATATCGGTGCGGAAGTGACCGGCGGTGACATTCTGGTCGGTAAAGTGACGCCGAAAGGCGAAACTCAGCTGACACCGGAAGAGAAACTGCTGCGCGCTATCTTCGGTGAGAAAGCGTCTGACGTGAAAGACTCTTCTCTGCGTGTTCCGAACGGCGTTTCCGGTACGGTTATCGACGTGCAGGTCTTTACCCGCGATGGTGTGGAAAAAGACAAGCGCGCGCTGGAAATCGAAGAAATGCAGCTCAAGCAGGCCAAGAAAGACCTGACCGAAGAGTTGCAGATTCTGGAAGCCGGTCTGTTTGCCCGTATTCACGACGTGCTGGTTGCCGGTGGTGTTGAAGCCGAGAAACTGGACAAGCTGCCGCGCGAGCGCTGGCTGGAACTGGGCCTGACTGACGAAGACAAACAGAATCAGCTGGAGCAGTTGGCCGAGCAGTACGACGAACTCAAGCATGAGTTCGAGAAGAAACTCGAAGCCAAACGCCGCAAAATCACTCAGGGTGACGATCTGGCACCGGGCGTGCTGAAGATCGTCAAAGTGTATCTGGCGGTTAAACGTCAGATCCAGCCGGGTGACAAGATGGCGGGCCGTCACGGTAACAAGGGTGTTATCTCCAAGATCAACCCGATCGAAGATATGCCTTACGACGAGAACGGCACACCGGTTGACATCGTACTGAACCCGCTGGGCGTACCGTCACGTATGAACATCGGTCAGATCCTGGAAACCCATCTGGGTATGGCAGCGAAAGGTATCGGCGACAAAATCAACGCCATGCTCAAGCAGCATCAGGAAGTGGCTAAACTGCGTGAGTTTATCCAGCGCGCTTATGATCTGGGCAACGACGTGCGCCAGAAAGTTGACCTGAACACCTTCAGCGATGAAGAAGTGCTGCGTCTGGCTGAGAACCTGAAAAAAGGTATGCCGATCGCCACACCGGTGTTCGACGGTGCCAAGGAAAACGAGATCAAAGCGTTGCTGAAACTCGGCGACTTGCCGACTTCCGGTCAGATCACGCTGTTTGACGGCCGTACCGGTGAGCAGTTCGAGCGTCCGGTTACTGTCGGCTACATGTACATGCTGAAACTGAACCACTTGGTTGATGACAAGATGCATGCTCGTTCGACGGGTTCTTACAGCCTGGTTACCCAGCAGCCGCTGGGTGGTAAAGCACAGTTCGGTGGTCAGCGCTTCGGTGAGATGGAAGTGTGGGCGCTGGAAGCTTACGGTGCCGCTTACACCTTGCAGGAAATGTTGACCGTGAAATCCGATGACGTGAACGGCCGTACCAAGATGTACAAAAACATCGTGGATGGCGATCACCGGATGGAACCAGGTATGCCGGAGTCCTTCAACGTGTTGTTGAAAGAAATCCGCTCTCTGGGTATCAACATCGAGCTGGAAGAAGAGTAATCCCAGCCCGAAAGCGCTGCGAGCATTCGTTACAGGGGCACCTGAACCGTGTTGTTAAAGACAGGTTCAGGTGCCTGACAGGTCTAACTCCGACAGGAGCCAATCCGTGAAAGACTTATTAAAGTTTCTGAAAGCGCAAACTAAGACCGAAGAGTTTGATGCGATCAAAATTGCGCTGGCCTCGCCAGACATGATTCGTTCGTGGTCTTTTGGTGAAGTGAAAAAGCCAGAAACCATCAACTACCGTACGTTCAAACCAGAACGTGACGGCCTGTTCTGCGCCCGTATTTTTGGGCCGGTAAAAGATTATGAGTGCTTGTGCGGTAAGTACAAGCGCCTGAAACACCGTGGCGTGATTTGTGAGAAGTGCGGCGTTGAAGTGACCCAGACCAAAGTGCGTCGTGAGCGCATGGGCCACATCGAGCTGGCGTCTCCGACTGCCCACATCTGGTTTTTGAAGTCCCTGCCGTCTCGTATCGGCCTGCTGCTGGATATGCCGCTGCGTGATATCGAACGTGTGCTGTACTTCGAATCTTATGTCGTGGTTGAAGGCGGGATGACCAACCTGGAACGCCGTCAGATCCTGACGGAAGAACAGTACCTGGACGCGCTGGAAGAGTTCGGTGACGAATTCGACGCCAAAATGGGTGCTGAAGCTATCCAGGCGTTGCTCAAAGGAATGGATCTGGAGCAGGAATGCGAACAGCTGCGCGAAGAGCTGAACGAAACCAACTCCGAGACCAAACGCAAGAAACTGACCAAGCGCATCAAGCTGCTGGAAGCGTTCGTGCAGTCTGGCAACAAGCCGGAGTGGATGATCCTGACCGTGCTGCCGGTGCTGCCGCCGGACTTGCGTCCGCTGGTGCCGCTGGACGGTGGCCGTTTTGCGACCTCCGATCTGAACGATCTGTATCGCCGCGTGATCAACCGTAACAACCGTTTGAAACGTCTGCTGGATCTGGCGGCACCCGATATCATCGTACGTAACGAAAAACGTATGTTGCAGGAAGCGGTCGATGCGCTGTTGGATAACGGCCGTCGCGGTCGTGCCATCACCGGTTCCAACAAGCGTCCGCTGAAATCTTTGGCCGATATGATCAAAGGTAAGCAGGGTCGTTTCCGTCAGAACCTGCTCGGTAAGCGCGTGGACTACTCCGGTCGTTCCGTTATCACCGTAGGCCCGTACCTGCGTCTGCATCAGTGCGGTCTGCCGAAGAAAATGGCGCTGGAACTGTTCAAACCGTTCATCTACGGCAAGCTGGAACTGCGTGGCCTTGCGACCACCATCAAAGCCGCCAAGAAAATGGTTGAGCGTGAAGAAGCGGTCGTGTGGGATATCCTCGATGAAGTTATCCGCGAGCACCCGGTTCTGCTGAACCGTGCGCCGACGCTGCACCGTTTGGGTATTCAGGCGTTCGAACCGGTTCTGATCGAAGGTAAAGCGATTCAGTTGCACCCGCTGGTGTGTGCGGCCTATAACGCCGACTTCGACGGTGACCAGATGGCGGTTCACGTACCGTTGACGCTGGAAGCCCAGCTCGAAGCGCGTGCGCTGATGATGTCTACCAACAACATCCTGTCTCCGGCGAACGGCGAGCCTATCATCGTTCCGTCTCAGGACGTGGTGTTGGGCCTGTACTACATGACCCGCGACTGTGTTAACGCCAAAGGCGAAGGCATGGTACTGACCGGGCCGAAAGAAGCCGAGCGTATTTATCGTGCCGGTCTGGCGTCACTGCATGCGCGTGTCAAAGTGCGTATCACCGAGCACGAAAAAAATCCACAGGGTGAGTGGGCGGCGAAAACCAGCCTGATCGACACCACTGTCGGTCGTGCCATTCTGTGGATGATCGTGCCGAAAGGTCTGCCTTACTCCATCGTCAACCAGGCGCTGGGTAAGAAAGCGATCTCCAAGATGCTGAACACCTGCTATCGCGTGCTGGGTCTGAAACCGACGGTTATTTTCGCCGACCAGATCATGTACACCGGTTTTGCTTACGCGGCGCGTTCCGGTTCTTCCGTTGGTATCGACGACATGGTGATCCCGGCGAAGAAAGTGGAAATCATCAGCGAAGCCGAAGCCGAAGTGGCCGAAATCCAGGAGCAGTTCCAGTCTGGTCTGGTGACAGCGGGCGAGCGTTATAACAAAGTCATCGATATCTGGGCTGCGGCGAATGAGCGCGTAGCGAAGGCGATGATGGAAAACCTCTCTACCGAAACCGTTATCAACCGTAACGGCGAAGAAGAGAGACAGGTTTCCTTTAACAGCATCTTTATGATGGCTGACTCCGGTGCGCGTGGTTCTGCGGCACAGATTCGTCAGCTGGCGGGGATGCGTGGTCTGATGGCGAAGCCGGATGGCTCCATCATCGAAACGCCAATCACCGCGAACTTCCGTGAAGGTCTGAACGTACTCCAGTACTTCATCTCGACGCACGGTGCGCGTAAAGGTCTGGCGGATACCGCACTGAAAACCGCGAACTCCGGTTATCTGACCCGTCGTCTGGTTGACGTGGCGCAGGACCTGGTTGTCACCGAGGACGATTGCGGCACCCACGAAGGCATCATGATGACGCCGGTTATCGAAGGCGGCGACGTCAAAGAGCCGCTGCGTGAGCGCGTACTGGGCCGTGTAACGGCAGAAGACGTGCTGAAACCGGGTACGGCTGACATTCTGGTTCCGCGCAATACGCTGCTGAACGAGAAATGGTGTGACCTGTTAGAAGAAAACTCGGTTGATGCCGTGAAAGTGCGCTCCGTGGTTGGTTGTGAAACCGACTTCGGTGTGTGCGCCAAGTGCTACGGTCGTGACCTGGCGCGTGGCCACATCATCAACAAAGGTGAAGCTATCGGGGTTATCGCGGCACAGTCCATCGGTGAACCGGGTACCCAGCTGACGATGCGTACGTTCCACATCGGTGGTGCGGCATCGCGTGCGGCAGCCGAGTCCAGCATTCAGGTGAAAAACAAGGGTACGTTGCGACTGAGCAATGCCAAGTTCGTAATGAACAACGCCGGTAAGCTGGTTATCACCTCGCGTAACACCGAGCTGAAACTGATCGACGAATTCGGTCGTACCAAAGAAAGCTATAAAGTGCCTTACGGTGCGGTGATGGCGAAAGGTAACGGTGACGATGTCGCGGGCGGTGAAACTGTCGCGAACTGGGATCCGCATACCATGCCGGTTATCACCGAAGTGGGCGGTAGCATTCGCTTTACCGACATGATCGACGGCCAGACGATTACGCGTCAGACCGACGAACTGACCGGCCTGTCTTCCATCGTGGTTCTGGACAGTGCAGAACGTACCGGTGGCGGTAAAGACCTGCGTCCGGCGCTGAAAATCGTT
The DNA here is from genome assembly GCF_900095885.1 of Dickeya aquatica. NCBI lineage: Bacteria > Pseudomonadati > Pseudomonadota > Gammaproteobacteria > Enterobacterales > Pectobacteriaceae > Dickeya > Dickeya aquatica. The sequence goes on from NZ_LT615367.1 coordinate 301,535, forward strand.
GACGCCAACGGCAATGACGTACTGATCCCGGGCACCGACATGCCGGCACAGTACTTCCTGCCGGGCAAAGCGATTGTTCAGCTGGAAGACGGTTCTCAGATCGGTGCGGGTGACACTCTGGCGCGTATTCCGCAGGAATCCGGCGGTACCAAGGACATCACCGGTGGTCTGCCGCGCGTTGCTGACCTGTTTGAAGCCCGTCGTCCGAAAGAGCCGGCAATCCTCGCTGAAATCAGCGGCGTGGTGTCGTTCGGTAAAGAAACCAAAGGTAAGCGTCGTCTGGTGATTACGCCGGTTGATGGCAGCGATCCATACGAAGAGATGATCCCGAAATGGCGTCAGCTTAACGTGTTCGAAGGCGAACGCGTGGAGCGCGGTGACGTGATTTCCGACGGACCAGAATCTCCGCATGACATTCTGCGCTTGCGTGGCGTACACGCGGTAACGCGTTACATCACCAACGAAGTGCAGGAAGTTTACCGCTTGCAGGGCGTTAAGATTAACGATAAACACATCGAAGTTATCGTTCGTCAGATGTTGCGTAAAGGCACCATCGTTAACCCAGGCAGTTCCGAGTTCCTGGAAGGTGAGCAGGTCGAGATGTCACGCATCAAGATAGCAAACCGTCAGTTGGAAGCGAACGGTAAGATTTCGGCGACCTTCAGCCGCGATCTGCTGGGTATCACCAAGGCGTCTCTGGCGACCGAATCCTTCATCTCTGCGGCATCGTTCCAGGAAACGACACGCGTGTTGACGGAAGCCGCGGTTGCCGGTAAACGTGATGAACTGCGTGGCCTGAAAGAGAACGTCATCGTCGGTCGTCTGATCCCGGCCGGTACGGGCTATGCGTATCATCAGGATCGCATGCGTCGCCGTCAGGCAGGCGAAGTTCAGCCGACACCGCAGGTGAGTGCTGAAGAAGCCTCCGCCAACCTGGCAGAACTGTTGAATGCCGGTCTGGGTGGTAGCGACGACGAGTAATCGTTCGTCTCATGTCTGCTACAGGCAGTAACGTAACAGGCTATAAATAAAGAAACCGCGCCTTATTCAGGGTGCGGTTTTTTTTATCTTCTTATTTCACTTCCTTGTCTTTCTTTGATGCCAGTAACGGTTTAAAAAGAAGAGGGGGTGTCTTTGCTGATGCGCCCTGGTGATATGAAATTTAGATACGGGCAGGTGATATAATTGCGCTATAACATCAGCATGGGTGTCTTATAAGGAATGTCCGATGCGATTTAACATCACGCTTTCAGGCATCGTTCTGGCGTTACTGTCCGCGAGTGCGTTCAGTACGGGTGAAATGTCTGCGGGTTATCCTGCACCGGTGCAGAAAGTGTTCAGACACTGGCAAGTGACCTGCAATAACCTCAATGATTGTGACATCAGGAATAATGACCCCTACCTGCGCGTGACGCTCAAGCGTGAGGCCGGTGCGCAGGGGAAGATCTCGCTGGATTTTGATCTGGCGGATAAGCGCCAGGCGTTGTATCTCGACGGCGCGCGTTTTGCCCTTGCTCAACCCGCCTGGCAGACGGATGAAGAAGAAGGCGCATTCTATGTTCATACCGAGCAACTGGATGTCATCCAGCAATTTGTGCAGGCGGCGAAAAATGCCAGGCGTTTGACGCTCTCCGAGGCGAGCGCACAAGGAAGTAATCAGGATGAGTCAATTTCGCTTAATGGACTCAATGCGGCGCTGCTGCTGGTGGATGAGCGGCAAGGGCGGCTGGATAACCGCAGTGCGTTGCTGAAAGTGGGCAATGGCGATGTATCACAGGTTCCCGCCGCGCCGATAGGACAAGAGATTCACCCCGCCTATACCCAGCCGCCACCGTTAACCAATGGTAAGGCCTTGATTAATGCGGTGATCAAGGCGAAAAAAACGCTGCTGGAAGAGGAAGATTGCGGGTTGAGCAAAGAAGCCCGCCAGTTAAGCGAAGCCGAGCCGCTGACGCATGATCTGGCGCTGGTGATGCTCAACTGTGGCGTGGGCGCGTATCAATCCTCCAGCCTGCTGTTTATTACGCCGCGTAATAACCCGCAGGCCGCGCAATTGCTGGAGCTGACCAGGCCTATCCGCCCGTTGAACAGCCGTGAAGAGAAGATTCGCTGGTTTACCGAAGCCGATTATGACCCGGAAAGCGGCATGTTATATCACTCGGTGAAAGGCCGTGGCATTGCTGACTGCGGCGAGAGCGGGCAGTGGGTATTTGATGGTAAGACTTTTCAACTGGTCGCCTATAACTATCAACCAGAATGTAACGGTGGGCAACCGGGAGATTGGCCTTCGGTCTGGGCGATGCCGGGCTACCCGACCGAGTAGCCCGACACGATGTTGTTGTGGGCTATTTTTTATGTAGCCCCTTTTTTCCTATCGTTATCTACCTCTTAAAGGATCATCACGTTTTGCGAGTAGTGGAGCCGTGATTTGAAGGGATATGGATATGCAATTTTTGAAAAGCCTGTTTTGGGGTGTGGTGCTGTCGTTGCTGTCTGTGACCTGCCCCCAGTATTAGATACAACGATCAGTTAGTAATATCGGTTTGTTTACCTTCTAATTTTCCATTTCTCCAGCTTGCTGCAAATTCAGACGGCGTCTGGTAATTCAGCGATGAATGAGGTCTGGACTCGTTATAGTCCTGCCGCCAGTCATTAATGATTTTCCGGGCATGAAGAATATCGCTGAACCAGTGTTCATTCAGGCATTCATCCCGAAAGCGACCGTTGAAACTCTCAATAAATCCGTTCTGCGTTGGCTTACCTGGCTGGATAAGTCGCAACTCCACACCATGCTCAAAGGCCCATTGATCGAGCGCACGGCAGGTAAATTCCGGGCCCTGATCGGTTCTTATTGTCGCCGGATAGCCACGAAAGAGCGCGATGCTGTCCAGAATACGCGTGACCTGAACGCCTGAAATACCGAAAGCAGCAGTGATCGTCAGACACTCCTTCGTGAAATCATCCACACAAGTCAGGCACTTAATCCGGCGGCCGCTGGCAAGTGCATCCATGACAAAATCCATCGACCATGTCAGGTTCGGCGCATCCGGGCGAAGAAGCGGAAGCCGCTCAGTCGCCAGACCCTTACGGCGCTGTCTGCGTTTTACGCCCAGGCCATTGAGATGATAGATGCGGTAGACCCGTTTGTGGTTAACGCAAAGGCCTTCACGACGCAGAAGCTGCCAGATACGCCGGTAACCGAAACGTCGGCGTTCCATTGCCAGTTCGGTGATACGTGCAGACAGATACGCATCAGTAGCCGGGCGGTGCGCATCATAACGGCAGGTCGACAGGGACAAACCTGTCAGCCTGCAGGCACGCCGTTGCGACAGACCTGTCGCTTTGCACATCACTGTCACGGCTTCCCGCTTCTGGTCTGTCGTCAGTACTTTCGGCCCAAAGCCACCTGTAGTGCCTCTTTATCCAGCATGGCTTCGGCGAGCAGCTTCTTGAGGCGGGCGTTCTCTTCTTCAAGTGACTTAAGCCTTTTTACTTCAGGTACGTCCATGCCACCAAACTTCTTACGCCACGTATAAAACGTGGCGTCGGAGATGGCGTACTTACGGCAAAGTTCGCGGGCGGAAACACCCGCCTCGGCTTCGCGAAGAATATTGATGATCTGTTCGTCGGAAAAACGCTTCTTCATGGGGTTGTCCTCATGTTGCTGATGAAGACATTACTAACATCGTCGTGTGTTAATCAATGGGGAGCAGGTCATCTGGTAGCGCATGCGCAGCAGAGGCTAAAATTCTAGGGTATCCTGTTCCGGTACAGAAAGAATTTAAAGATTGGCAAGTGACGTGTAACAACTTGAATACCTGTCAGCTCAATAATTACGCTGAGAGAGACGGTTATCAATATGTGATCCTCAAGCGTGATGCAGGTGCTTCAGGAAAGATTTCCCTGTCCATCCTGTTAAAACCCGATCAGCAGGCCGTCTATCTGGACGGCACGCCGTTTCCGCTTGATGCCGCCGACTGGCAGATTGATAACGAATCCGATAGTGATGGCAAGTTCTATCGTTACACCACCAGGTTAGAGGTAATTCAACGGTTTATTCAGGCGGCGAGAAACGCGCAGCAATTGGCGTTGGTTGAACAGCCCACTACTCAGGAAGTTGAGGATGGAGATGTGGTGTCGCTAAATGGCCTGAGTGCGGCGCTGCTACTGGCGGATGAGCGGCAAGGCCGGTTAAAGAACCGCAGTGCGTTGCTGAATGTCGGTGAAGGCGAGGTTTCGCAGGTCCCGCCAGTGCCTACCGGGCAACAGGTTGACATTACCTATCGTCAGCCATCACCGCTGAGTGATGCGGTCGCATTGGCGGCTGCGGTCGGCGAGGCGCGGAAGGATAAACTAGAAAATGCACATTGTGATCAACGCGATAAAAACATAACTGCAAATCCAAGAGCCATCGCATTAACCCGCGAGTTGGCGTTAGTGATCTTTACATGCCCTCCTGGGGCAATCCAGATCAGTAATGAGCTCTTCATTACCTCACAACTTCGCCCACAGGCAGCCAGCTTGTTAACGCTACTGATTTTTGACTGGGACAAAAATGCGCTGGTTAACATGGCGGACACGGCTACGACACTTATGAATGTTGAGTATGACGAGAAAACTGGAATATTGTCTCATACAGTTCAAGGGAACACGGTCTGTAATTTTGGTGAAAGCGCGAGATGGATGTTTGATGGTAGCACTTTCCAGCCAGTGGACTATCGATTTTCCAATATCTGTGCCAGGAGAAAAGACTGGCCGTCCGTGTGGGCGATGCCGGGCTACCCAACCGAGTAGCCCGACACGAGGGGACAGTCAGCACGCCTTTTTGCGTCCATGCTGGCCGGGTGGTGGCGGAGCCGATGGAAAGCCCTGGCTCCGGCTGTATCAGCCCCGCTACTGTAATGCCCGATGGAGGTGCGTGCGACAAGCTGCGTCTCACGCTGCGTAGCGGTACGCAATTTATCGCCGGACTGATGTCCCGATGACATTTTTTTGCGATGTGCCTCGCCAGTTTTTTCCACCCGGTTTAACCCTTTCTCTGCGTGGGGTGATACGGTCAGCGAAATGAATCCACGTCATGACGCGTCAGGCCGATATCGTCCAGTTGGTTGTTGTTCAGGCGTTGCAATATTTTCCGCGCTTGTACCCGCTGACGCCAGCGCTGCCAGCATTGCTGTACCCGTTGTAATCGTCCCGGTTTTCTGCCGGGCTGAGAGCATGGTGGTGTCATATGGCATCCTCGCAGGGTGTCAGTGTGCGTTATCTCTGTTTTTACCTGTTATGATACGCAGACAAAAAATTGATATTTACTCGATACAGATAGTGAGCCTGAGGGCGTTTTTTTGTGGCTATCTGTCCCTGTTCTGCTTGCCTGCTTTGTGGTTTAAAGCGGGAAGACGGGTGTGGCTGGCGTTTGATGCATGCGTCGTCACACTCCTGCCTGCGGATGTTGGGTAAAGTGATGAGATGCTCCCGCGCGTTAACCCAATATCGTTAAGTTGATGATCGGTAAGTTCACTTAATATTTTTCGTGTCTGTTTTCGTTCATGCCAGCGTTGCAAGCCTTGGTAGCTATGTCGTAATAAAAAGCGGACAGGTGCGAAAAAAGAGGTGATGGTTGTCGCAATGTGGGTGGGCATAACATTCTCCTCAACTGATCCATGTCGATAGCATGGCTGAGAAATCTGTATGGTTTTAGAGGCAGCAATTGGATTTATTTATGATACATAACCCGGCTTTTGCGATCTGAATGCTGATTTTATGGGCGAGCTGTATGGTCATGCTGTGGCGCAACGTTGCCATAATGAAAGGGCAGAGCATTCACGGAGATAACAGGCGATGACGCGATATCAGCACTTGGCTGACTTGCTGGCGCAGAGAATTGAGCAAGGGTTGTATCGTGGCGGCGAGCGCTTGCCTTCGGTGCGTACACTCAGCCAGGAACATGGCGTTAGCATCAGTACCGTACAGCAAGCTTATTATCGGCTGGAGCAGCAGCAACTGATCGTGCCATTGCCGCGATCGGGCTATTTTGTGCGTGCGCGTAAAGCCGAGCCGCCGATACCCTCCATGACCCGCCCGGTGCAACGACCGGTTGAGGTGAAGAAATGGGGGGCGGTGCTGGAACTGGTCAGCGCCCGGCAGGACCCGGACGTACTTTCCTTAGGCGGCAGTTCGCCGGATCTCACACAAAGCACGCTCAAGCCGCTGTGGAAACAGTTGCAGCGCATTGGCCAGAAGCAGCAAGAGGCTGCACTAAGTTACGACAACCTGGCAGGCTTAGTGCCACTGCGTGAGCAAATCGCCCGCCTGATGGTTGATAGCGGCTGTCAACTTCAGGCGGATGACATTGTGGTGACGACGGGGTGCACCGAAGCGCTGTCCGTCGCGGTGCGGGCCGTTGCCCAGCCGGGCGACATCATTGCGGTTGAGTCACCGGTCTTTCACGGTATTTTGCAAATACTGTGTGGGTTAAATATTAAAGTCATTGAGATACCGACGGATTTTACCACCGGGCTGAGCCTGGAAGCACTGGAACTGGTGCTGGAGCAATGGCCGGTCAAAGCGTTGATCACCGTCCCGCACTGCAATAACCCGCTTGGTTTTATGATGCCGTCTGCGCGTAAACGCGCGCTGTTAACGCTGGCACAGCGCTATGACATCGCCATTATTGAAGATGATGTGTATGGCGAGCTGGCCTATGAATACCCGCGTCCGGCCTCTTTGAAATCAGCCGATCGGGATGGGCGGGTGTTGCTGTGCAGTTCATTTTCCAAAACGCTGGCACCCGGTTTACGCGTCGGCTGGGTGGTGCCGGGGCGCTATCTTGACCGGGTGTTGCACATGAAATACACCAGTACCGGCTCAAGCGTGTTGTGCACCCAGCTTGCGGTGGCAGAATTCATTGCACAGGGTTACTACCCGCCGCATGTGCGTCGTATGCGTATGTTGTATCAGCGCAATCTGGCGCTGCTTTCAGACTGGGTACGGCGCTACTTTCCCGAAACGATTTGCGTCAGCCGGCCGCAGGGCGGCTTTGTGTTATGGGTGGAAATGCCGCCTGCTTTTGACGCCGTTGCCCTTTGCCAGCAGATGAAAGCACATAATATCTATGTGGCGGAAGGGTCGCTGTTTTGTGCCTCCGGCAAGTATCGCCACTGTTTACGCCTGAGTTATTCCATGCCCATGACACCGGCCATTGAACAAGCGGTGGCGGCCATTGGCGCAGCGGTTGAACGGCAAATCTCGGCAAACGTGGAACACATTGAACCTGCTGGCGGGGAGGTTAAGCGCTGAGCGCACACCAGGCGCGCATTCATGCTGCCTGGTGTTTGGGGTCAACGAACGTGGCGGTCAGCCTTTCAGGTCGCTGTTCTGCCCAGATAGGTATCCCAGTCTTTCCACACCGGTTGCAGCCCGGACTGACTGAGCGCCTGCGCCACCGCGTGCGGGGTGCGTTCATCGTGCGGGGTGAATTGCTCCAGCTCCGGGCGGGCGTCAGCGTAACCGCCCGGCTGAGTTTTGGAAAAGGCGCTGACATTGTTGATGGCAATCGGGATCATGTGGTCGCGGAAATGGGGGGATTCACGGGTAGAGAGCGACAGCTCGACGTCTGGTGCCAGCAGCCGAAAGGCGCAGATGACCTGCATCAGTTGCGCTTCATCCATCAGCGAGGCGGGTTCGATGCCGCCAGCACACGGGCGCAGGCGCGGAAACGACACCGAATAACGGCTCTGCCAGTAGGTTTGCTGTAAGTAGAGCAGGTGCTCGGCCAGCATATAACAGTCGGTGCGCCAGCTATCCGATAAGCCGATAAGCGCCCCCAGCCCGATTTTGTCGATACCTGCCTGCCCCAGTCTGTCCGGTGTTGCCAGCCGCCAGGCGAAATCCTGTTTATGGCCGCGCAGGTGGTGGCGGGCGTAAGTGGGTGAGTGATAGGTTTCCTGATACACCATCACGCCATCAAGCCCCAGGGTTTTCAGCTCGGCGTAATCGGCCTGTGACAGCGGTTGCACCTCCATCATCAGCGCACTGAAGTGCGGGCGGATCAGCGGCAGCATCTGGCGGAAATAGTCCATGCCGACTTTGCGCTGGTGTTCGCCGGTCACCAGCAACAGGCTGTCAAACCCCAGGGCTTTGATGGCCTCGCACTCGCGTAACACCTCCTGTTGGTTGAGCGTTTTGCGCTTAAGGTGGTTGCTCATCGAGAAGCCACAGTAAGTGCAATCGTTGGCGCACAGGTTGGAAAGATACAGCGGCACATAGAAGCTGACGGTGTTGCCAAAGCGCTGGCGCGTCAGTTGCTGCGCCCGCTGCGCCAGCGGTTCCAGCCAGCGACCGGCAGCGGGTGACAGCAGCGCCATCATATCTTCACGCGTGAGTCGATCCGCACATAATGCCCGCTCTACGTCGGCGTCGGTTTTGCTGTTGATGCGTAGCGTCAGGTCGTGCCATTCCAGCTGTTGCCAGTGCTGTTCAAACGATGGCTGAGAGTGAATGCTCATCAGTTGACGGCCTCCGTGCGATGCAGAAAGCCGGTCAGCGGGCTGGTGGCGCTGGCGATGCGCTGGCGTTGGCCCAGCCCCGCGTGTTGTGCCAGCGCACCGGCCTCCACCGCCAGCCGGAAGGCGTGCGCCATCTGCACCGGGTCGCGCGCCACGGCGATAGCGGTGTTGACCAGTACCGCATCCGCCCCCAGCTCCAGCGCGTGCGCCGCGTGGCTGGGCGCGCCGATACCGGCATCCACCACCACCGGCACCCGCGCCTGCTCGATAATAATGCGCAGAAAATCCCGCGTTTGCAGCCCCTGATTCGAGCCAATCGGCGCACCCAGCGGCATCACGGCGGCGCAGCCTGCTTCTTCAAGCCGCTTGCACAGCACCGGATCGGCGCTGCAATAGGGCAGCACCACGAAGCCCTCTTTCACCAGTTGTTCCGCCGCTTTCAGGGTTTCGACGGCATCGGGCAGCAGGTATTTCATGTCCGGGTGGATTTCCAGTTTTATCCACGACGTGCCGAGCGCCTCGCGCGCCAGCCGGGCGGCGAAGAGCGCTTCATCAGCGGTTTTCGCCCCTGAGGTATTTGGCAGTAAGCGCACGCCGAGCTCACGCAGCGGGGCCAGAATGGCATCGCGGCCGCCTGTTAAATCCACCCGTTTCATCGCCATCGTCACCAGTTGCGTGCCGCTGGCGCGCAGAGCTTCTTGCATCAGCGATGCATTGGCGAATTTTCCGGTGCCGGTAAACAGCCGTGAGGTAAATGGGGTATCGGCAATCTGTAGCATGTCAGCCTCCTGCAATCGCCTGGAACAGCAAAATGTCATCGCCGTCCTGCACCGGGTGATGAACCCAGTCAGCACGGGGAATAATGGTGTGATGGATAGCCAGTGCGGTGCCCGGCTGTAGCCGGTTAAGCCGCTCAAGCAACTGTTGCACGGTAAGGCCGTCTGGCAACGTCATGGCATCGTCATTAAGCCGAATGTGCATGTGCGCCTCCGCAGACCGGGCACGCCGGGGTGCGCGTTAATTGCAGCGTGTGCCACTGCTGCTGACGTGCCTCGAACAGCCGCAGTTTGCCGTCCAGCGGCGAGGGGAGGCCGCACAGTAACTTGATGGCCTCCAGCGCCTGTAGCGTGCCCATCACGCCGACGACCGGGCCGAGCACGCCCGCGGTGCGGCAGTTGCGCTGCGGTTCGTCGGCCTGCGGGTAGAGGCAGGCGTAGCAGCCGTGCCGAAACGGCGGCGTCAACACCAGCAACTGGCCGCTAAACCCTACGGCGCTGGCGCTGATGAGCGGTTTTTGCGCGGCGACACAGGCGGCGTTAACCGCATGGCGGGTGGCCATGTTGTCGCAGCAATCCAGCACCAAATCGACTTGCGCCACCGCGGTGGCCAGCGATTCGCCTTCAAGCCGGGTGGTCAGCGCGAGGGTTGTCACCAACGGATTAAGGGCTTGCAGCGCATGATGGGCCAGCAGCGCTTTGGGGCTATCCACGTCAGCGCTGCGATAGAGAATTTGGCGTTGCAGATTAGAGAGGTGCAGCGTGTCGTGGTCGGCAAGCGTGAGCGTGCCAACGCCAGCGGCGGCCAGATAGAGCGCGGCTGGTGAACCCAGCCCGCCCAGCCCGACCAACAGCACACGGGCAGCCGCCAGCTTCTGCTGCCCGTCCTGACCGATATCTTCCAGTAACAGATGGCGGCTATAGCGCATAAAGGCCTTGTCATCGAGCATAGTCTGCCCCCTTGCCTTCAATCAGGTGAAGCAATGTCGCGGTGGCGGCACGCCAGTCCGCGGCCTGTGTGATGGCGCTGACCACGGCGATGCTGCCCACACCGCTTGCCAGCACCTCGGGCACTCGCGCAAGGCTGATGCCGCCGATAGCGACGCAGGGAATACGCCCCGCCAGTTGCTGTACCTGCCGCGCCAGCGCAGCCAGCCCTTGTGGTGCTGATGGCATCGCTTTGGTTTGGGTGGGAAAGATGTGGCCGAGCGCGATGTACGAGGGCTGGATGGCGATAGCACGCGCCAGCTCAGTATCGTCATGGGTTGATACGCCCAGACGTAGCCCGGCGGCGTGAATCGCCTCCAGATCGGCGGTATCAAGATCCTCCTGACCCAGGTGTACGCCGTATGCCTGATGCCTGACGGCCAGTTGCCAGTAATCATTGATAAACAGCCGGGCCTGATACCGGCGGCCAAGGGCAATCGCCCGGATAATGTCAGGCTCGGCCTGCTCTGCCGGCTGGTCTTTGATACGCAACTGGAGAGTGCGAACGCCCGCATCCAGCAGGCGTTCAATCCACGCTACGCTATCGACCACCGGATAAAGCCCCAGTCGGGCATCGGTGGCGGGAAACGCGCGGCTCATCAGCGCTCCTCCTGCGGCAGGCTGGTAGCGGTGTGGTACAGCTCGCTACCGCGGGCGCGGAATTCGGCGGACATGTTTGCCATGCCGGCGTCTATCGGTTGCGCTTCCTGACGGGCGGCGTAGTCGCGCACTTCCTGCGTTATTTTCATGGAGCAGAATTTCGGCCCGCACATCGAGCAGAAATGCGCCACCTTGCCGGATTCCTGCGGCAGGGTTTCATCGTGGTAGGCACGGGCGGTTTCCGGGTCGAGCGCCAGATTAAACTGGTCTTCCCAGCGGAATTCAAAGCGCGCCTTGGACATGGCGTTATCGCGGATTTGCGCACCGGGGTGGCCTTTGGCTAAATCAGCGGCATGGGCGGCAATCTTGTAGGTGATAAGCCCTTGTTTGACGTCGTTTTTGTTTGGCAGCCCCAGATGCTCTTTCGGCGTGACATAACACAGCATGGCGCAGCCAAACCAGCCTATCATCGCCGCGCCAATGCCGGAGGTGAAATGGTCATAACCGGGCGCGATATCCGTGGTAAGCGGGCCGAGGGTGTAAAACGGCGCTTCGTGGCAGTGCTCCAGCTCCTCGGTCATGTTGCGCTGGATCATCTGCATCGGCACATGGCCGGGGCCTTCTATCATCACCTGCACATCGTATTCCCAGGCGATTTTGGTCAGTTCACCCAGCGTGTGCAGCTCGGCAAACTGTGCGTCGTCGTTGGCATCCTGAATCGAGCCGGGGCGCAGGCCATCACCCAGCGACAGCGCGACGTCATAGGCGGCACAGATTTCGCAAATTTCACGGAAATGCTGGTAGAGGAAGTTCTCCTGATGGTGCGACAGGCACCATTTCGCCATGATGGAGCCGCCGCGCGAGACAATGCCGGTCAGGCGTTTGGCGGTCATCGGTACGTAACGCAGCAACACACCGGCGTGAATGGTGAAGTAGTCTACCCCTTGTTCGGCCTGCTCCAGCAGGGTGTCGCGGAACAGTTCCCAGCTCAGGTTTTCCGCGATGCCGTTGACCTTTTCCAGTGCCTGATAAATCGGCACCGTGCCGATAGGCACCGGGCTGTTGCGCAAGATCCATTCGCGGGTTTCGTGGATATAACGCCCGGTCGAGAGATCCATCACCGTGTCTGCGCCCCAGCGTGTCGCCCAGACCAGTTTTTCCACTTCTTCCTCAATCGAGGAACTGACCGAAGAGTTACCGATATTGGCGTTCACTTTGACCAGAAAATTGCGGCCGATAATCATCGGCTCCGATTCCGGGTGATTGATGTTAGCCGGAATAATCGCGCCGCCGGCCGCCACTTCCTCGCGCACGAACGCTGGCGTGATGTTCTCTGGCAAGCGAGCGCCAAAGTGGTGGCCGGGATGCTGCTGGCGCAGCACGGCGCTGCGAATACGTTCGCGCCCCATATTTTCACGGATGGCGATAAACTCCATTTCCGGCGTGATAATACCGCGCCGCGCGTAGTGCAGTTGGGTGACGCGGCAACCGGTTTTGGCGCGCAGCGGTTGCGGCAGGTGTTCAAAACGCAGATGTTCAATGCCGATGTCGGCCAGCCGTTGCTGGGTAAAGCCGGAGCTGGCTTGCGCTAATGTTTCGGTGTCGCCGCGTTCGGCAATCCAGCCGGCCCGCAGGCGGTGCAGGCCGCGATGGACATCAATTCCGGTGGCCGGGTCGCCATAGGGCCCGGCGGTGTCATACACCGGCACGGCTTCGTTGGGCTCATGGTGCGGGTTGTCGCGGCTGCCGCCTGTCAGCGTCGGGCTTAGCTGGATTTCCCGCATCGGTACGCGAATGTCCGGGCGAGATCCGGTCAGATAAATACGCTGTGAATTGGGAAAGTTTGTGCCGCGCAGTGTGTCGATAAACTGCTGGGCCGCCGCGCGTTGTTCACGACGACCGGCCGCCGCCGTTTGTGCGAAAACACGCGCTTCTGTAGACGAGGTTGGTTCTGTAGACATAGCAAATTCCTGTTGGTTAAAGGAAAAATTGCTTGTCTGGAGCTCGCAGGGAGTAATGGCTGGATGCCGACCCGCTGGCACCCGCAATGTGACGTAACGCCTTGCGGGTGCGGCGACAACCTGAGGTTGCGCCTGGGGCTGGCAATGTGCTTACTCTTGTTCCCTTCGCAGGTCTTAACCTGATCAGGTTCCGCGGATCCCGAATTAACGGTCTCAGCCTGCTCGCCATAAGGCGCGCTAGGCACTCCGACAAGATTTGCCCCGGGTGGGGCCATAGAAAACAGTGACACTGTATGCGTGTCGCAGGGTGGCGTCAATGGTGAAACCGCCGGATACCGGTGTGCAAGCACATTGCCAAGGTTTTTGCCACGCCGGATAATGGCGGCACACGACAAGTCGGCCCGGTTGTTTTGATAATAAAACCGGTTGAGAGTAAAACGCATTGAGAGCGAAACCGGATCAAATGTGAAGCCGGGTCACCAGCGGGAGTGATAAAAAAAGATGGACGTGACGCTGAAAGGTGATGAGCAGGGCTGGTGGGTGGTCTATCACCAGCATCAGATATGGCTGCCGCAAGGCGAGTTGCCGCAGGGCACGGCAGCGCAGTGGCAATTACAGCAGTGTTCGGCGTGTCAGGTTGGCGAGTGGCAAGGTGAGCCGGTGTGGCTGGTACTGCAAGATCGGGCGCGGGAGATGGGGTCGGTGCGCCAATTGCTCAGCCAGGATGCCGGGCTGTTTCAACTGGCGGGGCGCGCGGTACAACTGGCCGAGTTTTATCGCTCACACCGTTTTTGTGGCTACTGCGGCCAGACGATGACTACCAGTACCACGGAGCTGGCCTGCTTATGTCCGCAGTGTAAAGAGCGCTACTACCCACAGATTGCGCCTTGCGTGATTGTTGCCATCCGTCATCACGATAAAATCTTGCTGGCGCAGCATTTGCGTCATAAGGGCAATATGTATACGGTGCTGGCTGGGTTTGTTGAAGTCGGCGAAACGCTGGAGCAGGCAGCGATGCGCGAGGTGATGGAAGAGAGCCAGATTCGCATCAAGAACCTGCGCTATGTTTGCTCGCAGCCCTGGCCGTTTCCCCATTCGCTGATGACCGCATTTATGGCGGATTATGACGGCGGTGAGCTGAAACATGACCCTTCTGAACTGCGTGCGGCGGGCTGGTTCCGCTACGATAGCTTGCCGGAACTGCCGCCACCGGGTACGGTTGCCCGCCGTTTGATTGAGGACACCGTCGTGCTGTGCCGTGACACGGCGCAGTGAGCAAGGGCCTGCGGCAATCATGCCTGAGAAAGGCGTAATCAAGGAAAAAATCATGACTGATCTGAAAAATGATCGCTATCTGCGAGCATTATTACGCCAGCCGGTGGATGTCACCCCCGTATGGATGATGCGCCAGGCCGGGCGTTATCTGCCGGAGTATCGGGCAACGCGCACACAGGCCGGGGATTTTATGTCTCTGTGTAAAAACGCGGAACTGGCCTGTGAAGTGACGCTCCAGCCGCTGCGGCGCTATGCGCTTGATGCCGCCATTCTGTTTTCCGACATTCTCACGGTGCCGGATGCAATGGGCCTGGGACTTTACTTTGAAGCCGGAGAAGGCCCGCGTTTTACTTCCCCCGTCACCTGTCGGGCCGATGTGGAAAAACTGCCGGTGCCGGACCCGGAGCAGGAACTGGGTTACGTGATGAATGCGGTGCGTACCATTCGCCGTAATCTGGCCGGTGCGGTACCGCTGATCGGTTTTTCCGGCAGCCCGTGGACGCTGGCGACCTATATGGTTGAAGGCGGCAGCAGCAAAGCGTTCACCGTTATCAAGAAAATGATGTTTGCCGAACCGCAAACCCTGCATCTGTTACTCGATAAACTGGCTGATAGCGTCACGCTCTACCTGAATGCGCAAATTCGTGCGGGCGCACAGGCCGTGATGATTTTTGACACCTGGGGTGGTGCATTGAGCGGGGCGGCTTACCGCGAGTTTTCGCTGCATTACATGCACAAAATTGTCGATGGCTTGCAGCGTGAGCACGAAGGGCGGCGGGTGCCAGTGACGCTGTTTACCAAAGGCGGCGGCCAGTGGCTGGAAGCGATGGCCGATACCGGCTGTGATGCGCTTGGGCTTGACTGGACGACCGACATTGCCGATGCCCGTCGTCGCGTGGGCCACCGGGTGGCCTTACAGGGTAACATGGACCCTTCCATGCTCTATGCTCCTGCGGCGCGTATTGAACAGGAGGTGGCGAGCATTCTGGCCGGTTTTGGCGCAGGCAATGGCCATGTGTTTAACCTCGGGCATGGTATCCATCAGGATGTGCCGCCTGAGCACGCCGGGGTGTTTGTTGAGGCGGTGCACCGGTTGTCTGCGCCCTATCATCAGGATAACGCGTGATGGATCTCAATGCGCTGCGGGCAGCCCAGCGCGACAAGGCCGCACAGGTGATACGTCACGATGATTTGCCGTTTGCACAGCCGACGCTGATTGCCGGGGCGGATGTCGGATTTGAACAGGCGGGAGCCGTTACCCGCGCGGCCCTGGTTGTGCTGAGTTACCCCTCGCTGCAACCGGTGGAGTACCAGATTGCGCGTATTCCTACGCTGATGCCTTATCTTCCCGGCCTGTTATCATTTCGGGAGTGTCCGGCGCTGTTGGCGGCGTGGGCGCTGTTGCAACATCGCCCGGATTTGCTGTTCGTTGACGGACATGGCATTTCTCATCCCCGCCGTCTGGGGGTGGCCAGCCATTTTGGCTTGCAGGTCAACGTGCCGACAATCGGTGTGGCAAAAAAACGGTTGTGCGGCAGTTTTTCACCGCTGGCTGACGCCGCAGGTAGCCGCCAGCCGTTGCTGGACAAGGACGAGCAGATAGGCTGGGTGTGGCGCAGCAAAGCCCGTTGCAATCCGTTATTCATCGCTACCGGGCATCGCATCAGTAGCGATAGCGCACTGGAATGGGTGATGCGTTGCATGAACGGCTATCGCCTGCCGGAGCCGACGCGCTGGGCGGATGCGGTTGCCTCTAACCGTCCGGCATTTCAGCGCTGGCAACCGAAGGCCGGGGTGTAGGATAATGCCCGACGGGAAACTTTAGGAATTCGTGCCTATTTTAGGAATTCAGGAATAGGGCGGCCGGGTAATTTTCGTTACACTGCCGCCCATTATTAATCGAGATAAGCAATGTTACGTAACCCCATTCATTTACGTCTGGAAAAGCTGGAAAGCTGGCAGCATGTCACCTTTATGGCCTGCCTCTGTGAGCGTATGTACCCTAATTATCACGCGTTTTGCCAGCAGACCGAATTTGGGGATGCCTCCCTCTATCGGCGTATTCTGGATCTGGTATGGGAAACGCTGGTTGTCAAAGACGCCAAAGTCAACTTTGACAGCCAACTGGAAAAGCTCGAAGACGCCATCCCGGTGGCTGAAGACGATGACATTTACGGTATCTACCCGGCTATCGACGCCTGTGTGGCATTAAGTGAACTGCTGCACTCTCGCCTGAGTGGCGAAACGCTGGAACATGCCATTGCGGTGAGCGAAGCCTCGATTCGCACCGTAGCGATGCTGGAGATGACCCAGGCTGGCCGGGAAATGACCGATGATGAACTCAGGCTACTGCCTGCGGTGGAAGAGGAATGGGATATCCAGTGGGAGATTTTCCGCCTGCTGGCTGCCTGCGAAGAGCGGGATATTGAACTGATAAAAGGCCTGCGTGCCGACCTGCGTGAAGCGGGAGTCAGCAACATTGGCATAAATTTGTACCAATAACGCGATAAAACGTGATTTAAGGCCTGAAATGGCCTGTCTAAAGGCTTCACATCCGCACCCTGTCTGGTCTACATTTGGGGGCGTAATAAAAGTGGCTGTCGGTGCGTGTATGCAGGAGAGTGCTATCATGGCATTTCCGTCGCACTCGATGCTTAGCAAGCGATAAACACACTGTAAGGATAACTTATGAATAAGACTCAACTGATTGATGTAATTGCTGACAAAGCTGACCTTTCCAAGACCCAGGCTAAAGCTGCACTGGAAGCGACTCTGGCGGCGATTACTGAGTCTCTGAAAGAAGGTGATGCAGTACAATTAGTTGGTTTTGGTACTTTCAAAGTCAATCATCGTAACGAGCGCACTGGCCGCAACCCGCAGACGGGTAAAGAGATCAAAATTGCCGCCGCTAACGTGCCCGCCTTTGTGTCCGGTAAGGCACTGAAAGACGCTGTAAAATAAGCGCATGCTGACAGCAGGTTTAAGCAGGGGGCGATTTCGCCCCTTTTGCTTTTCTACCGCCGCTGCCGCTGTCTCGGGCTGCTGGCGCTAACCGGTATGCAGGTCGCATGCAGTAGTCATTCGCCCCTGCCTGCTGTGTTTGCCAGCGGCTATCTGGCCGATCGCGGGGTGGTTCGCTTGTGGCGTCAGGACGAGCCACAGCAACAGTTAACCACGCTGGTCACGGTTTTTACCCCCCTTGAGGGTGATGAGATTCGCATTACCCGTTATCACTTCCAGCAAGGTGTGCTGCGAGAGGTAGCGGAAAAACGCACGACGTCGCCCCGCGAAGAGGTCAGACTCCGTTTTGACCAGGCCGGAACTGTCAGCTATATGCAGCGTCAGCTTCCTCAGCGTCGAGAGTCACTGTCGGAAGATGATATCGCCTTGTATCAGTTTGATGCCCGCCAGCGGCTGGCATTAAGTGACTCTCTGCGTGCCGGTCATGTCTTGTTGCGACAAGGGCACTGGCAGGCCGGGCAGGTGACAACCTGTGAAGGGCAATCGGTGCGACCAGACTGGGATGGCAGCGCCCAGCGTTGGATAAATCAACAGGCAGCGCAGGCGAAAGGCGCTCTTGGCATCGCCTGGCTGTCGTCGCCGCAAGGCACGCAATTGTTGCAGATGGCCGAAGAGGATTTCTGTCGTTTTGAGCCGTTCAAGGAAGGCGAGTAGCTTTTCAGGTATTGGCGTTGCAGATTGTGAATGCCGCACGGCAAAGCAGATGTTGATAGGGCAGAAGCCGATGTCTGGCTCCTGCCGTTATCGCTTTATCGAGAGTTAGCCTTGTTGCTCACGGGCGATGGCGCGATAGCCAATGTCACTGCGGCAGAAACTGCCTTCCCAGTGAATGGTGCTCGCCAGTGCATAGGCGCGCTGCTGGGCAGCGGCAACACTTTCACCTAACGCGGTTACGCACAATACACGCCCGCCGTTGGTCACAACATCGTGACCTTTCATCGTCGTTCCGGCATGGAACACTTTACCGTCAGCGGCATCCTGTTCAGGCAGACCGGAAATCACATCACCGGTACGGTAATCGGCCGGGTAACCGCCTGCTGCCAGCACCACGCCCAGTGACGGGCGCTCATCCCATTCAGAATGCTGCTTATCAAGCGAGCCTTCACAAGCCGCAAGGCACAGCGCAACCAGGTCGGATTTCATGCGCAGCATAATCGGCTGGGTTTCCGGGTCGCCAAAGCGGCAGTTGAACTCGATAACCTTGGGCTGGCCGTCAGGCGAAATCATCAGACCGGCGTACAGGAAACCCGTGTAGACGTTGCCCTCCGCCGCCATGCCGCGCACGGTTGGCCAAATAATCTGCTCCATGACCCGCTGGTGAACGGTATCCGTCACCACCGGTGCCGGTGAGTAAGCACCCATACCGCCGGTGTTCGGGCCGGTATCTTTGTCGCCCACGCGTTTGTGATCCTGACTGGTGGCCATCGGCAGTACATGCTCGCCGTCTACCATCACAATGAAGCTGGCTTCTTCGCCGTCAAGGAACTCTTCCACCACAATGCGATGACCGGCATCGCCAAAGGCATTGCCAGCCAGCATATCCGTGACGGCGTTTTCCGCCTCTGCCAGTGTCATGGCGACAATGACGCCTTTACCGGCGGCCAGACCATCGGCTTTGATAACAATCGGTGCACCGATGCGCCGAACGTAGGCCAGCGCGGGTTCTACCTCGGTGAAGTTCTGGTATTCCGCAGTGGGAATATGCTGGCGCGCTAAAAAGTCTTTGGTAAAGGCTTTGGAGCCTTCCAACTGTGCCGCTGCCTGTGTCGGGCCAAAAATGTTCAGACCGGCGGCGCGAAACGCATCCACCACACCGATGACCAGCGGTGCTTCCGGGCCGACAATGGTCAGGCCGATATCCTGCTGGCGGGCAAATGCCAGCAGCGCCGGGATGTCCGTTGCGGCGATATTCACGTTCTCAAGCGTTGGCTCGAGCGCGGTGCCCGCATTACCCGGCGCAACATAGACTTTATCAGCCAACGGAGACTGGGCGGCTTTCCAGGCCAGTGCGTGCTCGCGGCCACCATTACCAATAATTAAGATATTCATTGTTGTAACCCCGGATTAGTGGCGGAAGTGGCGCATGTCGGTAAACAGCATGGCGATGCCGTGCTCGTTGGCCGCCGCGATGACTTCGTCATCACGAATGGAACCGCCAGGTTGAATCACACATGTGATACCAACGGCGGCGGCGGCATCGATACCGTCACGGAACGGGAAAAACGCATCGGATGCCATGACCGAGCCTTTCACCTCAAGCCCTTCATCACCGGCTTTAATGCCCGCAATTTTCGCCGAATACACCCGGCTCATCTGACCGGCACCAATGCCGATAGTCATCTTGTCTCGGGCATACACAATCGCGTTGGATTTCACAAACTTTGCCACTTTCCAGCAGAACAACGCATCGCGCAGCTCGGCTTCGGTTGGCTGGCGCTCGGTGACAACACGCAGCTGTGCGCTTTCCACCATGCCCAAATCCCGGTCTTGTACCAGCAATCCACCATTAACGCGTTTGAAATCCAGCCCCGGCACACGCTGTTGCCATGTGCCACAGGTCAGCACGCGCACATTCTGTTTGGCCGCGGTGACTTTCAGGGCTGCTTCGCTGGCAGACGGTGCGATGATCACTTCCACAAACTGGCGGCTGATGATGGCCTGCGCCGTGGCTTCATCCAGTTCGCGGTTAAAGGCGATAATGCCGCCGAAGGCTGAGGTCGGGTCGGTTTTATAGGCGCGCTCATAGGCGTCCAGAATCGAATCGCCAACGGCCACGCCGCAAGGGTTCGCGTGCTTCACAATCACACAGGCCGGTTCAGCAAACTCTTTAACGCACTCAAGGGCCGCATCGGTATCGGCGATGTTGTTGTAAGAGAGCGCTTTGCCCTGCAACTGCTGCGCGGTTGCCACAGAGGCTTCTGCAATGTGCTCTTCTATATAGAAGGCGGCCTGCTGGTGGCTGTTCTCGCCGTAACGCATGTCCTGCTTTTTGATGAAGTTCAGGTTTAGCGTGCGAGGGAAACGACCAGAAGGCTCTGTGGTGTCGCCGTGATAGGCCGGAACGTTGCTGCCAAAGTAGTTGGCTATCATACTGTCATACGCCGCCGTGTGCTCGAAGGCTTTGATAGCCAGATCAAACCGGGTTTTGTAAGTCAGGGAGTGCTCGTTGGCATCCATCTCCGCGATGATAGCGCTGTAGTCGCCGCTCTTGACGACGATAGCCACATCATTATGGTTCTTGGCAGCGGAGCGCACCATGGTCGGCCCGCCGATATCAATGTTTTCTACCGCGTCTTCTAAGGTGCAATCGGCTTTAGCGACAGTCTGGGCAAACGGGTAAAGATTGACGACCACCATGTCGATGGGCTGGATGTTGTGTTGGGTCATGATGGCATCATCCTGACCACGGCGGCCCAGAATGCCGCCATGCACTTTGGGATGCAGTGTTTTCACGCGTCCGTCCATCATTTCAGGAAAGCCGGTGTAATCGGATACTTCGGTTACTGGCAAACCCGCATCAGCCAGCAGACGAGCCGTACCACCGGTAGACAGCAGCTCGACGCCACGCTGCGACAGCGCCTGGGCAAATTCAACGATACCGGCTTTGTCAGACACGCTGAGTAAAGCACGACGGATAGGACGACGTTGTTGCATGATGGTTTGATTCCCCTGACTTAGGTTCTTACTTTAAAGAGCGTTAGGTGAATATTAAGGCTATCGCTGCGGTTATCGGTAAAGACAAGGGCAGTATCAGGCCGGTATTCAGCTAACACACTCATAAATGCGTACTAATATATGTAGAGTAATCCGCGTGCGAATTGTAGCGAAAACGTTTGCGTGATGCTCGCCAAATTTCAAGAAATGCCACCTCTGTGGATAACTCTGTGCAAAATAAGGTATAAACGGCACTTTTGCTGTGGAATGCAGCGAACGCACGATTTATCGCAAAATACCGGTTGCGGCCTGATAAGAAGTCCCTATAATGCGACCCCACTGACACGGCAACAGCGGCAACGCAACGCGGTGTCAGCGAAGAAGAAACGAAAAAAAGCGTTGACTCTTCATGAGGAAAGCGTAGTATACGCCACCTCGCGACAGCAGGCTCAGGCCGGTCGCACTGCTCTTTAACAATTAATCAGACAATCTGTGTGGGCACTCGCAGGACACTTCGCAAAAACTTTTGTGAAAGTCTTGAAGAGTGACAACAGTTAATTCATTACGAAATAACAGTAAATTCTTTGAGCACCGTTTTCTTCGGAAAACACAATCAAACTTAAATTGAAGAGTTTGATCATGGCTCAGATTGAACGCTGGCGGCAGGCCTAACACATGCAAGTCGGGCGGTAGCACAAGGGAGCTTGCTCCCTGGGTGACGAGCGGCGGACGGGTGAGTAATGTCTGGGAAACTGCCTGATGGAGGGGGATAACTACTGGAAACGGTAGCTAATACCGCATAACGTCTTCGGACCAAAGAGGGGGACCTTCGGGCCTCTTGCCATCGGATGTGCCCAGATGGGATTAGCTAGTAGGTGGGGTAAAGGCTCACCTAGGCGACGATCCCTAGCTGGTCTGAGAGGATGACCAGCCACACTGGAACTGAGACACGGTCCAGACTCCTACGGGAGGCAGCAGTGGGGAATATTGCACAATGGGCGCAAGCCTGATGCAGCCATGCCGCGTGTGTGAAGAAGGCCTTCGGGTTGTAAAGCACTTTCAGCGGGGAGGAAGGGAACAGGCTTAATACGTCTGTTCATTGACGTTACCCGCAGAAGAAGCACCGGCTAACTCCGTGCCAGCAGCCGCGGTAATACGGAGGGTGCAAGCGTTAATCGGAATGACTGGGCGTAAAGCGCACGCAGGCGGTCTGTTAAGTTGGATGTGAAATCCCCGGGCTTAACCTGGGAACTGCATTCAAAACTGACAGGCTAGAGTCTCGTAGAGGGGGGTAGAATTCCAGGTGTAGCGGTGAAATGCGTAGAGATCTGGAGGAATACCGGTGGCGAAGGCGGCCCCCTGGACGAAGACTGACGCTCAGGTGCGAAAGCGTGGGGAGCAAACAGGATTAGATACCCTGGTAGTCCACGCTGTAAACGATGTCGATTTGGAGGTTGTGCCCTTGAGGCGTGGCTTCCGGAGCTAACGCGTTAAATCGACCGCCTGGGGAGTACGGCCGCAAGGTTAAAACTCAAATGAATTGACGGGGGCCCGCACAAGCGGTGGAGCATGTGGTTTAATTCGATGCAACGCGAAGAACCTTACCTACTCTTGACATCCAGCGAACCTTGTAGAGATACGAGGGTGCCTTCGGGAACGCTGAGACAGGTGCTGCATGGCTGTCGTCAGCTCGTGTTGTGAAATGTTGGGTTAAGTCCCGCAACGAGCGCAACCCTTATCCTCTGTTGCCAGCACTTCGGGTGGGAACTCAGGGGAGACTGCCGGTGATAAACCGGAGGAAGGTGGGGATGACGTCAAGTCATCATGGCCCTTACGAGTAGGGCTACACACGTGCTACAATGGCGTATACAAAGAGAAGCGACCTCGCGAGAGCAAGCGGACCTCATAAAGTACGTCGTAGTCCGGATTGGAGTCTGCAACTCGACTCCATGAAGTCGGAATCGCTAGTAATCGTAGATCAGAATGCTACGGTGAATACGTTCCCGGGCCTTGTACACACCGCCCGTCACACCATGGGAGTGGGTTGCAAAAGAAGTAGGTAGCTTAACCTTCGGGAGGGCGCTTACCACTTTGTGATTCATGACTGGGGTGAAGTCGTAACAAGGTAACCGTAGGGGAACCTGCGGTTGGATCACCTCCTTACCGAGTGAAGAGCCTGCGTGGTGTCCACACAGATTGTCTGATGAAGAAGATGAGCAGTAAAACCTTATAGGCTTGTAGCTCAGGTGGTTAGAGCGCACCCCTGATAAGGGTGAGGTCGGTGGTTCAAGTCCACTCAGGCCTACCAGTTTCGCGAGGGTGCGGGAGCACGGCGCGGGGCTGAAAAAGGTTGAACTCACACAATGGGGCTATAGCTCAGCTGGGAGAGCGCCTGCTTTGCACGCAGGAGGTCTGCGGTTCGATCCCGCATAGCTCCACCATTAACGAATGACTTCAGAGTGTACTGGCAACAGTATGCTGCGAAGTATTCTGCTCTTTAACAATCTGGAACAAGCTGAAAAATTGAAACGACAGCATGTGTATGAGAATGCATGTGTTGTTCGAGTCTCTCAAAAACTTGCATCCCGAAACACCTTCGGGTTGTGAGGTTAAGCGACTAAGCGTACACGGTGGATGCCTAGGCAGTCAGAGGCGATGAAGGGCGTGCTAATCTGCGATAAGCGTCGGCAAGGCGATATGAGCCGTTATACCCGACGATACCCGAATGGGGAAACCCAGTGTGTTTCGACACACTATCACACACTGAATTCATAGGTGTGTGAGGCGAACCGGGGGAACTGAAACATCTCAGTACCCCGAGGAAAAGAAATCAACCGAGATTCCCCCAGTAGCGGCGAGCGAACGGGGAGGAGCCCAGAACCATCATCGGCGTGTGTGTCAGTGGAAGCGTCTGGAAAGGCGCACGGTACAGGGTGACAGTCCCGTACACGAAGATGCACAGGCCGTGAGTTCGACGAGTAGGGCGGGACACGTGGTATCCTGTCTGAACATGGGGGGACCATCCTCCAAGGCTAAATACTCCTGACTGACCGATAGTGAACCAGTACCGTGAGGGAAAGGCGAAAAGAACCCCGGCGAGGGGAGTGAAATAGAACCTGAAACCGTGTACGTACAAGCAGTGGGAGCCTTGATTTATCAGGGTGACTGCGTACCTTTTGTATAATGGGTCAGCGACTTATATTCTGTAGCAAGGTTAACCGAATAGGGGAGCCGCAGGGAAACCGAGTCTTAACTGGGCGTTAAGTTGCAGGGTATAGACCCGAAACCCGGTGATCTAGCCATGGGCAGGTTGAAGGTTGGGTAACACTAACTGGAGGACCGAACCGACTAATGTTGAAAAATTAGCGGATGACTTGTGGCTGGGGGTGAAAGGCCAATCAAACCGGGAGATAGCTGGTTCTCCCCGAAAGCTATTTAGGTAGCGCCTCGTGAATTCATCTTCGGGGGTAGAGCACTGTTTCGGCTAGGGGGCCATCCCGGCTTACCAACCCGATGCAAACTGCGAATACCGAAGAATGTTATCACGGGAGACACACGGCGGGTGCTAACGTCCGTCGTGAAGAGGGAAACAACCCAGACCGCCAGCTAAGGTCCCAAAGTCATGGTTAAGTGGGAAACGATGTGGGAAGGCCCAGACAGCCAGGATGTTGGCTTAGAAGCAGCCATCATTTAAAGAAAGCGTAATAGCTCACTGGTCGAGTCGGCCTGCGCGGAAGATGTAACGGGGCTAAAACCATGCACCGAAGCTGCGGCAGCGACACTATGTGTTGTTGGGTAGGGGAGCGTTCTGTAAGCCTGTGAAGGTGGCCTGTGAGGGCTGCTGGAGGTATCAGAAGTGCGAATGCTGACATAAGTAACGATAATGCGGGTGAAAAACCCGCACGCCGGAAGACCAAGGGTTCCTGTCCAACGTTAATCGGGGCAGGGTGAGTCGACCCCTAAGGCGAGGCTGAAAAGCGTAGTCGATGGGAAACAGGTTAATATTCCTGTACTTGGTGTTACTGCGAAGGGGGGACGGAGAAGGCTATGTCATCCGGGCGACGGTTGTCCCGGTTTAAGCGTGAAGGTGGGTGGACCAGGCAAATCCGGTCTGCTGTCAACACTGAGGCGTGATGACGAGGCACTACGGTGCTGAAGTGACAGATGCCCTGCTTCCAGGAAAAGCCTCTAAGCATCAGGTAACATTAAATCGTACCCCAAACCGACACAGGTGGTCAGGTAGAGAATACTCAGGCGCTTGAGAGAACTCGGGTGAAGGAACTAGGCAAAATGGTGCCGTAACTTCGGGAGAAGGCACGCTCCTGTGGGTGAAGTCCCTCGCGGACGGAGCTGACGGGAGTCGCAGATACCAGCTGGCTGCAACTGTTTAATAAAAACACAGCACTGTGCAAACACGAAAGTGGACGTATACGGTGTGACGCCTGCCCGGTGCCGGAAGGTTAATTGATGGGGTCAGCCGCAAGGCGAAGCTCTTGATCGAAGCCCCGGTAAACGGCGGCCGTAACTATAACGGTCCTAAGGTAGCGAAATTCCTTGTCGGGTAAGTTCCGACCTGCACGAATGGCGTAATGATGGCCAGGCTGTCTCCACCCGAGACTCAGTGAAATTGAACTCGCTGTGAAGATGCAGTGTACCCGCGGCAAGACGGAAAGACCCCGTGAACCTTTACTATAGCTTGACACTGAACCTTGAGCCTTGATGTGTAGGATAGGTGGGAGGCTTTGAAGTGTGGACGCCAGTCTGCATGGAGCCAACCTTGAAATACCACCCTTTAATGTTTGATGTTCTAACGTGGGCCCCTAATCGGGGTTGCGGACAGTGTCTGGTGGGTAGTTTGACTGGGGCGGTCTCCTCCCAAAGAGTAACGGAGGAGCACGAAGGTTAGCTAATCCTGGTCGGACATCAGGAGGTTAGTGCAAAGGCATAAGCTAGCTTGACTGCGAGAGTGACGGCTCGAGCAGGTGCGAAAGCAGGTCTTAGTGATCCGGTGGTTCTGAATGGAAGGGCCATCGCTCAACGGATAAAAGGTACTCCGGGGATAACAGGCTGATACCGCCCAAGAGTTCATATCGACGGCGGTGTTTGGCACCTCGATGTCGGCTCATCACATCCTGGGGCTGAAGTAGGTCCCAAGGGTATGGCTGTTCGCCATTTAAAGTGGTACGCGAGCTGGGTTTAGAACGTCGTGAGACAGTTCGGTCCCTATCTGCCGTGGGCGTTGGAAGATTGAGGGGGGTTGCTCCTAGTACGAGAGGACCGGAGTGAACGCACCACTGGTGTTCGGGTTGTCATGCCAATGGCATTGCCCGGTAGCTACGTGCGGAAGAGATAACCGCTGAAAGCATCTAAGCGGGAAACTTGCCCCGAGATGAGTCTTCCCTGGGCCCTTGAGGCCCCTGAAGGGACGTTTAAGACGAAGACGTTGATAGGCTGGGTGTGTAAGCGCAGCGATGCGTTGAGCTAACCAGTACTAATGACCCGAGAGGCTTAACCTTACAACACCGAAGGTGTTTTAGAGAGACGGAAAGAAGAGATTCAGCTTGTTCAGAGATTGGTTCGGGTGGTTGTGTGTAAGCGAAAGCGGAGCATGACGGCCGGAATGAAACGAATTTGCCTGGCGGCGACAGCGCGGTGGTCCCACCTGACCCCATGCCGAACTCAGAAGTGAAACGCCGTAGCGCCGATGGTAGTGTGGGGTCTCCCCATGCGAGAGTAGGGAACTGCCAGGCATCAAACAGAGCGAAGGGCCCGGTCGAAAGACCGGGCCTTTTGTTTTTTGTGTGGTTTTTTTGGGGTAAACAGGGTTGGCCTTGCTGGCCAGAACGGCTCTTGCCCCGCATCTGGGCCTGAACCGCCATGTGTTTTGCTAAAGCCGGTTTTGGTGTTTTGCTTCAGACCGGCTTTGGAACTACCCTATCAGAGACGTGGTTAATTCGTCATGCAGGCTACCCGGCATTGCTTTTGCTGGTGTGTTTGCGTCGGGCTGAATGCCAATTGCCTTATTCAGCGTCAGCTGGAACCAATAAAACCTCAATACCCGCATGTCTCAAACCATTCAGAATATCTGTCGGTAAAGCATCATCGGTTATCAGGGTGTGAATGCGTGGAGTTTCAACGATTCTGTGCAGACTGAGTCGGCAGAATTTACTGGAGTCGGTAACGACCACGATTTTTTCTGCAACCTGACACATGCAACGATTAAGTCGCGCTTCATCCTCATGGTGGGTGCTGATCCCCCGCTCAAGGTCAATACCATCCACACCGAGAAATAGCATGTCAAAATGGTAGTTTTGCAGGGCTTGTTCCGCTTGTGCGCCATAAAACGAGAGCGATTTACGGCGCAGGTGCCCACCTGTCATCAGTAATTCGACTCCTTCAGCGTCCAACAATGCATTGGCGACATTCATGCCGTTGGTCATCACCAAAATATCCTGATGAGCCTGTAGATGCCGTGCCACCTCGAGTGTTGTTGTCCCTGAATCAAGAATGACGCGGCACCCTGGGTAAATAAGTGTTGCTGCCAGCGCCCCTATTCGCTGTTTGACCGGTGTGTTGAGCACACTTTTATCAGCAATGGTGCGCTCGGGTACGGTTTGGCTGGGTTCGCACAACAGCGCACCGCCATAAGCACGTACCGCCACGCCCTGTTTTTCCAGAAACGCCAGATCATTACGAATGGTAACGGTAGACACCTGATAATGACTGGCTAACTCATTGACCTGCACACTGCCATTCGTGCGCAGTTGCTGCATGATTTTCTCCCGCCGCTCGCTGGTGCCGAGCACATTTTTTTCAGTTATTTGCATAATCCCTTCTGCCAACATGCTGTGATAAATAGACTACTTTCATTATTTTCTCTTTCATATTAATACCCACCGGTTACCTCAAATCAAGCTTTCACTCAGTTAAATAATGGGGCCATTTTTTGTTAAACGTCGCCATTATTCTTTCATTTCCTTTCTTTTTGTGATCGTGTTCATGATGTGAACACTGCCGTGTTTCCCTTCAGAGGGGAAGCGTATATGGTTTTGAAAGGAATCGAAACCATTTCGATGAATAAAAGACACAAAGGAAGCGAAATGAAATTAATGAAGTCATTAATCGAAAGGCATAAACAGGGCGAATCCATAGGGATATACGCTGTCTGTTCTGCTCATCCCTTGGTGCTGGAAGCCGCTTTCCGACTTGCCGCACAAAGGAATGAGCTGTTGCTGGTCGAGGCGACGTCTAATCAGGTAGACCAATTCGGTGGTTATACCGGCATGACTCCGGCTGATTTTCGTGACCGTCTTTATCAACTCGCTGCGGAGTGTCACTTCCCTGTTCATCGTCTTATTTTGGGTGGCGATCACCTCGGTCCCAACCGCTGGCAGGGAGAGCCGGCTGAATTGGCTATGGCTCATGCCGAAGAGTTAATCGCCAGTTATGTTCGTGCCGGGTTCAAAAAGATTCATCTTGATTGCAGCATGTCTTGCCAGGGTGATCCGTTACCTCTGACAGATGAGTGGGTTGCAGAGCGTGCCGCACGCCTGGCGCGCGTTGCCGAACAGACCTGTCAGGCTGAGTTTGGATGTTGCGATCTGCTGTATGTGATTGGCACAGAAGTGCCCGTACCTGGTGGGGCGCATGAAGCGCTGGCAGAGGTGGCTGTGACGACACCACAGGCGGCACACCACACTCTTGAAGCCCACCGGCAGGCGTTCATTCACGCCGGGCTAGACGCTATCTGGCCACGGGTGATTGCTTTGGTGGTACAACCGGGCGTCGAGTTTGATCACACTCATGTCGTTGATTATCAGCCCGAGAAAGCAGCCCGGCTGAGCGCTGCGCTTGATGAGTATCCGCACATGGTATTCGAGGCGCATTCTACCGATTATCAAACGCCACAAGCCTATCGTCAGCTGGTTTGCGACCATTTCGCCATTCTCAAGGTTGGCCCGGCGCTGACATTTGCACTGCGTGAAGCGTTATTCGCGCTTGCGGCGATTGAAGAGGAGTTGGTGGTCGCCAGGTCGTGTTCAGGCCTGCGTCAGGTCATGGAAGAGGCCATGCTAGATCGCCCCGAATTTTGGCGTAGCCATTATCAGGGCAGCGCCAATTCATGCCGCCTGGCGCGCGGCTATAGCTATTCAGACCGCATTCGCTACTACTGGCCTGACGCTCGGGCAGAGGCGTGCTATGCCAGGCTGCTAAACAATTTGGCCGCGGCACCTATCCCTTTGCCGCTGCTTAGCCAGCACTTGCCCTTGCAGTATCACAAGGTGCGCCAGGGCAGGCTATCGGCTACCTCTCATGACCTCATTCTCGATCAGGTACAGGAAGTGTTACGGCACTATGCCTGTGCCTGTTCGCCGCAACTTGACCCTGTAGTGTAAGGAGCTGTAGACATGATCCTTGGTTATTCAGTCGAGGCATTACGTACTGCCAATGGCCTTGCGACAGCCCGTGAAATTTACCAGCAACCGGCTGCCTGGTGCGAAACGCTGACGATGGTGGCGGAGCATCGCAAGACGCTGGATCGCTTCCTTGCGCCGTTGCTGTCTTATGGCAATCTGCGCGTGATCCTGACCGGTGCGGGGACATCGGCTTTTGCCGGGCGGGCGCTGGCTCCCTATCTGGCCGCCGCCCTGAATGCGCGTGTTGAGGCGATAGCGACTACCGATATTGTCACCGACCCGGCAGAGTATCTGGCTCAGGACTGCCCTACGTTGCTCATCTCGTTCGCCCGTTCCGGCAATAGCCCGGAAAGTGTGGCTGCCGTTGAGCTTGCCAGCCAACTGCTTAGCCACTGCTACCATCTTGTGCTGACCTGCAACGGCGAGGGCAAGCTCTATCAGCGTTGCCTGCAAGAGCCGCATTCGCTGGCGCTGTTGATGCCAGCCCAAACCCATGACCGCAGTTTTGCCATGACCAGTAGCCTGACCAGCATGATGCTGAGTTGTCTGGCGGTCTTTCTGCCGCAGCGGTTTAGCCAGCAACGTTGTGCACAATTGGCGGTAGCTGGTGAGGCTATCTTGCAACAAGCGGTTCAGTGCGTACCGCGCTGGAATGGCCCAATGGCCCAGCGGGTTATCTATCTTGGCAGCGGTAGTCTGCAAGGCATTGCACAGGAAGCGGCCTTAAAACTGCTGGAGCTGACCGCAGGGCGCGTGGTGGCGATGTTTGATTCGCCAACCGGGTTTCGCCACGGCCCCAAGTCTGTGGTGAACGAACAGACGCTGATTGTGTTGTTTATCTCCAATGATCCCTACACCCGTCAATATGACCTGGATTTGCTGCGCGAGTTACGCACTGACGCACAGGCTGCTCGCGTAGTGGCGATAGCCGACAGGCACGATAGCCGCATCGAGGAAGGTGAGCACCTCTACCTGCCCGAAACCCTGCAAGGGGACGATGCCCAACTGGCATTTTGTTACCTGCTGTACGCCCAGTTCTATGCCTTCCACACCGCCTTAAGCCTGGGAATTGGCCCTGATAATCCGTGCCCTGGCGGGCACGTTAACCGGGTGGTGCAAGGGGTGAAAATTTACCCGCATGAACGCCACAATGATGAGGCAATGCGCAGGAAGCAGGCCGAAGGGAAATTGCTATCAATTTGAATGTATTGAGTATTTACCCTCTCAATGGGTTGGGTTTTCTCCAGGTAGCCTGTTGTTAACCCTGTGGAGTTGTGTTGAGTCCTTTAGAAAAGGAGTGCATTACATGCTGGGCATCATCATCAGTGGTCATGGCGCGTTTGCCAGTGGAATGGCAAAAGCGGTGGAGCAGGTTTTGGGTGAGCAGCCCAATGTCGCGGTGATTGATTTTCCTGAATCATCGACCACCAGCACGTTAACGCTGCAATTTGAAGCAGCGCTTGCTGCGCTGGAGCAAGGGGACGGTGTGGTATTCCTCACGGATTTACTGGGCGGAACCCCCTTTCGTGTGGCTTCGCTGTTAGCGATGGCGGCACCCAAACGTGAAGTGATAACCGGGATCAATCTTCAGCTATTACTGGAGATGCTGTTAGAACGTGATGCGTTGAGTGCCAGTGAGTTTCGCGTCCAGGCGCTGGCATGCGGACACCGTGGATTGACCTCTCTGGCGGATGAAATACGCAAAGAAAGCCAGTCACAGGCGTGTCTGGCGGAGGAGGGGATTTGATGGTTGCTCAAATCCGTGCCCGCCGCCTGCTGACTGAGCAAGGATGGCTGGAGCACCAACAGCTTACCTTTGTCGATGGGATTATCACCGCGATTGATCCCATCAGGGATGGCAGCCCGGCGCGAGATGTTGATTTGCTGGTGCCTGCGCTGATCGATGGGCATGTGCATGGCGCGGTCGGTGTCGATGTGATGGATAACACGCGTGATGCGCTCAGGACGTTATCGCTGGCTAAAGCGGCTGAAGGTGTCGGCGCATTTCTGGCGACAACGGTTACCGCTCCTTTAGATCAGATAGAACACACCCTCAGCAGAGTTGCGGATGGGGTGCAAGCCGGTATGCCGGGGGCGCAACTGCTTGGCAGTTATCTGGAAGGCCCCTACTTCACGCCGGAAAATAAAGGGGCTCATGATCCTGCACTGTTTCGTGAACTGAATATTGCCGAGCTGGACAGGTTACAACGGTGCGCACGGGGCACTCTGAGAGTCGTTGCGCTGGCCCCGGAAAAACCACATGCCCTTGAGGCGATTCGTCATCTGAGCGCCACTGGCGTTCGGGTCATGTTGGGGCATTCCGCCGCCGATCATGACACGACCAGGGAGGCATTGTCAGCGGGCGCGACAGGCCTGGTGCACTGTTTTAATGGTATGCGTGGCCTACACCATCGTGAGCCGGGCATGGTGGGGGCCGGCCTGATGCATCCATTTGCCTGGCTGGAGCTGATTGCCGATGGTCATCATGTGCATCCCAGTGTTCTTCGGCTCTGCCACTGTTGTGCCCACGATCGCCTGTTGCTCATCACCGATGCGATGCGTGCCGCCGGTATGCCGGATGGGCACTATCTGCTGGGCAATTACCGCGTGGAGATGAAAGAAGGGGTTGTACGTACCGAGGCCGGTGGGCTGGCGGGCAGTACCCTTAACCTGCTCGGTGCGGTGCGCAACATGGTTCATCTGGCGGGTGTGACGCTTGCCGATGCCATTCATATGGCCTCGCTGGCACCGGCTCGTATGCTCGGTATTGCCGACCGGCTGGGATCGCTGGCGGTTGGCAAGCAGGCTAACGTGCTCGCGCTGAGTGTCGATCTGCATCAGCAACATATTTGGGTTGCGGGGCAGGCTATCGACCCTGCCTGCTTTTCTGCTGTTTTTTCCAGAGCTTGCGTCAACAGCGACAATGGCGCACAGGAGTCACTATGTATCTGATCTCTTCCCATGAAATGCTCAAAGATGCCAGGCGTCGTGGTTACGCTATTCCTGCCTTCAATATTCATAATCTGGAAACCGTACAGGTAGTCGCGCGCACTGCGGCGCGTCTGTGTTCACCGGTTATTCTCGCCGGTACACCAGGCACCTATCGTCATGCGGGCGTCGAATACCTCATCTCGATTTGTCAGGCGGCGGCGCAGGAACACCGTATTCCGCTGGTACTGCATCTGGATCACCACGAGGACGAGCAGGATATTCGCCACAAAATCGAAGCGGGCATTCATTCCGCCATGATTGATGCTTCCCACTTTCCCTTTGAAGAGAACATCGAGAAAGTGCAGCGCGTTGTTAGCTTTTGCCACCGTATGGGAGCCAGTGTTGAAGCGGAACTCGGCCAGCTTGGCGGCCAGGAAGACGATCTGATGGTGGATGCCGCCCAGGCAAACTTTACCGATCCGCTCAAGGCGGCCGAGTTTGTGCGCCGTACCGGCATTGATTCGCTGGCTGTGGCGATTGGTACGGCGCATGGGTTGTATAAAGCGCAACCGCGTCTTGATTTTGCGCGTCTGGCTGAGATTCGCACGCAGGTGGATATTCCTCTGGTGCTGCATGGCGCGTCCGGCGTGGCTGAGGCTGACGTGCGGCGTTGTATCGGCCTTGGGGTTTGCAAAGTCAATGTGGCAACCGAACTGAAAATAGCCTTTGCCGATGCCATGAAAGCCTTTCTCAGCCGCCACCCTGATGCCAGCGATCCACGCCAATATCTGGTACCGGCAATGACGGCAATGGAAGACGTGGTGGAGGCGAAAATTCGTATGTGTATGAGTGATAACAAATTATAAAAATATTCATGAATAAAAATATCAAAAATATAAAGCAAGGAATTTAACGATGCCGAATATTGTCTATACCCGAATTGATGAGCGAGGATTACATGGTCAGGTTGCCGTAGGCCATGGGCCGCACTCTGGATGTAATCTGATTCTTTTTGCTAATGACGCTGTTGCACAAGACCCGGCACAGCAGGCATTAGCAAAAATGTCAGCCGGTGAATTTGATACGCGCTTTTTTAGCCTGCAAAAAACGATAGATATTATTCATAAAGCAGCCGACCACCAGAAAATATTTATCCTGGTTCGCACCCCACAAGACGCATTAACGCTGGTGAAAGGCGGTGTGCCGATTAAAAAAATAAATATTGGGAACATGCACTACAAGGAAGGAAAAGAGCAAATTCATGCGACGGTTTCGTTAGATGAACGTGACAAAAATGCATTCAGGGAATTGGTTAGTCTGGGGGTGTCCTGCACGATTCAGCGTAACCCATCAGATATACCAATAAATATTGAACAATACTTATAAGGCATAGGTATGGATATTTTGACGGTGTTATTTATTGCTTTATGGGTCGGTCTTGCCGGGCTGGATTATTATGGCTCTGGATTCATGATAGGCAGGCCTATCGTGACAGGAACCGTCGTCGGTTTAATCATGGGAGATATCAAGTCAGGCCTGGAAATTGGTGCAACATTAGAATTGGCCTGGCTTGGTCTCATGCCATTAGCAGGTGCCCAGCCACCGAATGTCACCATTGGTGCCGCGTTAGGGGTGGTTTTTGGTATTCAGTCAGGCTTATCTCCCAGCGCGGTTGTTGGGGTCGCTATTCCATTTGCTATCTTGATGCAGCAGTTAACCGTTATTCAATTTACCGCCTTTGCCACATTAATGTCGAAGGTCGATAAAATGGCGGGTGCATGTGATGTAAAAGGCATTGAGCGCGTTAATTATCTGGGGATGTCGGCCTATTTTTTCACCTTTTTTATCTGCGCATTTATTCCTGCATGGTTTGGCGATGTTGTTGCAAAGGCGATTGTAGAACAGGTGCCAAAAGTTATTATCGACGGGTTAAGTATAGCCGGTGCCATGATGCCTGCGCTCGGCTTTGCCATGCTATTAAAAATGATGTTGAAAGAGAAAAAATATATTCCTTTTTTCATTATAGGTTTTGTCTGTGCCACGTTCTTAAAACTGCCAATTATTGCTATTGCACTGCTTGGAACCTCGGTGGCGATTATTGATTATTTCAATCATACCGAACGTAAAAGTAGTATCACGCCGTCTGATGATAAACAAATGGATGAGGGCATCTGATATGTCACAACATACTTCCGAAATTATTAATGATGACGAGTATCTTGATAAGGATGCCGGTGCCGAACTGGATAAAAAGATCATGAGGCAGTCCTGGCTACGTATGCTATGGGTTCAGGCATCGTTTAATTATCAGCGTATGCAGTCATCCGGTTTTCTTTATGCTATGTTGCCTGCATTACAGCGCATTCATAAGAATAAGCGGGATCTTTCTTTATCCTTAAAGTTACATAATGAATTTTTTAATACATCGCCGTGGCTGGTTTCTTTCATGCAAGGCGTTATTCTGGCAATGGAAAAAGGCAAGCAGCCGATAGAAACCATTCGCTCTTTCAAAGTGGCGGCAATGGGGCCACTCGGCGGGATTGGTGATGCGATGTGTCAATTGACCATATTGCCGATTACCGCCTCAATTGCCGCAGCGTTAGCGCTGGATAATGTCTATATCGCGCCCATTATTTTCTTATTGCTGTTTAATTTGATCAGATTTTCAATTTATATTCCTCTTTTTAATTATGGGTATAAGTTAGGGTTAAATGCACTTGGTACGTTAAAGCAGCAAAGCGAAGCGTTTAGCCGCGGTGCTACCATACTTGGATTGACGGTTGTCGGCGCGTTGACGGCATCATTTGTCAGAGTCAGGCTGGGTGCTGAAATTCATCTTGGCGATACATTGATCAATATTCAAGATGGGATTTTAGACAAGATTATGCCAAATATTCTTCCCCTCATTATTGTTATTGGTTGCTACAAATTAATTATGCGTGGGTTGTCACCAGTGAAAACAATGCTCGGAATGATTATTGGTTCTGTGTTTTTTCATTATTTCGGTATTCTTTAAGAAATCAATGAGGGGGACGTGTGATTAAATATATTGATGAGTGCAAACGCATCATTGAAAACGTGATGGCAAGTGAAGGGCATAATATTGAGCACGCAGCAAAGCTGATGACCCGCACCATTGAGCGGGATGGTGTGATTCATGTTTCTGGCGGACATTGTCATATCTATGCGATGGAGACGTTCTATCGGGCCGGTGGTTTAGTACCAATAAATCCCTTGTTGCCGCATCTGTTTGCGACGGCACCGAGAACGCAGGCGTATTCTGACCATATTTATGAGGTCGAGGGAATAGGTACTACGGTCTTTGAAGATCAACAGACTTCAGCGAATGACTGTATTATTTTGGCATCCATAGCAGGACGTACCATACCGACAATTGATATTGCACTGGCCGCTAAAAAGCGAGGTATTCCCATTATTGCATTGCAGTCAATGGCATTCAGTAAATGCACAACCCCTAAGCACTCGTCGGGATTTTTTCTGAATGACGTGGCTGACGTCACGGTGGATCTGCATATTCCCTATGGCGATGCCATTATTGAGCTGGATGGATTATCTGAAAAATGTTGCCCGGTTTCATCTGTGATTGGTTTTTCTATTATTCAGGCGCTGGTCACACAGACGGTGTGCAATTTGGCTGAGGCAGGTTTAACTCCGCCAGTTTGGGTCAGTTCAAATCTGGATAAAGGTGATGCAATAAACAAGACACATATTTCATCGATGAAAGGCCGCGTCAGTTGCCTGTAATTGGGGAGGGGACATGTACAAAAAATATTTGACAGAGTTGCTGCAACATATTGATGCGGTAAAATCGCAGCAAGAGCGCATGGTCATCTGTGCACAGGCAATGGCTAATGCCATCATCAATGATGGGATGATTCATGTGACTGGCTGTGGTCATTCACAGATGTTTGCTCATGAAATGTATTTTCGTGCCGGTGGTTTGGTACAGGTAAATGCTATTTTACCACCCGTTTTAGCCCTATCGCCCTATGCGCCGATGAGCACGTTTGCTGAACGTCAACACGGGTTGGCCGCAATAGCGCTTGATGCCGAAAAACAATTACGACCAGGCGATATTCTTATTGTCGTGTCAACATCAGGCCGTAACCCTGTTCCGGTTGAATTTGCAATAGAAGGGAAAAAACGTGGCTTGATTGTCATTGGCCTAACGTCACTGGCATTTACCCGATCTGTCACATCCCGGCATCAGAGTGGTAAAAAACTCGAAGATGTTTGTGATTATGTGCTTGATATGGGCGGAATGCCTGGTGATGCGATTATTCCTGTTCCTCACCATGACTTTTCAACCGGCTCAATCTCCTCGGTTATTGGCTTTACCATACTCAATAGCCTGGTATGTGAATGTGTTAAACATATCAGCATGCTCGATAAACAACCGCTATTGTGGCGCTCGGTTAATGCGAAACAGGCGATGGAATTTAATAAAGAGAGTTTAAATAAATATAAAAACAGAGTGACCTGTATGTAGCGAACTGATGATATTGCCTGGTGATATCGGGCAATATCCATTTCTTGTCACGCGAGGAGACAGTAATGAAAATAAGCATAAGATTAATTGGTTGTGGTGTGGTTTATTTTAGCTGTATGCCTTTTCAATATTTACAAGCGGCGGTTACTGCCACACATACATCACCTGCTGCTGTTTTTTTAACGAATGATTCACCCGGGTTTTCTTTTATCGATGAAACGGGTAAATATTTCTATCATGATACACTGTCTCAGTATAATAAATATAACCCTAATAATGCCGATCATGCATGGCGGTTTTTCAGCGCGGATAATTACCAGGATGCCAGTAATAAAATAAAAGATAAATTAGATGACTATAATAAGGTGAAAGCGATTTATGATCAGGCGACTGTGCAAAATACCGTACCATTGTGTGTGAATACGCCGCTAATGAAACGCATTAAACCGCGCGGCACGGATTATGATTACATCAATTACTGTGGCTTAATGGATGTCTGGGTTGACCCGGATAGCGGTGACTGGTACGGCTTGCTGCACGATGAAATTTTCGGCGTAAACCCACGCTATGATGCGATTGAACTGGTTAAATCGACCGATAAAGGACAGAACTGGGCGGTCACCGACGTTATTCAAACTTCTCAGTACGGCATGAAGGATTCACGAGAGAGTGCACTTGGGCAGACCTATAATTACGGCGGCGGTGACCCCAGGTTATTTGTGGATTATGCTTCGGGTTACTTCTATCTGTTTTATACCAGCCGAACCATGAACCTTTCCGGCTGGAGCGGGTTTAGCTCTTTTATGCAGGCGCATGTGATGCGGGCTCCGATTGCAGATAAAATGGCACCGCGTAGCTGGCGAAAATACCATAATGGGGTGTGGGAAGAATTTATTTCTGATGACTATGCATTAGGTAACGCTGGGCCCGCCAGTAATATCGTACCTGTTGAGATATCCAAAAAGGGATATTTTTCCCCTGAATATAACCCCAAAACAATGAGTGGTACGGCATCTGAATTAGCTGCGCAAGGGAAACTCATTAATTCTCCACTGCGGGTTATTAATGTTTCATGGAACAGTTATTTAAAGAAATACATTGGCACGCCTGAACCGTCATCCGGCCCGAAAAATGAAGGGAAAAGTGCGCTGGACATTTATGCCACAGACAGTCTCTCAAGCCAGAAATGGGAGAAATTACTGACGCTAAATAACTATGTGACCCGTTCCTGGTATCGCTTTATGTTAGACCCACAGGTGCAGACGCTGTCTAATTTTATCGTTGGAAAAACCTTCAGGACGTTTTGTTATATTGAGTGCCAGAAATATGGTGGCGAATATATTGATGTGACGCTGACCGGCACCCCTGCGCGGCAGGCTGCGGCGCTAGCGGCAGCAACGTTGCAAAATAAAAATGGGGAGCGCTTGTCGGCAGACGCTAACTTCAATCTCACGGTTATTCATGACCGCAATCAGCATCCGGCGAATTTACGCTGGGAATGGATAGATAAGCAGGACGGTTATCTGCGCATCGCCGCCTATCCGACAGGCCAGCGTGAGCAAAAACGCTTTCTGGGTGTGATGGCATCAGCCGATATTCATGCGATGAGAAAATGGGGCGCAGAGGTGGGGTTATTGCCCGACCCCTGTAAGCCGGATGCGACGGCCACGGCTTGCCTGAGTTCACAATGGGTAAAAGTAGAGACGCTGACGACGCGTGATGACGGCAGTGAGAGCCGCGATGGTAGCTACCGTCTGGTTAATCGCTTTAGCGGCCTGGTGCTGAATGTCGATGGTAGTCAGGCATTGAATCAGCAGGTTACGCTCTCCCCCTTCCGCTCCTGGGATTGCACGGATGCAGCGTGTAAGGATAGAAATAAAGCCTCGTCACAAATTTTGCGTTAATAGATCTGCGTGACGGTGCCTGGGCCGCCCGTATGGTGGTTCAGCCAGGCGATAGGTGGTGCAGTCAGACGATAAGAAAAGCCCGCCTGATGGCGGGCGTAAACATAGAGCAGATTCACGCAGCGGAATTAATGCAGAATCTGCGCCAGAAACGTTTGCGTACGTTCTGAGCGCGGTGTGGTGAAGAAGATATCCGGTGGAGCCTGTTCGACTATCTCTCCTTGATCCATAAAGATAACCCGGTTGGCGACCGTGCGGGCAAAGCCCATTTCGTGCGTGACGCACAGCATGGTCATGCCATCTTCCGCCAGCCCCAGCATGGTATCGAGCACTTCTTTGACCATTTCCGGGTCAAGCGCGGAGGTGGGTTCATCAAACAGCATGATCTTCGGCTTCATGCACAGGGAACGGGCGATGGCGACACGCTGCTGTTGGCCACCGGAAAGCTGACCGGGGTATTTATGGGCATGGGCGGCGATGCGCACACGCTCGAGATAGTGCATCGCCAGCGCTTCGGCCTCTTTTTTCGGCATACTGCGTACCCAGCACGGAGCGAGCGTGCAGTTTTGCAGCACGGTCAGGTGCGGGAACAGGTTGAAATGCTGGAATACCATGCCCACTTCGGTTCTGATTTTTTCGATGTTGCGGCTATCGTGGTTAAGCTCGATGCCATCAACGGTAATACGGCCTTGTTGATGCTCTTCCAGGTGGTTGATGCAACGGATGGTGGTCGATTTACCCGAGCCGGACGGCCCGCACAACACGATGCGCTCCCCCTGTTTGACTTGCAGGTTGATGTCTTTCAGTACATGGAACTGCCCATACCACTTATTCACATTTTCCAGCGTGATCATGTAGTCGGAAGGCGATGTTAATGTGTCCTGGTTCATGGATAACCTCAATGGGACTTATGTCCAGTATCAAAACGTTTTTCTAAATGCTGGCTATAGCGCGACATGCTAAAGCAGAAGATCCAGTAGAGCATGGCGGCAAACACATAACCTTCGGTGGACATGCCAAGCCAGGCCGGGTCAACAGTCGCCTGCTGGATACTGCTAAACAGGTCGAACAGGCCGATGATGATGACCAGACTGGTGTCTTTGAACAGCGCAATGATGGTGTTGACCAGACCGGGGATCACCATCTTCAGCGCCTGCGGCAGAATTACCAGCCCCTGCATGCGCCAGTACCCCAATGCCAGTGATTGCGCCGCTTCATATTGCCCTTTGGGCAGTGCCTGCAAGCCGCCGCGCACCACTTCCGCCACATAGGCTGACTGGAACAGAATCACCCCAACCAGCGCCCGCAGCAGTTTGTCGATATTGGTGCCTTCGGTCAGGAACAGCGGCAGCATCACGGAGGACATGAACAGCACGGTAATCAGCGGCACGCCGCGCCAGAACTCGATAAAAATCACGCACAGTGCACGCAGCACCGGCATGTTGGAGCGGCGTCCCAGCGCCAGCAGAATGCCCAGCGGCAGCGCTCCGGCAATACCGATGGCGGCGATGATGATGGTGAGCGTCAGGCCGCCCCACTGACGCGTTTCCACCCGCGTCAGCCCGCCAAATCCGCCGAACAGCAACCACCAGGCGACCAGCGGGTAGACCACGCACCAGACGGCAATATAGCGACCCCGGTGCGGCATGTTGCGCCAGAACATCGGTAGGATACTGAGCAGTGCCAGTACCAGCGCAAAATTGATGCGCCAGAGTTCTTCGCGCGGGTACAACCCGTACATGAACTGATCAAAACGGGCATGAATAAACACCCAGCACGCGCCATCGCTGGTGCAGTCGGCCCGGCTGTTGCCGACCCAACTGGCTTTAAGGATGGCCCAGTTGAGCAACGGCGGGATGAGTGTCCACAGCAGCCACAAACAGGCCAGTGTCAGCAGGCTGTTGGTGATGCTGGAAAACAGGTTTTTCCTCGCCCAGGCGATGGCGCTGCTGATGCGTGCCGGATGGGATGGTGTATGTGTCATCATGGTCATCCTGTTCCTTAGCGCTCAATTAACGCGATTTTCCGGTTATAGATGTTCATCAGTAACGAGATAAGCAGGCTGATAATCAAATAAACCGACATGGTAATCGCAATGGTTTCAATGGCCTGACCGGTCTGGTTGAGCACCGTACCGGCAAACAGTGACACCATATCGGGATAACCGATAGCGGCGGCCAGCGATGAGTTTTTCACCACGTTCAGGTACTGGCTGGTCAGCGGTGGAATAATCACCCGCAGCGCCTGTGGCAAAATTACTTTGCGTAATGTCACCGGCTTTGGCAGCCCCAGCGATAAAGCGGCTTCATGTTGCCCATGGGATACGGATTGGATCCCTGAGCGAATGATTTCGGCGATAAACGACGAGGTATACACCGATAAGGCCAACGCCAGCGCGGCCAGCTCAGGGATGAGTACCAAACCGCCATTAAAGTTAAACCCTTTCAGTACCGGAAAGTCCCAGTGCAAGGCCTGACCAAAAATCAGGTGAGACAGCCCCAGCAGAACCACCAGCATTGCCAGCGGAATGGGCCAGTAACGCCGTTGCTGCCCGGTAAGCTCATGGTAGCGTTTGTTGCGACGATACAACGCGGCAGCACAGCCAAGAGAAGCTATCAGCACGAGGAAAGACGGCAGCACGCCTGGGCCGAACTCAGCCGCCGGAATGTACAGGCCACGGTTACTGAGAAAAAAGGTATCGAAGGCGTTCACGGCCTGACGCGGGCCAGGCAGGTTACGTAATACCGCGAAATACCAAAAGAAGATTTGCAATAACGGCGGGATATTACGAAACGTTTCGATATAAATGGTGGATAGTTTACGCAGCAGCCAGTTATCAGACAGACGGGCCAGCCCGACGATAAACCCCAGCAGTGATGCACAGATAATACAAATCACCGAAACCAGCAGCGTATTGAGCAGGCCGATGACAAAAACCCGGGCATAGGTATCGCCCTGATCATAATTAATCAGGTGCTGGACGATACCAAAACCGGCGCTGTTATTTAAAAAGGCAAAACCTGATGTAATTCCGCGCTGCGAAAGATTGGTGACGGTATTGTGCAGCAGATACGCAGCGGCCACCACCACGATGACGACAGCAAGAATTTGATACAACCAGGCGCGCACCGCTGGATTAGTCAGTGATAAATCACCTTTCACGGTTGGGCGTTGCAGCATGTCGGAGCCTCAGTAACGGATAAAGCAAGGGCACGTCTGGTTGCCAGTACGTGCCCGGTTTTGCATCAGGAATTAACGAACGGCAGGGGCGTACTGAATGCCGCCTTTGTTCCACAGTTCGTTCAGGCCGCGTTTGATTTTCAGCTCGCTGCCCTGACCTACGTTACGCTCGAACACTTCGCCGTAGTTACCGACCTGTTTAACGATTTTATACGCCCAGTCAGCCGGTACTTTCAGGTCTTTACCGAAGTTGCCCTCTTTGCCCAGCAGGTGCGCCATATCCGGGGTGGTCGGTTTAGCGGCCATCTGGTCAACGTTCTGAGAGGTCACACCCATTTCTTCTGCGTTCAGCATGGCGAACAGCGTCCAGCGCACGATGGCGAACCAGTCTTCATCGCCACGGCGCACGACCGGCCCCAGCGGTTCTTTGGAAATCACTTCCGGCAGCACCACAAAATCAGCCGGTTTACCCAGTTTGATACGCAGGGCATACAGCTGGGACTGGTCGGAAGCCAGCGTGTCACAGCGGCCGGAATCCAGTGCTTTGGCGCTTTCATCAGAACGGTCAAATGTCACCGGGGTGTACTTCATGTTGTGGGTTTTAAAGTAGTCAGCCACGTTCAGCTCGGTATCGGTACCGGCCTGGATACAAACGGTTGCGCCGTCGAGCTCGGTCGCACTTTTCAGCCCGGCTTTGTTATGCGTCAGGAAGCCGATGCCGTCATAGTAAGTCACGCCGGTAAAGGCGAGGCCCATACCGCCATCACGGGAGGACGTCCAGGTCGTGTTACGGGAAAGAATATCCACTTCGCCGGATTGCAGTGCGGTAAAACGCTCTTTTGCCGTCAGCGGGGTGTATTTCACTTTGCTGGCATCGCCAAATACGGCAGCCGCGACGCCACGGCAGACGTCAACGTCAATACCGGAATATTTGCCGTTGGCATCAGCATACGAGAAACCAGGGAGCCCATCGCTGATACCACACTGTACAAACCCTTTCTTCTGAATGGCATCCAGGGTTGCGCCTGCGTGTGCCTGATTGATGAAGGCAAACAGTGAAGCGCTGGCAACCAGCGTAGACATAATCACTTTTTTCATAATCATCGTATGTGCCTAATAATTGTAATGTGCTGTTGTGTTTGGCGCAGTCATGCTACGCCTGCTCTGTCTGTCGGTGTTGTGCTAGACACAACATCCCGTCTCTGAGATTAAGCAAAAGTAATGCCAATTTGTGATTATGCCCGCCGAAAGAGAAAACTAAATCGTATCAGTCCCTGTTGGTGATAAATGCAGGGTATGGCGGGATAAAGCGAAGGCATGAATTGCACCAAAATGGCGGGGTTGTTATTTCCTTGAACTCATTTGGTGCAATGAATGCAAAAGAGAGGTATTAACAGGTGGGTGTTGCCTCAGCGAGAGCAGTAACACTCGGTCAGCGCGTCTTTTTTAGTGCAGAACCGGTGCGAGCGAGGTGCAAACGGAAGGCAACCCGACGCAACCGGGCTGCCCTTTGATGTGTCTGCGTAAACAAATGCCGTATCCGGCGGTAATTAATGCACGGTATGGCGCTGGTAATAGGTTTCCAGCCGGGTTTGCAGCTTGCTCAGTATGGTACTGAACATCAGGTAGATGAGCGCAGCTTCAACATAGAGGATCAATGGCTCATAAGTAACCGACACAATACGCTGTGCGGCCAGAAACATCTCGGGCACGGTAATAACGGCGGCCAGCGAGGTATCCTTGACCAGAGAGATAAAGGTGTTGGCCAGCGGCGGCAGTGACACGAATACCGACTGCGGCACAATCACCCAACGAATGGCCTGCGCACCGCTCATGCCCAGTGAGTAAGCGGCATTCCACTGACCTTTGGCAACAGACAGAATCGCGCCACGCACGATTTCTGAACTGTAAGCACCGACATTCAGGCTAAACCCTATCAGCGCCGCCGGAAAGGCATCGAGCGTGATGCCTGCGCCAGGCAAGCCATAGAAAATCAGAAATAGCTGTACCAGTAGCGGTGTGCCGCGAATGATCCACACATAAAAATCGCACAGCTTTTTCAACGGTTTCGGGCCATACAAGCGCAGCAACGCCACGACGACGCCGAGCATCAAACCCAAAATGAAGGAAAGAATAGCGAGGGGAACGGTGAAGGTTAGCCCAGCAGAAAGCAGACTCCAAAAGGAGTCTGCCATGAGTTGTAGCCATGAAGGCATCTACGATCACTCCGATAGCGATGCATGCGCAGGACAATGCATTATTTGGAAACGTCTTGTCCGAAGTATCGCACAGAAATGGTCTGATAGGTGCCGTCAGCTTTGATTTGATCTAACGCTTTGTTCAGCGCCTCAACCAGTTGCGGCTGGTTTTTGCGCAGTAAAATCGCTGAGGGATCGCCGCTTTCAGCGGTAGCGACCACTTTGACGTTGGCATCCGGTTTATGCTTTTTGAAATCCAGGAATGACAGGTTATCGTTCAGCGTTGCCTCAGCGCGGCCGCTCAACACCAGTTCCAGCGACTGGTTAAAGCCATCGGTCGGCACGATGTCTGCGCCGTAGCTGGT
This sequence comes from Dickeya aquatica, assembly GCF_900095885.1. Taxonomy (NCBI): domain Bacteria; kingdom Pseudomonadati; phylum Pseudomonadota; class Gammaproteobacteria; order Enterobacterales; family Pectobacteriaceae; genus Dickeya; species Dickeya aquatica. The sequence continues at coordinate 345,818 of NZ_LT615367.1, forward strand.
GGCCAGTTTTGAATAGTTGCTGGTCAGGCTCTGGGCGGATTTATGCCCTTTGAGATCGGCGAAGGATTTGATGTTGGTGTTATCACCCCGCACAATCAGCACCGATTTTGAGTCGATATACGGTTTGGAGAAGTCATACTTTGCCTGGCGCTCTTTGGTGACTCCAACCTGGTTGATGACAGCGTCATAGCGCTTGGCATCCACACCGGCAATCAGCCCATCCCAGCGGCCTTCGATGAACTCCGCTTTCACGCCCAGTTTTTCTGCCACCGCGCGGCCGACATCCACATCAAAACCCACCAGCTTGCCGGAGGCATCATGATAGGTGTAAGGCGCATATGTCCCTTCGGTGCCGAATTTGATAACGCCTGCGGTTTTGATGGCGCTCAAATCATCCTGTGCGTAGGCCAGAACGCTGGTGCTCAGTAAGGCGCTGGTGAGTAATGCTAAACGGAATGCTTTCATCATCGTTCCTGCCAAGTGTGGTTAGGGTTTTTATCAGTCAGAAATGCTGCGAATTTACGTGATGTCGTGATGTTTGCCAAGCACGTAAAAGATATGGCTTATACCTGAGTTGAATATAGTGAAGTGCTGGCGGTTTGACTAACAAGAGATGACACTGTCGTTTCACCCTGTAGGGGGTTTTGCTATGCTCGCACTCCAATCATAGCGTGCCACTGTCAGTGCATGGCTTAATGGAGATAAAGATGCGTGCTGAATTTTTGTTTCTGAACTATAGCCATCACCCAGTTGTTTCAGAAATAGCGTTCAAGGAGTCCGTCAATGTCCTCCGATGTTACCATCAAGGTCGACAATCTCAGTAAATGTTACAATGTTTATTCACAGCCTGTAGATAGACTTAAACAGTTCCTCTTTCCCCGCGTAGGGAGAATGGTGAATCGGAGCACTAAGCAGTATTTTAGTGAGTTTTGGGCGTTGAAGAATGTCTCTTTCGAAATAATGCAGGGTGAGACGATTGGGATCGTTGGACGTAATGGTGGAGGTAAGTCGACCCTGCTGCAAATGATCTGTGGCACGCTGACGCCAACACAAGGTTCTATCATGACGAACGGTCGCATTGCCGCGTTGCTGGAACTGGGGTCTGGTTTTAACCCTGAATATACCGGTCGGGATAATGTGTATCTTAACGGTTCGTTGCTAGGGCTAAGCCGTGATGAAATTGAACAACGGTTTGATGACATAGTGGCATTTGCCGACATCGGCGATTTTATCGATCAACCGGTGAAAACGTATTCAAGCGGCATGGTTGTTCGCCTTGCATTCTCTGTGTCAGTGAATGTTGAGCCGCAAATTTTGGTTGTTGATGAAGCTTTGGCGGTTGGTGATGAGTTGTTTCAGCGCAAATGTTTTTCACGCATTGCAGAGCTTAAGGCGAAAGGAACAACGATCCTGTTTGTTTCCCATTCCGCTGGCGCAGTGGTGGAATTGTGCGACAGAGCATTGCTGCTGGATGCCGGTGAATTATTATGGCAAGGTAAACCACGGGTCGCCGTGATTAATTACCAAAAGCTGCTCTATGCACCAGCGGACAAGCGAGCGCAGATTCGAGAGCAGATCAAGCAAATGGTGCAGTCGTATCAGGACATGCCGCCATCCGCTGATGCTGGCGGATCGGCTGAATCAATATCGGTGACACAAGACCCTGCGGCGGTAAGTGATGTCACTGCACCAGTAGAATATACCTCAGACAGTCTCAATGATTGTGAAACGGATGTTGAATTAGCGTCGCGTTCTTCACCAATGCAAGAGTCATTCGATCCTCACCTGGTGTCTAACCAGACGATGGAGTACGCCTCAAGAGGGGCATATGTTAAAGAACCTGTTATTCGCACATTTGACGGCGAGCGGGTTAACAACCTGATACGGCGCAGGCGTTATCAATATACTTATCAGGTTCATTTTACCCACACAGTTGCTCAGGTTCGCTTTGGTATGGTCATTCGCACTATCTCAGGCTTACCGTTGGGAGGGGCAATGTCTTCGCAACAGTCAGATACGATCCCGGTAGTGGTTCAAGGCACAACTATTACCGTGACGTTTGATTTTGATTGCCTCTTAAACCCCGGCACCTATTTCATGAATGCAGGTGTGTTCGGACGAATGCATGATGAGGAAGAGACGGTTCTGCATCGTTTGGTGGACGCTGCGGTATTTCGGGTGATGCCCGTAGAGAACAATCTTGCAACCGGGATGATTGATTTCGGCTACGTGGCAAAGGTAAAAGTCCATGAATAATCTTTTCTCTAATATTCTGGTGTCCTGTCCTAATGGCGGAGGACTGTTTTTGCTAGATCAGGGTAGCTATTACAAATTGGATGCTACCAATACAACCGGTATTTTTTTCACCAATGGCGTGTTATTACGCGCGATACAACCCGCCTCGTTGGCTTTCTGTGGCCAACAAGCTATTGAGGTTGATAAATCAATAGTTTTTGATGACGTCCATGATGTGATGGCTATTCATCAGCATTATTACCTGGTCGGCACGACTAATAATGAAGTGATTAAATTCTCGCCGGACGGTACCGAGTTGCAGCGCTGGGTTTTCCCCGGTGAAAATGATGCGATGCATTTGAACTGCCTTGGCACATGGGGAGAGCGGATCGTATTTTCAGCTTTTGGCGATTTTCATCACACGCGAGAATATAAAGGCCAGAGCGTTGGCGCCGGATTTGTGCAGGATCTCTATACCGGCGAGCGGCTTATTGAAGGATTGTCTCAGCCGCATAGTCTGCTGCAAATGGGCGATAACCTCCTTGTCGCCAGCTCTGAAGATAGGGAAATTCGTGAGTACTCACCATCGGGTGAACTGGTTCGCTCGTACCGTTTTGATGGATATCCTCGCGGCATTGGCATTCTAAATGGCGTGATTTACGTAGGGTTAAGTCGCTCGCGCAATATTGACGATCAGGGTGTAAGCAGCGCCAGACTTGTTGCCTTAGATAGCCATTCTTTTCATGAGCTTGGTGCGATGGATTTGCCTGTCAGAGAGATTTATTCCGTTGTTACGATTGAAGACTCCATGCAATTAGTGGGTGCCATAGCAGCCACTGCGTCAAGAACATCTTTTGTATACGAACAGCGGCTTATCGGGCTTGAGCAACAGCAAGCGCAATGGACGACAGACATAAAGAGTGCACTTGGTGAACGCTGCCTGCCTGATGACCCAACCGGGATCAATAGCGTAAAACAGGCGATGCATATTCAGGCTGAGACTATCGCTAATTTGCAGGGTACCGTGGCCTCGACAGAAGCACACCGTGATACGCTGGCGCAGCAACTGGCCTCGACAGAAGCACACCGTGATACGCTGGCGCAGCAACTGGCCTCGACAGAAGCACACCGTGATACGCTGGTGCAGCAACTGACCTCGACAGAAGCACACCGTGATACGCTGGCGCAGCAACTGGCCTCGACAGAAGCACACCGTGATACGCTGGCGCAGCAACTGGCCTCGACAGAAGCACACCGTGATACGCTGGTGCAGCAACTGACCTCGACAGAAGCACACCGTGATACGCTGGCGCAGCAACTGGCCTCGACAGAAGCACACCGTGATACGCTGGCGCAGCAACAGGCCTCGACAGAAGCACATCGTGATACGCTGGCGCAGCAACTGACCTCGACAGCAGCACACCGTGATACGCTGGCGCAGCAACTGACCTCGACAGAAGCACACCGTGATACGCTGGTGCAGCAACTGACCTCGACAGCAGCACACCGTGATACGCTGGTGCAGCAACTGGCCTCCAAAGAAGTGCAACTGGAGTCACTGATAAACGATGTGAAGGCGCTCGCGAGCTCTAAAGATGAGATAATACGCCAGCATAAGCAGGTTGTATCATCATTAGAGCAACATATTGCGTCCCGTGAGTGCACCCTGAACGTCATGGGAGAAGAGATAGCAAGCCTGAAAAAACAATTGGCGGCGAAAGAGCACCAATTTATGTTGATGGGCGAGAATGTCGCCTTGTTAACCAGTCAGTTGTCATCCAGTGAGCAGGCTGTAAATGAGCTCAGTGACGAGATTCGGCGGCAGAGCACCGTTTTGCATGAACAAGAGCGGCGATTTCAGTTCGTGGTTAATTCTTACTCCTGGCAACTGACAAAACCGCTACGTTTTTTAGCCAGATTCCTCAGGGGGGACTGGCAGGCTATTGCCGAGTCACAGCATTATCTCGCTATTCGGCATGTCGTATTGTTACCTCGAAATGTCGTGCGCGCTGGCTGCTATGGCGTTAAGCATTACGGATCATTTTTCCGTTGTTTGCGTGCGGCTTTCGCTGTGTGGCGGCGCGAAGGGATTAAGGGATTACGTGAGCGTTGCCGTCAGTTGAACCAGCTTAATGGACGCTGAACGGTTTGCCAGTTGGAAAAAGCCGTGATCGCCCCGTGCCGCATTCAATCAAGATGATGAGGGATGGGATAATCAAATGGTCAGGGGTTTATAATAATTGAAGAAGAAAAAGGCGCTACCCCTAAAGGGAGCGCCTTTTTTTCAAAGAACCAGCAATCGACTATCAGTTCATGCCGTATTTTTTCAGTTTCTTACGCAGCGTACCGCGGTTGATACCCATCATCAGGGCAGCGCGGGTTTGGTTACCGCGGGTGTACTGCATCACCATGTCCAACAGCGGCTGTTCTACTTCAGCCAGTACCAGCTCATAGAGGTCATTCACGTCCTGACCATTCAGTTGAGCGAAATAGTTCTTCAGTGCCTGTTTAACCGAGTCGCGCAGGGGTTTTTGGGTTACCTGAGCCTGAGAGTTTACAGTGGAAACGGTCAGTACGTCAGAATTCACGCGTTGTTCGAACATAGTTCTGTCAGCTCTTTTTCTGTTTACGCAAGATTTTCAAAATATGCCTCCAACGCCTCCAGCTGTGCGCTGGCGTCCTCTATGGCGTTGAATGTGCGCCTAAACTGGTCGTTTGGGGCGTGCGCCTGGAGATACCAGGACACGTGTTTACGTGCGATACGAAATCCCTTGCCTTGACCGTAAAAGTCGTGCAGTTCCCGTATGTGCCCTATCAACAAGCGCTTGACCTCTGCCAGTGGCAGGGGTGGCAGCAACTCCCCTGTGTCCAGATAATGCTGGATTTCCCGAAAGATCCAGGGTCTTCCCTGAGCGGCACGTCCTATCATCAGGGCATCAGCCCCGGTGTAATCAAGAACCGCTCTGGCTTTGCGCGGGTCAGTAATGTCGCCATTCGCAATAATCGGAATGGCAACGCTCTGCTTAACTGCCCGAATGCTGTCGTATTCCGCTTCACCATTGAACAGACACGCACGCGTGCGTCCATGAATGGTGAGCGCCTGAATGCCACAGCCTTCAGCCAATTTGGCAATCTCAACACAATTACGGTGTTCGGGTGCCCAACCGGTACGGATTTTCAGCGTGACCGGTACATCGACCGCGTTGACCACCGTGGTCAATATCTCTTTGACTAACGCCGGATATTGCAGCAGCGCCGAGCCCGCCATCTTACGGTTGACCTTTTTAGCCGGGCAACCCATGTTGATGTCGATTATCTGCGCGCCATTCTCCGCATTGATCCTGGCGGCAGCCGCCATCTCCTGCGGGTCACAACCGGCAATCTGCACCGCCCGAATACCGGGTTCATCGCTATGTACCATGCGCAGCCGTGACTTATCCGAACGCCACACTTCCGGGTTGGAAGAGAGCATCTCGGAAACCGTCATTCCCGCTCCCATCGCATAGCAGAGGGCCCTGAACGGGCGATCGCTGACGCCTGCCATCGGGGCGGCGATTAAACGATTAGGAAGCTGAAATTGTCCGATGTACATAGACAAAGAGTGACCATACTGTGCCTGCAAGGGCGCGTATATTACGCATTTTTTACGCGATAGGAAAGGCCAAACTTTGAGCAATTGCGCGTGACAGATCAATGAAATGCTGCTTTGTCTTTGAGTGAATTTTATTTTTTCTTTATTTACAATGAGTTAATTTTTTGTTGCCGTTTTTATGAACATTTCGGGGAAACAAAACATCCACCTGAATATGTCGTTTTCGGGGGCAAAACAGTGATAGATGAGGGAATTAGCGGCAATAGACAGCGGAATCTCAAGCCCGCCAGCCGGGTAACGGATGTCCCGGCTGGCGGCTGAAGGGTCAGACGGAGCGGCGTATTCCGGTAATACGGCACCACTCTTCTTTCTCTGCAACAGGGTCAAGCTGGAATAACGCGTCATAGGCTTGTGCCACGCTTTGTGCCTGTGACGCCAGGATCCCCGACAGGCCGAGGTGGCCGCCGACCCTGGGCAACACGCCAATCAGTGGGGCCAGTTCGCGCAGCGGGCCGGCGAGAATGTTGGCGACCACTACATCAGCCGAGAGCTCTGTGGGCTGATCTTTTGGCAGATACAGCTCCAGACGTTCAGAGACACCGTTACGCTGGGCGTTATCGCGGCTGGCCTGAATGGCCTGCGGGTCGATATCGATACCGATAGCGCGGGCCGCACCGAGTTTCAGCGCCGCAATAGCGAGAATGCCGGAACCACAGCCGAAATCGATGATGGTTTTGCCTGCCAGGTCCAGCCCGTCAAGCCATTGCAGGCATAGCGCCGTCGTTGGGTGAGTGCCGGTACCAAACGCCAGTCCGGGGTCGAGCATCACGTTGACCGCGCTCGGGTCTGGCACATCACGCCAGCTCGGGCAAATCCAGAGCCGCTTGCCAAACTGCATTGGGTGGAAATTTTCCATCCACTCCCGCTCCCAGTCCTTGTCTTCGAGTTGCTCGATTCTGTGGCGAAAACCCGCGCCGAGCAGCGGCTCTTGCTCCAGCATGGCGATGACCTCGGCCATGTCGGTTTCGGCATCATACAAACCGATAACGTCGGTATCGCCCCACAAGCGGGTTTCGCCCGGCAGCGGCTCGAACACCGGTGTGTCGTGTGTATCCTGAAACGTCACCGAGACGGCACCGCTTTCAGATAACGCATCACCCAGTTGCTCGGCATGAGCGCCGGATGTGTTGATTTTCAGTTGAATCCACGGCATAGCGGCCTCTGGTCTTAATTTTTTAATGTGATGAAGTGGTGGCAACCGCCGGCACGTTCTGGTGCCCAAACCGGTTGCCGACAATAAACGCCACCAGGCTTAACAGCAGCGATGGCACAATCGGGTGAAACCCGGCCAGTTGAATGCTGAAGCTGGCAAGCAGGGTGTAGCTGATAGCGCCGCCGAACATTGAGCACAGTGCGCCGGTGGCGTTGGCGCGCTCCCAGTACAGGCCCAGCACCAGCGGCCAGAGAAAGACCGCTTCCAGCCCGCCGAATGCCAGCAGGTTCAGCCAGATTATCATCTCGGGTGGCCGCCAGGAGGCCAGCAACACCAGTAAGCCGAGCAGTAGCGTCGTCATGCTGGAGAGACGGCGAATATGGCGCTCATGGTTCATCTTGTGCGGATACACGCTCAGGTAGAGATCTTTGACGATGGTGGCTGACGCCTGCAACAAATGGGCGTTAATGTTCGACATAATCGCCGCGGTTGGTGCAGCCAGGAAAATCCCTGCCGCCAGCGGCGGCAGTACGGTGAGCATCAGCTCCGGCAACACCTGATCGGCAATGGTGAGATTGGGCAGGATGGCGCGACCCAATGCCCCGGCCAGATGCATCCCCAGCATCAGCACACTGATGACGACGGTGCCAATCAGGATGCCGCGATGCAGCGCTTTGCTGTCACGATAGGAAATGCAACGCACGGCGGTATTCGGCAGGCCAATTACGCCAAAGCACACCAGCAGCCAGAATGAAGTCATGAATGGCGCAGAGAGGATCTGGTTTGCGCCGTGCGGATCGACCAGCGCGGGGTTGATCTGCGCCAGTTTGCTCACCGCGGCCGGTAGTCCCCCGGCGGCATAAATCACGCCTGCCAGCAGCAGTACCGTGCCAATCAGCATCACGATGCCTTGCAGCGCATCGTTCAGTACGCTGGCGCGAAAGCCGCCAAAGGCGGTGTAGAGCGCAATGGTGATACCAAAAATCAGCAGGCCGATGCTGTAAGGGACATGGGCGACGGTTTCCAGCAGCCGCGCGCCGCCGATGAACTGCACCGCCATCGCGCCGATAAACGCCACCAGCAGGCTCAGGCTGGCAAACCACACCAGCAGGCGGCTGCCATAACGGGCGTAGAGCATGTCATTGAGGGTAATCGCGTTATAGCGGCGGGCCAGAATGGCGAATTTTTTGCCGAGAATACTCAGTGACAACAGCATGGTCGGCACCTGAATCATCGCCAGCAAGACCCAGCCCAGCCCGTATTTGTAGGCCGCACCGGGGCCGCCGATAAACGAACTGGCGCTGACATAGGTGCCAATCAGCGTCATGGCCAGCACAAACCCGCCCATTGAGCGGCTGCCAAGAAAATATTCATTGAGAAAGCTGCCCTGCTGACGCTTGCGCCAGGCGTACACCGACAGGCCAAATACCAATATCAGGTAGGCTATCAGCGGCAGAATCACATCAGTTTGCATCGTGGCTCTCCAGTGCGATATCGCGGAAGATGACACGCACCATCAGCCAGCACAGGCCGATAAACAACATCGGCAGTGCCAGACAGGCCAGCTCGAACCAGTGAGGCAGGCCCGTTGGGCCAGGAAGGTTGTCCGGCAGATAGGCAAAGAGTATCCAGGCCACCAGATAGGCCAGCGTCAGTATCAGTGACCAACGGGCTTCGCGGTGGGCCTGAGCAAAGCGGTTATCCATGATTTCCCCTTTAATCCGGCAGCGGTTTCTCTCTGTGGGTGGAAAAAGCCGCATGGCTTGACGACATCCCAGCGCACGCAGAGGGATGACACAAAACAGGGGATTTTACGGCATGTCGGCCAATTGCCCAGCGAAAAATCCCTGCTTCGGCTCAGAAAAGCAGCCCTGAAAGGAAAACTGGCAGGAAACGAAAACGGGCCGGCAACTGCCGGCCCGTTTGGTAACGCAAAGAGATTACTGTAGGCCGAGCTTTTTCTCCAGATAGTGGATGTTGGTGCCACCATGCTGGAAGTTTTCGTCGGTCATGATGCGCATCTGCAATTCCACATTGGTTTTGATGCCATCAATAATCAGTTCTGCCAGCGCATTTTTCATGCGGGAAATGGCGATATCGCGGCTTTCACCGTAGGTAATCAGCTTACCTATCATGGAATCGTAATGCGGCGGCACGGTGTAACCGGCATAAATGTGCGATTCCCAGCGCACGCCAAAACCACCTGGCGCATGGAAGCGGGTGATTTTACCAGGGCTCGGCATGAAGGTGTTCGGGTCTTCGGCGTTGATACGGCATTCCACCGCATGGCCGCGTACCTTCACTTCTTCCTGCTTAATCGACAGCGGCTGACCGGCGGCGATACGCAGCTGTTCCTTAATCAGGTCAACGCCGGTTATCATCTCGGTGACCGGGTGCTCAACCTGAATACGGGTGTTCATTTCAATAAAATAGAACTCGCCGTTCTCAAACAGGAACTCGAAAGTGCCTGCGCCACGGTAGTTGATATCAACACACGCCTTGGCACAGCGTTCACCGATGTAACGGCGCAGATCGGATGTGATACCCGGTGCGGGGGCTTCTTCCACCACTTTCTGGTGGCGGCGCTGCATGGAACAATCACGCTCTGCCAGATAAATGGCATTGCCCTGGCCGTCAGCCAGTACCTGAATCTCCACATGACGTGGGTTTTCCAGGTATTTTTCCATGTAGACCATATCGTTGTTGAACGCGGCCTTGGCTTCGGCACGGGTCATGGCGATAGACTGTTCCAGCTCTTTTTCGCTACGCACCACGCGCATACCGCGGCCGCCGCCGCCGCCTGAAGCTTTGATAATCACCGGATAACCGATGCGCTTGCCGATGGCACGGTTCTTGTCCATGTCGTCGCCCAGCGGGCCGTCAGAGCCCGGTACGCAGGGAACACCGGCTTTTTTCATGGCGCTGATGGCCGATACTTTGTCGCCCATCAGGCGAATGGTGTCGGCGCGCGGGCCAATGAAAATGAAACCTGAGCGCTCAACCTGTTCGGCGAAATCCGCATTTTCCGACAAGAAGCCGTAACCGGGGTGGATAGCCACGGCACCGGTAATCTCTGCGGCGGCGATAATCGCCGGAATATTCAGATAGCTTTTCGCAGACTGTGCCGGGCCGATACACACGGTTTCATCCGCCAGCAATACGTGTTTCAGGTCGCGATCCGCTGTGGAATGCACCGCAACGGTTTTGATGCCCAGTTCTTTACAGGCACGCAAAATACGCAGCGCAATCTCACCTCGGTTAGCGATGACAATTTTATCTAGCATGGTAAGCCTCGTTATTCGATGACAACCAGTGGCTCGTCAAATTCAACCGGCTGGCCGCTTTCAACCAGAATGGCTTTCACCACGCCGGCTTTATCGGCTTCTATCTGGTTCATCATTTTCATTGCTTCAACGATGCACAGGGTGTCGCCGACTTTGACCTGCTGGCCTATCTCGATAAACGGTTTGGCATCCGGGCTTGGTGTGCGATAGAAGGTTCCCACCATCGGTGAGCGCACCACATGACCGCTGACGGCTGCCGGGGCTTCTGCAACAGCGGCAGGAGCGGCGGCAGGGGCTGGAGCCGGGGCCATTTGCGGCATGGGCGCATAGGCTTGCTGCATAACAGGGTAGCTGGCAACGGCCGGGGCGCGGCTGATACGTACTGACTCTTCACCTTCGGAGATTTCCAGTTCGGCGATGCCGGATTCTTCAACCAGTTCGATCAGTTTTTTGATTTTACGAATATCCATGAATGGGGTTCCGTACTCTTGTTTAATTGGAAATGGTTAGTGGGACGTTGACAGTCGTTTGACCGCCGCCTGTAAACCATAGTGGTATCCGTCTGTACCCAGTCCGCAGATGACACCCACCGCTACATCAGACAAGTAGGAGTGGTGGCGAAAGGGCTCACGCGCGTGCACGTTGGTCAGATGGATCTCGATAAACGGGATGGCCACCGCCAGCAACGCATCTCGTAGTGCGACACTGGTGTGCGTAAAGGCCGCCGGGTTTATCAGAATAAAATCGGTGTTGCCTCGGGCGTGATGAATGCTATCAATCAGCTCATGTTCCGCATTCGACTGGCGATGAGATAACCGCACATTCAGCGCCGCGGCTGCCTGTTCCAGTTCGCTAACCAGAACAGGTAATGTTGTATGACCGTATTTGTCCGGCTCACGGGTGCCCAGTAAATTCAGGTTGGGGCCGTTAAGGAGCAAAATGTGGAACTTATCTGCCATTGTGCTGCTATCTCCCGCGATTGGCTCAGTGGCGCACAACATAGCGCGAAGCTATTCGTTTGTCACCCTTTGCCGGGCGAAAATCTCCCGCGCTGGGTGCGGGGTGTGAACATTATAGCCATATCGTAGCAGTTGGCAGCGAAATACTGGTCTTATCTGCGGAGTTGACCACGCTGGATTGACAAAATTTTACCAAATCGCCCCGTTAGCGGGGCGATTTTCTGCCGTTCGATAAAGGCCATCGTCGCCACTGTTGCAGTTTTTTGTAGCGAAAAAGCAGCAATATGACGGCAACTAAGGCATAGATAATGGGTAACGGCGACAGCGTCTTGACCGACCAAAGATAATGAAGCGGGGCGAAGATGGCGACCAGATAAATCCAGTTATGTAATGTTTGCCAGCGTGTTCCCAGCCGTTGCTGCGCTGAACGCGTCGAGGTAGCGCTCAGAATGAGCAGGATAAGCCAGCACACCATACCCAATGTTAAATAAGGCCGCGATATCACCTCTTTTCCCAGCAAGTCGAGATGATGGATACCCAATTCCAGCAAGGTATAGCTCAGCAGGTGCAAGCTGGCCCAGGCAAAACACCACAACCCCAGCAGGCGGCGGCAACGAATCAGTAACGGTTGTTTGCCGTAGCGCGCCAGCGGCGTCACCGTCAGCGTTGCCAGCAGCAGCTTTAGCGCCATGTCGCCGGTAAAATGCTGGATATCTTTCGCTGGATCGGCGCTCAATGCTCCCTGACTGCCTGCCAGTACCAGCCAGAAAAGCGGCAGCAGGGCCGCCAGATGCAGCAAGACTTTGAGTGCCGTGATATGGCGTGCAGACAGGCGCATCATCAGAACCATTCCCGCAAATTCATGCCCTGATAGAGTGAGGCAACCCGATCGGCATAGCCGTTAAACAGCAACGTTGGCTGGCGCTGCACGTCCAGCAGACCGCCTGCGCCAATCACCCGCTCACTGGCTTGTGACCAGCGCGGGTGATCGACGCCGGGGTTAACGTTAGCGTAAAACCCGTACTCGTTGGGCGCAGTTAAATTCCAGGTTGAGGGGGGTTGTTGCTGCGTTAACCGAATATGCACGATGGATTTGATGTTTTTAAAGCCATATTTCCACGGTGTGACCAGCCGTATCGGCGCACCGTTTTGCGGTGGCAGGGTTTTGCCGTAGACGCCTACCGCCAGTAAGGTTAACGGGTGCATGGCTTCGTCCAGACGCAGCCCCTCAACATAAGGGTAATCCAGCCCGCCGCCGATAAAGGTATCTTGCTGGCCGGGCATTTGCTGTGGGTCGTGCAGCGTCTGGAAGGCCACATAGCGGGCATTTGCGGTCGGTTCGGCCAGTTTGATCAACTGCGCCAGTTCAACGCCGACCCACGGGATAACCATCGACCAGGCTTCAACGCAGCGAAAGCGATAAATACGTTCTTCCAGCGGGAAACGGCGGCGAATATCGTCGATATCCAGCGTCATCGGTTTGGCCACTTCGCCGTCAATACGTAACTGCCAGCCTTCGGTTTTCAGGCCCCCGGCCTTGGCCGCCGGGTCAGCTTTATCGAGCCCGAACTCATAGAAGTTATTGTAACCGGTGACTTTATCCTCAGGTGTGAGCGTCAGCGCCGGGTGCCAGTCTGGCGCCTGGCTAAAGGTCAGCGGCTTGCCGGGCGGGGCGGTGTTTGCCGGTTTACGGCTAAACCAGTTCAATACATCGGCGCGTGCGCCTGCGGGCAGGCTCAGGGCGGCAGCGCTCAGGCCCAGAGCCTTCAGCACCTTGCGGCGCTGGTAGAAAAGGGATTCCGGCGTCACGTCGGCGTCGGTCAGTTTGCGATGTCTGGACATGGTGAGCTCCCGCGTTTTATCGATGACGGATTGGCGTGGTGTTTTAGGTTCCGATCCTGGTTCAGGCGTGCGGTGCCTGACGTTAGCGATATTCAGTATGCGGTGAAATAACGCACGGGGGAATGGTTCTTTTTTTACCGATTGTGACGCGATTTCCCGGCAATAGCGTGCATAAAACCTGCCTGACGCGAAGGAAAGACAGGCTGTTGCAGCCTGTCGTTTACGGTTATGCGCCAGTTGCGCCAAGCCGTACCAGTGTGCGGCCTGTAACCCGGTTTTCCAGCAGGGCTAAAGCGACGTCGGGAACCTGCTCCAGCGTGATTTCCTGGCCGACCTGTTGGTAGAAGCGCTCTGGCAGCAGGGTTGCCAGTCGCTGCCAGGCTTGTAAACGCCGTGCCTTCGGGGTCATCACGGAATCCACCCCTTGCAAGCGAATATTACGCAAAATAAAGGGCATCACGGTGGTGGGCAGCGCCACGCCGCCCGCCAGACCACAGGCGGCAACCGTTGCGCCATAGTGCATCTGGGCCAGCAAGGTAGCCAGCACCTGGTCGCCTGCGGTATCAATCGCTCCCGCCCAGCGCTGTTTTTCCAGCGCACGGCAGCTTGAGGTAAATTCGCTGCGAGCCACGACCTGATGAGCCCCCAACTGGCACAAATAGTCATGATTGTGTTCCCGCCCGCTGATGGCAGTGACCTGATAACCCAATGCGTGCAACAGCGCTATCGCCGTGCTGCCCACGCCACCGCTGGCCCCGCTGACGACAATCTCGCCACTGGCGGGCGTGACACCGCCTTCTTCCAGCGCCATGACGCAGAGCATGGCGGTTAAACCGGCGGTGCCGATGATCATCGCCTGACGGGCCGAGAGCGCCGCTGGCAGTGGCACCAGCCAGTCAGCGGAGACGCGCGCCTGTTCCGCCAGCCCGCCCCAGTGTTGTTCGCCAACGCTCCAGCCCGTCAGCACCACGGCTTGCCCTGCCTGAAAATCCGGGTGCTGGCTGTGGCGCACCTTGCCAGCAAAATCAATGCCCGGCACCATGGGGAATTGCCGGACGATTTTCCCTTTACCGGTAATCGCCAGCGCATCTTTATAGTTAATACCCGACCAGCCGATATCAACCGTGACATCACCGGCGGGTAATTGCGACGGTTCAAGTGCCTGGATAGTGGCCACAGTCAGGCCGTCTTGCTGCTCAAGAAACAGCGCACGCATAAAAATCCTCCTCAACGGGGACAAAAATAGAGGTAAATCATTTAATGACTATATTTGTAACAGGTAGTATGCGAACTGATAAATCGCAAAGAACACATAAAGTCTCTCATAAACGGGTTTTTTAACCCACTAACGGAGTTAGGACGCAGGGATGGGGTTAACAGCCAGACTATCAATACTAATCACGTTGCTGACGGCGTTGGCGGTAGTGCTGATGCTGGCCAGCAGCATTTTTAGTTTTGTGTGTTATAGCCAACAGCGGATGGAACATCAACTCAGGGCCGTGGCGGCCGGTATCGATCAGGCCTTATTGGTACAGCCGCCGGGCGCGATCCAGTTTTGGCTGCCTGCCGTCATGAAGGCCGCAGGTATCGTGGAGCTTGAGATCCGCGACAGCCACGAACGCCTCTATTTATTACGTCAACCCGATCTGTTGCGCCAGTCCGATATCTCATCCGATAACAACGACAATGCACTGGTGTATCGCCATGCAGAGCTGCCGCTGTTGCACCATACCGATGTGAAGGTGAACGTGACCTATGGCGACCCGCTGTTTGGCTCACCGCGTTACCTGAAACCGGCACTCTCCGTGGTGCTGACCATTCTGTTAATTGCGATTGCCGTGTTCCATGCCGTACGCTGGTTGCGGCGTCAAACGGCAGGGCAAGTACAACTCGAAGAGCGTGCCCGGCGCATTTTAGCCGGTGAGCGCGAAACGGTGATGTACGGTTCGGTACACGAGTGGCCCGCGGCGGCCAGCGGTGCGCTGGATCAACTGTTGCTGGATTTGGTGGAAGCCCGCGAAGCCCGCAGCCGTGTTGATACCTTGATTCGCTCGTTTGCCGCACAGGATTCTCAAACCGGGCTTAACAATCGATTGTTTTTTGAGAATCAACTGGCCACGCAACTTGAAGACCCGGAAGAAGTGGGCACACATGGCGTGGTGATGATGATAAGGCTGCCCGATTTTGACACGCTACAGGAAACCCACGGCTACGGCGGTGTGGTGGAGGAGTATCGCAATACGCTTATCAACCTGCTGTCGACCTTTGTGTTACGTTACCCGTCTGCATTGCTGGCCCGTTATTATCACAGTGATTTCACCGTCTTGTTGCCCCACCGCACCTTGAAAGAAGCCGATAGCATCGCCAGCCAACTGGTGAAGGCGATTGATATTTTACCTTCGACGCCCTTGATTGACCGCGAAGATATTCTCCACATTGGCATATGCGCTTATCACGGTGGCCAAAGCACCGAACAGGTGATGGAAAGCGTGGAAGATGCAACCCGAAATGCGGTGTTGCAAGGCGGCAACGGCTGGTGTGTCTATGATAGGCGTGGGCCGGAGAAAGGCCGGGGGAGTGTGAAGTGGCGCACGCTGCTGGAGCACACACTGCTGCGAGGCGGGCCGCGTTTGTATCAGAAACCGGCGATTACCTGCGGTGGTGAGGTGCACCATCGGGAAATGTTTAGCCGTATTTATGATGGCTCCCAGGAACTGCTGGAAGCGGAATACATGCCGCTGGTGCAGCAACTGGGGCTGACGGCGGGCTATGATCGGCAGTTGATTAACCGGGTCATCTCACTGACGGTCAGCTGGCAGGATTCGGTATTGGCGTTTCCCATCACGGTAGACTCCCTGTTGCAACGCCCTTTTTTACGCTGGTTGCGTGAAACCTTGCTGCAATGTCCGAAAAAGCAGCGGGAGCGATTATTGTTCGAGCTGTCCGAGTCAGAGGTGTGTCAGTATATTGGCCGCCTGCGACCGATCCTTGCCATGATTACCGGGCTTGGGTGCCGCCTTGCGGTCACGCAGGCCGGGCTGACGCTGGTCAGTACCGCGTATATCAAATCATTGCGGGTGGAAGTTATCAAACTGCATCCCGGACTGGTGCGTAGTCTGGATAAGCGGCCAGAGAATCAATTGTTTATCAGTAGCCTGACCGAAGCCTGTAAAGGCACCCATGCGCATGTGTTTGCCTCCGGTGTGCGCACCAAAGAAGAGTGGCAGACGTTGATGGACAAGGGCGTTTGTGGGGGGCAGGGGGATTTGTTCGCGGCGTCTGAACCGGTAAGTAACACGCTGAAAAAATATTCACCACGGGCTTATGTTTGATGCCAATATCTGCACAAAGTAGCGTAGAATGTCGGCGGCATAGCGTTGCTGGCCCGGTTTGCACAATGGAACGGCGCGCCCGAACGAAAATGTTAGATTTTATGTCGGTAGTTCGCGCAATTTTCAGTGGCAACGTGTGAGAATTCCCGTTGCTGCCGCAAGGGATGCGGTTCTGCATGCATTCATTATCATGGCGATTTGCGTAAACATCATTTTTTCACCGTAGCAGAGCCGGTTCGCGCCTTGTCGCTGCTGCGTGTGGTTGGTAAAGTAAGCGGATTTCATTTCCGCCCCCAGCTTGCAGGATTATCCTTTAGTATGTTTAAGAAATTTCGTGGCATGTTTTCCAACGACTTGTCCATCGACCTGGGTACCGCCAATACCCTGATTTACGTGAAAGGACAAGGCATTGTACTGAATGAGCCTTCCGTGGTGGCTATTCGCCAGGATCGTGCCGGTTCCCCGAAAAGTGTGGCCGCTGTCGGTCACGAGGCCAAGCAGATGCTGGGCCGTACACCGGGTAATATCGCGGCTATCCGTCCCATGAAGGATGGGGTGATTGCCGACTTCTTCGTGACGGAAAAAATGTTGCAGCACTTCATTAAGCAAGTGCACAGCAACAGCTTTATGCGTCCGAGTCCGCGCGTGCTGGTGTGTGTGCCGGTCGGTGCCACTCAGGTAGAACGCCGTGCTATCCGTGAGTCCGCTCAGGGAGCGGGTGCGCGTGAGGTGTTCCTGATTGAAGAACCAATGGCCGCGGCCATCGGCGCGGGTCTGCCGGTTTCCGAAGCGACCGGGTCGATGGTGGTGGATATCGGCGGTGGGACGACTGAAGTGGCGGTTATTTCGCTAAACGGTGTGGTCTACTCCTCTTCTGTGCGTATCGGCGGTGACCGCTTTGATGAAGCCATCATCAACTATGTGCGCCGTAACTACGGTTCACTGATCGGTGAAGCGACGGCTGAACGTATTAAGCATGAAATCGGTTCCGCGTATCCGGGCGATGAAGTGCTGGAAATTGAAGTGCGTGGTCGTAACCTGGCTGAAGGTGTACCGCGCGGCTTTAACCTCAATTCCAATGAAATTCTGGAAGCGTTGCAAGAGCCGCTGACCGGTATTGTCAGCGCAGTGATGGTGGCGCTTGAGCAGTGCCCGCCGGAGCTGGCTTCTGATATTTCGGAGCGCGGCATGGTGCTGACCGGTGGTGGCGCGCTGTTGCGTAACCTCGATCGCCTGCTGATGGAAGAGACGGGGATCCCGGTGGTTGTCGCGGAAGACCCGCTGACCTGTGTGGCTCGCGGTGGTGGTAAAGCGTTGGAAATGATCGACATGCATGGCGGCGATTTGTTCAGCGAAGAATAATCCGGCCAGAACAAAGAGGGGGAAACCGCCGTATGGATGAAGGCCTGTTCCATTCATCCCACGCGGTCGCCCCCTTTTTATTGTCGAGGAATACGCAATTTTATGAAGCCGATTTTTAGCCGGGGCCCCTCCCTGCAACTGCGCCTGTTTCTGGCTGTCATTACCGCCATTGTGGTGATTTTTGCTGACAGTCGGCTCGGTACGTTTGTGAAAATCAGAACGTACATGGACACCGCCGTCAGTCCTTTTTATTTTCTGGCCAACGGCCCGCGTGCCTTGCTGGATAACCTCTCTGTCAACCTCACTTCCCGTGAACAACTGGCGCGTGAAAACGTGGCTCTGCGTCAGGAATTGCTGATGAAAAACAGCGACCTGCTGCTGCTTGGCCAATTCCGGCAGGAGAATGCCCGCCTGCGCGAATTGCTTGGCTCGCCGCTGCGTCAGGAAGAGCAGAAGATGGTCACGCAGGTGCTCTCGTCTGGTACTGATCCCTATAGCGATCAGGTGGTTATCGACAAAGGCAATGTCAATGGCGTGTATGAAGGGCAGCCGGTTATCAGTGATAAAGGCGTAGTCGGTCAGGTGGTTGCCGTTGGGCAGTTTACCAGCCGGGTACTGCTGATTTGCGATGCCTCTCATGCGCTGCCTATTCAGGTGCTGCGTAATGACATTCGCGTGATTGCCGCCGGCAACGGTTGCACCGAAGACCTGCAACTTGAGCACCTGCCGAATAATACCGATATCCGTGTGGGCGATGTACTGGTGACGTCCGGGTTAGGCGGACGCTTTCCTGAAGGCTATCCGGTTGCCGTGGTCTCTTCGGTAAAAGTCGATACCCAGCGTGCTTATACCGTGATTCAGGCCCACCCGACCGCTGAGCTCCAGCGCCTGCGCTACCTGCTGCTGATGTGGGGCGTGGACAGTAACTCACGTACCGCCCTGCCATCAGACGATGTGCACCGGGTGGCGAACGAGCGCCTGATGCAGATGATGCCGCACGTCTTGCCTTCTCCTGATGAAATGGGGCCGCCTGCGCCGCCGTCAGCGGCGAAACCGGCAGCGGATTTTGTCGGCCCGCCCGCGCCACCTGCGGCGGCCAATAACAGCGCCAGCAAGCCCGCCGCAGCCAGCTCGTCACGGCATCGCGCATCGCGCAGTAACCGCAATGCCGATGGCGCTAACCCGCCTGCGGGTGATGGTGTACCACCGGCAGGGGCTGCACCATCGTCGGCATCATCCGGTGCCGCTTCGCCAGACGCTGCGCCAGCAAATAGCCGGATGCTTTCTGGCGGCACGTCGCCATCCGCGCGGCCTGCGCCTGCGTCCAGCGCTCCCGGCGGTGCGGCGGGAGTCAGCCGATGAATCGCTATCGCCGACATGGTTATTGGATAATCTGGCTCTCCTTTCTGATAGCCACGGTGCTGCAAGTGATGCCCTGGCCGGATGACCTTTATATGTACCGCCCCTCGTGGCTGACGCTGATCCTGATTTATTGGGTGATGGCGTTGCCGCATCGCGTCAATGTGGGTACTGGTTTTTTGCTGGGCATGGTGACTGACCTGATCCTCGGGTCTACGCTTGGGGTGCGGGCGCTGGGGCTTGCCATCGTCGCCTATCTGGTGGCGTTCAAGTTTCAGCTGTTTCGCAACATGGCACTGTGGCAACAGGCGCTGATTGTGATGTTGCTGTCACTGGTGCTGGATTTGCTGGTGTTCTGGGCTGAATTCCTGGTGATCAATGTCTCTTTCCGGCCGGAAATTTTCTGGAATAGTGTGGTTGATGGTGTGCTGTGGCCGTGGCTGTTCCTGCTGATGCGCAAAATTCGCCGCCAGTTTGCTGTGCAATAACATGGCCTGTGCATCACAACGCCACGGGCATGAGAGAGGAACACCATGATGGATTTGTATCTGGCATCGGCGTCGCCGCGGCGGCGCGAATTGCTGGCGTTGCTGGATTTATCGTTTGAAATCTTGCGTACTGAGGTTGTTGAACAGCGTCAACCTGGCGAGACGCCGGAGCAGTACGTCAGCCGCTTGGCACAGGAGAAAGCCCAGGCGGGGGTCGCCGTGGCACCGCAGGATCTGCCGGTGCTCGGGGCGGATACCATCGTGGTGCTCAATGGTCAGGTGCTGGAAAAACCGCGTGATGACGATGATGCGGTGCGCATCCTGCGCGCGCTTTCTGGCCAGCAACATCAGGTGATGACGGCGCTGGCCCTTGCTGACCGGCAGCATTGCCTGGTGCAACGGGTCGTAACCGGGGTGCAGTTTCGCGCGTTGTCCGATGATGAAATCAGGCGCTATATCGCCAGTGGCGAGCCAATGGATAAAGCCGGTGCCTATGGCATTCAGGGAAAAGGTGGCGCTTTCGTGAAAGCGATTTTCGGCAGCTACCATGCCGTAGTCGGGTTGCCATTGGTAGAATTGATTGAATTACTGTCACATTTTGCTGCGCGGCGTAACGAACGAGGACTCTAATGACCGCTGAATTGTTGGTAAATATTACCCCTTCAGAAACGCGGGTCGCCTACATTGATGGCGGCATCTTGCAGGAAATTCACATTGAACGTGAGTCCCGGCGCGGCATTGTCGGCAATATTTATAAAGGGCGTGTCAGCCGCGTACTGCCGGGAATGCAGGCTGCGTTTGTTGACATCGGGCTGGATAAAGCCGCGTTCTTGCACGCCTCTGACATCATGCCGCACACCGAGTGCGTGGCCGGTGATGAGCAGAAGAATTTCCATGTGCGCGATATCGCCGAACTGGTACGTCAGGGGCAAGACCTGATGGTGCAGGTGGTGAAAGACCCGTTAGGCACTAAAGGTGCACGCCTGACCACCGATATCACGCTGCCGTCACGCTATCTGGTGTTTATGCCGGGAGCCTCGCATGTCGGGGTTTCCCAGCGTATTGAGAGCGAAGCCGAGCGTGAACGGCTGAAAAAAACCGTGGCAGATTACTGTGACGAGCAGGGCGGGTTTATCATTCGCACTGCCGCAGAAGGCGTCGGTGAAGAGGAACTGTCGCAGGATGCGGCGTTTCTCAAACGGTTGTGGACCAAAGTGATGGAGCGCAAAAAACGCAACCAGACCAAGTGCAAGCTGTATGGTGAACTGGCGCTGGCGCACCGCATTTTGCGCGATTTTGCTGGTGCCTCGCTCGATCGCATTCGGGTTGATTCCCGCCAGACTTACGAGTCGCTGCTGGAGTTTACCGCAGAATATATGCCGGAGATGACCGGTAAGCTCGAGCATTACAGCGGCAAACAGCCGATTTTTGATCTGTATGATGTCGAGAATGAAATTCAGCGTGCGCTGGATCGCAAGGTAGAACTGAAATCTGGTGGGTATCTGATTATCGATCAAACCGAAGCGATGACCACGATTGATATTAATACCGGGGCGTTTGTCGGGCATCGTAATCTGGATGAAACCATTTTCAACACCAATATCGAAGCCACCCAAGCCATTGCCCGTCAGCTCAGGTTGCGCAATCTGGGCGGCATCATCATCATTGATTTTATCGATATGAGTAATGAGGATCACCGCCGCCGCGTCCTGCATTCGCTGGAGCAGGCGCTCAGTAAAGATAGGGTGAAAACCGGCATCAGCGGCTTCTCGCAATTGGGATTAGTCGAAATGACCCGCAAGCGCACCCGTGAGAGCATTGAGCATGTGCTGTGCAGCGATTGTCCAACCTGTCGCGGTCGCGGCACGGTGAAAACGGTGGAAACCGTCTGTTATGAGATAATGCGTGAAGTGGTGCGCGTACATCATGCCTATGATTCGGATCGCTTCCTGGTTTACGCATCACCCGCCGTGGGCGAGGCGTTAAAGAGCGACGAGTCGCACGCGCTGGCGGAAGTGGAAATTTTCGTTGGTAAGCAGGTTAAGGTGCAGATTGAACCGCTGTACAGTCAGGAACAGTTTGACGTAGTGATGATGTAGTATCATGCGTTTTCCCTCTTGTGCAGGCGCGAGGTGGGGCTGTCAGGTTTTCGCTCGTCGCTGGTGATGAGTCATGAGGAGATATGCGTGAGGCGACTGCCCGGTATAACGCGCTTACCCGCAATCTTAGCCGCCACGGGCGCGATCGTTGTTGTGCTGATAGCGTTGCTTATCAGCGCATTAAGAATGACGTTGCCCGCATTAAACGAGGTTCGCCCGCAGCTTGTCGGCTGGTTACAATCCACCACCGGTTTGCCAATCGACGTGGAGAGCCTGAGCGGGAGCTGGGAAACCTTCGGCCCGACGCTGGATATTACCAACCTGCGTATTCATCACCCCAATATGGAGTGGCAGTCCGAGCGCGTGTCTCTGGCGCTGGATGTCTGGCAGTCGTTGCTCCATTTTAAGTGGAAATTCCGCGATCTGACCTTCTATAACCTGCAAATGGAGCTCAAAACGCCCGTTGACCCGGAACGGCAGCGCACCCGCGCCTGGCAGCCCGACCAACTGGGTGCGCTGTTTTTGCGCCAGTTCGATCACTTTGACCTGCGCAATAGCCGGATTCGTTTCCTGACCCCCGCAGGAACGCAGGCCGAGCTGCATATCCCGCAACTGACGTGGCTCAATAGCAACGATCGCCACCGTGCCGAAGGCCAGATTAGCCTGTCGAGCTTTAATGGCCAGCACGGCGTAGTGCAGGTGCGTATGGACTTGCGTGATGATCGGGGATGGCTGAATAACGGCGTGATTTATTTGCAGGCTGATAACATTGACATGAAGCCGTGGCTGGGGCGCTGGATTCGCAGCAACACCGGGCTTGAGAGCGCCGATTTTAGTCTGGCGGCCTGGTTGCAGGTGCGTGAAGGCGATATTTACGGCGGCGACTTGCTGTTGCGCGAGGGATCGGCAAGCTGGCTTGATGGCGAGACGCGTCATCGACTGGCGACCCGTGCGATGACGGTACACGCCAGCCGCTACCAAAATGGCTGGCAGGTCGGGATACCGGCTTTACAGCTTGAAACTGACGGCGTTGGCTGGCCGAAAGGGCAGTTAGCGGCGCTGTGGCTGCCTGAGAATACCGAGTTACCCGGCCCTTCCCGGCTGTCGGAATTGCGCATACGCGCCAGCCACCTGGCGCTGGGGCGTTTCGAGCCGCTGCTGGCATTGCTCAATACCACCACGCCTGCGCTGAAAACCTACTGGCAAGGGCTGCAACCGCAGGGGCAGGTGACGTCGCTGGCGCTGGATATTCCGCTGCAACAGCCGGAGCTAACGCGCTTTCAGGCGCACTGGCAGGATGTCGGCTGGAATAGCTGGCAGAACTTGCCGGGGATGGCGCACTTTTCTGGCGAGGCATCCGGCAGCCTGTCGCGTGGCCAGACACAGTTGCGTTTGGCTGACAGTACACTGCCGTACCCGAATATGTTCCGTGCACCGCTGGATATCCGGCAGGCGGACTTGAACCTGAACTGGCGCAGCGCCAGTGACGGCTGGGAGCTTTGGGGGCATGGGCTGGATGTGCGTTCTCATTCACTGTCGGCGAACGGCGATTTCCACTACCGCCACCCGCAGCAGGGGGAACCGCGTCTGGATATTCTGGCGGGCCTGCGTCTTGAGGATGCGGGCGATGCCTGGCGTTTCTACCCCGAGCCATTCATGGGCAAAACGCTGGTGGATTACCTTGCTGGCGCGCTGAAATCGGGCCAGGTGGATAACGCAACCCTTATCTTCGCAGGCAACCCGGCCCGCTTTCCGTTTGTTGCGCACGATGGGCAGTTTCAGGTGTGGGTACCGCTGGAAAAATCGCGTTTTGAGTTTCAACCCGGCTGGCCTGCGCTTGAGAACCTGAACATTAGCCTGAATTTTGAGAACAACGGCCTGTGGATGCTGGCACCTGACGTTGGGCTGGGTGAGGCGCGCGGGCTGAATATTCATGCCGACATCCCGGATTACAGCAAAGAAAAACTGCTGATTAACGGAGATATTCGCGGAACAGGTAAGCAAGTGAGCGATTACTTCGGGCAAACCCCGCTGAAGTCGTCATTAGGCAGCGCGCTGACGCAGGTGCAAATCGGCGGCCCTGTCGCAGGCACCTTGTCTTTGGATATTCCGCTCAATGCCGGGCAGGTGAAGGCCAGCGGCGAGGTGTCGTTGAGTAATAACACCCTGTTCATCAAGCCGCTGGATGTGACGCTGCAAGCGGTCAGCGGCCAGTTTCGCTATGACAACGGCAACCTCGTCAGCCAGCCGATGCAGGCCAACTGGCTGGCCCAGCCGCTAAAGGTCAACTTTAGCACGCAGGAACAGGCACAGGCGTTTTTAGTCAACGTCGGCTTACAGGGAAACTGGGCGGTATCACGGCTGCCGGGTTTGCCTAAGCCGGTCGCCGCTGCGCTTGCGGGCAATGCCCAGTGGCAAAGCGCGGTGCAGGTGACGTTGCCGTCGCGCGGGGCTGCGCGCTACGAAGTGACGAGCCAGGTTGATCTCAAGGAAGTAAGTAGTCACTTACCTTCTCCGCTCAATAAAAACCCCGGAGACGCACTGGAATTGCAGGTGAATGCCAAAGGGGATGTGCGCAGTTTTGCGCTGACCGGTGAGTTTGGTAAACGCCAGTTTTTCAACAGCGCCTGGTTGCTCAAAGACAACAAAGTCATGCTGACGCGGGCGGCGTGGCAGCAGGGCACATCACTGCCTGCCTTGCCGGATGACTCCTCGCTGACGCTGGCTCTGCCAGCACTCGATGGCGAACGCTGGCTGGCACTATTGCCGGGTGTGCGCGGTGCCGTGAGTGCGCAGGCGGGTAGCAGCCGCTTTCAGTGGCCGGAACGGGTGACATTGCGCACCCCGGAGCTGAAAATTCTTGGCCAGCAATGGCATGACCTGATGTTTACCAGCCGGGCTCAGGCGACAGGCAATGAAATTACCGCCACGGGGCGGGAAATCGACGGCCGTTTGTTAATCCCGGCCAGCGGGCTGTGGCGCACGGACATCCGCTATCTTTATTACAACCCGCAATGGCAGGGCGATGACGCCACCAACCCGGCGGCACTGGCGGAGAAAAAATCGCCGCTCAATGACCCGAGTATTCGGTTTGAGGATTGGCCCGCGTTGCAGTTTAGCTGCCGTGAGTGCTGGTTTTTGGGGCAGAATATCGGCCAGCTTAACGGCACCTTGCAGCCGGAGCCCGGTAAGCTGGTGCTGGCGAACGGGCAGGTGAACAGCGGGAAGGCAAAACTGTCGCTGGAAGGGAGCTGGCAGGAGAATGGCGACGGAATGCGTACCGCGCTAAAAGGGCGCTTATCCGGTGACAGCCTGAGCGATAACGCGGACTGGCTGGGGCTGGTGACGCCGCTGCGCGCGGGCGCATTCAGCGTTGACTATGACCTGTACTGGCGCGGCTCGCCTTGGTCCCCCGATGTGCCAAGCCTGAGCGGTATTCTGAAAAGCGATATCGGCAAGGGGGAAATCGTGAATGTCGGCACCGGTCAGGCGGGGCAGTTGTTGCGTCTGGTGAGTTTCGATGCGCTGCTGCGTAAGCTACAGTTTGATTTCAGCGATACCTTCGGTAAAGGTTTCTATTTTGACTCGATTCGCAGCACGGCGTGGATCAAAGACGGGGTGCTGCATACCGACAACCTGCTGGTTGATGGGCTGGAGGCGGATATTGCCATGAAAGGCGATGTTGATTTGGTCAAACGCAACCTGTCGATGGAAGCGGTGGTCGCGCCGGAAATTTCGGCCACGGTCGGCGTGGCAACGGCGTTTGCCGTTAACCCGGTGATTGGCGCGGCGGTGTTTGCCGCCAGTAAAGTGCTGGCTCCGTTGTGGAGTAAAATTTCTCTGATTCGCTACCATATTTCCGGTAGTGTGGATCAACCAAAGATTCAGGAAGTAGTGCGTGAACCGCAAAAACCCAACGCCGCCGCTGCGGCAAGGCAATAATCACGGTTCGGTTATCCGACGACATTGACAATAAGAGTGACATTCTATGAGTCTGACATTTGTCAGTGAGCAATTACTCACGGCCAATAACCTGAGCCATCAGGATCTGCATTCTATTCTGGGCACATTGAGTGAGCGGCGTATCGACTACGCCGATTTGTATTTTCAGTCCAGCTATCATGAATCCTGGGTGCTGGAAGACCGCATCATCAAGGATGGCTCCTACCATATCGATCAGGGTGTCGGTATTCGCGCTATTCACGGCGAAAAAACCGGCTTTGCCTACGCTGACCAGATTACCCTTAATGCATTGCAGCAAAGTGCACAGGCGGCGCGCAGCATTGTGCGTGAACAGGGCGATGGCCGGGTGAAAACGCTGGGCGAGGTGGCGCATCGCGGCCTGTATACCCAGAATAATCCGCTGGATAGCTTATCGCGTGAAGACAAGATTGCCCTGCTACAGCGCGTGGATGCCACCGCCCGCGCCGCTGATGCGCGTGTGCAGGAAGTGACGGCCAGCCTGACCGGGGTCTATGAACTGGTGCTGGTTGCCGCCACCGATGGCACGCTGGCGGCGGATGTGCGCCCGCTGGTGCGTTTATCCGTCAGTGTGCTGGTGGAAGATAATGGCCGACGCGAGCGTGGCTCCAGCGGCGGTGGTGCGCGCACCGGCTATGACTATTTCTGGCAGCAGGAAGAGGGTGAAGCCCGTGCCGAGCACTGGGCGAAAGAAGCGGTGCGTATGGCGCTGGTGAACCTCTCTGCGGTGGCGGCTCCGGCAGGCTCAATGCCGGTGGTGCTCGGCGCAGGCTGGCCGGGCGTATTGCTGCATGAAGCGGTTGGCCATGGTCTGGAAGGGGATTTCAACCGCCGGGGCACCTCGGTGTTCAGCGGTCAGGTAGGCCAGCAGGTGGCGTCCTCACTGTGTACCGTGGTGGATGACGGCACCCTTGAAGGGCGTCGTGGTTCGCTGGCGATTGATGACGAAGGGGTGGCCGGGCGCTACAACGTGCTGATTGAGAACGGTATCCTCAAAGGTTACATGCAAGACAAGCTCAATGCGCGGCTGATGGGGGTGGCTCCGACGGGCAATGGCCGCCGTGAGTCCTATGCGCATTTGCCGATGCCGCGTATGACCAACACCTACATGCTGGCCGGTCAGTCGACCGCACAAGAGATTATCGAAAGCGTGGAATATGGCCTGTATGCGCCGAACTTTGGCGGCGGCCAGGTGGATATCACCTCCGGTAAGTTCGTGTTCTCCACCTCTGAAGCCTATCTGATTGAAAACGGGCGTGTGACCACGCCGGTAAAAGGCGCTACGCTGGTTGGCTCCGGCATTGAAGCCATGCAGCAGATTTCGATGGTCGGCAACGATCTGGCGCTGGATAAAGGTGTGGGCGTGTGCGGCAAAGAGGGCCAGAGCCTGCCGGTCGGTGTCGGGCAGCCGACGCTGAAGCTCGACAGCATTACCGTGGGCGGCACCGCCTAAGCGCGGGATTGACCAACCGCTTATCCCACGGTCATTCCACCACCTCTCAGGCCGCTGATGCGGCCTCAGACTGCTGACAAACGCGTTAAGTCCAGGACGAAGCCTCTTTCTGGCGTCAAAAACTGCGCTGAGGTGGGCGACTTCGCCGGGTGAGCCGCATGGATGCGGTGAAAGCCCGTGCCGCTCCGGGAGAGCGTCACGGGCGGCCCGAACCGCGAAGGCGAACGCCGAAGGTCGCGCGTAGCGCCGCAGTTTAGCCACCAGCCAGAGGTCAAGGAGAGGTGGCGCTTGCACCTCTCCTTGTCGTGCGTGCAATGAAGCTGCAAAGAAATAACACCGTTTATCCCGCACGAAATTCTTCACTGCCCCAACAAACCTCACCATTCACCATTACAATATTGCTGTTTATCAACAGCCTCAGGCCGCTGATGCGGCCTGTTTTATGTGCCTGCCTCTGTGTTGTGCGGGTTTTCCTGCCGATATCCCTGATAAATCAGCGCCACTTTATTGAAATAGTCCGTCAGGTAATTGATACAGACCTGGACTTTGAGCGGCAGATTATCCGGCCGGGTATACAGCGCGTATACCGGGCGCGGGTCGGAATGGTAGCGCGGGAACAGAATTTCTATCTCGCCGCGTTTTATCTCCTCAAAAACCCACATCATCGGCACATGGGCGATGCCCACTCCCTGTTTTAACCAGCGAATTAATGTCAGCGGGTCATTGGTGACAAACCGGCCCTGCGGCTGAATGCGGATTGTCATGCCTTCGGGGGCGATCAATTCAAATTCGCTGTCCGGGCGCACGCTGTACTCCAGCCAGGAAAAATTACCCATATCCGAGGGTTTTTCCGGTGTGCCGTGCTGGGCGAGATAGGTTTTAGCCGCACACACCACCATCGGCATGGAACCGATGCGGCTACAGTACAAGCTGGAGTCTTGCAGTGCGCCGACCCGAATAACGATATCCAGTCCATCGGCGATAAGATCAGGCGCGGGAATGCCGCACACCAGATTGACCGACAACCCCGGATATTCTTGCAGCATCTCGGCTGTCATATTCGCCAGCACATTTTGCGCCATGGTCGAAGAACTGCCGATACGCAGCGTCCCAATCGGGGTGTTATTAAAGGCATACAACTGCTCATGCACTTCTTGCGCTTCGTGCAGCATCCGGCGGCAGCCGTGGTAATAAATCTTACCGGCTTCGGTTAACCCAATACTGCGGGTGCTGCGGTTGAGCAGTTTTATCTGAATGTCATCTTCGAGCCGGGACAGCGTCTGGCTGACGGCAGAAACGCTCATTGCTAACTGCCGTGCGGCCGCAGTGAAGGAACCGCATTCCACCACTTTGGCGAACACCGCCATGCTCTTTAATCGATCCATTATTAACCCTGGCTTAAAAGTGATTTAGATCACATTAGGTAGATAACATAATAATAACGTCTCATACTATAGCCTGTCTGGTCATAGGGCGCGCAGTCAACTCACTGTCTTCGCGGCGATGACTGTTTCAGAAGATTAACTGCGCTGATTTAACACGATGGTAATTATCCGTTACACATCGGCCATTAAATCGGCACCCGCCATCGTGATTATTCAGTTCATGCTGTGTTTACCTGCCGTCGGCCTGTCGCTGACCGGAGGATCTGTGCCATTTTCGCGCCTGAAAAGTGGCCGCGCATGGCCGATAGCGTGGCGAGACAGCTGTGGCGAAGAAGGTTAAGAGGATGAACTCACTCCCGGTCATGGTGTTATTTGGTCTGTCGTTTCCCCCGGTGTTTTTTGTTTTGCTGGTGACACTGGCGGTGTTTTTTCTCTGTTTGCGTCTGCTGCATCCCACCGGTATTTACCACTGGGTCTGGCATCCGGCGTTATTTAATACCGCGTTATTTGTCTGCCTGTTTTATCTGCTGTTCCATTTCGGTCTTTGAGGTTGTTGTGAAAGCATCTGTTGCAAGAGTGATGATAAAAAAACTGAGCCGCGTCACTATCACGCTGCTACTGGTGCTGGTCGCCGCCGTTGCCCTTGTCAGGGTCTGGTCGTTTTATACCGAATCGCCCTGGACGCGCGATGCGCGTTTTAGCGCCGATGTGGTGGCGATAGCCACAGATGTCAGCGGCCTGCTGACGCAGGTGAATGTGCAAGATAATCAACCGGTAAAACAAGGCGATGTGTTGTTTGTCATCGACCCGCCGCGCTATCAGCAAGCGCTGGAGCAGGCGCAGGCCGATGTTGCCTATTATCAGGCGCTGGCAGATGAGAAAAGACGCGAGTCGGCGCGCCGCCAGCACCTTGGCATACAAGCCATGTCGCGTGAAGAAATTGAACAATCCGGCAATGCGTTGCAAACCACGTTACACCAACTGGCGAAAGCGCAGGCGGAGCTGGAAATCGCCCGGCTGGATTTGGCCCGCACCGTGGTGCGCGCCCCGGCTGACGGCTGGATAACCAATTTGCATGTACACGCCGGTGAATTTATTACCCGGGGCGCTAGCGCCGTGGCGCTGGTGAAAAAAGATTCGTTCTATTTGCTGGCGTACATGGAAGAAACCAAGTTATCTGCGGTGCATCCGGGTTATCAGGTGGAGATAACCCCGCTTGGCAGCAACCAGATTTTATATGGCGTGGTGGATAGCATTGCCGCTGGTGTCACCAATAGCAGCAGTACGGCGGATGGCAAAGGGCTGGCAACGGTGGATTCAAACCTGGAATGGGTGCGTCTGGCGCAGCGAGTGCCGGTAAAAATTCGCCTGGCCCGGCAGTGGGGCGACCAATACCCGGCGGGCACGACGGCAACGGTGGTCGTGACCGGCGAGCAAACCCGCAATACCCGGCCAATGTCGCCGCTGTTGCAGTTATTGCACCGCCTGCGTGAATTCGGTTAAGCGGTGGACGTGATGAATACTCCCGCATTTTTGCGCCTGCGTTTTGCGTTCAAACTCAGTACGGCGATTGTTCTCTCGCTGGTGTTGGGGTTTTATCTGCAACTGGAAACGCCGCGCTGGGCGGCATTGACGGCGGCTATCGTGGCCGCTGGCCCGGCCTTTGCCGCTGGTGGCGACCCGTTCTCCGGGGCGATTCGCCATCGCGGGATGCTGCGGGTCGCGGGAACCTTTATCGGCTGCGTCGGGGCGCTGGTGATTGTGATGGCGACCGTGCGAGCGCCGGTTGTGATGCTGACGCTCTGCTGCCTGTGGGCCGGAGTGTGCGTGTGGATCTCCTCGCTGGTAAAAGTCGAAAACGCCTATGTGTTTGCGTTGGCCGGTTACACCACGCTTATCATCATCGTGACCAGCCAGAGCGCGCCTGTGCGCATCCCTCAGTTTGCCGTTGAGCGTTGCAGTGAAATCGTGCTGGGGATTGTTTGCGCCATTTTGGGCGATTTGCTGTTTTCTCCCCGCTCGGTCAAGCAGGATATCGATAGGGCGCTGGATGCGCTCTGGGTCGGGCAGTATCAGTTATTGCAGCGCTGTGTCGCGGGCATTGCTGACGATGAGCTCGATACCGCCTGGCACGGGCTGGTGCGCCAGACTCATGCGCTCAACGGCATGCGCAGCATACTGATGCTGGAGTCATCGCGCTGGCAGGGAGCCAGCCGCCGCATCACGACGCTGCTCACCCAGTCATGGTTATTGATAACGCAAGCCTGTGAACTCCGCCTGACGCTGCAAGAGCAGCCGCAAGCCCTGAAAGGGGCTATCGCCATGATGCTGGAGCATCCGGCAGAGAATGCCGCTGATGTTGCGCGGCGCTTGCGCCAGTTGCGTTATCTGGCGGCCAGCCATAGTCGCAGCCTGCCGCCGATGCTACTCAGCTGGCTTACCGCCGCTTCTCGCTACCAGTTGCTGGCAAGAGGCATCAAAACAAACTCGCGTGTCAGCGCGCGTGAAGCGCAACTGCTGGATGCCGAGGTTGCCGTCAAAGCCAGTTCCGCAGAAACCCATCATGCCATGATTAATGGCCTGCGCACGGCGGTGGCGACCGGGCTTGGCTGCCTGTTCTGGTTATGGACCGGCTGGACTTCCGGCAGTTCCTGCATGGTGATTATTGCGGTGGTGACATCGCTGGCGATGCGGCTGCCGAATCCGCTGATGGCGGCCAAAGATTTCTTGATAGGCTCTCTGGTGGCGCTGCCGCTCGGTTCGCTGCTGTTTATGGTGGTGTTGCCTGCTACCCAGCAGAGCCTGCTGTTGCTGTGCCTGACGCTTGGCGGCATGGCATTTGTGATAGGCATTGAGGTGCAAAAACGGCGTCTGGGTTCACTGGGGGCGCTTGCCAGCACCATCAATATTATCGTGCTCAGTAACCCGATGAAGTTCAACCTCAATCAGTTTCTGGATAACGCCATTGGCCAGGTCATTGGCTGTGTGCTGGCATTGAGCGTGATTCTGCTTATCCGCGATAATACCCGCGAGCGCACCGGGCGCACCTTGCTTAACCGCTTTGTCTATGGCGCGGTGGCCGCACTTTCTACCCGCTCTGGCCGTAAACGGGAAAATCACCTGCCTGCGTTGTATCAACACCTGTTCTTGCTGCTCAACCTGTTTGCCGGTGACATAGCGAAATACCGTCTGGCGCTGTCGCTGATTATGATGCATCAGCGCCTGCGCCTGCTGGAACTGCCGGTCAGCGAGCGGTTAGCGGCGTTTCATCGCCAGCTGCGCCGGACGGCGACGCACGTCATTGATGCCTCAAGCGATCGTTATCGCAGCGAGGCGTTCTCCCAACTACTCACACAGATGGAACACTACCCGCAACTGTTGCGCGAGCATCAGGTGGCGGATGAGGCGATAGTGGCCGTTGGCCGCCTGACGCAGCTTTTGCGCAGCCATCAGCATGCATTGCTGGGCTGAGGCATCACAGCGGCTGGTAGCCTTGCCAGAGCGGGGCCGCCAGCGTGCCTGATGGGTTGGGGTGCAGATGAACATACCAGCGCTCCAGCAGGCTCAACGGCAGGCAGTCGTCCACCTCGCGCAGATCGTCATGATGCGGTTGTAAGACGCGGGTTAACAGCACTTGCCGGGCGCGCTGTTTGGCCGCTTCAGCATCGGGGGCGACGAACAGCCCAAACTGGTGCACCTCTGCCGGGTTGCCCGGCAGATAGCCGCCCATATTGATAAACCACAGTTTTTCCGGCCCGCTAAACGGCTCGGTATGGAGCGTGATATCATAGCCGTCCGCCCAGCGGCAGGGGGTGTAGCTATCGACATGAACCCGGTTTTTATCGCCAAACCAGTTGGCTTTGAGCTGTGGAAAGGCCGCCTGCGGGTGCGTATGCGCGGCAAACTGGATATCATGCAGTTCGATATTCGCACCCTGAACGCGCCCGCCGATGTAATACATAAACAGTGTGGTCATCGGGTCAACCCTGTCGTGGCAAATCGCTGGGATCGCTGTTTTTGTGGCTGTCGCGCAGGCTGTTTTATCGCGCGGACACGCCATTGTGCACCGTATTGATTATCGTAATGCGTACTTATTATCGTAAGTCGTACTCTATTGTGATGGCAGGAACAGAAGAATGACATGGCATCTTTGGCTGGTTTATGTTGGCGTTATCATCGTATTGATTGCCGTTCCCGGCCCATCGGCATTAATTAGCATGACACATGGGCTGCGGTACGGGCAACGCCGGGCGCTGTCTACCGTACTGGGCAGCGCCAGCGCCTCGCTGGTGTTAATGACGGCCTCGGCGCTTGGGCTGGGCGCGATTCTGGCGGCATCCGCCAGCGCGTTTTTGGTGCTGAAAGTGGTCGGGGCGCTCTATCTTATCTGGCTGGGGATTTGTGCCTGGCGCTCGCCGCAAACC
Organism: Dickeya aquatica; assembly: GCF_900095885.1. Classification (NCBI taxonomy): domain Bacteria; kingdom Pseudomonadati; phylum Pseudomonadota; class Gammaproteobacteria; order Enterobacterales; family Pectobacteriaceae; genus Dickeya; species Dickeya aquatica. The sequence goes on from NZ_LT615367.1 coordinate 378,826, forward strand.
GCCATGATGCCCGCCGTTGAGAAAGACGGGCAGACGATGCCGGGGGCGTTCAGCCTTTATCGGCGCGGATTTATGGTCGGCATCAGCAACCCGAAAGACATTCTGTTTTTCGCCGCGCTGTTTCCCAATTTTATCGATACACAATCACCGCAGATGATGCAGTTTGCTCTGCTGGCAATCACCTGGGCGGTGCTGGATTGCAGCATCATGTTCAGCTATGCCTGTATGGGCAAACGGGTGTCGTCGCTGTTTGCCCGGCCGCAACGGTTGCGCCTGTTTAATCGCGCCACCGGTTCGCTGTTTATTTTTGCCGGTTCCGCACTGGTCGCTTCCGGTAAGTAAATCCCGGCTCTGCGCGCCCTGAACGTCATGAGTTCAGGGCCGCCATTCTCTTTTTATTTCTTCCCTTCCTGTTTCTCCTCTCCCTGCCCGCCTCGCCCGGTTTTTCCTGCCGCTGGCTGATACGGATATTATCTATACTTATATTATATAATTAAGTATATTGTTTGCGGGTGCAGCGTGCGTGTGAAGAGAGGCCGAATATGTATTTCAGAGTCCCTGCATTACTGGTCAATACCGGTTGTGCTTTATGGTTGCTTGGCAGCATTCAGATGGCCTGCGCCGCCTCCCAGTCTCCGGTGCAACCGGTGACGGTTCAGCCGGTGGAGCATCACACCGGTTTTTATCACACCAGCGGCATCGTGCAGGCGGTGCGTTCTGCCCTGCTCTCCGTGCCGGTTTCCGGGCGTATTAGTATGCTTGCCGTAGTGGTCAATCAGGCCGTCAGCGAAGGGCAACTGCTGGCGCGCATTGACGGCACACCAGCAGAGCAGTCGGCCCGGGCCAGTCAGGCGCAAATTGCTGCGGCCAACGCCAGCCTGATGCAGGCAAAGAGTGAGCTGGCGCGCGCTAAAGCGATGCTGGATAAACACTACATCAGCGCCTCGGCGTTCGATAACGCTCAGGCGCAATACCGTGTTGCCGCCGCGCAAGCCAACGCGCAGATAGCCGCCGCTGAGTCAGCCAGCGCGCAGGCGATGCAGTTCCGCCTGACTGCACCCTTCCCCGGCGTGGTGGCACGCGTGGAAGGCGACCTGGGCGCGGTGGCACTGCCCGGCCAGCCGCTGATCGCCTTCTATGACCCGAGCGTGCTGCGCGTTGAGGTAACGTTGCCTGCGTCGCTGGTTGAGCAACTGCAACAGGATGCGTTGGCGCAGGTGAGCGTTGCCGGTCAGGTTGTTGACGTGAGTGCACAGGAGTGGTTTCCCACCACCGATGAACAAAGCCAGACCCGCAAGGTGCGCATCATGCTGCGTGAGGGGCAGAGCAAGGTGCGCGTGACGCCGGGCAGCAGTGCCGATGTCCTCTTTTTCTCCCGCACGCCGGGTCGGCTGACCCTTCCGGCAGCCAGCGTAGTGCAGCGCACCGGCTTTTCGGCCGTCTATCTGGCAGGCCGTGAGGGCCGCCCGCAGTTGCGCTATATCCGCACTGGCCAGACGTTAGGCGACCAGATAGAGGTGCTGGCGGGGTTGAAACCCGGCGATAACGTGATGCGCGACCCAGAGGCGGCCGCCAGCCAGTCAGAAGGGGGCCGTGATGAACGATAATGCCGCCCATCAGCAGGCACTGGTGCGCTACGGCGTCGCCGGGCGCATGGCGGCTTTCTTTCAACATGCCCATATCACGCCGCTGCTGGCTGTGCTGATGCTTCTGATGGGGGCGTTTGCCATACTGATGACGCCGCAAGAAGAAGAGCCGCAAATCAATGTCACGATGGCGAATGTGCTGGTGGCTTACCCTGGTGCGTCTGTGGCGACGGTAGAAGCACAGATAGCCCAGCCAGCCGAGCAGTTGCTGGGGCAAATGGCCGGTGTGGAGCACGTTTCTGCGCTGTCACGCCCTGGCATGGCGGTGATGACGGTGCAGTTTAAGGTCGGCGTGCCGCGTATTGAGGCGCTGGTGCGCCTCTACGACACGGTACACAGCCACGCCGACTGGCTGCCCGCCAGCCTTGGCAACACCGTGCCGTTGATTAAGCCTAAAGGCATTGAGGATGTGCCGATCGTCACCTACACCCTGTTTAGCCGCGACGCCTTGCTTGGCAGTGCTGAACTGGAGCGTATCGCCCACGCGCTGGAAGGCGAGCTCAAGCAGGTGCCCGGCACGCGGGAGGTGACAACGGTAGGCGGCCCTGGCCGCACCATTGGGGTGGAGTTTCACCCGCAGCGACTGGCGAATAACGGGCTGACGCTGGCGCAGGTGGCTCAGTCGCTGGCGGCGGCGAATGCCGGGTTGCCTGCCGGTGACATCGTGAATCAGGGCGTGGTACGTCTGGAAAGTGGCCCGTTTTTACGCTCGCAGCAGGATGTTGAACAACTGGTTATCGGCGTCAATAACGGCAGGCCGGTGTACCTGCGCGATGTTGCCGTTATCAGCGATGGCGCGCCCGCGCCCAGCCAGTACGTCTGGTACGGGGCGGCAGACCAGCCGGGCCTGAGCACTCCTGCCGTGACGCTGACTATCACCAAAAAAGCCGGTGAAAACGCCGCCACCGTCGCCAACCGGCTTGAGCAGCGGATGGCCGCGCTCACCAATACGCTGATACCGCCGCAGGTGGGCGTTGAGATGACCCGCAATGACGGTGCCAGTGCCCATGAGAAGGCGATGAAGCTGATTGAGAAACTGGTGTTTGCCACCGCCTCGGTGGTGGTGCTGGTGTTTTTTTCGCTGGGGCGGCGTGAGGCGGTGATCGTCGGGCTGGTGGTGGTGCTGACGCTGTGTGCCACGCTGTTTGCTTCCTGGGCATGGGGGTTCACCCTGAATCGGGTGTCGTTATTTGCGCTGATTTTCTCGATTGGTATCCTGGTGGATGACGCGATAGTGGTGGTGGAAAATATCCACCGCCATCAGCAGTTACGCCCGGATGCGCCTTTATCCTCCCTGATTGCCGGTGCGGTCGATGAAGTGGGCGGGCCGACGATATTAGCCACCCTGACGGTGATTGCCGCACTGCTGCCCATGGCGTTTGTCAGCGGGTTGATGGGGCCGTACATGAGCCCTATCCCGATTAATGCCTCGATGGGCATGCTGATTTCACTGGGAATTGCCTTTTCCGTGACGCCCTGGCTGGCACACCGCTGGCTAAAACGCACGCCGAGGCATGATCCCGAGCCGAATGCGCGGTTGCCGCCGCTGGTGCAGCGCGTGTTTGCGCCACTGCTGTCGGCCCGGCGGGGGCGTGGCTACCGCACAGGCGTGTTGCTTGGCGTGATGGCGCTGCTGATGGCTTGCGTCGCGTTGCCGCTGACCAAAGGCGTGATACTCAAAATGTTGCCGTTTGATAATAAATCGGCGTTGCAACTGGTGGTGGATATGCCTTCCGGCAGCGCGCTGGAGGACACCGCTGCGCTATTGCATGAGATGACTGACTGGCTGGCGCAACAGCCAGAGGTGCTGAATTATCAGGCCTATGTCGGCGTGGCGGCACCGATCAATTTTAACGGGCTGGTGCGGCAGTATGACCTGCGCCGCGGTAATGACATCGGTGATGTGATGGTTAACTTGCGCGCCAAAGGCGAGCGCCAGCGCGAAAGCCATGCGATTGCACGGGCTTACCGTGAACCGCTGGCGCAACTGGCCGCGCGTTATCACGCCCGCCTCAAAGTGGTGGAGGTGCCGCCCGGCCCACCGGTGATGGCCCCGATTGTGGCAGAAATCTACGGGCCGACGCAGGCCGGGCGTGCGGCGCTGGCCGACCAGATTGCGGATATTTTCCGCCGCACGCCGGATGTGGTGGATATCGACAGCAGCGTACAGCCGCTGGCAGAAAAACAGCTATTGCAGGTGGATAACGAGAAGGCGATGCGTTTTGGCATTACGCAGGCCAGCATAGTAGAGGCGCTTGCGACCGCAATGAATGGCAATAACGTCACGTACCTGCGTGATGACAGCAAATACCCGGTGCCGGTGCAGTTACGCCTGCCCGATGCCGCCAAAGGCGACTTGCTGACGCTGCTCAGTACGCCGCTTCGTACTGCGTCGGGCTCCTTGCTGCCGCTGGCGGAAGTGGTCAGCGTGGTTTCCCGGCCACAGGAGCGGGTGCGTTACCGTAAGGATGGGCTGCCGGTGGACTATGTGGTGGCAGATATGGCCGGGCGTGATGACAGCCCGCTGTATGGCATGTTCGCCATGCAACCGGCAATTGCCGCCCTGACGGCACCCAATCAGGCCGCGCTGCAAACCTATTTCATTCGCCAGCCCGAGGATAGCTACCGCCATTACGCCATCAAATGGGACGGCGAGTGGCAGATAACCTATGAAACCTTTCGTGATATGGGCGCGGCTTACGCGGTTGGGCTGGTGCTGATTTATCTGCTGGTGGTGGCGCATTTTGGCTCTTATCGCGTGCCGTTAATCATCATGGCACCGATACCGCTGACCCTTATCGGCATTCTGCCGGGTCATGCGCTGCTGGGGGCTCCGTTCACCGCCACGTCAATGATAGGCATGATTGCGCTGGCGGGCATTATCGTGCGTAACTCCATTTTGCTGGTCGATTTCATTCGCCTGAATGTGGCCGCCGGGGTGAGTCTTGAAACCGCAGTGATGGATTCGGTAGCGACCCGCGCTGCGCCGATTGTGCTGACCGGGCTGGCGGCGATGCTCGGGGCTTTTTTCATTCTCGATGACCCGATTTTCAACGGGCTGGCGATCGCGCTGATTTTCGGCATTTTGGTGTCAACGTTGCTGACGTTACTGGTGATCCCGCTGCTGTATTTCATGGCCTTTCGGGGGGAAACGGCGTCAGGCGAGCACAACAGATAAGGCCTGACTCACAACTGGCCGGGCCTGCGCCGACGGTTTACGCCAACAGGTCGGGGGCTGATGTGCCCCCGGCGGGTGGGTCATTGCTCGGTTTCCGCCAGCTCGCGCAGGTACTGGAAAATCTGCCGGGCCGATTTAGGCGCTTTGTTCGCCGCTTGCTCTTTTTGTGCATTACGCACCAGTGAGCGCAATTGCTGACGGTCAGCGTGCGGATAGAGCGCCAGCACGTCAGGAATAGCGCCATCGCCCTCTTCGAGCAGCCGGTCACGCAGTTTTTCCAGCTTATGGAACAGCGAGACTTGCTGGTTATGGCGGTTGCGCAGCTTATCCAGCGCCGTTTGAATCGGCTCCGGGTCGCGGGCGCGCAGCATTTTGCCAATCAACTGCAACTGGCGGCGGCGGCCCTCTTTGGTGATGCGCTGCGCCAGTTCAATGGCGGCGCGCAGGTCTTCGTCAAGCGGAATGCGGTCAAGGGCGTTCTTGCCAAGCTCGACCAGCTCGGCACCGAGTGCTTTCAAGGCTTCGGCGTCGCGCTTGATTTCACTTTTGCTGACCCAAATTATCTCTTCGTCTTCATCGTTCTGGCTGGCGTCAGGGATGTCGTCCTGCCAGTCTTCGGGATGTTTGTTCATGGTGGCTCCCCAATAAAAGAGGCTGATCCTATCAGGTTATGGGCTTTGTGCGAAATTGTCCGCTGATCCTGTTAGACTTCATCACAGGCTACCTCGTTTTCTCTGTCTGAGGTGCATGGCGGAGAGTCGCATAACCGCTCGTGGCATTCGTGTCGCTCTGTTAGCGTCTGTCTGAATGTGTTCTCACTCATTATGGCAAAGCAATGACAATCATCACGCAAGTTGCAGAACAGCGTAAAGCGCTGGAACAGGCGGTATCACAGGCGCTGGAACTGGCTCGTGCCGGTTCTGATGCAGCCGAAGTGGCCGTCACCAAAACAACGGGCATCAGCGTCAGTTCCCGTTATGGTGAAGTTGAAAACGTCGAATTTAACAGTGACGGTGCGCTGGGCATCACGGTGTACCATCAGCAGCGTAAAGGCAGCGCCTCATCGACTGACCTCAGTCCGCAGGCAATCGCCCGCACCGTGCAGGCAGCGCTGGATATCGCCCGCTACACTTCGCCTGACCCCTATGCCGGCCCGGCGGATAAAGACCTGCTGGCTTTTGATGCCCCGGATCTGGATTTATTTCACCCCGCCCCGCTTGATGCTGACCGTGGTATCGAGCTTGCGGCGGCGGCTGAACAGGCGGCGCTCAAGGCTGACCCGCGTATCACCAATACCGAGGGCGGCAGTTTTAATAGTCACTATGGCATCAAAGTGTTTGGCAACAGCCACGGCATGTTGCAAAGCTATTGCTCCAGCCGTCACTCCATGTCGGTGAGCGTGATTGCCGAGCACAACGGCGAGATGGAGCGCGATTACGCTTACACCATTGGCCGTTCGCTCGATGAGTTAAACGCGCCAGAGTGGGTGGGTGAGGAGTGCGCCCGGCGCACGCTGGCGCGCTTATCGCCGCGTAAACTGGCGACGATGCAAGCACCGGTGATGTTTGCCGCCGAGGTGGCCACCGGCTTGTTCGGCCATTTGGTTGGCGCTATCAGCGGCGGCAGCGTCTATCGTAAATCCACGTTCCTGCTAGACAGCCTGGGTAAGCCGATTTTGCCATCCTGGCTGACGATCCAGGAATTACCGCATTTACGCAAGGGGCTTGCTTCCACGCCGTTTGACAGCGAAGGCGTGCGCACCGAAGCACGCGATATCGTCAAAGATGGCGTGCTGCAAACCTGGCTGATGACCAGCTATTCGGCGCGGAAATTAGGTATGAAAAGTACCGGTCATGCCGGTGGGATCCATAACTGGCGTATTGCCGGTCGCGGGCTGGATTTCGACGCGATGCTCAAAGAGATGGGCACCGGCCTGCTGGTGACAAGCCTGATGGGCCAGGGCGTTAGCGCGGTGACGGGGGATTATTCACGCGGCGCGTCTGGTTTCTGGGTAGAAAACGGCGTGATTCAGTATCCGGTGAGTGAAATTACCATTGCCGGAAACCTGAAAGACATGCTGCGTGATATGGTCACCATCGGCGATGATATTGAAACGCGCAGCAATATTCAGTGCGGCTCCGTGCTGCTGCCCTCGATGAAGATTGCCGGTGTTTGATATATCTTGCCTGATAGACATGCCCTGATATTGCCGGTTTGCCCGAATAGCGCGGGCAAACCGGTGTCGTTATCGAGAGGGTTAGCGGTGATACTCACCTGCCGCTTCAGGCTGATAAAGCAGTTCCAGCACTTCAATCCGTGTGTTTTCACCATTCGGTAATGGCCAGGCAATGCTGTTGCCAAGGTGCATCCCCAGCAGTGCCGCGCCCAGCGGAGCCATGACGGAAATCTGCTCCCGACTGTCGCTGAGCCCTGCCGGATACACCAGCGTACGGATGTGCTCTTCGCCTGTCAGCAGGTCACGAAAGCGCACCCGGCTGTTCATGGTAACAACATCGGCCGGAATAGCGACGGGCTCGACTATCTCCGCTCTATCCAGCTCTTCACCGAGAGCCCGCGCGACTTCTGTATCAGCAAATTGAGGGTGTGCCAGCAAAGTATCAAGACGCTCTGCGTCCAGCGCACCGATAGTCAGGGGTGGTTTATCCATATTTCTCTCCAGAGGATGATGACAGGCAAATAACCCGCCTGCGCGTGTAACGCGCCGAAGGGTAAAAAGAGAATAATAAACGGATAACGCAGCGTTGCCACAGAAAAAGGTGATGATACCCAATATATGGAGCAGGGGCTGCTGGCCTTGGGCGAAAAGGGGAGGTTAATCTTCGTCGAAACCGGCCTCAAACAGCGTGATGATAGCTGCCAGTGCCTGCTCTTCATCCGGGCCGGTGACTTCAATTTCGATATGCCTGCCTTTGGCTGAGTCCAGCATCAGCATGGCAATAACGCTGCTGGCATCCGCCTCCGTGCCGCTGTCGTTGCGCAGCAACACTTCAGCATCAAAGCTTTGTACCAGCTCAAACAGTTTCATCGCCGGGCGGGCGTGCATCCCCAGCCGATTTTTCACTTCGACGGTTTGCCTGACGGTCATGATTTACGTTTTTCCAGTGTGCGGTGGCGCGACTGCACGTTTTTGCCACGGGAGCGGAAGTAGTCTGCCAGCTGTTCGGCAATGTACACCGAGCGATGTTTGCCACCGGTACAACCGATAGCAACGGTCAGATAGCTGCGGTTGTTGGTTTCGAGCATCGGCAGCCACAGCTCCAGATAGCTGCGCGTCTGGTAGATGAAATTGTGGACTTCGGTGTGCCGGTCAAGAAACGCCGCCACCGGTTTATCCAGCCCGGTCATCGGGCGCAGTTTCGGGTCCCAGTGCGGGTTAGGCAAAAAGCGCACGTCAAACACGTAGTCGGCATCAATCGGGATGCCGTGTTTGTAGCCGAATGATTCAAACACCATCGTCAATTCGCGCTCGCGCTTGCCCAGTAACCGGGTGCGCAGCATTTCGGCCAGCTCATGCACCGACATTTCTGAGGTGTCGATAATCAGGTCGGCGCGTGAGCGCAGCGGCTCGAGCAAATCGCTCTCTTCGTCAATCGCGCTTTCCAGCGACAGGTTCTTGCTGGAAAGCGGGTGCAGACGACGCGTGTCGCTGTAGCGACGGATTAACGTATTGCGATCGGCGTCAAGGAACAGCAATTGGGGCGAAAAACTTTGCGGCAAGCGCGTCAGCGCGTGCTCCAGCACATCCGGGCTTTCCGGCATGTTGCGCACATCAATACTGACGGCGGCAGAAATGTTTCTCTCTGCCAGCGAATGTGCCAGCTCTGGCAACAGCACCACCGGCAGGTTATCGACACAATAGAACCCCATGTCTTCCAGTGCACGCAGGGCGACGGATTTTCCTGAACCTGAACGACCACTGACAATCATCAGCACCATCTGACGACTCCCCCAGGCGGTGTGAGAGTGCATCACCACCGCCGTTAGCTAACTTCGTTATTTCCCGGTTATCCCGGCATCCTTCAGGCTGTGCATTCAGGCACACCTGTGTCATGCGTCTTTCGTGCATGTCATGAATGGCAACCGCAATGGCTGCCAGCGACTGTCAGGACGACGCCTGCGAGTCTGACTCCGTCATGATTTGATATAGCTCTTCGTCGCTTTGCGCTGCGCGCAGACGGCGACACACGGTTTTATCCGCCAGCCGTTTGGCGACCAGCGATAAGGTATGCAAATGGGTTTTACATTGTTCAGCAGGAACCAGCAAGGCAAAAAGCAAATCAACCGGCTGATTATCAATGGCGTCAAACGCGATAGGCTGCTCTAACTGAATAAAAACGCCGACCGCTCCCAGGGTATTCTCATCTTCCAGTTTGCCATGAGGTATCGCGATACCGCTGCCGATACCGGTACTGCCCATGCGCTCGCGGGTCAGGATGGCTTCAAACACCATTTGTGGTGGCAGGTTGAGCTGTCTGGCAGCCAGTTCGCTGATGATTTCCAGCGCGCGCTTTTTGCTTTGGCAGTGTACGGCGCTACGTGTGCACTCTTTACGGAGCACGGCGCTGAGTTGCATAACGGACTCGTTGTTCATGATACGTTCACTTAACGACACGGTTGCCTTCGGGTATCCGGCCCGCAATTGCGGCGGGCCGGCTGCGCTCCCTGCACCTGAAACAGGCAACATTAGTGCTGTTTCAGTTTATCCTTATGTTTGTTTAACTGTCTTGCCAGCTTATCGATCAACAGATCGATAGCGGCATACATATCATCCGCTTCCGACGTTGCATGCAGCTCTCCACCATTGACATGTAAAGTGGCATCCGCAATGTGCAGGATCTTTTCCACTTTTAGTACCACATGCACCTGATTGATACGATCAAAGTATTGCTCAAGTTTGGCAAACTTTGCGGTGACAAACTCGCGCAGAGCATCGGTTATCTCAACGTGGTGTCCGGTAATGTTAAGCTGCATATCGTCTTCCTTCTCATGTAGGGGTCAAACCAGTTGTTTACGTTGGTTTGACGGCGGGATAGATAAAGACTCTCGATACTTGGCAACAGTACGGCGGGCAACAATGATCCCTTGTTCAGAAAGCATTGATGTCAGCTTACTGTCGCTCAGCGGTTTTACGGGGTTTTCCGCTGCAATCAGCTTCTTAACCAGTGCCCGAATGGCGGTGGATGAGGCTTCACCGCCACTGTCGGTATTCACATGACTGGAAAAGAAATACTTCAGCTCAAAAATACCGCGTGGGCTGTGCAAAAATTTCTGGGTCGTCACGCGGGAAATCGTCGATTCATGCATGTCAACGGCCTGAGCGATATCCGCCAGTACCATAGGGCGCATGAACTCTTCACCCTGCTCGAAGAACGCCTGTTGCTGTTCCACAATGCAACGGGTGACTTTAAGCAGGGTATCGTTACGGCTCTCCAGGCTTTTGATGAGCCAGCGAGCTTCTTGCAAATGACTGCGAATAAACTGGCCGTCGCTATCATTACGGGCGCTATTACCGAGCGCAGCGTACTGCTGATTGATTTGCAGCCGTGGCACGCTGTCAGTATTCAGCTCTACCGTCCATTGCCCCTGCGCTTTGCGCACCAACACATCAGGAATCACGTATTCCGACTCCCCGGTATTGATAGACTGCCCCGGGCGCGGGTCAAGCGATTGAATCAGTGCCAGCGCCTCTTTGAGTACCTCTTCTTTGAGCCGACTGGAGCGGATGAGCGATCGGAAATCGTGATTAGCCAGCAAATCGAGGTAATCGCTGACGATAAGTTTAGCTTCGGCAAGGCGTGGTGTGGCGCTGTTAAATTGCGACAGCTGTACCAGCAAACATTCGCGTAAATCTCGGGCGGCAACGCCAACCGGGTCGAAACGCTGTACACGCTTGAGTACCGCTTCCACTTCTTCCATCGTCACGTCGTCATCGCCGATGCTGTCACGGATATCTTCCAGCGACACCGTCAGATAACCGGTGTTATCCACCGCATCGACAATCGAGGTGGCGATAGCCGCATCGGTATCAGAAAACGGTGTCAGTTCCACTTGCCACATCAGGTAGTCTTGTAGCGTCTGGGTGGTTTCGCCCTGATAGACCGGCAGTTCATCATCGCGGTAATCGGTGCTGGTGCCAGACGGCGTGCCAGCAGTGTAGATTTCATCCCACGCCGCATCCAGCGGCAGCTCTTCTGGCATATCCTTCTGTTCCAGCGCTTCACGGGTGTCCAGGGCTTCGGTTTCGGTATTTTCGCGGGTTTCCACCTCGTCATGGATGTCAGCTTGTTCCAGCAATGGATTGCTTTCCAGCGCCTGTTGGATTTCCTGCTGGAGTTCAAGCGTGGACAGTTGCAGCAGCCTGATGGCCTGCTGTAGCTGCGGTGTCATTGCCAGTTGCTGGCTGAGCCTGAGTTGCAAACCTTGCTTCATAGCGTGCGCTAACTTCCTTTTGAACGATCAATCTAATAGAACCATCAACCTAACACATGACGTTATCAGAGTCGGAAGTCTTCGCCCAGATAGACGCGTTTAACCTGCTCATTTGCCAGTATATCCATCGGCGCGCCGTGGGCAATAAGCTGGCCCTGACTGACGATATAAGCGCGTTCACAAACATCGAGCGTTTCCCGGACATTATGGTCAGTAATCAATACCCCAAGCCCGCTGTCACGCAGATGCTCAATGATTTTTTTAATGTCGATAACCGAAATCGGGTCAACCCCGGCAAAGGGTTCATCAAGCAGGATGAATTTGGGGTTGGCGGCCAGCGCGCGGGCAATTTCCACCCGGCGTCGCTCACCGCCGGACAGCGATTGCCCAAGGCTGTCACGCAGATGGCTGATATGGAACTCTTCCATCAGCTCGTTGGCGCGATCTTGCTGCTGCTCGCGCGTCAGCTCTTTTCTGATTTCCAGCACCGACATCAGGTTATGGTAAACGCTAAGGCGGCGGAAAATGGACGCCTCCTGCGGCAGGTAGCCAATGCCACGGCGGGCGCGTTCGTGTAGCGGCAGCAGGCTAATGTCTTCATCGTCGATGACGATCCGGCCTTCGTCGCGCGGCACGATACCCACAACCATATAAAACGTGGTGGTTTTACCTGCACCATTTGGCCCCAGCAGACCGACGATCTCACCCGAATTGACATTCAGGCTGACGTTTTCCACCACTTTTCGGCCTTTATACGCTTTGGCCAGGTTTTCAGCGATTAATGTTGCCATGAATTAGCGCGCTACTGACGGTTGTTTGGTGGGCTTGGCGGCAGTATTGCCCGCCGCGGGTTTAGCACCGTTCTGGTTGCCTTTGTCCTGCAACTGGTTTGGTACCAGTACCGTGGTGACACGCTTGCCTTTATCACTAAAGGCTTCCATCTGCTGCTGTTGCACCAGATAGGTGATGCGATCGCCTTTGACGTTACTGTCCAGCTGTTCCAGATAGGCCTCACCGGTCAGAATGACCAGTTGCTTGTCCATCTCATAGCGTATTTTCTGTGAGTGGCCTTTGACCGGTTTACCGTTGTCCTGCATTTGATAGAAGGTGGCCGGGTTACCGAAGCCTTCAATAATTTCATGGCCTTGCTGACCATTGGGCCGCGTGATAACCACTTTGTCGGCCTGCGCTTTGATTGAGCCTTGCGTCACGATAACGTTGCCGGTAAATGTCACCACATTCCCCTGCATGTCCAGCGCCTGCTGATCGGAGGTAATGTTAATCGGTTGTTCGGTGTCCCCGGTTAATGCCAGTGCCGGAATACTGACAGCAAACAGTGAGCTGGCGAGAAGCGTGCTACGTAGCATATTAATTTTTAGGTTGAATTTCATAATAGGATTTTACCTTATCGATCAACTCAGCGGTTTTACTGCGCAGGTTCCCACGCATTTTCAACCCGTTAGAGGTAAAGTTGATGCCGTACAGGGTGACTTCGTCATCGGAGGCCACATCCTGCGTTATCAGATTTATCTGCGCGTTGTCCGTTTTGATGCGTTCTAGCTGCGAGTCGTTAGTCAGGCTGTTGACTTCCACATGACCATACAGATAAAGCATACGATCTTTGGTCAGTTTGGCGCGATCGGCACGGACAGACCAGGTCGCTACTGCCTGTTCATTAAACATGGTGGCCACCGGTTGGGTAAACCAGCTCACCTGTTCGACACTGTAGTGATCCGCTTTGTCGGCAATCAGTTTGTAACTCAGCTTTCCCGTTGGGTCATACACCACGGTGATGTTTTTCTGCATGGTGTAGGCCGGTTCATTATTTTGCCCGACGGCCTGGCTGCCCGCTTCGCGTGTATTGGTCAGGCTTAACCCGAGCAACACCAGCGCAATCAAGGCCAGTAACAGTGTCAGCCAGACTTTTGTTTTACTCATATCGACAGCCCTTTGGCGAACGCCAGCTTACCCTGCGCCAGCAGGATAAGATCGCAAATCTCTCTTACCGCACCGCGGCCACCGGCAATCCGGGTGACATAGTGTGCCTGGGGGCGCAGTAACGGGTGGGCGTCGGCGACGGCGACACTCAGCCCCACTTCAGCCATCACCGGCCAGTCAATCAGGTCATCACCAATATAGGCAACCTGATTGGCGGTGAGGGACAGTGTATCTAACAGCTCGCGGAAGGCCAAAAGCTTATCCGACTGCCCCTGATAAAGATGCTGAATCCCGAGAGTCTGGCAGCGATCGACTAACAACTGTGATGAACGGCCGGTAATGATTGCGACCTCGATATCCGAGGTGAGCAGGCAACGCAGGCCGTAACCGTCACGCACGTTGAATGCTTTCAGCTCTTCGCCCTGATTCCCCATATAAATCAGGCCATCGGAGAGAACGCCGTCAACATCACAAATTAGCAGGCGGATATCCCGGGCACGGAGCATCACCTCGGTATCGACAGGGCCGTAGCACGTCTCGGTTTGCGCACGGATTTCACTCATTTACACATATCCTTGATTTTTCAGTCTGTGGCAGCCTGTTTTTGCCGATTCATACCACGCCAGCACGCAGCATATCGTGCATGTGAACAATTCCCAACAGCCGATCATTTTCTGCCACCAGCAATGAGGTAATGTGGCGCGATTGCATCAGGTTGAGCGCATCGACAGCCAGCATCTGTGGCGTTACGCGAATGCCGCCGCGGGTCATCACATCAGCAATGCGGGCATTGTTCAAATTGATATTCATATCAAACACCCGGCGTAAGTCCCCATCGGTAAAAATACCTTCAATATGGTCGTTATGACGGCCTTCGCTGTCCGGGCCGCAAATCACCGTCATGCCGAGATTTTTACGGGTGATTTCCAGCAGCGCGTCGCGCAGCGAAGCGTCTTTGCTGACGCGAGGCACCTCGTCGTCACGGTGCATAATATCGTTGACGCGCAGGAGCAGCTTGCGGCCAAGTGCGCCACCGGGGTGCGAGAGTGCGAAATCTTCAGCGGTAAAGCCGCGCGCCTGCAACAGCGCAACGGCCAGGGCATCGCCCATCACCAGCGTGGCGGTTGTGCTGGAGGTGGGGGCCAGCCCTAATGGACAGGCCTCTTGCGGGACACTGATGCACAGATGAATATCCGCGGTTTTCGCCATAGTGCTTTCCGGGTTGCCGGTCATACAGATAAGACATATCTGTAAGCGCTTGAGCACTGGAATTAATGCCAGAATCTCATGAGCCTCACCCGAATTGGAAATGGCCAGTACGATGTCTTGCCGGGTTATCATACCCAGATCGCCGTGGCTGGCTTCGCCTGGATGCACAAAAAAAGCCGGTGTGCCGGTGCTGGCAAAGGTGGCCGCCATTTTACAACCGATGTGGCCTGACTTGCCCATGCCCATCACCACTACTTTGCCACGGCAGGCGAACATTTGCTCACAGGCACGGGAAAAGTTGTCATCAATGTATTGATCCAACTGAGCAAGGCTGTCGCGCTCGATAGATAACACCTGTCGGCCGGCGGCCTGAAAATCAAAACGATGTTGTTGATTGACACTATGTTGTTGATTGACGTGTGACATGTAAAACATCCTGCGTTGCCAGATGCTCTGGCTATGAGAACAAGAACAGCACCGAAAGGTACGCAATAAACGCACAGACGAGGAGTGCGCCTGCGCCCTGACCGATGCGCCGTTTCTGGCGAAGACAAAGAACGCTCAGCAGCACGCTCACTCCCAGCATGACCCAGTAATCGCGCGTAAACGCCAGCGGGTTCACCGCACCCGGAGACAACAGTGCGGGCACGCCCAGCACAATCCCGATATTAAAAATATTCGACCCAATCAGGTTGCCCAGCGCGATATCGTCTTCTTTTTTCAGCGTACCGACAATCGCTGTTGCCAGCTCTGGCAGGCTGGTGCCGACGGCCAGCACGGTTAGCCCGATAGTCAGCTCGCTGATATTAAAGTAATTCGCGATGACGGTTGCGTTATCTATCACAATACGTGCTGACATAGGCAGAATAATCAAACCGAGCAGCAACCATAACAGTGCAACCGTCGGATGATTTTCCCGCGGCAGTTCCGCCATTTGTTCGCGCGTGAGGCTGTCTTCCCCTTGTTGCTGGGCAAGACGTGCCATACGCAGCATCAACAGGATACAGCCCGTAGCAGCCAGCAACAGCAGGATGCCATCAAGACGACTGAGAAAATGGTCATGCAGCACCATGCCGCACAGCGCAAAAATCAGTAACATGGGCGGCAGTTCCTGACGTAACAGCGTGGAGTGTAATGTCAGGGGGCGAATCAATACCGCACTGCCGAGGATGAGCAAGATGTTGGCGATATTTGACCCCAGCACGTTGCCAACGGCCATATCGGTTTGATGGTTCAGCGCGGCGGTGGCCGACACCATCAATTCCGGTAGCGATGTCCCCATGCTGACAATCGTCATACCGATTATCATCGGTGGCACACCAAACGAGCGGGCCAGTACCGCTGCGCCATAGACCAGACGGTCAGCGCCATAAACCAGTAACACTAAACCAATGACTAACAGTACTGTTGCAAAAAGCATGCAGCGTCCTTTATTCAGGTATAATCACCGGTTTATTGGCGAACAAACCAGCCTTTTGGACGAATAATAAGCAAAAACCGCCATTTTCCCTCGTTGGCGCTAATTCTGACTGCGCAGGGCGAAAAAGTAAAACCAATGGCAACTTTGGTCACGACCGGTAGCGCAGATTCTGTAACAGTGAGCACCGGTTAATCACGGTGCTTGTCCGCATAATGGTGACTAACGATGAAAACAGGCGGCCGTCACTGGCGGTTGTAGAAGGAAAAAGACCATGAACCACGAAAATCTGATAGAAATTCGCGGCCTGAGTTTTCAGCGGGGCGACAGAGCAATTTTTTCGGATATTTCTCTCACCGTGCCTAAGCGGAAAATCACCGCCATCATGGGGCCTTCGGGTATCGGTAAGACCACACTGCTGCGGCTGATTGGTGGCCAGTTACAACCCGATAGCGGCGAGATTTGGTTTGATGGCGACAATATTCCCACGCTCTCCCGCTCGCGGCTGTATGAAGTCCGTAAAAAGATGAGCATGCTGTTTCAGTCCGGTGCGCTGTTTACCGACCTGAATGTGTTTGACAATGTGGCCTGGCCGCTGCGAGAGCACACGCAACTGCCAGAGCCGTTACTGTACAGTACCGTCATGATGAAGCTTGAAGCGGTGGGGTTGCGTGGTGCCGCACAGCTAATGCCCTCGGAGTTGTCCGGCGGTATGGCGCGGCGCGCGGCGCTGGCCCGTGCCATTGCGCTTGAGCCAGAACTGATCATGTTTGATGAGCCATTCGTCGGCCAGGACCCCATCACCATGGGGGTGTTGGTAAAACTGATAGCCGAGCTAAACCATGCGCTGGGCGTGACCTGTGTGGTGGTTTCCCATGATGTGCCCGAGGTGCTGAGTATTGCCGATTACGCCTATATCATTGCGGATAAACGGATTGTCGCCCAAGCCTCACCGGCTGAACTTCAGCACAATAGCGACCCGCGCGTCAGACAGTTTCTGGATGGTATCGCGGATGGGCCAGTGCCGTTCCGTTACCCGGCAGATGATTACCAACATGGCCTGTTAGGCCTGGGGAGTAACTGACTCATGCTAGTACAGGCATTAGCGTCTTTAGGGCGTAGCGGCATTCAGGTCTGTGCCACCTTTGGCCGTGCCGGATTGATGCTGTTTAATGCGCTTTTCGGTAAACCGGAGCCCGCCCGGCAATGGCCGCTGCTGCGTAAGCAGCTTTACAGCGTTGGCGTGCAATCGCTGTTAATCATCATCGTGTCCGGTGTGTTTATCGGTATGGTGTTAGGGTTGCAGGGGTATCTGGTGCTGACGACCTACAGTGCCGAAGCAAGCCTTGGCATGATGGTGGCGTTATCGCTGTTGCGTGAGCTGGGGCCGGTTGTGACGGCGTTATTGTTTGCCGGGCGCGCAGGTTCGGCACTGACGGCAGAAATCGGGCTGATGAAAGCAACCGAGCAGCTATCCAGCATGGAAATGATGGCGGTAGACCCGCTGCGCCGCGTGGTTGCGCCGCGATTCTGGGCTGGTGTTATCTCTATGCCATTGCTGACGGTGATTTTTGTTGCCGTGGGTATTTGGGGCGGGGCGTTGGTGGGCGTGGACTGGAAAGGCATTGACAGCGGTTTTTTCTGGTCAGCTATGCAAAGCGCGGTGGAGTGGCAGAAAGATTTACTTAACTGCGTTATCAAGAGCCTGGTATTTGCGATAACCGTCACCTGGATTGCGCTGTTTAACGGTTATGACGCCATTCCGACGTCAGAAGGCATTAGCCGTGCGACGACCCGCACTGTGGTGCATTCATCGCTGGCGGTACTGGGATTGGATTTTGTGCTCACAGCACTGATGTTTGGGAAATAAGTCGATGCAAACAAAGAAACATGAAATATGGGTTGGCGTGTTTATGCTGATAGCGCTGTTCTCCATTGTCTTTTTATGTCTGAAAGTCGCTGACCTGAAATCGCTCGGGCAGCAGCAGACTTACCGTTTGTACGCGACATTCGACAATATCGGCGGGCTCAAGGCGCGCTCACCGGTAAAAATTGGCGGGGTAGTGATTGGCCGGGTGGCGGCGATTTCGCTCGATACCAAAACCTATTTACCGCGTGTGGCAATGGACATTGACCAACGCTACAACCACATTCCCGATACCAGCTCTCTGGCAGTGCGAACGTCAGGTTTATTGGGTGAGCAGTATCTGGCGTTAAATATCGGTTTTGAAGATGCCGACATGGGAACCTCCATTTTGCAAGATGGCGGGTCTATTCAGGATACCAAGTCCGCCATGGTGCTTGAGGACCTTATCGGGCAATTCCTATATAAGAGCGGCGGCAACAATACTGACAATGCCGGTCAGAATAACGCGAATCAAAACAACAGTAGTCAAAACAATGGTAGTCAAAACAACGGTAGTCAGCACACCGATGCCGTCGCCAGGCCCGACTCCAGTGGCAAACCCGTGACGCAACAGCCTTGAGAGGACACAGCATGTTAAAACGTTTATTGATGGTGGCGCTGTTGGTCATCGCGCCGTTGGTTAATGCCGCCGATCAGACGAACCCCTATAGCCTGATGCGTGATGCAGCACAGAAAACATTTGACCGCCTGAAGAACGAGCAGGCACGCATCAAGCAAGATCCTAACACCTTGCGTGCTATTGTGCGTGAAGAGTTATTGCCCTATGTGCAGGTAAGATACGCCGGGGCATTGGTGCTGGGGCAGTATTATAAAGACGCGACGCCAGACCAGCGTGATACCTATTTCAAGGCTTTTGAATCCTATCTGGAACAAGCCTACGGTCAGGCACTGGCGTCTTATCACGGCCAGTCTTATGAGATTGCCCCTGAGCAGCCGCTGGGTAATGCAGATATTGTCTCCATTCGTGTGACTATCATTGATAACGGTGGCCGTCCGCCGATTCGTCTGGATTTTCAGTGGCGTAAGAATAGCAAGACCGGCTACTGGCAAGCTTACGACATGATTGCCGAAGGGGTGAGCATGATCACCACTAAACAAAATGAGTGGGCGTCAACACTGCGTCAGAAAGGCGTTGATGGTTTAACTCAGCAGTTACAGGCCGCGGCGCAACAGCCTATCTCGCTGGGTCAGCCCAATGGCTGATGCACTTCGCTGGCGGCAGCAGAATAATACGCTGAGTCTTGAGGGAACGCTTGATAGGCATACGCTGCTGCCATTGTGGCAACAGCGCACGGCCTTGCTCAAGGATTGCCATTCACTGGATGTTAGCGGTGTTGAGCATGTGGACTCAGCCGGGCTGGCACTGCTGGTGCATGTTTACCATCAGCAGACACAGCAGGGAGCCACATTGGCGATTACCGGCGTCAGTGACCGGCTGCGCACGCTGGTGCAATTGTATAATCTGGGCGAAATCATCCCCATCCAATTGGCAGAGTAAAAAGTGGCGTCTGCTATCTTAATTCCCCTTGTCGCTGTTGTGACCGGGGGATTTCTTTTGTTTAAGATGGCGACGGATTCATCTAAGATACCACCCTGTTTATCATCCCCTGACGTAGAATCGAAAACATGGAAAACAACGAAATTAAAGCGGTGCTGATGCAATCGTTAGCATTAGAGGAAGTGCATGTTTCCGGCGACGGAAGCCACTTTCAGGTTATTGTGGTCGGTGACGTGTTCCAGGGTATGAGCCGCGTGAAGCAACAGCAGGCGGTTTATGCGCCGCTGATGGAGTATATCGCGGATAACCGCATTCATGCGTTGTCTATCAAGGCTTACACCCCGCAAGAGTGGCAGCGTGACCGCAAACTAAGCGGTTTCTAAATCAGCGGCGTTCCCGCCGTGCTATTGAGTCTGAATATTGAGAAATCGTCACTATGGATAAATTTCGTGTGCAGGGGCCAACCCGGCTCGCTGGTGAAGTCACTATTTCCGGCGCGAAAAACGCCGCCCTGCCTATCCTGTTCGCTGCCCTGCTGGCTGAAGAGCCGGTAGAAATCCAGAATGTCCCTAAATTGCGTGATATCGACACCACCATGAAACTGCTGAGTCAGTTGGGGGTTCGGGTTGAGCGCAATGGTTCTGTACACATCGATGCCAGTGCGGTGAATGTGTTCTGTGCGCCGTATGAGCTGGTGAAAACCATGCGCGCGTCTATTTGGGCGCTGGGGCCGCTGGTGGCCCGCTTCGGCCAGGGACAGGTCTCATTACCTGGCGGTTGTGCCATTGGTGCGCGCCCGGTGGATTTGCACATCAATGGACTTGAGCAACTGGGTGCTCACATCACGCTGGAAGAGGGATACGTCAAGGCTTCGGTCGATGGTCGCCTGAAAGGTGCCCACATCGTGATGGATAAAGTCAGCGTTGGTGCAACGGTCACTATCATGAGTGCCGCCACGCTTGCTACCGGCAGAACCATTATCGAAAACGCGGCCCGAGAGCCGGAGATTGTCGATACCGCGAATTTCCTCAATACCCTGGGGGCTAAAATTAGCGGTGCCGGTAGTGACAAGATTGTCATTGACGGCGTTGAGCGTTTGGGAGGCGGTGTCTATCGCGTATTGCCGGACAGGATTGAAACCGGCACCTTTCTGGTGGCCGCGGCTGTTTCAGGTGGCAAGGTGCTGTGTCGCAATACCCGGCCTGATACGCTGGATGCGGTGCTGGCTAAATTGCGTGAAGCGGGAGCCGACATCGAGCTTGGCGAAGACTGGATAAGCCTGGATATGCATGGCCGTCGTCCGAAGGCGGTGACTGTCAGAACGGCACCGCATCCGGGTTTTCCAACCGATATGCAGGCACAATTCAGCTTGCTGAATCTGGTGGCAGAAGGGACAGGCGTTATCACCGAAACCATCTTTGAAAACCGCTTCATGCATATTCCTGAATTAATTCGTATGGGGGCGCAGGCGGAAATCGAAAGCAACACGGTTATCTGTCACGGCGTCGGGCATTTATCTGGCGCGCAGGTCATGGCGACGGATTTACGCGCTTCTGCCAGCCTGGTACTGGCCGGGTGTATCGCTGAAGGCACAACGCTGGTTGACCGTATTTATCACATCGATCGCGGTTATGAGCGTATTGAAGATAAATTGCGGGCGCTGGGAGCCAACATTGAGCGCGTGAGCGCAAACGACTGACAATAATTGCCGGGTGGCTTGCGCCACCCGGTATCAGACAGTAATGGCTTTTCCCGATTAATCGCTCGGGTATTCCTGAATCGTCATATTCAGGCGAATTTCCTGATTATCACGAAACACCACGACCGGTATCACCGAGCCTGGGCGAATCTCAGCTACCTGATCCATCGTTTCAATCACTGAACGAGCCGGTTTGTTATTCACGTCCAGCAGCAAATCACCTTCTTTAATCCCTGCTTTATCGGCTGGCCCGCCGGACTCTACGTGGCTAACCAAAATCCCTTGCAGGCGCTCCAGCCCGGAGATTTGATTCCCCAGTTTTTCCCGCTGTGCGCCTCTGATGCCGATATAACCACGAATAACCCGGCCGTCCTGAATCAGCTTATTCATGATCTTGGTGGCCAGTGCGACAGGAATGGCAAACCCGATGCCTTCCGGTGTGCCGCCATCGTTACTTTTATCAAACGACAGGGTATTGATTCCCACCAGCTCGCCAATGGTGTTGACCAGCGCGCCCCCTGAGTTGCCCCGGTTGATGGAGGCATCCGTTTGCAGAAAGTTCTGGCGGCCCGAAGAGCTTAACCCGACACGCCCGGTGGCGCTGATAATCCCCTGCGTGACCGTCTGCCCCAGGTTATAGGGGTTGCCGATAGCCATGACCACATCACCGACATGGAACACACGCTTGGGGTTAATGGGGATTTCCGGCAGATTAGGGCCTTCTATTTTGAGCACGGCCAGGTCTGTCAGGGTATCAGAGCCGACCAGCAATGCTTCAAATATCCGGCCATCCTGTAGTGTCACCACGATTTGTGCAGCATTATTGATAACGTGCTTGTTGGTGAGAATATAGCCTTTCTGATTCATGATAACACCGGAACCCAGGGTGCGAATATTCAGCTCGTTTTTGTCTGTCAGATCGTTCGCGTTAGCCTTGTTGTACACGTTTACCACGGCAGGGGCTGCACGGCGTACACCCTGATAGTAACTGACGGGTGTCTCCAGATTGCTGTCACTGCTGGCTTTGAATAAGCCCTGGCTGGAGCGTAGTGAAGGGAGTATCAATAGCAGAATACCGGCCACCAGCACACCGAGCAGCGCCGAACGTAACAGTTTGGTTAGCATGATCGTTTTAGGGGTCAAAGAAGGTTGAATCGCAGAATATCAGAGAAGGGTGGACACCGCATCGCGCGGTGTCCACTTTTTAATGACTTAACGTAATAACAGATAGATGCTCTCGTCACCACGGACGACATTGAGCGCTAATACCGAGGGTTTGGCTTCCAGGAGTTTGCGCAACTGGGTGATGTTTTCCACGCGCTCGCGGTTCACTCCGACAATGATGTCACCTTTTTGCAGACCAATTTTGGCCGCAGCACTGTCTTTGGTGACATTATCAATTGCGACACCTTTGCTGCCGTCTTTTAGCTGACCGTTATTGAGCGTGGCACCTTGCAACGCCGGAGACAGGCTATCTGCATTGGTGGTGACATTACTGCTGTTGTCCAGCACCACCGCGACTTCCTGCTGTTTACCGTCACGCAACAGGCCTATCCGCACTGTTTTACCTGGAGCTGTGGTTCCTATCTTGGCGCGCAATTCGGCAAAACTGTTGATAGATTTACCGTCCAGTGAAATCAGCACATCACCGGCTTTGATACCGGCTTTTGCCGCGGCAGATTTAGGGATGACTTCACTGACAAACGCGCCACGCTGTGCATCAACTTTGAATGCCTTGGCGATTTCAGAGGTCATTTCGCTGCCTTTGATACCTAACAGGCCGCGTTTCACTTCACCGAACTCTACCAGTTGCTGTGTCAGGTTTTGCGCCATGTTGCTGGGAATGGCAAAACCGATACCGACATTACCCCCGCTAGGTGCCAGGATCGCGGTATTGATACCGATAAGCTCACCGCGCAAGTTAACCAGTGCGCCGCCGGAGTTCCCCCGGTTGATAGACGCATCGGTCTGGATAAAGTTTTCCAGCCCTTCCAGGTTCAAACCACTGCGACCGAGTGCGGAAATAATCCCTGATGTTGCGGTCTGACCAAGGCCGAACGGGTTGCCGACGGCAACCGCGAAGTCACCTACGCGAAGCTGGTCAGAGTCCGCCATCTTGATTTCAGTCAGGTTTTTCGCATCAGTCAGTTGCAACAACGCGATGTCAGTCTGCTCGTCTCGGCCAATCAGCTTGGCGTCGTACTCGCGGCCGTCATTCAATTGCACCTGAATTTTATCGGCGTTATTGACCACATGGTTGTTGGTCAGTACATAGCCTTTTTCAGCATTGATAATGACGCCCGAACCTAAGCCTTCAAACGGGCGGCTGTTCTGCTTTTCTGACGGTGTATTGGGGCCAAAAAAGAATTTGAACTCTTCAGGAATGCGCTGGCGCTGCACCTGTGTGCCTTCGACGTGTACGCTCACTACCGCAGGCAACACTTTCTCCAGCATCGGTGCCAGGCTTGGCAGTGCCTGCCCTTCTACCACAGCAGGCAACGCGGCATTGGCCGGGGCAGCGAAGACAACGACAATCCTATACCGAGTGCCAGTGCGCTATATAACAACGATGTTTTTTTCATTGCTTGTTAACTCTCTCACGACCTGCCTAAGAATAAAACGATGATATATAAACTCAAACTTGTGTTGAAGAGTCAGACCGAGCGCAATGTGTAAAGTTCACTGATATTTCGTCAGCAGACTGTAACCGCCCGCAACAGCGTCTGTCTGGCAGACACCACCTTGCGGGTCAGGCGGTTGTATCGCCGCAAGGTGGCTAGATATCAATGGCGGTTATTTACTGGTGGTTCTTGTCGCACGCAGCAGGCCGGAAGCACCATCGGAGTAGTCGCGTGGCGGCATATCAACCGGTGCCTGATCGTTATCCGATTCGGCTTCCGTTAAACGGTAGCGGAACGGATTATCCTGCATGGGGACGTCAGGCAGCAGGCTGTTAGAGCTTTTCGCCATATGCTGATAGAGCTGACGATAGTCGCGAGCCATTTTATCCAGCAACTCTGCACTGCTGGCAAAGTGGCTGACCAACTCCTGACGGTATTCTTCCAGTTCGGTTTTTTTCTTCTCCAGTTCGTTCTGCAAGGCCTGTTGCTGGCGTAGTTTGCGGTTGCCGAACCGCATGGCGACAGCCCCAATAATGATACCGATAGCAAATCCAATCAGCGCAGACTCCCAGGTCATAAAACGACTCCTATTTTGACTTCGTTGTCCCGTAGGGTTTTTTCACTTAATAATAGCCACTATAACCGCTAACCTCGCCAGAGTGGAATCTTCGTATCGGGTATGACCAGATGGGCAGAGCGGTGTAAAGCGGTATCACTCACGATCGCGGGCTGAACCTGCGCCAACGCGCGATAAAATACAACGAAATTTTTCTCAGGGATTTTGGTGCTATGCAGAGAACAACCCCCTTGGCGCTTTATCAGCAGGCTTTAGCGGCGCAAACCTACCAGCCAGATGAAGTACAACATCAAACGGTAATGCGGTTGAGTACGCTGCATCAGGCGTTGGTGGAACATGTGTGGGCGCGACCAGAAACACCCACCGGCTTGCTGCCAACATGGCGTAGCTGGTTTCGGCAAAAAGAAACAACACCCGCACCGGTGCAAGGGCTATACATGTGGGGCGGCGTGGGCCGGGGTAAAACCTGGCTGATGGACTTGTTTTTTCAAAGCCTGCCTTCTGAGCGTAAACTTCGGCTACATTTTCACCGCTTTATGCTGCGCGTGCATGAAGAGCTCAACCAGTTGCAGGGGCAGGAAAATCCGCTGGAGAAAGTCGCCGATGGTTTCAAGGCACAGACGGATATTCTGTGTTTCGATGAGTTTTTTGTCTCGGATATTACCGATGCGATGCTCTTGGCCGAGTTGTTGCGTGCATTGTTCTCACGCGGTATTGCTCTGGTAGCGACCTCGAATATTCCACCGGATGAGCTGTACCGCAATGGCTTACAGCGCGCTCGCTTTCTGCCTGCAATTGCATTGATAAAGCAACACTGTGATGTGCTCAATGTGGATGCGGGGATTGATTACCGGCTGCGGACGCTGACGCAAGCCCACCTCTATCTCACCCCGATAAGTGCGCAAACCGATGAGGAACTGCGCGTGATGTTCAGCCGCCTTTGCGGGCGAGAGGCCGGTGAGCCGGGGCCGATACTGGAAATCAATCATCGTCCGCTGACGACACGCTATGCCGCAGATGGGGTACTGGCGGTGGATTTCTCGACCTTGTGTGTTGATGCGCGCAGCCAGAATGACTATATCGTGCTCTCCCGGCTTTATCATACGGTGTTGCTGCACCATGTGCCGGTGATGCACGCTCAGGATGAAAATGCGGCGCGCCGTTTTCTGGCGCTGGTGGATGAGTTTTACGAACGTCGGGTCAAACTGGTGATATCAGCACAAGCGGCCCTGTTTGAGATTTATCAGGGTGAGCGCCTGAAATTTGAATATCAGCGCTGTTTGTCGCGGTTGCAGGAGATGCAAAGCCAGGAATATCTGAGCGAGCCGCATTTGCCATAAAAAATCATCGGCCACCTGATGAAATGCTCAGCTGGCATGCGTCGAAATCCATCGCACAGGCAGCGTTGATATTTGTGTCGTTTAACAGAGAAAAAAGTCGACCTTTGACATCGACTTCTCTATAATCCTGCGACCCCACGTTACAACAAAGTTTTTTTCCCGAAACTTTAATCGCGCTGGCAATAGCTATTCGAAGGGGTAGGTTTGCTGGACTAGATAGCCGTGTGAACCTCAACACTATTTATTGAAGCGTTTGTGTGTTCACCAACGTGTAACTTAAATTGGGTAAGCTTTTAATGAAAACTTTTACAGCTAAACCAGAAACCGTAAAACGCGACTGGTACGTTGTTGACGCGAGCGGCAAAACTCTTGGCCGTCTGGCTACTGAACTGGCTCGTCGTCTGCGCGGCAAGCACAAAGCGGAATACACTCCGCACGTTGATACCGGTGATTACATCATCGTTCTGAACGCAGAAAAAGTTGCTGTAACCGGCAACAAACGTTCTGACAAAATGTATTACCATCACACCGGCCACATCGGTGGTATCAAAGAAGCGACCTTTGAAGAGATGATTGCCCGCCGTCCTGAGCGTGTAATTGAAATCGCGGTTAAAGGCATGCTGCCGAAGGGCCCGCTGGGTCGTGCTATGTACCGTAAACTGAAAGTTTACGCGGGTAACGAGCACAATCACGCGGCACAGCAACCGCAAGTTCTGGACATTTAATCGGGATTACAGGCAATGGCTGAAAATCAATACTACGGCACTGGTCGCCGCAAAAGCTCCGCCGCTCGCGTATTTATCAAACCGGGCAGTGGCAACATCGTTATCAACCAGCGTACGCTGGAACAGTACTTCGGTCGTGAAACGGCTCGTATGGTCGTTCGTCAGCCGCTGGAACTGGTCGACATGGTCGGCAAACTGGACTTGTACATCACCGTTAAAGGTGGTGGTATTTCTGGTCAGGCCGGTGCCATCCGTCACGGTATCACTCGTGCTCTGATGGAATACGACGAGTCTCTGCGTTCTGAACTGCGTAAAGCGGGCTTTGTTACCCGTGATGCTCGTCAGGTTGAACGTAAGAAAGTCGGTCTGCGCAAAGCACGTCGCCGTCCGCAGTACTCCAAGCGTTAATTTCTGGCTGCCTGGCAGCGAAATCAATGCAGAAAAAACCGGTGCCTGTCACCGGTTTTTTTTTACCCACATTTCAGCATGAAAAAATGCGCTGTTATTACAGTGAGTTATTCATGAAAGTGTGCTTATCCCCCACAAAACAAACAGAATCTGGTACACTATCTGCCGGTTTTGTGCCTGCTTGCCAGCGAACGATTTCAACAGAACGACAGATGTCGTCCGGTTTCCTTAACACAGGGAACCCAACGCGGCAGGGCCTGCAGGATCATATGATCGGTTATTCGCCGTATTTTTTCGATAACTTGGAGGTTTTCATGGCTGTCGCTGCCAACAAACGTTCGGTGATGACGCTGTTTTCCGGTCCGTCCGACATCTTTAGCCATCAGGTCCGCATCGTGCTGGCCGAAAAAGGGGTGAGTGTCGAGATTGAACAGGTAGACATGGATAATCTGCCGCAGGATCTTATTGACCTCAACCCTTACGGTTCTGTTCCTACACTGGTTGATCGTGAGCTCACGCTGTATGAATCTCGCATCATTATGGAGTACCTGGATGAGCGTTTTCCTCATCCCCCGCTGATGCCGGTTTATCCGGTAGCGCGTGGCAACAGCCGCCTGATGATGCACCGCATTGAGCAGGACTGGTATTCGCTGATGAAAACCATCGATCGTGGTAATGCGCAAGAGGCGGAAGCCGCGCGTAAGCAATTGCGTGAAGAGTTGCTGGCCATCGCCCCGGTTTTCAATGAAGCACCCTATTTCATGAGTGAAGAGTTCAGCCTGGTGGATTGCTATCTCGCTCCACTGTTGTGGCGTTTACCGCTGCTGGGCATTGAACTGAGTGGTTCAGGTGCCAAAGAGCTGAAAGCGTATATGACGCGGGTGTTTGAACGTGATGCTTTCCTCGCTTCTCTGACTGAGGCCGAGCGGGAAATTCGGTTACAAGCCAGAGGGTAATGACATGACGTTGTCTCAGCTCTCTGCGCGCCGTCCCTATTTATTGCGCGCATTTTATGACTGGCTGCTGGATAACCAACTGACGCCTCATCTGGTGGTTGATGTCACGGTTCCCGGTGTGCAGGTGCCAATGGAGTTTGCCCGTGATGGTCAGATAGTGCTGAACATTGCGCCGCGAGCGGTGGGTAACCTGGAACTGGCTGACGACTGCGTTCGTTTTAATGCACGTTTCGGCGGTGTTCCCCGTCAGGTATTTGTACCAATGGCTTCCGTCATGGCGATTTATGCCAGAGAGAATGGTGCTGGCACCATGTTCGAGCCAGAGCCTGCTTATGAAGCGGTTGATGAGTTTGCTACTCAGGAACAAAGTGAAGAGGATGCAAAACCGGCGCTGATGTCAGTGGTGGACAATGTATCATCCGCAGACACGCAGCAAGAGCAGCCTGATAACGAACCTCCTTCGCCGCCGAGAGGTGGCAGGCCATCGCTACGTGTTGTTAAATAACGTTGTTAAATAGCGTGATTCAATAATCCGGATCAGAAAAGGCACATACCCGTGCCTTTTTTTATGCGCTGGTGTTATGGCAGCCCCGGTTTTTCCTGACCTGCGTGGTCAATAAAAAAGGCAAGGCCGTTACTGGCCTTGCCTTTAGCGTTAAACCGCGGGGTCGCGGGTTTAGACTTCCAGATAGTTCATGATGCCGTCAGCGGCTTTACGCCCTTCTGCAATCGCTGTGACCACCAGATCGGAGCCGCGCACGGCGTCACCACCGGCGAAAATTTTCGGGTTTGATGTCTGGAACGCGCTATCGCTTTGTTCCGGCGCGACGATGCGCCCTTGTGCATCAAGCTCGACGCCATGCTCTGCCAGCCAGGTCATCTGGTGTGGGCGGAAACCAAACGCCATGATAACGGCATCCGCTTCCAGCACATGCTCGGAGCCGGCAACCGGCTGCGGGCGGCGACGACCATTGGCATCCGGTGCGCCCAGCTCCGTTCTGACCATGCGCACGCCGCACACTTTTCCAGAGCCATTGATTTCAATACTCAACGGTTGCAGGTTAAAGCGGAATTCCACACCCTCTTCGCGCGCATTTTTTACTTCGCGCTTCGAGCCCGGCATGTTCTCTTCATCGCGGCGGTAAGCACAGGTGACATGGGTCGCGCCCTGGCGAATCGATGTGCGTACACAGTCCATTGCGGTGTCGCCGCCACCCAGCACCACGACGCGTTTGCCTTGCATGGAGGTGTAGGGTTCCTGCTCACTGTTGGCAAATCCCATCAGGTGCTTGGTGTTGCCAATCAGGAACGGCAGCGCGTCATACACGCCGCTGGCATCTTCGTTTTCCAGCCCGCCGCGCATTGACTGATAAGTACCGACGCCGAGGAATACCGCATCGTATTGCGCCAGCAGGTCGCTTAATGGCACATCTTTGCCCACCTCGGTATTAAGACGAAACTCAATACCCATATCGGTGAAGATTTCGCGCCGCTTGGTCATCACCTCTTTTTCCAGCTTGAAAGCCGGAATACCGAAGGTCAGCAACCCGCCGATTTCAGGGTGGCGGTCATACACCACGGCTTTGACGCCACTACGAGTCAGCACATCGGCACACGCAAGGCCCGCCGGGCCTGCACCGATAATCGCCACACGTTTACCGGTTGGCTGCACCGAGGACATATCCGGCCGCCAGCCCATTTCAATGGCTTTATCGTTGATGTAGCGTTCGATATTGCCGATGGTGACAGCACCGAATTCGTCGTTCAGGGTGCAGGAGCCTTCGCATAAGCGATCTTGTGGGCAAACGCGACCACACACTTCCGGCAGGCTGTTGGTCTGGTGAGACAGTTCAGCCGCTTCGATAATGCGGCCTTCGTTCGCCAGTTTCAGCCAGTTCGGAATGTAGTTATGAACCGGGCATTTCCATTCACAGTAAGGGTTGCCGCAAGCCAGGCAGCGATCTGCCTGGGCTTTGGACTGGCTTTCCGAGAACGGTTCGTAAATTTCGACAAACTCGATTTTACGGATTTTCAGCGGTTTCTTGGGCGGATCAACGCGCTGTAAGTCGATAAACTGATAAACATTCTGACTCATGATGACCTCTTACTGCGCCTGAACCCGCAGCTCCGCTGCGGAACGACTACGATGACCCAACAACGCTTTCACATCACTTGATTTCGGCTTCACCAGCGCGAACCGCGAGGCCCATACCGGCCAGTTAGCGAGAATTTCTTCACCGCGTTGTGAGCCGGTGTGCTGGACATGCTCGGTAATCAATCCACGCAGGTGCTCTTCGTGGATAGCCAGATTCTCGACATCCAGCACTTCCACCAGTTCAGGGTTGACACGCTTGCGGAATTCGCCGTCGTCATCCAGCACGTAGGCAAAGCCCCCGGTCATACCGGCACCAAAGTTCACGCCGGTGCGACCCAGAATACAGACGATACCGCCGGTCATGTATTCACAGCCGTTATCGCCGATGCCTTCCACCACGGTAATCGCCCCGGAGTTACGCACCGCGAAACGCTCGCCAGCACGGCCTGCGGCGAACAACTTGCCGCCGGTGGCCCCATACAGGCAGGTGTTACCGATGATGCTGGCCTCATGGCTGCGGAAAGCTGACCCGACCGGTGGGCGCACCGAAATGACGCCGCCTGCCATGCCTTTACCCACGTAGTCGTTGGCATCCCCGGTGAGGGATAACTCAACGCCACCGGCATTCCACACGCCGAAGCTCTGGCCTGCCGTACCGGTAAAGTAGGCTTTGATAGGATCGCTCGCCAGGCCCTGATCGCCGTGTTTCGCCGCGATAGCACCAGAGAGCGTCGCGCCGACAGAACGGTCGGTGTTACGGATGTCAAAATAGAGCGCCTTGCTTTGTCTGGCGTCAACGTGTGCCTGAGCCTGCTCGACCAGCGCGGCATTGAGCAGCCCTTTGTCGAACGGCGGGTTGCTTTCTGTGCAATACAGCGCTTTACCCGGCTGTGGAGCCACGGTGTGCAGCAGCGGTGACAAATCCAGTTTGTTTTGTTTGGCGGTAATGCCATCAAGCTCGACCAGCAGATCGGTGCGGCCAATCAGGTCAACCAGACGCGGCACGCCCAGCTCTGCCATCAGCTCACGGGTTTCGCGGGCGATGAAGGTGAAATAGTTCACCACACGCTCCGGCAGGCCGTGATAGTGATCGCGACGCAGCTTGTCGTCCTGAGTCGCGACACCGGTGGCACAGTTGTTCAGGTGGCAAATACGCAGGTATTTACAGCCCAGCGCCACCATTGGCCCTGTACCAAAGCCGAAGCTTTCGGCACCCAGAATCGCGGCTTTCACGATATCCGTACCGGTTTTCAGGCCGCCGTCAACTTGCAGACGAATTTTGTGACGCAGGCCGTTGGCCACCAACGCTTGCTGCGTTTCGACCAGGCCAAGCTCCCACGGGCAACCGGCGTATTTCACCGACGTCAGCGGGCTGGCACCGGTACCGCCGTCATAACCGGCGATAGTAATCAGGTCGGCATAGGCTTTTGCTACACCGGTAGCGATAGTCCCGACACCCGGCTCAGACACCAGTTTGACGGAGATCATCGCTTTCGGGTTGACCTGTTTCAGGTCGAAAATCAGCTGCGCCAAATCTTCTATCGAATAGATATCATGGTGCGGCGGGGGTGAAATCAGGGTAACACCCGGCACGGAATAACGCAGACGTGCGATATACGGGGTAACTTTGTCACCCGGCAACTGGCCGCCTTCACCCGGTTTCGCCCCTTGTGCCACCTTAATTTGAATCACATCGGCGTTGATGAGATAGGCCGGTGTCACACCGAAGCGGCCAGAAGCGACCTGCTTGATGCGCGAGACTTTATTGGTGCCGTAACGTGCCGGGTCTTCACCGCCTTCGCCGGAGTTGGAGTAACCGCCGATGCTGTTCATGGCTTGCGCCAGCGATTCATGTGCTTCCGGGCTCAATGCCCCAATTGACATCGCGGCAGTGTCAAAACGCTTGAACAGTTCGTTTTCAGCCTCAACCTGATCAAGGGCAATGGCAGCGCCGTCCTTCGGCTTTATTGCCAGCAAGTCGCGCAGCATCGAAGCCGGGCGCTCATTGACCAGTTTGGCGTACTGCTGGTAGTCGCTGTACTCACCGCTTTGTACCGCGGTTTGCAGCGTTTTTACCACATCCGGGTTATAAGCATGGTACTCGCCGCCGTAGACGAACTTGAGCAGACCGCCTTGATCGAGTTTATGGCGTTTGAGCCATGCCCGTTTGGCCAGATTTTGCAGGTCTTGTTCGAAATCGCTGAAGTTAGCGCCGCTGATACGACTGACAACGCCCTGGAAGCAGCGCGAAGAGACATCCTGATGCAGGCCGACCGCTTCAAACAGTTTTGAACAGCGATAAGAGGCGATGGTAGAAATCCCCATCTTCGACATTATTTTGTACAGGCCTTTATTGATGCCGTTGCGATAGTTCTGCATCACGAGGCGATACGGTTTTTCGATGGTGTGGCTATCCACCATCCGCGCCAGCGTTTCATAAGCCAGGTACGGGTAGACGGCGGTTGCACCAAAGCCCAGCAACACCGCGAAGTGGTGCGGGTCACGCGCGCTGGCGGTTTCAACGATGATGTTGGCATCGCAACGCAGGCTCTTTTCGACCAGGCGAGCCTGAATCGCCCCGACGGCCATCGGTGCCGGTACGGGCAGGCGGTCTTGTGCAATACCACGGTCGGTCAGCACCAGCAATACGGCACCGGCACGGACTTTGTACTCGGCTTCGTCACACAGTTTCTCGATGGTTTTTTGCAGCGAGTGTTGCTGTGGGTCGAAAGTGATGTCGATTTTTTCCGCGCGATAGTGCTCGGGATCCTGATTGATCAACTGAATGAAATCGGAGTAGAGCAGGATCGGTGACTTAAAGCTCAGGCGGTGTGCCTGGCCTTCGGCTTCGCAAAACACGTTCATTTCACGGCCGATACAGGTCGCCAGTGACATCACATGTGCTTCACGCAGCGGGTCGATAGGCGGGTTCGTCACCTGTGCGAACTGCTGGCGGAAATAGTCATAAATAATGCGCGGGCGGCTCGACAACACGGCAAATGGCGTGTCGTCACCCATTGAGCCGGTCGCTTCCTGGCCATTTTCACCCAGCACACGCAGTATCTGATCCAGTTCTTCGAAACTGTAGCCAAATTGCTTTTGATAGGTTTCCAGCAGGCCATCGTCGAATTCACGGCTACCCACCTGATCATCCGGCAACTCCTCGAACGGCACCAGACGCTTAACGTTTTTCTCCATCCACTCTTTGTAGGGGTGGCGGCTTTTCAGGTCGTCATCGGTTTCGGTGGAGTGCAGTATGCGGCCGGTGCGGGTGTCGATAACCATCAGCTCGCCGGGGCCGACACGGCCTTTCTCTACCACTTCATCAGGCTGGTAATCCCAGATACCCACTTCGGAGGCACAGGTAATCAGCTTGTCTTTGGTGATGACATAACGCGCCGGGCGCAGGCCGTTGCGGTCAAGGTTACAGGCGGCGTAGCGACCATCGGACAACACCAGACCGGCCGGGCCATCCCACGGCTCCATGTGCATGGAGTTGAAGTCGAAGAAGGCACGCAGTTCCGGGTCCATGTTCGGGTTGTTCTGCCAGGCTGGCGGCACCAGCAGGCGCATGGCACGTACGATATCCATTACCCCGGCCAGGAACAGTTCCAGCATGTTGTCCAGCGACATGGAGTCTGAACCGCTCTCATCGACGAACGGTGCGGCATCCAGCAAATCGGGAATCAGCGGGGTCTTGAATTTGTAGGCACGAGCGCGAGCCCACTGGCGGTTGCCGGTAATGGTGTTGATTTCACCGTTGTGCGCCAGATAGCGGAACGGCTGCGCCAGCCGCCAGCGCGGTACGGTATTGGTTGAAAAGCGTTGATGGAACAGACAGATAGCCGATTCCAGACGCAGATCCGCCAAATCCAGATAAAACCGCGGCAGGTCAGCGGGCATGCACAGACCTTTGTAGATATTCACCAGATTGGAGAGACTACATATATAGAAATCTTTATCCTGCACACGCTTTTCAATGCGGCGACGTGCCATAAACAGGCGGCGTTCCATATCGCGCGGACGCCAGCCTGCTGGCGCATTGACAAAAATCTGTTCGATGCGGGGCAGTGAAGAAAGCGCTATCTCACCTAATACGTCCGGGTTGGTCGGCACTTCACGCCAGCCCAATACCGACAGGGTTTCATTTTGCAGTTCTTCTTCTACAATCTGGCGGGTTGCGCGGGCTTTCTCTTCATCTTCGCTGAGAAAAAGCATGCCTACCGCATAATTATTAGCCAGCCGCCAGCCATGCTCCTGGGCGACCAGGCGGAAGAAGCGGTCAGGTTTTTGCAGCAGCAGGCCACAGCCGTCACCCGTTTTGCCATCAGCAAGGATCGCACCACGGTGCTGCATACGCGCCAGGGCGTGGATCGCCGTGCGCACAACCTTATGGCTCGGTTCACCTTCTATATGGGCGATCAATCCGAAACCACAGTTGTCTCTTTCATGGGATGCATCGTACAACATATCTCAGTGAACCTCCCCAGGCTCTTGTAGGACTTCACTCATCACTCAAAACACCACCGTGGGCGGGTATTTTTACCGCGCACTAACCGGGAGCGACTTTCTCACTGCACCATAATCGATGGCATCAGTGGTATGCGCCGCTCTCTTTGTCTTGCCTCTTGTAAGGTCTCACAAGTGGTGTGACTTGCTTGATGAGGGAGTCTTCTTCTTACTGCATAAATATGACGAGACGTTGGCTCGTCAGGAAAGCTTCCAGCGGATTCCCAAATTAACGACAAACCCGGTTCAGGTCAAATCTCCCGCCTGACAGAGCACTTTAGGGATAATATTTGCTTATGTTTATGAAATAAAAGAGATTTTTTAATAAAAATAAGACGTTGGCGAGAGAAGTTGATACCATAAATTGTGAGCGCTATCACTATGCAATTAGCGAGTTTTTATCTATGCATGCTATACAAGACTGACTTTATGGCATGTTATTCTGCTTGTTGTGGTTTTTTTGCTGTATGACACTGTTTTTTATTTGATGCTCATCTTTTAATGGAATGCGCATTACGGATAAGAAAAATTAATCAGCATTGCTATGATTTTATTTTCAATAAAAACGAATAAACATGCAATTGTGTAAACCGGAGTGGATTGATCGCGGTCATCGCCGTTTTCAGGCACAGAAGGTAGGCTGATTTTTTGTGAAATGAAGAATCAGAATATGCAATTGCAAAAATTAATCAATATGTTTGGTGGTGATCTTCAACGCCGCTATGGTGAAAAGATTCACAAACTGACCTTACACGGCGGATTTAGCTGCCCAAACCGTGATGGCACGCTGGGGCGAGGCGGCTGTACGTTTTGCAATGTCGCCTCGTTTGCCGATGAACAGATGCAGCAACAAAGCATTGCCGACCAACTGGCGGCACAAGCCGGAAAAGTTAATCGCGCAAGCCGTTATCTGGCTTATTTTCAGGCCTATACCAGCACCTATGCCGAGGTGCAGGTGCTGGACTCCATGTATCGTCAGGCGTTGTCCGAGGCTGATATGGTTGGCTTGTGCGTTGGCACCCGGCCCGATTGTGTGCCCGATTCAGTGTTGGATTTGCTGGCTGCATACCATGAGCAAGGTTATGAGGTTTGGCTGGAGCTTGGGCTGCAAAGCGCACACGATCGCACACTGCGTCGTATTAATCGCGGACATGATTTCACCTGCTATCAGCACACCGTAAAGCGCGCCCGTGACAGAGGGCTGAAAGTCTGTACCCACTTGATTGTCGGGCTGCCGGGGGAAACCGCTACGGATTGCCTGGAGACGCTACGACAGGTGGTGGCCGTGGGGGTTGAGGGAATAAAACTGCATCCGCTGCACATTGTGACGGGGAGCGTCATGGCTAAAGCCTGGCAGGCGGGGCGTTTATCGGCATTGACGCTCGAGCAGTATGTGGCCGTTGCCGGAGAGATGATTCGCCATACGCCACCGGATGTGGTCTATCACCGTATTTCTGCCAGTGCCCGTCGGCCAACCTTGCTGGCACCGTTATGGTGTGAAAATCGCTGGACCGGCATGGTTGGCGTTCATGATTATCTCCTGCAACGGGGTGAGCAGGGTTCCGCTCTGGGGCAACCGTTTCATTACACGCCTATTTAACCTTGAGTACCGCTCGCAAATTGACCGCACATTTACCGCCGGCATGATTTTTTTACGGTATCATTTCGGTGTTGATGATTAAGGAAAACTGCTATGAGACAAATCAGGCTGCTGGCCCAGTACTACGTTGATTTAATGGTGAAACTGGGGCTGGTTCGTTTTTCTCTGCTGCTGGCGTCGGTGCTGGTGTTGCTGGCGCTGGTGGTACAGATGGCAGTGACGCTGCTGTTGAGCGGCAAAGTTGAAGATATCGATGTGGTGCGATCGATTTTCTTCGGGTTACTTATTACCCCCTGGGCAGTGTATTTCCTGTCTGTTGTCGTCGAACAGCTTGAAGAGTCGCGCCAGCGCTTGTCGCGATTGGTGGCAAAGCTTGAAGAAATGCGCCAGCGCGATCAGGAATTGAATGAGCAATTACAGGGCAACATAGCCCAACTGAATCAGGAAATCAGCGATCGTATCAAGGCTGAGGAAGCCCGTTTGTTGATGGTGGCCAAATTGCGCGAGGAGATGGCGCGGCGTGAGCAGGCGCAACGAGAGCTGGAACAGCAGTCAGCGCTGCTGCGCTCTTTTTTGGATGCCTCGCCAGATTTGGTGTACTACCGCAATGAAAATAAAGAATTTTCCGGCTGTAACCGGGCGATGGAACTGCTGCTTGGCAAGAGCCAGAAACAGCTTATCGGCCTGACACCCAAAGATGTTTATCCGCCAGACATTGCCGAAAAAGTAATGGAAACGGATGAAAAAGTGTTCCGTCATAACGTCTCGCTGACGTACGAACAATGGCTGGTTTATCCCGATGGGCGCAAGGCCTGTTTTGAGCTGCGCAAAGTCCCTTTTTACGACCGCATGGGTAAGCGGCACGGGCTGATGGGGTTTGGCCGCGATATTACCGAGCGTAAGCGCTATCAGGACGCGTTAGAGAACGCCAGCAGGGAGAAGACCACCTTTATCTCAACGATCAGCCACGAGCTTCGTACGCCGCTTAATGGCATTGTCGGGTTAAGTCGCATTCTGCTGGATACCCATCTGGACGCCGAGCAACAAAAATACCTGAAGACGATTCATGTCAGCGCCATCACCCTTGGCAATATCTTCAACGATATTATCGAAATGGATAAACAGGAACGGCGCAAGGTTCAACTGGATAACCAGCCGGTAGATTTTGTCGGCTTTGTGGTGGACCTGGAAAATCTGGGCGGGCTGCTGGCTCAGCCCAAAGGGTTACAACTGGATATGGAACTGCATCAGCCTTTGCCCAAAACCATCATTACCGATGGAACGCGGCTGCGCCAGATTCTCTGGAACTTGCTGAGTAATGCGGTGAAGTTTACCCGAGAAGGGCATGTGGCGGTGCGCGTCTGGCACGATAAGGGAGACGGCCTGCGCTTCGAGGTCGAAGATTCGGGAATGGGCATACCCGCTGACGAGCTGGAGAAAATTTTCTCTATGTACTATCAGGTGAAAGACCAGCATGGCGGCAAGCCTGCTACCGGCACCGGTATCGGTCTGGCGGTTTCCAAGCGTCTGGCACAGAGCATGGGAGGGGATATTCAGGTACGCAGTGAACTGGGTAAAGGCTCCTGTTTTACGTTAACGGTACAGGCACCTGCCGTGCAGGGCGAAGCCGATGAGCAAGACTCACAGGATGCATTACCACTGCCAGCGCTGCATGTCCTGCTCGTTGAGGATATTGAACTCAACGTGGTGGTGGCGCGCTCGGTGCTGGAGAAGCTTGGCAGCAGTGTGGAAGTCGCCATGACCGGTCAGGATGCCCTCGATATGTTCGACCCGGATGAGTTTGACCTGGTGCTGCTGGACATTCAGTTGCCCGACATGACGGGGCTGGATGTGGCGCGCTGTCTGCGTGAACGTTATACCGGCCAGACAATGCCGCCGCTGGTGGCGCTGACAGCCAATGTGCTTAAGGATAAAAAAGAGTACCTCGATGCCGGGATGGATGATGTGCTGAGTAAACCACTGTCCGTACCGGCACTGACGGCGGTGATTCAGCAGTATTGGGATCATCATGCACAACCAGAGTTGAGAGTGGATACAGTGGATAAAGATTCAATGCACGAGCGGATACTGGATATTCCGATGCTGGAGCAATATCTCGAACTGGTGGGGCCGCAACTGATTCATCAAAGTCTGGCGATGTTTGAACAGATGATGCCAGGCTATCTGGCGATTCTTGAGTCCAACATGACAGCGCGCGATCAGAAAGGGATTGCGGAAGAAGGGCACAAAATCAAAGGGGCGGCAGGCTCAGTGGGGTTACGCCATCTGCAACAGGTTGCGCAACAGATTCAAACGACGACATTGCCAGCATGGTGGGACAACGTACAAGAGTGGGTGGATGAGCTGAAACATGACTGGCAGCAGGATGTTCAGGTGCTGAAGGAATGGGTTTCAGAGGCTGAAAAAAAATGACCCCGACCGAAGCCGGGGTGCGCGAATTATGCGCCAACACCAGGGAAAGCTGTAAGCTCGCGTTCGCTCTCAGATATCGTTGGTACGCAAGCAGTTTTGAAATCCCATTATTCTGGCAACACACACCATAGCAAATATGGCGTCGTTTGTTACAAGAATCATTAAAATGTGTGATGTAGATTAGTGTTTGTCAATCAAAAAATCAATTAGTTGATGTAATGAAATGAGGCTTGAGTGATGAAAAAAGTCGGTGTCGTACTCAGCGGATGTGGTGTTTATGATGGTTCAGAGATTCACGAAGTTGTCTTGACTCTGCTTGCAATTGATCGTGCGGGGGCGTGTGCAGTCTGTTTTGCACCTGACAAGGCTCAGAGCCATGTGGTCAATCATCTGACCGGGGAGGAAACCGGTGAGAAACGCAATGTTTTAGCGGAGTCAGCGCGTATTACCCGCGGCAATGTTCAACCGTTATCCAGTGCCGATCCGCAACAGCTTGATGCGCTGATTGTGCCCGGTGGCTTTGGTGCTGCAAAAAATTTGAGTGATTTTGCCGTACGTGGTGCGGCCTGTGAGGTTGATAACGACCTGAAAATACTTACTCAGGAAATTCATAAGAAAGGTAAACCAATCGGCTTTATTTGTATCGCTCCGGCCCTCCTGCCAAAACTGCTGAATACTCCGGTGCAGCTTACAATTGGTCATGATGAAGCGACTGCTCAGGCCATCACGGAGATGGGCGGCATACACGTTATCTGCCCGGTTGATGATGTGGTTGTTGATGTTGCCAACAACATTGTGACCACGCCAGCCTACATGCTAGCCAACTCTATTGCAGAGGCTGCGACCGGGATTGAGAAACTGGTGGCGCAGGTTTTGGAACTGGCGTAATGCGAGCGCGTCTGCTAAAGCGAACTAGCGGGATGAACCGATGGTGGATGCCCGTCAGGCGCTGGGGATTGCGCATACTGTGCAGCGCGGTTGCGTTATGGCTGGCCGCTATCGTGCTGTTTGCCTTTTTACCGGTTCCTTTCTCTGCGGTGATGATAGACCGGCAGATGAGCGCCTGGCTGGATGGGGATTTTAGTTATATCGCACATTCAGACTGGGTTGCGATGGAGGAGATTGCCCCGGTGGTTCCGCTGGCGGTGATGGCGGCAGAAGATCAAAAGTTTCCCCGTCATTGGGGGTTTGATTTTGAGGCTATTTCAGCGGCACTTCGGCACAACGAACAGCATGAAAACCGCATTCGCGGTGCCTCTACGCTGTCTCAGCAAATGGTGAAGAACCTGCTGCTGTGGGATGGACGCAGTTGGTTGCGCAAGGGGCTGGAAGCGGGGTTAACGGTTGCGGTGGAAATGGTCTGGACTAAGCGACGCATTTTGACGGTATACCTGAATATTGTTGAATTTGGGCCCGGTATTTTTGGCATTGAGGCGGCATCACAGCGGTTTTTTAATAAACCAGCCAGTCGGTTAACGGCATCAGAAGCTGCGCTGCTGGCCGCGGTGTTACCGAATCCAATCCGTTATCATGCCAATAAGCCATCAGGTTATGTTGTGCGTCGCCAGCAATGGATTTTACGCCAGATGCATCAGATTGGCGGGCCAGGGTTTCTGGAAATTAACCAATTATATTAACGTGCTGGAAACAGGCTCCTGATATTAGGGAGCGGTTTCCATTTTTTGACTCACTTCACGCCACGTTTATATTTTTCCATCTGTTCGTCACCGGGATGTCAGCCGTTTTTACAATGTGGTGAGACAGCGGGAGATTTCGGCGTTGTCAGCGCGGAATCAGCAATCTGCCGTGTGAATACCATTTTGCCACGGCGTGCAGGCTGAAGAGGCTCCGTCGGGGAGTCTGTTTCCGGTAGAATCGTATTCTGTAAAAAAATTAATAAAAATCATAATGGTATGAGGTTAAGGAGACGAAGATGCGGCCTGGTATCGTGTTGCTGATGTCACTTTCATTATGGTGGAGTGCGGCAGGTTTAGGTGCTACCGCGCCTAAAAACGACAATTCTGCTTATGTATTTTTGCAGCATGATGCCCTTGTTGAGGCCAGACAGCAGCTTCAGCAGCACCGTGCTCTCCCACAGACACAACAGGCGTATCAGGCGTTGCTGCATGCAGCCGATCAGGCGTTGAAATCGCCACTGCTGTCGGTTACTCAAAAACTTTCAATACCCGGGAGTGGCGATCGGCATGATTACCTGAGTCTGGCTGCCTATTGGTGGCCAGACCCACAGCAGAAAAATGGGCTGCCCTGGGTGCGCCGTGATGGCAAGGTGAATCCGGCGACCAAGAGTGAGGAAACGGATGCGGTTCGTATGGCGACATTCACCCAACGAGCCAGAGTATTGGCACTGGCGTGGTATTTTTCGGGTAAACCCGCGTACGCGGACAAGGCTATCACGATGATTCGCACCTGGTTTATTAACCCGCAGACACGTATGAACCCTAATCTGAACTATGCGCAAGCTATTCCGGGGCATAATCAGGGGCATGGTCGTGGGGCCGGGGTTTTGGATGGGCGCTATTTCGCTACCCGTATTGTCGATACGTTGCTGATATTGCGCCAGGCTCCGGGCTGGCACCCAGACGATGAGCAGTCGATACGGCAATGGATGACGGAGTATTTGTCATGGTTACAGAACAGCCCTTCAGGCAAGCAGGAGTCGGCGGCCAGAAATAATCATGGTACCTGGTATGCGGTACAGGTCGCCGGGATCGCAGCTTATCTGGGTAAAACCGAGACGGTAAGCGCGATGATAGCGCTGGTGCGTCAGAAACTGGCGCACCAACTGGCCGCAGACGGTTCCCAGCCGGAAGAGCTGGCGCGTACCCGCTCGTTTCATTACAGCGTGTTTAATCTTCAGGCTGCCAGCCTGATGGCAGTGCTGGCGGCGCGCAATAGTGAAGATTTATGGCATGCCAAGACGCCCCGTGGCAGTAGCCTGTTGTCTGCTCTCGATTTTATGGCCCCTTATCTGGATGCTGCGCGTCCATGGCCATATAAAACGATGGGCAGAGAGAGTGGTGTATTGATTCCCCTGCTGTTGCAGGCTGAGCGCGCAACGGGTTCGCCACGTTATCAGGCTATTATCCTTCAGGCTGGTTTTGTGCACTTTCTGCGCGGTGAGCGGGAAAGTACGACGGGTATCAGCCCTGACATTCGCTGGTCGAGCTGGCTGTTATCGCGCCCTGTGAACGTGAATGACAACGCGGTAGCTGGAAAATAGTCAGGGGCGGTTGGTGGGGAAACCATCAGCGGGTTGAGGAGTCAGGGCAGCGAAAGCTGCTGCCCTGTAGCGAAGGGAACAAGGTTGGCGGTTGTGCTAGTCAAGGTAGCCAAAGGCGGTAGTCACATGTTTAACACCACTGACCTTGCTGGCGATTTGTGCCGCAGAGGTGCCCTCACGGCGAGTAACCAGCCCGAGCAGGAACACTTCGCTATTCTCCGTTGTCACCTTCACATTGGAGGATTTCACCGTATCACTGGCGAGCAACTGGGAGCGCACTTTGGTGGTAATCCAGGTATCCATGGATGCCGTTCCGAGAGAGATTGGCGTACCTTTACGAATTTCGTTGTACACCTC
Source organism: Dickeya aquatica (assembly GCF_900095885.1). NCBI lineage: Bacteria > Pseudomonadati > Pseudomonadota > Gammaproteobacteria > Enterobacterales > Pectobacteriaceae > Dickeya > Dickeya aquatica. The sequence continues at coordinate 420,650 of NZ_LT615367.1, forward strand.
GGTAGTCCCTTCAACGCCCATGGCGATTTGTTTTGCCCGGTTTGCCAGTTCGGTGTTGTTTGTCTGGCCGGTCAGCAGCACTTTGCCCTGATAAGCGGTAACCGAAACTCTGGCCTCTTTGCTTAGCTGGGTATCTTTGCCCAGTGCGTTAGATACTCTGACCTCCAGTGTGCCATCATCAACCTGGGTGCCGACGGTGCGGGGATCGGTTGCGGATTTGGTGGCCACGGCCGCACTACCGACGGCGACTGCGCCAATGCAGCCTTGCAGCATCAGGCAGGCTGATAGCATGGCGATGCAATAAAAGATCCTCATGGAGCACTCCTTAATCGTTCTGGTGTGGGAAAAGTGTGTTATCGATAAGATCGCACAAGCAGTTCACGGTCAGCATGTGGACTTCCTGAATACGGGCACTGCGATGAGAAGGAATGCGAATTTCAACATCTTGCTGCCCCAGCAACCCGGCGAGTTCTCCGCCATCGTGACCCGTTAGTGCGACGATAGTCATATCGCGGGTGACGGCGGCCTCTACCGCTTTGACGATATCCCGGCTGTTACCGCGCGCAGATATCGCCAGTAGCACATCACCGGCCTGACCCAATGCTCGTACCTGCTTGGCATAAACCTCTTCATGCAAGCGATCGTTAGCGATTGCCGTTAAGACCACATTATCGGCATTAAGTGCAATGGCCGGAAGGCTCGGGCGCTCGGTTTCAAAACGATTAATCATACTGGCGGCAAAATGCTGTGCGTTGGCAGCAGAAGTGCCGTTACCACAGCACAGAATTTTGTTGCCATTGAGCAGGGATTGCACCATCGCCATGGCGGCGCGCGAAATGGCATCAGGCAGCGCTTCAGCCGCGGCAATCTGGGTTTGGATACTCTCCGTGAAACAACCTTTAATTCTCTCCAGCACGTTTTTTAACCTGTTTTGAAGTTGAAAATCACGATGTTACTTAGTCTGGCTGGCCAAATGCATTGGGAAGCCACTCTACCTGTGTTCCGGTGACGGCCAGTACATCGAAACGGCAATCAGCAGTGTCGAAACTTTGGCCCTGATGCAACAACCATAGCGCAGCGGCATGTAACAGGTGCCGCTGTTTTTGTCGCGTGACACTGGCTGCCGCGCTGCCAAACACGCTGTTGCGGCGATAGCGCACCTCGACAAACACCCAGGTGCTGCCATCACGCATGATCAAGTCTAGCTCCCCGCCACGTACCGCGATGTTCGCCGCAACAAACGTCAGCCCTGCCCGTTCGAGGTAGTGGCGAGCCAACTGTTCGTACTGGCCGCCGGTGAGTCGTCGGTTCAGGATGCCGGCACCAGTTGCCCTTGACGGAACTGGAGCCAGCTCAGCTTACGGTTGACGATGCAATCCGCTGTGGAGCCAAGCGTTCCGGTTGCGCCCGATAAAGTGGTTCCCGGCTGATGCAACTGGGCGAAATTGTTTGCCAGTTTCCAGGCATCCATCCCCATGGCGAACAGCCTGACCAGCGAGTAATCATTGCGGAACTGGTTGCTGACCTGCTGCATCAGCGCAGGGCTTGCTCCGGTCAACAGAGGAATATCGCTGAACTGCAACCCTTCCATTTCAAAGCGGAAATCCGGGCCGAGACCGGCCTGATAGCTGCGAGAGCTGGCATAAAGTGCCGGACGGTTTGCGCCTTTATTGCGCATGTCTATCATCGGTTTGATAAGCGCCAGTTCATCCGGCGTGGCAATCAGATAAACCGCATCCACATTGCCGTCACTGGTGACATTAGCGACTGGCGGTGCCTGGTTCGGAATAGTGAGCCCACCCACGGTGGTGGATGCGGCAGGCGCGGCGGCGACGGTCTGAACCGGTTGCCCATTCAGGGGGATCCCCGCTCCGCCATTGAGCGCCTGTTTGAGTTCATAAACGCCCCCGGTACGCTGTTGCAGTACCACCCCACCGCCTTGCTGCTGCCAGGATTTAGCGAATGCTGCCACGACGCGATCGCCCAGATTGCCGCGTGGAGCCATAATCAGCGGGTGTTGTTTGCCCTGTTTGCGCATGAACTGGGCGGCATCTGCGGCTTCATCTTCCGGCGAGAGTGCGAAATAGCAGATGTTTGGGTTCGGCTGGACACGCTCTGGCTGGTTGAGCGCCAGTACATTCAGCGAGGGATTCAGGCCAGGGAGTTGCTCTACCTCATTTTTCAGCAGCGGCCCGACAAGGGTGGTTGCACCGTCTTTTTGCGCCTGAGCAATCACATTCGCCAGCGACTGATTTGAGGTGTCATACACTCTGACAGGGACGCTGCTGGCAGCGGCTACTGGCGGAATAGCGGCAGGCGCGGGGGTGACGGGTGCCATCACGGGCGCGGCTGTCGGCGTAGTGCCAGCCGCTGCAACGGGTAACGTCGGGGTGGATGGCGCTGGCATATCCAACGACGCCTGGCCGTTTTTGGCCGCGCTAAAACCTTGCTGAATGGCATTGGCAAACACCTGCGCCTGGCCGTTTAGCGGCAGCAGTAATGCAATTGCGTTAACGCCGCTGGCAGGTAGCGCGGCACCCGGTTGTATGGGGGAAACGGCATTGCCGCCTAACTGTACCGGTAACTGTTTGGCCGCCGGGTGGCGAGGGTAGCGTTTTTTCCAGTCATCAATCGCGGCTTGCAAATCGCCTGGAACCTGCGCCTTGGTTTGCCAGAGATTGAGCAAATCAAGCCAGCCTTGCAGGGTATTTTCATCGACGTTAATCACCATCGAGGCTAAATCCTGCGGGGATAAGCGGGTCAGCGCCGCCCAGGTCTGATCGATGTTGTGCTGGTGGGCGTCACCTTGCAACAGCGGTTCCTGGCCGATATAAGCGCGGATCAGCGCCAGCGAAGGCTGGTTTTGTCCGGCTTTGATCTGCGCCTGATAGTAACGCTCTTGCTGTTGAGGGGTGAGCGCTTTTACGTCCAGTTGCGCCAGTAGCGTGCTGGCGGTGTTCATGTCATTCTGCGCAGCGGCCAGCTCTGCTGTCAGCAGGCGCTGTTCCTGACGCTGTTTGTCGTTCAATTGTGGCGGCAAGGTACCCGACAGCTCACCGGCCTGTGCGAGTTTACCTTCCTGAATCAGGGCACGAATCGCAAGTAATTGCCAGTCAGCCTTGGTATTATCACCGCTTTGCTGCATCTGCTGTAGGTAGTAGTCAGAGGACGCGCCAGCCTTGCCTTCAGCGAGCTGCGTCGTTGCAGGGCCTTGTGGAGCCTGGCCGGGACAGCCAGCGAGAAACAGCGCCGCCAGAATGACAGGCACCAAACGGCCTGCATGGGCTCGGACAGAATTTAACGGAAGCATACTGTATCCAGTGATGTTTTAACGATGCTCAATATTAAATCGGCAACCCGGATGAAACAATGAATCAAGACCAACAAGCACAGATTTCCGCCTCAACGCTCTATATTGTGCCTACGCCCATCGGCAATCTGGCGGATATCACGCAGCGCGCGCTGACGGTGCTGCAACAGGTTGATCTGATAGCCGCAGAAGATACCCGTCATACCGGTTTATTGTTACAACATTTCGCGATTAATGCGCGCCTGTTCGCACTCCACGATCACAATGAGCAGCATAAAGCCGAACAACTGTTAACCCGGTTACAGCAGGGAATGAGCATTGCGCTGGTTTCAGATGCAGGTACACCGCTGATTAACGACCCCGGCTATCATCTGGTGCGCCGTTGTCGTGAGGCGGGTATTCGCGTAGTGCCGCTGCCGGGGCCGTGTGCGGCAGTCACTGCGTTGTCAGCGGCAGGCCTGCCGTCTGATAGGTTTTGCTATGAGGGATTCTTACCGGCGAAAACCAAAGCCCGTCAGGATACGCTGCGTGCGTTGCAAGAAGAGCCGCGCACGCTGATTTTTTATGAATCCACTCACCGTTTGCTCGACAGCTTGCAGGACATGGTACAGGTGTGGGGGCCCGCGCGTTATGTGGTGCTGGCCAGAGAGCTGACCAAAACCTGGGAGTCGATTTACGGCGCGCCGGTTGCGCAACTGCTGGCGTGGGTGCAGGAAGATGAAAACCGCCGTAAAGGCGAAATGGCGCTCATTGTTGAGGGCCATCAGCCGGACGAGGAGGCGTTACCGGCAGCGGTGTTGCGCACCTTGCAACTGCTGCGAGCCGAGCTGCCGTTGAAGAAAGCAGCGGCGTTGACGGCGGAAATTCATGGCGTGAAGAAGAATGCGTTGTATCGCTATGCGCTGGAGCAGGATGGCGGCGACGATAATCAGGGATGACAAGCGAGCCGATTTGCCCTATTATCCGCGCCGAAGTTGACCAGACAGTCGCCGCTTTGTTGCCGTCCTCCGTTAAGGGGAGACAGATGAAGGGGAGGAAAGTCCGGGCTCCACAGGGCAGGGTGCCAGGTAACGCCTGGGGGGAAACCCACGACCAGTGCAACAGAGAGCAAACCGCCGATGGCCCGCGCAAGCGGGATCAGGTAAGGGTGAAAGGGTGCGGTAAGAGCGCACCGCGCGGCTGGTAACAGTCCGTGGCACGGTAAACTCCACCCGGAGCAAGGCCAAATAGGGGTTCACATGGTACGGCCCGTACTGAACCCGGGTAGGCTGCTTGAGCCAGTGAGTGATTGCTGGCCTAGATGAATGGCTGTCCACGACAGAACCCGGCTTATCGGTCAACTTCACCTCATTGCTAACCCCGCAGGCGCTGCCTGACGGGGGTTTTTTTACGCTTTGTCCCGTCCCTTTTTGGGCTCGCGTGTTTTGCCCGCCGGGCCGAACGTTCGCGCCGCTCGCTGGCTTTATCGTCACACCATCAAATTTATTGACAATCACCATCACCGGAATCCGACAGCTTCGGGAAAACAGTAGCGGTAAAGTAAGCACTATCGGTTGTTGAGACATTCACTTTGTTACTAAGGATATCGCTATGAGCACTTCCCGGATGCCAGCACTGTTTTTGGGCCACGGTAGCCCGATGAATGCGTTGGAAGAAAACGAATATACGCAGGCCTGGGGAAAGCTCGGGGCAACATTGCCGCGTCCCAAAGCGATTGTGGCGGTCTCTGCTCACTGGTATACCCGTGGCACCGCGGTAACGGCGATGGATAAACCTCGCACCATTCATGATTTTGGTGGTTTTCCGCAAGCGCTGTTCGACACACACTATCCAGCTCCCGGCGCACCCGAGGTCGCTCAGCGCATTCAGGAAGTGCTGGCACCGGTATCGGTGTTTGCCGATTATCGTGAGTGGGGGTTGGATCACGGCTCGTGGGGGGTGTTGATTAAAGTCTACCCGCAGGCCGATATTCCCGTCGTGCAACTGAGCGTTGATGGCACCAAACCTCCGGCGTATCACTACGAGTTGGGGCGTAAACTGGCGGCGTTGCGCAATGAGGGCATTATGATCGTCGCCAGTGGCAATGTGGTACATAACCTGCGCATGATTAAATGGCAGGGCGATGGTTCTGCGTATAGCTGGGCGTCATCGTTTAATGATTTTGTCCGCGACAATCTGCGCTGGCAAGGCGAGGCGGCGGAGCATCCGCTGGTGAACTTCATGCAGCATAATGATGCGGCGCTCTCTAACCCAACGCCGGATCACTTCCTGCCGCTGCTGTATGTGTTGGGAAGCTGGAATGGTGATGAGCCTGTTTCGGTGCCGACGGACGGTATCGTTATGGGGTCACTGAGCATGATGTCAGTGCAGGTAGGATGACGGGGCAGACACACATTACGCTGGTTGTGATGGGTGTCTGTTATTCGCCGTGGGTGCGCTAATCCAACATGATGGGCGGACAGAAACGGAATAAATCCGGCGGCATCAGTTCCCGGTTAGCGCGACAGAGCGCGCAAGGGAAAACACGGGTGTTTCCCCTTGCTGGCGATATCAGGATTTGGCTTTAGCCGAGACTTTAGCGCCAGCCGGAGTGGCTTGGGCGGGGGCATCATCACCAATGGCCGCGGTAGTAGGAACCGGCTTGCCGAGCAGTGCGTTCAGTGTACGCAAATCTTCCTCATTTAATGTTCCCAGTGCTTGTTTGAGATTTAGCTGATTAATCAGGTAATCGTAACGGGCACCGGATAACTGCTGTTTGGCGTTATACAGCGTGGTTGTTGCATCCAGCACATCGACGATGGTACGCGTCCCCACCTGATAACCGGCTTCCATCGCATCCAGTGAGCTCTGTGCAGAGATAACCGCCTGTTTATATGCATTGATGCTGCTGATAGAGGCTGAAATGTTGTTGTGTGCCGAGCGCAGTGTCTGAACCACGGAGCGGTGGGCGCTGTCCATGCTTTCACTGGAGGCAACAAAGTTGTATTGCGCCTGCTTCACTTTGGACGAGGTGGCCCCGCCGCTGTAGATAGGCAGCGAGAAGTTCAGGCCGACCTGATTTTGGCCGACATATGAGCTGTTGAAACTGCTGCCCACAGCCCGTGAGCCGGAATAATCGGTATTGGTTACGCCAGTTGAGGCGGTCAGGTTCAGCGTTGGCAAATGCCCCGTTTCTGCCGAGCGAATCTGCTCGCGAGCCAGATCCTGACTCAGGCGCGCTGACAACAGGCTGAGGTTGCGGTTCTCTGCTTCTTTCAGCAGGCCGTTAACGGCATCCGGTTTTTGCGGTGAGAAGCGGTCAATATTCAGTGCGGCCAGTTGCGGATAGAAGTTTCCTGTCACCTGACGCAGGGTTTCCATCGCGTTATCGAGATTATTGCGGGCACTCACTTCGCTGGCCAGCACGCTGTCATACTGCGCGCGGGCGTTTTGCACGTCGGTAATGGCGACCAGGCCGACATTAAAACGCTGGGTGGTTTGATCTAACTGGCGGTAGATAGACTGTTTCTGTGCGCTGACATACGACAAGGCATCAATGGCGCGCAGGACGTTGAAGTACGCCGTGGCGGTGTTGAGCACCAGCGTCTGCTGAGAGCTCTGATAGCTGACGTCCTGAATACCGGCTTGTTTTTCCTGTAATGTCAGAGAGCGCCACAGCGACATATTGAAAATCGATTGCGTCAGTTGCAGTGAGGCACTGGTGGCATTGCTGTTGATATTTTTACGATCGCGGTAGCCGTTGGTGTAGGTGTAGTCAGACCCCAGCCCCAACTGTGGCAGCAGGGAAGAGCGGGCTTCGTTGATTTTCTCAAATGCCGCATCACGGGTGGCGGCAGCGCTGCGTAAGTCTGGATTGGTGGTTTTGGCCTGCTGATAAACCTGTAACAGATCTTCTGCCTGGCTTGCGGCGCTAAAGCCGAACAGACCCAGGCTGATAAGAAGCGGGAGCAATTTCTTCATTTGCGTTCCTTGTTGTGCAGCAAAGTTGCTTAGGGTTGCGCCATCTGGAGATGAGAGACTTGCCGATTCTATCAGAATCGGCCAATCGCATTAGGTGGCTGAACGTGCCATCTTTTGCTTGCGGTTATCCCAAAAGCCTATTTTACTTAACGGTTTGGGGTCGGGCACAATGCCTGACGGCACGGTGAGCGCCGCTCCGGCATGACAGGGCGCTGGCGGGTATAAAGGCATTGCGTTAATACCCGGAACCTCTCATCCTTAACCGATAATTTTCCGTGCCTGACTATCCTTATCGGGTCGGCACGATAAATATTGCACAAAATGGTGAGCCTCTGTCTATGTTTTCGCCACACAAAATGGCTTGCCCGCCGTATTGTCCATAGGAGTTGAGTTATGGCCTTGCCAAGCGCCCATCCCGGTACATTCAGCCAGGATGATGTAGAAATTATTGCACGGGAAACGCTGTATAAAGGTTTTTTTTCATTGCAGCGCTACCGTTTTCGCCATCGCTTGTTTCACGGAGGCATGAGTGGTGAGGTCAGCCGGGAGATTCTTGAGCGCGGCCATGCCGTCGTGCTGCTGCCGTACGACCCGGTGCGTGATGAAGTGGTGCTGATAGAGCAAATTCGCATCGCCGCCTACGACACCAGCCCGTCGCCGTGGTTGTTCGAACTGGTGGCCGGTATGATTGAGCCTGGCGAGAGCGAAGAAGAGGTCGCCCGGCGCGAAGCGCAGGAAGAGGCGGGCCTGGCGGTCAGGCGCTGTCGCCCGGCACTCAGTTATCTGGCCAGCCCCGGTGGCACCAGTGAGCGGCTGGCAATCTGGGTCGGCGAAGTGGATGCGACAGCGGCCAGCGGTATTCATGGGCTGGCAGAAGAAAATGAAGACATCCGGGTACATGTGGTCAGCCGTGAGCAAAGTTATCAGTGGGTCGAACAGGGGATTATTGACAACGCTGCATCTGTCATTGCCTTGCAATGGTTGGCATTGCACCATGAATCACTGAAAAAAGCCTGGGTGGGCGAGCCATGAAGCGTTATACCCCGGATTTCCCTGAAATGATGCGCCTGAACGAAGTGAATTTCGCCCAGTTGCGCCGCCTGTTGCCCCGCAGTGAAGAGGTGGGGGCCGCGGTGGAGTATCAGGTGCAGGGAGCCCGTTATCGTTTAACGATTCTGGAGTCTACGCGCTATACCGCGCTGGTGGAAATTCAGCAGGTCGCCCCCACGGTCAGCTACTGGAGCCTGCCAACACTGGTGGTGCGGCTGTATTACGATGCGAGGGTTGCGGAAGTGTGTTCCACGCAGCAGATCTTCCGTTTTAAGGCACGTTATGATTATCCGAATAAAAAATTACATCAACGTGATGAAAAGCATCAGATTAATCAATTTCTCGCCGATTGGCTCAGGTATTGTCTGGCCTGGGGTTCATTGTCGGTTCCCGTTTGTTAGCGCGCAGGCATATTGATACCCACCGTCTTGATAACGGTTATCTTGATTGTGCTCGCGTTTATACCGATCGCCGAGTGAGAGCGATGGTTTTATGACGTTGTTAGGCAGATTGCAAAGACCGAAGGACACTATTTGGAAAGCCTGTTGACACTTCCTGTGGCGCGTGGGGCCAGAATCAGGATTTTACAAATAACAGATACCCACCTGTTTGCCGACGAGCGGGGGACACTGCTCGGCGTAGACACTTATCGCAGCTATCATGCGGTGCTGGATGCGATTGCCGCCCAGCAGGACGCCTTCGATTTAATCACCGCCACAGGGGATTTGGCGCAGGATCATACGCAGGAAGCCTACACGCATTTTGCTGATGGCATTCGCCGCTTTAATGCCCCTTGTGTCTGGCTGCCTGGCAACCATGACTTCCAGCCTGCGATGGTTGATGTGTTAGCCCGTTGCGGTATTGCGCCTTCTAAGCATGTGCTGTTAGGGGAGCAATGGCAGGTAATTCTGCTCGACAGCCAGGTATTCGGTGTGCCGCACGGGGCGCTCAGTGACTACCAACTGGAATGGCTGGAGCGTAGCCTGCAAGGTCAGCCTGAACGGCACACGCTGCTGATGTTACACCATCATCCGCTGCCTTCCGGATGCACCTGGCTTGACCAGCATAGCCTGCGCAATGCGCACAGTCTGGATGCGCTGCTGGCGCATTATCCTCGGGTGAAAACGGTGGTGTGCGGTCATATTCATCAGGAACTGGATGAGGACTGGAACGGTCGCCGCTTGCTGGCAACGCCGTCAACCTGCGTTCAGTTCAAGCCCCATTGCACCAATTTTACTATCGATAATGTCGCACCCGGCTGGCGTTATCTTGATCTGCTGGCAGACGGCACGGTGGAAACCCGTATTGGTCGTCTGGAAGGCTGTGAATTCCTGCCGGATATGGATTCGGACGGTTACTGATGCCTACCCTGCTTTATCTTCATGGTTTTAATAGCTCCCCTCTGTCCGCCAAGGCGACGGCCATCCAGCAGTGGCTGGCCCAGCAACACCCGCATATCGAGATGGTGGTGCCGCAACTGCCCCCTTATCCGGCGCAGGCCGCCGAGCTCATTGAGAATATGGTGATGGCGCGGGCAGGCCGACCTTTAGGGCTGGTGGGCTCATCCCTTGGCGGGTACTACGCGACCTGGCTATCACAGCGTTTTCACCTGCCTGCGGTGGTGGTAAACCCGGCGGTACGGCCGTATGAGTTGTTGCAGGATTTTTTGGGCCAACAGCAGAACCCCTACACCGGCGAGCAATATGTGTTAGAGTCTCGGCACATTTACGATCTCAAGGTGATGCAGGTAGGGCCGCTGGAATCGCCAGATTTGCTCTGGTGCCTGTTACAAACCGGGGATGAGGTGCTGGATTATCGTCAGGCTGTTGCCTACTACACGGCCTGTCGGCAGACGGTGGAATCTGGTGGTAATCATGCGTTTGTGGGATTTGAGCACTATTTTGCGCCGATTATTGATTTCCTCGGATTGACGACAGACTGACACCTCAAGGCGCAGGCAGCAATGGCTGAGACTGCGCCATCACCCGAATTCCTGTGATATCCGGCTTGTGAGCGCCGTGTTTTTTGACTCGGTTTCTGGCCGGTGATCTGCGCTTGGCCTATCGCCTTTGCTACGTATAATCGCGGGATATCGTCTGCTTTCAAACAACGAAAACATTCATTCAAACAACGACAACATTCATTCAAACCATGACGCAATCAAGTTATAACGCTGATGCGATTGAAGTCCTCAGCGGGCTGGAGCCGGTACGCCGTCGGCCGGGCATGTATACCGATACCACTCGTCCCAACCATCTTGGGCAAGAGGTGATTGATAACAGCGTTGATGAAGCGCTGGCAGGTCATGCCCGCCGCATAGACGTCATTCTCCATCCCGATCAGTCGCTGGAAGTGATCGATGACGGTCGCGGCATGCCGGTCGATATTCACCCGGAAGAGGGCGTGCCCGCCGTTGAGCTGATCCTGTGCCGTTTACACGCAGGCGGCAAATTCTCCAACAAAAACTACCAGTTCTCCGGTGGCCTGCACGGGGTGGGGATTTCGGTGGTGAACGCGCTGTCTACCCGGGTGGAAGTCACCGTGCGCCGCGACGGGCAGGTCTACGACATCGCCTTTGAAAAAGGCAACAAAGTACAGGAACTGACGGTAACGGGCAGCTGTGGGCGTCGTAATACCGGCACCCGGGTACATTTCTGGCCTGATGCCGCATTTTTTGACAGCCCGCGCTTTTCCGTCACCTCCCTGACGCACCTGCTCAAAGCCAAAGCGGTACTGTGCCCTGGGGTAGAAATCGTCTTTAAAGATGGCGTCAACAACACCGAGCAACGCTGGTGCTATCAGGGCGGGCTGAGTGATTACCTGTGCGAAGCGGTAAACGGCCTGACGACGCTGCCGGAAAAACCGTTTGTCGCCAGCATTCCCGGTGACACCGAAGCGGTGGAGTGGGCGCTGCTGTGGCTGCCGGAAGGCGGCGAATTGCTGGGCGAAAGTTACGTCAACCTGATCCCGACCGTGCAGGGCGGCACCCACGTTAATGGCCTGCGTCAGGGCTTGCTGGATGCGATGCGCGAATTTTGCGAGTTTCGCAACCTGATGCCGCGCGGGGTCAAACTGAGCGCGGAAGATCTCTGGGAGCGCTGCGCGTATGTGCTGTCGCTGAAGATGCAAGACCCGCAGTTTGCCGGGCAAACCAAAGAGCGGCTGTCATCGCGCCAGTCGGCGGCGTTTGTTTCCGGCGTGGTGAAAGATGCCTTTAGCCTGTGGCTGAACCAGAATGTGCAGGCGGCGGAGCAACTGGCGGAACTGGCTATCGCCAGTGCCCAACGGCGCTTGCGCGCGGCTAAAAAAGTGGTGCGCAAGAAGCTCACCAGCGGCCCGGCGCTGCCCGGCAAGCTGGCGGATTGCACCTTGCAGGATCTGAATAAAACCGAGCTGTTTCTGGTGGAGGGGGATTCCGCAGGCGGTTCGGCCAAGCAAGCGCGCGATCGCGAGTATCAGGCTATCATGCCGCTCAAAGGCAAGATCCTGAATACCTGGGAAGTGTCGTCGGATGAAGTGCTGGCGTCGCAGGAAGTGCATGACATTTCGGTGGCGATCGGTATCGATCCTGACAGTGACGATCTCAGCCAACTGCGCTACGGCAAGATCTGCATTCTGGCGGATGCCGACTCTGATGGTCTGCATATCGCCACACTGCTGTGTGCGCTGTTTGTGCGCCATTTCCGCGCGCTGGTGCAGCACGGCCATGTCTATGTCGCCATGCCGCCGCTCTATCGCATCGATTTGGGTAAAGAGGTTTATTACGCGCTCGATGAAGAAGAGAAGGCCGGTATTCTCGACCGGCTCAAGCGTAAAAAGGGCAAACCGAACGTGCAGCGCTTTAAAGGCCTGGGGGAAATGAACCCGATGCAACTGCGCGAAACCACGCTGGACCCGAACACCCGCCGCCTGGTGCAGCTCACCGTGAACGAAGAGGATATGGCGCAGACATTGGCGATGATGGATATGCTGCTGGCGAAAAAGCGCGCCGAAGACCGCCGTAACTGGTTGCAGGAAAAAGGCGACAAGGCCGAGCTTGACGTCTGACGAACGGATACGATGAAAGTCACGCTGGAAGAGATGCAGGCATTTGTGGTGGTGGTGGACTGTGGGTCTGTCACCGCGGCGGCTGCACAATTGGGGCAGACTACCTCGGGGATCAGCCGGGCGCTGGGTCGTCTGGAAAGCAAGCTCGGCATGACGTTAATGCACCGAACTACCCGTCGTCAGGCCTTGTCGGAAGAGGGGAAGATCTTTTTGCAACATGCTCGGGACGCACTGTATTCGGTCGAACTGGCGGAAGAGCAAATTGCGCTGCGCCGCAGGACACCCAGCGGTCGGTTGCGCATAAACGCTGCCGCGTCATTTATGCAGCATGTGGTCGTGCCGTTAATCCCGGAGTTTCGTCGTCGTTATCCCTGTATTTCGCTTGAACTGAATACCGATGACGTGATTATCGATTTGCTGGAACAGCATACCGATATCGCGATTCGCATCGGCGAACTGCGCGATTCCAGTATCCATGCCCGGCCGCTGGGTGCCACCCGGTTGCGCATTCTGGCAAGCCCTGCCTACCTGAGCCGTCACGGCACGCCACTCAGTGTCGATGCACTGGCGGGCCACACCTTGCTGGGGTTTACCCAGTCCGAGTCGCTCAATCTCTGGCCATTACGCAACGCATTTGGCGATGATTACCCCATTTCACCGACAATTGCCGCGTCTAACGGTGAAATGCTGCGCCAGCTGGCGTTGTGTGGAGAGGGGATTGTCCGGCTGTCGGATTTCATGACCCGGGATGATGTGGCGGCGGGGCGACTGGTGCAGGTGCTGGCGCAAGAGACGTTAGACCGGCGTCTGCCGGTGAATGCGGTGTACTACCGCAATACGGAGCTGGCCAGCCGGATTGTCTGTTTTCTGGATTTTCTCAGTGAAAAAGTGGCGCAGCATCCACTGTAGTGGTGAAGTGAATGCCGCGCCGAGGGCCGCAAACCGGGGATCAGGCGAATACCTGATCGAGGTGGGCGCGGTAGCGGGCAATGTCCTGCTCTACGTCCGGCTGTTTGATGACATCGTTGCAGATGAAGGTGGGTAACGGCGACAGGCCGATGAACTGGTTGGCCTTGTGAAACGGCAGGTAGACGCCGTCCACGCCGACACCGTGGAAGAACTGATCCGGGTCGGTGAAGGCGTCCAGCGGGGCGTTCCAGGTTAGCGACAGCAGGTAGTGTTTGCCCTGTAATAAGCCGCCGGAACCGTATTTCTTGCTGGCGTCTGCGCGGGTGCGGCCATCGCTGGCGTACAGAGAGCCATGTCCCGCAGTGAATACGTCGTCGATGTATTTTTTCAGGATCCAGGGGGTACCCATCCACCAGCCTGGCATTTGGTAGATGACGGCGTCGGCCCACAGAATATTCTGCACTTCCTGTTCGATGTCGTAACCGTCATCGACGGTGGTGATGCGGATCTCGCGGCCTTTGTCGCGCAGGAACGTGGCGGCGACATCGGTCAGGGTACGGTTGAGTTCCCCTTTGGAATGGCCGAAGGCTTTTCCGGCATTGATGATGAGTACGTTTTGCATGGCAGATGACCTCAAATGAGATAAACAAGCGTTGAAGATCAGTCTATCTAATTGCGTGATGGGGAAAAACGTGCGGTGGCGCACAACACTATTGCCAAATAGTCAATAATCGCGGGTGTTGAATCGAACAACGCATTGCGGTAACAGGATGCCGTGAAGAGAGACACAACTTACGTTACTATCCGGTCAGTGTTGTCCGGTCGGTTTTGCCACGTTGTGGTTCATCGCGCAACAATAAGCGAGTTTTTTGAACATGGCGATACGCCACGGTTTAAGGATTATCAATGAGTGACATGACTCATGACGGCGCAGAGCGTCTTGCGCTGCACACATTTACTGAGAACGCCTACCTCAATTACTCCATGTACGTCATCATGGATCGGGCGCTTCCCTTTATTGGCGATGGCCTCAAGCCGGTTCAGCGTCGTATCGTGTATGCGATGTCGGAACTGGGGCTGAGCGCCAGCGCGAAATTCAAGAAATCCGCCCGCACCGTGGGCGACGTGCTGGGTAAATATCATCCGCACGGCGACAGCGCCTGTTACGAGGCGATGGTACTGATGGCGCAGCCTTTCTCCTACCGCTACCCGTTGGTAGACGGTCAGGGCAACTGGGGGGCACCGGACGATCCCAAATCGTTCGCCGCCATGCGTTATACCGAATCGCGCCTGTCGAAGTATGCCGATGTGCTGCTGCGTGAGCTGGGGCAAGGCACGGTAGATTATGTGCCCAATTTCGACGGCACGCTGCAAGAGCCGAAAATGCTGCCCGCGCGGCTGCCGAATATTCTGCTGAACGGTACCACCGGTATTGCCGTGGGCATGGCCACCGACATTCCGCCGCACAATGTGCGGGAAGTGGCGGCCGCGGCGATGGCGCTGATTGACGACCCTGATACCTCGCTGGCCGTGCTGTTAGAGCACGTACAGGCTCCCGATTACCCGACCGAAGCAGAAATTATCACTGCGCGTGATGACATTCGCAAAATGTACGAAAGCGGCCGTGGCTCGGTGCGTATGCGGGCGGTGTGGAAGCAAGAGTCGATAAAAGATGATGACAACAAGAAGAAAGTTGAAATTATCATTACCGCCTTACCGCATCAGGTGTCTGGCGCGAAAGTGCTGGAGCAAATTGCCAGCCAGATGCGGGCGAAAAAGCTGCCGATGATCGATGATTTGCGTGATGAATCCGATCACGAGAATCCGACGCGGCTGGTGCTGCAAATGCCCTATTCCAGCCGCCTTAATCCTGATCAGGTCATGAATCATCTGTTTGCGACCACCGATCTGGAAAAGAGCTATCGCATCAACATGAACATGATTGGTCTGGATGGCCGCCCGGCGGTGAAGGGGCTGCGTGAGATCCTGACCGAATGGCTGGCGTTTCGCCGTGACACGGTGCGCCGTCGCCTGAGTTTCCGCCTGGATAAAGTGCTCAAACGGCTGCATGTGCTGGAAGGCCTGCTGATCGCGTTCCTGAAGATTGATGACGTCATCGAGGTTATCCGCAACGAAGATGAGCCCAAACCGGTCTTAATGGCGAAATTTGGCCTGAGCGATATTCAGGCCGAGGCGATTCTGGAGCTGAAACTGCGTCATTTAGCGAAGCTTGAAGAGGTGAAAATTCGCGGTGAGCAGGATGAACTGGCCAAAGAGCGTGACCAGATTCAGGCGGTGCTGGCTTCTGAACGTAAGATGAGCAACCTGCTGAAAAAAGAGCTTCAGGATGACGTGAAAGCCTATGGCGATGAGCGCCGCTCGCCGCTGCAAGAGCGCGGTGAAGCCAAAGCCATGAGCGAGCATGATTTGTCGCCCTCTGAGCCGGTGACGATTGTGCTGTCGGAAATGGGCTGGGTACGCAGTGCCAAAGGGCATGATATTGACCCGTCTGGCCTGAGCTACAAAGCCGGTGATGCCTTTCGCGCGGCGGCGCGTGGTAAGAGTAACCAGCCGGTGGTGTTTATCGACTCCACCGGGCGCAGTTACGCACTTGACCCGCTGACGCTGCCTTCCGCGCGCGGTCAGGGTGAGCCGCTGACCGGTAAACTGACGCTGCCTGCGGGCGCAAGCGTTGAACAGGTGCTGATGGCACCGGATGACCAGCGCCTGTTGCTCGCGTCTGACGCTGGTTACGGTTTTATCTGTACCTTTGCCGACCTTGTTGCGCGCAACCGCGTCGGCAAAGCGCTATTGACGCTGCCAGACCATGCGCGCGTGCTGCCACCGCTGGAGATTGTGCGTGACGATGACCTGCTGCTGACCATTACCGCCGCCGGTCGGATATTACTGTTCCCTGTCTCTGACTTGCCAGTGCTCTCCAAAGGGAAAGGTAACAAGATGGTTTCTATCGCCGCCGCAGAGCTGGCCCGTGGTGAAGACCGGGTGCAGTGGCTGATGACGATAGCGCCACAGGCATCGGTAACGCTTTACGCAGGCAAGCGTAAGTATTCACTGCGCCCGGAAGAGCTGCAAAAATATCAGGCCAGCCGCGGCTGCAAAGGCACGGCGTTACCGCGTGGGCTACAGCGAGTTGATCGCATCGATGTTGATGTGCCGGTCAGTCTGCAACCGCCTTCGCCCGGTGAAGGTACGCACAGCCGTAACAGCAGTGAAGAGTAAGCGCCCCTGACAGGGCAACGGCGCGTGGTTGCCGCGTACTTTATGTCGTGTACTGCATGTCGTGTACGACAGGCACCCCGCGCAGCCCTAAGACCTTGCTCTTTCGTCTGGCGGCGGATAGCCCGAAGCGGGCCGCAGCCGGCATCGCTGGCAGGTTCGCCGTGTGTTTTTGCGCCAAGTCGTTATACTAGCGGCGGCTATTGGCTCATGAGGTTGCTATGTTATTCATTTTGCGGTTTTTAGTGGTCATCGTCTTCTGTGTGGTGGTGTCTCTGGTGGGGTTTGTCTATTGCCTGTTTACCCCGAAGAACCCCCGTCATGTCTCCCGTTTTGGCCGCTTGTTTGGCCGTCTGTCCGTCGTGTTCGGTATTAAACTGGAGCTGCGCCAGCCACAGGCATCCGGTTTTAACGGTAACTGTATCTATATCGCCAATCATCAGAACAATTACGACATGGTGACAGCGGCCAATATGGTGATGCCCGGCACGGTTACGGTCGGCAAAAAAAGCTTGGTGTGGATCCCGTTTTTCGGCCCGCTGTACTGGCTGGCCGGTAATTTGCTGATAGACAGAGATAACCGTGCCAAAGCACACGGCACCATCGCCCAGGTAGTGAAGCACATTAAAGAGCATGACATTTCCGTGTGGATGTTCCCGGAAGGCACCCGTAGCCGCGGGCGCGGTTTACTGCCGTTCAAGACCGGCGCATTTCATGCCGCAATTGCTGCCGGTGTGCCGGTGGTGCCCATTTGTGTGTCCACCACCCATAACAAAATCAAACTCAACCGCTGGAACAACGGTCATGTAATTGTTGAGATGCTGCCGCCGATTGACACCCGTGCTTACAGCAAAGAGCAGGTGCGTGAGCTGGCGGCTCACTGTCATGAGGTGATGGCAGCAAAAATTGCCGCGCTGGATGAAGAAGTCGCTCAGCGGGAAGCGGCGGATAAACGCTAATTCTGGGGCGAAAGCGAGAAGGTGTCCCGTTATGGATAACGGATTGAACAGTGTTTCGGAGTCATTATGTCATTGAACCGGCGTCAGTTCCTTAAGGCAAGCGGGGTTGCCCTGTGTGCCGGAGCCATGCCGTTGACGGCGCGGGCATCCGGTGGGCAAAACCCGCTGCCGGTGCCCCCGTTGCTGGAGTCCCGTCGCGGGCAACCGGTTTTTCTGACCCTTCAGCGCGCACAGTGGGTGTTTTCTGGTGAACGCAGAAATCCGGCCTGGGGGTTTAACGGGCGCTATCTCGGCCCGACGGTGCGGGTGTTCAGCAATGATGATGTGAAGCTGATTTACAGTAACCGCCTGAACGAGCCGGTGGCGATGACGGTGAGCGGCCTGCAAGTGCCTGGGTCACTGATGGGCGGTGGCGGGCGTCTTATCCAGCCCAATATGGACTGGGCACCGGTGTTGCCCGTTCGCCAGGCGGCGGCGACCTGCTGGTATCACGCCAATACGCCCAACCGTATGGCATCGCACGTCTACAATGGTCTGGCCGGTTTGTGGCTGGTGGAAGATGAGAGCAGTAAATCGCTGCCTGTTCCCAATCACTATGGGGTGGATGATTTTCCGCTCATTCTTCAGGACAAGCGGCTGGATAATTTTGGCGCAATGCTCTACAACCCGCCCGGCAACGGCGGTTTTATGGGCGATACGCTGCTGGTCAATGGCGCGCAGAACCCGTTTGTCGAGGTTTCTCGCGGCTGGGTCAGGTTGCGCTTATTGAATGCCTCGAATGCCCGTCGCTATGTGATGCGCATGAGCGACGGACGCCCGATGAGCCTTATCGCCAACGATCAGGGCTTTTTGCCCGCGCCGATGGTGCTCAATCAGCTTTCATTGGCACCCGGTGAGCGTCGTGAAGTGTTGATAGACATGTCGCAGGGCAGTGACGTCACCCTGACGGCCGGGGCGTCGGCCACGATTATGCAGCGCCTGCGTGGCCTGTTTGAGCCTTCGAATATTCTGGTGTCCTCGAATGTGCTGACGTTGCGGCCAACCGGGTTACTGCCGCTGGTCACCAATACTCTGCCTGCTCGATTGTTATCCGATAACCTGATGGAAGGCGCGGTCAGCCGCACGCGCGAGTTTCGCCTGGGGGACAGCCAGCCGGGAATTAACGGAGCTCTTTGGGATGTGAACCGTGTCGATGTGCAAACCCAACAAGGGCGTTATGAGCGCTGGATAGTGCATGCTGACCAGCCACAACCGTTTCACATTCAGGGGGCTGCGTTTTTGGTGCGTAGCGTCAACGGCGGGCTGACGCCACCAGAGGACAGCGGCTGGAAAGACACGGTATGGGTAGACAATAATGTTGAACTGCTGGTTTATTTTGGCCAGTTTTCTACCGCCCAGTTCCCCTTTCTCTATTACAGCCAGACGCTGGAAATGGCCGACAGAGGGTCAACCGGTCAGTTAGTGGTGCAACCGTAACGCAGGCCCGCTGTTCCCGCCCACGCGATAGGGGCGGGAGCGCTGGGTTATACTTTACGCGCGGCGTCAGTGCGCGGTAGATCCGGGTCGGGCCCCAGCCGTTTGCCGCAGTCCAGCGTGGCTATCTCACTCAGTTCCTCTTTTTCCAGCCTGAAATCAAACACGGTGAAGTTTTCCCGAATACGCGCAGGCGTAATGGATTTGGGGATAACCACCAGGCCGCTGTCTAAATGCCAGCGGATGACGATTTGCGCCGGGCTTTTGCCATACTTTTTCGCCAGCCGATGAATCACCGGATGGTCAAATACGCCGTCACCGCCCTGAGCCAGCGGGCTCCATGACTCGGTTTGAATGTGATGCGTGGTATTCCACGTGTGTAGCATGCGCTGTTGAAACAACGGGTGCAGTTCTATCTGGTTGATAACCGGCATTACCCCGGTCTCTTCTTTCAGGCGTTGCAGGTGGTGAGGATGGAAATTGCACACACCGACGCTGCGCGCCAGCCCCTGTGCTTTGAGATTAAGCAAGCCGCGCCAGGCTTCCACATAGGTTCCCTGTTCCGGCAGCGGCCAGTGAATCAGATATAAATCAACATACTCCAGCTGCAATTTACGCAGGCTCTCTTCCAGCGCCTGACGCGGATGCGCCTGATCGCTGTTCCAGAGTTTGGTGGTGATAAACAGGTCACTGCGCGGGATGTCGGTGCTCTGCAATGCCCGACCCACACCGACCTCATTACGGTAAATGGCGGCAGTATCAATGGCACGATAGCCGATATTGAGCGCTTCGGTGACGGCAGCAGTGGCCTGCTCATTGCTGGCCTGCCAGACGCCTAAGCCCAATTGGGGCATCACATTGCCATCAGCCAGTTTGACCAGCGGTTGCATCGTCATGGTGTTCTCCTTGTGAGGTTACCTTTTGAGCCTGTGGCGGTGAAGCCCGGCAGTGTGGCAGAACGAAGGCGAGGTGTCAGGATGGTGACGCTGCCTGAGCGGCGGCGTCTGAATGCGTGTTTCGCCGAAGACAGTCCGGGCCGATGAGCCGCCCGGACATCTTCTTAAGCGTAGCCGAAAAACCGGCATTGCGTGAGTTAGCGAGCCGCCTCGTATACGCGCTGGCTTATCTCCAGCGAAATATCCTGGTGTTCGCCTAACGCCGTCATCCCGTGTTCTGCCAGTTTCGCCACCAGCGCAGGGATCGAGCTGCCATCAAGCTGGTAGTCGGAGAAGCGGGTAGGGACGCCCATTTTTTCGAAGAAAGCGCGCGTTGCAGCAATAGCCCCGTCGATACGCTCATCATCCGTACCCTCGCGCAGGCCCCAGACGCGCTCGGCGTATTGCAGCAGTTTTTCGCGTTTCTGCACCCGGCGTTCGTTGAGCATGGCAGGCAGCACAATCGCCAGCGTCTGGGCGTGATCCAGACCGTGCATGGCGGTGATTTCATGGCCCAGCATATGGGTTGACCAATCCTGAGGAACACCGGCACCAATCAGGCCATTGAGCGCCATCGTCGCGCTCCACATCACGTTAGCGCGCACCGCGTAATTCTGCGGCTCTTGCAGCGCGCGCGGGCCTTCTTCAATCAGGGTCAGCAACAGCCCTTCACTGAAGCGATCCTGGACTTTGCCATCGACCGGGTAGGTCAGATACTGTTCAACGGTGTGCACGAAGGCATCAACAACGCCGTTGGCTATCTGGCGTGCAGGCAACGTATAGGTGACAACCGGATCAAGCACGGCAAAGACCGGGCGCACGAGGTCGTTCATAAACGCCTGTTTGTCGCCGGTGGTTTTACGGGTAATCACTGCGCCGCTGTTGGATTCCGAACCGGTGGCCGGTAAGGTGAGCACCACGCCCAGTGGCAGCGCCTGAGTGATTTCTGCGCCCCAGGTTTGCAGAATATGCCACGGATCTTCAGCCGCGCTGTAGTGTGCGGCGGCGGCGATAAATTTGGTGCCATCGGCGACGGAGCCACCGCCCACGGCCAGCAGGAAGTCAATGTTCTCCTTACGCACGATGTCTACGGCTTTCATCAGCGTTTCGTAAGTCGGGTTCGGTTCAATACCGGAAAATTCCAGCACATTGTGGCCTGCCAGTGCCGTCATCACCTGGTCGAATACGCCGTTTTGTTTGATGCTGCCGCCGCCGTAGGTGATAAGGATGCGCGCATCCGCCGGGATCTGCGCTGCCAGGGCGGCGATTTGGCCTTCGCCAAAGAGAATTTTCGTCGGGGTATGAAGCGTAAAGTTCTGCATGGTTGTCTCTCTTGTGATTTTATTGATCCAGTTTAAAGCCCTGCTGTAACAGTGCCGGCAGGACATTCGGAAAATAGACGTGTTGATAGTAGCTGGCGGTATTGCTGCCCCAGGGCTCACCGTCGTGACGTCCTGTTTGCTGCCAGTGCTCCATTAATCGTTGGTTATATTGCTCAATTGCGCCAGCCAGCGCCTCGCGCTGGTAGACCTCGTCATGGCGGAATGTGGATAGCGGCAAGCGCGGTTTCTGGCTGGCCGGTTTATCGACATATCCCAGCACCAGTCCTGCTACCGGGAAGGTCAGTGGCGGTAGCTCCAGCAGGTCAATGATGCCTTGCGGCTGGCGACGTATGCCGCCTATCGGCACAATGCCGAGGCCAAAAGCGTGCGCGGCGGCGATAAGCGTACCCAGCGCGATGCCAACGTCGGTGGCACCGGAAATCATGCTCTCGACGCTTTCATGGGCGTGTTGCTCACTGCCGCTCATGGCGATACCGGTGGCGGTTTTATGCATATCCAGTACCAGCGTGAGAAACACCGGCGCTTTGGCAATCCACGGCTGCCCGCCTGCCAGTTCTGCGATGCGAGCCCGGCGAGCCGGGTCTTGGGTGACGACAATCGAAACTTGCTGGGAATTGACGGAGGTTGGCGCTAAATGCGCGCTCTCAATAATCGCCGACAACACCTCTTGCGGGATCGGTTTATCCAGGTAGCTACGTTCACTGCGATGTTGTTTAAGTAATTCAATGGGTTGGTTCATGACGATCCTCAACGCATACCTGCCAAAATAGGGATTTTATTCTCGTCTTCCCGGGCGTTTCCGGCAATGCTCATTTCTCGCTATGTATTGCCTGTTTCTGCAAAAAATAGAAGGAAAGGGTGATTATGTGGGGGTTATATGTCATTTTATTTCTGTTGTCAGAATGAGATGAATATATGCAAAACTTAACTACACGCCAGCGCTTAATTAATCTGGCGATGCCTTTCGCCAGCCCGAATTGCATCAGCCAGACGCCGATCCCTCAGGTGAAGGTTATCTACACCGATCGCCACGGAGCCCGCACGCCGGTGCTGTATGACCCTTGTATCGTGATTATTTTTCAGGGGCATAAGGTTGGCTATTTGGGCGGTAAGCGTTTTCATTATGACCCGGAAAACTACCTGCTGATGACGGTACCGCTGCCGTTTGAGTGCGAAAGTTTTGCCAGCCGGGAAAACCCGATTGTTGGTATCTCCATTCGGGTGGATATCCCTATCCTGCAAGACCTGCTGATAGAAATGGGGGATGACGGGTACGGTGAAAAGCGCCGCGCGGATACCACCAGTATAAACAGCGTACCGCTAAATGATGCGGTGTTATGCGCAGCGGAGCGGCTACTGGAAGCGATGGCGAATGCGCGTGATGCCAGAGTGCTCGGGCCGTGGATTGTGCGCGAAATTCTTTACCATGTGCTGTGTGGCCCTTGCGGTGATTCGCTACAGGCGCTGATGAACCGCTACAGCCATTTCAGCCAGATAGCGCGTGCGCTGCGCCATATTGAAAATCACTATGCCGATAGCCTGAGCGTTGAAGCGCTGGCGATGGATGTGAATATGAGCGTGTCGGCGTTCCACCATAACTTCAAAGCGGTGACGAATACCTCGCCGCTGCAATACCTGAAATCCTACCGCTTGCACAAAGCCCGTTTGCTGATGTTACAGGATGGCCTGAAAGCCAATACCGCGTCGATGCAGGTTGGCTACGAAAGCCCCTCGCAATTTAGTCGTGAGTTCAAACGCTTTTTTGGCGCAACGCCGGGCGATGAAGTGGCCAGGCTGCGTTCCGGTCAGGCGGTGATGGAAAGAAATGCGTGGTAGCGATACGGCCATGATCGCTGGCCGTATCTCAGGAGGTCAGGCAATGGCGCGGCGTTTGCGCCATACCATCAGCAGTACGCCCACCAGGCCGCTCAATAACAGCACCAGCGGCAGAATGCACAGCACCGCCATCACCTGATCTTCATAGCGTTTGACCAGCGGGATGTGGCTGAAGGCATATCCCATGGTAACGATACCACCGACCCACAGAAAGCCGCTTAACCAGTTGAAAATCTGAAAACGGGTGTTGCTGAGGCCGGAAACACCGGCGATGGTCGGCAGCAGGGTACGCACGAAGGCCAGAAAACGCCCCACCAGGAGCGCGGACAAACCGTGCTGGTGGAACAAGTCATGGGTGCGTTGATGATAGTGGGCGGGGAGCTGGTACAGCCATTTTTTCACCAGCGGGGTATCGCCCAGCCAGCGCCCTTGCAGATAGCTCAACCAGCAACCGAGACTGGCCGCTACCGTCAGCAGGGTTATCGTTGTAGCGAAGTGCATCACTCCTTTGGCTATCAACGCCCCGGTCAGCAATAGCAGGCTGTCTCCCGGCAGGAAGGAGGCAGGTAGCAAACCATTTTCCAGAAACAGAGTGGTGAACAAAATGGCATAAATAAACCACAACACTTGCGGATCGGCCAAAGCGCTGAAGTCATGCCGCCACAGCGCATCAACGATTTCATGTACAACACTCATAATGCATCCTGTCTGGTTTGCTTAACCCCTAAAGCCGCGTAGCAAAAGGCCCGGTATCTGATGATACGCTATGCCAAGGCTGCGTCGTCCTGAAGCCCGAAAAAACGAACCTCAGCATAGGGTAAAAAAGGTAAACGTATTGTCATCATTGTTACTGTTCATCATATACGCTTTAGCGCGCTTACCACAGCGGCTTGCAAGGGGTGAAGAGTTGGCGGCGTCACATTTTCTGCAATCTGTTGAAACCGGATTCCAAATCGGCGATCAGGTCATCGCTGTCTTCCAGCCCGATATGCAGACGAATCAGCGTACCGGTGAAATCGACGCCACCGGCCGGGCGAATCGAGGCTAAATCGTCGGGTTGGTTAGCCAGAATCAGCGACTCAAAACCACCCCATGAATACGCCATACGGAAGTGGCTGAAGTGGTCAAGGTAGTTCGCCAGTTGCGAGGGGCTGAGTTTTTCCCGTAGCACAAACGAGAATAACCCGTTGCTGCCGCTGAAATCCCGGGTGAAAAACGCATGGCCTTTACAGCCCGGTAGTGCAGGATGCTTGACGACAGCCACTTCTGGGCGCTCTGCCAGCCAGTGAGCGATACGCAGGCCATTTTCCTGATGCTGCTGCAAACGCACCCCAGAGTACGTAAGCCCCGGCTGGCCATATAGGCGCTATCGGCGTCAGCCATTTGCCCCATCAGGTAGGATTGCTCGCGCAGTTGATCCCAGCAGCGGGCATTGGCGACCGCCGTGCCTAACATGGCATCGGAATGCCCGACAATATACTTGGTTGCCGATTGAATCGAGATATCCACACCGAGCGCCAGCGGCCGGAACAGCACCCCTGCGGCCCAGGTATTGTCGATCATGATGATAATATCCGGGTTTACGCGGCGAACGGCGGCGACAATGGCCGGAACGTCTTGCACTTCCATCGTGATGGAGCCGGGAGATTCGAGAAACACCACCCGGGTGTTGGGCTGAATGAGTGCCGCAATCCCTTCGCCAACCATCGGGTCGAAAAAGGTGGTGCGGATGTTCATTTTACCCAGCACTTTGTTACAAAAATCCTGCGTGGGTTCGTAGGCGGAACCGGTAACTAACAGGTGATCGCCTGCGCTAACAAATGAGGTGATGGCGTTGGCAATCGCGGCCGCGCCACAGGGGTAGAGCGCACAACCGGCACCGCCTTCCAGCTCGGTCATGGCATCTTGCAAGGCAAAGTGGGTCAGGGTGCCTCGGCGGCCATAGAACAGCCCCCCTTTGGCGCGGTTAATCGTGGCGTGTTTTTTTTCCTGCACACTGTCAAATACCAGAGAAGAGGCGCGTTGAATCACCGGGTTGACGGCCCCCTGGGTGACGCGCTTGCTGCGTCCGGCAGCCACCAGCGTGGTGGCTATTTTCTTACTTGTCATAAAGCAATCACCTGTCGCTAAAACATGTTTGGCACTTTTTCCTACGTTATCACGGCTGAGAGGGCGTTAGGGGGGCTTTTTCCGCCAGATGAAGAGGTCTCATGACCATCACCTGCTCGGGAGGGGAAATACGCAAATAATAATGAGAACGACTATCAATTAATTCTGGGTTTGGTATCATTTTCGCCAGTGAAGGGCGATATAGCCCGAAGGGATAGCAGAGATAATTGGTGGAGGCACAGCGTGTATACGGCTGACAATAATACTAAACAACGGGTTTCTTCAGCCTGGCACAAGCCCGGCAGCGTGTTTCGGGCAGCGGCCGGGCGGCTTGTGGTCTTGACGCTGTCAATCGTTATGGCAGGGCACGCGCTGGCGGCACCGGCTTCGCTACCGCTGGCCACTGGCAGCGCGACCCCCGCAACGACTGCTGTAGCCGGTAATATGATGCGTACCGATTTATCTGTCTGGGGAATGTACCAGCATGCTGATGTGGTGGTTAAGGCCGTCATGATTGGGCTGCTGCTGGCATCGGTCGTCACCTGGGCGATTTTCTTCAGTAAAAGTCTCAGCCTGATGACGGCGAAAAAACGTATTCGCCGCGAATATCAGGCACTCAGTGAAGCCCGCACGCTGGATGATGCCACGGATATTGCCGGGGTGTTTACGCCGGGCAGTGTGACGCTGCAATTGCTGGCCAATGCCCGTAACGAGCAAGAGCTATCCGCCCGTTCCGATGACAACGCTGGTATTAAAGAGCGCACCGCTTTTCGTCTCGAACGTCAGGTCGCGGCGACCGGGCGTCAGATGGGGCGTGGTACCGGCTATCTGGCAACCGTTGGGGCCATCGCGCCGTTTATCGGTTTGTTCGGTACAGTGTGGGGCATCATGAACAGTTTTATCGGTATCGCCCAGTCGCAGACCACCAATCTGGCGGTTGTGGCTCCGGGTATTGCCGAAGCGTTGCTGGCCACCGCTATCGGTCTGGTCGCGGCTATCCCGGCGGTGGTTATCTACAACGTATTTGCGCGCTGGACTGCCAGTTATAAGGCTGTCGTGAGTGATGTGGCGGCCCAGGTACTGTTGCTGCAAAGCCGTGATTTGGATATCGCCGCCAGCAATGGCGCTCGTGTGAGCACGCCTGCCCACACGCTGCGGGTAGGGTAACGCGATGGCGATGCATTTGAATGACGGGCAGAGTGAAAACGGCGAAATGCATGATATCAACGTCACGCCGTTTATTGATGTCATGCTGGTGCTGTTGATTATCTTTATGGTGGCGGCACCGCTGGCAACGGTGGATGTGCGTGTGAATTTGCCCGCTTCCAGCGCCACTCCCCAGCCGCGCCCGGAAAAGCCGGTGTTCCTGACGGTAAAAGCCGATAAGCAGCTTTACCTGGGAGAAGATCCCGTCAGTGAAGCATTGCTGCCCCAGGCGCTGGCGGCCAAAACGCAGGGTAATAAAGACACTACGGTGTTTTTTCAGGCGGATAAAAGCGTCGATTATGAAACCCTGATGCGGGTGATGGACTCACTGCGTGAGGCGGGCTATCTCAAAATCGGCCTGATGGGCTCAGAGAAAGTACGCTGAAGTGTACGGCTCCCGGCGCGGTCGATAACCCCAGCCGTTTTTTGATGCTATAACAGCTTGCGCCTTGCATTTAATCGGGGGCGTGAGGCGAACCACCGCCAGCGGCGGTGGTTTTTTTATCCATGGGAGGTGCGAACTGAGGTTAGGCTTGGCCGCGCAACTCAGTCATGCAAACCAGGGTGACGCCAGTGCAGACGTGTGGGCACATAGACCCGGCTCTCGGCCAGTGGCTGCCCGGCGATAAGCTGATTTATCATCTCGAAACTGCTGCGCGCCAGCGTTTCGCAATCCTGTGCGACGGTGTCGATTTTCATTGGCAGGCAGTCAAACAGATAGTGATCGTCAAAGCTGCACAACCGCATATCGCAATCCATCAGGTTGTGCTGGTTGAGGTAGCGCAATACCCCTTCGAGTAAGCCACAGGCGGCGGTAAACAGTGCTTTGGGCGGTCGCCCCAGTCTGGCACACAGTTGCGCAAACATCTCATAACCGGCGCTGGAGTGGTAACTGCCGTGAATAATCCACTCGGCCGGGCAGGCGAGCCCGGCGCGTTGCAGCCCGAGCTGAAAACCGGCCAGACGGTCACGGGTCGGCGAGATTCGCGCCTGGCCACCGATGAAATAGAATTCATCCGGGTGGTGGCGCGCGATATTTTCCACCAGCGTTGCGGTTGACTCCACCGCCTCAGACACCACCATCGGCAGCGTGGATTCACCGATAACCCGGTCAAACTGCAATACCGGTAATTGCTGGTTGATTTTCTGATATTCGACGTCGCTTAACATGCTGGAGGCGACTATCAACCCATCCACCTGCCGCTGGATAAGGCTATTGACGGCCATCATTTCCTGCGCGGCATTTTCATCGGTACAGGCTATCAGCAACTGTAACCCGGCTTCCCGGCACAGGCACTCCAGTTCACGCGAGATCACGGCAAAACCGTAGTTCGTCATCTCAGGCACCACCAGCCCCAGCGTATTACTGCGGCTTGAGCGCAGGGAGCGGGCAT
Organism: Dickeya aquatica; assembly: GCF_900095885.1. Taxonomy (NCBI): domain Bacteria; kingdom Pseudomonadati; phylum Pseudomonadota; class Gammaproteobacteria; order Enterobacterales; family Pectobacteriaceae; genus Dickeya; species Dickeya aquatica. The sequence continues at coordinate 448,418 of NZ_LT615367.1, forward strand.
GAATGCTGGGCTGGTAACGTTGCTGTTGTGCAAGGGCCAGCACCCGGTCGCGGGTTTCATCCGACACGCGGAACTCTTTGCTGCGGCCATTAAGTACCAGACTGGCAGTGGATTTTGAGACCCCTGCCAGCCTGGCGATGTCGCTGATTGTGACGCGTTTGGTTGGTTTCACCGTGATATCTTAAGAGCGTGATACGCCGTCAATGGCATAAAAAAGGAGTCCTATTCTATCACGCACGGGGCTAACAACCAGTGCCGCAGCGTGATACGCCCCGAACCACTGAAGCTTGCGGTGGCGTCACTGTCGGGAAAATAGCGTGATGACATCACGCCTTTGCCGTGATTGATGAAAATTTCTATGCTGGAGCGGTCGCATAAAATGTGCAGATGGTGCAGCGGGCCATCATGCCAGTAGCGGTGTTCCGGTTCATGAGTACGCCGGTTACGGCGGCTTAACGTCAGGCGCTCACCGTCCCAGCACAGCACCATGAGCCCGGCAAAATGAATCTGGAATTCGCCCTGTGTTTCCAGCGTCAGCTCTGCGCTGCTTATCGGCAGCACCGGTGCGTAATCAGCCACGCCTTGCCACAAGTGTTCTGACTGGCGCAGGTTTTGCAGTTCCCGAGCCGGTTGCTGATAAAGTTTGCCGTCGTGCAGCGTAAGCTCACGCGGGCAGGTCATGGTGTGGATCCAGCCGTGGGTAATCGTAGGCTGGAAAAATTCATCCTGATCCGGCACACCCATCCAGCCAAACAGCAATCTTCTGCCCTTTTCATCACAGGTGGTTTGCGGGGCATAAAATTCAAACCCCACATCCAGTTCATGAAATGCCTGATGGTTAAAACGCGCCGCGGTGTAATCGAGCGTGCCGACGAAATAACCAGACTGATGCGTGTTGAGATAGCGCTCCTCTTCGGCAGGAAGTCCCTGCGGGCAGCAGAGCAGCACCTCGGCATCGCCCAGTGTGAACAGGTCCGGGCATTCCCACATGTAGCCGAAATCCCCCAGTCCGTTGAGCCGCGAACCGGCAATCTCTCCCAGCCGTTGCCAGTCGCGCAGATCCGGTGAGCGATAGAGCAGGATTTTACCCTGTAAATCGAGGTCTTGTGCGCCGAGCACCATGTACCAGTGGCCCTGATGCTGCCAGACCTTCGGGTCACGCACATGGCCGGTATAGCCTTGCGGCAGCGACAACACCGGGCCGGTTTTGTCAAACTCACCTTCCGGGTTGGCATAGGCCAGGCACTGATAAGCGGTACGCGAGCCATCGTCATACTTCACATTGCCGGTATATATCAGCGCCAGCCGGTCGTTATCGACCACCGCAGAGCCAGAGTAGCAGCCGTGGCTTTCATAGCTCTCGGCAGGCACCAGCGCCACGGGTTCGTGACGCCAGTGCACCAGATCCGCCGAGCTCCAGTGCCCCCAGAACTTGGCTCCGTGGGCGCAGGCCTGCGGGTTCCACTGATAAAACAGATGGTAACGTCCTTTATGCTGCACAAAGCCGTTAGGGTCATTCATCAGCCCGACCAACGGCGACAGGTGCCACTGCGGCCGATGCGGATCATACGACTGCCGCAATGGCCCGGACATCAGCGAGTACGCCATGCGTTTTAACAGGTGGATTTCCTTCATGTGATGCATTTTCCTATGCGTTGTCCGTCTTATATTTCAACAACAGCGAGAGTACAAAGGCGCTGCCAAAAGCGATCACCATACCAATCAGGTAATTCAGTAGCGAACCGGCCTGCACAATCGCCAGCCCCGGAAAACCGGTCAGGCCCACAGCCGTCATGTTGACATGGTTAGCGACCACCCAGGCTCCGCCGAGCGCACCACCGGTCAGCGCTGCCAAAAACGGTTTGATAAAGCGCAGGTTGATACCGAAAATGGCCGCTTCGGTGATGCCCAGCAGGCAAGAGAGTGCAGATGGCACGGCAATAGCGCGGATTTTGCTGTCTTTCGTTTTGAAATACACCGCCAGACACGCGCCGCCCTGTGCCACATTCGCCATGGCCCAGATAGGCAGCAGGAAATTCACGCCAATCGATGGATTACCCAACAGCCCGGCTTCAATAGCATGAAAACTGTGGTGAACACCGGTAATGACGATGGCGGAATACAGGCCGCCAAACAGCAACCCCGCCAGCCAACCTGCGTGGCTTATCAGTGAACTGAGCACCAATGAGATGCCATCGCCCAGCATGCGTCCGGCCGGGCCAATCACCAGCATGGCAACGAAACCGGAAATAATCACGGTCAAAAAAGGCGTGACAATGATATCCAGCGCGTTTGGCACCATGCGGCGCAGCCGCTTTTCCACCAGGCTCATGAACCAGACGGCCAGCAGCACCGGGAATACTGTGCCCTGATAGCCTATCATCGCGAATTCCAGACCGAACAAATGCATGGTCTTGAAACCGCCGGCCACGCCCCAGGCGTTAGTGAGCGCCGGGTGAGTGAGAATGCCGCCCAGCGTTGCGCCCAGATAGGGGTTGCCGCCAAATTCGCGCGCCGCCGTAAAACCAATCAGGACGGGCAGAATGATAAACGCCGCAGAGCTGAACATGTCCAGCATCACGAAAATGGCGCTACCGGCATCGACCCAGCCATAGGTCTTGATCATACCCAGCAGGCCCATCAGCAGCCCGGAGGCCACAATCGCCGGAATAATCGGCACGAAAATGTTGGACAATAACCGGGCTAACCGCTGGAGCGGATTGAGTTTTTGCGCGGCCAGCGTCGCGGTATCACGGGTGCTGGCTTCGGTGATACCGGCGACCTGAATAAATTCCGCATACACTTTGTTCACCAGGCCTGAGCCAAAGATTATCTGCATCTGGCCCGCATTCTGGAAACACCCTTTTACGCCGTCAACCTTTTCGATAGCGGCTTTATCCGCCAGCCCGTCATCGTTTAGCACCAGGCGCAAGCGAGTGGCGCAGTGGGCGGCGCTGGCGATATTGTCCTTACCACCCAGTAACGGGAGCAGGGAGGCCGCAGTGGCACGAATATCCATACTATTCCTCATTATCAATAACCGATGGGCATATGTCCGTCACCGTCTGGCGGTGACGGGCCCCGTTAATGGTTAGAACCAGGTTTCCATCTGGACGCCGAAAGTCCATTCGCCGCCAGCTTTGAAGCCGGTTGAGCCAAAGGCATCACTGCTTGAGTAGTTATCCAGCCGTTTATCCCAGTTCATGTAGCTGGTAAAAAAGCGCAATTCCGGGCGGCTGAAGAAATTGGCAATATTGCCCACTTTGAACGTTGGCGCTACCGTCAGTTTATAAAACCCGCCGCTGACCTGATTACGTGCCAAATAGCGTTGAGGGTTCAGGTCCATATATTGATAGCTGCCTTCATACGCCATGGCGAAATTTTCGGTGATTTCCTGAATGAAGCGCGCATTAAATGTTATCCAGCGGTAATCATCACCCTGCACATAACGATCTTTACTGCTTTGTGCCAGAATCGTCGGGGCAAAGCTCCAGGTGTTATTCAACGCCGTGGTGCCATAGGTCGCCAGCCGCCAGGTGTTGGCGTTCTGCGTCAGGTTGCCGTCAGAGCCGATGCTCTTCACCTCGCCACCCAGCCCATGACCATAGAGCAACGCCACTTTGGATGTCCCGTCGCGCAGGCCGTAGAAACTGTCGCCGTGCCAGGCCACCAGCGCGTGATAACCGCTATCACCGGCATTGGTGTTGGTGACGGCGTTGGCGTTGTTACGACCGGTGTTTTCCTTCGCATCGTTGTTGCGCGCATGCAGGCCACTGAGCATGAACTGGAACGGGCCGACCCTGTTGTTACTGGTGACAACATAGTTCTGAATTTCATTATCCAGTGCGCTGATTTCACCGAGGCTACGGCCATAGACCGAGAGGTTGGTTTTCCAGCCATCGACCGGTTTGACGTCATAAATCCCGCCGCCAGTACCGGCCAGAAACACCACATCGGAGTCAATCCAGTGGATGTCGAAATTATCGCGGTCAAACCGTTTACCGGCCCACAGCGTGGTGTCCTTAAACGCGCCGGTAAAGGTGGGCAGTGAGCCAAGTTCGACAAACGCTTCGCGTACGTTGAACTGGCTGGTGGTGGCCGTCCAATCGTTATAGCTGCGCTGGCCATCGGCCATCATCACTTTGAAGCGGGTGGTCGCGCCATTATCCAGCCTGGTGCGGTGCTCAAGTTTCAGCTCAAGATAGGTGTCATCTTCGTTACCGAGCCGGCCGACATGACCACCGGTCTGGCCGGCGGGCGTCATGCCGGGGCCGATATCCGCTTGTGAACTGGTCGCCGAGTTATGTACCGCCAGGCCAGAACGGGCGTAGCCGTGGAATTCAAAACCATCGGCCAGGCTGCTTTTACTGGCAAGGGCAGCGGTTTTCTGCGCCACTTGCTGGGTTTGTTGTTCGTTTTGCGTGGCGCGGGCGGCGACCTGCTGGGTCTGTTGCGCCACCTGTTGAGTGACGTTTTCGACCTGCTGGGTCTTCTGTTCAACCTGCGTGGTGCGGGCCGCCAGCTGTTTGGCCTGCTTTTCCGCTGCGTCGGCGCGGGCTTCAGCCTGTTTTGCGCGGCTTTCTGCTTGCTGTAAACGTTGCTCAAGCGCGTTAAGGCGCGCTTCAATGCTGTCAGAAGGTGCTGCCAATGCCTGAGTGGTACAGAGGGCGAGACCCACGGCGGTGGCAAGATAACCTGGCTTTATCATTGTTGTGTTCCCTTGGCTGGAGTGGTTTTTTTGTTTTGCTAAATTGCTAAACCGGTTATGCCAACGAAAACTAAATGGGCAGAGAGGGAATTGGCAAGGAATTTTATTGTCCTGCTGTGCTAACTGTGATCGCGTTTGCAAAACCCGGCCAGACGTGATTGCGCCATACCGGGTTAATGGCAATCGGTTAAAGGGTGAACAACTGTTCGGCAAACGGCAGGGCCGTCATCGCGCCTTTCGCCGTGGTCGCCAGCGCACCACAGCGTTGTGCCTGCGCCAGTACGGCCTGCCAGTCTCCCGGCTGGTAAGGGTCGTCGTAACGTGCCAGCGCTGCCAGCATGCCGGCGACGAACGCATCGCCTGCACCGGTGGTGTCTATCGGGTCTACCCGCAGCGCCGGAAAATGGCGCAATTGCTGGCCGTCATGCAGCCAGACGCCGTCGCCGCCCTGCGTAATCAGCAACCGCTTGATGGGGTAACGCTGCATCAGCAAGGCTGCGCCCTGGTGTATGTCGGTGCTGCCGCTGAGAAACCAGAACTCCTCTTCGGAGAGCTTCACGACATCGGCCAGCGCCAGCGCGCTATCCAGACAGGCGCGCAACGCCTCTTCGTTGCCCCAGAGGTCAGGGCGAATATTGGGGTCAAAGCTGACCCAGCCTTGCGCTGCGCGGATGCGGCGCATCGCTTCCAGTGCACTGGTGCGTGACGGCTCGCGCGCGAGCGCAATGGAGCACAGGTGTAACCACTCTCCGCGCTTGAAAGCGGGCAGGTCTTGCGGTTGTAAAAACAGATCGGCGCTGGGCCGCACCATAAACGTGAAGGTGCGTTCACCGTGGTCATCCAGACTCACGACCACAGTGGAAGTGCGGTGCTCGTTATCCAGCAGCATATGGCGTATGTCTACCTGTTCTTGCGCCAGCACCTGTTTCAGGAAGCGGCCAAAGGCATCATCGCCCACCCGGCCGATAAAGCCGCTTGCGCCGCCAAGGCGCGCCACGCCGACGGCAACATTGGCCGGCGCGCCACCGGGGCATTTCAGGTAGCGTTCCTCGTCTTCAGGAATAAGGTCAACGACGGCATCGCCCAAAACCCATACTTTATGAGACATGATGGCTCTCTTTTTCAGAATGACTAAACTGTTTGCTAACATAGAAGAAACGGTTTAGCTAATCAACTTAATGATGCGCTAAAGTAGGGCCAGGAGCGTTATGAGCAGGATGTCCGGCAGGCTTTATCAGTCCGGTAGATAAAACGGAAGTGTATTTGCGTTCAATAAACCCGCGCCATACTGAAATCGGGTACGGGTTTATCAACGTTGATCGTAGGGTGGTTTTCTACTTAACAAGAGTTGTGCAGTATGAGTACACCACGCTATTTAGGTCGCTTGAGGAGCGTCCGGTTTCGCTTCAGGTAACATCATTCTTTTATATAGAAGAAATCCTGCCCCTGAGGAAATAACAATGCTAATAGCCATCAAGAGATAAACAAACTGTGTTGAATCACCTGCGATATATAAGATAAGACCTATAATGGGAAGCACTGACTGGTTTAATAAAACGATCAATGACGATGTACTGGCGAACATGCTCGGATTGATAACTTCAATACGAATCATGCGACAAATATTTCCGGTGAAAACTTTACCTATTATTGATAAAGCATAACAACCAATAAAGACGATAAACGATTCCTTAAATGCTATCAATGATATTGAGCTGGAAGCGATAATCATAATAGCAAGTAGTAAAAGCGCCTTCCTGCCGAGGAGTGGTCTTAAATAACTATAACAATACGTACCCAAAACCCCGCAGAGACCAGCGGCAACATCTATCAAACCGAAGTATTTGACGGGAAGGTTCATTCCTCTTTCAATTAAGGCTGCGCCGCTTGATTCAACCAACCCATCAAACATGTTATTACCTACGGCTAAGAAAACAGAAAAGATGAGTATTGGCGTCGAAAGAAGATAAAGTGCACAGTCTTTTATGCCGTTTCCACGGTCATTTTTCTCGGCAGCATGTTGTTTTATCTCAGTAGCTGAAGTGCCGAGATCTTTCTTCTCAAGGGAAAAGAAAATTGCGTTCATGATATAAAATACGCAGGGTAATATGAGTGCTATTTTAAATCCATACTCAATGAGTAACATACCCATCAACGGGCCGACTATCATGCCTAAAAAATCCATTCTTGAAATCAGGTTGGCGTGATGATCTTTAGTCTTACTGAGTGATGATACTAATTTTTCGTATGTGATAATCGTTTGGGAATTACCGATGGATATGATGCTCCCAATGATTCCAAATGAGATTGCTATCATCAAATTGGATGAGAATTCCGTCAGTGCCAGAAAAATGCACCCTGCTGATTTAATGACATCAGACATGATGGATAATGGGCGAATACCCAGTTTATCAATAAATGTCCCGACTAATGGAATAATAATTACTCTCGGCAACCACCATAGGGCATATGATAGTCCTGAGTATCCAATACTTCCGGTAAGTTGATAGACAATAACGGGAGTCAGAAAAACCATTAGTCCATCTGCTGTTAAAACTAAAAACAACATAAAAAAGAATGGGACGTTCATAAGTGACCTTTATACTTTTTCCTTTAAGAGGACCTTAACATGCTTTCCTGAGCTTTCATCAAAAACAATGACAGACTTTGGCGTGTTATGTGTTGGCTCTTCACGGGCAATTTCTTTTTGTTGAGAAACCAGAAATTCATAGTACGCGGTATCAGCCTCTACATCATTCACGCTGTAGCTCATGTATTCTCTATTATTGATTGGCCAGTCAATAACATCATGACCGGGGATGTACTCTTTGTCGCGGCTGAGAAATATGATAGGCCGATTGACGGTAATGATATTTGCCATGTTGAATAAGGCATGTGCAACCCCACAGGGTATGACTAATTCTACATTAGGGTGAGGGGTAAATGTTAACTCTTCTTCAATAAACAGGGTATCCGAGCCTTTCCTCATATCAACCAGTTTTAATTTTATTTCATGATCCATTTTCCCTAAAAAGGTTAGATGATCCTCCTGACCTAAATGTAAACCATAAGAATCAAAGTCATAATGCTGATTGCCATGCTCAACAATATACATTGGAGATTTTCGGGTTAACGGTACAATACAACTCTCTTTTCCCGTCTTTATTGATGGGGTTTCTCTGAATTCGACACCAGTAATTTTTGATTGGGGAAATTTTACTGTTGCACTGTCATCAATTTTTTCTCTTATCCTCAGATTGATTTTACTTCCATCATCTAATAAGAACTCTCTGGTTTCTGAATGTTGGAATTTATGTTTTTTAAGGTTTTCCTGTTGGAACTCCCCGATACGATAATAGACAATGCTGGCTGCTTCCTCGGTCATTGGATGATAGCCATGTACCTCTGCTGGAGAAGTGTCTTCAGGGATATTAATCACGTCATTCCCTGGCGACCAGTTCAGATTGGCACTGGATAATATATCAATATCTGGAAGGAAAAGTGTATATGAATTTAGCGTGAAGACATTTTCCAGGTTATGGAACGTATGGGCAACACCGGGTGGAATGATAAGGGTTTTAGAGGACGATGGCTTGATAGTAAATGTTAAAGCTTGCCTGAATGTTGGCGAATTCGCTCGGCAATCAATAAACTTGGCCAAAATAACCTGGTCTTCATGCCCCAGAAATGTGAGCGTATCTTGTTGCCCTAAATGAATTCCGTATTGTCCATATTTAAACTCACTCTCACCGTGAAATACAATGTTTATTGGGTAGGTTGTTGAAAAAGGTACGACAAATGAATCCGACTTACCGTTGTTAACTCGCCAGCGAGGAACCCAACGAAGGCCATCAATAGTTATTTTCTGGTTAATCGCATCAATTTCATTTTTCATTTAACGGCCTCTCCAATAAAATTGGGGCAATCATAAAGATTGCCCCTGGTCATTAGATACTTACGATTTCAACATCGTACCCGGCATTTTTAGCGCTCTTCATCAGTTCGCTGAGACTGCTGGTATTCAGTTGTGCATATTTATCGTCTGCCGGTGCATTTTTGATACCCGCTAAATAAGCGAGTTTATCAAAAGCAGCCGATGCAGTTGCTTTCGTCTGTAAAAGCATATCGGTAAAGCTATTACCTTCTACATCGTCGCTATTAACCATTTTCGGTGTTTTATACAAACTCGCGATGTCGTTAGCTTTGCTCATAAAAAACCTCACTTCCTAGTTGAATGGTTTTAATAAATGCAGGTGAATTGTTAAAAAGATGTATTTAAATATCATCTCGATAACATGAGTATCATTGGTTAAAGCAAACAGTCAATCAATAAATTGATGAATAAGAAAAATGATTGGAAGCGGATTTTAAGAATGTCATATGCAGAAATGTAATTAATTTATATGAAATTATTTTTCTTGTGATTATATTTTTTTATCGGTTTTATTGCCATGAGTCTGATATAACGTTGTTCAGAATGGCATCCTTTAAAAAGAGCGTTTTAACAGCCTTTCTTAATACGACCGCACGTTAGTCAGTCTATTCTTTCCCAGAGGATGACCTGACGCCATCATTTATATGATTCACCCACAGTGAGCGAATCGGTTGATAAGCAATCCTGATTTCCGGGTTTTCCTCTTGCCTGGGCTGAGTTGGGCCTGACGTGTTGCCAGGTGAGTGACAGCAAAAATTGAGGAGGATCATTTTTGATAATGGCAGGCAATGTGTTGCGGCATTAGCACTAATTTTTGTGGGTGGCTCTCTGGCCGAGGTGCTATATCCGTGAAACGAATAATGCAATCAACAGGGCAGGGAAAAGAAGTGTGAAAATATAACCTAAAGATATTATTCCTTCGCTAATTAAAACAACAGTGTTGTTAAGTCGCTTTTTTATTTATAAAAATTATCTTGTCACAGAATATTAATTTTCCATACTTTATAGTCAATCACTCATCAGCCGATGAGGTATGTCATGCCTGAGGCAGTCCATTTGGAGCGGTTATTTGCACCTTATTTTCATTATTGGGGTAAAGCACAGTCGTCTTCTGAAAATGAAAACACTGCGCCGTATCATTTATTGCCTTATCACTGTCTGGATGTGGCGGCCTGTGGTTATTGGCTGGTGAAACATCATCGTTTTCATGTTCACGGGCACATGCGGTCGCTGGGATTAGAGGAAGAGCGCGCCGCGTTATGGCTGGCATGGTTTTTGGCCTGGCACGATATCGGTAAATTTGCCCGCAGTTTTCAACGGCTATACCAGAACCCTGATGCGCCGCTGGTGCGTGCCACCGGGCATGCGTCGCCAGTGCGGCATGATTCGCTAGGGCTATGGTTATGGCGTCATCGGCTCTACGAGCGCTGGGAGCAGGACGCAGGCTGGCTACCGGCGGTTGCCCGCGCGGATAAATTCCATCATGTGATGGATCAGTGGCTGCGCTTGATGTGCGGCCACCATGGTCAGCCGCCGCTGGAAGACGATAACGGTGCGCTGGCGTTTCACCCGGATGACATTCTGGCAGCGCAGGCTTACCTGACCGATTTGCGCACGGTGTTCCCGCAGTTAACCGCGTTTCCCGATGCGTTTAGCGATAAAAGCTGGCGCGCGCTTTTGCAGCAGCGCAGCTGGCCGCTGGCCGGTTGTGTGGTACTGGCGGACTGGATAGGCTCCTCACAGGCCGATTTCCCTTATTGCTCACAGCCGATGGCGCTGGCGGATTACTGGCGTGAATATGCGTTACCGCAGGCGGAAAACGCGGTGCTGCGTCTGCCCGCCGCCTGCGACGTTGCGCCGTTTCAGGGCATGCCAGCGCTGTTTCCTTTTATTAGCCAGCCGACACCGTTGCAGCAGCAGGCCATGACGGTGGATATCAGCACGCCCGGCCCGCAGCTTTTTTTACTGGAAGACGTCACCGGGGCAGGCAAGACCGAGGCGGCATTGGTGCTGACGCATCGCTTATTGAGCGCCGGATATGGCGACGGGCTGTATGTCGGCCTGCCGACCATGGCGACCGCTAACGCCATGTACCGCCGGTTATCGCAAGCCTATCGCACACTGTTTAGCGAGTCCGGTTTGCCTTCGCTGATGCTGGCGCACGGCGCGCGCGATATGGTGGCGGATTTCCGGTTGTCGTTATGGGGCGCAGAGCAGGCCGGGCCGGTGCGCTACGGCCCGGATGAAGGGAGCGCCAGTGCCGCGTGCAACCAGTGGTTTGCCGATTCGCGCAAGAAAGCGCTGCTGGCCGATGTGGGCGTCGGCACGCTCGATCAGGCATTGATGGCGGTGATGCCGTTTCGGCACCAGTCGCTGCGCCTGTTGGGGTTGAGCGGCAAAATCCTGCTGCTGGACGAGGTGCATGCATACGATGCCTACACCGGCCGCTTGCTGGAAAACCTGCTGGCTTTCCACGCCAGCCAGGGCGGCAGTGCGATCGTTCTGACGGCTACGCTTGCGGCATCGCAGCGCGAGCGGTTGGTGCAGGCGTTTTACCGGGGTGTGCAGCAACCGGCTGGTCAACTGGCAGAGCAGGCCGACTATCCGTGGTTTACCCAGGTCAATGCGCAGGCGCTGCATGAATGGCCGGTGGCAACCCGTGCCGAGGTGCGCCGTACCGTCGAGGTGGCGTGGTTATCCCAGCGTGCTGAGGCCATTGAGCGCATTCGTCAGGCGGTGGCGAGCGGGCTGTGTGTCTGTTGGGTGCGCAACACGGTGGACGACGCGATAACCGCCTGGCAACAACTGTGTCAGGGCGGTGAGATAGCCGCAGATGACGTGTTGCTGTTCCACAGCCGGTTTGCGTTTTGTGACCGTATCGCGATTGAAGACAGGGCGATTGAGCGCTTTGGCAAACACAGCAACGGCGAGACGCGGAGCGGCAAGGTGCTGATTGCCACGCAGGTGGTCGAGCAATCGCTGGATATCGATGTGGACGTGATGATAAGCGACCTGGCACCGGTGGATTTGTTAATCCAGCGCGCGGGGCGGTTGCAACGGCATATTCGCCGGGCGGACGGGCGCTGTAAACCGCCGGGTGACGACGCGCCAGCGCGGGACGCGCGCGCCGCGCCGGTGTTGTGGGTGCTGGCCCCGGCGTGGCAACCGGATGCCGGGCGCGACTGGCTGGGCGCGGAATTGCGTGGCACCGGTGCGGTGTATTCGCATCAGGCGGTGTTGTGGCGCACCCAGGCAATACTGCGTGAGCGCGGGGCGTTACGCATGCCGGATGAGGCGCGCTTGCTGATAGACAGCGTGTATGAGCAGCGTATTGCGGCCCCTGCCATACTGGAGGAGGGGGATTATCAGGCGCAAGGCAAGCAACTGGGCGATCGCACCGTTGCGGCGCAATCTTCGCTGACGTTTTCATTGGGGTACTGCGTGGCCGCCGCACAGCGCGGCTGGAGTGATGACGCCGAGCTGTTCACCCGCACAGGCGAAGAATCGCAGGATGTGTATCTGGCCTGGCGTGCCGAGAGTGGTGATGCGCTACCGCAGCCCTACGCTGGCGACGGCGAGTTTAGCTGGGAGAGAAGCCGCCTGTCGGTACGCAAGAACTGGTGGCAGCAACACCAAAACGGCTGGCCGACGTTACAGGGCGATGAACTGGAACGCTTCCGGCAACACCTGCATCGCCCCGGCGCGCAGGTATTACTGCTCACGCCGGGTGAGGCGGCGCATTACTACCGTGCAGACACCGGGTTGGTTGCGGCGGACTGAATAGCAAAGTAGCCGGGTAATAGGGTGCTTTTAAGGTTGTAAACAAGAAATGCTCCATCGTTACCGGCATCAATTTGTCTTTATACCCATGGAGCTGTTGGTCACAGCTTCAACGTAACAAGGCTGTTTTTAAAAGATTTTTTGCTGCTCAGGCAGTTTTTGTTCACCGGGAAACATCGGTGCCGCTGGCGCGGACTCTGGCCGCGCGGAGGCAGAAAACAATAACAGGAATCATGACGACCTCACGGATGAGGCCTTACTGAAGAGGTAGGTTCATGTTTTCACTGATTGACACACCCTGGTTACCGGTAGTGGGCGCGGACGGGCATCGCACCCATATTTCTCCACGGCAACTGACTGACGACCGGATTATCAATCTGGCGTGCCCGCGACCTGATTTTCAGGGCGCGGCCTGGCAGTTGCTGATTGGTTTGCTGCAAACCGCCTACTCACCACCGGATGAAGAGTGCTGGGAGGACATCTGGCGTGATGGACTGGGCGACGGCTGGATACAGGCGCTGGACAGCCTGGCACCGGCATTTCAGTTTGGTGCTGAGAAGCCTGCGTTTATGCAGGATTTCTCATCGCTTGAGGCCGACAACAACCCGATTTCCGGTTTATTGATCGATGCGCCGGGTGGCAACACCCTCAAGCTCAACAAAGATCACTTCGTCAAGCGCGGCACGGTAAACGCCATCTGCCCGCACTGTGCGGCACTGGCGCTTTACACACTGCAAACCAACGCGCCGTCGGGCGGCGTTGGCCATCGCGTCGGTTTACGTGGCGGCGGCCCGATCACCACCTTGCTGATGCCCTACGATGCGCAAAAACCAGTACCGCTGTGGCGCAAACTGTGGGCCAACGTCAGCTCCGGCGAGCGGGGGCGGTGCGATGCGTCGGTATTCCCCTGGCTCAAGGCCACCCGCACCAGCGAAGGTGACAGAGACAAGGTCACGCCGGAAAACGCGCACCCATTGCAGGCGTTTTGGGGCATGCCGCGCCGCATCGAGCTTGATTTCAGCCATACTGAATCCGGCCATTGTGACCTGTGTGGCGATCACTCCGGGCAGTTACTGACGCACTACCGCACCAAAAACTACGGCGTGCAGTATGAACACTGGCAGCACCCGCTGACGCCCTATCGTAAATCATTGAAAGATGGCGTGGTGTTGTCGGTAAAAGGTCAGCCGGGCGGGTTGTCCTACCGCGACTGGCTGGGGCTGGTGCTGGGGACGAAGGATACACTCAATGAAACGCTCCCCGCCTATGTAGTGAACCTCAGTCATCAGCGCGTGCCGCTGCGCCATAAAGTCGGGCTGTGGTGCTTTGGCTACGACATGGACAACATGAAAGCCCGCTGCTGGTACGAACACCACGTGCCGGTGTGGAAAGACATTACCCCGGCGGTGCGTGACTACCTGCCGCTGGGCTTGCAGATGGCGCACGACGCCCAACAACTGCTGCGCCAGTCGGTAAAAGCAGCCTGGTTTAGCCGTCCGAAAGAAGTGGGGGGCGATTTCAGCTTCATCGATGTGTCGTTCTGGCAGGAAACCGAACAGTTTTTCCGGCAGCTTTATCGCTCTATCGCCGGGGGCGGCTGCCCGGTAGCGGCGCTTAACGCCTGGCGCAACCAGCTCTACATGTACCTTATCGGCACGTTTGACCGGCTGACATTCGGCAACCCAGACCAGAAAGGCGACCTGACGCAGGCGGTCGAGGCGCGCGGCAGCATGGTGAAGCTGTTCCACATCCAGAAATCAATGAAACAGCTCAAAGGATTACAACCGCAAGAGGAACCGGCGAATGGATAAAGGGAGCAGGGAGAACGGTAACAAGGAGAGCGGTCGTAAGGAGAATGGCCACAACGAGAAAGGTTACAAGAATAGCACCGCAACGCCGCTGGTGATAAACCCACCAGCGGCGCAGAAGATAGAGACGTGGTTTGGCGCATTACAAAACCGGCATAACGACACCCATAATGGCCGTGCGGAGCGGGCGGCGTTGCGCCGCGCCGCCGCCCCTTATGGCGCGCTGACCTGTCAGGGGTTTATGCGCCTGTCGAATATGCTGGCCGAGGTTATTGGCGACAAACAGCATCGCTTGCTCGGTGTGGCGATCTTCGCGGCGGTGGCGGCCCATGCCGACAAGAGTGACGACAAGAAAAGTTTCGCCGCGCAACTGGGTGAGCCGGTCAGTGCGGGCAACGACCGGCGTTACCTGTCTGAACTGCGTTTTGAGCGGCTGCTGCGTGCGCAAACGCCGGAAGAACTGTGCCGCCTGTTGATTCGGGCGGTGACGATTCGCGGCGACGCAGGCGTGAATCTGCCGTCGCTGGCAGACGGCATCCTGCTGTGGATGGATGAATGGCATGCCCGGCAACATAACCTGCCTGCACAGCACAACCCACTGAAACGCAATGCGGTGCGCTGGGCGTGCGAATACAACCAGATAACGCAGGAGCCCGCACCGGACGAGGCACCCTCCTCCCCGCAAGACGCTAACGGAAACCACCCGACCGACAACAAGGAACCGGCATGACCACCTTTATTCAACTGCATTTTTTGACGGCTTACGCACCCGCTAACCTTAACCGCGACGACGCCGGTCGCCCGAAAACCGCGCTGGTCGGCGGCGTGGAGCGGCTGCGGGTGTCATCACAGAGCCTTAAGCGCGCCTGGCGCACTTCGGCGGTGTTTGAAAACGCGCTGGGCGAGCACATCGGCAAGCGCACCCGGCGGCTGGGGCGCGAGGTGTATCAGCAACTGATTGATGGTGGCGTCACCACCAAAACCGCCGAAGAAGCGGCGAAAGAGATTGCCGGGCAGTTCGGCAAACTGAAAAAAGAAGAAAAAAA
Organism: Dickeya aquatica; assembly: GCF_900095885.1. Classification (NCBI taxonomy): domain Bacteria; kingdom Pseudomonadati; phylum Pseudomonadota; class Gammaproteobacteria; order Enterobacterales; family Pectobacteriaceae; genus Dickeya; species Dickeya aquatica. Next base: position 463,694 of record NZ_LT615367.1, read on the forward strand.
CAGCAAGGATCCGCTGGAAAAATACGACATCGAGCAACTGGCGCACATCAGCGTGCCGGAGCGGGCGCATATAGACCAACTGGTGGCGACGTTGATTGCCGAAAATCGCAAACCCAACAGCGAAGAGCTGAAACTGCTGCGCAAAGCGGTGGCGAGCGTCGATATTGCGCTGTTTGGCCGCATGCTGGCTTCCAGCCCGGAGTTCAACGTGGAAGCGGCCTGTCAGGTGGCGCACGCGCTGGGCGTCAGCGCAGTCACGGTAGAAGATGACTTTTTCACGGCGGTGGATGACCTTAACACCGGTGATGACAACAGCGGCTCTGGTCACATGGGCGAGCAGGGCTTTGCCTCGGCGTTGTTCTATCAGTACATCTGCATCGACCGCGATCGGCTGCTGGAAAACCTCAGCGGTGATGACGCGTTAGTGCAGCGCACATTGCGGGCGCTGGGCGAAACGGCGCTGACCGTGTCGCCGACCGGCAAGCAAAATAGCTTTGCCTCCCGCGCCTACGCCTCTTACGTGCTGGCAGAACGGGGGGCGGCACAGCCGCGTGCGCTGTCAGTGGCATTCTTTAAACCGGTGCGTGGCGAGGAACCGCTGGAAACCGCCATCACCGCGCTGAAAAGCCAACAGGAGAAGTTCAACCGCGCTTACGGCGCTGACGGCATGAGCGATTACGTGCTGAATGTTGAAGCCGGTGTCGGCAGCCTGCCGCAACTGTTGGATTTCATCAGCCAGTGAGGTTGGCATGACCGAGTATCTGGTATTTCAGCTGTACGCGCCGCTGGCCTCCTGGGGGGAACCGGCGGTGGGTGAGGTGCGCCATACCTCACCCGTGCCGAGCCGTTCTGCGCTGCTGGGGTTGCTGGCGGCGGCACTCGGCATCCGCCGCGAGGAAGACGCGCGCTTGGCACAGTTTAACGCGCACTACCGTTTCGCGGTGCGAATGCTTTCTCGCCGGGAAGGGTGGCTGCGTGATTACCACACTGTGCAGATGCCGCGCGAAGAGCGCAAACGGGTACGCCATACCCGGCGTGATGAGCTGTGCTCTGACCCGGAGCAGGGGCTGGAAACGCTGTTGAGCGCCCGTGAATACCGCTGTGATGCGTATTACCACGTGGCGGTGAGTGTGACCGAGGGCGCGCCCGTCACCCTCTCGCAACTGGCGCAGGCGCTGCGCACCCCGGTGTTCCCGCTCTATCTCGGTCGCAAAAGTTGCCCGCTGGCGTTGCCGCTGGCGCCGCATCTGCTGCGTGGGTCGCTGGCCGAGGTGTGGCGGCAGGTTGACGATACGCCATTGCTCAACGACCCGGCATTGGCGTTTATCAACCAACCTGACGGCAGTTGCTACTGGGAACCGGGTGAGGATGTTGACGCAGAGGGGGCGGTGATGGCGGTAGATCGCTGCGACCAGCCCACCAGCCGTCGGCGCTGGCAGTTCACCACTCGGATACAGTGCCACGGCGTACTGAAAGGAGGTCAGTAATGTTCTTTTCCCGTGTCACGCTGCAACCGGCGGCGCTGCCGTCGGCGATGGCGGCGAAATGGCTGACATCGCCGGTGTATGCCAGCCACCAGTGGTTGTGGCAATTGTTCCCGCAGGAGCAGCAGCGCCGCTTTTTGTTTCGCCAGGACTCCCATCCTGGGGCCAGCCGCTATTACCTGCTTTCGGCCTGCGCGCCCCGGCCAGATCACAACCTGTTTGTGGTGGACACCAAGCCGTGGCAACCGCAACTGAACGCCGGGATGCAACTGGCGTTTTCCCTGCGCGCCAACCCGGTGGTGACGCGCCAGAAAAAGCGCAGCGATGTGCTGATGGATGCCAAACATCAGGCCAAAGCACAGGGCGCGAGCCCGGCGGAAATCTGGCCGCGCCAGCAGCAGGCGGCAGCCGACTGGCTGGTGCGTCAGGGCGAGCAGTGGGGGTTTGAGGTCAATGCCTGTCGCGTTGACGGCTACCAGCGTCATCAACTGTATAAACCGCGCCAGAGCGCACCGGTAAGCTTCAGCTCGGTGGATTTTGACGGCTTGCTGCGCATCACCGACGCCGGGCGTTTTGCACAGGCGGTCAGCCAGGGGCTGGGGAAAAGCCGGGCGCTGGGGTGCGGGCTGTTGCTATTGCGTCGTGCCTGAGCGGGAGGCGGCTATGTCATTCGTTCCGTTAAACCCGATCCCGCTCAAAGACCGCACCTCAATGATCTTCCTGCAATACGGGCAGATTGACGTGGTGGACGGCGCGTTTGTGCTGATCGATAAAACCGGGGTGCGCACCCATATTCCGGTTGGCTCGGTGGCCTGCATCATGCTGGAGCCGGGTACTCGCGTCTCCCATGCGGCGGCCAAGCTGGCGGCCACCGTCGGCACGCTGCTGGTGTGGGTGGGGGAAGCCGGGGTGCGGTTATACGCCGCCGGGCAGCCGGGCGGCGCACGTTCTGACCGGTTGTTGTATCAGGCGCGGCTGGCGCTGGATGAAGAACTGCGCCTGAAAGTGGTGCGGCGCATGTTCGAGTTGCGCTTTGGCGAACCGGCACCGAGCCGCCGCTCCGTCGAGCAACTGCGCGGCATTGAAGGCGCGCGGGTGCGCCAGACCTACAGCCTGCTGGCAAAACAGTACGGCGTGAAATGGGATGGCCGCCGCTATGACCCGAAAGACTGGGCGCGTGGCGACAAGGTCAACCAGTGTATTAGCGCTGCCACCGCCTGCCTCTACGGTATTACCGAAGCGGCGATACTGGCGGCGGGCTACGCACCCGCTATCGGTTTTATCCATAGCGGCAAGCCGCTGTCGTTTGTCTACGACATTGCCGACATCATCAAGTTTGACGGTGTGGTGCCCAAAGCGTTCGAGATTGCCGCCCGCCACCCGCTGGAGCCCGATCGTGACGTGCGGGTGGCATGCCGCGATATTTTCCGCAGCCAGCAAACGCTGGCGAAACTGATCCCCCTGATTGAAGACGTGCTGGCCGCTGGTGAAATTGAACCGCCGCAGGCACCGCCGGACGCACAACCGCCCGCCATTCCCGAACCGACGCCCTTTGGCGACGCCGGGCACCGGGGCCATGGCGGATGAGCATGCTGGTGGTGGTAACAGAAAACGTGCCGCCGCGCTTGCGCGGCCGGCTGGCGGTCTGGCTGCTGGAAGTGCGCGCCGGGGTGTATGTGGGCGACACCTCGCGCCGGGTACGGGAGATGATCTGGCAACAGGTGGTGGAACTGGCCGAACAGGGCAATGTGGTGATGGCCTGGGCCACCAACACCGAATCCGGTTTCGGGTTCCAGACTTACGGTGAAAACCGCCGGATGCCGGTGGATCTCGATGGCCTGCGGTTAGTCTCTTTTCACCCGGTTGAAAATCAGTGAGTTAGCGCTCTTTAACAACCGGGAAAAATCGGTAGAATTTTCCAGTCTTTAAAATACCTTATAAAACAGGTATCTACTTTTAGAGTGTTCCCCGCGCCAGCGGGGATAAACCGTGTATGAAGGTGTCAGTTTGCCGCCGTGGTTGGTGTTCCCCGCGCCAGCGGGGATAAACCGTAGCCGGATGGATTTCTGGTAAAACGCGGGCAGTGTTCCCCGCGCCAGCGGGGATAAACCGGGTTACGGAAGGGTAATGTCCAGCAGTTCAACGTGTTCCCCGCGCCAGCGGGGATAAACCGTTCCTGCCGGGCTTTATGTCGGATTTGGTTCTGTGTTCCCCGCGCCAGCGGGGATAAACCGGCATCGTCTACATCGGCCTGGATGCGTTGTCAGTGTTCCCCGCGCCAGCGGGGATAAACCGGGTTGGTCGTGACGATATGCGCCTCGTCTATCGTGTTCCCCGCGCCAGCGGGGATAAACCGGAAAAGATGACGACAGAAAGGACACATTTGAGGTGTTCCCCGCGCCAGCGGGGATAAACCGCAGATTCACCCGCCGCCGGTGCGGAATTTTCCGTGTTCCCGCGCCAGCGGGGATAAACCGCGCTCCCGATTTACTGCGCCAGACCATCGACCGTGTTCCCCGCGCCAGCGGGGATAAACCGTCAACACTGGTGCGGTGCTGGCCCTGCGTCGTGTGTTCCCCGCGCCAGCGGGGATAAACCGATGCAGCTATCAGGCAACCCGCGCTTTGGACGGTGTTCCCCGCGCCAGCGGGGATAAACCGCGCCCATGAGCCGGACGAAGGCGGAAAAACGCGTGTTCCCCGCGCCAGCGGGGATAAACCGATGATAGGCCAGGGTGAGTGGTGGCGCGGTATGTGTTCCCCGCGCCAGCGGGGATAAACCGTTCACGAGAAAACATCAACTCTTCCGCTTCGGGTGTTCCCCGCGCCAGCGGGGATAAACCGTTTCAGCTTCATCAGACGAAAACACATCGACGGTGTTCCCCGCGCCAGCGGGGATAAACCGCGGTGCTGCTTTTCCCGTTGTTTGGGATCGGAGTGTTCCCCGCGCCAGCGGGGATAAACCGGTATAGGACTTCGCATCAAGCGCCGCGCCAATGTGTTCCCCGCGCCAGCGGGGATAAACCGGTTGTGATGATGCAATCTCCGCAGACTGCACTGTGTTCCCCGCGCCAGCGGGGATAAACCGATGATAGGCCAGGGTGAGTGGTGGCGCGGTATGTGTTCCCCGCGCCAGCGGGGATAAACCGGTCATATCGTTTTTTTCCCTCGGTCTTGACCAGTGTTCCCCGCGCCAGCGGGGATAAACCGTGAGCACGGTGATAATTGCAGTAAACAATGCTGTGTTCCCCGCGCCAGCGGGGATAAACCGATCGAGTTTGATATTAAGGCTGCCAGCGATAAGTGTTCCCCGCGCCAGCGGGGATAAACCGATACGGTGGAACTGGTCAATCGCTGTCAAAAAGTGTTCCCCGCGCCAGCGGGGATAAACCGTCCCGGCTCCAGGATATTATCGCTGATGCCTAGTGTTCCCCGCGCCAGCGGGGATAAACCGGTGCAAATCATAACGGATAACGAGCGCTGGCAGTGTTCCCCGCGCCAGCGGGGATAAACCGTTCGGGTTAGTACCGCCGTTGGGGGCAGAAAAGTGTTCCCCGCGCCAGCGGGGATAAACCGCTCGATTGCAGTTTGTACCGCTTCAATAGCGCGTGTTCCCCGCGCCAGCGGGGATAAACCGGGGTACGCTATCGGTTTCAACTGGCACGATGTCGTGTTCCCCGCGCCAGCGGGGATAAACCGTCACGTTATGGCCAGACGTTTGATGCCATTTAGTGTTCCCCGCGCCAGCGGGGTAAAAAAGAGAAACCCGATGACGGGCGGTACGCGTCATCGGGTTTTTGCTTATGGAACTGCGTTACGCAGGCTGACGATTAAAACGAGTGCCAGTCATCTTCGCTGTTTGCGGTTTTACGCGATGAGGCGGCCGGTTTTAACGCCAGTGTTTTGGTGGCGGAGGCCGGTTTTACCGGGGTACTGGCAAGCATTGGCCGGTTGCCGGAGGCTCGATAAGCGCCGTGCCCGGCTTCTTCCAGATGGAACAGGCTAACCACCTGTTTTAACTGCTCGGCCTGTTGCTGCAAGGCTTGGGTGGCATCGGTGCCTTCTCGCACCAGCGAGGCGTTTTGCAGCGTGGTTTGTTCCATTTTATTAATCGCCTGGTTGACCTGCTCGATACCCAGTGACTGTTCCTGACTGGCAACGCTGATTTCACCGACCAGTTCGCTGACTTTGCGCACGCCATCGACAATGCCCTGAATGGAGACCCCGGCTTTTTCCACCAGCCGGTTACCGGCATCCACCGTTTGTACCGAATGGCCGATCAGTTCCTTGATTTCTCTGGCCGCAGAGGCGCTGCGCTGCGCCAGATTTCTCACCTCGCTGGCGACCACGGCAAAGCCCCGGCCCTGTTCACCGGCACGCGCGGCTTCAACCGCCGCGTTAAGCGCCAGAATATTGGTTTGAAAGGCGATGCTGTCGATAACACCGATGATATCGACAATCTTTTTCGAAGAGCTGTCGATTGCGCCCATGGTTTGCACCACTTCACTGACCAGTTGCCCGCCGGATTGTGCCTGGCTGGCGGTGTCTTGCGCCAGCTGGCTGGCTTGTCTGGCGTTATCGGCGTTCTGGCGCACGGTGGAGGTCAGTTGCTCTATTGAGGCGGCCGTTTCTTGCAGCGCACCGGATTGCTCCTCGGTACGGTTGGAGAGATCCTGATTGCCGACCGAGAGCTGTGACGAGGCTCCGGCAATGGCTTCCGCGCCTTCACGCACTTCACCGACCACGGTGCGTAACTGCACTGTCATCTCCTGTAGCGCGTGTTGCAGTTGTGCCAGCTCATCGCGCCCTTGCGGGATAATGGTTTCCGTCAGATCGCCGTTGGCAACAGCATGTGTTACCTGCACCGCTTTTTGCAACGGCCGCACAATACTGCGTGTCAGCATCCAGGCGAGCAGTGAGCCGATGAGGGTAATCAATACCCCCAGCCCACCGAGGAACAGGTAACTGTTATTGGCACGATCGGCAATCTCTGTGCGCATACGGTCAATACCGGTACGTTGATAATCGCGCAGTATGCTCATGCTTTTTTGGTATTCCACGGATACCGGTTGCAGTTTTTGCTCAAACAGCTGTTTGGCCAGTTCGGCATTACCTGCGGATTTGGCTGCAAAGATATCGTCTCTCGCCTTGATATAAGCCTGACGGTCAAGGTTTAACTTATCCAGCAGCACCTTTTCTTCATTGGATGACACCAGTGCGGTAAATTGGGCGGCCCGTTCGTTGTTCTCTTTGGTGGCGTTGGTATTATCTGCCGCGAAAACCTGTGCCAGCGAGGCATCACTGCTGCGAGCCGTGGCTGTCGCCCGTTGGATACCGGCGGCGAGCGTGGTTGCCCAGTCCGCCACCAGACGCTCTTTGCGCAACGGTATTTGCATGATTTGTTCTGCGTTCTGGCTAATCTGGCGCAGTTGGTAAATACCGCTGGCCAGCATGATTAACGAAAACGCGATCAATATTCCAAATCCTACGGATAGCCGGGTACCAATTTTGTAATTTTTCATTTTTTCTCCTGGGTTTCTCTGCAAATGGTTTTCAGATTCCCTATATGTTCGACGTAATGGCTATATTCAGTGCGTGATATGAACAGGCTCTCCGGGCCCGGGTTGAATTTTACCTTCGTAGCATGTCTGTTGATTTTATGCATAAAAAAATCAACGAGTTGCTCAGTCTTTCAGGCCATGCTGCTGGTGCAGGATGACATACCGTCTTTTCATAACGGGGATGCTGTACAGAGTTGTGCTGTGTGTTAATTATAGTTAATCACCAGATACTGCAATTCAATTCATTTTCAGCATGTTAATACTTATTATCATTAGCAATAAAAGGTTGTGATATATCGGGTTATAGTCACGTTATATACTTTTTTGTGCACGTTTCCTGTTTTCTGGGTAGTGAGGGTATTTAGGATACAGAGTAGCGGGGAAATCAAAGCTTCATTAAGTAATGTTTTATTCACCTCACATTATTTCAATTCATTTACGGTAAAGCCGCGGTCTGTGTGAGCCAACAGGCTTTGTATCGCTGCCGTGTCCCTGTTTTTTTATTCGGTTTTTTTTCAGCTCGCGCCCATGCTTTTGCCTGTTTATTAGCCAGGGCTGGTTCGCCGCAATGGTTTTGCACACGCAGGTGCTCAGAATAACGGCGGTGAAGCCGCATTCTGGCGGATGCCGTAACTGGTCACACCACCGGAAATACCTTTTCTGTGAAGGTGTTATCCCTTTTTTCGCTTTAGGGTCGGCAAAATAGCCGCGCAACAGGTCTTTATTTTGCACGGGAAGTGGCATTATGTGCAGTTCGTGATAAGGAGGCTGAGAGACTCAGTCGGCCATGGATTAACGAGGTTCCACCGGGGGAGAGGCCGTGGAAGCAGAGAATACCCTGGGAGTCATTTCCCGCTATCTGAAAAAATTGCATGTGCTGACGTTATGTGTCAGCGCTGATGACGATTTATGGTGTGCCAACTGCTTTTATGTGTTTGACGATGAACAGGTCGCCTTTTACCTGATGACGGAACCGGACACCCGGCACGGCGTCATTATGCGTCGTTGTGCCAGAGTCGCGGGTACGGTCAATGGCCAGCCCAAAAGCGTGCTGCTGATTAAAGGCGTGCAGTTTATGGGGGAAATCCACTGCCTGAGCGGCGAAGAGGAAAACCTGGCACGCCATCGTTATATCACCCGTTTCCCGATTGCCCGTAGCAGCAGTGCACCTGTCTGGAAGTTGTCGCTCAACGAAATCAAGATGACCGATAACGCGCTGGGATTTGGTAAAAAACACCTGTGGTCACGCCGTGCGGTGGTGGCCGAGCCCGTGTGATCCTGTCGCGCTGGCTGGCCGTATGGCTGCCAGAACGACAGGCAGAAACCGGCAGCCGTTTAACGCAGGTGATGAATCACCTGATTGCGGCTGCCGCGCCACACCAGCGTCAGGTCACGTTGCTCTTGCACGAAGCGGCCATCGACCAGCACGTTAATCCTTCCCACCACCTCTTGCTGGGCGGGGCTCAGTTCATCGAGCTGATAACCCGTCCACATCCAGATGTTTTTGCCAGGGCACTCGTTGCGCACCCGCGTCACCAGCCGCAGTACGTCAGGCACATTTTGCGGATGTAGCGGGTCGCCGCCTGAGAGCGACAGCCCTTGCAGCGGCAGTTCGGTGGATTGCAAATCCGCGATAATGCGGTCTTCCAGTTCGGGGGTGAAGAGATGGCCTGAGTTGAGCCGCCAGGTGCTTTTGTTATAGCAGCCGGGGCACTGGTGCTCACAGCCCGCGACAAACAGCGTACAGCGGGTGCCGGGGCCGTTGACCACATCCACCGGGTAGTATTGATGGTAGTTCATAGTGATAACCGCTCAAAAGGCCGCCCATCGGGCGGCATCGCGTAACGTCAGAGCTGAATGTGTCGCCCCTTGGCTTGGGGCGAGGCAGACTGTCAGCCCAGTTGACCGCTAGCTAAGTGTTTTACCCGGCGTTTGACTTCTTCTTGCTTACCGGCGTTGAACGGGCGGGCATCCGGGCTGCCCAGATAACCACAGACCCGGCGTGTGACAGACACGCGCGCCGAATTGTGATTGCCGCACTGCGGGCAGGCAAAGCCTTTGCTGGTGCAGGCGAACTCACCGGTAAAGCCACACTCGTAGCACTCGTCAATGGGGGTATTGGTGCCGTAATAGGGCACGCGGGTGTAGCTGTAATCCCACACATCTTCCAGTGCCTTGAGGTTATGCTGCAAGTTAGGGTACTCGCCATAACAGATAAAACCACCGTTAGCCAGCGGCGGATAAGGGGCCTCAAAGTCTATCTTCTGGTATGGGTTAACCTTTTTCTCCACGTCGAGATGGAAACTGTTGGTGTAGTAACCTTTGTCGGTGACACCGGAAACCACGCCAAATTCAGCCGTGTCCAGACGGCAGAAGCGGTCACACAGGTTTTCGCTCGGTGTGCTGTACAGGCTAAAGCCGTAGCCGGTTTCCTCTTTCCAGCTATCGGTTGCCGCTTTCAGTCGGGCGACAATCGCCACGGCTTTTTGCCGCTTGGTTTCGTCATCAAACAGGTGCTGCTTATCACCAAACAGCGCGTTGATGGTTTCATGAATCCCGATATACCCCAGAGAGATAGAGGCGCGGCCATGCTTGAAAATCTCGGCGATATTATCGTCAGCTTGCAGGCGCACCCCGCAGGCCCCTTCCATATACAGTATAGGCGCTACGCGGGCTTTGACATTTTCCAGCCGCGCGATACGCGTCATCAGCGCCTTTTTCGAGAGTAACAGCCGTTTGTCCAGCAACTGCCAGAAGCGGGCTTCATCGCCACCCGCTTCCAGCGCGATGCGCGGCAGGTTCAGGCTGATGACGCCAAGGTTATTGCGCCCGTCATGGATAGGCTGGCCGTTCTCTTCATACACGCCAAGGAAACTGCGACAACCCATCGGGGTTTTGAAGGAACCGGTCACGCTGACCACCTGGTCATAGTTGAGAATATCCGGGTACATGCGCTTGCTGGCACACTCCAGCGCCAGTTGTTTGATGTCGTAGTTCGCGTCACCCGGTTTGTGGTTGAGGCCGTCTCGAATAGCGAACACCAGCTTCGGGAACACGGCGGTTTTGTGGTTTTTACCCAGCCCGGCGATGCGGTTACGCAGAATCGATTGTTGAATCAACCGTGACTGCCAACTGGTGCCGAGGCCAAACCCGAAGGTGACAAACGGCGTCTGGCCGTTGGCGGTGTGCAGGGTGTTGACTTCATACTCCAGTGACTGGAAGGCGTCATAGCACTCTTTTTCCGTGCGGCTGAGCGCGTAGCCTTCGGCATCCGGTATCTGCCATTCGAGGGCGACGGCTTTGTGTTTCTCATGGCTGGCACTGACGAATGGCGCGAGAATTTCATCAATGCGATTGATGGTGGTGCCGCCGTAAATATGGCTGGCCACTTGCGCGATAATCTGTGCTGTTACCGCCGTGGCGGTAGAAATCGATTTAGGCTGCTCAATTTCCGCATTACCCATCTTAAACCCTTGTGTCAGCATGCCGCCTAAGTCTATGAGCATGCAGTTGAACATGGGGAAGAAGGGGGAGTAATCCAGATCGTGATAGTGGATTTCGCCGCGTTCGTGCGCCAGCACTACGTCACGAGGCAGAATATGCTGTTTGGCGTAGTGCTTGGCGACAATCCCGGCCAGCAAGTCACGCTGGGTGGGGATAACTTTGCTGTCTTTGTTGGCGTTTTCGTTCAGTAACGCCATGTTGCTTTGTTCTACCAGGCCACGAATTTCCTGATTCAGGCGGCCCTGACGTTCACGAGCCACATCGCGGTCGTGGCGGTATTCGATATAGGCGCGAGCCAGTTGTTTGTACTTACCTGACATCAGCAGGTTTTCCACCGTATGCTGAATGTCGTGGATCTCAACGCGCGCTTTTCCTTGCATATGTTGAGCGACGGCACAGGCCACGGTAGCGCAGTAATCCTCATCATTAACGTTGACAGCCTGAGATGCCTTAATAATGGCATCTTTGATGCGGTTTTCGTCAAAAGGTACCTGGCACCCATCCCGTTTAATCACTACTGGTTTCATGTTGTTCCTCGGTGTGTTTCCCGTCTTCCAGCAACGGTTGTTGAGGTTATCCACAGGCGAAATCCGCACCGGACAGCGGATGCGGTGGCTGTGGATGGTTTGTGGATAAACACAATATGTAGGTCACGATAAAAGGATAGACACTATATATTGAATTTGCCCGGTGGTGTGCCTGCTTTTATCACGCCAAAATTGACCTGGCTCAATGAAATTTGAGCATCGTAGAGAAATCAGTCTTGTATAAACAGTAAGCAATTTGGGCGACAGGCAAGGGTGTTATCGCGCTGATGGCAGTGATTTCTCTTTTTTTAGCTATCAAGGCATCTAGACATCCATAACTGCTTTTTGTATGGTGGCGGGAAACAATGATGCATCGCGCTGACGCAACGGGAAGGAAAGACAATGGCAGAGAATGTTCTGATTCTGGATGGGGGAATGGGGCGTGAGCTGGCGCGAATCGGTGCGCCGTTTCGTCAGCCAGAGTGGTCAGCGCTGGCGCTGATGGAGTCGCCTGCACATGTTCGTCAGGTTCATGACAGCTTTATCGCCGCTGGCGCGCAGGTGATTACCACCAACAGCTATGCGGTGGTGCCGTTTCATATCGGCGATGCGGTGTTTGACGCGCGCGGCGCGGCGCTGGCCTCTCTTGCCGGTGAGCTGGCGCGTCAGGCGGCGGATGCCGCGCCCCATGCCGTGCGGGTTGCCGGTTCGCTGCCGCCGGTGCTGGGCTCTTATCGCCCGGATTTGTTTGATGCCGCCGCCGCCGCGCCGATCCTCAATACGCTGATTACGGCGTTAAGCCCGTATGTGGATGTATGGCTGGCGGAAACGCAAAGCGCGGTGGCGGAAGTCACGCTGGTGCGCGAGCTGCTGGCCGATGACCCGCGTGAACTGTGGCTGTCATTTACGCTGCAAGATGAGCTGGATGCCAGCGGTAACGCCCGGCTGCGCTCCGGTGAAAGCGTGAGCGATGCGGCGGCGGCAGCGCTACGGCTGAAAGCGGCCAACCTGTTGTTTAATTGCAGCCGCCCGGAAGTGATGGCGTCGGCGGTGGCACAGGCACGGGCGCATTTTGGTGAGCAGGCCGGTGCACCGGGCGTTGGGGTGTATGCCAATGCATTCGAGCCGGAAGATAATCAGCGCGGTGCCAATGAAGGCCTGAGTCAATTACGTACCGACACGCACCCGCAGGGCTACCTGCAATGGGCGCAGGAGTGGGTGGCGCAGGGCGCAACGCTGGTCGGTGGCTGTTGTGGCATCGGCCCGGAACACATTGCGCGCCTGGCGCAGGCGTTTAGCCGCCACGACGGCTAACCGTAAACACTCGCCGTATAAAAACCGTATGACAGTGTAAAAACATAACGATAATGACCACCGGCTGCGGTGGCACTTACAAAGGGAACACAACATGAATCGTCGTCATTTTATTAAGAGCGCCTGCGCCCTGTCTGTTGCGGCCAGCCTGCCGTTTGGTATGGCCTTTGGCGCAGAAGACACGCCGAAAAAGGGCGGTCATCTGATTGTCGGGGTGGATAACGCCTCCAGTTCTGACCGCCTCGACCCGGCTTTTTGGTTTGAAACCTACATGTATTTTGTCGGCTCCCAGTTGTTTAACAATTTGGTCGAACTGGATGAGAAAGGCGAGCTGACGCCATCGCTGGCGGAGTCGTGGGAGAGCAAAGAGGGCGGGCGCACCTGGGTGCTCAAGATCCGCAAAGGCGTGCAGTTCCACGATGGCCGTGCGCTGACCGCCAAAGACGTCATCTATTCACTCAACCACCATCGCGGCGAGAAATCGAGCTCGTCGGTAAAAAGCTATCTTGACCCGGTCGCGGCCATAGACGCGACCGACAGCCATGAAGTGACCATTCGCCTTAATGAACCGAACGTGGAATTTATCGCGCTGTTGGGGGATGTCCACTTCGCTATCACCCCGGAAAATGAGAATTTCGATAAAGGTATTGGCACCGGTGCGTTCATTCTGGACAGCTTCCAGCCGGGCGTGCGCACGCTGGTGAAACGTAACCCGAACCACTGGAACCCGGCGCGCGGCCATGTTGATTCGGTGGAAACGCTGGCGATGAACGATTCTACCGCGCGTGTGGCGGCGCTGGTGAGTGGTTCAGCCCACATCATCAACCGTGTCAACCCGCGTATCGTCAGCCGTATTCAGGCAATGCCGACGCTGCAACTGCTGCGCTCGCGCGACAGCCAGATTTTCACCTTCGCCGGGCTGGGCGACGTCGCACCGTTTAATAACGAAGACGCGCGTCTGGCGCTGAAATACGCCATCGACCGCCAGCAAATTATCGACACCGTACTGGGCGGATACGGCAGCGTGGCGAACGATAATCCGATTTTCCCGTCTAACCGCTATTTCGCCAAAGACCTGCCGCAACGCCCGTATGACCCGGAAAAAGCCAAATGGCACTGGCAGAAGTCCGGCTTTAACGGCCCACTGACGCTCTCGGTGGCTGATGCCGGTTTCCCGGGCGCGGTGGATGCCGGGCAGTTGTATCAGGTGGCGGCGCAAAAAGCCGGTATCAACCTGAATGTAGAGCGTGTGCCGGATGACGGCTTCTGGGATAACGTCTGGATGAAAAAACCGTTCGTCTCCTCCAACTGGTCGATTCGTCCGACGGCCGATGCGCTGTTGTCGCTGGTGTTCACCAGCCAGGCCCCGTGGAACGAGTCGGCGTGGAAGAACGAGGCGTTTGACCAGCTCGTTCGCGCGGCACGCGGTGAGCAAAACGAAGAGAAGCGCCGCCAGATTTACCACGACATTCAGGTGATGCTGGTGGATAAAGGCAGTGAAATCATCCCGCTGTATGCCGATGCGCTGGATGCGTGCAGCAACAAGGTGAAAGGCCTGACGGCCATTCCGGGCTTCCCGCTCAGCGGCAACCGTGCAGCGGAAAAAGTGTGGCTGGCCTAAGGCGGATACTGTGACATTTTTGTACCGACGCACGGCTGTGAGTCAATGGCGTGATCACCACCCGCTGCTGGGGCTGACCTTGCAGCGCTTGCTGGCGGGCGTGGTGATGGTCGCGGTGGTGTCGCTGCTGATTTTTGCCGGGATCCAGTTGCTGCCCGGCAATGCGGCGACCGCCATTTTAGGGCAAACGGCAACGCCGGAGGCGGTGCGTGCGCTCAACGCCCAGCTCGGGCTGGATAAACCGGCGCTGGCGCGCTATGTCGGCTGGCTGTGGGGCGTGTTACAGGGCGACTTTGGCCAGAGCTTTACCAGACGCCAGGCGATTGCGCCGGTGCTGGCCTGGCGGCTGGAAAATACGCTGTTTTTGGCCGGTTGTACCGCGCTGATTGCCGTGCCGCTGGCGCTGCTGATGGGGTTTTTGTCGGTACGTTTTCAGGGCAGCCTGCTTGACCGGTTGCTCAATCTTCTCGCCCGTATTGCGGTGGCATTGCCGGAGTTTTTCTCCGGCTATTTGCTGATTCTGATCTTTTCCATCACGCTGTTTTGGCTGCCGAGTAATAGCAGTGTCAGCGCCGGGATGTCGTTGGGCGCGCACCTTGGTGCGATTGCGCTGCCGTGCCTGACGCTGGTGCTGGCGGTGCTGGGACACATGAGTAACATGACGCGCGCGGCGCTAATCAGTGCGCAGAATGCGGCTTATGTGGATACCGCGCTGTTAAAAGGGCTGTCACCTTCGGCGATTCTGTTGCGCCATGTGTTGCCTAACGCCTGGGGGCCGATTATCAACGTTATCGTGCTTAACCTCGCCTACCTGATGGTGGGCGTGGTGATTGTGGAGAACGTGTTTGTGTATCCGGGGCTGGGGCAGTATATGGTTGATAGCATCAGTAAGCGTGACATGCCGGTGATTCAGGGCTGTGCGCTGGTGCTGGCGGCGATTTATATTCTGCTCAACCTGCTGGCGGATGTGGTCTCTTTGATGGCTAACCCGCGTTTGCGTCATGCCCGACGGTGATAACGGCCGTCAACCGAATGGATATCTGTAGATGCCTGCTGTGAAACCTTCCGTGGTGCTCGGCCTGTTGGGGCTGAGTGTGTTTATTGGCGTGGCGCTGTTTGCCCCCTGGCTTGCGCCGTATCCGGCCGATCGCGTCGTGGGCGGTGCCTGGCTTGGGCCGATGCCACATGCCTTACTCGGCACGGATAATCTGGGGCGCGACCTGTTCTCGCGCCTGATTTGGGGCACCCGTACCTCGCTGGCGGTCACGGCGCTGGCGGCGCTGCTGGCGTTTGTTATCGGCACCGGGCTTGGTTTTCTGGCCGGGGTGTGCGGCGGTGCAGTCGATCAACTGATTTCCCGCATTAACGATGTGCTGATGGCGATCCCAACCCTGATTCTGGCGCTGGTGGTGCTGGCGATGCTGCCGAAAAGCACCTTTATCATCATTCTGGTGCTGGGCGTGCTGGAGGCGACCCGCGTGTTGCGGGTGTCGCGTTCGCTGGCGGTGGAGATTGCCACGCAGGAATTTATTGAAGCGGCCCGGCTGCGCGGTGAGTCGATGCGCTGGATCTTGTGGCGTGAAATTTTACCGAATGCGCGTAACACGCTGGTGGCGGAGTTCGCGCTGCGCTTTATTTTCATTTTACTGTTTCTCTCGGCACTCTCGTTTCTGGGTCTTGGCATCCAGCCGCCAACGGCGGACTGGGGCGGGCTGGCGCGTGATAACAAAGACGGCATTCTGTTTGGCGTGTGGGCGGCGCTGGTGCCGGGAGCGGCAATCGCGCTGCTGGCGGTGTCGCTCAATGTGGTGGCGGACTGGTTGCTTGATAAAGACGGTCGCAACTGGCGCGGAGGCCGCCATGGATGAGTTATTGCGGCTGGAGAAGCTGCGTGTCGTCGCCGGTGATAGCACGCTGGTTGAAGAGATAAGTTTTAGCCTGCATCAGGGCGAAGTGCTGGGGCTGATTGGTGAGTCGGGCGCGGGCAAGTCCACCATTGGTCAGGCGATTTTAGGCCATTGCCGTCACGGGATGCGCATTGCCGACGGCCATATCTGGTTTGGCGGTGGCGATGCGCCGCAGGATTTAGCCGCGTTACCGGAAAAACAGCTCCGCGAGGTGCGCGGGCGGCGGATTGCTTATGTGGCGCAGTCTGCCAGCGCCTCGTTTAATCCGGCGCAGCGCATTGGCGAGCAGGTGATTGAAAGCGCGGTGCGTCATCGGGTGTTGTCGCGCCAGCAGGCTATCAGCCGCGCTATCGAGCTGTTTAGCCAGCTCTCGCTGCCCGATCCGCAGACGTTTTTTCAGCGCTACCCCCATCAGGTGTCCGGCGGGCAGTTGCAGCGCGCGATGATAGCGATGGCGATGTGCGTCAAACCGGATGTGATCATTTTTGATGAACCCACCACGGCGCTGGATGTGACCACCCAGCTTGGCGTGCTTAATGCCATCAGCGAGATTATCCGGCTCAGCGGGGTGGCGGCGCTGTATATCAGCCACGATCTGGCGGTGGTGGCGCAAATTAGCGATCGTATTATGGTGTTGCGCCACGGCAGACAGGTGGAAACCGGCGCGACGGCCGATGTGCTGGCGAACCCGGTGCAAGCCTACACCCGTGATTTGTTACAGGCGCGCGGCGAGCCGAAAACCCCGCAACCGGCTACCGATGACTGGGTGCTTAACATCCGCCATCTGGGCGCACACTACCAGCAGCAGCCGGTGTTGCAGGATGTCTCGCTGCGACTGGCCCGTGGGCAGACGCTGGCGGTGATTGGTGAATCCGGTTCGGGTAAATCGACGCTGGGGCGCACCCTGTGCGGGTTATTGGCCCCGGCCGGTGGTGAAATTCACCTTAACGGTGAGCCGCTGCCAACCCGGCTGGCCCAGCGCAGTCGTGCCCAGTTGCAGTCCATCCAGATGATTCATCAACACCCGGATACCGCGCTCAATCCGCGTCTGCCCGTTGGGGTGCAGATTGAACGCGCGATGGTGTGCCTGACCTCGCTGGGGCGTGCCGAGCGGCGCACGCGGCTGCATGATTTGCTGCATCAGGTTGGTTTATCGCCAGAGCTTGCCGGGCGCTACCCGACGGCGCTCTCCGGCGGGCAAAAACAGCGCGTGTGTATTGCCCGTGCGCTGGCGGCGCAGCCGCAGGTGATCGTCTGCGACGAGCCGACCTCCGCGCTTGACCCGCTGGTGGCCCGCGAGGTGCTGGCGCTGTTGCGCCAAATTCAGCAGGAAACCGGTGTCGCGTACTTGTTTATTACTCATGATTTGCATGTGGTGCGCGAAGTGGCCGATAGCGTGGCGGTGTTGCGTCAGGGCCGCATAGTCCGTCAGGGGCCGGTCACGCAGGCGTTGTCTGCGCCGCTCGATGATTACACCCGGCAGTTACTGCTGGCGGTGCCGGAAATGCGCTGCGGCTGGCTGCAAGAGGTGATGGCGCAGTGGAGCTAACCGGTTAAACAAAGCCCATACAGCAAAAACAAAAGGTTACTGATAAGATAGCGGGCGTTTAATCACCTTAACTGAAGTATTGATGAGGAACGTATGCGCGTGAAGGACGTAAAGCGAGAGAACGGTGTGCGGGGATTTAACCGTGTTCTCAACCTGATAATGTTGCTGGCGGCGGCATGGTGTGTGCCTGCAACCACGCTGGCGGCGAATACCGGCAACAACGCCACTGCCGCTCCAGGTGCGAATGCCAGCGCCAATACCAGCGCGAATAGCAAAAATGCCACGGTGCCGATGGCATCGACCCAGTGTGAAGGGTTAAACCTGTATGCGGCAGACAACGGCAAAGTGATTACCGGTAATACGTCGGCGTATACCGTCTCAGGTAAAGACCGGCTCTATTTTTATTTCGGGCCGAACGACGAGTGCCTGAACAAACGGGTGTTTATTGTGCCGGGCGATCGTGTCACTGCCTATCGTGAATGGAAGGGCTTTTATTCCATCACCTATTACAACAAAGCCGGTGGTATGTTCGAAGGCTGGGTGAAGAGCGATCGTCTCAGTCAATAATCGTCTTGGCCAATAACCGTCTTGGCTAATCATCGCGCAACGCCGGGCATATCAAGACGCGGCCCGGCTGTGCGTTTTGGGTTTACTGCCCCGGAAATGGCGGTAACTGGCGGAAGGTATTGAGCAACCCTTCTGACCAGGCTTTGCGAATGGTGACAAAGTAGGGGTCATTTTCCGTGATGCGGCGTTGCTCGCTGGCATCAAAGCTGCCGGTGCGATAAATCATCACATCCAGCGGCAGGCCGACGGACAGGTTACTGCGCAGCGTGGAGTCAATCGAAATCAGCGCACAGCACATCGCCTGCTCCAGCGGCGTGTCCGCCGTCAGCACCCGGTCGATAATCGGTTTGCCGTACTTGCTTTCGCCAATCTGGAAGTAGGGGGTGTCGTTGGTGGCCTCGATAAAATTCCCTTCCGGGTAGATATGGAACAGCCGCGGCGCTTCATCGCCAATCTGGCCACCGAGCAGCAGGTTGCAGCCAAAATTGGTGCTGCTGCCGCTCTGTTGCGCCAGGCTGTCGCGGTGGATAACCTCGCGCACGGTTTCCCCCAACAGCGTGGCGGCTTCATACAAGGTACTGGTTTGCATCAGGTTCGGCGTGTGCTGGGCGTGAATGCGCGCCTTAAGCAGGCTGATGATGCTCTGCGTGGTCGCCAGATTACCCGCTGACTGGATAACCAGAACCCGCTCGCCTTCCTGATGGAAGACATGAAGCTTTCTGAAGGTTGCAATGTGGTCAACCCCCGCATTGGTGCGGGAGTCAGAAGCGAAAACCAGCCCGTCAGACAGACGCATGGCCACACAGTAGGTCATACAGTACCTTTTCTACCGACTAA
This sequence comes from Dickeya aquatica, assembly GCF_900095885.1. Lineage (NCBI taxonomy): Bacteria > Pseudomonadati > Pseudomonadota > Gammaproteobacteria > Enterobacterales > Pectobacteriaceae > Dickeya > Dickeya aquatica. Next base: position 482,564 of record NZ_LT615367.1, read on the forward strand.
ACGAAAATAGGGTTCACCGTTCCCGTTATTGCTGCTGTTGTACCTGTTGCTGGCGTTCGAACAGGCTCACTGCGGCTTGCGAGAACATCTCTTCACACCCGCCGCCAAGGCGGCTGCCGCGCACCGGGCAGGCATCCAGATAATCCATCCCTATCGCCAGGCGCAAATGTTGGTTGAGCCTGCGGGTATTATTGGTGATGTCAAAACTGTGCCAGCGCTCGTTGATCCACACCTCGGCCCAGGCGTGCATCGCCACATGGGTGGTATCCTGGCTGTAGACGTAACCACTGACGTAGCGAGCCGGAATGCGCAGGCTGCGGCAACAGGCCAGAAACACATGGGTGTGATCCTGACAGACGCCTTTGCCCTTGGCGAAAGCCACGCAGGCGGTGTCCTGCACCAGTGTTGCGCCGGGAGTATACGGCATTTTCAGCTGTAATTCTGCCATCAGCGTGTCCAGACTGCCGAGCGGATCATCTTGCTGATAATAACGCCGGGCAAAGTCGCGGATAGCCTCATCGGCTTCGGTCAGCGCGGTGCTGCGTAAAAACACCAGCGGTGACAGGCCATCGTCATCGTCTGCCAGCTCGTCGGCATTATCGGCGATTTCCACCACGCCCTGCGCGTGGATCATAATGTCGTGATGCGGGTTATCCAGCGTCAGAACGTGCATCAGGTTGCCATAGGCATCGGTGGTAGTGACCGCTGCGGTTGGCAGCGTCAGTTTCCATTCGCTGATATGCTGGCGCGCCGAGCTCTGTGGCGTCAGTCGCAGGTACTGGGTGCTGAATTTCACTTCTTCATCATAGCGGTAGTGAGTCAGGTGATTGATGGTCAGTTTCATAGCGCCTCCAGATAGGTATGACGAATGCTGTCAGCCAGTTCGTTGATTTTCATCATAAAGCGGTTGAGATAGGGTTGCAGATCATCAGCCATTACCTCATCGAGCGAGCCAAAGCGCAGCTCAACGTGCAGCAAGTGGGCCAGTCGCTGCGGTACCCGCGCCCGTTCGTTGGCGATCATCTCCAGTTGCTGCACCAAATCCCCGACGCAGGCGTGCAGCGATCGCGGCACGTCGTTACGTAATACCAACAGCTCAGTGACGGTTTCCCGGTCAATCGGCTGGCGATAAATACTGTGGTAGGCCTCACGGGCACTGACGGCGCGCAGCAGGGTATCCAGCCGGTAATACTCGCGCACCGGATCAGGATCATTGTTGAGCTGCTGGTCCTTGACCGAGAGTAGCTGTGCGGTGGCATAGGCGCGCTCAATCAGCGTGCCGATGCGGATAAAACATTGGGCATCGTTACGCAGCAACGTGCCGAACATGGCACCGCGAAACAGGTGGGCACGCTCTTTTACCCAGTCAAAAAAAGCGTCGATACCGATTTTATCCACCCCCGACTGGCGCAGGTTACGGATATCGATGCGGGTGGTGTTGATGCACTCCCACACTTCTGATGACAGGCTGCCGCGCACCGCATGGGCGTTGTTCCACGCCGTTTCGATGCAACTGTAAATACTGCTGGGGTTGTGGCTGTCGAGCGCAAAGAAATTCAGCAGGTTGTTCATGGTAAAACGGGCATAGCGCTGCTGAAACAGCTCGTGGGTAAACGTCAGGTTGAGCGGCAGCGCCAGATCGTTTTGTTGTTGATTGTGGCGCGGCATCATCGACAGTTTGTAGGTGACATCCAGCACCCGGGCAAAGCTCTCGGCGCGCTCGAGATAGCGGGCCATCCAGTACAGTTCACTGGCGGTACGGCTTAACATGATTCGTCCTCCTCCATCACCCAGGTGTCTTTGGTGCCGCCCCCTTGCGAGGAGTTCACCACCAGTGAGCCTTCAGTTAGGGCCACGCGGGTCAGGCCGCCCGGCACCAGCCGGATCTCCTCGCCATACAGCGCAAACGGGCGCAGGTCGATATGGCGCGGGGCCAGCCCCTCTTCGACGAACGTCGGGCAGGTGGAGAGCGCCAGGGTGTCTTGCGCGATGTAGTTGCCAGGGTTTGCCAGCAAACGTCGGCGGAATTCCTCAATCTGCTGGCGGGTGGATTTCGGGCCGACCAGCATGCCGTAGCCACCGGCACCGTGCACCTCTTTGACCACCATGCTGTCGAGATGCGCCAGCACATAGCTGAGATCGTCAGGCTTGCGGCATTGCCAGGTCGGAATATTGCCGAGAATCGGCTCCTCGGAGAGATAAAAGCGGATCATCTCCGGTACATACGGGTAAATGGATTTATCATCGGCCACGCCGGTGCCAATGGCGTTGGCCAGCACCACGCCGCCAGCCCGATAGACGGACAGCAGGCCCGGCACGCCGAGCATCGAATCAGCGCGGAAGGCCAGCGGATCGAGGAAGGCATCATCAATACGGCGGTAGATGACATCCACCCGGCACGGGCCTTCGGTGGTGCGCATGTATAACCCGCCTTCTTTGACGAACAGATCGGCGCTTTCCACCAGCTCAACCCCCATCTGCTGGGCGAGAAAACTGTGCTCAAAGTAGGCGCTGTTAAAACGGCCGGGCGTCATTACCACCACCGTCGGGTCATCAACGTGGGTGCTTTCGCGCAGCGTCTGCAACAGGTAGCTTGGGTAGCGCTCAACCGGTGCGATGTGCTGGCTGGCGAAAAGGTCGGGGTAGAGGCGCATCATCATTTTGCGGTTTTCCAGCATATAAGAGACGCCGGAAGGGGTGCGCAAATTGTCTTCCAGCACGTAATAGCGCCCGTCGCTGTTACGTACCATGTCAATACCGGTAATGTGTGCATAAATATTATTATGCAGATCAACACCCTGCATACAGGGCTGGTACTGCTCGTTCGCCAGTACCTGTTCACGGGGCACGATACCGGCATTCAGTATGTGCTGCTGGTGGTAGATGTCGTAGAGAAAGGCGTTCAGGGCTTTGACCCGCTGGCGAATGCCGAGGTCGAGCATTTTCCATTCATGGGCCGGAATAATCCGCGGCACGCTGTCAAATGGGATCAGGCGCTCGGTGCCGCCCTCTTCGCCATAGACATTAAAGGTAATCCCCACCCGGTGAAACAGTAATTCCGCCTGCTCTTTCTTCTGGCGGATAGCGTGCTGGTCAGTCTGCTGCAACCATTGCCAGTAGGCATCATAGTGCTGGCGTTGCTGGCCCGCTGCGGTGAGCATCTCATCATAGTAAGACGCACCCGGAAGCGTCATTTTTATCATTGTCATCCCCTGCATTCCGCTTGATAGAAGATGTATGGAGTGATGCAGAAATTATGCCAACGTGGTAAATGAGGTACTTATCGCTGATTTTCGCGACCGCTTGCATCAAATTAGTGCAAGCTGTGCCTTAAGAGGGGGGCATATCCACGACGATAAGGACGATATCGCGCAAATCAGTGGGGGAGGCGGCGACCCGGTAAGGTGATTGTGTTTATAAAGAAAACAGGTTTAATCAATCCAGATTAAACCTGTCGGTAGCTGGCATGTGCAGCGTTATTCTCTGTCACCGATTGTCATCAATTCCAGTGGCTGTTATGCACTGGCAATGTCTTTCTTGGCCAGAAAAATATCAAGCTCTGCCGGAGTGCCCAAAACATGCACTCGTTCAATCGGTAAGTCGGCGATGGCTATTTTTTTACCTTCGGCGATCAACTGCTGATAGAGCGGGGCGATATAACGCTCACCTTTAACCAGATTCGCCGGGTCTGCAAAGAAGGTATCGTACGCGGCAACATATTCCGTTGCATTGGCAAACCAATAAAGGCCGATTGAGGCGTAGTCTGAAATTCTTGTTTTCTCAGCGACCTGCGTAGCCCAGCCATCGTGTCCGACTTTCACGAAACTCCAGTGATCGCCTGGAACCTGGAAGCACGGCACCCAGCCATCTGCACCCGGTTGAATATCCAGTGGATTCAGAGCCACGGGTTCAACGAAGGTATCGATGTTGTACACCAGTAGCGGTGCATCCTGGTGCCAAAGATGTTTTGACAGATAGGCGCTGGTTGCCTGCCCGTCGGTCAGCGCGTCCAGTTCGAGCACATGCACATCTTCAATACCCAGTGCGGCGCATTGTGCCCGCACATAGTCGCCAGAGTGATTTTCCGCCAAACACACGAAGATAAACCGGGCATTCTCAGTGATGAAATTCGACAAAGAGAGCATAGACCAGTCAAACAAACTGCGGCCGTGAGCGACGATTTCATATTTGGGAACGGTATAACCTGCATCATAGAAACGTGATCCACGGCCTGCCATGGTGATTACGATGTTCGTCTTCTTCATATCTTTACTCTTGACCCAACAATGTGTGAATTTCATCTTCACTCATGGTTAAAAATTCATTTGGCCTGACAGCGCGATCGTCGATATAAAAACCGTGCTTTCTTGGCCAGGGTTTACCAAACAGGATCTCATCGTAAGGCACATTCCACTTTTCCAGCCATTCCAGCAACACAGGGGCTGTGTGGCGGTTGATAAGGCCCAGATTTCCTTCATGGGTCTTCATGTTACGCGCGGTATAAAGCAGGATGGTATACCCCTTGCTCTGGTATTCGCGTAACTTATCCAGCATCGGCTGATAAGGAACCAGTTCAGAATAGCTCTGATCTTTTTTCTTGATATCACAGAGCGTTCCATCGATATCGACAACGAGCGTACCATCAATATGCTTAGACATAGTTTCCTTCAATCTCATCGAGAATGTGCTTAGCCGTCAGGATAAACGCAACGACCTTATTCGGGTAGTCAATGTGCAGCGGGAGCATAGACAGAAACAGTGAGGCTTCGCCTAATCGCATAATTTTTGGGTCATGCCCCATCGAGATAACCTGTCGGATGAATTCTGACTTCAGTTTTTCATGATTAGTATGCTTAATGTTGAGCTGCATACGGTTATCATCAGTGAACCCAACGTTGTAAAGCCCATTATTAATGAAGTCATAGTCGCCCATGACGCTGTGGGAAACCTTACTCAGGTCATACAACGGGTGAGTCCACAAACCTTCTTCAGTAATGGCACCTTTAGGGTCAATCAATTTCATTAAATAACGCTGTTGGTCATAAAGGACATTCGAGAAGCAGGGATCGCCATGTCCAACAACCTGATAGTTAAACGCGAAAGCTTTTTCATGACGTTGATACAGTTTCAGATACCTATCACGAAGGAAACGGATATCCAGTTCTTCATTGGCACTGACCATCAGATTATTGATCCTCTGGCCTTCTTTCATGTCCAGTAATGCATCAATTCGCTCATTCAATTTTTTGACAAACAAATTGTGCGCATCTTTTGCCGATTGCTCAATAGAACAGGTTTTTTGCGGTCGTTCTGCGATGAAAAACAGCAGACGTTCGGCAAAAGGCACGAATGTGTCGAAATCAAATGCACCATGAACCCACTGTAATGCGGCGTCGGCAAGGTAATAACGCATCATTTTATAAGAGGCTTGATCCGTGGTTTCTTCATAACCAAAGGTTTGAATTAGCCAGGGGCGCATGGCTTCTGGAACGAGATTATAAAACGAATATTCAGCCAGCATTTTTTTCTTATCAGCCGAGCATTTTGTGTAGTAGTAAGCGTCACCTTTGATTTCATTAAAATGTCGTGTCGCTGTGGAACCACTGGTAAAACTTAAAAAGTCACGGATTTTAGAGAGATCTAATGGCTCTACAGATTGTACCCGCTGAGTATCCTGCCAGACTTGATCCCACAAATGTAACGGCGAGTCACAAAAATCGCCCCAACGATTAATCAATTCGTGGGTGTTCTTCATGAATACCAGCAGGGGTTTATACAGCCTGTCAGTGAAATTCTCTTCAGCGTAAGGAAGGCGTTCAATAAGCTGAACTAAGCGTGATAAATCAATAAAGCCAGCTCTGCCAGCAATAATGCAAACGGAGGCGTTATCCGCTTTCGCAATAATTTTTGCCTTAATGGCGGGTAAATCCTCACTGTTTCTTAAGAACAGTAATCTTTTTTGCGCCCACTCTGGCAGTGCATCTTTCAAATGTGAGAACAACTGGCGGCGTTTGAAGGTAATTTCGCCATAGTGACGGCGACCGACAATGCTTTTTACCTCGCCGCTCACCAGCTCACGATCATCGAATATAATAAATATTTTTTCTTGTGGATTAGTCATGTTTAACCTTCAATGTCTTCATGCGAGCAATAAGAGGCACCAGGCCGATAAAGATATATGTCAGGAAAATAATTGCTATTGATTGATATAAGCCAAAATTGGGCGCGATAGAGGCGTTGCCTTGAAGACTGGCTAACAGGCCGCTGGAGAACAGTGTTGCCCAGTCAGGCTGACCGATAACATAAATATTGGTAAACAAGGAGAGCGCAAGGACTTCGACGGTCCAGATCAGCACTGAAAGCAATAAAAAACCGCTACGACGCCCTTCCAGTGACTTATAAACATCGAGTTCGAATTGGCGCAATCTGTAACTTATCTTAAGGATTAACAATCCTCTTTGGGTATGACTGTTTAATACCAGATGCCGATTTAAGTAAATAGATACTCTGGAAATAGCAAATAACGCCATTAAACCAAGGCTACTGGCTGAAACGAAAAACAGACAAACATTGCGCATTTCCTTGGGAACGGGGACGTTAAGGAAATATAAACCCAGGATGAAGATGGTTATAACGGCAATATCGCCAAACCGCTCAGCGATCCATACAGCAAATGCTTTCTGGCGTCGATCATAAACCAGATAAAATGCATAAAGGCGAATTATCTCGCCTATCTTGAACGGCAAGAAAATACTGGGGAATGCGGTTAAGACATGAGCACTCAACATCGGAAACGCCTTATCTCGTTCATCCAGTGTGAGCAAAAATAAACGCATCATACGAAACAGATGAGAGCACAGGTAAAGCAGGCTAATACCTAATAACCCCCAAATATGACTATCACTAAATGTGATGATCAGGTTATCGGTACTATGCCATATCCACAGTGCTATGGATAAGAATAGTAATCCAATGTAGCAATACAGTTTTTGCATATCATTTAGCCTCTGTATTTCCTTTTTTGCCCGAGTAAATTATTTTCCCGGAGTACTGCTCAAAGGATGTATTTCTCATCTCTGTAGACAGAAACTTACCACGATGGAAAAGATACCCACTGAGAAGGCGTAATACTTTCACGGCTTGATGGAAAAGTTTAACGTTTGATACCTGATCTTCTTCTCGCCAGCTAATAGGGAAAAACTTCACTTTCTGTTTTTGATAATAGCTACCAAGCAGCATAACGTAATTGAAGGTTAAATCATCAGGGAATTTTTTGTAGTAGAAGTCTCTGAAATCAGCGAGACGATACATATTTAAACCAGAGCCGAGATCATAAATGGATTTACAGGCCACCAGAGAAAACAGCAGGTTATAAATATAATTCCCAAATGTTCTGAATCGGGAATAACCCTGTAGCCGACTCCCTGGCATAAATCTGGCTCCAAGGAAACAACTGACATTATTGTGAGCCCCTTGTTCCAGAAAAGGGAGCAGATCACGAATATCCGCTTGATCATCACCATGCAGGACGATCAGATAATCAAAATTGTGTTCAATGGCGTAGCGGAAGGCGGCTTTATGAGAACCACCAAGGCCGTAGTTGTCATCATTGCGCCATGCAATAAAGTTACATTCGGTCAGAACCTCTTTTCCCGCCTCGATTGCGGCTTCAAGCGTCTGATCCGGTGAGCGGTTATCCACCACCATCACGGTATCAATCCATTTTTGAACGTCTGGCGTAAATTGATTGATCACACGTTTTACTTGGGTTTCACAACGGTAGGCTGGAATGAATACCAGTGCTTTCATCATGGATTCTCTATTTTGACTTTGATTTGAACAACTTGACCAGTTGTTGCATAAAAATAAAATTAGTAATCAGGTTCAGTGGAGTAGCGATGATTTTGGCTATTATCTCTAGTGATTTACCATAATATGAAACATACTGAACCTGTGTGAGAAGTACACTTATCTCATGAATGATTTTTGAATAAAAAAGAATGGATAAGAACTGGAAAACCCAGTAGATAATAATCTTGGAAGAAACGGATTTATCTGTGGAGTGAAAAACTTTACCCAGCGATACAAACCATACAAAGGTTACGCCAACATAAGATGAGATAAAGTTTGCGATATGGCTTTGAATGCCCCCAAACAGAACGAGCATGCTAAAAGTAGAAAAATCCAGCAACCAGCCAACTCCAGATATCGCTGAAAAGACAAGGAATTTTTTTATTTTACTCATTAATATATCATTTTTCATAACATAGTGGCCATTTTATCTTTATATTTGCTACTGTTTCATTTTTCACTTAATGGTAATTTGTCAGGAATCGAAAACTCAATAAAAATAACCACATAGCTAATATTTTACTACACCTTGCAAGACGAATCAAATTTATCCATTAACCAATATTAAACCGAATAACTATGTGCCGGTTAATTTATAAATCAATTTAATATCAACTGGTTATAACATGCTGCGGTGTCATTATTGTCATGAAAGCCGCTTGATATTATGGCCTTGATTTTCATTCAATAACATTGAATAAAAGATAGTCATTTATATTGATATTCGAGTGAAAAATTAATAAATCTAAGTCTGTCATCGGGAGTTGTTAATCAATTTTATTTTTTACATTAAAAAGGTGAGGAATTATTACATGCATTCTTATCATTTTAGTGATTGCCGGATATAAGGAAAGTGGTGCCTCTGGTAAATAATTTATTTTTTGAATTGCAGTGGTTATTAATAAAATGACTAGAAGACTGTTTTTCAGCCCGGAATGTGTAATTAATATCAGGAGTAAATACCCACCATCAGCGATTATTTTGCCAATGATGATGGTGGGTAAGAGGGCGATGCAAAAGGGGGCTTAACCGCGCACGGCAATCGCTTCGATTTCGATTTTCACATCTTTTGGCAGGCGAGCGACTTCCACGCAGGAGCGGGCCGGGAAAGGCGCGTTGTGCTCGGTGAAAAAGGCTTCATAGGCTGCGTTGACGGTGGCGAAGTCGTTTAAGTCTTTTACGAACACCGTGGTTTTAACGATATTGCTCACTTTCAGGCCAGCGGCTTGCACGATGGCTTTCACGTTTTCCAGTGACTGGCGAGCCTGCGCGGTGACGTCGTCTGCCACCAAACCGGTTTTCGGATCGACCGGGATCTGGCCTGAGGTAATGATCAGGCTGCCAAGATCAACACCCTGCACGTAAGGGCCGATGGCGGCAGGGGCGTGTTCCGTACTGATAATGTGTGACATGGTTATCTCCTTGGTCTTTGAAATGGCGAGCGCTGCATTATTTCAAAAAGTGCGCCGTCAGGCCAACGTTGTTAGCCGAACCCTGACGGCAAGGCACGCTTAATGGCTGTTGAGTACCGCCTGACGTTCAAACTCTTTCTCGCAGTATTTGCATTTCAGGTGTACTTCAACGCCGCGCTGTTTGATGCTAAACGAAGAACTGACCGGCTCAATACGGCTGATGCAGTTGCTGTTCGGGCAGGTCAGTACGCCTTCGATGTGTGAAGGCAACTGTGGCCGTAGTTTACGTACCACCTCGTAGTTATCTATCTGATTAACCGTGGCCTGCGGTGCGTACATTGCCAGCTGGTTGGCCTGTTCATCAGTCAGAAACACGTTCTCAATTTTAATCAGGTCTTTGCGCCCCTGATGGTTAGAGGGCAGATTCAGGCCGATGGTAATGCGTTGGTCGGTAGCCGTCAGTTTGAACAAGGTGAGCAGTTTAAAGCCAACCTGCGCCGGAATATGGTCGATGACGGTGCCGCATTTGATGGCTTCTACCTGTAATTTAGTGTCGTGCGTCATGTTGCATGTTCCTCTCACAGAACCAGTTCGCGGTTCAGAACCAGCGCCAGCAGAGCCTGGCGCGCGTAAATGCCGTTGCCTGCCTGCTGAAAGTAGTAGGCATAGGGGTGCTGTCCACGTCCGTGGTGATTTCATCGATACGCGGCAGTGGGTGCAGCACTTTCAGGTTGTCGCGGGCATGGCCAAGATCAGCCGCACGCAGAATAAACTGCGATTTGATATTGATGTATTCAGACGGGTCCAGTCGTTCTTTTTGTACACGCGTCATGTACAGAATATCGAGTTGCGGTGCCACTTCCTCAATGCTGGTGTGCAGGCTATAGGGAATATTTTTCTCTTGCAGCATATTGAGGATGTAATCCGGCATTGCCAGCGCATCCGGGGAGATGAAGAAGAAACGGTTGCCCTCGAACTTGGCCAGCGCTTGCGTCAGCGAGTGCACGGTGCGGCCATATTTCAGGTCACCGACCATGGCGATATTGATGTTATTCAGGCGGCCCTGGGTTTCCTGAATGGTGAACAGGTCTAACAGCGTTTGCGAAGGGTGCTGATTAGCGCCATCACCCGCGTTGAACACCGGCACACTGCCGGAAAACTCGGTTGCCAGCCTGGCTGCCCCTTCCTGCGGGTGGCGCATTACGATGGCATCGACATAGTTACTGATAACCGAAATGGTATCAGCCAGCGTTTCGCCTTTTTTGCCAAGCGAGGTGTTGCTGCTGTCAGCAAAGCCAACGACCGATGCCCCTAGCCGGTGAATAGCGGTTTCAAACGACAGACGGGTGCGCGTGGACGCTTCAAAGAAACAACTGGCGATCACTTTATGTTTGAGCAATTCCGGCTGCGGGTTGGCTTTCAGGCTGGCGGCCACTTTGAGCGTCAGTTCCAGATCGTCCCGGCTGAGATCGTTGATTGAGATGATGTGTCTTTTATATAGCGGATTGACCATGTGGCTATGCTCCCCTCGGTTAGGCCCGGTAAACAAACGGTATCACGGCTGGCGACAGGCAAAAAAAAGCCCCTCAACGAGGGGCTTTTTTTGTGAATCTGTCAGGCAACGGAAGAAAAAACGCCGTCATGCTGCCAGCAGGCAGTTGCGGTTTGGCACCCACAAAAACGGTTGTGTTGAACATGTTTCCTCCCGGCAAATTGTCGGGAATTATACGCGCCGAGAACGTGAATTCAAGCAGAAACGTGCCGTGTTTTAGTGGCTGGCAATCGGTTGCGGATAGCGCTTTGTCAGATATCGCCTCAGGCCTGACCGGCAAAGGATTTTTCACCGGAAAGGATGAGGCGAAGAATGCCAAAAGTTGGGTTCACGACACTGGCGCGCAAGTCGGATCACTTTTTTGCTTTCACCGGCTGGCGGCCTGTGGTGGACAAGAGTATAAGGAAGCAAAACGTTGTTTCATTTTTTATTTCATTTTAATAAGGAGCGATGATGATTACCGGTAATGTCAACCAACTGGCGCTGGTGCCGTATCTGCCTGCCAAACTGCGTGAAGCCATTGAGTATGTGAAGCAGCACATCAATGCCGATACCCCGCTGGGTAAGCACGATATCGATGGCAATAACGTGTTTGTGCTGATTTCTAATGATAGCACCGAGCCGTTTGAAAAACGCCGCGCCGAATACCACGCTAAATATCTGGACATCCAGATTGTGCTGGATGGCACAGAAGGCATGACCTTCAGCAGCCTGCCTGCCGGTAAACCGGATGTAGACTGGCTGGCGGATAAAGACATCGCGTTTCTGGCCGCAGGCGAGCAGGAAAAACAGTTCGTACTCAATAGCGGTGATTTTGTGGTGTTCTTCCCGGGTGAAGTGCACAAACCGCTGTGCGCCGTGGGAGAACCTGCCCATGTGCGTAAAGCCGTGGTGAAGATTGATGCTGCGCTAGTTATCTGATCGTTTTGGCGTGTTAAGCGCCTGCCCTCAGCAGGGAGAAGTCTGTGTCCTTCTCCCTGCCTCCTCGTTATACGCCTTGTGTTGAAATAGCGATGGGTGCTGTCGTTGCTCGTGCCGCACTGCTGATATTTTATCCTGTCTTTTTAATGAAACCGGTTGCAGTTATGACGTGTTCTTGTATTCTGAAACCGGTTTCAGTTTCTGTGAGAGGAAAAAAGATGAGTCAATTACCCGTAGGGTTTTTATGGGGTGGTGCGGTAGCCGCCCATCAGCTTGAAGGCGGCTGGAATGAAGGCGGCAAAGGCGTGAGCGTCGTGGATGTGCTGACCGCCGGCGCGCATGGCAAATTGCGGCGCATCACTGATGGGGTTATTCCCGGCGAATCCTATCCGAACCACGAGGCCATCGATTTCTACCACCGTTATAAAGACGATATCGCGCTGTTTGCGCAAATGGGCTTTAAGTGTTTTCGCACCAGCATCGCCTGGACGCGTATTTTCCCCAACGGCGATGACGCGCAGCCGTGCGAAGCGGGGCTGAAGTTTTACGATGACCTGATAGACGAACTGCTCAAACACGGCATTGAACCGGTGCTGACATTGAGCCATTTCGAAATGCCGCTGCATCTGGCGCAGCAGTATGACGGCTGGATGAGCCGCAAAACGCTGGAGTGCTTTGTGCATTTTGCGACCACGGTGATTACCCGCTATCGCCACAAAGTGAAATACTGGATGACGTTTAATGAGATTAACAACCAGAAAAATGTCTCGGCAGAGATTTTTGGCTGGATGTGCTCCGGGGTGAAATTCCCGCAAAAGGCGCAACCGGAACAGGCGATGTATCAGGCGGTGCATCATCAGTTCGTTGCCAGCGCGTTAATCGTTAAACAGGCCCATGACATCAACCCGGATATCCAGGTTGGCTGCATGTGTGCGTTCGTGCCCTATTACCCGTACTCCTGCCATCCTGATGATGTCATGCTGGCCGCCCGTTCAATGCACGATCGCTTCTATTTCACCGACGTTCAGGTACGTGGCCACTACCCAGCCTACGCCAAACGGGAGTGGGCGCTCAAAGGCTACGAGATAGTCATGGAGCCACAGGATGAGCAGATCCTGCGTGAAGGCAAGGCGGACTACATCGGCTTTAGCTACTACATGTCCAATGTGGTTAAACACGATGTACACAACCGTATTGATGCCAGCATGGATGGCAGCTCTGAGCATTCGATAGCCAACCCGCATTTAACCGCGAGTGACTGGGGCTGGCAAATCGACCCAACCGGCCTGCGCTATGCGTTGCTCAGTTTGTATGAGCGCTATGAAGTACCGTTGTTTATCGTGGAAAACGGACTTGGCGCGCTGGATGAGCCAGATGAAAACGGCGTCTGTCAGGATGATTACCGTATCGATTACCTGCGTTCACACATTGAAGCGATGAAAGCGGCAGTGTGGGAAGATGGCGTGGAACTGCTGGGGTACACTCCGTGGGGCTGTATCGATCTGGTGTCGTTTACCACCGGCGAGATGGCAAAACGCTACGGTTTCATCCATGTCGATAAACACGATGACGGCAGCGGCACGCTGGCCCGTCGCCCGAAAAAATCCTTCTACTGGTATCAGCGGGTGATTGCCTCTAACGGTGAACAGCTCTGAGTCTATCCGGCGGATCTCCGCGCGCTGATGAAAAAAGAATAAAATTCATCAGCGCGTGTCTTTGACTGTCGGCGCAGTGGTTATGCCTCAACGTGTGGGCTGAGTGTGGCGACCATCACCGCCTTGATGGTGTGCATGCGGTTTTCTGCCTGATCAAACACGATGCTGTGGGCGGATTCAAACACCTCATTGGTGACTTCCATGCCATCATGCAAACCATATTGCTGGGCCATTTGCTTGCCAAGCGTGGTCTGGTCATCGTGAAAGGCGGGCAGGCAGTGCAGGAATTTCACCTGTGGGTTGCTGGTGGCGGCAATCATCGCCCTATTCACCTGATAGGGGCGCAGCAGGTCAATACGTTGTTGCCACACCTCTTTGGCTTCGCCCATCGACACCCACACATCGGTATAGATGAAATCCACGTCTTTGACGCCGGTGGCAAGATCTTCCGTGAGCGTAATCGTGCTGCCGATTTTTGCCGCCGCTGCCTGACATTCTGCCACCAGACCGGCATCCGGCCAGCAGGCTTTCGGGGAAATCAGGCGCAGATCCAACCCGGTTATCGCCGCCGCTTCCAGCATGCTGTTACCCATGTTATTGCGGGTATCGCCGACGTAAGCCAGTTTCATATCGGACAACGATTTACCCGGCAGGTGTTCTTGCATGGTCAGTAAATCCGCCAGTAACTGGGTCGGGTGGAATTCATTGGTCAGCCCGTTCCACACCGGCACACCGGAGAACGCCGCCAGCGTTTCCACCCGTTCCTGACCGTAGCCACGGTATTGAATACCGTCATACAAGCGGCCCAGCACACGGGCAGTGTCTTTCATGGACTCTTTATGACCAATCTGGCTGCCGCTGGGGCCGAGGTAGGTGACTTGCGCCCCTTGATCGTATGCAGCAACTTCGAAAGAGCAACGAGTACGGGTCGAATCTTTTTCGAAGATGAGTGCGATGTTTTTACCTTGCAGGTGGCGGTGCTCGGTGCCGCTTTTCTTATGCGTTTTGAGTGTGGCAGCGAGCGTCAGCAGTTGGTTGATTTCAGCCGGTGTAAAGTCCATCAACCGTAAAAAATGACGTTTATAAAACGGGTTCATGCGGGTTATCTCCATATGGCTCAACGCTATTGGTTGAATTAAAATTCACTTTATATGTGTAAATATTCAAATTCAAGTGCCGTGTTCAAACTTTATGGTGGAGAGCGCGAGCGGCCTGTGTGAAAATAAACATATCTTTGCCGCTTTAACGAGGACTGAGACATGGCAAACCGTGAACTGCTGGAAGAACAACGTGAAGAAACCCGCTTAATCATTGAGGAGTTGCTGGAAGATGGCAGCGATCCCGATGCGCTTTACACCATTGAGCACCATTTCTCGGCTGGGAAGTTTGAAGAACTGGAAAAAGTCGCGGTAGAGGCGTTTAAACTGGGCTATGAAGTCACCGATGCCGAAGAGATGGAAATGGAAGACGGTGTGGTGCTGATGTGCTGTGATGCGATTAGCGAAGTGGCGTTGAATGCCGAGCTTATCGACGAGCAAGTCGAACAGTTGTTAACGCTGGCGGAACGCCACGGTGTTAATTACGACGGCTGGGGTACCTACTTCGAAGATCCGAACGGTGAAGATGATGACGAGTTCGGTGAAGGTGAAGATGAAGACTTCTATGACGAGGATGACGACGGTAAACGTCATTAATCGTTCAACTGGCTGATGACTGATACCGTTATCGTGCCTTTAACACGCCCTGCTAAGACGCATCGCCCGGTTTTCCGGGCGATTTTTTTTATCCGTCGTGATGTTTTGCCGCGAGCGGGTGTACCACGCCTGAAGAGGCTGTGTATTAACGGAGCAGGTTTTTCAGCATTCTGACCTCACAATCAACGTGGCCGGTGTGGCCCATGGCGTGAGGAATGTGGACAAAACCCAGCGTTTCATACAAACGGACGGCGCGCGTCAGGTGTGCGGTTGTTTCCAGATAGCAGCGGGCAAAGCCACAGGCGCGACCAAACGCCAGCGCCTGCCCGGCCAACCGACGGGCGATACCCTGGCCTCTGGCCTCTGGAAGAAAATACATTTTTTGTAATTCACACACATCCGGCTCGCCGCCTGCCAACGGTGCCAGCCCGCCGCCACCGACCACCTCACCGTCACACTCCACTACCCAATAGGCGCTGTTGGGGCGGCTATAGAGTTCAAACAGCCGATCTAAATCGGGGTCAGAAACGGTGTAGCCTTTATCGGCAGTCAGACCAAATTCAGCGGAAACCCGGCGGATGACACTCGCAATGGCCGCATTATCCGCTGTGGTAATGGGGCGGATCAGCAAAGACGGGGACGCAGACGTTGTCATGTTACTCACTCTTGCCTGGCAGCAGTGTTGTATCAGCCCGGGTGCTGTTGATGACATCAGGCTGATACGCAAAAAAACGGTGCGACGGATTATACCGGGACTCGCACGGGCCAAAAACCCCGTTATTCATAACGGCATCGCGTGCAAAAGGCAATGTGAATTCACAACCGGTGATACGCCAGCCCGAAATAGCCCAAAAGGGAGAAAGGCTATCTTTTTTCTATTGTTCAATAATGCGATTTGAGGTTAAGAATGGAGCCTGAACTTTCTGATATCGACGAAGGTCTGGCAAGCTTACGTCGTGAGCAAGGCGGGTCACTCGCCTATCTGGCGCGGCATCGCCGCATCAGGCGCACTACCTGATAGCCTCCCCCTGAACGTTTAACGACGGAACTGAACAGTATGAGCACGACACCCCGACAGGACGTGTGGGTTATCCGCATGGATGACCTGACGAGTGCCGCGACAAGGGCGCTGGTGGCCTTGCATGTTGCGGGGATGCACGACAATTCACCACCTGAACAGGTATTTGCGCTGGATCTCAGCGGGTTACAAACGCCGGATATCACCGTATGGAGTGTCTGGCAGGGTGAGAAAATTGCCGGTATCGGCGCATTGAAAATGCTGGCGGATGGCGGTGGTGAGCTCAAATCCATGCGCACCCATCCAGACTATCTGCGCCAGGGCGTGGCGGCGCGTTTGCTGGAGCATATTCTGATACACTCCCGGCAGCGCGGTGTCACACGGGTCAGCCTGGAAACCGGCACCGGTGCGGCGTTTGAACCGGCGCTGGCGCTTTATCGTCGCTATGGTTTTGTGAATGGCGAGGCCTTTGCCGATTACACCGCCAGCGAATTCAATCAATTCCTGCACTTATCGCTGCGCTGATGGCATAAAAAAACACCACGGCGTCAGCGGCCGTGGTGTGCGGTTTTTTCTCGCGACCATTGTATTGTCGCGGCAAAACGAGCGGATTACAGCGCGGCGATAACGGCCTGCTGCTCCAGCAGTTTGACTTTGGCGGCGGCGTAGCCGTCGCGTTTTTCACGCTCTTTGGCAACCACCGCTTCCGGTGCGCGCGCGACAAAGCCTTCGTTGGAGAGCTTGCTGTCGATGCGGCCGATTTCCACCTCAAGCTTCGCCACTTCTTTTGCCAGCCTGTCCAGCTCGGCCGCCTTGTCGATAAGGCCAGCCATCGGGATCAGCAATTCAGCGCCCTCCACCAGTTTGGTGACGGAAACCGGGCCTTTGTCGCCTGCCGGTAACAGCGTGATGCTCTCCAGACGCGCCAGCGTCTGAATAAAGCCGAGGTTATCCTGCACGCGGCGGGTGGCATCAGCAGAAGCATCGCGCAGCAGCAGCGCCAGCGGCTTGCTGGGGGCGATGTTCATTTCAGCACGAATGTTACGCACCGCGATGATAGCCTGCTTGATCCACTCCAGATCGTTGAATGCCTGCTCGTCATCCAGCGCGGCATCAAAGGCCGGGAACGGTTGCAGCATAATGGTATCGGCGCTGACGCCTTTCAGTACCTTCACCCGTTGCCAGATGGTTTCGGTAATGAACGGGATGATCGGATGCGCCAGACGCAACAGCGCTTCCAGCACTGTCACCAGCGTATGGCGCGTGCCGCGCAGTTCCGCGTCGCTACCGCCGTTCATCACCGGCTTGGTCAGCTCCAGATACCAGTCACAGAACTGGTTCCAGGTGAACTCGTAGAGCACGTTGGCGGCCAGGTCGAAACGGTAGCTGTCCAGCGCTTCGCGGTAGGCTTTCACCGTGCGGTTGAATTCCGCCAGGATCCAACGGTCTGCCAGTGACAACACTTTGTCACCGCCGTTAAAACCGCAATCCTGCTCTTCGGTGTTCATCAGCACAAAACGGCTGGCGTTCCACAGCTTATTACAGAAGTTGCGGTAGCCTTCCAGACGTTTCATGTCCCAGTTGATGTCGCGGCCGGTGGACGCCAGCGCTGCCAGCGTAAAGCGCAGCGCATCGGTGCCATGCGGTTCGATGCCGTTCGGGAACTGTTTTTCGGTGCGCTTGCGGATTTTTTCCGCCAGCTGCGGCTGCATCATGTTGCCGGTGCGTTTTTCCAGCAGCGCGTCCAGCGAAATACCGTCCACCATATCCAGCGGGTCGATCACGTTGCCCTTGGATTTGGACATCTTCTGGCCTTCTTCATCGCGGATGAGGCCAGTCATGTAGACGGTATGGAACGGCACCTGTGGCTTGCCATCTTCATCTTTGATGAAGTGCATGGTCATCATGATCATGCGGGCTATCCAGAAGAAGATGATGTCAAAACCGCTGACCAGTACGCTGCTGGGGTGGAACGCTTTCAGGTCCGGCGTTTGCTCCGGCCAGCCGAGTGTGGAAAACGTCCACAGGGCAGAGGAGAACCAGGTGTCCAGCACGTCGTCGTCCTGACGCAGCGCTACATCGGCCGCCAGATTATTGTCGCGGCGTACTTCCGCTTCATCACGGCCGACGTAGACCTTGCCGTTATCGTCGTACCACGCCGGAATGCGATGGCCCCACCACAGCTGGCGGGAGATACACCAGTCCTGAATGTCGCGCATCCAACTGAAGTACATGTTTTCGTACTGCTTCGGTACGAACTGGATACGGCCATCTTCCACCGCTTCCACCGCCGGTTTGGCCAGCACAGCGGCACGGACGTACCACTGGTCGGTCAGCATCGGCTCGATCACCACGCCGCCACGGTCGCCGTAGGGAACGGTCAGGTCGTGCGCTTTGATGTCTTCCAGCAGGCCCTGCGCGTCAAACGCCGCGATCACCGCTTTGCGGGCAGCGAAACGTTCCAGTCCGCGAAACGCCTCTGGAATCTCGTTGCTGTAGGCGGTACTGGCTTCGCCATTGGTATTAAAGACTTCCGCTTCCTGGCGGATATCGCCGTCGAACGTCAGAATATTGATCATCGGCAACTGATGGCGTTTACCGACTTCGTAGTCGTTGAAGTCATGCGCCGGGGTAATTTTCACGCAGCCGGTGCCTTTTTCCATATCGGCGTGTTCGTCGCCGACGATCGGAATGCGGCGGCCGACCAGCGGCAGGATCAGGAACTTGCCGATCAGATCTTTATAGCGCGGATCTTCCGGATTGACCGCCACACCGGTATCACCCAGCACGGTTTCGGGACGGGTGGTGGCGACCACCAGATAATCGTTACCGTCAGCGGTTTTCGCGCCGTCCGCCAGCGGGTAACGCAGGTGCCACATCGAGCCTTTGACGTCGCGGTTTTCCACTTCCAGGTCGGAGATGGCGGTACGCAGTTTCGGGTCCCAGTTCACCAGACGTTTGCCACGGTAGATCAGGTCGTCCTGATACAGGCGCACAAACACTTCTTTCACCGCGTTGGACAGGCCTTCGTCCATGGTGAAACGCTCGCGCTCCCAGTCTACCGAGTTGCCCAGGCGGCGCATCTGCCGGGTAATGGTGCCGCCGGATTCCGCTTTCCACTGCCAGATTTTATCGATGAAGGCGTCACGGCCGTAATCATGGCGGGTTTTGCCTTCTTCAGCGGCGATTTTGCGCTCGACCACCATCTGGGTGGCGATACCGGCATGGTCGGTGCCCGCCTGCCACAGGGTGTTTTTCCCCTGCATGCGCTGGTAGCGGATCATCGTATCCATAATGGTTTGCTGGAAAGCATGACCCATGTGCAGGCTGCCGGTGACGTTGGGCGGCGGGATCATGATGCTGAAGCTTTCTTTACTGGTGTCGCCATGGGGCTTGAAATAGCCCTGTTGTTCCCAGTGCTCGTACAGCGGCTGCTCAATATCGTGCGGGTTGTATGTCTTTTCCATTATGCTCAAAAATTCAGTGAGTTGGCGGCGTCGCCGTGGTCAATTGGAAGCCGACGCTGCGATAGGCTTTATAGCGGTCGCGCGCCAACTGTTTCAGGGATTCTTCGTAAGGAACGAAGTCTATCACTTCATGGAAAGCGGTGGCAAAATCTGCGAATTGGGGTTGCAGGTTGATGAGCAGTTCGCGCGGCGCGCTGCCGCGCTTGTGTGGCCACGCCAGTTCCACCGGCGCGCCCTGACGCGGGCCTTCTCCGGCCAGATTATGCGGCACGAACGCGTGCGGTTCTCGCTGCCACAACGCTTCATCAAGCCTGAAGGCCTGTTGCTGGTCAGCACAGGCAATCAGCACCCGTTGCCCGGCCCGCCAGCGTGCGGCGGCAATATCACAGGCCAGCGCCTCGCAGGCATTCAGTTCCCCGCTGTGGTTATCGTGTTCCAGCAGATAAAAAAGGGCGTGTTTCATGATGCTCCGCATACCGATGAAGGTCACAGACAGAATAACAAATCCCCGCTGGTGCGGGGATTAAATCGGAAAGGAGTGACGATGCCGCCCGTTTTGGCGCGGCATTCAGCCACGCTTACTCGGCGTCGTTCAGCCCGGCGCGGTTGAGCAGGAACTGTGACAGCAGGGCAACCGGGCGACCGGTTGCGCCTTTGGCCTTGCCGGAGCGCCAGGCGGTGCCCGCGATATCCAGATGTGCCCAGCTGTACTTGCGGGTAAAGCGCGACAGGAAGCAAGCGGCGGTAATCGCCCCGCCTGGACGCCCGCCGATATTGGCCATATCGGCGAAGTTGGAGTCCAGCTGTTCCTGATACTCGTCACCCAGCGGCAGACGCCAGGCGCGATCGCCCGCCTGTTCCGATGCGCTCAGTAATTCGTGCGCCAGCGGATTGTGGTTGGACAGTAACCCGGTCAGGTGGTGGCCGAGCGCAATCACGCAGGCACCGGTCAGGGTGGCGACATCAATCACCACGTCCGGCTCGAAGCGCTCAACGTAAGTGAGGGTATCGCACAGCACCAGACGGCCTTCGGCGTCGGTATTCAGCACTTCCACCGTTTGGCCGGACATGGTAGTCAGAATATCGCCGGGACGATAAGAGCGGCCATCGACCATGTTTTCGCAACCGGCCAGAATGCCGATGATGTTGAGCGGCAACGCAAGCTCGGCGGCAACGCGCATCACACCGTATACGCTGGCAGCACCGCACATGTCGTATTTCATCTCATCCATGCTGTCCGCCGGCTTGATGGAGATGCCGCCAGCGTCAAAGGTCAGACCTTTGCCGACCAGCACGATAGGCTTGCTGTTGTTGTCCGGGTCGCCTTTGTATTCGATAACCGACATCAGCGATTCATTCTGCGAGCCCTGGCCGACAGCCAGATACGCATTCATGCCCAGCTCTTTCATCTGCTGCTCGCCGATAACGCGGGTGGTTACCTGGCTGTAGCCATCCGCCAGTTGACGCGCCTGCGAAGCCAGATACGCGGCATTGCAGATATTCGGCGGCATGTTGCCCAGATCTTTGGCCGCTTTGATGCCGGAGGCGATGGCCAGACCGTGCTGGATGGCGCGCTCACCGGAGGTCAGTTCGCGGCGGGTTGGCACGTTGAACACCATTTTGCGCAGCGGGCGGCGCAGCTCGACCTTGTTGGTTTTCAACTGGTCAAAGGTGTAGAGCGTTTCTTTAGCCGTTTCAACCGCCTGACGCACTTTCCAGTAGGTGTTGCGCCCTTTGACATGCAGCTCGGTCAAAAAGCAGACCGCTTCCATCGAGCCGGTTTCATTGAGGGCGTTGATGGTTTTCTGAATCACCTGTTTATACTGGCGCTCATCCAGCTCGCGCTCTTTACCACAGCCAATCAGCAAGATGCGCTCGGAAAGAATGTTGGGTACATGGTGCAAAAGCAGGGACTGCCCGACCTTGCCCTCCAGTTCGCCACGGCGAAGTAATGCACTGATGTAACCGTCGCTGATTTTATCGAGTTGTTCTGCGATAGGGGACAGCCGACGCGGTTCGAACACGCCGACGACAATGCAGGCACTGCGTTGTTTTTCCGGGCTACCGCTTTTTACGCTGAACTCCATGTACTCTCCTGAATCTTTAAAGACAAAGACGGGCGCTACGGCTAGAATATGACACTCCGTAATGTTTTCCCGCCGTTGCGTTAACATAACCTGTGTTAATCTAAACGACGTAGCGAATCTGCATAGCGTATTCTCAGCAGGTTCTGATAAACACCCGGTCAATCGGGGTGCTTTAATAACGTTTTAGCTACGAAGGTTGCCACAAATGAGTGTAAATGGCGAGTTAGCGAAAAAACTATCGGCTTTCCTGCAAAAATACAAGTTTTCACAGGCGTAATTAAGCGTGATCATCATTCGATATCTGGTAAGGGAAACCTTCAAAAGCCAGGTGGCTATCCTGTTTATTCTGCTGCTGATTTTCTTTTCTCAGAAACTGGTGCGGATACTGGGGGCTGCTGTAGACGGCGATATCCCAACAAATCTGGTGTTGTCTCTGTTGGGATTGGGCGTGCCACAAATGGCGCAATTGATTCTGCCGCTGAGTCTGTTCCTCGGTTTGCTGATGACCTTTGGGCGGCTGTATGCGGAAAGTGAAATCACGGTGATGCACGCCTGTGGATTCAGCAAAGCCGTGCTGTTAAAAGCCGCGCTGTTGCTATCGCTGCTGACCGCGATGCTGGCGACGGCTAACGTGCTGTGGCTGAGCCCGTGGTCATCACGCCATCAGGATGAAGTGCTGGCGGAAGCCCGTGCCAACCCTGGCATGGCATCGCTGGCGGAAGGCCAGTTCCAGCAAACCCAGGACGGCAACTCGGTGCTGTTTGTCGGCAAGGCCGATGGCAGCAATTTTGAGCGTGTTTTTCTGGCGCAGTTGCACCCGCGTGAAAATACCCGCCCGTCAGTGGTGGTGGCAGACAGTGGTAACGTTATGGCGCGTGCTGACGGTTCTCAGGTGGTCACGTTAAATAGCGGAACACGTTACGAAGGCACAGCCATGCTGCGTGATTTTCGCATTACGGATTTCACGAACTATCAGGCCATTATCGGTTATCAGCCGGTTGCCCTTGATCCCAACAATGTCGACCAGATGGACATGAAAACTTTGTGGCAGTCGTCGGATATTGCTGCTCGGGCTGAATTCCACTGGCGTTTGACACTTATCTTCGCCGTGCTGATTATGGCCATCATGGTAGTGCCACTCAGCGTCGTCAATCCTCGTCAGGGCCGTGTGCTCAGCATGTTGCCCGCCATGCTGCTGTATCTGATTTTTTTCCTGTTGCAAAGCTCGCTGCGCTCTAATGCCGGTAAAGGCAAGCTCGACCCGCTGCTGTGGATATGGTTAGTCAATCTAAGCTATCTGGCGCTGGCGGTGTTATTTAACGTCTGGGACAGCGTTACGGTGCGTAAATTACGTGCCAGCCTGAAGCCCGGTCATCGCCAGAGTCTAAAAGGAGCGGCCTGAGATGTTTCGTGTACTGGACCGCTATATCGGTAAAACTATCTTTAACACCATCATGATGACGTTATTCATGCTGGTGTCGCTTTCCGGCATCATCAAATTTGTCGATCAGTTGCGCAAAGTGGGGCAGGGCGGTTACTCGGTTGCCGGAGCCGGGTTATATACACTGCTCAGCGTGCCAAAGGACATTGAGATTTTCTTCCCAATGGCGGCGTTGCTGGGGGCACTGCTCGGGCTTGGGCAACTCGCAACGCGCAGTGAACTGGTGGTGATGCAGGCTTCCGGCTTTACCCGCTTGCAGATAGCGGCGGCCGTCATGAAAACCGCAATCCCGCTGGTATTGCTAACGATGGCGATTGGCGAGTGGCTGGCTCCGGCGGGAGAACAGATGGCACGCAATTATCGCTCGCAGATGATGTATGGCGGTTCGATGCTCTCGACCCAGGGCGGCGTATGGGCGAAAGATGGCAGTGATTTTGTCTACATTCAGCGCGTCGTGGGCGACAACGAGTTAGCGGGTGTCAACATTTACCATTTTGATAACCAAAGTAAACTGCTGTCGATTCGCTACGCCTCCTCGGCGGTGTATGCCAACGGTGGCTGGAAATTGTCGCAGGTTGAACAGTCTGAACTGTCTGATGGAAAGCAGATAGGCGGCAGCCAGACCGTGAGCGGAGAGTGGAAAACCAACCTGACGCCCGATAAGCTCGGTGTGGTGGCGCTGGACCCCGATGCGCTGTCGATTCGTGGCTTGTATGACTATATTAGCTACCTGCGCCAGAGTGGTCAGGAAGCGGGGCGCTACCAGCTCAATTTGTGGAACAAGCTGTTTGCGCCGCTATCGGTTGCGGTGATGATGCTCATGGCACTGTCGTTTATTTTCGGCCCACTGCGCAGCGTGCCCGCCGGGGTACGTATTGTGATAGGCATCAGTTTCGGCTTCCTGTTCTACGTACTGGATCAGATATTTGGCCCGCTCAGCCTGGTGTATCACATGCCACCAATACTGGGCGCGTTGCTGCCAAGCGCGCTGTTCCTGTTTATCAGTATCATGTTGTTGTTAAAGCGCCGATAAAACCGCTTCGAATCAACCGGCGGGAAAAGCCCGCCGGTCACATGACATCGCCTCGGAAACCGCCTTTATGGTCTGTTTATTGAAGATAAAGACGATTTTTTCAGCACTCACAACGTTAACATCATGATTCTGGTTGCACCCAACGCGTAGCTCGGTATAATCCACCACGTTTTCCGCAAAGTACTACTTCGTGCCGAAGTGGCGAAATCGGTAGACGCAGTTGATTCAAAATCAACCGTAGAAATACGTGCCGGTTCGAGTCCGGCCTTCGGCACCAACAGTATATAAATAGACGTCAACCGACGTCTTTTTTTATGCCTGAAATCCAGTATTTACACGCCTTTCCCGCTATATTCATTCTCTCAAGGTCAACCGACATCCATGTACATCTACCAACAGTTGTTGGTACAGATGATGGTATTTTCGGTTCGATAATGCTTGTACCAACGGGGAGGAGGTAAGTATGGCGCTCACTGATATCAAAGTCAGAACAGCCAAGCCTTCGGATAAGCAATACAAGCTGACCGATGGCAATGGTATGCATCTGCTGGTTCATCCCAATGGCTCAAAGTATTGGTGCTTACAGTACCGTTTTGGCGGTAAACAGAAGATGCTGGCACTGGGGGTTTATCCTGATGTCTCCCTGGCTGATGCCAGAGCACGCCGTGATGAGGCGCGGAAGTTATTGGCAAACGGCACTGACCCCGGCGACAAAAAGAAATCCGATAAGATTGAACAAAGCGAAGCGTTAACCTTTAAAGAGGTGGCAATAGAATGGCACTCCACCAATAAAAAATGGTCGCAGGAGCACAGCCATCGTGTGCTGAAAAGCCTGGAAGATAACCTTTTCCCTGCAATAGGCAAACGCAACATCGCCGAGCTTAAAACCCGTGACTTGCTAGCGCCCATCAAGGCGGTGGAGCAGTCAGGCCGCCTTGAAGTCGCCTCACGGCTCCAGCAACGCACAACCGCGATAATGCGCTACGCCGTACAAAGCGGATTAATTGACTACAACCCGGCGCAGGAAATGGCAGGCGCGGTGGCGTCCAGCAATCGGCAGCATCGCCCGGCACTGGATCTCAAGCACACGCCCGAACTGCTCCGGCGTATCGATAACTACACCGGCAGGCCATTAACCCGTCTTGCGGTCGAGCTGACGTTATTGATTTTTATTCGCTCCAGCGAACTGCGCTTTGCTCGCTGGTCAGAGATAGATTTTGAGACCGCCCTGTGGACCATTCCCCCGGAGCGCGAACCCATCGACGGCGTAAAACACTCTCACCGTGGCTCAAAAATGCGTACTCCGCACCTGGTGCCGCTTTCCCGACAGGCACTGGCGACGCTGAAACAAATCCAGCAATTTAGCGGCGACCATGAGCTTATCTTTATTGGCGACCACGACCCGCGTAAACCGATGAGTGAGAACACGGTGAACAAAGCGCTGCGGGTGATGGGGTATGACACCAAGGTAGAAGTCTGCGGCCATGGTTTCCGCACCATGGCCTGTAGCTCGCTTATCGAGTCGGGCCTATGGTCTCGTGATGCGGTAGAACGCCAGATGAGCCATATGGAGCGTAACTCGGTACGAGCGGCCTACATCCACAAAGCCGAGCACCTGGACGAGCGTAAACTGATGCTGCAATGGTGGGCGGATTTCCTCGATGCGAATCGGGAGAAGGCAGTTAGTGCGTTTGATTTTAAAAACTACTGATAGTAACAGACTGATTATTATCAAGAAAAATACAGCCAGGTGACAATCAATTACCGTGCCTATACTTTTAGATGAAGTTAATTTCTGTAGAGTTTCTACTGTATAGAAAATAATTATTGACGAACGTGCTTCCACGATCAACAATATGTTTATCAAATCACTTTTCTTACAGTACTTCTTCTACAGATGAGAGGGGGGTTTTTGCGACAGGCTGCAACCTGTCGCGTTGTCTCAAACCCAAAGCGTCTAAACTAGGATAGGAGAGTTGAACCATGGCAGTTTACCAAATTTCTTACGATCTGCAAAAGAAGATTATTACACTTCGCGTAACAACAGAATTAAATCCGGCAGAGCCTAATGCTAACTCTATGACTTTACATGGGTCATTGTCACTAACCAAATTGCTGCGTAAGTTCGCTGGGTTGTTCTGGTTATGGTGATGTTTCTTTGGCTGCACAGATAAAATGGTAGGGATGCAGATTATTGACATGAGGGTCCTTATTAGCTCAAAGCTAGACCCTTAAATCCTCCTTTAAGACAAGTACACCAGGAGTGGTGTACTCAACTGAGGCCATTATGCCAATACAGTTATTTAAGCTAGTTGATATGGCTGACATCCGCTCAGGCTACACCTTCCGGGGGGCAATAGAACCAGTACCTGACGGGGATGTGCGCATATTACAAATTAAGGACCTTGATCAGGATTGGCAGGGAGATCAAGCTGTTTTACCAGCAATAAGTTGGGAGCAGCGCGTTAAACCGCCATTCCTTGAACAAAATGATATTGTCGTTGCCGCTAGAGGTAACCGAAACGTCGCTGTTATCTATCGTAGCGATATTCCAGTGGTAGCTACGAGCCAGTTTTTGATCGTTACACCTCTACGAAAAATGAATGCGATCGCACCAGAGTATCTGTGCTGGGTACTAAACCACCCTATGACGCAACAAATGTTTAATCGTAGTGGTACGGGCATTCAGCTCATTACTAAAGCCGCATTGCTGGATGTAAAGATTCCTGTTCCATCGATACAAACACAGCGAAAAATTATTGAGCTTCAACGAGTCTGGCAGAAAGAAGAACTACTTATAAGTCAGTTACAGAATAACCGCCATCAGCTTGAACTTGGTATTTTACAACAATTACTTAAGGATTAATGTGTTATGAGTAACAAGATCGACCAGAATCGTATCAACAGTGTGTTATGGAGTGTGTGCGATATTTTCCGTGGCACCATCAGCCCCGATACTTATAAAGACTTCATTCTTACCATGCTGTTCCTTAAATACATTTCGGACGTCTGGCAGGATCACTACGACGGTTATGTGGCTGAATATGGCGATGAGCCAGAACTGATCGAAGAAATGATGAAGAACGAACGCTTTGTTCTGCCAAAAAAGGCCAGTTTTTACACGCTCTTTCAGCATCGCAATGAACCGGGTAATGGAGAGCGCATCGATAAAGCTCTGCACGCGATTGAAGAAGCTAACGGCACAAAACTGAAAGACGCGGGAAAAAGCGTGTTTCAGGATATCTCTTTTAATACCGACAAGC
Source organism: Dickeya aquatica (assembly GCF_900095885.1). NCBI lineage: Bacteria > Pseudomonadati > Pseudomonadota > Gammaproteobacteria > Enterobacterales > Pectobacteriaceae > Dickeya > Dickeya aquatica. The sequence continues at coordinate 509,958 of NZ_LT615367.1, forward strand.
TGGGTGAAGAGAAGCAAAAGAACGGGATTCTAAAAGATCTCCTTGAAGAGTTTTCCTGTGCAGATCTGGACCTAAAACCTAGCCGTATCGGTGGATTAGATGTGATCGGCAATGCTTACGAGTATCTGATTGGTAAGTTTGCTGCTAATAGCGGCCAGAAGGCAGGCGAGTACTATACCCCACCGGAAGTGTCCGACTTGATGGCGGAATTACTCGATCCGCAACCTGGTGATACCATTTGCGACCCTGCCTGTGGTTCTGCGTCGTTATTGATGAAATGCGGCCGTAAAGTGGTACAAAACCATGGTAGTAAGCAGTATGAGTTATATGGTCAGGAAGCGATTGGTTCAACCTGGTCACTGGCGAAAATGAACATGTTCCTGCATGGCGAAGATAACCACAAGATCGAATGGGGCGATACCATTCGTAACCCTAAACTGCTGGATAAGAACGGTAATCTTAAGCTGTTTGATATCGTCACCGCTAACCCGCCATTCTCGCTGGATAAGTGGGGGCACAGTGACGTGGAAAGCGATAAATTCAGCCGTTTCCGTCGCGGCCTACCGCCGAAAACTAAGGGTGACTACGCCTTTATTTCGCATATGATCGAAACGCTGAAACCGAAAAGTGGGCGCATGGGGGTGGTAGTACCGCATGGTGTACTGTTCCGTGGCTCCAGCGAAGGGAAAATCCGCCAGAAACTGATTGAAGAAAATTTGTTGGATGCGGTGATCGGCCTACCGGAAAAACTTTTTTTTGGCACCGGCATTCCTGCTGCTATTCTGATTTTCAAAAAGCAGAAAGTTGACGATAACGTACTGTTCATCGATGCCAGCCGTGAGTTTAATTCAGGCAAAAATCAGAACCACCTTAGTACGGAAAACATTGTTAAAGTCGTCAAAACCTACCGAGATCGCGATAACGTTGACAAATATGCTTATCTTGCCAGCCTGCAGGAGATCCGTGACAACGACTACAACCTGAACATCCCTCGCTACGTCGATACCTTTGAAGAGGAAGAGGAAATCGACCTGCTGGCGGTCCGTGCTGAGCGTAAGCAACTGCAAGCTCAATTAGTTGAGCTTGAAGTGGAAATGGCGAAGTATTTGGAGGAGTTGGGTTATGGTGCCTAAGGGGTGGGAAAAAAAATATCTTAAAGATATTTTATCTGGGCCTATTAGAAATGGCTTTTCACCTGTTGCCTCTGATAAGGAAACTGGTTTTTGGATTCTGAGTCTTGGTTCTCTTGGTGATGAAGGGATAAACGTTACTGAAATAAAGCCTGTTGAACCAATAGATAGAGTACTTCAAACACAGCTTAGCCATGGAGATTTTCTCGTTAGTCGTTCTAATACACCAGATAAAGTAGGCCGCTCAATTCGTTTTCAGGGTGAAATTGAAAACTGTTCTTACCCGGATCTCATGATGAAATTTAGGATTGATGAGAATAAAGCAGAGCCTGAATTTATCGAGCAAAAATTAAAAAATTCTGATGTAAGATCTTACTTTACAAGTTGTGCTGCTGGAAGTAGCGCCACAATGGTAAAAATTAATAAAGGAATTCTTGAAAAGACACCTTTGCTACTCCCAAATATAAAAGAACAAAAAAAAATCGCCCACATACTTTCTACATGGGATAAAGCGATTACCACCACTGAAAAACTGCTCGCCAATAGCCAGCAGCAGAAAAAAGCTTTGATGCAGGAATTGCTCACCGGTAAGAAACGTTTACCGGGGTTTAGTGGGAAGTGGGATGACTTTTATCTGGGCGATATAGCAAGGATCACAACTGGTAGCTCTAATCGGCAGGATTCGTATCTTTATGGTAAATATACTTTTTTCGATCGTTCAGAAGATGTCCGTTCTAGCGATAGATATTTATTTGACTGTGAGGCAATAATTGTTCCAGGTGAAGGGCAAGATTTTATTCCAAAATATTTTTCTGGAAAATTCGATCTTCACCAAAGGACGTATGCAATCATGGATTTCCCCACGTGTGATGGAAAATTTCTTTTTTATATTATCCACTTTTTCAGGGGGCATTTTTTATCCCAAGCAGTAGGCTCCACGGTTAAATCTCTGCGTTTACCCATGTTTCAAAAGATGAGGTTACATTTACCAACATTAATCGAGCAAAAGAAAATTGCTACTACGCTCTCTATTGCAGACCAAGAAATCGAAACCCTAAAACAAAAGCTCAACCACCTAAAACAAGAAAAAAAAGCCCTGATGCAGCAACTGCTCACTGGTAAACGTCGGGTGAAAACGGAGGCGGCATGACGGATAAGCACTTACCTCAAGCCCCGGCAGGTGAATTCCTGCTGTTCCAAAGCGATGATGGCCGTGCTCGGGTTGAATGCCGATTTGAAGCGGAAACGCTTTGGCTGTCGCAGGCTTCAATGGCGGAGCTGTATGGTAAAGATGTGCGAACCATTAACGAACATCTAGTCAACATCTTTGCTGAAGACGAACTTGCTCAAAATTCAACTATCCGGAAATTCCGGATAGTTCGTTTAGAGGGTAAGCGTCAGGTGGCAAGAGAGATCGATCACTACAACCTTGAAGCGGTACTGGCCGTTGGTTATCGTGTTCGTTCAACCCGGGGCACCCAGTTCCGCCAATGGGCCACGCAAACCTTGCAGGAATACCTGATTAAAGGCTTTGTGATGGATGATGAGCGGCTGAAAAATCCGCCGGTCGGCCCGTCAGTGGTGCCCGATTACTTTGGTGAGATGCTGGAGCGCATCCGAGATATTCGTGCCAGCGAACGGCGCGTCTATTTACGGGTACGAGAAATCTTTGCTCTCGCAGCGGATTATCAGCCTTCACTGAAAGAGACCACGCTCTTTTTCCAGACTATCCAGAATAAACTGCATTTTGCTTGCACCGGGAAAACGGCGGCTGAACTTATTCACCAACGCGCCGATGCCAGTCTTCCGCATATGGGGTTGACCAGCTTCAAGGGTGATGAAGTGCGTAAAGGGGATGTCACCGTCGCCAAAAATTATCTCAATCAAAGCGAAGTTGATGAACTGAACCGCGTGGTCAATATGTGGCTGGATTTTGCTGAAGATCAGGCCAGACGACGCCAGCAGATATTTTTACGCGACTGGCAGGAAAAATTAGATCAATTCTTGCAATTCAACGATCGTGATGTATTAAAAGGTGCAGGTACGATCAGCAAGAAAATGGCGGATGATAAGGCTCAGGCTGAATATGAACAGTTCGCCGAGCAACAGCGTCGTTTAAAAGAAGCAGAGGGTGAGCGGGATATCACTGAGCTATTACAGTGGCAAACTAATCCAAAAACTAAGGATGCGCCATGAGTATGCAACATGTGCCAAAATTTCAGGAAGAGTACAGCGCTAAAATACCGGCACTAACATTACTCACCAGTCTTGGGTGGTCATATATTACGCCTGATCAGGCGCAGGAGGCACGTGGTAATAAGTTGGATCAGGTGGTATTAAGCCAGATTCTGCGTGAGCAATTGCAAAAGCGTACCTTCACTTTTGCAGGACGGGACTATCCGCTCTCCGATAAAGCGATTGATAACCTTATTGCCGAAGTAAACAGCCCGGCTTTGAATGAAGGTTTGCTCACCGCCAATGAGAGACTCTATAACCACTTGATGTACGGTATTTCTGTCACTGAGTTTATTGATAGTAAAAAGGCTAACCCCACCATAGCGTTGATTGACTGGCACAATCCGGTGAATAACAGTTTTGTCTTTACTGAAGAATTCAGTGTGACTCGCTCTAATGGTATTGAGTCGCGCAGGCCGGATATCGTTTGTTTTGTGAATGGTATTCCGCTGGCGATTATCGAGGCCAAACGTCCAGATGGTAATGCCAAAAAAGGCCCAACCCTTGATGAAGGAATTTCGCAAAGCCTGCGTAATCAGCGGCACGATGAAATTCCGCGTTTATTCGCTTACAGCCAGCTACTGTTATCCATTAATGGTCATGATGGCCGTTACGGCACCTGCGGCACGCCAGCGAAGTTTTGGGCGAACTGGCGTGAAGAGGATATCTCGGATGCTGAGATGTATGCCATCAAGAATCGCTCACTTTCCACCGAACAATTCACTGCGTTGTTCAGCCATCGTTCTCAAGCCATTGTGGATTGGTATCAACAGTTAATAACGAGCGGTGAACTTGCCGTTACCGGGCAAGATAAGCTGTTAATTAGCCTATTGTCGCCAGTTCGTCTGTTGGAGATGACTCGCTACTTTACGCTGTTTGATAAGAAAGTGGGAAAGGTTGTTGCCCGCTATCAGCAGGTGTTTGGCATCAAGCGTCTGATTGAGCGTATTAATACCAAACGCCCTGATGGGGGCGTCCAAGGTGGCGTGATTTGGCATACCACCGGTTCTGGTAAATCATTCACGATGGTTTTTCTGAGCAAGGTACTAATTCTGCATGAAACCCTAAAGCAGTGCCGCATTGTGGTGGTGACTGACCGTATTGACCTGGAAAAACAACTCAGCCGTACCTTTATTTCTGGCGGCGAATTGTCTGGGAAACGAGATAAAGCATCTGCTATCGCGACCTCTGGTACGCGGCTGGCGGAGCAGATTGGCAAAGGGACTGAACGCATTATTTTTTCGCTGATTCAGAAGTTTAATACCGCGATTCGGCTGCCGGGATGCGTTAATACCAGCTCAGATATTATCGTCTTGATTGATGAAGGCCACCGTAGCCAGGGCGGTGAAAACCATATCCGCATGAAGCAGGCATTGCCTAATGCCGCGTTTGTCGCTTTTACCGGCACCCCGCTGCTAAAAGACGATAAAACCACCAATAAGTTTGGCCCGATTGTGCATGCCTACACCATGCAGCGGGCAGTGGAAGACAAAACGGTAACGCCGCTGTTATACGAAGAGCGTATTCCTGACCTTGATGTTAATGAACGTGCGATTGATAGCTGGTTTGAACGTATTACCGAAGGATTAAGCGACGAACAAAAAACAGACCTCAAACGTAAGTTTGCCAGAAAAGGGCAAATATACAGCACAGACGATCGCATCCGTCTTATCGCATTGGATATTGCTAACCACTTCGACAAGAATATTGATGATGGCTTAAAAGGCCAGCTCGCCTGTGACAGTAAGGTCTCTGCGATTAAGTATAAAAAATATCTTGATGAAGCAGGCTTATTTGAATCAGCGGTGGTTATTAGCTCGCCCGATACCCGTGAGGGTAATACTGAGATCGATGAATCCACCATGCCGGAAGTGGCGCAGTGGTGGAAAGAGAATGTTGGCTCGCAGGATGAACAGGTTTATACCCAGCATATTATCGAGCGTTTTGATAAAGATGATTCGCTCAAAATCCTGATTGTGGTCGATAAGCTGCTGACAGGCTTTGACGAGCCGAAAAACGCCGTGCTCTATATCGACAAGCCGCTTAAAGGACACAACCTGATCCAGGCGATTGCTCGTGTTAACCGTTTACATCCGAAAAAGAAATTTGGATTGTTGATCGATTATCGCGGCATTCTCCGCGAACTGGATACCACCATTCAGGACTACCAAAAGCTCGCTTCCCGTACCCAAGGCGGTTACGACATCAACGATCTTGTTGGTCTCTACGGCCAGATGAGCACGGAGTACAAACGTCTCCCTCAGCTTTATAAAAATCTGTGGGCAATTTTTGCTGGTGTGAAAAATAAGAATGACACCCAGCAACTGCGCCAGGTGCTAATACCACGTATTGAAGAGCGAAACGGCGAACTTGTCGATATTCATCTGAGGGTGCGTGAAGACTTCTACGAAGCGCTGACGGCGTTTGCCAGTTGCCTGAAAGTAGCATTGCAATCTGCTACGTTCTTTGAAGATAAGAGCTTCAGTGATGATGATCGTTATCACTATAAAGAAACGGTGAGTCAGTTCTCTAGCTTACGCCAGTTAGTTCAGCAGGATGCGGGCGAGCGTATCGACTACGATGAGTACGCTGCTCAGGTGAAAAAACTGCTGGATAAACACGTGGTGGGTGTTGAGGTCCGAGAGCCCGATGGCGTATATGAAGTGAGCCAGATGGGGCAGTTCCAGCAACCCGAAGACTGGAGCGATGAGAAAACTCGCAACGAAACAGACATCATCAAAACACGCGTCACGCGGATGATTGAACAGCAACTGCGTGACGACCCTTACGCACAGGAGGCTTTTTCTAAGCTATTGCGTCAGGCGATTGAAGAAGCGGAGAAGTTATTTGATCATCCGTTGAAGCAATACCTGCTGTTTCGTGAGTTTGAAGAGCAAGTACAAGAACGTCGGCTGAATGATATCCCTGATGCATTTGCCGGTAATCAACATGCTCAAGCTTATTTTGGTGTATTCAGAAAAATTCTGCCGGAGGTTTTTGCGATTGTTGATGCACAGGTACAGGACAAATGGGTAAAACTGGCATTTACTCTCGATCAGCTTGTCGACGTTTCGGTAGCGGAAAACTCGATTAATCCACAAAACATTGAAGCGGATATCCGTAAGAAACTGCTACCTATGCTGTTTAAAGAATGCAAGGCGATTGGCGGTGGTATGGATCAAGCAAAAAAGATGGTGGAGATGATCGTACAAATCACCCGAGTCGGGTTGAGTGGGGTTTAATTCGTGTCTGCTCAACGTCCACATAGGTCAATGTGTTTTTTTTACGGTGATGAGCGAATTAGTTTTGACTGCGTTTCGCGTCTCCAGTCAGTTGGACGCGTGCTGATAAAAGTACACCCAGATTGCAGGGTGGTTGTTTCAGCACCCAAGGATGCTGACGATCATGCAGTACTGAATGCGGTGAAAAAGCGTGGTCGTTGGATATATCAACAACTACGTGATTTTCGCCAGCAGCGTGAATACATCACTCCACGGCAGTACATTAGCGGGGAGAGTCATTATTACTTGGGTAAGCAATATCTGCTAAAGGTTCTTGAAGAGCCATCAGGGATACAGGGCGTCAAGATGTTGCGCGGCAAACTGGAGGTGACGCTACACCAGAGAAACGCAGCAAAGGTTCGGCAGTTGCTTGTGGATTGGTACAAAACCCGAGCTAAAGAGGTTTTTTCCAGGCGATTAGAGGCGATGCTGGAACAGGCATTATGGGTAAGTGAACGTCCGCAACTACACCTTTTAACGATGCAAACCCAATGGGGAAGTTGCTCTCCTCATGGTCGGTTGACGCTCAACCCCTATTTGGTCAAAGCCCCCCGTGAATGCATTGATTATGTGATTCTACATGAACTGTGTCATATCGCTGAGCATAACCATAGCGAACGCTTTTATCGGCTAATGGGACAGGTGATGCCTGCATGGGAAATAGTAAAAACACGTCTGGATGGGATGGCCGGGGTGATTTTTTCTGATTTATGATGTGGGGATGAGATTTTCCCTAGGGCAGCAAAATGGGTAACAGTGGTGTATATGTTCACCGTCCTCATAAGTTGGAAGTACACTTGGTTGCTGAGTAACCAACTAATTTATAGCTGATTGGTTTGATAACCAATCCAATAAAAACATTATCAGGGATGTTTCCATGGCCGTTCCTACCTACGATAAATTTATTGAGCCAGTACTCCGCTATTTGGCAGGTAAACCTGATGGCGTACCGGCTCGTGATGCGCACGAAGCCGCTGCTGAAGCACTTAATCTTGATGATAATCAGCGGTCAGAAGCAATTGCCAGCGGTCAATTAGTTTATAAAAATCGGGCTGGTTGGGCACATGACCGCCTGAAGCGAGCCGGGTTATCGCAAAGCTTATCCAGAGGCAAGTGGTGCTTAACGCCAGAAGGAGTTAATTGGGTACATGCCCATCCTCTGCCACTCACTGAAGAGGAAGTGAACTATCTGGCGCTTGATTTTATGAACGTGAAGCTTAAGCAGCAACCTGATGCTGTCGATCTTGATCCAAGACCAGCCATACTGAACCAGGAAGAGCTGGCAAAAAGCAGCCCGGACGATCGTCTTGATCAGGCGTTAAAAGAGCTGCGAGACGCAGTTGCTGATGAGCTGTTGGAAAATCTGTTACAAGTATCCCCGACACGTTTTGAGGTTATCGTTCTGGATGTCCTTCATCGTCTGGGATATGGCGGGCATCGGGATGACCTGCAACGCGTAGGCGGCACCGGTGATGGTGGTATCGACGGTATTATTTCGCTTGATAAGCTGGGGCTGGAAAAGGTTTACGTACAGGCTAAACGCTGGCAAAACACCGTTGGCCGTCCAGAACTGCAAGCGTTCTATGGTGCGCTGGCCGGACAAAAGGCGAAACGTGGTGTGTTTATCACCACTTCCGGTTTTACTTCTCAGGCGCGAGATTTTGCCCATTCCGTTGAAGGCATGGTTCTGGTTGATGGTGAACGTCTGGTTCATTTGATGATTGAAAACGAAGTCGGTGTTTCTTCACGCTTGGTTAAAGTGCCCAAGCTGGATATGGATTATTTTGAGTAATGAGTGAATCTGAGCCGGAGCGATGGCTCCGGCTATTGGTTTAGACGGCTTTTTTGAGTGCTTTCTGAATGGTTGACCTTGGTTTAATGCCTCCAGGTCAAGCTTTAACTGCTTGCATGTGTCGATGGAGGATTACCCTCCGTAGAGGAATTAAGTTCGTAGTAAATTGTCAATTGTCGCAGGCTTGATATCTCAAGGTTGATAACGGGCTTGCCTGCTCGAGCTTTTCTTTCGGAGACATCCGGGTTTAACAAAAATACACGAAAATACCTCACATCTTTTGTTCCTAAAATTTCATCAACATCATTCCCCAATGAACAGAAGATACTCATCCATCATGTGTGTCAGCAGGGCATTCTCGTCCTGACGTTTGTTCAGCCAGACACCAAGCTCCCCCGGTGTTTTACGCTTCAGATTCTCCTGCCAGTCTTCCAGCGGCGCGCCTAGCATTAAATCGTACCAGCACAGCCAGACGAGTTTGTATCGGTATTCCGGTGAGCTGAATTGCTGAAACAGGCTAATTAGCTTATTCGCCAGCGAGCGCTGCTTCAGGCGAATGCACTCGCTCAGTAAAATACCTTCCAGCATTGGATGTCGCAGCAGCAATAGTGTTTCTGTCTCCAGGCTGATGTTCAAATCGGTAGCGATTGATATTGAGGGCGGAGAGGGCTGCTGGTAAATCAGGCGATACAGAGATTGTGGCACAACGGCATTCACCTGGCCGATGGTTGGGTAATACAGGCTGGCAATCATCAGGTGATGGCTGGCCTGAATGTTCGGGTGGCACATGCCATTAAGTATGGCGAGTCTGGTAATGCCGTTCAGCCAGCGCTGGTAATGGGTCAACAGGCTGTGATGACGTGTTTTTGTCTCTTGCATATTAAGAATCCTTGAAGGTTTACCCACCTCTGGCACCGTGCCGGACACGCGCAGCATGGTTCAGAAAGTAAAATGGAGGTCATTGTGATACTCGGGATTGTTCTATACGGCGCTGGAGCCAGGCTTCCACTTCACTTTGCAGCCAGCGGGAGCGGCGACCAAATTTGATGGGGGGCGGAAATGCGCCGTCCTGAATCAGCTTGTAAAACCATTTGTCGGTTAATCCGGTCAATTTGGTGATAAACGCCATATCGACGAATTGATCTTTGAGCAGGCTGGGTTCACTGGTCATGGTGGTATTCTCCGGCTGGGTGATGGATACCAGAGTCGGTGGTTATCTGATGCTCCAGCCGACTCCGCCATACCAACCGGTCACGCTGTAAAAAAGATCTTCGGTGCAGGAAAATCTCCGTCAGCGCTGGCTGCAACCAAAAGCCCGGAGATGGTCCTCGTGGTGCTTGGTTGCGTTTTTTGCCATATACCTGAGCCGAAACATCAGGCTGGAATAGGCCCGCTCACTCTCTTCGCTGTTTACATCGAGCCAGTAGCAGGGGTTCTCAGGAAAATGCACCAGTGACCGGGCCAGTGGGGTGTCCGCAACTTTCATTCCCAATGCCCGGTTCCAGGCCGCAATGATCATCGTTGCCAGATTGGTGTCATCTGACAGGTAGTGCCCTGGTGACTGGTAAGTATCTTTATTCAGTAACAGCACCACATGGTAATGGGGTTTGTTACCAAACCAGTCAAATTCACGGCACCAGATATAGCGCAAATCAGTTTGGTGCACCCGAATGCCTGACTGCATTTTTCGATACCTTTGTGCTTCGAGCTGAGACGCTAATGACGCCATAAAGCGGCTGATAACGTTATTGCGTATTGCCATGCCTGATATATCGTCCCTGTCAGGAATGTGTAAATCTATTCTCAGCGCCAGTGTACGGGGGTGTGCCCTTAGCGCTTTGTGAAGGGTTTCCTCGATTCGGGCGACATAATGACGACATAGCGGCCCATAGGTTTCATCAACAATGATATCTCTGTTCATCTCTCATCACTTCTTTGGGTTAAAGACATAGTGAGCGGAGATGATGTAAAAATATTATCAGGAGACTGTTCTGGTAAATGCGAGGGGTATTGTCTTAGGGTGTTATTCGAATACTGTTTTTGATATGAAGTGAAGAATGGAAGTATATATATTACCAATCCGACAATTATGATTACTCCCTTTTATCCCCCCGGTTCAATAAAAGCCTTATCAGATGCACCACGGTTAGCAGATAATCTGGAGATAAATTTTCGGATGGTTACTCTGAAGTTAAGGGTTGCACAGTGTTTTTACTTTTCCAACTGTCATGATATTACGACGGTTGCTGGTTTTTGACTCCGTGCATTCGCCCCGAATCACTGCCCATATGGTGAAAACCGTCAATGACGGTTCATGTGGATAATCGGCTGACCGGCATACCTGACCACACCTCGCCACCATACTGGCGTTTGCCGTTCTCTCGGCTTACCGAGAGGCGATTTTCTCCGCATGAAGTCTTCCCATAACGCCCTGCCACGGCCTCTTTGTGATGCTTCCCGTTGTTTATGGTCATCAAAATTTTATTCTTTCAATATTTTGTTTTTAATTTATTTTTAGTTAAGGTTAATAACCTATTCTTGTTGGTGACGCCCACATGCGGCAGTGCGGAAAGCACCCTGGCTGCTTTCGGGTGAACGCCTTGAGTCGTGGGTGATAGGGAAAACGGTGGGAGAATTTTTTACGATGGAAAAGCACACCAGGATTTGTTCATTCAGTATCAGGAAAACCACGCTGGAGGCATTGGATGGGTACGCCGCTGCCCGTGGTAAACGATCGCGATCCGAGCTTGTCAGTGAATTGCTTGATTTTGCCATTGACCAGAAAAGGCACCAGCATGATGAAGAGAACATTCCCGGTGATGGCATCATTCCCGAAAAAATAAGCATTAAATGGTATGAGTCTCTGTATTTTAACTCGTTACGGGATTATTTTTATTCCGGTGATTGCTGGTTTGAGATTCGTCTTCACGGTATTAGCGTATCTGAGGAGGGGGAGATCGAAGAATATGACAGCCTTGTTGATAAGCTTAACGAGTTTTATGAGGGGCTGATAAACGATCTCAATGTGAAACTGGGAAAAGATTCAGATCTGGCGAGAACATTTATTGGGGCTATTAAAAGTGATGATGTGAAAATCCTGGCGGTAAGGGTACGGGGGACGCAGGAATATATTCCAGGGGTGGGGCCAGTTTGCAACGTCGTTTATGCGGTCACGCTGGTCAATGTCAAAGAAAATACGCATTCAAAAGATCATTTTTATCTGGATTATCACGCTATTCAGGTATTGGATGTGAGGGAAATTGGCCGGGCACCACTGAGTACGTTGGTGAGGAAAAAGAATAAACAGTTAGCACCAGGCTATCTCTACTGGATGCCCATCACGATTTTTCAAAACAAGATGCTTGTTATGGGCGTGAGAAGACGCGCGTTATCTGACCAGGCCATTGCGCTCGTGAAAATCGATGATGTGATAATGGTAACAAACCAGGCAATACGCGTAAAAAAGAACAGAAAATAATACCGGGCTTTAAAAGTGACGGTGAACCCAAAGCCCTGCTTTAAAATATTTTCAGACAGATATCATCTCCCCGAACCTTCCCCTTAACGGCAGCGCCTCACGGTGCTGCCGTTTGTGTTTACCGAGGACATGATATGAATCATCAGGATGGGCCTGCGCCGTTGCGTCAGGCGTTGTCGGGGTTGCCGGAGTGGGTGACAGCGCAAATCTGGCAGCATATCCGGCAGTTGACCCACTACGAGCCGGTTATCGGCATCATGGGCAAGACCGGTGCAGGCAAGAGCAGCCTGTGTAATGCGCTGTTTGCCGGTGAGGTGTCGCCGGTCAGCGATGTGGCGGCCTGTACCCGTGGGCCGCTGCGCTTTCGCCTTAACGTGGGTGAGCGTTGTATGACGCTGGTAGACCTGCCCGGAGTCGGTGAAAGTGAACGGCGTGATGCGGAGTATGCCGCGATGTATTGCCAGCAACTTCCGTATCTCGATCTGGTGCTGTGGCTTATCAAGGCCGATGACCGGGCGCTGGCGGTGGATGAGCACTTTTACCATCAGGTGATTGGCGAAGCCTGGCGGCACAAGGTGCTGTTTGTGGTCAGTCAGGCGGACAAGATTGAACCCACTGAGGGCGGCGTGAAGGCGTTGTCTGCCACACAGCGGCAGAGCCTTGCGCGCAAAATCACCCTGCTGCACACCCTGTTTTTGCCGGTGCATCCGGTCTGTGCGGTTTCGGTGCGGTTACGCTGGGGCTGTTCGCACATGGCGGCGCTGATGGTGGCAAGCCTGCCGCGCGAAGCCAGCAGCCCGCTGGTCACACAGCTACAGCCGCCCCTTCGTAGCGAACGTGTCACTCAAAAAGCCCGCGATGATTTTGCCGATACGGTGGGCAGCACGCTCGATACCGTCAGCCGTCTGCCGCTGATACCGGCCACGGTGCGCACGCTTATCCAGACGCTGCGCGATACCGTGGTGTCCGTGGCCCGCGCCCTGTGGGCGGTGTTCTTCTGAGCCGTTAATTCTGCATTACCCATCCGTTTTCCGAGCCCGGTCGCCTGTGCGTCCGGGCTTTTTATTTTCAGCTATCTCAAGGAGTCTGCCATGACCCGTCTGGCCTCGCGCTTTGGCGCGGCAAACCTGATCCGCCGTGACCGCCCGTTAACCCGCGAAGAGCTGTTTCGCACCGTACCCAGCGTGTTCAGTGAGGAAAAGCATGAGTCCCGCAGTGACCGATACACTGACATTCCGACGATTACCCTTCTGGATAATTTACAACGTGAAGGCTTCCAGCCGTTCTTTGCCTGCCAGACCCGCGTGCGCGACGACAGCCGCCGCGAGCACACCAAACACATGCTGCGCCTGCGTCGGGAAGGGCAAATCACCGGCCATCAGGTGCCGGAAATCATCCTGCTCAACAGTCATGACGGCTCCAGCTCGTACCAGATGCTGCCGGGGATGTTCCGGCAGGTGTGCCAGAACGGGCTGATTTGCGGCGAAAGTTTTGGTGAGGTGCGGGTGCCCCATAAAGGCGATGTGGTGGGCCGGGTGATTGAAGGCGCGTATGAGGTGCTGGATACCTTTGAGCGCATCGGGGAAAAGCGCGATGCCATGCAGTCATTGCTGTTACCGCCTCCGGCGCAATCCGCGCTGGCAAACGCCGCCCTGACGTACCGTTTTGGTGAGGCGCATCAGCCGGTGACGGCAGCGCAAATCCTGACGCCGCGCCGCTGGCAGGACGACCGGCAAGACCTGTGGACTACCTTTCAGCGTATTCAGGAGAACCTGATAAAGGGCGGGCTGCCCGGTCGCAACCCGCAGGGGAAACGGGCCCGCACCCGTGCCGTCAGCAGCATCGACAACGATGTGCGGCTCAACCGGGCGCTGTGGGTGCTGGCGGAAAGTCTGCTGACGCAGTGTCAGGGGGGAGCATGTTAACCGCGAGTTAAAATTGGACACACCCTGTCCGTTTCACTTTGGTTTGAAGGTCTGTTTCTTCACCAACATCAACGGAAACCTGCATGATATCTGTGTTTATCCGTAAGTGAAAAATAGTCGTTGAACTGTCCATATCCTGTCCGCCCCCCTCTTTAGAATCACCTTCATATTCTGTCGGTTAATCATCACGGAGATTTACATATGACACAGGCAGAGCGCCGCCATGACCGGCTGGCTGTCAGGCTGTCACTGATAATCAGCCGCCTGGTTGCCGGTGAAACGCTGAATATGGCCCGGCTGGCTGCCGAGTTTGGCGTGTCAATCCGCACCTTGCGGCGGGATTTTCGCGAGCGGCTGATGTATCTGGACCTGGAATACAGTCAGGGGCATTGCCGCCTGCGCACCCTGGGTGGTGGAGTACAGGGGGCGCTGGATGCCCTGACCTTTGCACACCGGGCCGGACTTGCCGATATTTTTCCGGGGCTGGACCGGCGTCTGGCAGGTACGTTACTGACTGCCGGAGGGATGCCCTGTCTGGTTTGGCAGCCACCACAGGCAATGTCCCCCGGCAGCTCACTGGTGTTTTATCGGCTGGTTAGTGCCATTATCGCGTTTCAGCGGGTTCTGCTTCTGGCCGACGGGGAACGCTGTGACGGACTGGCACCGTACCGCCTGATATCCCTCGATGGTCGCTGGTATCTGACCGGCGAACTGAACGGGCATATCACTGTTCACCTGCTGACGGCCATTCATGCTGTAACGGTATTGAACACCACCTTTATCCCACGAAAGCGCCTGAGCCACTTAACCACACAAGCGGGTTTTATCCAGGCACTTCCGCACTTTGGCTTTATTCGTACCGTTCTATCACCGGCACCATCTGAAAAAATCAATGAGGACTCAGCCAGTTAAGTCTGAATCCTTATTGGGGTATATCTGTAGATGATAATAAAAGTTAATACATTTTAAGGATGTCACAATGAAGAAAATACTGGGTACGATGATACTGGCCGGTAGCCTGATATTAACTGGCAACGCTCATGCCTACGATATTACGGGTAATGTGAAACACTGGATGGCAATGAAAGAGAGCGGCTGGACTTCCGCTGACGGTTATGACGATGACAGGATGATGAATGCATTGGGTTTTAATGCCGCCATGATTGGTTATTATCCGTGGACTCATACATTTTTAATCCGCAGGGACTACGATACAGCGTTGTTCCTGGCTGACAAAAAAAGCAAAACTGTTCGCCGCCTGAATCTCAAAACGGCCAGTGGTTATAATTCTGACCTTGATGTGGTGTATCAGGGAGAGGATAACGGCAAAGGCTGCTATTTCAGCGTTATAGATACTCAAGCCCAGCTTGAGCTCATCAATCAAAAAGCAACCCCCCAGGTGTTAATGGTCCTTCCTGAACAGTGCATTGATAAAAAACAACTGGCAGCCATTAAAGCCCGACAATCAGAAAGGGATCGCCAGTTACAGCAATGGGTAGCACAACAGAGTATGAAAGAACTCTGTCGTCGTAACGGAAATTGTTGATATTAGTTTTTTCAAATCTGGGGGAAATATGAAATATAAACATCACGCGCTGCTGTTTGCATTATCTTGTATTGCAACAACGGCTCAGGCCATACCAAATATGTGGACCAGCGGCTTTGGGATGGGCGTTTCAGAATACATGATCACCAGCCCGGAAAAGGTCGTTTTTAATCTCAACTGTACGACTAATCCAGACAATCAAAATGTATTACAACACCATGTGCTTATCACGCTGCCTGATGGTAGAGGGGCGGATTCGCATGACGAGAAAACAGTTATAACCGTGGTGGTGGACTCTCGGCTATTTCCGCTCCCTTCTTCTCTGGGGTGGCGTAACGCAGATAATGCATGGGAGAGATTTATTACCGCGTTAAGTCATGCCGCAACGTTTGATGTTTACGTTAATGACCAAAAAATAGGCCACTTTAATCCAGGGCTTAAAAATACACAGCAGGAGCTGGAGGGTATTCGCCACTGTATCAATACTGCCGCTTAAACGTCACTTGCCTACCCCGATGGTGCCCTTGTTGCTCATGCAACAGGGGCATTTTGTTTTTAGGGATCACGTTATGTCTGAATTATCACCGAGTTCGCCGTTGTCTGAGCACGAACAACGGATTATACGCCGGGCCCAGCGCCTGCTGGAGCGCCACCTGCGCCAGCCGGGCGAGCAGTTTACCGCCTCCTCCTATACCCGAATGTGGCTGCAACTGCATCTGGCTCCGCTGGAGCGGGAGGTGTTCATGGTGCTGTTTCTCGATAACCAGCATCGCCTGATAGACCGGGAAATCATGGCGCTGGGCAGCATCAACCATGTCGATATTCCCATCAGAGAAATCGTCAAGGCGGCCCTGCGCCACAACGCGGCAGCGGTGATCCTGGCGCACAACCACCCATCCGGCCATGCCGAACCGAGCACGCCAGACCGGGCGCTTACCGAACGGCTAAAAAGCGCTCTTGAGCTGGTGGATATCCGCACGCTGGATCATCTGGTGATTGGCGGCAATCAGGTGGTGTCGTTCGCCGAACGCGGCTGGCTGTAATGCCTTTCGCTGTCATTCCATTAACCTGTCAGGAGAAAAGTACCTTGTCATTATCGGATGCCCCGGAATGGGGGCTTGAACACACCCTGAAACCGCGCTTTGGAGCCCGGCTGGTACAGGAAGGGTGTCACCTGCATTTTCTCGCCGATCGTGCCGGTGTGACTGGCACCTTCAGTGCAACCGTGGCCTGCCATCTGGAACACCGTTTCCCACTGATGGTGAAACAACTGGAGCAAAAGCTTGTGACCGGTGAGCTCGATCCCTACCGACAGCAACGCGTCACGCTGCATGACGGCATACTGACCTGCGAGGCCGATACACTGGGCAGTGCGGGCTACGTCTATATCACGATTTACCCGACCACGGTGGCCACACCGGCAACTGCATTCCCTTCACCTTAATCGTTTATCTTAAGAGAGCCTATCCATGGAAACACCATCCCCCTCCCCGGCGCGGGAGGCATCGTCATGCCTGTCACCTGTAAATGTCTGGCAACAGTTATTAACTTACCTGCTGGACAAGCACTACGGGCTGACGCTCAACGACACGCCGTTTTGCGAGGAAGCCGAGATCCAGGCCCACCTCGACGCCGGAGTTTCGCTGCCGGACGCCGTGAACTTTCTGGTGGAGCGCTATGAACTGGTGCGTATCGATCGCAGCGGTTTTAGCTGGCAGGAGCAAAAACCGTTTCTGAACGCGGTCGATATTCTCCGCGCCAGACGCGCCACCGGCCTGCTCAAGCCATAAAGACTGCGAGCAGCTTTCCAGTCACACAACACCAAACCGATTAATCCTTCCCCCGATGCATAATGCGCCAGCCTTACCGGCTGGCGCATTGGCTGTGATGTATGGACAACACACTATGCAAACTGAACCCGAGGTGTTAACCGGCCACACCGAGCTGATTGGCTCGACCAACATTGCGCGTATCGTCACTGGACGTGATGCCGCGCTGCAACAGATAGAACAGCTCATTACCCGGTTACAGGCTATTTCAACGCTAACGGCGACTATCGGTGGCGGCACCGCTGAAGACTGGGCATTGAAGCCAGGGCATCGCTATGATTGCTGGCTGACAGAAACGCCTGACAAGGCGATGCCAGCCATTATCCGCACGCTGGACAGCCATATCTGGCGCGACCTGATGCTGAAATCCGGCATGTTGTCACTGATGGACGCACAAGCCCGCAGCCAGTGGCATAAGAATCTGGACGAGGGCGATCTACCGACCATCAGCGAGGCCAATATTCTCAGCACGTTTGAACAGCTTCACCAGAGCAAGCGGGAGGTATTCGAACGCGGGGTGATTAACGTATTCAAAGGGTTATCATGGGATTACAAAACCAACCATCCTTGCTACTTCGGTAAGAAAATCATCATCAGTAATCTGGTGACGTACCACCGTTGGGGTTTTGGCCTGAACTGGGGCTGGCGACGCGATCAACTGGCCGATCTGGAGCGGATGCTGTCCTTGCTGGATGGCAAACCCATTCCTGATAACCGGGGCGATGTGACTATCCGGCTGATGAACCATATTCGCGATAATCCTCATCAGCAAGAATACGAAGATGCGTATTTTAGTGTGCGTTACTTTCAGAAAGGCACCGGGCACCTCATCTTTAAACGCCCTGACTTGATCGATCAGATGAACGACATTATTGCCAAACATTATCCGGGGATGTTGGCGGCGAGGTGAGCGTATGACGTAGCAGGGATGCTTGATGCTGTACTTGTCACTGGTAGTGGTACTAACAAAATTATGCTATTTTAATAAGTGTTATTAATTTTTATTAAAAGGTGATTTCCATGGGACAGCCCGCAAAACAGACTATTAGTGCTCAGATACCCGCCGAGCTTGCTGCTGCGGTTGAAAGCCTGGCTATTGAATTGGATAGGTCGAAAAGTTGGGTGATTAAAGAAGCATTGACCGCAATGATCGAAGAGAGAGAACGTCAGCATCAACGGATTTTGCAAGGCCTTGCTGATGTTGATGCTGGAAGGGTGGTAAACCATGCTGATGTTCTCGATTTTGCCAATAAACTGAAAAAGTCGTAATCAATGGAAATACTTTGGACACAAAAGGCACAGGATGACCTAGAGCGCATTTATCGGTTTGCCAGCCAGTACAGTCGGCAGCATGCTGACGATGTGTTAGATCGCCTGTTCATCGGAACAACAGAGCTTGTTGATCATCCAAGAATCGGTGTATCTCAGACAAGATATGAACCCCGTGAGGTGAGAAAAATTCTGTTTGATGATTACGAGGTTCACTATGAAATTCAGCACAACACTATTTATATCGTCGATTTGTGGCATACACGAGAAGATCGCTGAATTATCGTTATCTTCGATAAGTATATGAAGGAGAACATGACGATGAGAGATCGTATTCAGTCTAGGCTGAAGAGTTCCACGCGTTATGTCTTCACTCGTGATGACTTCAAGGATATTGGCAGCTATGCCCAAGTTGGCAAAGTATTACGTAATCTGGTCAGTGAAGGTGTATTACTGAAGGTGGGCTACGGGGTATACACCAAAGCTCGTCAAAATAGTATTACTGGCAACATCATGCCTTCCGCACCAGGGGGATCTTCAGCCGTGATTATTGAAACTTTAGAGTGTTTAAATGTCCCTTATCGTTTCGTTGGTGCAACGGCAGCGTATAACAGCGGGAAATCCACGCAGATTCCTGTGTCTCTGGAAATAGAAACCCCGCTGAGTTTTAAAAGAGTGCTTAGCGTAGGGAACAGTAAATTAAATGCATGATGCTCTGGTGCAATGATATTGTCAGGTGCCAATCTTCCCTTCTAAAACATCTGCGCGGCTTCGAGTCCCAAATTTAACAATTTCAAGCGTTGGTATCTGTGTTGGTATAATGTCTTTAGTCTTTATTTTAATTAATATTAAATCATGAGGTTACATGCAATGTGCGAGTCCGGCCTTCGCACCATACAAGGCTTTTTCTGTCAGCGGAAGACAATTGGATACCCCCTCATCAACCTGTGTGAGGATACATAGCGAGAGATGTGATGATTTTTTCTGACGATAAACAATCTGTTTATCAATGGTATATAGACTATGCCCGATGCGTGGTATTAAATGACGTAGCAGAATGGTGCGACTTTTTTAGTCATCTTTTTTAAGACAAGGGATTGGACGCTTTCGCCGTCAGGCGGCATGACATCAGGTTTGTTGCATGTTGTTCGGCTGCTGAATGCCCGTAAATGACAGGTGTAGCAGTATTGATGTTAATGAAATGGACACCTCCCCATATTGGCTTCAGTGAACCATGCTGTAAGTGTCATCCAACAGCACAATGAAGAGGTGTCCCATGGAACAAATTATCGGAATTGATCTGGCAAAGCGAGTTTTTCAGGTTCATATCGTTTCTGCACAAGGCGAGAAAAAGGCGAACAAAATGATCACTCGTGAAAAGCTGATGGCTTTTATTGCTCAGCAACCCTTGTCCAGAATTGTGATGGAAGCGTGCGGGAGTGCCAATTACTGGTCCCGCCAGTTTAAGACATTCGGGCATGACGTCAGACAAATCAGCCCGCAGTATGTGTCGCCCTTCAGAATGGGAAATAAGAACGACAAAAATGACGCCACCGCTATTGTCGAGGCTGACAGTCGTCCGGGAATGCGCTATGTACCAGAAAAAAGTCTTGAGCAGCAGGATATTCAGTGTATTCACCGGGTTCGCCAGCGGTTGATGAAAAACAGAACGGCGCTGATTAATCAGATTAGGGGGCTGGGTCTGGAATACGGTATTGCGATACCGGAAGGTGCACACAAAATCATGACCTGTCTGCCCGATTATCTGGAAGACGCGGAGAATGAACTTACCGCTCTCAGCCGACAACTGTTTCACGAAATATGGCTGGAACTGCAGGACTGCCAGCAACGTATCAAAACGCTGGATGTACGCCTGGAGCAGATAAGTACACAGAACGAGGATACAGCCCGGCTGGTAAATATACCGGGTATCGGGCCACTGGGGGCATCAGCACTGACGATAGCGCTGGGTGACAGCCGAAGTTTTAATAATGGCCGACATTTTGCCAGTTATCTGGGATTGGTGCCCGGTGAGCACAGCAGCGGCGGTAAACCCAGACTTTTGGGAATAACGAAGCGTGGCGATGGTTATCTGCGCGGCTTGCTTATCCATGGTGCCCGCTCCGTGGTTTATCGTACGGTTAACCTCCCGGATGAGCGGTGTAGTGCCCTCCAGAGATGGCTGAAGGGTATTATTGTTCGCGGCGGCGTGAATAAAGCCGTTGTGGCGCTGGCGAACAAAAATGCCCGGGTGGCCTGGGCATTGGTAAACCAGAGAACAGAGTATAGGATTCAGTAACAATCTGATTGATAAGAAGTCCAAAGCGTTGATGTACTGACAGGTAGAACCGACTCTCTGTCAACCTGGCAAATAGCTCGGCCACAGCAGGCCATGGCGTTAATGAGGCCAGAGAGTACGGATGTTCATCAGGGCTCACGAAGCCGGATATATGTGTGTGACTACGTTGTCAGAAAAAACCAGCCCGTGCTTGCACTGGGTCGGTGTCCATATATGCTATTTAGCATAACTCTGCAATAAAAATTTTTTTGTGGCCTTTATTCTGATCGAGATGTCATCCATGCGAAAGTATATTCTGTTTTTTTTCATGATAATCATGTTGACAGGCTGTATAACAAAATCACAGGCACCTGATCCGTTACAGGTTCAGCTTGCAAATTATGGAAAGCTGCCCGAGGATTATAAACAGGGTGTTAAAAATCACTTTTATTACCGCTTAAAAGATCCCTACAGTGCCCATTATAAATTTTTCGAACCTTACAAAGGTTATTCGTGGGTAATGAATGTTCCGGTTGATAAAGAACAATTAATGTTTGGCTGGATTATTCCGGTATCAGTGAATGCTAAAAATGGATTTGGTGCTTATGCGGGTGCGACGAAAGTAATGATGATTTATTCTAATGGACAATATCATGAGCTTCCCACTCTAAAAGAAAAAGTAAATATTACGCGTGTGCCGTAATTTATATGTACATGATGAGAAGCGGTTATGCACTATTCTCATTGTTATTTCCCTTCAGAAAATATAAACAGGCGCGACAAATGCAAATAGCCTGAAAATCGCTCAGTCCGACGTGAACAATAGGATTTATCGTCGAATGTCACCGATCACCAATCGGACTGAGCGATGTCAATAATGTACCCTGCCTTGAGCGGCGAATGTGTTTCAGCGATGTTGCCAGCGTACTATTGTGCCCGTTCTTGCATAAAGCGGGATGGGTTCCTTCGCCTGCTGCACCGCACGGGTATAGCGTTCCGCCTGTTCACAGATTTCCAACAGCGCCGGGATCAGGTGTGCGGCAGCATTTAGGCTGGCACCGAACTGGTAGCGCTGTTCATGGCTGAAGTCGGTATCGTCTTGCAGTCTCTCACCGAGTTCACCGATGCCGTGGCACAGCCCGGAAACAGTTTCAGCGGCGATAGCACCCAGATCACACAATTGAACCTCATCGAGCTGGTAGAGCGGCAGGCTGGCGATCAGGTCACGGAAAATGGTGATGCTGCTGTCAGCGGGAGTCGTGTAGATGTCTGTCATAATCGTCATTCCTTAAAGAGGATGGTTATCAACCATCGTCAAAGAGTTCCAGACTTTGGTGGTAGCCCAGAAAGGGTTGGAACTCCGGCACATCATAAACCGGCCAACCTAGCGGTTTCCCTGCCTGAGCTACCGCAATGAGTGTGCCACAGCCCTGATTCAATATTGATGGTATCCAGGGTTCCACGCCCGGTTGCAGATATGGCCGCAGCACACACACTCTACGCCAGCTGCTCACTGGGTGAAATGGGCTGGATAAATTTACAGTAGAGTTGTGGCGCGTTTTGGAATACTGCTCGCAAAACAGAGCAATACTCCATTGTGGGCCCCCGTTTTACATGTAACTTTCTGAGTAGGGTGCTGTTGATTGTTATCATGAAATTATTGTCATTTAAATCGGCATATATGCGGCTTTTTTTGACTCGACATTGATGTTTTCGATTAGTTTTACTCTCTCTTTTTATTCTGGAGATGGACTAACTTTATTCTTGCTTTTTAGTATTCTGATATGGGTTGTAGTCCGGTTAATCCAATTACTGATTGCCATTTTTTCTGGCCTGTATTCCAAGGCCGCCGCTAATATTGGTTTAATCTTTGCTTCAGTAATCTCCGATCCCTCGCCTGTTTTTCCCGCTTTAGCACCAAAGGGATTTTCCTGCCGGACATTATGGTGTGAAGACATTTATTGACGGGAGGAACACCATGAAGGGTTACCATATAAAAGAACAGTACCACCGTAAGTCTTGGGTGCGCAGTGAGAGCACCGATACTGAAGTGGCGGCGTTGCGCTACTTGCCGGATTTGTTAAATGCGCTGGCATTGTCGATGCCGGTGTCTCCTTCAGTGATGACGCGTGAAATTGAAGGGGAAACTTTTTTCGATATACTCTACCGCTGTGACTTCAATGCCCGGCAAAATATTCATCAGATTGAGAAGATTTTCTCAGAAAAAGAGGCGTTTACACCAGAGTGGCTGTCAGGTGCCGATCTGGCTTTGCCGGTGATAGCCTCTGAGCAGCATCCTCTGGATGACCGCCATTACCTGTTGCTGGGGCTGGATCTCTTCGCTGCCAGCGATGCACTGTCACTGCGTACTGCCGCGCAAGGGTGGGCCGATACACACCTGACCGGGAAAGCGCTGTCTGCAAGCCAATTTTTGGAGCTGAAACCCCAGCCAGTTTGCCTGTATGCCGGGGTGTTGCACGGCCATGCCGGGGCAGCGCTGTCACGCGCGCAATTGACCGGCTGGCTGGAGCGGATGCTGCAACTTCATGGTCAGCCTGAAACCACGGTTGTTGTCTTGGCTCCCGTTGCCGACAGAACAGGGTTCGACGGCTGGTTTGGCTTATACCGCTACCCCGGCGCGGATGAGGCGGTGCTGCAATGGCGGCCGTTATCGGTGCTTGTGGCTGAGCCGTCCTTCTGGCTGGCGATGAAACACACCGGGCAGGCGCATAATGTTTATGTCAGTACGATGGGGGCTGCGGCCTATTCCGGCAATCCATAAACCGCTTATGGCGCAATCGGCTATGCCTGATACAAAAAACGGCAAAGCTGTAATGCCATGATAATCATGTAGCTGCCAATCAGGCTGTCGATAATGCGCCAGGTGGTCGGGTTGGCAAAATAACGCGCACAGGCGGCAGCGGTATAACCAATGGTGTAGAACCAGACGAATGAGGCGCTGACGGCTCCGGCCAGATAAAACAGCTTCAGTGCTGGCGCGATGGCAGAAGAAATACCGCCGATAATCGCTACGGTGTCGAGATAGACATGGGGATTAAGCAGGCTGACGGCGAGTGTGGTGCCAATAACGCTACGCCGCTGACGCAGATTTCCACCGGCCGGGGTCATCGTCAGTTGATTGTTGCCGCGCCAGGCGCTTTTCAGCGCGTTATACCCATACCACAGTAAAAAGATAACGCCTGCCAGAGTCAGGGTGACGAGGGCTGGTTTACTGCTGTTGATCATTTCACCAAGACCGAGTACGCCAAGGGTCATCAATACCATATCGCATAAAAAACACACCGAACTGACCCAGAACACATGTTCCTTGCGCATCCCCTGGCGCAGCACAAACGAATTTTGGGCACCGATGGCAACAATAAGCCCGGCACTGCTCATAAAGCCGGTGATAAAAACAGGTATCGACATGATTGGCTATCTCTAAACGCGGTAACACGGAAGTGGGTGTGGTGCCTGTTATTGCAGCACGGCGTGGATAATGGCGGGGTTTTTAGTATAAGGCCAATCAATAAATTTAATATATTATTAGAATATCTAATTTAAAATGATCGTCATTTATCGCTAAAGAAACATGAGGAGAACGAGACAGCGTCCCTTAGCGTTTGACGAAAACCTGTTCACGGTGATAGCGCAGGTGAGCCGGGTTGGGGGCATAACGCGCGTCTGGTGGCAGTTGCAGTGGCTTGCCTTCATATGCTTCAAACAGCGATGTGGTGGCGCGGTCTTTACGCTTTTTAAGCCGTGGTGACAGTATCAGTTCCAGATGGTCATTCACCGTAATCAGGCCGATATCAAAAGCCTTGTCGTGCAGGGCGGAAAGACACAAGCCGTTGCTCGGGTCAAGCCGGTGTTCTGGCGCGTCGCGCCAGGGGAGTATGTGGCTGGCAACCAATAACGAGGGCTCTGCAAGCCCGGTAATGCAGCAGCGTTCGTGGTAAGCGCTCAATACCCGTTTGCGAAACAGTTGCTGGCCGATACGGGTTTTGACCGTATGTTGACGCTCCTGACCGTAATAGTCGGCGGGCGTTTCCTGGGCCGATGGTGTGCAGGATAAGGGCGAGTGCTGTGGGAGTGCGGCTATCGCCTGCTGACATTGCAGCTCGAAGGCATCGGGATCGCGGTCCATTTCTTGCCAGAGCTCCCGGTCCATTTTGGAAACCTGTGTTAATCCACTGCGGCCGGACTCGATTATCATCGGGTCGAGGCTGGCAAGATTCACCAGCTTCATCGCCAGCGCCGAAGGGGTTCTGCCGATAAGCGCGGCATACTGCTTAATCTCGGCGTTACGGGCGTGCATTTTGCCGAACGGTAATTGGCTGTAGAGCGTAAATGCAACCAAGAGCTGTTCGCGCGTCCAGCGTGAAGTGGCGGCCATGTTATTCCTGCTCGTTAACCCTGTTTGTTAACACAACGCGTTATTGTGAGGTGTTAACTATGCCAGGTCAGGCAGAAAAAATCATGCAACTCATCAACGTGATAAGGCACAAATTGCGTTCTGCATCAATTGCCTCATCGGTGCAAACACAGTAGGGTAGCGAAACAACAACACACGCAGCAATAACGTGTAACCATCCCCTTTTCTGTCTGTTTTTTTGGATTCTATCTTGACTATTGTGACGTCTTCACAAGCCTCCTCCGTGGCGGCGGATGGCTTGCCAATGCCAGCGCGTATCGGCGCGATTCTGACGATTGCCTTCGGTATTGCCATGGCGGTGCTGGATGGCACGATTGTGAACGTGGCGCTGCCCAGTATTGCGGCTGATTTCAACGCCAGTCCGGCGTCATCTATCTGGATTGTGAACGCCTATCAACTGGCGATCACCATGACGCTACTGTCCCTCTCCTCACTGGGCGACCGCATCGGCTATCGCCGTATTTATCTGGTTGGGCTGGTGCTGTTTACGCTGACCTCGCTCATCTGTGCCTTGTCCGATTCGCTGCTTACATTGACGATTGCCCGCATTCTGCAAGGGTTGGCGGGGGCGGCGCTGATGAGTGTGAATACCGCGTTGATTCGGCTCATTTACCCAAAAGATAAACTCGGACGCGGTATGGCGATTAATTCGCTGGTGGTAGCGGTGTCGAGCGCTGCGGGGCCAACCCTTGCCGCCGGTATTTTGAGTGTGGCGTCATGGCAATGGCTGTTTGCCATCAATGTGCCGTTAGGTCTGGTGGCATGGGGGCTGGGCTGGTGCTTCTTGCCACGTAATGAGGGGCTTAAAGCTCAGCGTTTTGATACCTCTGGTGCATTGCTCAACGCAGTCACCTTTGGGCTGTTCTTTATCGCCCTGGGCGGTTTTGCCCAGCAACAGAGTGGCTGGCTGACGCTGGGTGAACTGCTGTTGGCGTTGCTGGTAGGGTACGTCTTTTTCCGCCGCCAGCTCGGCCAGGATGCCCCGCTGTTACCGGTGGATTTGCTGAAAATCCCGGTGTTTGCGCTCTCTGTTGCCACCTCGATAAGCTCCTTTTGCGCCCAGATGCTGGCGATGGTGTCGCTGCCGTTTTATTTCCAGCACATGCTGCATCTTAATGAGATTGAAACCGGGCTGCTGTTAACACCCTGGCCGCTGGCGACGGTGGTCGTTGCCCCGCTGGCCGGTCGCCTGATTGAACGCGTTAATGCCGGTGTGTTGTGTACGCTTGGTCTGATGATGTTTTCACTTGGGCTCTACTCGCTGGCCTGGCTGCCTGAATCGCCCGGCTACTGGGATATTGCGTTACGTATGATGCTGTGCGGCGCGGGGTTTGGTTTATTTCAGTCACCCAATAATCACACCATTATCAGTGCGGCACCGCGCCATCGCAGCGGTGGGGCTAGCGGAATGCTGGGGACGGCGCGTCTGGTCGGGCAGACCAGTGGCGCTGCGCTGGTGGCGCTGATGTTTAACCTGTTCAGTACGCAAGGCACACAGGTTGCCTTGATGGCGGCGGGTAGTTTTGCCGCGCTGGCCGCGCTGGTGAGTGGGCAACGCATTGCGCGCTTGTCGCCACGTTAACGGTGGCTGCGGGCATATCCTGCCTGTACCTATCGGGATGATGACAAAACGGCTTGCCACCCGGGGATGAGAAAGGCGGCGAACATGCAGTGCGCCACCCTGGCGCACCGACGGGTTATTTTTGTAATTTAGCTTGCTTTAGCGTGGTGAACAGGCGTTCCTTGTCATGAACGCTGAGGTGTTTTTGTGTCACGGCGTGGATAAAGGCCGTGTGATTGAGCTGCTTTAAATCCACCCCCTGTTGGTGCAGCGCATCAGCCAGTTGCTGTAGCAGGGTGGCGTTCAGTGTGGCGATGCTGGCCCGAACCTCGTCCAGCGGGCGGGGTTGCCAGTTTGTTTCCGGTGTGGCGAGCCAGTCGGCGCGGTAGCGATACTGAATGGCTTTCGCCGCGTCCATTTGCGCCTGAATAAACGGTGTGACCGAGTCTGCATCCAGCCCATACTGTGTTGCCTGCTGGCGGCTGGCTTTCAGTACGTTGTCTTCCTGCTGTAAGTCCTCGATGGCCAAATGATGGGCCGCTTTATAGCCTGCCACATCTTTCATATAGCCGAGTCGCTGATTGACCAGCGAGGCCAAATCGTTGCTTTGTGCGGCCAGCACACTGGTACTGATGAGGCAGGCGGCAAGACAGATTGTCCGTAACATAGTGTCTCCAGATAATAGAAAGGTGCAGTACGAGAGAAAAACGGCGTATAGCTGATGAGGCTAAACCCGGTGGTGACGGCTTCCTATTGTATGCAGCGCAGAGGGGGGAATGGCGATAACAGATTCGTAACCAGACGTAGCGGTTCTTTGCATTTCGTTAAGTGATTTATTTTGGTTATTTTACTAATTGATTTTATTTCTATTGGTTACTTTTCTGGTTGCCTGTCGTGATGCGCTTGCGGCTGTGCTGCGCCCCCCGCCCGGTCAATGGCGCACTGACCGGGCGGGGGCGCAGGGATGAAACCCTCATACGCCGGGACATGAATGGATACGTGTCACGCGCCTTTTTCTGCGGCATGGTCTGGCCGGTTTGCTGATAGTGAGGTTACGGCCAGTGTGCGCCGCAAACCAATCAGCAAACCGCTGCCTGCCAGCAGCGACAGCACGATGGCAAAATACAGGCAACCGGTCAGCGGCCAGCCATAGCGCTCGCAGACAAACAGCAACCCGCCAGCCAATGGCAACACCGATTGATTCAACATAGCTATCAGAGAAGAGACGCTGGCCAGACGATCGGTGGGGATAAGCCTTAATCGCAGGCTGCGCATGATGTTGCCGGTAAAAACCTTGCCAACAATACCCAAAGCATAACAGCTGATAAACAGCGCTGGCTGTGTCAGGGCTCGAGTCAGTAACAGCGATGAGATAACGATTAACCCAAGACCCAGAGCCAGCAGACTTTCCCGGCGCATGTGTTTGAGCGCGTGGGCATATATTAATGTGGATAAAAATCCTGCTATACCGGCACAGAGATCGATAAAGCCGAAATATTTCACTGACAAGCCCATTTGATTTTCAATTAATGCAGCACCGCTGGATTCGACTAATCCATCAAACAGATTATTTCCCATCGCCAGCAGGATCATCAAAATAATAAACGGGCGTTTTAGCATCATCAGGGAAGAGAATAGGGAGCCAGATGCTAAACAGGGTGTGGTTTCTTTATTATCCTGTGAATATTCTGGTGTGGAAGTAAACAGACGTGAAGTAAGGAAATAATAGGCATTGCAGAGATAGAGCGTTGCAGCGATATATAATAACGTTATGAAACTGTATTCGTATAGCAGCATCCCGATAATGGGCCCCAGTACCATACCGAGCAGATCCAGCCGGGTCAGCAGGTTAGCATCGCGGTCAAGCTGTTGACTGCGTAATGCAATCAGCTTTTCCATAGCGGTGAGGGTTTGGGCATTACCAATCGAAATACAGGCACCGAGTAAACCGGCGGCAATACTTAGCGTCATTGGCTGGTCTGCAAAATTCAGTACCAGACATAACAGCAGGCAGCCAAAGGCTTTGGTGGCATCTGACGCTATCGACACCGGGCGTATTCCCAGCCGGTCAATGAGCGATCCCAGCGCCGGGATCAGCACAATACGCGGCAACCACCATAACGCATAGGAGAAGCCAGAATAGGTCAGGCTATGGGTTTCGGCGTAAACCATGACGGGGATCAGAAACACCATCAGGCCATCGGCAATAAATACCAGTGCAAGAAAAAAAAGCAGAACAGGGTTCATTGAATAATACCCCGATATCTCTGTCATTCTGCAAGTTACAAAGGCGGTGCTACCGCCGGCTGAACACAGCGCAAGATGCGCGTCAGGTTTGCTCATCATGTCATTGTGACAATATGTATGTACTTACCGTCACATCGCGTGGCAATGATATGGCATTACGGCAACTTGAGTTATTCAGAGTGAAAATATATCAGGTCACGTTTTGTAAATTAAAAAAATGACGTAAATATAAATAAAAAATAAACGCCGCCAGAAAATAGAACAGGCTAAATATAATGTTCGGCTGTCAGGAAAGTAAATATTTATTTAATGGTGGCCGCATTTCTTGTCAGCAACCGAATGTGTGGTATCAAAATAATATCTGACGGGATTACCTGCAATGCTGGCATCTGGCGCAATCGGCAATTTTGCCTGAGCAAGGTATGTGGTTGAGCGAGGTTGAGCAGGCCTGAACGCTGAGGCCGCAGGTGGCGGAATATGAGGGAGATAACAGCGTGTAAATTTTTCCTGGCGGAGTGGCGCAAGATCACGCCATTTAATACGAAATCATGTTATCGATAGGCGTGCGTTTGGTGTCAGGAAGAGGCGAGCATGAGTGCGCAAACAAAGGAAAGTTCCTGCCAGGATAAAGCTTCCGGCAATCAGAGTCTGGTGAGAGGATTTCTGCTCATTGATATTCTGAGCAATTATCCGAACGGATGCCCGCTGGCGCATCTGGCTGAACGGTCCTGTCTGAATAAAAGTACGGTACATCGTCTGTTACAAGGGCTACAGGCCTGCGGTTATGTCACCCAGGCTCCCGCGGCAGGCAGTTACCGTTTGACGACCAAGTTTATTGCCGTCGGGCAAAAATCGCTGGCTCCCCCGTCAGTCATCAGTCAGGCCGTGCCGCTGTTACAGCGGCTGAATGCCAGCACGGGTGAGACGGTGAATTTCTCCCTGCGTGATGGTGATCATTGTATTTTAATTCATAAGCTTGAGCCGACTACCGGCATGCTGCGCACCCGCGCTTATCTGGGCCAGCAGATGACGTTGTTCAGCTCGGCAATGGGAAAGCTGTTTTTGGCAGATGATTCCCAGGCGGAATTCTTGTCTTACTGGCAGCGCCAGCAACCACATTTGCGCAAACTCACCCCCTATACCATTACCGAACAGGCACGTATGAGCCAGGAGCTGGAATGGGTACGCCAGCAGGGTGTCGCGTTTGACAGAGAAGAGCATGAAGTCGGGGTGTTCTGTCTTGCGGCCCCGGTGCTGGATAGGCACCAGAAAGTGCACTATGCGATTTCGCTGTCGATGTCGGCAGTCAAACTCCGGCAGGTAGGGGAAGCCCGGCTGCTGGACCCCTTACGCCAGACGGCACTGGCATTGTCGCAGGCTTTACAACAGCAGCCTGATGGTCGCAATTGATGCAATAAGCCTGTTTTTTGGATGTCCGCGCTCAGCGGCCTGACATGCGGGTGGCGGCACTGACAGCAAGACACCAGGGGAAAAATAAACAGGCCGGGTCAATTGACCCGGCCTTTAGCATAAATGCAGTGTGGCGTTACTATGGTAGCGCTTAGTTAAGGCGCAGCCTTGATGAGGCGTTACTGGCGCTTTTCAACTGGAAGAAGCGCACCGAGTCACGCAACTGCTCGCTTTGCTCAGTCATCGACTGGGCGGCGGTCGCCGCTTCTTCTACCAGTGTCGCATTCTGCTGAGTCACCCGGTCCATCTGCTCAATGGCGACGCCGATTTCGCGGATGCCCTGATGCTGTTCGTTAGACGCCATCGAGATTTCAGCAACAATATCCGTAACTTTGGTAACAGAGCTGACAATTTCATCCATCGCATGGCTGGCGGTATCCGCATGGCGGGAGCCATCGGTAATTTTCTCCACGGTACCTTCGATGAGGGTTTTGATCTCTTTTGCGGCGTTGGCACTCTTCTGCGCCAGATTACGCACCTCACCGGCCACCACGGCAAAGCCTTTACCCTGTTCCCCGGCTCGGGCGGCTTCGACGGCGGCATTCAGCGCCAGAATGTTGGTCTGGAAAGCGATGCCTTCAATGACCGCGATAATATCGACAATTTTCTGCGAACTGTCGGAAATTTCGTGCATACGCTTGAGCATATCATCGACGACGTTACCGCCATGTACCGCGGTCTGCGAGGTCTGGCGTGCCAGCTCACTGGCCTGATGCGCGTTCTCGGCGTTACGTTTCACTGTTTCGGTTATCTGCTGCATGTTGGAGGAGGTCTGCACCAGTGACGCGGCCTGCTCTTCGGTACGCTGCGACAGGTCATTATTCCCCTGCGCGATTTCGTCAGCTGCCAGCGACATCGACTCACTGCCTTCGACAATGCTGTGAATGATTTCAGCCAGCTTGTCATTCATGAATTTCATGGTTGCCAGCAGGCTGGTGGTGTCACCTGCGCGCAGCTCGATGGGCACGTTCAGGTTACCGGATGCAACCTCATGCATGATGGTTGCCGC
Source organism: Dickeya aquatica (assembly GCF_900095885.1). NCBI lineage: Bacteria > Pseudomonadati > Pseudomonadota > Gammaproteobacteria > Enterobacterales > Pectobacteriaceae > Dickeya > Dickeya aquatica. The sequence goes on from NZ_LT615367.1 coordinate 541,443, forward strand.
GTAAGTGGGCTCCCCACCCAACTGGCGAGACAGGTTGCGGGCTATCAGCGTAGCGATGATAACGGTGGCGATAAGCGCCAGCACCAGCAGGCCACACAGCACATAGAATGCGCTCTGATAGCCTTTTTCCGAAATAGCACCGGCTTCTTCTCCGGCTGCAATTTCGCTGTTCACCAGTTGTGCCAAATCTTTCATCAACTGAGTGCGGTACTTGGACGAAACGGCACCGCTGATTTTACTGGCCTCATCCAGCCGCCCACCGTTAACGGCATCAATCACCTTGACGTTAACGTCAACAAAGTTCTTGAAGTTATCCACCACCTGGTTAAACAGCGCCTGTTTCTCCTGTGGTGCATTTTTCAGCAGTTTTGCATAGTTAGCCTGTGCATTCAGAAAGATATCCTGATTTTGCAGCAACTCTACGCGATGCCCTTCCACTTCCTGCGGGGTTTTTGAGGCAATGTATTGCACCTGCTGGAGCCGAATTTCAGACAGCACGCCGCGCATTTCCAGCGCGTAACGCAGGCCCGGCATACGATCATTCTTGAAATGACCAATATTGTCATTGCTGGCATTGAGCTGATAGATAGCGACGACACCAAGCACCAGCATCATGGCGATGAGGACCGAAAACCCGGACAGGAGCTTGGCGAAAACGGTTAATTGCGAAAATTTCTTCATAGTTGTTTTCTTTAATCTGGGAGGGAAAGTGTCTTTAATAACGGCAGGATAGTGCAAAAATTTACGGTTTGCATGAGAGCAGGCCGTGATTTCGGTAAAATGTTTTTTTATTTCTGAGATGTATTTTTGTGATTTTTGTGAAGGAATTTTGTCTTTGACTGTGATTTTGGTGGTTTTTAAATAGCAATGGTTTTATAAAACATTGTTTTTATTTTAAATAAATTATTTTTTGGCTATGGCATTTTTCTTTTTCTCATCACCATGAGATTTACTCTGCTAATGATTGAGACGGCCATTATTTGCTGAGGGTGACTGCGCCTCATTTGCTGAAGCAGCCGCTGTTTTGATATTAATTCTCGCGCCGCAGGGGTGTTTTTTCACACTAAAAAAATAAAGGTATGATTGCTTGCCTGCTAAGGATTATCGGCAGGTTTCCCCGCCGGTCACTTATTCCAGCCAAAATACCGGTTTGAGTTCGGTACTGACCGGGCTGTTATCGGTATTGGCAGGCATGACCTCTTTCATATATCGCCACCAGCGCTGGCACACGTCGGTTTGGGCTATTGCATTCCAGCGCTCTTCAGATTCTATCTCGACATAACCGAACAGCAGGTGGCGTTCCGGGTCGAGAAAAATACTGTAGTGATGAGCACCGTGCGCTTTTAATACGCTTTCCAGCTCTGGCCATATCGGGTTATGCCGCCGCTGGTATTCGTCATGGCAGTCTGGAAAGACCTGCATTACAAAGGCTTTTCTTAACATGGTTATCTCGTCCTGTTGCGGTTTGAACCGGCGATGGGCGTGAGTTCAGGCTGGTGGCAACATCCCTGTTTGCCGTATCGGTAGACGGTGCTTTGTCGGGTATTCACCATAACATTCCCGCCATCGCGGCCACCGACACGGCATCCTGAACGATGTGCCGTGTTATTCGCTGTATTGTAACGCCGCTTGCATCGGCGTGACACCAAAGCGCTGGCCAAGGGCAATTAACTCTTCGGTAGCGATAGTCTGCTTTTTCCCACCCATTGAACGCACTTTTACCATCACTTCAGCTGATTTCTCGGCGGTGTCGATAAGGCCAAAGGCATCATCCAGTGACGGGCCGCTGCCAAAGATGCCATGAAACGGCCACAGCACCAGTGAGTGATGTTGCATCTGTTCTGCCGTTGCGCTGCCGATAGCATCGGTGCCGGGCACCATCCACGGCACAATGCCTACGCCATCGGGGAACACCACCAGGCATTCGGTGCTGCCTTCCCACAATTCACGGGTGAAGGCGGCACTGTTGAGTTCCAGCACATAGCTCAGGGCGATCAAGTTGGTGGCGTGGCAATGCATAATCACGCGATCGCGCCCACCGCTGACACCGATACGCACACAATGAGACTGAAAATGCGCCGCCAGTTCAGACGTGGGCAGGCCACCGTTGCGTAACCCCCAGAAAATACGGTAGCCCGCACCATCGTGGTCAACCTGAAGCAATACCAGGTTGTCTGCCGGGTCTAACTGGACATTGCGAAAAAATTTGCCAGAGCCGGTGACGATAAACCAGTGGCTGGCCAGTTGTGGCATGGGTTGCGACAGCACTTCATGACGAGGCTGGGGATAAAAATCGCTTTCAAACGGTGTGACATCATCCTGCTCAAGACGCAGGCTGATGTTGCCGCCGTTACGTTCATCCCAACCTTTTAACCACATATCGCTGGTGGCTTTGATCATTCCCTGCACAAACCAGGAGGAGAGTATTGATTGCATGCTAAATCCTTAACGTTGACAGAGAACGGTATTTTCGTAGTCACGCACTACTTGCAGCCACTCGCCGCCGGGGGCGACATCCTGTTGCAGGCAGTAATGCTCCCACACGGCCTGCCAGGGCAGGGATTTCTGCTCTTCCAGCAAGGCCAGCCGGGCGGTGTAATCGCCGTTTTGCTCCAGTTCACGCAAAATGGCGGTGGGCTCAAGCAGCGCGCGCAACAACGCTTTTTTCATGTTGCGGGTGCCGATAACCCAGGCCGCAATGCGGTTAATCGAGGCATCGAAGAAATCCAGACCAATGTGCACCCGGTTAAACAACTGATGACGCACTATTTCATGGGCAATGGCCTGTGTTTCATCATCAAGCAGCACCACATGATCGCTGTCCCAGCGCACCGGGCGGCTGACGTGCAGCAACAGGCGCGGAACAAACAGGCTGGCGCTGGAAATCTTGTCGGAAATTACCTCGGTTGGGTGGAAATGCCCGGCATCCAGACACAGGGCGGTTTGGCGGCTGGCGGCATAGCCCATGTAGAATTCATTGGAGCCAACGGTAAAGCTCTCGGCACCAATGCCAAACAGCTTACTTTCCACCGCATCAATGTGGTGAGCCGGGTCGAATTTTTCGGCGATCACCTCATCGAGCGAATCCAGCAACCGCTGGCGGAAGGCCAGCCGGTCTACCGTCAGGTCTTTCATACCATCCGGTATCCAGATGTTCATCACGGATGCCGTGCCCAGCTCTTTACCAAACCAGGCAGAAATGCGACGGCTGGCCTGGCAGTGTTCAATCCAGAACCGGCGCACCTTTTCATCCGGGTGTGACAGCGTAAAGCCGTCACTACTGAGCGGATGTGAAAAACAAGAAGGGTTAAAATCCAGCCCTAACTGGTGCTCTTTGGCCCATTCAACCCAGTGGCGGAAATGTTCCGGTTCGATGGCGTTGCGCGCAACCGGTGTGTCAGACTCCAGATAAATCGCGTGCAGGTTCAGGCGTTTAGGCCCTGGGATCAAACGAAATGCCTGTTCGAGGTCAGCCCGCAGCTCACTGGCGTTACGGGCTTTGCCGGGGTAGTTACCGGTGGCCTGAATGCCCCCGGTCAGCGCGCCGCTGTTATGCTCAAAACCGGCAACATCATCCCCTTGCCAGCAGTGCATTGAAACCGGGATGCTGTCTAACTGACGCAGTGCGGCATCCACATCCACATTGAGTCGCGCATAACGTTCTCTGGCCAACTGCCAGGCGGTGTCTATCGCGGTATTCATACGGTAAGCTCCTCATTAACCTGGCACAGCGCCTCAAAGCGGCGGTAATGACCAGAAAAATCACTCTGTTGTTTGTTATCTCGCTGCTGCGGCAGGAAGGTTTGCAGCGGAAAGTTTTCTGTCAGCAACTGGCGAAGCGCGGCCTGATCGGCAACATCGCCCAGTGCCATTAACTGGCAGCCGATATTGCCGAGTGTTGAGGCTTCGGTTGGCCCGGCCAGTACCGGTATCTGGCAGACGTCGGCACACAGTTGGTTGAGCAGCGTGTTACAACTGCCGCCGCCAACGATATGCAGGCGCTCAAAAGCGCGGCCGCGTAATTGCCCTAATGTCATCAGGCTCTGACGGTAAGAGAGCGCCAGACTATCGAGGATGCAACGCACAATAGTCGCCGTACTCTCTGGCACCACTTGCCCCTGTTCACGGCAAAGTGTCCGTAATGCCACACTCATTGATTCCGGGTTAATCAGGCGCTCATCATTGGGGTTAATCAGGCTTAAAAACGCCGGTTGTTGTGCGACATCCCGCAGTAGCGCAGGTAAATCGGTGACGTGTTGCTCTTGGCAAACGCGCTGTAACAGCCACATCCCCATGATGTTTTTCAACACCCGGTAGTTTCCGGCCACGCCGCCTTCATTGGTGATATTGGCTGCCAGCGCGGCGCGGCTGGTCAGCGGTTGCGGGCTTTCCATCCCGATAAGCGACCAGGTACCCGAGCTGAGATAGGCGCTGTCGGCATCCTGAAGCGGGGTAGCAACCACGGCGCTGGCGGTGTCGTGGGTGGCGACGGTAACGACCGGCACCGTGCGACCACTGGGGGCAGTCCACTGGCCGACCGGATAACCCGGCTGATGCGGTGTCGTCAGCCATTGCGGCGGTATACCGAGGTAATCGAGCAGGGAATTATCCCAGTCGCCACGGGCTAGATTCAGCAGTTGGGTGGTGCTGGCGTTGGTGTATTCACACGCCATTTGCCCGGTGAGCCGATATTGGAAATAGTCTGGGATCATTAACAGGTGGGCGATTTGCGCCCAGTCATCCGGGTTTTGCTGGCGCAGTGCCCGTAGCTGATACAGCGTGTTGAACGGTAAAAACTGAATACCGGTTTGCTGATAGAGCCGTTCACGCCCAAGCTCGGCGATGACTTGCGACATCTGCCCATCGGTACGGTGATCGCGATAGGCATAAGGCAGGCCGACCCGCTTGCCGTTGGCATCCAGTGGCACCATGTCAACGCCCCAGCTATCAATGCCGATACTGGTGAGCTGAATGCCGCGTGCGTCAACCCGGTGTAGCCCGTAGCGAATCTGGCGCTCCAGCTCATCGAGATCCCACAGGTGGTGGCCTTGCCATAGACGCAGTGCATTACTGAAACGGTGCACCTCTTCCAGCGTCAGACGCCGGGTATCGGTGTCCAGCGTGGCCAGCATCACCCGCCCGCTGGATGCGCCGAGGTCGATAGCTACACAATGTCTGAAAGCCATGCCTTTCTCCCGTGATAGTGCCCATTCGTGATAGTGCCCATTGTCGGGCCCGTTGTGACTGTGAGTGGCAGTGTAGAAAAGATAACGGGGGATGACCTTTTGGTGAGTGCCATCTGTAAAAACGGGTTGGCAAAATGGCAAAGTTGACTGTGAAGTACTTCACAGTTTGGTCGAATAACCGCCGGGAGACGGGCGTGATACTTTGTTTTTGTGCCTGTGATCCTGCACGCATTTCAGCAATTTAGCGGCGCGATCTTGAAAAAATGACCTCGCCGTAGCGATTGCACGGCGCTATTTTAAGGCGCGGGAGTCGCCCTTCTGACTACTATCTTGCTATGCAACATCGGCAGGCGAATGTGGCGGAAAAAAGAGGGAAGGCGGCATGGCACTACTTCATGGCGATGAATTTTTTGCTTCACAGGCAGCGACGGTAGCGGTGGAACCCCGGATGCCACAAGGCGCTTTTCCCGAGCACTATCATGATTTCTGGGAAATTGTGCTGGTGGAGCAGGGGGCAGGGGTGCATGTTTTTAATGACCAGCCCTTTGCATTGTGCAGCGGAGCGGTGTTTTTTGTGCGGGATAATGACCGTCACCTGTTTGAGCAAGTGGAGTCACTGCACCTGACCAATGTGCTGTACCGTTCGCCGCGTGGTTTTCGCTTTCTGTCAGATATTGCCCCGTTCTTGCCTTACGGGGCGAACGGCGAATGGCTGGGGCAGTGGCAGGTGAATACCGCCACGCAGCAACAGGTTAAACAGTTGATTATGCAATTGGCTGCGCTGTCGGCGAGCGATAAGGCAGAGCATGTGGCCACCAGTGAAAGCCTGTTTTTGCAAATTCTGGTGTTACTGAGGCAGAAATGTTTTCGCACCGAAGCCGATGGCAGTGAACAGCAGGGTATTCAGGCGTTGCTGGGTTGGTTACAGCATAATTTCTGTGACGACGTGGACTGGGAAACACTGGCCGACCGTTTTTCGTTGTCGCTACGCACGCTGCACCGGCAATTAAAGCAACATACCGGAATGACGCCTCAGCGCTATCTGAATCGGTTACGGTTGCTGGAAGCACGTCGCCGTTTGCAACAGAGTGATGACTCCATCACCACCATCGCCCATGACTGTGGTTTTAGTGACAGCAATCACTTCTCTACCCAGTTTCGTAAAGCCTTTTCGCTGGCTCCCAAAGCATTGCGCCAACGGATGTGATATACCCCAAGGCGCATACGGGTAACGACTGAGCAATAGGCAACTGAGCAATAGGTGTATGCGCCTTGACATCGCGTGGGTTGAAATTACTGACGGAAGATTATTTTCTTACCGATAAAACAAGAGTAACGGTTGCAGAACGCAGCCCGCAGCCTGCTTTTGGGCTGCATCATCATGACTTTGACGAGCTTGTGATAGTCTGGCGCGGTAACGGGCTGCATCTGTGGAATGATGTGCCCTATCGTATTACCTGTGGCGATCTGTTTTATGTTTCCGCACGCGATCGCCATAGCTACGAATCGGTACACGATTTGGAGCTCGATAACATCCTCTACATTCGTGAGCGCTTAACCCTGCCGACGGACTGGCAACACCTGTTGCCGGGCGCTGACGTGCCGCAGTCGCAGCGCTACTGGCGGCTTGCCACGCAGAGTATGGAGATGCTGCGTGAAAAGGTCGAAAAACTGGCGCAGGAGTGCATGAAGTCCGATCCGCTCTCTTTGCAACTCAGTGAAGTGCTGTTGTTGCAAATCGCGCTGTTGGCGCTGCGTTATCGCTATGCGCCAGACAGTCCCCAACTGGCTGATGCACAGCAACTCGACCTGCTGATGAATGCATTGCGTGCCAGCATTGCCCACCCTTTTCGGCTGGAGGATTTCTGCCAGTTGCATGGCATCAGTATGCGCAGCCTGCGCGGCCGCTTTAAACAGCAAACCGGCATGAGCGTCGCGCAGTATTTGCGCCAGCTCCGGCTGTGCCGCGCCATGGAATTACTGCGCTATAACCGCCAAACCATCAGTGAAGTGGCGGCTGAATGCGGGTTTGATGACAGCAATTATTTCTCGGTGGTGTTTCATCAGGCGTTTGGTGTGACGCCAAGCGGCTACCGCCAGCGCTTTCAGGGGATCGGGAAGGGGTAACGGACGTTGCATAACGACCCGGTGTAGCCTGCCTGTTCAGGCGACCACACCGGTTCAATCCCCGCTCTGCCAATATTGTTATGGACTCTCCTCACGGCGAAAGTCCTGTGCCATAAACGAGGCCGATATCAGGCGAGGGTTTCGCTCAACAGGCTACCCACCTCACTGGCCGGTTGCGTTGTGATAACCACCGGCGCGACGGTGGCGAGGAGCTGTCGGGTATAGGGGTGCTGCGGCTGATTGAAAATCTGCTCTACCGTACCGCGCTCGACAATATCGCCGTTTTTCATCACCACAATGCGGTGACTCATGTGCTGCACCACGCCCAGATCGTGCGAGATAAACACCATCGACAGGCGGAGCTTTTGTTGCAATGCCACCAGTAAATCCAGCACTTGTGCCTGTGTGGTGACATCCAGTGCAGACACCGGCTCATCGCAAATTAACACATCAGGTTCGGCGGCGAGCGCCTGTGCAATGGAAATGCGCTGGCGCTGCCCGCCGGAGAGCGAGCGCGGGCGGCGTGGCAGCAGCGCGGGCGATAACCCGACCAGCTCCAGCAACGTGACAATGCGTTGCTGGCGGGCCTGCGCGCTGAGGTCACGCCGCAGCCGCAGCGGTTGCAGCAGTATCTGCTCAATGGTGAATTGCGGGTCGAATGAACTGAGCGGATCTTGCGTGATGGTCTGGATGCGGGCGCGCAGCGGGCGGCGTTCGCGTTCGCTAAGCGCACTCCACAGCCGGCCTGCAAGCTGCACCGTGCCGCTATCTGGCGATTGCAGTGCCAGCATCACTTTGCCAAGCGTGGTTTTGCCCGAGCCGGACTCACCGACAATGCCCAGCGTTTCGCCGCGCTCAACGGTCAGCGACAGGGTGTTGACCGCTGTCATGCGGCTGCCGTCAGGGCGTCGGAAACTGACTGATACGCCATCCACCTCTAATGCCAGCCCCTGTGTTTCATCCGCTTTTGTCAGCGAGGAAAGCTGTGCCGAGGCCTGTGCGCTCAGTGGGTTCTCGCCCGCCAGCCAGTTGCCGCGGGTGGCGGCAGTCGGAATGGCGGCCAGCAATTTACGGGTGTAGGGATGTTGTGGTGCGGATAATACCTGGCGCGCATCGCCTTGTTCGACCAGTGCGCCTTTTTGCATCACCATCACCCGGGTGGCGACCTGGGCGACCACCGCCAAATCGTGCGTTATCAGCAATACGCCATGACCGGCCTCGGCCAGCGCCGTAAACAGTTTGAGCACCTGCTGTTGAACGGTGGCGTCCAGCGCGGTTGTTGGCTCATCGGCGATGAGCAATTTGGGGCCAGCGGCCAGCGCGGAGGCAATCAATGCCCTTTGGCGCAGCCCGCCGGAGAGTTCGTGCGGGTACTGGGCGGCGCGGTTGACCGGGTCAGGAATGCCGACCTCGCTGAGCAATTGGGCGACGCGGGCGGCAACGTCATGGCGGCTTGCCAGCCGGTGCGTAAGCAGCGGTTCGGCCACCTCCTGACCAATGCGGCGTAACGGGTCGAGCGAAACCAGCGCATCTTGCAGCACAAAGCCGATTTCCCGGCCACGAATCTGCTGCCATTGCCGGTCATTCAGGGTGCGCAGGTTACACAGGCTGCCGTCGTGACGCACCAGTTCGATGACATTGGCCTGAATCTGCGCTCGCTCACCGGCAAGCCCGACCAGTGTGCGGGCGGTGACGGATTTACCTGAGCCCGATTCGCCGACCAGCGCCAGAATCTCACCGGGGTTGACCTGAAAGGAGAGGTGGCGAACGGACTCGACCGGCCCACTCGGGCCGGGAAACGTCACATGTAAATCTTCAACGCGCAGCAGCGGCGATGTGGCGGTGGTCGCTGTCAATGGGGTGCCGGTCTGGCTCATCAGCCTTCTCCTCTGGCCAGCAGGGTTTGCATACGTCGCCCCAGCAGGGTAATGGTAATCACGGATAGCGCGACGATACTGGCAGGAAACAGGCTAACCCAGGGCGCAATATCCAGAAAACTGCGGCCATCAGCCAGCAGTGCTCCCCACTCGGCGGTGGGCGGCACGACACCTAAGCCTAGAAAACTGAGCGCCGAGGCAGAGAGCACCGCATTACCGATACCGATAGTCGCCAGAATCAGCAAAGGCCGGAGCGTATTGGGCACAATATGGCGCAGCACGATATAGAGCGAGCTTTCCCCCAGCGCAATGGCGTGCTCCACATAGCCGGACTGGCGCACTTGCAGCACCTGTGAGCGCACCAGTCGGGCATAACCGGCAATCCCGGCAAACCCGACAGCCAGTAACGTGTTTTCCGGGCCGCGCCCAAGAACGGCGATGACCAGCAGGGCCAGTAACATTTCCGGGAAGGCCAGCATGATATCAAGCAGCCTCACCAGCACCTGTTGCACGGCACGCGGAGCCAGCGCCGACAGCGTGCCAAGCAGAATGCCGCCTGCGCAGGCTATCAGCATTGCGCCAACGCCGATACTCAGCGACAGCGAGGTGCCGTACACCACGCGGGTAAACACATCGCGCCCCAGCGTATCGGTGCCAAACCAATGACCGGCACCGGGTGGCTGAAGCACCGCGCTGATGTCGATATCGTCGGGTTTTAGTGGCGTAAATAGCGTTGGGAAGAACACGGCCAGCAGCAGCAGTAATACCGCGATGGCCGGTAGCAGCGTGGCGGGAGCACGCCACGGGCTGCGAAAGAATGCGCGGCTCCAGGCGTTAATCCGCGCCAGTGAAGGATTGTTCATGAAAGAGGTCGTGTTTAACGGTTCACTGCTCATAGGCATTCCCCTTTTTTCGCAAACGGGGGTCAATAATCAGATACAGCGCATCCACCAGCAGGTTGATGACCACAAACAGCAATGCCGAGAGCATCACCAGCCCCAGCACCAGCGGCATGTCGCGGCTTTCGATGGCGTGCAGCGTTATCTGTCCGATACCCGTGCGGCCAAACACGGTTTCAGTGAGGACTGAGCCGCTTAATACGCCCGCCAGTAGCGTTCCGGTGAGTGTCGAGGCGGCAAGGGCACTGTGACGCAGCGCATGACGCAAACGCAACAGGCTTTCGCTCACGCCACGGGTACGAACCGTCAGGGCAAAGGGTTGTGACAACGCCTCTTCCAGACCGTCACGCAGCACCTGGCTTAGTAAGGCAGCCAGCGGCAAACTGAGGGTGATAACCGGTAAGACCAGCGCAATTATCCCGTCATTTCCCATCACCGGGAACCACTGTAAGCGAAAGCTGAAGACGCTCAGTAGCACAATCCCCACCCAGTAAACCGGGGTGCTCAGGAGGGTGAGCTCCAGCCAGGAGAACAGTGCGCGTAAACGGTGATGGCGGCCTGCTGTCAGCAACGCATTGAAGATAGCCAGCAGCAGTGCCAGCACCAGCGCACTGAGCGCCAGTTGCACGGTCTGCCCCATCGCCTCGCCGATAAGACCGATAACCGGCTGGCGGTATTGATAGCTGGTGCCGAAGTCACCCAGCAACGCCTGCCCGCAGTAGTGCAGATACTGTACCCAGACTGGCTGATCAAGCCCAAATTGCTTAATCAGCGCGGTGCGGTAGGCGGCATCCACCACATTATCGCCCCCGCTCAGGATAGCGACCGGATCGCCGGGCACCAGCTTGACGGCAATGAACGTCAGGGTGGCTGCGCCCCAGAGCACAGCCACGATGGTGAAAAGACGCTGGAGGGCCGCGACGGCCAGATTACGGTTTAAGCCAGACATCATAGAAGTTCGGTTTTGCGTTAGTGGCCCAACTGATGCCCTGCACCTTCTTCGACAGACCTAACTGGAAGGCCGGTACGAACAACGGTACGGCATACGCCTGTTCTATCAATTCACGCTGAATTTGGCTATAGAGCTGCTGGCGTTCGGCATCACCGGCTCCAATCGCTTTTCTCAGCTTGTCATCCAGCGCGCTGGCATGGCTGAAGTTGTTGCCATTTGGCGGAATGTAGTTGGAGTCAAACACGGTGCGCAGAATATCCGGTTCGGCACGCACAAAGTAGTTGGAGGCGATGTCGTAATCATTGCCGTTGGTGCGGCTGGTAAAACCACCGGCATCCACCGGGTTAAGTTGCAGGTCGATACCGGCCTGTTTCACCTGATACTGCACGGCCTGGAACAGCGTGATGTCTGTGGATTCCGACGACGCGGTACTGTAGACGAAGTTTACCGTCAGGCGTTTGCCCTCTTTGGTGCGATACCCTTCGGCATCTTTGCTTTTCCAGCCCGCCTCATCCAGCAGACGGTTGGCTTTATTTAAATCAAAGCCCCACAGCGAAGCGACCGATTTGTCGTAATAGAGCGTAGACGGGCCGAGAATATTGTCGGCCGCTTTCACCGTGCCAAAAAACGCTACTTTGGCGGCGGAGGCGGCATCCACCGCACTCTGGAAAGCCTGACGGATTTTTACGTCCTGAAACGGGCCGCGCGAAGTGTTGAGGTACAGCACCCGGTTAACGCCGGGGTTCTCGCGTGAAATCAGCTCCAGTTTCGGGTTGCTTTTCAGGCTGCCCGCGTTGGCCGGAGGTACGGCGTCAATCGCTAACACCTGGCCGCTGCTCAACGCGCCGAGGCGCACCGAAGACTCCGGCAGGTATTTGAATTCAATGCGATCAAGGTATGCCGGGCCAGTGTGAGTGGCGTAACCCGGCCCCCAATGATAATCCGGGCGTTTTTTCAACTGGCTGCCACTGCCTTTGACAAACGACTCCAGAATAAACGGGCCGGAACCGACGACGGTGTTACTGGTGTTCGGCGTGTTCTTCAGATAGGTCGCAGACTGGATGCCCAGATACGGCAGGCTCAGGCCCTGTAACAAGGCGGCAAACGGCGTTTTATAGCTGATCACCACAGTGTAGTCATCCGGTGTGGTGATGCTGTCTATCGGCCCCAGCAGCGACTTGGAGTAGCTGGAGGTGGTTTTCGGGTCGAGGATGCGATCAAGATTGTATTTCACGGCGGCGGCATCCAGTTTGGTGCCATCGCTAAAAGTGACGTCTTTACGCAGGTGGAAGGTATAACGGGTGTTGTTGTCGGTAATCTCCCAGCGCTCGGCAAGCCACGGCGTAAAGCTGTTATCCGCCGCCTGACCGACCAGCGAGTCCACCACATTGCGCCCGACCAGGGCTGCGACAGAAAACGCGGTGATAGACGGGTCGATAACCGGGGTGTCGCTGCCAAGGCCAATGGTCAACGTACCACCTTGTATCGGCGTGTCAGCCGCGTAAACAGACGGTGTGGCTGTTATCGTCAGTGCAAGAAGCCCGGCGGTAAATAATGGGGTGTGTGTTGAGCGTGTGTGTGTCTTTGATACCGAAAAGCGTTTTGCCATTCCCTGAGTCCTCAAGCTAGACCTTGTAATAAGGATAGTGGTTATGGCACCACTCTAGGGGGGAGCTGGGTAAGATGTAAAAGTATAAAAAATTATTTTTAATTCTTAAAAGAATATAAAAAAACGCGCTCAGACAGAAAAAAACGCCCTAACCCGCATGCGGAAGGGCGCGTTGAACGTGAGAGTGCCTGGCCAGATTCAGTGTGCGTGCTGAGTCGTCAGCGTATCGTCTTCTGACTGATGGGTGAAGCGGTTACGCAAGTCACGCCGTGCCAGCTCCGCGACCCAGAAGCAGAACATGTGGCCAAAAATTTCCGAGAAGTGCTCGGCAAACGGTTGGTCCCACGGTGCGGGTACGGTGCCGAACAGCGGCAGCAGCACAACATGGAAGACGGCCCACAATACCAAACCGTAGAATGCGCCTTGCCAAAGCTTGATACGCGGCCAGAATTCCGCCGCCACGCAATAAAGCACGCTAAAGGTAATTGAAAAACCAAAGTGCATAATAAAGCTCATAATCGGGCGCGGGTTGCCATTAAATAGATAACTCAGGTGTGAGAGATCAAATGACATCCCCAGTTGTTGTAATAGCTGTTGTGGTGGATTAGTCAGATCTCTTGCCGGAGTTCGGGGTGGAAAAGGTATTTCCCAGCCAAATTTCGCAATGGCGCAAATTATGCCGGCAATAATCCCAATAAGCACTGCCAGTATAATTTTTTCCTTAACAGTCCGAGTCTGCATGGTTTATCTCCTTGATATTTTTAAAAATGAAAGCAATCAATGAATGGGTGATTCACTATAAATAAATGTTTATGATTGCCTTCGGTGACAGCATACGCTTTTGTGATGTGATATTCGAGACAAGCAGATGATAATTTTGCTATTTCTATGACTATTAAATAATATGTGTGTTTGTAATGGCTTTGTATTTTATAAGATAAAAATGTGATTGCTGATTTTTATTTTAGGAATTATCTTTTTTTCGTAAAATAGCAAAATTGTTCGGGTTGGAATAATTAATTTAGAATAATAACCACAAGGTAATGTCCCTGATAAATATTATCAGACGATGGCAGGAAAAATGCGTGACGTGCATAGGAGCAGATTTTATCAACGGGTGGGTTTTATTCGTGTTTAACTGGTCGTATGCAGAAAGACGGTGCTATTTCACCTGCGGTTATAGTGAACCTCTCCTGATCTCTGCCAGAAGAGGCTTTTTGATCAATACGTTGCTACAACAGCCACGACCATACCGCTAGCGTGTATGGCCCAGCCATGCCGGTAAGTCATGCAGCCCCATGGCCTGGCGCACCAGTGTCGGTTTTACGCCCGGCAAGGTATCAGCAAGCTTCAGGCCAATGTCGCGCAACAGGCCGCTCACTGGATGGCGGCTGGCAAACAGTGTGCGAAACCCCTGCATACTTGCCAGCATCATCGCGGCACTGTGTTTGCGGCGGCGCTCATAGCGGCGCAGATAGAGATGCTGGCCGATGTCTTTGCCCTGTGCTTGCAGCCGTTTTAGCTCAGTGATTAATTCTGCCGCATCCATCATGCCGAGGTTGACGCCCTGACCGGCCAGCGGATGAATGGTGTGTGCGGCATCGCCCATCAGCACCAGCCGGTGTGCGGCAAAGCTGTGGGCGTAGCGTGCGGTCAGCGGAACACTCTGGCGCTCGCTTTCCAGCGTGCAGCGTCCAAGATGCATATCGAACGTGATGGCCAGCTGTTTTTCAAATTCAGCCTGCGGGGCATGTTGCATTTCCTGCGCACGCTCGGGCGGCAATGACCAGACAATTGAGCACAGATGCGGGTCACTGAGTGGCAAAAAGGCCAGAATGCCGTCGCCGTGAAATACCTGGCTGGCGGTGGCTGCGTGGGGCTGCCCGGTGCGAATTGTCGCCACCAGTGCGTGATGGCCGTAATCCCAAAAAGTGAGCGGGATATCCGCGTGTTGGCGTAACCAGGAGTGCGCGCCATCAGCGCCAACGACCAGTCGCGCGGTCAACATGCTGCCATCCTCAAGGGTGATGAAGGCTTCATTTTCTCCCCATGCCACCTGTTGCAAACGGGCATGGTCGAGCAGCGTGACATCGCGTGACTGTGCCGCCTGTTGCCACAGCGCCCATTGGATCACGTCATTTTCAATGATGTGGCCGAGCCGGGTAAAACTGAGGTCTTCGCCACAAAAATGAATCTGCCCAAAGCTGTCTTTATCCCAGACGTACATGTCGTTGTAGGGGCTAAGGCGTTGCGCTTCAATCAGCGGCCAGACATTGAGTTTACGCAGCAGCGCTTCACTGGCGGCGTTGATAGCCGAGACGCGTAGCGCATACTGACTGCTGAGGGACGGCGCGCTGACGGTGTGCTTTTCCAGCACGGCGACACGTAAACCGCTGCCTTGCAGGCCACAAGCCAGCGCCAGACCGACCATACCACCGCCAGCGATAACCACATCAAATGATTGCATAGAAGATGAATTCCTGTCTGTGTTAACGCTCGATCCAGCCCAGCGTACGTCGTGCCAGTGCATTACGCAGCAGTGGCAGGTGATTCATGGCCATCAACCCCAGATTGCGGCCAACTTCCATTGGCAACAAGCGGTTAGAGAACAGGTGAACTAACCCGTCAGTCAGTGCCACGGTATTGTCTTGATCCGGCAAGCGGCGCTGCTGATAACGCTGCAATACTCGCTGACTGCCAGGGTCTTCACCTTGAGCGGCTGCGTCTACCAGTGTTTGCGCCAGCGTCATCACGTCGCGCAGGCCGAGATTAAACCCTTGCCCGGCAATCGGGTGCAGCGTTTGTGCCGCGTTGCCGACCAGCGCCAGCCGATGGCTGATGTGCTGGCTGGCTCTGACCAGCGCCAGCGGATAACTGTGGCGGGCACCAATCTGTTTAAATTCGCCCAGCCGCCAGCCAAATGCCCGCTGGAGCTGCTGGCGAAAGTGCGCCTCGCTCCAGTTGTCGATGTCGGCCTGCCGGGACAACGGGTGGCACCATACCAGTGCGCTGCGCCCCTGACTCATAGGCAGCAGAGCCAGTGGGCCGTGGGCGGTAAAGCGTTCATAGGCACGGCCACCGTGTGCCTCGGCCGTCGTGACGTTGGCTATCATGGCCACTTGAGTATAGGGCGATGACTGCCACTGGATGCCCGCCTGCTTCGCCAGCGCCGAGCGCGAACCATCGGCAGCAACCAGCAATTGGCCGTGCAATCGTGTGCCGTTATCCAGCAGTACGCTGGCGCTTTGCGCCTGACGCTCGAGTGAAACGACCGTTGCCGGGCAATGCAGGCGCACGCCGGGAGCGTGTTGCAGCAGGGAAAACAGCCGCGTACCGGCCTCATGCAGTTCAATGACATGGCCCAGTGCCGCCAGATGATAATCACCGGCCTGCAAATGCACCCGGCCTGCATGGCCTTGATCGCTGACGTGAATATCGGTGATGGCGGTTGCCACCGGTGCCAGTGCCTGCCACACACCGATGGCGGCGAGCTGCGTACAGGTGCCTTGCGCCAGTGCGATAGCGCGGGCATCAAATCCGGGGTGCGGGTATTGCGAAGGCTGATGGCTTTCCACCAGATCAACGGCAATGCTGCCGCCGGATAAATGCGACAGGGCCAGTGCCAGCGTGGCCCCCGCCATGCCGCCGCCCACAATGATGATACTCATGGCGAATTGCTGCTCCCGTGTGCTAGGCAATGTCAGGCTCTGCTGGCGGCGTTCGCCATCAGCGCTTCAATCTCATCCGGGTCTTTGACGACACCGGCGGTCAGCACCGTGTTACCGTTTTCGGTGATGACAATATCATCTTCAATACGAATGCCAATGCCGCGATATTGTGGCGGAACATCGGCATCTGGTGCGATGTACAAGCCTGGCTCAACCGTCAGCACCATGCCTGGCTGCAACACCCGTCCCCGGTCAGCGCTGCCGTAGTCACCCACGTCATGCACGTCCATGCCCAGCCAGTGGCTGAGGCCGTGCATGAAAAACGCACGGTGCGCCTGTTCGGCGAACAGCGTGTCAACGTCACCGTCAAGGATGCCTAAACGGATGAGGCCACGCAGCATGATCCTCACCACTTCCTCGTTGATTTCACGGATGCTGCGCCCGGGGGCGAACAGTTCAATCGCACGCACTTCTGATTCCAGCACGATGTCATAAATGGCGCGCTGTGCCGGGGTGAATTTGCCATTGACCGGGAAAGTGCGGGTAATATCGCCCGCATAGCCCTGGTATTCGCATCCGGCATCGATCAGTACCAGATCGCCGTCACGCAGCGGGCATTCGTTTTCGGTGTAATGCAAAATACAGGCGTTTTCACCGCCGCCAACGATGGTGTTATAGGCCGGGTAGCGTGCGCCGTGACGGTTGAATTCGTGGTGGATTTCGCCTTCCAACTGGTATTCAAACATGCCAGGGCGGCATTTTTCCATCGCGCGGGTGTGGGCCTGTGCGCTGATTTCACCGGCGCGGCGCAGAATGTCGATTTCTGCTGGCGATTTGAATAACCGCATCTCATGCACCCAGGGACGCCAGTCAGTGAGGGTCGATGGGGCTTTAAAGCCTTTACGCGAGCCGCCGGTACGCAGGGTTTCCAGCGCTGCGTACACCAGTTTGTCGGCGTAATCGTACTCACCCTGAGCGTGATACACCACATCTAACCCATTAAGCAGCAGGTGCAAGTGTTCACCGATGTCGTTAAACGGCAGCGCCCGGTCAATGCCCAGCTTGGCAGGGGCGGCTTCCTGGCCAAGGCGACGACCAAACCAGATTT
This sequence comes from Dickeya aquatica, assembly GCF_900095885.1. NCBI lineage: Bacteria > Pseudomonadati > Pseudomonadota > Gammaproteobacteria > Enterobacterales > Pectobacteriaceae > Dickeya > Dickeya aquatica. The sequence goes on from NZ_LT615367.1 coordinate 558,869, forward strand.
CAGCGGTAACATCACGCACCCGGTTAAACAGCACGCTGTGGTGGTGATTTTCATCGCTTTTTACCAACAGTAACGCCGCTTCAGGTTCATTGAAGCCGGTGAAATACCAGAAATCGCTGCTTTGTCGGTACGGATACTCGCTGTCTGCGTTGCGTTGTGCTTCGGGGGCGGCAAACAGGATAGCCGCACTGCCTGGTGCCATCTTGTCCAGCAGGGAAAGACGGCGGCGGAGATATTCTTGTTGGGTCATTGCCAGCTCCTGAAAGGCATCAATACAGTATTTATCGGTATGACAATAAAGGCATTAATGTAACGTCGGTTTGGGTTTTTCCGGCGGAACAGCCATCACCGGGCGAATAAATTCGTTATGGCACATGATGGCCGCGACCCGCACGTACTCGATAATCTCTTCCAGAGATTGTGCCAGCTCTTCTTTGTCTTCGTCTTCGTCGTAACCTAACTGGGCAATATTACGAAGATCATCAATGGCTTCTTTAATCTCGCCTTTCAGTTTGCCAAGGTTAGGCTGTACGACGCCCAGACCGAGCAGGAAATGGTTAACCCAACCGGCCAGCGCATCGGCGCGATCAAACACACTGACCTCTTCTTGCGTGTCATCTGGCAAGAATAACTGAAACAAAAAACCCTCTTCTTCCAGCGTATCGCGCGTGGCCTGATACAACTGCTGTAAGGGCTGCGACAGCGCTTGCGGGAATGACAGGCCATCATTGGTCAGTTCAACGGTTAATGTCTTCCAGCTCTCATCATGGTTGCCGCCGCACAGCATGCCGCTTATCAGGCCGTGCATTTCAGCGGCCGTCAGGGCAACCTGATGCTGGTGTAACAACTGGTCGATGGCTTCGTAGCCGGGGAGTGTATTCTGTATGGACATGCGCATTCATCGTCGTTGGCGGGTGGTTCGTGTTATGCTACCACCAAGCTCCGTTGTGATACCAGCAAGCTCCATCGCCCGATAAGCCATCCGGCGCTTTTTCCGTGCGTCAAACTGGCCGTGGCGGTGTTTGCCGCAACGGGGATAAAGGGCTTGTATCTTCGATTTGGGATATATATAGTAGCGCCCGCTTTTTCAGGCCCGGTCACGGGCCACGCAGCGGTGAGCCTCATGCGGGCGTGAAATGACACAAGGCAGGAAGGTGACATGTCTGCACAACCGGTAGATATTCAGATTTTTGGCCGTTCGTTAAGAGTGAATTGTCCGCCAGAACAGCAGGATGCGCTGAATCAGGCGGCAGAAGATCTTAACCAGCGGTTGCTCGACCTCAAGGTGCGTACACGGGTGACGAACACCGAACAACTGGTGTTTATTGCCGCGCTGAATGTGTGCCATGAACTGGCGCAAGAGCGGTTGAAAACCCGTGATTACGCTGCCAATATGGAGCAGCGCATCCGTATGTTGCAGCAGACGATTGAACAGGCGTTGCTGGAACAGGGACGTATTACCGAGCGTCAGGGCGCGCAATTTGAGTAGCACGTCTCGTTTTGACAAAAGTACGGTTTTTCGGAGTAACACATCGCTGCCAGACGTGGTAAGGTAGTGGTGAAAGAACAAAATTTCTCTGAGATGTTCGTCAGCGGGCAAGTCCCCTGAGCCGATATTTCAACTTTTAGAATGTAATGCTCCGTGGTTGGTGAGCACGCTCGGTTCGCCCGAGAAGCCTTAAGACTACGACGTTGCGTTCACCTTGAACCAAGGGTTCAAGGGTTACAGCCTGCGGCGGCATCTCGGAGATTCCCTCTTTCTTTTCCCGTTCTCATTCCCTCTTCTTATCTGTGACTGCGCATGAACTCAGCCAGTGCTTCTTCCGATTCCGGTATTAATATCTCTTTGTTACGCCAGCAGATTCGCCAGCAGGTGCGGGCGCAGCGGCGCAGCTTAAGTCCACAGCAACAACGCGAGTTTGCCCATCAGGCGGCTGACCGGGTGATGGCCCATCCGCGAGTGGCGTCGGCCAGCCGGGTCGCGCTGTTTTTGTCGTTTGATGGTGAGCTTGATACCCAGCCATTGATCGCCGCGCTGTGGCAGCAACAAAAACAGGTCTACCTGCCGGTGTTGCATCCATTTTGTGCCGGACACCTGCTGTTTTTGCGCTATAGCGAACACACCGAACTGGTGCGAAACCGTCTGAAAATAGAAGAGCCCCGGCTGGATGTGCGCCATGTGCTGCCGGTCTGGCAGTTGGATGTGTTGATCACACCGCTGGTGGCGTTTGATGCCCGCGGCCAGCGGCTTGGTATGGGTGGCGGGTTTTATGACAGAACCTTACAGCACTGGCGTACTCACGGGCCTTACCCTATCGGGCTGGCGCACGATTGCCAGCAGGTAGCAGAGCTCCCCGTCGCAAGCTGGGATATTCCATTGCCGGAAGTGATAACCCCCTCCCGCTACTGGCGCTGGTCTGCCGAACCTGAGTGAGCCTCACTCAGGTATTCGGGATCTGCCGCTCATGGCCGAGTAACTGTTGCACCAGCTCGACGCAACGCAGAAAGCGGCTGTCATAGTCTGATTCGGTCACATGAACATAGGGCACGTTGTTTTCTGCCAGCATCGCCTTGAGTACATCCTGAAAGGCTTTGCGATCCGCTGAGCTGCCGAGGCTGCGTAAGCCGTCAGCCACCCAGGGCGTGTTATTTTCCAGCAAAATCACCAGATCAAAACGGTACTCTTCAACCAGCGCCTGCACAAAGGGGTGTTCACGACCTTCGTATTTTTTGCAAAACGCCTGCGTGGTAATGAAATCGGTATCGATGAACGCCACTTTATTCGCGTATTTCACTGCAAAATCAATGTACTGAGCTTGCCCCAGGGCGATTTTGTCGTAATCGGAATACTGGAGCGCCATTTCATCGCCGCCCAGATGGGAAAACACATAATCGCGGCCATATTCCCAGGCGCTGGTGGTGTTGAACATGTTCGCCAGTTTGTTGACCAGCGTCGATTTACCGCTCGACTCGCCGCCCAAAATCGCCACGGTGCGCACAAAGAACGGTTTGACCTCGGTCGGGATGTATTCCCAGTAGCGGAACGGATCGTTGCGGATCTGCGCACCGCTGATGTTCATGAACGATCGTTTCGGGTCGATCAGTACGGTGTCGATGCCCAGATGCTCGCGGTATTGCGCCGCATCTTGCTCTTCGCTGGTGTAGACGTAGCGCGGGTCGATGCCTTTTTCTGCCATGAATTGCTTGATGCCACGGCTCCAGACATCCCAGCCGTGCGGATACGGCTCCATGCCCTGCTCGTTAAACGCGTGAATATGAATATTTTTTTGATATTTAAACGTTTGCAGCAACCAGCGCAGGCGGTCGCTCACGGTTGGCTGTTGTGACATGGAGCTGTGTTCAAACAGCAGGCGGTCACGCGGCTCATCATAGCCCAGCACGACATGCAGTTCGTCTACCTGGCTACAGGCGCGCTGGATCAAGTAAATATGGCCGGTGTGCAATGGGTAGAACTTACCGAATACCACGCCAATACTCTTTTGCTGATAGGGAAACTCCAGCCCCAAAAAGCGGTGTAATGACTCAAGCTTTTGCGCGCTGGGGCTTTTGATTTTGGCATTTAGCAACTGGCTCAGGTAGCCTTTGGTCATGCCTGCGGCATCGGCCACCTGTTGCAGGGTACAGCCTTTTTGTCTGATGGCGGTTTTCAGGTAATCGTAGGGAGACATGCTTTGCTACTCCGGTGCAGCGGATAAGGCGCGATACCAGCCATACGTCAACGAGCAGGCGCGCAGGCGGCACGCCGCATCAGGTTAGGTACGCTTTTACATGGCCGTGATATTAACTCAGTGAGGATATTCACGTCGTGACTATATTAAAACTCGGGTCGGTGAAATCTGGCAGAAATTACCACTCTTCAAGGATTGCCAGCGCATCTGATAGTTTTTTCACCCCCATCACCTGCATGTTGGCAGGGGGTTTTTTGGGCATGTTGGCAAACGGCACGATAGCACGTTTAAAGCCATGTTTTGCCGCCTCCGTGATGCGCTCCTGACCGCTTGGCACCGGGCGAATTTCGCCAGCCAGCCCCACCTCGCCAAACACCACCAAATCCTGTGGCAGGGGGCGGGCGCGAAAACTCGACACCAGCGACAGCAGCAGCGCCAGATCCGCGCTGGTTTCAGTCACTTTCACGCCGCCGACCACGTTGACGAATACATCCTGATCGGCCATTTGCAGGCCACCGTGGCGGTGCAGCACCGCCAGTAAAATCGCCAGCCGGTTTTGTTCCAGCCCGACCGCCACCCGGCGTGGGTTGGCCATCATCGAGTGATCGACCAGCGCCTGAATCTCGACCAGCAGCGGGCGGGTGCCCTCCCAGACTACCATCACCGAACTGCCTGAGGTGATTTCATCGCCCCGGCTGAGAAAAATGGCCGAAGGATTACTGACTTCCCGCAGGCCTTGCTCGGTCATGGCGAAAACCCCCAGTTCATTCACCGCACCAAAGCGGTTTTTGTGGCTGCGCAGAGTGCGAAAACGGGAATCGCCGTCGCCGTCGAGCAGCACGGAGCAGTCAATGCAGTGTTCCAGCACTTTAGGGCCCGCCAGTGAGCCGTCCTTCGTCACATGGCCGACCATGATAATGGCCACACCGCGGGTTTTGGCAAAACGCGTCAGGTAGGCGGCGGTTTCACGTACTTGCGCCACGCTGCCGGGAGAGGACTGAATATCCGCCAGATGCATCACCTGAATGGAGTCGATGACCATCAGCCTGGGTTGCTCTTGTTCGGCAATCAGGCAAATTTGCTCGATACTGGTTTCAGAGAGCATGTTGATGTGCTGTGCAGGCAGGCCGAGGCGGTGAGCGCGCATCGCCACCTGCTGGAGCGATTCTTCGCCGGTGACATACAGCGTTTTCATCTGTTCGGCGAGTTTGCATAACGTTTGCAGCAACAGCGTACTTTTACCGGCACCGGGGTTACCACCGATGAGGATGGCACTGCCTGGCACCACGCCACCGCCCAGCACCCGGTCGAACTCCAGAAAGCCGGTGGAGAAACGCGGCAGAGCTTCCAGGCTGATGTCCGCGAGTTTTTGCACCCGGCTCACACTGCCACTGTCCCCGGCATAACCGGAGAAGCGGTCACTGCGTGATGAGGTGCTTGCGGCAGCGGCAAGGCGCACTTCGGTAATCGTGTTCCAGGCATGACAGGCGCTGCACTGGCCCTGCCAGCGTGGGTAGTCGGCCCCGCATTCATTGCAGACAAACGCGCGTTTGACGGCTTTGGCCATGAATTCCCTCCGGTTTACTGCTCTTTACTGCACATCTTCTCTTATTCTCTTGCGCTCAGGTTTAGCTTTTTTCGTGCCGCAGACTGCCGCTCAGAATACACAGTACCCCGGTCAGGTCGGCGTGACGAATGCTGACCGCGCTTTGTTGATTTACCTTGGGCTTGGCGTGATAGGCAATGCCCAGTCCGGCGGCTTTGATCATCAGCAGGTCATTGGCTCCATCGCCAATGGCGAGGGTCTGATGTGGGGCAATACCGAGTTTTTCCGCCAGCTGGTGCAGGGTATCAGCTTTATATTGTGCATCGACAATCGGGCCAATCACTTCACCGGTCAGTTTACCGTCACGCATCCCCATTTCATTGGCGACAGCGGCGACCAGCCCCAGCTCTTCACGCAGGTAGTCGGCAAAATAGGTAAAACCACCGGAGGCGATAGCCAATTGCCAGCCTGCTTCCTGCAACTGCCTGACCATGGTTTTCAGCCCCGGCATTAGCGGCAGTTTATCGCGAACCTGGCGCAGGATATTGGCATCGGCCCCGCGCAGGGTGCCGACACGCTGACGCAGGCTGGCGGCAAAATCCAGCTCGCCACGCATGGCGCGCTCGGTCACTTCCGCCACCTGCTCGCCGGTGCCAGCCAGTTTGGCGATTTCATCAATGCACTCGATTTGAATGGCGGTGGAATCCATGTCCATGACCAGCAGGCCCGGTGCGCGCAGGCTGGGGGTGTTATCCATCGGTGCGACATCCAGCCCAAGGTCGTGTGCGACTTTGGTGATACGCGGCGTCAGCGTACCAGCCAGCCTGACGACCTGATACTCTTCCACGCTCCAGGCGCTGACCACGACCAGCGGGTCATCCAGACGGCGCTGAACCCGGGAGAGCAGGTACTTATCGAGCACGTCGCCATACATCAGCCAGCCAGTATTGCCTGCGCGGTAATCGAGCGGCATGACTTCGTCGTCACTGAGTGACAGCGGGAGATTTGGCCAACAATTGATCTCATCGGGCAGATCGCTATAGGTCAAACGGTTCGACATGGGTGAAATATCCTTTCCTGCGGGTCGTGATAAACGGGTGGGGTGGATGGTCATAAATCAACGCAACAAGCTATCCTATCGCTATTGCTTCTGGCAACATGAAACTCTTCAAATCGCGCAGGTATTGCCATGGTTCGGGCCCGGATAAAATTTCGCTTACATCGTACGGCTATTGTGCTTATCTGTCTGGCGCTGCTGGTGGTGTTATTGCAGGGCGCGTCCTACTTTAGCCTTAGCCATCAAATGGCGCGCTCCGAGCAGGTTGATGAACTGGCCCGCACGCTGGCGCGTCAGGTGGCATTTAGCCTGGCTCCGTTAATGGAGGGCAATGGTGATAACAGCGCCAGAATTGAAGAGACGCTGCGCCAGCTTACAGATAACAACCGGATCCTTGATGCCGCGCTCTATCAGCAGGACGGTACACTTCTGGCGCGCGCCGGTGAGCAAATCACGGTGCGTGACCGGCTGGCGCTCGATGGCAGCCGGGCGGGCAGCTATTTCAACCACCAATTGGTTGAGCCGGTCAACAGCAAAGAGGGGCCGCTAGGTTTCTTGCGCATTACGCTCGATACCCATGTGCTGGCAACCGAAGCGCGTCAGGTGGATAACACCACCAATATCCTGCGTTTGATGATCATGATGGCGCTGGCCATCGGTATCATTCTGGCCCGTACGCTGTTGCAGCACCACCGCTCCCGCTGGCAGCAGTCACCTTATCTGCTGACGGCCAATGCGCCAATGCAGGAGGATGAACCGGCTAACGATGGTGAGCCTGTGACACCGGATAGCGATAACACTCGCAAAAACTGAGCGGTACGGTTTGCGTTATTGCCGCAGGGATTTACGTCATGATCGAAGGGGTTTACTTCATGATCGATTGTGCCGGGCCGGTAAATCGGAGAAAATGCTCCGCTTATCCATCTGTCGTTACGATGCCTGTCACTTAAGCCTGTGTGGGGGACAATGCGTGTAAAAAAGTGCTTAAACCTCTTGGCCGAGCGGCCGCGCGCATGGCGCGTCCTGATGGCTTAACTGATTGGCATCAGACAGCTTTATCTGTCTTTATTTTCTGTTTTGTCGGGTGTGGTTCCCTTGTGTGATGGGGGCCCGCCTCACTATTAAAGAAGCCTGAATAACATGTCTCCAAGTGAATACGCACGCGAAGTCGCCAAACGCCGGACATTCGCCATTATTTCTCACCCCGACGCCGGTAAAACCACCATCACTGAAAAAGTGTTGCTGTTCGGACAGGCCATTCAGGTCGCCGGAACGGTGAAAGGGCGTGGCTCTAACCAGCATGCCAAATCAGACTGGATGGAAATGGAAAAGCAACGTGGTATCTCGATTACTACCTCGGTGATGCAGTTTCCCTACCGCGAATGTCTGGTCAACCTGCTTGATACGCCGGGGCACGAAGATTTCTCGGAAGATACCTACCGCACGCTGACTGCCGTTGACTGCTGCCTGATGGTGATCGACGCGGCCAAAGGGGTAGAAGATCGTACCCGTAAGCTGATGGAGGTCACGCGTCTGCGCGATACGCCGATCCTGACGTTTATGAACAAGCTCGACCGTGATATTCGTGACCCGATGGAAGTGCTCGACGAGGTTGAGCGCGAGCTGAGTATCGCCTGTGCGCCTATTACCTGGCCGATCGGCTGCGGCAAGCTGTTCAAGGGCGTCTACCACCTCTATAAAGATGAAACTTATTTGTATCAGAGCGGTATGGGCCACACGATTCAGGACGTGCGCATCGTCAAAGGGTTAGATAACCCGGAACTGGATGATGCGGTGGGTGAAGACCTGGCCGCACAACTGCGTGATGAACTGGAACTGGTGAAAGGTGCCTCTCACGAGTTTGAGCAACAGGCATTTCTGAGCGGTGAATTGACGCCGGTGTTCTTTGGTACGGCGCTGGGTAACTTTGGCGTTGACCACATGCTTGACGGTCTGGTGTCGTGGGCACCCGCCCCGATGCCGCGTCAGACGGATGTGCGTGCGGTCAGTGCCGGGGAAGAGAAGTTCAGCGGTTTTGTGTTTAAAATTCAGGCAAATATGGACCCGAAACACCGCGACCGCGTGGCATTTATGCGCGTGGTATCAGGCCGCTATGAAAAGGGCATGAAGCTGCGCCAGGTCCGTATTGGTAAAGATGTGGTGATTTCGGATGCCCTGACCTTCATGGCGGGTGACCGCTCCCATGTGGAAGAGGCGTATCCGGGTGACATCATCGGTTTGCATAACCACGGCACCATTCAGATTGGTGATACGTTCACGCAGGGTGAAGATCTGAAATTCACCGGTATCCCCAACTTTGCGCCAGAACTGTTTCGTCGTATTCGCCTGCGTGACCCGCTCAAGCAAAAACAGTTGCTCAAAGGGCTGGTACAGCTTTCTGAAGAGGGGGCCGTGCAGGTGTTCCGCCCGCTAATCAATAACGACTTGATCGTCGGTGCCGTCGGGGTGTTGCAGTTTGACGTGGTGGTTGCGCGCCTGAAAACCGAATACAACGTGGAAGCGGTGTATGAATCGGTCAACGTTTCCACCGCGCGTTGGGTGGAATGCAATGATGTGAAGAAATTTGAAGAGTTCAAGCGCAAAAATGAGCTGCATTTAGCGCTGGATGGTGGCGATAACCTGACTTATGTTGCGCCCACGATGGTGAACCTGAATCTGACGCAGGAACGCTATCCAGACGTGAAATTCCACAAAACCCGCGAGCACTAATCTCTCGCCACCGCCTGCGTATTTGGCGCGGGCGGTGTATTTCCTGCCCTATTCTTTCAATGCGGATATCCGCTATCCCTTGCCTGCCTGCGCCGGACAAATCTGAAATCACCCGCTCTTACTGACTGATGTCTGTGCTTTTTTTTCGCCTGAGTTATAGTTGGTGGCGCTGTTTTTAGTTTATTTTTGGTTTTTTATATTTTTTTTATTTTATTGGCTGGTGTTAAATATTTTTCCGGTGTGGTGGTGGTGCCGGAGTGAATGTCAGTTGAATCATCAGAAGGAGTCTACCGATGAATCCCATCAGAAGATCATGTTGGCTGGGCGCAGTGATGTTAACGGTTGCCCTGCCTCTTTTACCGGCACGGGCGGAACAGAGGGCAACCGCACAGTGGGCTGCGGAAAGTGTAGGCCAAAAAATAGACCGCTCGATTACCCTGGTGGCTGAATTTGTGGATGACAGCACGTTGACGGCGCAGGTGAAAGGCGCATTGCTGCAAGATGAAACGATTGACGGTAATGATATCGCTGTCTCGACAGAGGCCGGGGTTGTGTCGCTAAATGGCGTCGTGAGTCATCCACAGATGGTTGTGCGTGCAGTAAAGATTGCTACCCAGATACCCGGTGTGAAGTCTGTCATCAATCAGTTGCAGGTCAAAAGTGACGATGTTGCACAATCTCGCAGCCAGTCAATAGGGGAATACACGGATGACGCGCTGACGACCAGTGCCGTCAAAGCCAAATTGCTGGCTGACAGCCAGGTGCCCTCACGTCATGTGAAGGTTGAAACCCATGATGGCATTGTGTTGCTCAGCGGGCAGGTTACCAGTCAACAGCAAGCAGATAGGGCAGAGGCTATTGCCAGGGCCGTTAGCGGTGTAAAACGGGTCAAGAATGTGCTGACGGTAAAACCTTAAACGTCCTCTGCCATTGACGTTCTGCTGTACTGCGACTGTCATATTATGCCGTTACACTGGATTCGCTGGTTTATCCCACCATGATTTACATCTGCAAGGGGGTTCCATGTTGAATCTGGATATCGTTATTGGTCGCTGGAAGCAGTGGAAAGGCGGGTTGTGGGCACTGTGGGCCGACTACGTTGATAGCGAGTCGGCCTGGCTTGCTGGCAACCACGATTTTCTGGCCGGTGTGATGCAGGAATATTACGGAAAATCACAAGACAAGGTATCCTTAGAGGATGACAGGCTGCACTGAGGGGTGAGTTTTGCCTGAATCGTCTTCCTGCGCGTCTCATGCGCATCCCGCGATGGCAGCCACCAGGCTGGTGGATACCCACTGCCATTTTGATTTTCCGCTGTTTGCTGATGATGCAAACGCCAGCCTCGCCCGAGCGGCGCAGGCCGGTGTGCATCACCTGATTGTCCCCGCCGTTGCCGAACAGCATTTTGAACGGGTACTGACGCTCAGTCAGCGCTGGCCTGCGTTATATGCCGCCCTCGGTTTGCATCCGCTGTATATTGCCCAACATCAGGAATCTCATCTGGCCTGTCTGGCACAACGGTTGGCGCAGCCTCACCCCCGGCTGGTGGCAGTGGGTGAAATCGGGTTAGATCTGTATATGCCGCAGCCGCAGATTGAGCGGCAAAAAGCCTTTCTTGGCGCACAGTTAATGCTGGCTGCACGCCACGATCTGCCGGTGATTTTGCACTCGCGCCGCAGCCACGATCTGCTGGCACATCTGCTGCGCCGTCATCCGGTTCCTCGTACCGGTGTTATCCACGGTTTTGCGGGCAGCTATGAACAGGCCATGGTGTTTATCCGGCTGGGCTATTACATCGGTGTCGGCGGGACAATTACCTACCCGCGCGCCAATAAAACCCGTCAGGCCATCTCTCGTCTGCCCCTTGACCGGCTGTTACTGGAAACCGACGCACCGGATATGCCGGTATGCGGTTTTCAGGGGCAACCGAATCGCCCGGAGCGCATTGTCTCGGTGTTTGCCGCACTGTGTGAGTTACGTGCGGAGTGGCCGGAGGTGATTGCCGGAACCTTGTTGGCCAACACCTTGCGACTGTTTGCCGGGATGTCGCCGCCTGCCGGGATGGAGTGATGTGTCATCAGTATCCGGCTGCCGGTGTTCTCAGGTATGGCGTTATCCTCAATACGAATTTAGCTCTCTTTAGTATTAATTCAGCTATTCTCAACAGAAGGTGCCTTGCGTGGGCAGGGCACGTCAGGTGAAAGCGACAGACAGGGAAGCATATGAACAGACAAAAGGACGATGTGATAGCGCTGTATCCGGTGACTGAGTGTGGTGATATGTTCTCTTTATTTATCAGCAATATTGAGTGGCTGACGTTTTCAATGCCCGGCAGCAAGCGCACTTATCCTGGGTATTGTGCCCGCTGTCATTTTGATGTGGCGGCCTACCACGAAGGGCTGTTCTTGCACACCGGTATTGCGATGCCTGCTGAGGTGCGGCGTTCTGTGCCAAAGCGTCAGGCAGAGTATCTTGCCGGGCGCTATCTGGCAAAAAATGTGCTGGCACGTTTTAATATTCATGGACATGTGCTGGCCAGCAGCGCCGATCGCGCCCCGGTATGGCCTGCGGGGATGGCGGGTTCCATCAGCCACAATGCAGACCACGTCCTGTGCGCGGTACACCGCTGCGATAGCCGGGTGTGTGGCGTCGGGCTGGATATTGAAACCTGGATGAATGAATCCCGTGCTGACAGCCTGTGGCCCGGTATCGTCGATGACATGGAGTATGACTGGCTGCACAGCCAGGCCCCGCTGGGGTTTGCCCAGATGCTGACACTGAATTTTTCTGCCAAAGAGAGCCTGTTTAAGGCGCTCTACCCACAGGTGAAGTGCTATTTCGATTTTCTTGATGCCCGCATGATTGCCCTGGACACCACACAGCAGAGTTTTACGTTACAACTGCGCTCATCCCTGTCGTCAGATTACCCTGCCGGGCGCTGTTTTGCCGGGCGCTATCTGTGGCGTGAGCGTGACATCACCACCTTTTTATTTGTCTGAGCGCGTCAGTGGCGTGTGAAGAGAGAATCACGTCTGGCGGTATCCCGGTGTGTGGCTTGTCGCCAGTCGGCGATTGGCGTAGCGTGCGGTTGTTAATCCATCGTGCAGAAAATCAGGACGGTGACGCATGAACATGACGGGTAATACGATACTGATTACCGGCGGGAGTACAGGCATTGGGCTTGGGCTGGCTGAGGCTTTTCATCAGCGCGGCAATCAGGTGATTATTGCTTCTCGATGCGAGGCTGCGCTACGCGAGGCGGCAGCGGCATTTCCCGGCATGGCCTGGCGGGTGTTCGATCAGCGTGACACCGCGGCGACAACGGCGTTCGTCGCCGAATTGACGCAGGCGTTTCCAGCGCTGAATGTGCTTATTAATAATGCGGGCATTCAGCGGCGTGAGGATTTAACCCATCCTGATTTACCTGCCATCACCGATACCCTGGCCACGAACCTGACCGGGCCATTGTGGCTCACGGGCGCGCTGATACCACATTTGTTACGCCAGCCGCAGGCGGCAATACTCAATGTCACCTCTGAGCTGGCGTTTTTGCCACAGGCCATCACCCCGACGTATTGCGCCAGTAAAGCCGCTCTGCATGCCTATACCGAGGCGCTGCGCTGTCAACTGCGTCACTCTGCTGTGCGTGTGATTGAGATAATCCCTCCCTGGGTGCAAACCGGTTTACAGGGCGAATGGGGTTTTGACCCGCGCGCCATGCCGCTGGCGGCGTTTATTGATGAAACCCTTTCGGTGCTGGCGCAACAGCCAGAAGCACAGGAAATTGTGGTCAGCCGCGCCCGTGACTTGCGCTTTGCTGAGCGTGATGGGGTTTATGCCGAGCGTTTTCAGCGTGTTAATGAGCAGGATAATGAATAAGCCCATACCATTGTCCTGTGTGGCATGAGACTGTTTACACCGGAGTAACATAATATTTGTCTATGATATTTCCGTTTTGTTACTTTATTTTTTTGTAATATTTGATGTTTTTTAATGTTTTAAGGTTGTGCAATTGCCCTGGTTTGCAGGTTAATTTTCTGGCTTTTTCCTTATTCGATGTGTGTTGATTTTAATTTTTTCAATAAATATCAATGCATTGTTTTTTCTCGCGATCTTTTTTTCTTTCTGGTTTATCTGCTGCTGATTTTTTCCCTTTTGTACGGATTAATCTCCTGAGTTAACAGGCCGATAACCAATTGTCATGTTTTGTCTGTATTGAACGATCGTGTGCCCTCTAAAAGGAAAAAGAATGATGAATACCACTGCTGTGCCTTCTTCGTCATCCGGTGTGAGTTTTTGGCACCATTGGCGGCTGATGCCGATGTTCAGTTCCATCATCGGCGTCATTCTGATTTTGTTTGCGTTGGCGATAGGGTTTTCGGTGCATTTTTTGATGCGCAGCAACAGCTCGCTGAATGATGTGACGGCGGAAATTCAGGTGCGACTCGGCGTGTCGAACAGTTCTAACCATTTGCGTACGGCTCGTCTGATGTTGATTCAGGCCGCCGCTGCCGCCAAAGAAGGCGATAAAGACACCGCCAGCAGCAGTGTTCAGCAGGCAGAAGGCCGCCTGAAGCAGTCGGCAGACAGCTTTGCCACCTACCAGAACCGGGAAGTCAAAACCCCGGCAGACCTGGCGCTGGAAGATGCGCTGCAACAGCGCTACAACGAGTACGTTAACAATGGCGTCAGGCCGATGCTCGAAGCGGTGAAAGCCGGTCGCTATGATGATGTGGTCAGTATGGAATGGAAAGTCGTTCGCAAGCTGGATCTGGCGTATAACGATGTATTACTGAAAGTGGTGGCTATCCGTACCCAGCGGGCCGAAGCGCTGAATAGCGAGGCACAGCAGGAGTCGGTGTTTGGCTATAGCGTGATGGCGGTAAGCTTTGTGGTGGCGGTGCTGGTTTCCCTGTTTACCTATCTGTGCCTGCGTCGGGTCATTATCAAACCGCTGCGTTCACTGGTTGCGCGTATTGAACATATTGCCTCCGGCGATCTGACGATGCCACTGGCGCAGTGGGGGCGCGGTGAGGTGGGGCAATTGGGGCATTATCTCCAGAATATGCAGCAGTCGCTGGCGCGCACGGTCAGCAATGTGCGTCACGGTGTAGAGGCCATTTATCAAGGTATTACGGAGATTTCCGCGGGTAATAGCGATCTTTCCTCACGCACGGAAGAACAGGCTTCTGCGCTGGAGCAGACGGCCGCCAGCATGGAGGAACTGACGTCAACCGTGCGCCATAATGCTGAAAACGCCAACCATGCCAGTCAACTGGCCGGTGATGCTTCGGGTAAGGCGCGTCAGGGGGGCGAACTGGTGGAAGGCGTGGTGAAAACCATGGGGAATATTCACCAAAGTTCGAAGAAAATTTCAGAAATCACGAATATTATCAATGGTATCGCTTTTCAAACCAACATTCTGGCGCTGAACGCTGCGGTGGAAGCGGCGCGTGCCGGTGAGCAGGGGCGTGGTTTTGCGGTGGTGGCCGGGGAAGTGCGTTCACTGGCGCAGCGCAGCGCTCAGGCTGCCAAAGAGATTGAAGGGCTGATTAGCGAATCGGTGACGCTGGTGGAAACCGGTTCAGGTCAGGTGAGCCGCGCCGGGGAAACCATGCAGGATATCGTCAATGCTGTTACCAGCGTCACGGATATTATGGCCGAGATTTCGGTGGCGTCGCAGGAGCAGAGCAAGGGTATCGATCAGGTCGGGCAAGCCATTAATTCCATTGATAACGTGACCCAGCAGAATGCGGCGCTGGTCGAGCAATCCACCGCGGCGGCGGCATCACTGGCCGGGCAAGCGGCTGGATTGAGTGAGGCTGTGTCGGCGTTTCGTATCGATAATGTGGAGCCGCGTCGGGCGGTGAGTGCTCCGGCGCGATCGGCACTGGCACAACCGACCTCTCTTGGTGCATTACCGGCAGCCAAAAAAGCCAAAAACACCCAGGCCGACTGGGAGACCTTTTGATACCGAGGGGCTCGATGTAAGTCACTCGTCATGACCGGTGAGTCAGCGAAAACAGGTGGCTCTGGTGCCACCTGTTTGTGTTGCGGTATTGGCGCTTAGTGAAAAGTCGCACGACCGGTCAGGTGCCCCACCCAGCCTGAGGGATTGGTAAACAGACGAATGGCAGTGAAGTCAGGAGATTCGCCACAATCAAACCAGTGAGCGGTGTGTGCCGGAACACGCAACAGGTCGCCAGCCTGACAGGTGAGGCGATACACCTGCTCCCCTGCCGGTACAAAAAATGTGCCGCTGCCGCGCACAAAAAAACGCACTTCGTCTTCGCTATGTGTATGTTCTTGTAAAAATTTCTCCCGCAGCTCTGCCCGTTGCGGGTGTGTGGGTGTCAGGGTAATGACATCAGCACTGCGATAGCCTTCCTGCTGACTGAGTCTGGCGATTTCATGCTGAAAATGTGCCAGTAAGTGCGGCTCGGTGGCTGGCTCTGGAAGGTCGCTGACCGGCCAGCGCGTGAATGAAATACCGGCGGCGGCCAGTCGTGCACTGATTTCGTGAAAATCCGTCAGTAACTGGTGCGGTTGTGCGGTGTGGGGCAGGGTAAATATTGCCAGTGTGGTCATCTTGTCTGCTCGGTGTGAGATGAAATGAGGCTTTAACCATTCAACTTGCAGGGTTAAAAAACAAGATGCATTATTTATATCTTATGTCAGATAATTCAATTAATACATTATGTTAATTGATATTTAACGTTTGCTTTACGCACGATGACAGAGGATCATCACGATGGCCTGACAACGTTGTGCCATACTGACAATAACGCTTATTCGGTATCAGCGGGTATTAAGACAATAACGACAGCCGCGCACCGCGGTTTTCCTGTTTAACGGCATTAAGTATCAATGGTTTTTTTGACGCGGGGATACCTATTTCGGTGGTGTATTCCATTCAATGTTC
The DNA here is from genome assembly GCF_900095885.1 of Dickeya aquatica. Classification (NCBI taxonomy): domain Bacteria; kingdom Pseudomonadati; phylum Pseudomonadota; class Gammaproteobacteria; order Enterobacterales; family Pectobacteriaceae; genus Dickeya; species Dickeya aquatica. The sequence continues at coordinate 574,814 of NZ_LT615367.1, forward strand.
ATGTTATTTCCAGGGCTGGCTTCATTAACGCTATTTAGAGAAAAGAGATACCTATATCTTAATATGAGAAATACTATTTCTTATATTTTCTAAGTGGGTCGGCTTGCTGATAACGTCTATTTGCTCGTGCAGTATATTCATTTATTTATCAGGGAATCGCATGTGTGCCGAGTCTGTATATGGTTCGGTGCCGTAAGCTTTTCTGCGTGAAGGAGTGACAACATGACCCTGACTGAACAGGCACGAATATTTGCGACAGAAGCGCATGCCGCATGCGGCCAGAAACGTAAATATACCGGAGAGCCCTATATTGTTCATCCGCAAGCGGTGGTGGCGCAACTGATGTCCATCGGCCCATCGCCGGAAATGATCGCGGCTGCCTGGCTGCATGACACGGTGGAGGATACCGCCGTTACACTTGCAGACATCGACACGGCGTTTGGGCCGCAGGTTGCATCCTATGTGGAGATGCTGACCGATGTGCTCACCCGCAGCACCGGCGGTGAGCGCATTCATCGCAAGAATACCAATTTGCTACACAGCGCACAGGCCTGCCCACAGGCGCAAAGCATCAAACTGTGCGATTTAATTGATAACAGCCGCAACATTCTGGAGCATGACCCGATATTCGCCCGTGGCTATATGGTGGAAATGCGCCGGTTGTTGACGGTGCTGACGCAGGGCGACTCACGGCTATACGCCATCGCTACACGCCAGTGCGAGAGCACGATTTTGCGTATTCACCGGCAAATGGGTGATGAGCAATGGTATCAAACCCTCTGGCAGCAGTATGAGGCGCACCTGCCGCTGCAAACGGTGCTGGCGCATCGCCATGCGTTAACCCCCTAGAAACAGAGAGGTTTTATCGGCCAATACTTCTCAACTGGGTACAAAACGGGCAGAGGCAGCCACTTACCGAAGCGGCATCACACTGTCCCAACCCGGCTGACAAACCGGTTGCACTATAACCGTGGCTGAATGAGGCCTGCGCTTGCGCCAGCCGTGCCGTGCCGACGGGCTCTGCCGGTGCCAGTTTGGCCTGAAAGGCGCTGGCGTTCACCGCCGTGAAGGAGAGAAAAACCAGTGACAGTTTGAGTTTCATCATAACCCCCTGTGAGTGACCTGTGACCTGCCCAATCCGCGAGCGAGGTCATGGACACGTTTTATACCACACCCGACCCGGCACCCCATCATGTTGCGCATTGCCAGTATGAGTTCATTATGACTACGTTTACTTCATTTTGTTATGTTATAACATATAAAATGGTCATAAGGAGTGAGGATCAATGCGGACGTCTTCCTCTGCACGATTAACGGTTACGCATTTGCGCGTTGCGGATGCCAGCGGACAGGTCTTGCTCAAAGATATTCACTTTGACGCAGCTCCCGGTGAGTGTCTGGCGGTTATCGGGCCGAATGGCAGCGGTAAATCCACGCTGTTGCGTGCGCTATTACATGATTTAACGCCGGTTGCGGGCTGTATTTGCCTCAATGACAAGCCGCTGGCGCAGTTATCGCGTCTGACGCGAGCAAGGTACATGGCGCTGATGAGTCAGCACGATACGCCGTGTCTTGCGCTGACGGTCGCGGAATATGTTGCGCTTGGCTGTCTGCCGCAGGCGGGTGTCACATCGGCCGCGCAACAGCACGCGTGGATAGCGCAAGCACTGGCGGATACCGGGTTGTCGGAACTGCGACAGCGGCCACTGGCAGCGTTGTCCGGTGGTGAACGGCAGCGGGCTTTTCTGGCGCGGGCTCTGGCGCAGCGTCCACAGGTGTTGCTGCTCGATGAGCCGACCAACCATCTCGACCCGGTCGGTCGGGCGGCGATGCTGGCGCGAGTCAAACATGCAGGCATGACGGTGATTGCGGTACTGCATGACCTGTCGCTGGTGGAGTCTTTTGCCGATCGGGTACTGGTGCTGTCTCAGGGGCGTCAGGTGTGTTGGGACACGCCATCGCGCGCACTGGCCAGCGAGAGTCTCTACCCAGTGTTTGGTATCCAGAGTTTTTTGCTGACGCATCCACAAACCGGTCAGCCTTTGCGTTTTTTTGATGTGCCGACAGGGCCATCGTTTTCACCCTCAGAGGATAAGCATGAAACAGGTGTTAAGCGCTAAACGATCACGTAAGTTCGCGTCAGCTGTGGCCAGCTGGCTTTTGAACGCAGGCGTATTATTGGGTTTTTTAGGCGGTATGGCGCAAGCCTCGGGTTTTCCTGTCACGGTGCAAAGCTGTGGCAAGCCATTGACCTTCACCCAGGCTCCCTCGCGCGCCATCATCAATGACCTGAATATGTCTGAAATGGCTTTTGCCCTGAATTTACAGCCGCAGATAATCGGCCTGACCGGGATCAGCGGCTGGTACAAAATGACAGCGGAATTTCGTGAGAAAATGGGAAATATTCCTGAGCTTTCACCGAAATACCCGTCACTTGAGTCGTTACTGAACGCGAGCCCGGATTTCTTTTTCGCTGGCTGGAACTACGGTATGAAAGTGGGCGGAGAGGTGACACCGCAGACGCTGGCAACCTATGGCATCCAAACGCTGGTACTCAGTGAAAGCTGTATTTTTGAAGACAGGAAACGCCCGCGCGCCAGCATGGCATTACTGTATGACGATATGCTAACGCTGGGGCGTATTTTCGGGCGTGCAGAGCAGGCGCAGGCGCTGGTTGCACACTGGCAGGCGCAACTCGCTGCACTGCCTAAACCCCCGCAGGGCCACGCTGCGCAAAAGGTATTTGTGTATGACTCCGGTGAGGATAAACCCTTTACCAGCGGTGTGTATGCGATGCCGACGGCGATGATTGAGGCCGCAGGCGGGCGCAATGTGATGGAAACCATGCAGGCGAGCTGGGCCACCACCTCTTGGGAAACCGTCTCTGCCGCGGAGCCGGATGTGATTATCTTGCTGGATTACCAAAACGGTGGCGGAGCCGCGGCGTTACAGCACTTCCTGCAAGTGCATCCGCTGATGAAATACACCCCGGCGGTCAAGAACCAGCGTTATCTGCGGTTGCAGTACGCCGAACTGACGCCGGGGCCTGCCAATATTCGCGCGATTGAGAAGCTCTCCCGCGTGCTCTACCCGGATACACCGGCTTCATGAGTCTCCCGCTAGCGCAACAGAAGCAATGGCACACGATGCAGCGATATTATGTGCTGTCCGGCCTGCTGCTGGCTGGCCTGCTGCTGGTGGTGATGGCACTGAGTACCGCCATCGGCGCGACCCGCATTCCACTGGCACAGGTCGTGGCCGCGCTGATACCCGATGAAGGCAGTGTGCCGGACGGCGTGCGGCGTATCGTGCTGGCGTTGCGCCTGCCGCGTACCCTGCTGGCAGTGCTCACCGGTGCGGGCCTGGCGATTGTCGGCGCACTGTTGCAAACCACCACCCGCAACGAACTGGCGGACCCTTTCCTGTTTGGCCTCTCTTCTGGCGCATCTGCCGGTGCGGTGCTGGTGATAACCCGCTTTGGCGAATGGTTTGGCCTGTTCACGTTGCCGGTGGCGGCATTTGGTGGCGGGATCTGTTCGGCTCTCTGCGTGATGCTGCTGTTTTTTTTGCGGCGAGGCCGGCAGGCCGAGCATCTGGTGATGTGCGGGCTGGCGATGTCGTTTCTGTTTGGTGCCGTCACCAGCTATCTGGTGTTCTCCGGCGACCAGCGAGCCGCCAGTTCGGTGCTGTTTTGGTCGTTAGGGGGGCTTGGGCTGGCGCGCTGGGATAATTTGCCGCTGGCACTGTGCAGCCTGCTGCTGCTTGTTGTCCTGGTGGTGACGCGCTGGCGCGCGCTCGACAGCTTGCTGGCCGGAGAGCAAACCGCGCTCTCGATGGGAGTTCATGTTAACCGCCTGCGTATCGAAGTGTTTATCGGGTGTGCGCTCGCTACTGCGCTACTGGTTTCCCTGACCGGGGTGATTGGCTTTGTCGGGCTGATGGTGCCGCATCTATGCCGACCGCTCGCCGGGGTGCGCCATCGCAGGTTGATCCCGCTCTGTGGCCTGCTGGGGGCGATATTACTATGTGGTGGCGACACCCTGAGCCGGGTGTTGCTGCCTTCTCAGGAGTTACCAGTGGGAATTGTGACCGCCGGGCTCGGCGGGCTGTTTGTCATCAGCCTGCTGGCGAAACGTTAGGTATTACTTATTGATTCGATACGGACAACGCATTAGCGACATCAGTCACATTTTTGTACCTTACATCCCAAGCCAAACACATTGGAACACATGAGGAAACACAAATGTCCGTTATCAATACTAAAGTTAAACCGTTTAAAAACCAGGCCTTTAAAGATGGTCAGTTCATCGAGGTGACCGAGCAGAACATCGAAGGTAAATGGAGCGTGTTCTTCTTCTATCCGGCTGACTTTACCTTCGTTTGCCCAACTGAACTGGGCGACGTGGCGGATTACTACGACGAATTCCAGAAAATCGGCGTTGATATTTACTCTGTCTCCACTGACACCCACTTTACCCACAAAGCCTGGCACAGCAGCTCTGAAACCATCGCCAAAATCAAATACGCGATGATTGGCGACCCGACCGGTGCGCTGACCCGCAACTTCGAAAACATGCGCGAAGATCAGGGCCTGGCTGACCGTGGTACGTTTATCGTTGACCCGCAAGGTATTATTCAGGCGGTGGAAATTACGGCAGAAGGCATTGGCCGTGATGCATCTGACCTGCTGCGCAAAGTGAAAGCCGCCCAGTACGTGGCCTCTCACCCCGGCGAAGTGTGCCCGGCAAAATGGAAAGAAGGCGATGCGACACTGGCTCCGTCTTTGGATCTGGTCGGCAAAATCTAACTATCACGTTTCCCCAGCGCTTCAATTCGTTTATCGGGTGCGTTGCACCCGATTTTTACGCCAATGCCAAGGATAATCTATGCTCGACAATAACATGCAACTCCAGTTGAAAGCCTACCTGGAAAAATTGACTAAGCCGGTTGAGCTGGTGGCAACGCTGGACGATTCGGCCAAATCAGCAGACGTTCGCACACTGCTGACGCAAATTGCCGGTTTATCTGAAAAAGTCAGTTTCTTTGAAAATAATGACCTGCCGGTACGCAAACCTTCATTTCTGGTGACGAACCCCGGCTCGGCCAGCGGCCCGCGTTTTGCCGGTGCACCGATGGGGCATGAATTTACCTCGCTGGTGCTGGCTCTGCTCCAGACTGGCGGACACCCGTCAAAAGAGGCGCAGGAGTTGCTCGACCAAATCCGCGACCTGGACGGTACGTTTCACTTCGAAACCTATTATTCGCTGACCTGCCACAACTGCCCGGATGTGGTGCAGGCGCTGAATTTAATGGCCATCCTGAACCCGAATGTAACCCACACCGCAATTGATGGCGGCGTGTTTCAGGATGAGATCAAAGACCGCAATATCATGGGCGTGCCGACGGTATTCCTGAACGGTGAACACTTTAGTCAGGGCCGCATGAGCCTGGCGGAGATCGTCGGCAAGGTGGATACCGGTGCGACCGCTCGCGTAGTGGATAAGCTCAATAGCCGCCCGGTGTATGACGTGCTGATCGTCGGCAGCGGCCCGGCGGGAGCCGCCGCTGCGGTGTACGCCGCCCGTAAAGGCATCCGCACCGGTTTGATGGGCGAGCGTTTCGGCGGGCAAATTCTCGATACCGTCGATATCGAAAACTACATTTCTGTGCCGAAAACCGAAGGCGCGAAGCTGGCCGGTGCACTGAAAGCCCATGTCGATGATTACGACGTGGATGTGATTGATGTGCAAAGTGCACAAAAACTGATCCCGGCGACGCAACCCGGCCAGCCACACCAGATTGAAACGGCCTCTGGTGCGGTGCTGAAATCACGCAGCATCATCATTGCCACCGGTGCGCGCTGGCGCAACATGAACGTGCCGGGCGAAGATCAATACCGCACCCGTGGTGTGACTTATTGCCCGCACTGTGACGGCCCGCTGTTTAAGGGCAAGCATGTGGCGGTGATAGGCGGCGGTAACTCTGGCGTGGAAGCCGCCATCGATCTGGCCGGTGTGGTGAAACACGTTACCCTGCTGGAATTTGCACCAGAACTGAAAGCCGACTCGGTGTTGCAGCAAAAACTGCGCAGCCTGCCGAATGTCGATGTGATTGTGAATGCACAGACGACCGAAGTGCTGGGCGACGGCCAGAAAGTGACCAGTCTGGAATATAAAGACCGCCTCACGGATAACGTCCATAAGCTGGCGCTGGAAGGCATTTTCGTGCAAATCGGTCTGTTGCCGAATACCGGCTGGCTGGAAGGCGCGGTTAACCGCAATCGTATCGGTGAAATCGAGATAGATGCCCGTTGCGAAACCAGCGTGAAAGGGGTGTTTGCTGCCGGAGACTGCACGACGGTGCCCTATAAACAGATTATTATCGCCACCGGTGAAGGGGCGAAAGCGTCACTGAGTGCGTTCGATTATTTGATACGAGCACAATGACAAAAGCCCGACACGACACTCTCCGCATGTCTTTCGCTCAAGCCGGGTGAGTACGGCAGACCTCCTGCACAGAGGTCATTCTCTACCCTCATGCTCCACCTGGTCGCTTGCGGCGACCCTACCCCTTTAGCCGCTCTAAAGGGGTTTTTTTATGGCTTATTATCACATGCTGAGCGGTAAAATCAGGCCTTTGGCGCGAAAGGTGATGATATTCCGGTGAGTGTGCTGTCGGTGGGGCCTACCGGCTCGCGGGCATCAGTGAGGTATCACTCAGGGTTGCCATCACCCGATAGCAGGATGAGGCGCTGGATGTGTCCTTGCCGCGACGCAGGTGTCAGACGTGAGGACAGGGTGCATTTATTCGCCCACCATGCTTTCCAGCCGTAACAGCGTAATCTGGCGCAGTTGCTCCAGCGCCTCGGCGGTTTCCTGCTGTTCGTTATTTTGTAACCGGCGATGCAGAATGTGCAAAATTTCCTCACCGCTACGGCCCTTGGCGCGAATTAAAAATACCCGGCCAAAACGCGATTCATAACTGGCGTTGGCCGTGCGCAGCGCCTGCGACAGCGAGAGGGTTTCGCGCTGTCCTTCGCCCTGCTGCTGAGGTGACACTACGCCTGCGGCCAGCGCGCCGATGTGCGGGTGGTTACGCAATGCCTGCGCCAGCTCCTCGCCTTGCCAGCCTTGGGTGGCTTGCAGTCCGGCGGCCAACAGTGCCGCCCGGTTGCCGTAAGGGCGACCGGCGGTAACGTGTTTTGCAAAACCTGGTAGCGCCACGCAGGGTGTCAATAACGCTACAGCTTCACTGACACTGAGCAGGTTAAACTGTTCCAACGTGATCATTGTCTCTCCTTGTTCGGTTGCCTGAATGCTATAGGGTGTAGATCCCTGTTATCACCCCGGTTTGCAGGATAAGGTTTCACCTTCCCGACTGGGATTTGCCATAATCTGCTTACCCCTCCGGTTTCTAGCAACTACCGTGCCAGTGATTGTTTGACCAGCAGGTCAGAAACAGGTGTAGCTGCTGGCATACAGTCGGTTCATTCTGGCGCATCGGTTTGCCCTGTGATGGTGCATGTGGTGTCAGGCTGCCCATTGGGGCGGCAGCATGCTCATGAAGGGCCCGCCTGAGTGAGTATTTACTTGCAAAGACAGGGTGATGGCATAAAACGGGCCTGTGCCGGTACAACGTGCGTTTGGCGCGTGATGACGTGCGGGGTGTTCTGTGGCCCCGGCAGGCGTTTGCCGAGGCCCTTCTGGCGGGGGGGCATGGCGAATACTGCCCCTGAAAAACAAGTGAGCGCTTACTCTTCATGCCTGCGTTGCGGGCATCTATTGCCAGCCATTGGCCGCAGGCTGGCGCAACAGGCGCAGGCCATTGCCGACTACCAGCAGGCTGGCTCCGACATCGGCAAACACTGCCATCCACATTGTGCCCATACCCAGCAGCGTCAGCGCCAGAAACAGCGCTTTGATGCCGAGAGCCAGCGCGATGTTTTGTATCAAAATGGCGCGGGTTGCCGTTGAGATGCGCACAAATTCGGGGATTTTGCGCAGATCATCATTCATCAACGCGACATCAGCGGTTTCTATGGCGCTGCCGGTGCCCATGGCTCCCATCGCAAAACCAATATCGGCGCGGGCCAGCGCCGGGGTGTCATTAATCCCGTCGCCCACCATACCGACCATCCCTTGTGCGCACAGCCGTTCAACGTGAGCAAGCTTGTCTTGCGGTAACAGATTACCGTGCGCTTCATCCACACCAACCTGCTGTGCAATCGCGTTTGCCACCGTGGTGTTATCGCCGGTGAGCATCAGCGTGCGGATCCCCAGTTGATGCAGGGCGGTGATCGCCTGCTGGCTGGAGGGTTTCACGCTATCGGCGACGGCTATCAGAGCCAAAACCTGTTGGGTATTGCCCAGCACCAGCGTGGTGTTACCTGCCTGCTCCAGCGCGGCAAGCCGGTCGGTGAACGCATCAGCGGTTTCCGCCCCCAGCCACTCACGCGCCAGGCGCAGGTTGCCTAAAAAATAACGCTGATTCTCCAGCGTACCGATAACCCCTTGCCCTGCAACGGCGCTGAACGTTGCCACCTCCAGTAATGGCGTTGCGGCGTCTGTGGCTGCCTCGGCAATGGCGCGTGACACGGGATGGTCTGAACGGGCTGCCAGGCTTGCCGCCAGCTGGCGACAGCGGGCATCTTCAGTCTCATTGAGGGCATAAAAACCGGTCTGCACCGGCTTGCCCTGCGTCAGCGTGCCGGTTTTATCCAGCGCCAGCCAGCGCAGCGCGTGGCCTTTTTCCAAAAATACTCCGCCTTTAATCAAAATACCGCGTCGCGCTGCCGCTGCCAGCCCGCTGACAATCGTCACGGGCGTTGAGATAACCAGCGCACAGGGGCAGGCAATCACCAGCAACACCAGCGCTTTGTAAATCCATGCCAGCCACTCACCGGCCCCGAACAGCGGCGGCAGCGTTGCCACCAGCAGGGCGGCGGCAAAGACCAGCGGCGTGTAGACGCGGGCAAACTGGTCAACGAAACGCTGTGTCGGGGCTTTTGCGCCTTGAGCCTGCTCGACGGCATGAATAATGCGGGCGAGCGTCGTGTCGCTGGCGGCGGCCGTCACCCGGTACTCAAATGCACCATTTTCATTAATGGTACCGGCAAAGACACGGTCGCCGACGCCTTTGTCCACCGGCAGGCTTTCGCCGGTAATCGGTGCCTGATTGACGGCCGACTGGCCGCTGATAATGTCGCCATCCAGCGCAATACGTTCACCAGGGCGCACCCGCACAATACTGCCTGGCAGAATCTGACTTGCTTCGGCCTCCTGCCAGCGGCCGTCCGGCTGTTGCACAGTCGCGCTCTGCGGTGCCAGGTTCATCAGCCCGGCAATGGCGTTGCGCGCCCGGTCAAGAGAGCGAGCCTCGATACGCTCTGCCAGCGTAAATAACACCATCACCATGGCGGCTTCCGGCCATTGTTGCAGAATGAGCGCACCGGTGACGGCAATGCTCATCAGTGCATTAATATTCAGGTTGCCGGTACGTAACGCTATCCAGCCTTTACGGTAGGTGCCAAGGCCACTGAGCGCCACGGCGATGATGGCAAGCCCGGCAGCAGACCAGACCGGCCACTGCATCCAGTCCGCCACCTCAGCCAGCGCGGCAACCGCTATCGCCAGCGCGAGCGGCCACCAGGCTTTTTTCTCAGCCGGCGGCATGGATTGCGCCCCCTGCGGCGGGTGAATTTCAGGCTCGAAGCCAACGGCACGCACAGCCGCCAGCACTTCATCCAGCGCATCATGGCGATGGGTAACGGTCATGACCCGTTGCATCAGGTTAAATTCCAGTGCCTTAACCTGCGCTAATCCCCCCAGTTTTTTACGTAATAGCGCTTCTTCGGTCGGGCAATCCATCTGCATGATACGAATAGGGGTATGCTGCCAGTCACCGTCGCGTTGTGCGTCGGTCAATGCCGAGAGCGGGGCTGCCGGGTGATGAGTACAGCACGCTGCCTGTGAGGCATCGTGCTGTTGCCCCTGTGCCGTATGCGCCCGTGGCCGCCGCAGCGCACTGCCAGGCTTGCTGGCACTGGCCCCGATGGGTTTTAGCACCTGTAACGGGCGATGAGCATATTTTTCTGCCATGATTGCATCCTGTTCGATGTTTTGCTGTAGTAAAAACCCTATAGCCGCTACAGGGTCAAGAGGGCATCACATGAAAATTGGCGATCTGGCAAAACTCACCCATACCACCCCGGAAACCATCCGTTTTTACGAGAAAAAAGGGCTACTGCCCGCGCCTCATCGCACCGAGGGCAATTACCGCCACTATGCGGCGCAGCACATAGAGCGGCTGCGGTTTATTCGTAACTGCCGCTCGCTAGACATGAACCACGATGAAATTCGCGAACTGCTTGCGTTAGGCGAACAGCCTGCCGCCAGTTGCCAGGGCGTCAATAACCTGCTGGAAGAACACATCGGGCATGTGGAGGTGCGCATCGCGCAATTACAACAGCTCAAGGCGCAACTGGCAGCGTTACGTCAGCGCTGCCAGTCTGTTCAATCTGTCGATGATTGCGGTATTTTGCAGGGCATTTCCACGCTGGAGCTGGACGGGGAAGACACCTCTCACACGCATCTTTGACGGGCAATCTTGTGGCTGTCATCAGTGGTGATAACTATCAGCAACGTAGAGTTGAGCCTGCTTGCCAGGCAACGATGAGAGTGAAGAGGTCGTTGTAATCAGGTAAAAACAGATCATAACAGAGTGTTATCTGGACGCTGACAACGGTACAAAATAAATATGTATCCGTATTATTTCAGGTTTAATCTCAGATATTGCGGTTCATTTTATGAAAACCTGTCTATGGCGATTCTGGCGGGGGAGGATGTGTCCTGCTGGTTTAAATAAATACCACTTGAGCACCTCTCGAAAAGGCGGGCATTCTGCGCAGATAATTATTGAGGGCATCATATTTCTGCATCATCTTCGAGCGACTGTATAATCAGATCCCGCAGCCACTTGTGAGCAGGTTCACGGTGCAGATGTTCGTGCCAGAGCATGTTCATCTCAAAGCCAGGTATATCCATTGGCGGTGCGAAATATTGTAATTGCGGATTGTCTCTTACCAGCCGTAACGGTAGCACGCCGACCAGATCGGTGGTGGCGATGGTGAATACAGCAAACATAAAGTGCGGGACTGACAGCACGACGTTTCTGCTTAACCCCATTTCCGACAGCGCCTTGTCCGTATTTCCCCAAAAACCACCGCCGTCCGGCGAAATCATCACAAAATCCAGTTTGAGAAACTGCCTGAGCGTCGGTGCTGATTTCAGCCATGGATGACCAATACGGCAGACAAGTACATAGCGTTCGCTGAACAGCATACGGCAGCGCAGCCCCTGCGGCGACTCCTCGCGAATATGAAAGAACAGATCAACATTGTCCTGTCCCGCGACCTTCGCAATCTGTGAGTTGGCATTTTCCAGCACCGCCAGTCGAGTGCCGGGCGCTTCGCGACGTAAATTTTTCAGCACCGGTAGCAGCACCGTGTTTTCACAATAATCTGCCGCTATCACACGCCAGATATGGGTGGATTTGCTGGGAATAAATGGGTCAGGGGAAGAGATAGCTTTATCCAGTAGCGCTAGTGCCTGGCTGAGTGGTGTGCGCAGTAGCTCTGCTCGTGCTGTAGGGCGCATACCACGCGGGCCGGGTAAAAAGAGTGGATCGTCAAAACTTTTTCGCAGCTTCGCCAACTGCACGCTAACGGTTGGCTGGGAAAGATTCAGCATTCGGGCGGCGCGTGTCACGTTCGGATCCTTTAGCAAAGCATCCAGTGTCAGTAGAAGATTCAGATCCAGTCTTTTGAGATTATCCATTGTAATACCTAAATAGCTTCTCATATTACCGCTCCACTTTAGCCAGGCCAGGTTGGTTGCCGGGAAATGGTGAAGCTGCATTCATAAATTGCGCTACCTGTTTCAGTAACTGCCACATGTACCGGCACTGATGATTTCGCGTTATCGTTTCGTGTAACGACAGCCACAACCGTTCAATTGGATTCAGCCACGGCGAATAGGTCGGCAGAAACAGTAGCCGGAACTTACTGTTCTCCGACAGCCAGCGCGCCACTTTGTGGCTTTTATGGATGATGTCGTTATCAACCACCAACGTAATGGTTTTCGCCCGCCGGTATATGCGTCGTAATGCCTCTAACAGTTGGATAAATAAATCAGAGCTCTTGCTGTTGCCACTAACGTAGGAGACTCGGCCCGTCACCGAATGCAGTGCGCCAGCCAGATAATGTTTCTGGTTCTGTCCCGGCGTGGCGATACGTTTCTGCTGCCCTTTGGGCATCCAGTCGGCACCGATTTTCGGGTTCAGGTCGATATCGACTTCATCCTGATAAAACACGGGATTAGCCGCTGAGCCCTGAGCCAGCGCCTGCTCGATGGCAAGCCGCTTTTCATCATAATACGGGTCCCTGATTTTCAGCGTCGGTGCGGCCCTGCGCCAGACCATACCGGCCTGTTTGAGGTATCGGTGCAGGGTGGAGCGGTGAAGCGTCACGTCAAAAAGCCGGTTGACGATGCGGGTCAGTAACTCTGTACTCCAGCGGGAGCGCAGCCAGCCGAAATCCTTCGGTGAACGTTGAACCAGCAAGGGAAGCACACGCTGGATATCGGCGACGGGCCAGCAAGGCGCACGACCGGGCCTGAGGCTCTTGAGTCATTCAACACCTTGTAAAGTAAACCAGTTTATCCATCTTCCGACGGATGAACGCGCAGCACAGAGCAGTCTGGCGACGTCGGTGACGGTCATTCCCCGATGCAACATCAACATGGCAATGAGTCGTCTGGCATAATTTTTATCGCGTGTTTGTTGGGCTTCTTTGCACATCAGTTGTCGTTCTTCATCAGGGATTGCTGCTATGATCGGCATCGCTCAGTCCGGTTGGTGATTTGGGATATTTGGCGATTGATCAGATCGCTCAATTCGGACTGAGTTCCCTTCAAGTGATCTACTATTTTGCGAAGCTATTTAGTATCTGTCAGGATATAAAGCCGGTGAAAATGAATTAAATGTTTTTTCACTCGCTTAATCCTGACTCTTTTAAGTGAAATGTATTCGGTGATAATTATAAAATTATTTTTAATTAAACGATTTCTAGATGTTTTAATCTTTCTGGGATAGATACACCTGCCTTAAAAAATCAATATAAATTGGGTAAAGAGATGAAATATTTCGAGATGGAAAAAAGGTGTGTGGTAAGTGAAAATAATGTTATAGGTTTCTTTCCAGGATTAGGCAGCCGGGCTGTATATCAGAATATTGGCGAAGACTTGTTGAAATCTGGAAATAAAGTTATTGAGCAGATATACAGCGAAGCTGCAATGGCAATGGGGTACGGCGACCACCCCGAAAAAATGCTGATTAATCCGGTAACGCTCCCAGAAGGAAAAATGGAACGACAGGGATTTATCGGTGCAAGTTTCCTTACCCATAACCTCGCTCTGGCTGCCCAGTTAAGTGTGCGGGCGCAGCAGCAAGGTCAGTCTCTTCATTTTATTGCATATAGTGGAGAAAGTTTCGGGATTATTAACTCTGCGGTTGCCAGTGGTGCACTGAGCGTGGGTGACGGTATAAAAATCGCTAATTTTTTTACCCCTTATATATTACTTTCCTCCGAAAGTAGTGACGAACCTTTTAGCCAGTCAGTCATAGACTATTTCCCGCCAGCGCTAAAAGAGCAGACTTTGATTTCCGAACCTTATTATGTCATTGCACTACGTGGCAGGAACAAGCTGCTGACAGAGGCCGTGACAGCGGCACCAGATGTTCATCCTTCATCTTTGCGCCACGCGCTGAAAATCGCACGCCGTTTACCGTCTCACGCTGGGCGGGTAACGCTCCAGATATGCGCTTTGAGGTTGAATTCATCCCAGCGGGCAAAACGGAGTTCACTGGAGCGCAGAAAAACATGCAGATTCAGCTCCAGCGCCAGACGAGTCAGCATCCGGCCTTTGTAGTTCTCCATCTTCGCCAGCAGTTCAGGAAGGCGTTTAAGCGGCCGGGCGGGGCGATGTTAGGTCACGCCCGGGGTCACGACGCCATCCAAATCGTAAGCCGGATTGTATTTGATTACGCCCTGCTGTACGGCATGGCGCATAATTTTGGTCAGATGCTGGCGTACCCGTCCGGCGACGTCATGCACGCCTTTGTCGTCAATCGCCTTAACTAACTGCGCCAGATGGCGGGTTTTAACCTGAGCGATATCCATCGCGCCAATCGCGGGGAAAACGTAGCGTTTCAGGCAGGTAAGAATTTTATCGGCGTGCACGTCTGACCAGAGTTTTAGAGAACTGGTGTGCCACGCCATCGTGACATACTGAAAGGTGCGGGATTCCTCAACGGCGGGGTTGTTCGATTTACGAAGCTGAGAAGGGCAGAGTCCAGACGCCAGTAGCTTACGTGCTGCATCGCGCTTTTCGCGGGCTTTTGCCAGCGTAGTTTAAGAATAGGGGCCAAAGGCCAGACGGCTTTCTTTACCGCCGCGGCGATAGCGGAAGCACCATAGCTTAGCGCCGCTGGTGGATACCGTGAGGGGCAGGCCTTGCGAGCCACTGAGATGAGTGACTGTGCAGAAAAGCAAAAACCCGCCTTTTTGGCGGGTTCTTTGAATAAGTGGTGCCCGGACTCGGAATCGAACCAAGGACACGGGGATTTTCAATCCCCTGCTCTACCGACTGAGCTATCCGGGCAACGTGGCGCATTAAACCGGATTCGGGCGATCTCGTCAACGTGAATTCGTTGGTTTATGGTGAGTTTGCCTGCTTTTTCGGCATTCCTGCATTTTTTGCGTAAATAATCGGCGCTTGGGGTTAATGAATGTGTGAGCGTTGTGTCGATGGCTATGCCAGTGCGCCATGCTGGCGGCACATCGCCATGTGTAATACATCCTCTGCTAATCGTTTTGCCACACTGACGTCAGACAACTGGCGTTTTACCAGCAACCGGCTCAGGCAGCCTTCCAGAATGAGCTCTAGTTGTTGTGCCACCATGTCAGCATCATCGGTTCCCAGTTCGTCAAGCAAGGTTTTGGTGTATTGATAAGAGGCCTGCTTTTGCTGGTCGGCAAGTTGATGAATCGGGTGTGTTGGGTCTGGGTAGGCGCTGCATGCGGCAATAAACAGACAGCCAGGAAACCGCTGCTGGCGCACCGCATCCTGTAAGCGCTGATAGCGTATCAGGAGCTTTTGGCTGGTGCTGAGCTGTGTGTCAAGTTGCACTTGCTTACGCCAGATGTTGATCTGCTGGCTGTGGTAGCGCAGGCAGTCATAGAGCAGGGCATCGCGATCGGGCCAGAAGGGGGTAAGCGCTTCAATGCTGATGCCCTGGTGCTGTGCCAGTTTCTCTGGTGTCATGTTGGCAAAGCCGCTCTGTTCCAGTAGTACCAGAGCCTGTTCCAGTACGTGTTCCCGTTGCATGATGTTTCTCCGGTGTTGCCTGTGTTGCGAGCCTGATTGACCAATACCCCTGACAGCGGTGAACGATGGGGTTAGTGTGGTAATTGCCTGATATGGGCCGCAAAGGTTTGGGCATCCATCAACCCTGTCACCCGTGAGCCAGGAATTTCGCGCCCGTCTGCATCAAAAAACAGGATAGAGGGGAGCCCTAAAACCTGTAAATGCTGCAACAGTACACGCTGGGTGTCGTTATTGCGGGTCACATCGGCTTGCAGCCGCTGTAGCGTTGAGAGTGATACCTGAACCGTGGCATCGCTAAAAGTATATTTTTCAAACTCTTTACAGGCCACACACCAGTCAGCATAGAGATCGAGCATGGTGATGCGCCCATCGCTACGTTCAAGTGCATGAGTCAGTTCACTGAGCGAGCCAACAGGGGTAAATGACAGCCGGGCCGATGTCTCTGGCATGGTTGCACCAAATACCCAATCTTGCAATGGCCGGGCTGCCAGTAGTGCGCCGAGTAATAACAGCACCTGTACGATGCGCATTCCCCCAGTTTGGCTGCGCAAACTGAGGCTAAATGCCCAACCGAAAAAGGCCACGCCGAGCAGCCCCCATAAACGCCATTCCCAGTGCTCTCCCAGCACCCTTCCCAGCAGGAACACTGGCAGCGCCAGAATCACAAAGCCAAACCCTTCCTTGATATGGCCCATCCAGGGGCCGCGTTTGGGCAGCAGCCGGTTGCCAAACAGGGTTACGCCCACCAGCGGCAGCCCCATGCCCAGCGCATACAGATACAGCGTACCGCCGCCGGCCAGCAGGTTGCCACTTTGAGCAATATACAGCAGCAGCGCGCTGAGTGGTGCTGTGGTGCAGGGCGAACAAATCAGCCCGGCCAGCGCCCCCATGGCAAAGACGCCGACGGCAGACCCGCCTTGCTGGCGGTTACTCCAGAGCGTGAGCCGGGTTTGCAGGGCGGAGGGCAGTTGCAAGGTGTAGACACCAAACATCGATAGCGCCAGCGCGGCAAACATCACGGAAAGCCCGATCAACACATACGGATGTTGCAGTGCCGCCTGAAAGCGCAGACCTGCGGCCGCGACGATCAGGCCTAGCAGGGTGTAGGTCAGCGCCATCCCTTGTACATACAGCAGCGTTAACAACAGGGTGCGTGCAGCAGACAGGCGCTGACGCTGGCCCAAAATCAGCCCCGAAATCAGCGGGTACATGGGTAACACGCAGGGCGTGAAGGCGACACCGATACCGATAAGCAAAGCCCAAAGTGGGGAAAAGGGCAGTGTCGCAGGCTCCACGGATGGCACCGGTTGCACCGCTGTGGCCGAAGAGTGAGGGGGGCGAGCGGTTGCCTGAGTAGGGGGGGGCACGTTGGTGGTTGTGGCACTCAGCGGTAGTTCGCGGGTTTCCGGCGGGTAGCAAAGCCCCATTTCGGCACACCCCTGATAGCTGACCCGCAGTGTGGCGTCGGCAGGAATGTCACGCAGAGGGACGCTCAGTGTCAGCGACTGACGATAGACGTCTACCTTGCCGAAAAACTCATCTTCATGCGGCTCACCGGGCGGCAAACTGACCGCTCCGCCCTCGATAAAAGGGCTTTCCAGCACAATCTGCTGGCGATAAAGATAGTAGCCGGGGCGAATTTGCCAGCTCACGGTAAGATGATGATCTCGTTGCTGGAAATCCAGCGCAAAGGCTTGATCAACAGGAACAAACTGGGGCTGACTGGTGCGACCGAAAGGGTTTTGCGCCACACCCGGCGTACTCAGTAGTACGCCAAGACAAAACATGATTACAGCAAGGATGCGTTGAGCCATGAGAGATAATCGCTGTCACCATCCTCAACCGCAAGCACCAGCAACTCCGGTGTTTGGTAGGGATGTTGTTGTTTCAGGTGAGTCAGCAAGGCGGACTGGTGTTCCCTGTCGCTTTTAAGCAGCAGTTGAATCTCCGTCTGCTGTTCCAGTTTTCCCTCCCAGTAGTAGAGAGAGGTTGCCCCCGGCAATAGAGTGACACAGGCGGCCAGCCGCGCATCTAACGCTGACCGGGCGAGTTGCCGGGCACAGGCTTCATCCGGTGCGGTACACAGTACCACCACCGCGTTGTGCGGTGCGGATGGGGGTGTTGAATCGGACATCGTGACCTCGATAACGGTAACGGTTGAGATACTATAGCGTGCAAGGCGGGGGATAGTAAGGCGGGATCGCCCTGATAGGGTCGATCCCGAAAAACTTTACGATCCGGCTTCCAATAATAGGGGCGGAAGTCAGAGATCTCAGAGCACCAGATGGCCGATAACAAAGCCAAATGCCACAGACAGTGAAATCGCCACAACACCCGGAATGAGAAACGCGTGGTTAAATACGTATTTGCCGATGCGTGTTGAACCGGTGTCATCCATTTCCACCGCCGCCAGCAGTGTGGGGTAGGTTGGCAGCACAAACAGTGCCGATACCGCCGCAAATGAGGCGATCGCAGTGATGGGGCTTACACCCAGCAGCAGCGCCGCCGGCATCAATGCTTTGGCCGTTGCCGCCTGTGAATAGAGCAGGGTGGCGGCAAAGAACAACACAACCGCCAGCATCCACGGATGACTTTGTAACAGTGTACCCGCGGTACTCTGAATATCGGTGATATGTGCTTTGACGAAGGTATCACCCAGCCAGGCGACGCCCATCACGCAGATGCACGCACTCATGCCAGATTTAAAGGTGCTGGCGCTGAGGATTTGCGCGGTATCGACGCGACAGCTCAGGCAAATCAGCGTGGCGATGGTCAGCATGAACACCACAATCGCTTCATTGCGAGGCAGCACCGGGTTGTGGATAAGCCCTACGGTGTCGCTGATGGCAGTGGCGTACAGCACGACGGCAATAATTCCGACCAGAAATAACCCGACAGAGCGTTTGGCTCCCGGTTTTAGCACTTGCTGGCCCTGGCCGCGTAGCGACACTTCGCCTTTGCGCAGACGTTCCTGGTAAATTTCATCGTCTTTCAACTCTTTACCCAGAAAGTTCGTCATGACGGCAGTCAGTAAAATCGCCGCCAGCGTGCTGGGAATGCAGATCCCCAGCAGCGCCAGATAGCTGACCCCTTTGGGTTCAAGCAAGCCTGCAACGAACACCACGGCCGCAGAAATTGGCGACGCGGTAATGGCAATTTGCGAGGCGACGACGGCAATCGACAGCGGGCGAGAGGGCCGTATACCTTGCTCTTTGGCGACCTCGGCGATAACCGGCAGCGTGGAAAAAGCGGTATGGCCGGTGCCTGCCAGCAGCGTCATGAAGTAAGTCACCAGCGGTGCGAGAAAGGTGACGTACCGTGGCTGCCGACGTAGCAGTTTTTCCGCCAGACTGACCAGATAATCCATTCCGCCGGCTATTTGCATGGCAGCGATAGCGGCAATCACCGCCATGATGATTTCAATCACGTCAAACGGAATTGCGCCCGGCTTGATATGAAATCCCAGCGTGAGTACCAGCACACCCAGCCCACCAGCAAACCCGATGCCGATACCGCCAAGCCTGGCACCCAAATAAATAGCGAGAAGAACGATAAACAGTTCCAGAATAATCATGTTGATGTTCCTTTTGATTTTGTTGCCCGTAACATCGCAAAACGTCTTTCCATATTTTTTTCTTATGGTTGTAGCTAAAGGTTGGCCTTTTGCGGCGTGGAAAAAATAGTGGATAGAAAAATAGTGAATAGAACAAAGGCACGCAACCCTAACGGGCTGACGTGCCTTACAGAGAAGACAGTGCGGAATTAGGACGCGTCTTGGTCTTCGGTGTAGCGTTTGGCCTTGTAAGACGGGTGCATCAGGTTTTGTACTGAGAAAATGTCATCCAGTTCGGATTCGGTCAGCAGACCGCGCTCCAGCACCACTTCACGCACACTTTTACCGGTTTCCGCACAAATTTTGCCCACGATGTCGCCATTGTGGTGGCCGATAAACGGGTTGAGATAGGTGACAATACCAATAGAGTTGAAAACGTAGTCCTCACAGACCTCTTTATTGGCGGTGATGCCTTCGACGCATTTTTCCAGCAGGTTGTAGCAGGCATTGGTCAGAATCTGGGTGGATTCAAACATCGCCTGGCCGATAACTGGCTCCATCACGTTCAACTGCAACTGACCGGCTTCCGCCGCCATGGTGACACAGGTGTCATTACCAATGACTTTGAAACACACCTGATTGACCACTTCCGGCACCACCGGGTTGACCTTGGCTGGCATAATCGATGAACCGGCCTGCAATTCCGGCAGGTTGATTTCATTTAAGCCCGCACGCGGCCCGGAGGAGAGCAGACGCAGGTCGTTACAGATTTTAGACAGTTTCACCGCCAGACGTTTCAGCGAGCTGTGTACCATCACGTAAGCACCGCAGTCGGAGGTGGCTTCAATCAGGTCTTCTGCCGGTACGCATGGCAGTTTGCTCACTTCAGCCAGCTTCTGTACGGCCAGTTGCTGATAGCCATCGGGAGTGTTGAGGCGTGTGCCGATAGCGGTAGCCCCAAGGTTAACTTCCAACAGCAATTCTGCTGTGCGCAGCAGGTTTTTGTTCTCTTCTTTTAACAGCACATTGAACGCATGGAACTCCTGGCCCAGCGTCATCGGCACGGCATCCTGTAACTGGGTGCGGCCCATTTTCAGAATGTTTTCAAATTCTTTGGCTTTTTTATCAAACCCTTCTGCCAGTACGGTAACGGCATCAACCAGTTTCAAAATGCAGGTATACACCGCAATACGAAAACCGGTCGGGTAGGCATCGTTGGTGGACTGGCATTTATTCACATGGTCGTTCGGGTTCAGGTACTGGTATTCCCCTTTCTGGTGCCCCATCAGTTCCAGACCAATGTTGGCCAGCACTTCATTGGTGTTCATGTTCACCGAGGTACCTGCGCCACCCTGGAACACATCCACCGGGAATTGATCGAGACATTTGCCATTGACCAGCACTTCGTCACAGGCTTTGATGATGGTGTCGGCAATCTTACGCGGTATGGTCTGAAGTTCACGGTTTGCCATGGCAGCGGCTTTTTTCACCATCACCATGCCACGCACGAAGTCTGGAATGTCACTGATTTTCTGGTTGCTGATATAAAAATTTTCTATCGCGCGCAGGGTATGGACACCGTAGTAAGCATCAGCCGGAACTTCCCGCGTACCTAACAGATCTTCTTCAATACGAATGTTATCTGACATGAGAGCCTTCTCTTTTACTTCTATCGATTAGAATTTATAGGATGTATCGTCTTACCGTGGAGGACGGCAGCAGAATGTTTAACCATCACGCTCGCCGTTGTTGTTATGATATTCTGTAGTTATGCAGGATTTCCGTTGCCCCGATCACATCTGGGCGGTGTTCTCCCCCTTGCTGTATGAAGTGTGATGAGGGTCATGACCCTGATTGTGGCACCCAATGATATCGCCCTCTCCGGGTTGAAAAAAGGCGTTGTCACTCCCATCTCCTGATCAGTCTTCGCCGATATGGGCTGCCTGATGCCGTGATGTACAGGTACTGTATCACGCAAACAGGGCGTCTTTTCATACCCGTTCATGATGACCGGTGCCGGTGTGAATAGGGGCGTGAGTGTATTTTTATCAATAGGTTAATGTAACCACAGGAGTTCTGGGTGCGCTGGCTACCGTTTTTGCTGATTTTCTTGTTCGTCTATATCGAAATCTCCATTTTTATTCGCGTGGCTGAAGTGCTGGGGGTGGCGGTGACGCTATTACTGGTGGTGCTGACGTCCGGTATCGGTATCTCGATGGTGCGCAATCAGGGGTTGAAGAACATTATGCTGATGCAGCAGCGTTTGCAGGCAGGAGAAAGCCCGGCAGCAGAAATGGTCAAGAGTGTGTCGCTGATTCTGTCGGGTTTTTTACTGGTGTTGCCCGGCTTTTTTACCGACTTTCTCGGGTTACTGCTGTTGCTGCCACCGGTGCAAAAACACCTGACGCTGAAACTGATGCCGCATTTGCAAATCTGGCGAGGTCAGCCGGGCACCACGGGTTCCGGCAAGTCTGGCAATGTGTTTGACGGCGAGTTTCAACGTAAAGATGAGCATGATCGCCTGAATCATCCGCGTGGCGATAGCCGTGATGGCACACCACCGGATGACTCTGCGCCCCGCTGATTCGCGCGGACTGCGTGGAGTTGGCAAAAAAATTGCGCTTTAATGCAAAAAAAAATGTTTTCCTCCCTTGAAGCGCCATCAAACGTCCCCACTTAGTTCACCACAAGGCCGGTTGTCAGAGGATGACCGGCGTTTTACCTAAACTGATATGGACTTTCTCAAAGGAGAGCTATCAATGAAAATTCGTCCATTGCATGACCGCGTGATCGTCAAGCGCAAAGAAGTTGAGTCAAAATCTGCTGGCGGCATCGTTCTGACCGGTTCTGCGGCGGGTAAATCTACCCGTGGTGAAGTGCTGGCTGTTGGCCATGGCCGCATTCTGGAGAACGGCGACGTTAAAGCGCTGGACGTGAAAGTAGGCGATATCGTTATTTTCAATGATGGCTACGGTGTGAAGACCGAGAAGATCGACAATGAAGAAGTGTTGATCATGTCTGAAAGCGACATCCTGGCGATTGTTGAAGCCTAATCTCACGTAATCTTCTGAACTGAACGAAACGAATTCAAGGGAAACTACCAATGGCAGCTAAAGACGTAAAATTCGGTAATGACGCTCGGGTAAAAATGTTGCGTGGCGTAAACGTGCTGGCTGATGCAGTTAAAGTCACGCTGGGCCCGAAAGGTCGTAACGTAGTGCTGGACAAGTCCTTCGGCTCTCCGACCATCACCAAAGACGGCGTGTCCGTAGCGCGTGAAATCGAACTGGAAGACAAGTTCGAAAACATGGGCGCACAGATGGTCAAAGAAGTTGCCTCAAAAGCGAACGACGCTGCGGGTGACGGTACCACCACCGCGACCGTACTGGCTCAGGCTATTGTTAACGAAGGTCTGAAAGCCGTTGCTGCGGGTATGAACCCGATGGATCTGAAACGTGGTATCGACAAAGCGGTTGTCGCTGCGGTTGAAGAACTGAAAAAACTGTCTGTACCGTGCGCTGACACCAAAGCGATTGCTCAGGTAGGCACCATCTCTGCCAACTCCGACGAAACCGTGGGCAAGCTGATTGCCGAAGCGATGGAGAAAGTGGGTAAAGAAGGCGTTATCACCGTTGAAGAAGGTTCTGGCCTGCAAGACGAGCTGGACGTAGTAGAAGGTATGCAGTTTGACCGTGGCTACCTGTCTCCGTACTTCATCAACAAACCGGAAACCGGTTCTGTTGAACTGGAAAGCCCGTTCATTCTGCTGGCGGACAAAAAAATCTCCAACATCCGCGAAATGCTGCCGGTGCTGGAAGCTGTTGCCAAAGCGGGTAAACCGCTGCTGATCATCGCCGAAGACGTAGAAGGCGAAGCGCTGGCAACGCTGGTGGTCAACACCATGCGTGGTATCGTGAAAGTGGCTGCCGTTAAAGCACCGGGCTTTGGCGATCGCCGTAAAGCGATGCTGCAAGATATCGCGACCCTGACTGCTGGTACCGTTATCTCTGAAGAGATCGGTCTGGAGCTGGAAAAAGCCACGCTGGAAGATCTGGGTCAGGCCAAGCGTGTGGTTATTAACAAAGACACCACCACCATCATTGACGGTGTGGGCGATGAAGCCACTATTCAGGGCCGTGTGACTCAGATTCGTCAGCAGATCGAAGAAGCCACGTCTGATTACGATCGTGAAAAACTGCAAGAGCGCGTAGCCAAACTGGCAGGCGGCGTTGCGGTTATCAAAGTCGGCGCAGCCACTGAAGTGGAAATGAAAGAGAAGAAAGCCCGCGTTGAAGATGCGCTGCACGCGACCCGTGCTGCCGTTGAAGAAGGTGTGGTTGCCGGTGGCGGCGTGGCGCTGATCCGCGTTGCGACTGCTATCAATGGCCTGAAAGGCGATAACGAAGAGCAGAACGTAGGTATCAAAGTTGCTCAGCGTGCGATGGAAGCGCCTCTGCGCCAGATAGTCTCCAACGCCGGTGAAGAGCCGTCTGTGGTTGCCAACAATGTGAAAGCGGGCGAAGGTAACTACGGTTACAACGCCGCGACCGAGCAGTATGGCAACATGATAGACATGGGTATTCTGGATCCAACCAAAGTGACCCGTTCTGCGTTGCAGTACGCTGCATCTGTCGCGGGCCTGATGATCACCACCGAATGTATGGTGACCGAGCTGCCGAAAGGCGATGCACCTGATTTAGGTGCTGCTGGTGGTATGGGCGGCATGGGTGGTATGGGCGGCATGATGTAATTGCCGCATGCAGGTGACGATTATCGTCCCCTTGCCGTTGTAGAGTAAGAGACGACCCGGTATCCATGCCGGGTCGTTTTTTTTCGTCTGTCGCTATCGCCATGGCTTGCCGTTGACGTGAATGAAAACAACCCACAGCGTTAACATAACGTTCGTGAGCTGTTACCAAGGTATTCTTGTTTGCGGCACGGCATATCTTCGCGGCAAGGCACGTCTGCGCTACAATAAGTTCGCTTATTTTATTTATTAAACACCGGGTGGAAGGGGAGACATGTCTGACAAGGCGTTAGCTAGCCTGCGCTCGGCTACGTGGTGTGCGCCAGAGGATGTCCCTGCGCGGGCGGCCGACTGGCTGGTTTATCAGGATTCGATGACGCGTCGTCTGGAGCGCTATTGCCTGAAACTGAGTGTTCAGGTTAGTCAGGAGCGGTTTATCTCTTCACCGGATGTTGCCGGTGAGTCCGCCCTGTTGCCACCGAGTGAGCGCTATTGGTTACGTGAGGTTATCTTGTTGGGAGACGGTGAGCCCTGGTTGTTTGGTCGTACGGTGATACCCGAGCAGACGCTGCAAGAGGCTGACATTGATTTAACCCAGGTTGGCACCACGCCATTAGGGCGTTACCTGTTCTTGCAGGGGCCACCGCCGCGCGATGTGATTCAGATGGGACGATGTGACGCGCTATGGGTACGGCGCTCGCGCTTGCGGTTATCGGGTAATCCTCTGTTGATTACCGAGCTGTTTTTACCGCAGGCTCCCCTTTATTTCCCCGATCGTTATCAGAGCTGAGTGCAGAAGGAGAATCAGGCGTTGGAAAGACTGTTTATGTCAGGACGCTGGGGGGCATATTGCCGTTTGATGCGTATCGACAAGCCGATTGGCTCACTGTTGTTATTGTGGCCGACACTCTGGGCATTATGGCTGGCCGGGCGTGGAACACCGGCAGTCTGGACACTGCTGGTGTTTGTGGCGGGCGTTTTTTTGATGCGAGCGGCCGGGTGCGTTATCAATGATTATGCCGATCGTCATTTTGACGGGCATGTGAAACGCACCGCATCGCGCCCGTTACCTTCTGGGCTGGTGAGTGAGCAATCAGCCAAGGTGTTGTTTGTGGTTCTGGTCCTGCTGGCGTTTGGCCTGGTGCTGACCATGAATCCGATGACCATCTGGCTGTCTGTGGCCGCCCTCGCGCTGGCCTGGGTCTACCCGTTTATGAAGCGAGTCAGTCATTTACCGCAACTGGTTTTGGGCGCGGCCTTCGGCTGGTCAATTCCGATGGCGTATGCTGCTGTCAGTGAGTCGCTACCGGCAACCTGCTGGCTGATATTTTTTGCCTACATTTGCTGGACGGTGGCCTATGACACGGAATACGCGATGGTTGACCGGGATGATGATTTAAAAATTGGCGTGAAGTCTACCGCCATTTTATTTGGCAGCCATGACACGCTGATCATTGGTGTACTGCAACTCATGACATTAGCCGCAATGCTGGCACTGGGCCGAATGATGGCGCTGGGGCAGGTTTTTTACTGGTCGGTACTGGTGGCGGCGGCGTTGTTTGCCTATCAACAGAAATTGATTGCCGGACGTGAGCGCGATAACTGCTTTCGCGCATTCAGGAACAATAACTACGTTGGTATGGTGTTGTTTTTCGGTATTTTATTCAGTTTGTAATCAACGTCAAAAATGCCCTGCGGTCATGTTTCCGCAGGGCATCATGCTTATTGCGCGTCTTCTTTCTCTTCTCGTACTTCGGCCTGCTCTTCCTCTGGCGATGATGCGCCACTGTCCTGCGCCAGACTGGCACTTTCTATGGTCAGCCTCACTTCCGGTGTGATGAGATCGCCCAGCATGGTATACATGGCCTGGACTTGCTCTTGCACCGCTTCGCCACTGTCGCTGAAATACCCTTCATTACGCAGTGTATTGACCAGCGTTGAGAACACGGCCTTGTCAAAGAACTCGGGTGCATTAATACCATGCAGTACAGAAAGGCGTTGCGCCATGCTGCGGCTCTCTTTTTCCAGCGCACCGCGACTGATGGACGGGTTGGCATGCAGCAGTGCCAGCGTGATGGTATAGCGCTGCAAGGTTTCGCGGATACCCGCGGCCAGTAATTGCAGGGTACGAATGCGCGCCGGGTTTAATTCCAGCTCACCGGCGTTGTTGATAATCAGGCGCTGGCTGACAAGCTCGGTTACCAGTTTATCGAGAATGCCTGACAGGTCGGCTTTGTCATGGTGCAAAAACAGCTCTGCCTGCAACAGCGGATAGATTAAGGTCAGTTGGTGCAACAGCGCGGATGTGCTAATGCGCCTACGGTGCATGACGATACTGGCAATCAATGACGGCAGCACCAACAAATGATGAATGTTATTGCGGTAGTAGGTCATCAAGACCGCTTGCTCGCGCGGCAGAATGATGATGTCGCCAACATTATCCTTTTCTACCTCAAACTTGTTCATGCCCAGCGCATGTTCCAGCAGTTCCGCTGCCGTTTTGTTCGGTACCGTAACATCACTGCTATAAGGCACGTTGCGCAGTAGCTGCAAATAACACGCTAACTGCTCTTCCATTTGCTCGCGCGTCAACGCCCGCTGGCGTGAAGCCAGCAACGCGGTACAGCACAGGTTCATCGCATTGGCCGCTGCCGCATTATTGATGCGAACCATAATATCATCGGCAATGTGCTGTACGGTTGGCGTAAGCCATGCCGGGCGTTGCGGGTCGATAGGGTCAATCGCATCGCGCCATTGCGGCACATGATGATTGAGATAGGTCGTCAACGTCAGCGGCTCACCGATGTTGACATAGCCCTGGCCGAGGTTGCGCAGCTTACGCAGCCCACGCACCATTTGCAGGAATCCCTCTTTCTCTTTGGTCGCACCACGTAACTCCTTGGCATAGGTGCCGACTTCCATCACATGTTCGTAGCCGATATACACTGGCACTAGCGTAATCGGGCGAGTGCCGCCGCGCAGCATCGCCTGAATGGTCATCGCCAGTGTACCGGTTTTCGGCTCCAGCAGTCGGCCTGTGCGTGAGCGCCCGCCTTCGACGAAATACTCTACCGAGTAGCCGCGGGTAAACAACTCGCCCAGATATTCACGAAACAGCGTGGAGTAGAGCTTGTTCCCTTTGAAGGTACGGCGGATAAAGAAGGCACCGAGGCGGCGGAATATCGGGCCGGCAGGCCAGAAATTGAGGTTGATGCCTGCGGCAATGTGCGGGGGAACCAGCCCCTGATGATAGAGCACATAGGACAACAGCAGGTAATCCATGTGGCTGCGATGGCAAGGCACATAGACAATCTCATGGCCATCCTGAGCGAGTTGACGCACACGTTCGGCATTATGAACGTTGATGCCTTGATACAGCCGGTTCCACGTCCAGCTCAGCACCCGGTCAGAGAGCCTGACCGCTTCATAAGAGAAATCAGCCGCTATCTCTTCGAGTAACGCAATCGCGTTTTGCTGCGCTTTGTCGTGGGAGATTTTCTTCACCCGTGCTTCATCATCAATCGCCTTGGCAATGGCACGAGAGGTAAGCAACTGATTAAACAACGCCTGACGCACTGGCAGTCTTGGGCCGACGGCTGCCAGCCGCAGGCGGGAGAAGTGCATGCGAGCGACGCGTGCCAGCTTGTGGGCAATCGTCTTGTCAGTACCATGCTCTGTCGCCATATAGCGCAGTGATACCGGCACCGAAAAACGCACGAAGCTGTCACGCCCCAGCCACAAAACGGCGAAAAACTTCTCGATACCGTTCAGCAGGCGCAGGTGCGGCGCGTCCTGATGCTGGCCTTCACGACCCGGCGAGCGGCCAAACATAACCGCGACAGGCACCATTTGTATATCCAGCTCTGGGTTGTTGCGATGCAAATCCAGATAGTCATGAAACAGTTTGATCGACTGCTGTTTCGGCACGTAGTAGCGAAACAGGCGTGGGCCATCGTTAACAAAAACGTAGCTCGGCAGGGTTTTGCCATCGATTTGCTGCGGTTGCAATGGGTCTGGCAAATGTAATTCCAGACACTTGGTGCGCAACGTCAGCAGGTCTGCCTTAGAGCTATAAGGCAGCACATAAAATATCGGTCTTGAGGGATCCAGACGTTGTTCGTTAACGGGATCCTGCGGAATAACCTTACTCTTTACTAAGAGTTTTAGAGGGAAATTCAGTAACTTGTAGTAAATTTTACGCCAACCTGACATAACAACCAGAAGCCTCTTGTTAGCAACGCGCGCCAAGGATACCAGAAACCCAACAGGATATCTGTGGTGATGCAATCATGTGGACGCGTTAAAATTGCGGCCAATCACAAATTACAGGTGGAGTCATCATGAATAAGACAACAGGAATTACCCGCATTGTCAAAGCCGCAGGGTATTCGCTACAGGGCCTGAGGCAGGCGTGGCAACATGAAGCAGCCTTTCGACAGGAGTCGGTTTTGCTGCTTGTTGCGGTGCTTGTGGCGAGTGTCTTGCCTGTTTCAACCATAGAGCGGCTGTTGCTGGTCGGGTCGGTGGTGTTGATAGTGCTGTTTGAGCTGGTAAACAGCGCTATTGAAGCGGTGGTAGACCGCGTTGGTCTGGACTATCACGAACTGTCGGGGCGGGCAAAAGATATTGGTTCTGCGGCGGTCTTTGTCGCCTGTGTCTTGGCCGCGATCGTCTGGGTATCACTGTTATGGAGCCGTTTTGCGTGACGGTTTGCATAATCGTCGAAAAATCCGTGCAATAGCGATATCACGGTTCCCATTGGCACTTTCCCTGTATATACTCACAGCAAAACTGTATAAACAAACAGGGGGCGGAATGAAAACCTTAACCACCAGACAGCAACAGGTTTATGACCTGATTCGTGATCATATCGCGCAGAGCGGTATGCCGCCCACCCGGGCAGAAATTGCCAGTCAGCTTGGTTTCCGCTCACCGAATGCGGCGGAAGAACATCTCAAAGCGCTGGCACGCAAAGGGGTTATCGAGATTGTTACCGGGGCGTCTCGTGGCATCCGCTTGCTGATGGAAGAAGAGGATCTCGGTTTGCCGCTTATTGGGCGCGTTGCAGCCGGTGAACCGTTGCTGGCACAGCAGCATATTGAATGTCACTATCAGGTTGACCCTGCCATGTTTAAACCCAGCGCTGATTTTTTGCTGCGCGTTAGCGGTATGTCTATGAAAGACATTGGTATTCTTGATGGTGACTTACTGGCAGTGCATAAAACACAGGATGTACACAACGGGCAGGTCGTTGTGGCACGTATTGAGGATGAGGTCACGGTTAAGCGCTTGAAGAAACAAGGCAATGTGGTGCAGTTGCTGGCGGAAAACAAGGATTTTGCGCCAATAGTGGTTGATTTGCGCGAGCAGGCTTTCTCGATTGAAGGGTTGGCTGTTGGCGTGATTCGTAACAGTGACTGGGGGTAAACCCCACGCAGATTCATCGGCCGACATTAAGCAAGCGAAGGCAAAGCTGAAAGTAAAGGAAACGGTGCAGGAAACGGCAGAATGTCAGAAGTGAATGTAGCGGGCAGGGGCATTTCAGCAATATCGTGATAGAGCGGAAAAACCGTGTGAAGCATCGCGTTACTTCACACGCATGTCGCCACGTCACGCCAGCTTCATCATGACAAGCGGAGCGGATACGTCAGCGTTTTTTCACCACAATGCTGTGATCGTGGGTGCAACTGTCCCGGTGCTCACATGACTCCACTTTTTGACACTCGTCACATAACCCATGCGCTTCCACAATACTGTGGCGCAGTGCGAATCCTGACTGCCTGGCTAACTGTTGCAATGTTTCTTCAACGCCTTGTGTCTGGCGTTCTGTGACGTGACCACAGCGGTCACAAATGAACAGTGCAGAGGTGTGGCTGTGCTCTTCGAAATGATGGCACAGGACATAACTGTTCGTGGATTCTACTTTGTGGATGAATCCTTGCTCCAGCAGAAAATCCAGCGCGCGGTAAACGGTCGGGGGTTTGGCCTGCGGCTCCGAGAGACGCAGCAGATCCAGTAAGTCATAGGCACTGATCGCACCGCTTTGCAGGGCCATCAAGCGTAACACCTCCTGCCGCTGTGGTGTCAGGCGTACATTACGTTGCTGGCAAAGCTGTTCAGCCTGGGCAAGGAGAGTGTCCGGATTGGTTGAATCCATAGCAGTAACCCTGAAGCGAGTTTGAGATAATTCGCTATCTTACCATGACTGAATTAAAACACCGAGATACCACCCTCAGTGCAAGGAAAAGCAGCCTGAGCGCGGTGGTGCGCAGAGTCTGAACACTGCTTTGCCGATAGCTGTTATCAGGCGGCAAGGTCTATCAATAACAGCCGTGCCTCAGTTTGTGCTTTAAGAGTGAGGGTGTTTTCTTGTTTTACAAATGCGCCATCACCACAATGGAGCAGGTTTGAACAGGAGTCTGGCTGCGCGGG
The DNA here is from genome assembly GCF_900095885.1 of Dickeya aquatica. Taxonomy (NCBI): domain Bacteria; kingdom Pseudomonadati; phylum Pseudomonadota; class Gammaproteobacteria; order Enterobacterales; family Pectobacteriaceae; genus Dickeya; species Dickeya aquatica. Next base: position 604,989 of record NZ_LT615367.1, read on the forward strand.
GGAATCGTTATCTGATGTCTCGTTACCCTGAATACGGACGGTACCGTAGATAGATTGCAGATAGGCCCGGCTGCCATGCAGTGTCAGGGTATGTTCGGTATCCGCTGCCAGGTTCAGATGGTGTATCCATACCTGCTGGCGCAGATGAAGCCCGGTGTCTGTTTCCTCCGGTGAGGCCAGCAACTGGTGAGGGGTATCGACTAAGCTGGTGCGCTGCACGCACTGATTTTCCCGCATCGGGCAGGCATCCAGCCACAACTGGATCCGCGTCAGGGATGTGTCTTCACTGATATTATGTTCGCTGTAGCTGACATGCGGTTGCGTGGCAAGTAACAAGGCTTCACCGGCTTTAGCCCTGACATGGTTGCCGTTGCTGTCACGGTATTCCGCCTCACCTTGCAGCAAAATATTCAGCACGTCTACGCGCGGATACGTGCGGGGCTGAAAGGCTGCACCCGGAGCCAGCACTTCCTGATTGAGCACGCGCAGCGAGGCAAACCCCAGTAGCTCAGGATCGAAATAGTGGCCGAAAGAAAAGGTATAACGAGCCTGTAACCAGCCATAGTCAGCCTGGCCGCACTGTTGCGCTGCTCTGCTAATGATCATGGTATTCAATCCTGAGAATTATTGATAACGCGATAGTAATTGTCTGGACGATGGATTGTTAGCCAGTTAATCTGGTCGGCACGTTCAAAAATCCTGAATGAGTGAAACATGGCAAAGGAACGGGCATTAACACTAGAAGCATTACGCGTCATGGATGCGATTGACCGCCGTGGAAGCTTTGCGGCCGCGGCGGATGAACTGGGGCGGGTGCCTTCTGCGCTGAGTTATACCATGCAAAAACTGGAAGATGAGCTGGATGTGGTGCTGTTTGACCGTTCCGGTCATCGTACCAAATTTACCAATGTCGGGCGCATGCTGCTGGAGCGTGGTCGTATCCTGCTGGAGGCGGCGGATAAACTGACGACAGATGCCGAGGCGCTGGCGAGAGGGTGGGAAACCCATCTTACGATTGTATTCGAGGCACTGGTGCCTGTTGATCGCCTGTTTCCGCTGCTCGATAAACTGTCGCTGAAAGCTAACACACAGGTGTCATTATTGACAGAAGTGCTGGCGGGAGCCTGGGAGCGGCTGGAGCAGGGGCGAGCGGATATTGTGATTGCCCCGGATATGCATTTTCGCTCCTCTTCTGAAATTAATACCCGCAAGCTTTACACCATCAAGAATGTCTATGTTGCCAGCCCGGATCATCCTATTCATGACGAGCCGGAACCTTTATCAGAAGTCAGCCGTATTAAATATCGGGGGATTGCCATTGCCGATACCGCCCGTGAACGCCCGGTACTCACCGTGCAACTGCTGGATAAACAGCCACGACTTACCGTCAGCTCGCTGGATGATAAACGACGTGCGCTGCTGGCGGGGTTAGGTGTTGCCACGATGCCTTATGACATGGTGGCAAAGGATATTGCCGAAGGCCGACTGCGGGTGGTTAGCCCGGAAAATATTCTGGAAGGGCAGATAATCATGGCCTGGCGGCGTGACAGTATGGGTGAAGCCAAAGCGTGGTTTTTACGTGAGATCCCGCGTGTTTTTAACACCTCGTCTTCATGATAACCGCGGATTGACAGAGCACCACGTCACCGGCGTGATTGCCGGGGAGGGTGCCCAGATGCAGCTGATATGCGCGATAGATGCTTTTTAGTTGCGTTTATCGCGGCCGTGCGCAGTGGTTAAATCGGCCTGAGGCCCGGCGGAAATAATGCCATGTGGGTTGAGGCTGGCATGGCTGCAATAGTAGTGATGGCGAATATGATCCATCGCGACGGTATCAGCAATGCCTGGCAGTTGATAAATGTCACGCAGATAGCCATAGAGGTTTGGGTAGTCGCTTAAGCGGCGTTTGTCACACTTAAAATGCGTGTGGTAGACCGGATCAAAACGGATCAAGGTTGTCCATAACCGGATATCCGCTTCGGTCAGACGATCGCCGGTCAGATAACGATACTGGCTCAGACGTGCTTCAAGACTTTCGAGCGCATGAAACACCTGACTGACCGATTCGTCATAGGCCTGCTGGGTGGTGGCGAAGCCTGCTTTATAGACACCGTTGTTAAGCTGATGGTAAATCCATGCGTTGAGTTCATCGAGCTGTGCTTTGAGTGCGGACGGGTAATAGTCGCCGGGAGTGGCTCCGCATGCATCGAACGCGCTGTTAAACATACGGATAATATCCGCAGACTCATTGCTGACGATGGTGTGCTGTCTGGTATCCCACAGCACAGGGACAGTAACGCGTCCGCTGTAATCGGCTTTGGCATGTAAATACAACTGATACAGGAAGTCGTGTTGGTAAAGTGTGTCGCCAGTGGCCTGTGGAAAATCGGTTTCGAATGTCCAGCCATGCTCTAACATCAGTGGGTGTACCACGCTGACGCCGATGTGTTGCTCCAGCCCTTTGAGTTTTCTCATCAGCAAGGTGCGGTGGGCCCAGGGGCAAGCCAATGAAACATACAGGTGGTAGCGACCGGGCTCTGCGTTGAAGCCACCGGTGCCCGTTGGGCCAGGTTTGCCATCGGCAGTCACCCAGTTGCGGAAAAAGGTCTCTGGTCGTTTGAAATGCCCGCCCGAGGACTGGGTTTCATACCATGTATCGTGCCATACGCCTTCAACCAACAATCCCATAACGGTCTCCTCCCAGAATAACGACAATGGCAGCCAACAGCGGGCTGTTGACTGCCATGAAATAGTCAGGCTGTGCCTGACCTGATGCTTACCATTTTTTGTTCAGCAGGCGGTCGAGACTGAATGCACCCGGCCCGGTAACAAACAACAGAACATACCCACCCGCGATAGACAGGTTCTTCATGAACATCAACTGGTTGGCACCCTGCGCGAAATCACTGTGGAAGATAAACGCGGTTAACAGGGTAAAAATCGCGGTGATGATGGCAGTCGTACGGGTCAGTAAGCCAAACAGCACAGCCAGGACCCCCCCCAGCTCCAGCAGGATGGTCAGCGGTAGCAGCACACCGGGAACACCCATCGCCTGCATGTATTGCTGGGTAGCGGCATACGATGCGCCCAGCTTGCCATAACCGGCAGCGATAAACAGAATAGGTAGCAGGATACGGGCAATCATCAGCAGGGCATTTTCAAAACTTTTCATCATCTCTCCAGTTGTGTGTTCGTGGCCGGCGCAACGTCGCTACAAGCGCACCCGGCATACTGTTTAAAGGTTTATCTAAGGTAAAAGTGCGTCACCGATAAGAGGCATACTAGAGAGGAAAATGCCTGGATGACAGCAAGTAAAATTGTTGTTTTCTGTCAGAAAAATTGACGTTATGGCATATGTCTATGCCCGCGGCGGGCGGTATTAGCCAACGAAGCGTGTGATGGGGAATGGTTGCGTATCATGCCGCCGCGATGGGAGGCTTAGCTGCGCGCCTCTGGTTTAGGCATATTTAGGCGCTGGGCAATGACCAGTGCCTGGGGTAGCACTACGCTTAACACTTCCCGTGCGGCCCCGCTTTGCTCCGGCGATGACAGGCGCACAATAATGCTGTCGTGCCCCGGCGTAATGCTTTTAATGGCGATGCCGCGTTCGTTGAGCTGTTGATAAATGTAAAAACCATCCGGCAGTGGCGTGCCCTGATGACGAGCACTGATGTGGAGCATGACTTCATCAGGCCGCTGTTGTGAAGAGGTGGTGAGTAAGACCACCAAAGGTAACAGCAACAGTAACAGCCGCCAGAGCGGCCGTAGCTTTATTCGAGGAAAGGGCATTATTTTATTCCTTTTCCCGCCGCTGCACGTTTTTTGCGCCAGACTACCCACAATGACCCTACCAGGCCAACACACAGCAGCACCAGTGGCAATAACATCAGGCAAGACATCAGCCGGTCTTCATATTGAAGAAACAGCGGCGAGCTGCCCAGCCCAAAACCAAAAGAAACCAGAATGATCACCCAGAGAAAGCCGCTCATCCAGTTGAAGAACTGAAAACGCGTATTGTCCAGCCCGGAAAGCCCAGCAAGCGTGGGCAGCAGAGTACGGACAAACGCCAGAAAACGACCAATCAACAGTGCTGATAAGCCATGACGATGGAATAACTGATGTGCCCGCTGGTGGTAGTGGGAAGGCAGGTGTGACAGCCAGCTTTGCACCGTGCGGGTGTTGCCAAGCCACTTGCCTTGCAGGTAACTGGCCCAACACCCAAGGCTGGCGGCTGTAGTCAGTAGTACGATCGTCAGCGGATAACTCATGGTGCCTTTGGTTATCACTACCCCAACCAGAATGAGCAGGCTGTCGCCGGGTAAAAAGGCAGCAGGCAGCAGGCCATTTTCAAGAAACAGGATTAAAAACAATGTGATGTAAATCACCCCCACCATTTTGGGATCGGCGAGGACATCAAAGTTCTGGTGCCAGAGCGCATACAAAAGTTCTTTCATTATATCCATCTGGTATTCCTGTACTACGGCGTTGGAAGAACCTCGCTGAGAACCTGCTGGCAGCGTCGATGTCACTGGCGTAACCACTACAGCGACGGATTAGTAACGCTGAGGCCCGGTAAACAGAGCGGTTATTGCTGTTTTTCGGGTGCGTATTCCTTCACGCGCATACATCGTTATGTGTTTGTACGATGAGGCTAAACCCCTCGCTAACTGCGCGCAGTACGCACAGGGCGAAGGATGAGGTCACGCTGTCTCTGGCAAACCTGCAATGCCATTCGTTTAACCCGCTGCCTGGGAGATAATTCAGCGTATAACCTGATAAAAGCGGGCGGCTTTGCAGCGTCTTTTTCTGCTGTAAAACATGACTTTTTGGTCGTTTTACCAGATAAGGTGTACTGCGAGCGGTTAAACGTAAAAAAAGTGCTCTAACTGTAACAAAAGCACCGCAGGTGAGATAGGAAAATATCACGTTCTAAAAACGTATAACGACCTGTTTTTTTAGGGGAGATTGTGATTTCTGTCATATTTTACACTTGTTGACAGAACTCGACAGTGAATCACGCTATTTGCCCCGAAACCGGGAGGCAAAAGTACGTGATCACACACAGGTTGTCAGGATTTACTGTTAGCCAGATGATCGAGGTGAACGACCGGATTTTCTGCAAACATATAGCGGTCAACATTGAATTCGAAATCATCCGTCGTGGCGCGAAACAGCATTTGCTTGGTGTTTTCCAGATGTTGCCACATTGCCAGCTTGGCCGCGTAAGGGTCTTTGCGAATTAACGCTTTGAGAATCTGGTCATGGTCTTCGCACCAGCTCTCAATCGACTTGTCATCGATGTGTTCGTGCAATTTTCGCCAGTAGGGATTGTGAATTCGCTGACTCCACATTTTTTCCACGATGGTCGCCATCGCTGAGTTCTGCGTCGCCAGGGCTACCTGGACATGAAATTTAAGATCCCACTCAGAATCACGAAAGCGGTCTTCCTGACGGGCATTTTCCTGAATTTCCATTAGCTGAACGATGTCTTGCCGCGTCACCTGGGTGGCGGCGAATTCCGCGATATTGCTTTCTATTAACTGGCGGGCCTGCAATAACTCAAACGGCCCGGCGGTCAGAAAGTCAGCATCGCTGCTGTTCACTGCCAGCAGGTGACGTTGCTGGTTGGAAATCACATGGATGCCCGAACCTTTGCGCACCTCCACGTAACCTTCCACTTCCAGCATGATGATAGCCTCGCGTACCACGGTACGGCTGACGTTCATCTCTTCGGAAATATTGCGTTCGGCCGGTAACTTATCACCCACCGGATAAACGCCGCCCTCAATACGTTGTTTCAATTCTGCGGCTAACTGTTGGTAGAGTCGCCTGGATTCTGTCAGTGCCATGATGCCTGCTCTTAAGATAATGGACGCTCCCTAAGGCCATGTGCGTCACTACAACTATCTCGTTAGATTATCTTGTTAAAATGTAGATGGTATCTCTGGAATAGAGTTGTTATACCACTTGCGGTACGCCGTAACCCACATGTCTGTCACAGTTAACAGTTTTCAGCCCGGAATCCCCGCTTACTGATAGGCAGGCGTTGTGAGTAATGGATACGAGTGCGCCATCTGACGGCCATTATCAGGATAGAAGCCTGGCTGCGCCATGTCACCGTCTTCCTGCACGGTATGATGATTTTGGGTATAACAACCGGGAGAATGTGTTCATCCAGTATCTCATGATACCGGATGAACAGGGTGAAGCAGAAATTTGTCTTATCAGGGTACGCAAATGTGCACCCTTGTCACCGACAGGCTTAGTTCTGTTGTGCGGTTTTCAGCTCAGAATGGTTGCTGTTTTCGTCATTGGCGGAGTGGTTTTTCAGTACCGTCCAGATAACGATAGCGCCCAGTACGTCAAATACAGCCAGTACAGCAAACAGCGGGCTAAAGCCGATGGTATCAGCCAGCGCGCCCACAACCAGGGCAAACAGGGTGCTCGCCGTCCAGGCGGCCATACCGGTCAGGCCGTTTGCGGTGGCCACTTCATTACGACCAAACACGTCAGACGAGAGCGTAATCAGCGCGCCAGACAGCGACTGGTGGGCGAAGCCACCGACACACAGCAGGGCGATCGCCACATAAGGGCTGGTGAACAGGCCGATGGTGCCGGGGCCGATCATCAGCAGTGCGCCCATGGTCACCACCATTTTACGCGACACAATCAGGTTCACTTTGAAGTGTTTCTGAAACAGCATCGGCAGATAGCCGCCAACGATACAGCCAAGGTCAGCGAACAGCATCGGCATCCAGGCGAACATGGCGATTTCTTTCAGGTTAAAGCCATAAGCCTTGAACATAAACAGCGGGATCCACGCATTAAATGTGCCCCAGGCGGGCTCAGCCAGAAAACGCGGCAGCGCGATGCCCCAGAACTGGCGGTTACGCAGGATCTGCAAGGCAGACATCTTCTTGGCATTCCCGACCTGATGATGCGCTTCCTGGCCACTCAGGATGTAGTCACGCTCTTCATCACTCAGTTTGTCCTGATCTTTCGGGTGTTTGTAGAAATACAACCAGCCAATTGCCCACATCAGGCTCAGCACACCGGTGATGACAAAGGCCATCTGCCAGCTGTGCGCCATAATTGCCCACACCACCAGCGGCGGAGCCAACATACCACCGATAGAGGAACCGACGTTGAAGTAACCCACGGCAACAGAACGTTCTTTGGCCGGGAACCACTCGCTGGTCGCTTTCAGGCCGGCCGGGATCATGGCGGCTTCCGCCATCCCTACCGCACCACGCGCGATAGCCAGGCCTCCCCAGCTGTTCGCCAGCGCCGTGGCGGCACAGAAGACAGCCCACAACACGGCGAACATGGCATAACCCACTTTGGTGCCGAGTAAGTCCAGTACATAACCGGCTACCGGCTGCATGATGGTATAGCAGGCGGAATAGGCGGCAATGATATAGGAATACTGTTGAGTGCTGATATGAAGTTGTTCTTGCAACGTGGGCGCTGCGGCGGCAATTGCGTTACGCGTCAGGTAACCCAGAACGGTACCGACGGTCACCAGTCCGATCATGTACCAGCGCAAGCCTTTGATCTTGAGCATGTTAAATATCTCTCCGAGTGTAAGTATCGCGGCAAACCTGTCAGTCGTCTGCTGCGATAGGTATAGACCACACTGAGCGTGACAAGAGACGAATGTCTTGGTCACCTCAGCGGGAGTTGCCGCCTGACTGGTTGCCCTGCCGCCGGATACGGCTGACGGGCGGGCCGCGACGGCAATCCCGCCGCGCGCGTTTATTGTTTTCCAGCGGGAACATCAACTCTGTTGACGATATTGAGATTGAATCCCCTCATCAGGCAGCGCTACAATAATTTGTCATACCAATTTAAAAGTTGAGTGATATCACAAAACCACGAATTTGCTGGGGAATAAACGAAATCGGGCGGTAAAAAGGGCTCTGTGACCGGGTGTAAGCGTAAAAAAGCCGGAATTGGAAGTGGTTTCTGCCATTTTTGCGATCATGACCTCACTAATGGTGTCAGTTATCGTCGATAATTGGTGTGATATCTTTGTAAGCGTGACCGTGTTTGATTGGCAAATGTCGTGTGAGGAAACAAACATGCCCCAGTTTTTAAGTGAAGATTTTTTGTTGGATACTGAATTCGCCCGTCGTCTGTATCATGATTTTGCTGCGGATCAGCCCATTTTTGACTACCACTGCCATTTGCCTCCTGCGCAGATCGCTGAAAATTATCGCTTCAAAAACTTGTATGACATCTGGCTGAAAGGCGATCACTACAAGTGGCGTGCCATGCGCACCAATGGTGTACCAGAACGTTTCTGTACCGGCGATGCCAGCGACTGGGAAAAATTTGAAGCCTGGGCTGCCACGGTGCCGCATACCATTGGTAATCCGCTGTACCACTGGACGCATCTGGAACTGCGCCGCCCGTTCGGCATCACTGGCACGGTGCTGTCGCCGTCTACCGCTAAAGAGATTTGGGATCGCACCAATGCCTTGCTGGAGCGTGATGAATTTTCTGCCCGCGGCATCATGCAGCAGATGAACGTGAAAATGGTCGGCACCACCGATGACCCGATTGACGACCTGCAACATCACAAAGCCGTGGCTCAGGATAAAACCTTCTCTGTCAAGGTGCTGCCGAGCTGGCGTCCTGATAAAGCGTTCAATATCGAACTCGACAGCTTTAACGATTACATGGCGAAGCTGGGCGAAGTCTCCGATACCGATATCCGCCGCTTTAGCGACCTGCAAGCCGCGCTGGCCAAACGTCTCGATCACTTTGCCGCACACGGCTGTAAAGTGTCTGACCATGCGCTGGACGTGGTGCTGTTTGCTGAAGCGGATGAAAGCACGCTAGACAGCATTCTGGCGCGTCGCCTGTCTGGTGAAAGCCTTGTCGAGCTGGAAGTCGCGCAGTTCAAAACAGCGGTGCTGGTATGGCTGGGGGCGGAATACGCGCGTCGCGGCTGGGTGCAGCAGTATCACATTGGTGCACTGCGCAACAATAACCAGCGTCAGTTCAAGCTGCTGGGGCCGGATGTGGGCTTTGACTCCATCAACGACCGCCCGATGGCGCAAGAACTGTCACGCCTGTTGAGCAAGCAGAATGAAGAGAATCTGCTGCCGAAAACCATCCTTTACTGCCTGAACCCGCGTGATAACGAAGTGCTGGGCACCATGATCGGTAACTTCCAGGGCGAAGGGATGCCGGGCAAGATGCAGTTCGGTTCAGGCTGGTGGTTTAACGACCAGAAAGACGGTATGCAACGTCAGATGACACAGCTGGCGCAGCTCGGTCTGCTGAGCCGTTTTGTCGGTATGCTGACGGACAGCCGCAGCTTCCTGTCTTACACCCGCCACGAATATTTCCGTCGCATCCTGTGCCAGATGATTGGCCGCTGGGTTGCCGATGGCGAAGCGCCAGCCGATTTACCGCTGCTGGGCGAGATGGTGAAAAACATCTGTTTTGATAATGCCAAAAACTATTTCGGCATCGAGTTATAAGAAAAAAGGGAGAGCGGGTGCCACGACGGGCCCGTTTGTCAATGTTGTGATTTCGGGCTGGCGCAGGGTGCTCAATCCACCGCCCTGACGCTGTCGTGCTGACCAGACGCTGTTTTCATTATCTGATGGTTGTACCGACTGGCGTTTGTCCCGAATTGTCGTGTTCTGAGGTAGCTTGTTAATGCAAACGCTGAATCGTCGTGATTTTCCTGGCCGTCATCATCCTGACCGTGTTATCCAGTTTGGTGAAGGTAATTTCCTGCGCGCTTTTGTTGACTGGCAGTTAGATCTGCTCAATGAACATACCGCTTTGGATGCCGGTATTGTTATTGTTCGCCCGATTGATACCGACTTCCCGCCTGCGCTGGATACGCAAGACGGGTTGTACACCACCATTATTCGTGGGTTGAACGAGCAGGGCGAAGCGGTACGCGAGCCGCGCCTGATTCGCTCGGTGAACCGTGAAATCAATGTGTACCGTCAGTTTGACGACTATCTGGCGCTGGCACACGACGCCAATATTCGCTTTGTGTTTTCCAACACCACCGAAGCCGGTATTAGCTACCACGCCGATGACCAACTGACGGATACGCCACCGGCCAGCTTCCCGGCGAAACTGACCCGCTTGCTGTTTGAGCGTTTCAACCATTTTAACGGTGCCGCCGATAAAGGCTGGGTGCTGTTGCCGTGCGAGCTGATTGACTACAACGGCGAAAAACTCAAAGAGCTGGTGCTGCGTTATGCCGCACAGTGGGCACTGCCTGCCGCCTTTACGACCTGGCTAAATGAGCACAATACTTTCTGCTCGACGCTGGTTGACCGCATCGTAACCGGGTATCCGCGTGCCGAAGTCGAGACGCTGCAACAGGAATTGGGCTATCAGGACGGCTTTCTGGATACCGCCGAATACTTCTACCTGTTTGTGATCCAGGGGCCGCAGTGGCTGGCAAACGAGCTGCACCTTAATGAGCTGGATTTGAATATCCGTATCGTTGATGACATCAAACCGTACAAAGAGCGCAAAGTGGCGATTCTGAACGGTGCCCATACGGCGCTGGTACCGGTGGCGTTTCTGGCCGGGCTGGATACGGTCGGCGAGTCAATGAATGACGCGCAGGTTAGCCAGTTTGTAGAAACCACCATTGCCAATGAAATCGTCCCGGTACTGGACTTGCCGCATGATGAACTGGTGTCGTTTGCTCAGGCGGTATTAAGCCGTTTCAGAAACCCGTTCATCCAGCATCAGTTGCTGTCTATCGCGCTTAACGGCATGACCAAATTCCGCACCCGCATCCTGCCGCAGTTACTGGCCTACCGCGAAAGCAAAGGCGAGCTGCCACAGCGCCTGACGTTTGCGCTGGCGGCGCTCATCGCCTTCTACCGTGGCGAGCGTCATGGCGAGCGTTATCCGTTGCAGGATGATGCGCACTGGCTGGAACGTTATGCCACGCTGTGGGGCGGTGTTGCGGCAGGCAGCACCACGCTTGCGCAACTGGTGAACACCGTATTGGCGGATGCCGAACACTGGGAGCAGGACTTGACCCAGGTGCCTGGTCTGGCTGAACAGGTGACGGCACAATTGCAGGCTATCGTTGAGCGCGGTATGCGTGATGCGCTAGTGAACTACTGCTAATCGCGAAGGTGCTATCTATGCAGAGCATTATCAAAATTCATTCACTGGACAATGTGGCCGTGGCCCTGCGCGATTTGGCGCAGGATGAAACTGTCTTCGCAGGTGATGTCTCGCTGACATTGCCGCAGCCGGTAGCTCGCGGGCATAAATTTGCCCTGCAACCGATCGCCGCCGGGGCGATGGTCGTCAAGTACGGTTTGCCTATCGGCCATGCGCTGGTTGATATCGCCGCCGGTGAGCACATTCACTCTCAGAACGCCAAAACCAACCTGAGCGATCTGGATGAGTATCAGTACCAGCCGGAATTCATCAGCCTGCCCGCACAGATGGCCGATCGTGAGGTGCAGATCTATCGCCGCCATAATGGTGATGTGGGCATTCGTAACGAGCTGTGGATCCTGCCGACGGTCGGTTGCGTCAACGGGATTGCCCGCCAGATCCAGCAGCGTTTCCTGAAAGAAACCAACAACGCGGAAGGGATCGACGGAGTATACCTGTTCACTCATCCATTTGGCTGCTCGCAACTGGGTGAAGATCATGAGAACACCCGTACCATGCTGCAAAACATGGTGCGCCATCCGAATGCGGGTGCGGTATTGGTGATTGGTCTGGGCTGCGAAAACAATCAGGTGTCTGCCTTTCGTGACACGCTGGGTGAGTTTGATGCCGAGCGCGTCAACTTTATGATTTGCCAGCAGCAGGAAGATGAAGTCGAAGCCGGTCTGGAACGTTTACATCAGTTGTATCAGGCGATGCGCAATGACGCGCGCGAGCCGGGTAAACTGAGCGAACTGAAGTTTGGTCTGGAATGCGGCGGCTCGGATGGCCTGTCTGGTATCACGGCGAACCCGTTGCTGGGGCGCTTCTCGGATTATCTGATTGCCAACGGTGGCACCACGGTGCTGACCGAAGTGCCGGAAATGTTTGGTGCCGAGCGCATTCTGATGAGCCGCTGCCGCGATGAGGCCACATTCGAGAAAACCGTGCACATGGTCAATGATTTCAAACAGTATTTCATTGAACATAACCAGCCAATTTATGAGAACCCGTCGCCGGGCAACAAAGCCGGTGGCATCACCACGCTGGAGGAGAAATCCCTCGGTTGCACCCAGAAAGCGGGCCAGAGCAAAGTGGTGGACGTACTCAAATACGGTGAGCGCCTGCACACGCCGGGGCTGAACCTGCTGAGTGCGCCAGGTAACGATGCGGTTGCCACCAGCGCGCTGGCCGGGGCCGGTTGTCATATGGTGCTGTTCAGCACCGGCCGTGGCACGCCTTACGGTGGTTTTGTGCCGACGGTCAAACTGGCAACCAACACGGAGCTGGCGAAGAAGAAACCGCACTGGATTGATTTTGATGCCGGTCGCCTGATTCACGATGTGCCGATGGATGACCTGCTCGCGCAATTCGTTGACCTGATTGTCGAGATTGCCAACGGCAAACTGGCGAAAAACGAGATCAATGATTTCCGTGAGCTGGCTATCTTCAAAAGCGGTGTCACGCTGTAAGCGGGTTGGGCTATCGGGGGTTTGCTGTCGCCCATCGCCAATGGCCTTATAAATAATAATGTTATAAGGCCTGACGTTTTAAGACTGAAAACGCGGGAATGTCGGTATTCGGTATTCTTGCGTTGAAAATCCGCATGGTTCCAAATAAAATAAAACGGTGTTTCATTTTTTATGAGCGCCGTTTTTTTACGGCCCTACTTTAAGGCGGGGATCATGACTTCTTATGTATTTGCCCAGGCAGTTGGCGTACTGGCCTTTATGGTCGGTATCACCATGTTTTTTAACCGCAATGACAAAAAATTCAAAATACAGCTTTCCGTTTATAGCGCGGTGATTGCCTGTCACTTCTTTCTGATGGGAGCGAATGCTGCGGGCATGAGCGCCATGCTGAACTCCGGGCGTACCCTGATCACCCTGAAAACCAGCAATATCGCGGTGATGTTTGTGTTTATTGCGCTGACGCTGGCACTCGGCCTGCCGGGCGTGAAACACCCGATGGAACTGTTGCCGATTATCGGCACCGTGTGCAGTACCTGGGCACTGTTTCGCGCCCATGGTTTGACCACCCGTTGCATCATCTGGTGCTCCACGGCGCTGTGGGTCGCACATAATATTTGGCTGGGGTCGATTGGCGGGTCGTTGATTGAAGCGAGCTTTCTGGTGATAAACGGCTTTAATATCATGCGTTTCTGGCGGATGCAGCGTAACGGCATCGACCCGTTTCGGGTTGAAGACCCGCAGTCATCGACCAAAAGCGCCTGAGACATCGCCCCGCCGCCACAGGCGGGGCGTATTTTTACGCAGGATGTTGTCAGCAGGCGTTAGCGCCCGGCGCGGCGGTTAACCCAGATATTGAGCAGGATAGTTACCAGCAAAATCGCCGCCACCACGCTGAGTGAAATGGCGACAGGAATGTGGAACAGGTCTATCAGCATCATTTTGATACCGATAAAGATAAGGATCACCGCCAGCCCGTATTTCAGCATCGAGAACTTCTGCGCCACACCGGCCAGCAGGAAGTACATGGCGCGCAGCCCCAGAATGGCAAACAGGTTTGAGGTCAACACAATAAACGGGTCGGTGGTGACGGCGAAAATAGCCGGAATGCTGTCTACCGCGAAAATAACATCGCTGATTTCCACCATCACCAGCACCAGAAACAGCGGGGTGGCATACAGCAATCCATTCTGACGGATGAAAAAGCGCTCGCCGTGCAGGCTGTCCGTCATGCGCAGGCGGCTGCGTAAAAAGCGCACGACGGGTTTTTCACCCACGGCGGTGCCGTCCTCTTTCGCCAGCGCCATTTTGATACCGGTGAGGAGCAAGAACGCGCCGAACAGGTACAGCAGCCACTGAAACTGCGACACCAGCCAGCTTCCGGCAAACACCATTATCGTGCGCAGCACAATCGCGCCCAGCACCCCATAAATCAACACCCGGCGCTGATACTGGGCCGGAATGGCGAAATAGCTAAACAGCATCAGCCAGACAAAAACGTTATCGACCGCCAGCGCTTTCTCAATCAGGTAGCCGGTAAAGAAGGCCAGCGCCTGGGCATCAGCCACCTCACGCCCGGCCGTGTGGGTGAGATACCACCAAAAACCGGCGTTAAACGCCACCGTGAGCGTCACCCACACCAGCGACCAGACCGCCGCCTGTTTGAAGCTCATCACCGTTGAGCCTTTTTTGCCTTGGTAAAGCAAATCAATAGCCAGCATTATCAACACAATAATCGCAAAACTACCCCACATCAGGGGGGTTCCTATCGTTACCATAGCACTCTCCCTTAGCCCGTATTCCAGCGGCGCATGCCAGCCGGTGAGCGTTTTCATCAATCATGTTGTCGTCAGAGCATGTCGTTATCAGAACATGTTGTTATCAGAAAACCGTCTTATCAGAAAACAAAACGGCCTGTGTCAGAAGGCACAGGCCGTTTGCGATGACTATGCTGCAAATGAACCTCGCCTTCTGGCAAGGTCTTACTTACAACTTAATGTGAACAGCGTCATTAAGGTTGCCTGGTAACCGAGTGCAGCCGCACTGTAATGACGATTAACCAGCGAGAAGTTACTCCCCTTTGCATGATTAAAGATAGGTGAGTTACGCCATAGGGTCAACTATTGCGCAGGGCAACCCCCTGGCTAAAAAGACGTGTGCTTTTTGGTTTGTTATCGTCGCTGGTGTGGGGAAAACGGTAGCCTGAGCGGGTGCGGTGGCATCAAGGCAGAAAAATCATTTACTGTGGCGTCGTTTTAAGGGATAAACAGCGCCAGATTTTGCTTTGCAGGAGCGGCCATGAGCCAACTATTTCTGGAAACATCCTCACTGACGCTGGTGCGCTACCCGCACGAGGAGCGTCAGGCGACGCTACAGGCGTGGGACGCCGCGGATGAATATCTGTTACGGGAGCTTTCGACCATCCCTTCCGGGCCGGGGCCGACGCTGATTTTTAACGATGCGTTCGGCGCGCTGGCCTGTGCGTTACAGGCGCAAGCGCCGTATAGCATCAGCGATTCCTATCTCAGCCAACTGGCGACACGCCATAATCTGGCCCTCAATGGCTATCCTGAAGAGTCGGTCACGCTGCAAGATAGCCTCTGTGCCCTGCCGGATGCGCCATCCTTGGTGGTGATAAAGGTGCCCAAAACGCTGGCGCTGCTTGAGCACCAGTTGCGCCAGCTGTGCGCAGTGGTGACAGCGCACACGGTGGTGATAGCGGCAGCCAAAGCGCGCGATATTCACACCTCTACGCTTGAACTGTTCGAGCAGATTCTGGGGCCGACGCGCACGTCGCTGGCCTGGAAGAAAGCGCGGTTGATTCACTGTCAGCCGCAGGCCGATAGCGCCAGGGCCACGCCCGTTATCACCCGTTGGACGCTTGATGACAGCGGTTATTGCATCAACAACCATGCCAATGTGTTTGCCCGCAGCGGTCTGGATATCGGTGCCCGTTTTTTTATGCAGCATCTGCCAACCCAGATCGAGGGCAAAATCGCCGATTTGGGCTGTGGTAACGGCGTCATCGGTCTGGCGGCACTGGCACTTAACCCACTGGCGTATGTCAGCTTTTTCGATGAATCCTATATGGCGATCGCCTCCAGCCGCCTTAATGTAGAGGAAAATCGGCCACAGGATAGGGCGCGCAGCAGCTTTGTGGTCAACCACGCGCTGGCCGGTGTGGCGAAAGAGAGCCTCCAGGCGGTGCTATGCAACCCGCCGTTTCATCAACAACAGGCGCTGACCGATGATGTCGCCTGGCAAATGTTTCTCGATGCGCGCCGCTGCCTGATGACCGGGGGGGAACTGCGCATTGTCGGCAATCGTCATCTGGATTATTTCCACAAGCTCAAGCGCCTGTTTGGCAACTGTGAGAATGTGGCCAGCAATGCGAAGTTTGTGGTGCTGCGCGCGGTAAAAACTGCGTCAGGCTCACGCTAAGCGCGGGCTGGCCCGGCACGTCCGTCGGGCATTTGTTGTCATACGGGCCTGCCAGTATAATCCGCAGGGTATATCAGCGAAGGAAGGGTTATGTGTATTGACGAGTTGCAGGCACGGCTGGAGAGTGCATTGCAGGCGCTGGAAGTCAGTGTGGGCCGCCAGCAACAGGTCTGGCAACGTGATTATCAGCATCTTCATCTGCAATTGGTTCAGGCGCGCCAGCGAGAGGCGGAGTTATGCGCGCGTCTTAACGAGCTGGTGAGCCGGGTCAACCTGATGGATGTCTCGCCCGAGCGCAATCCGCTGTTGCAGAAAGTTAGCCTGATCCGCGCCCATATTGAGGCGTTAGCGGCCGAAGCCGCTGCCTTTCACCGTTCCTTGCTGTGACCTGACGGTGCCCTGATTGCACGGCAAGCGTGGCAGCAGGATGGCGAAATACGCGCTGGTGCCGGTTTTTCGCGCTGGGTTCGCGCACAGGCTCACAGAACGAGGGTTGACCATTGCTCAGCGCTTGAACACATGCGGGCTTAACGCTAAGGTAAGCGCCTCTTTGCTTGTCCTGGTTACATCATGATTACCCTCGCCCTGATTGACGATCATCTCATTGTGCGCTCTGGCTTTGCCCAGTTGCTGGGGCTTGAGCCAGATATGCAGGTGGTAGGCGAATTCGGCTGCGCGCGTGAGGCGCTGGCCGGTTTGCCGGGGCGCGGTGTGCAGGTGTGTATTTGTGATATTTCCATGCCGGATATGTCGGGCCTTGAACTGCTCGGCCAACTGCCCAAAGGCATGGCGGTGATCATGCTCTCCGTACACGACAGCCCGGCGCTGATTGAGCAGGCGCTCAATACCGGCGCGCGCGGCTTTCTCTCGAAACGGTGCAGCCCTGATGAGCTGGTGGCGGCGGTGCGAACCGTGGCCGGTGGCGGCTGCTACCTCACGCCGGACATCGCACTGAAACTGGCGTCTGGCCGCCAAGACCCGCTGACCCGGCGTGAGCGGCAGGTGGCGGAAAAACTGGCGCAAGGCATGGCGGTGAAAACCATCGCCGCCGAGCTTGGGCTGTCGCCGAAAACCGTGCATGTCCATCGGGCGAATCTGATGGAAAAACTGGGTGTCAGCAATGATGTCGAGCTGGCGCGCCGTATGTTTGAGGGGTGGTGACGGGCGTGTTTGTCACCGGACTTATCGCCGCACTGGCCAGTGGTTTTACCTTTTCCGCCGCCTGGTTTTGTTTGTGGAGCATCAGCCTGCATTTGGTGGTGCGCCCGGATCTGGCGATATTGCTATTTCCGTTTGGCTTGCGCCTCGGGCTGATGCTGCAAGCGCCGCGCCGTTTCTGGCCGGTGTTGCTGGCCAGCGAGTGGGGGCTTACTGCCTGGCTGGTGACGGAAGTGAAACTGGCGCACTCGTCGCTGCTGCTGCTCGGTAGCCTGTTGACCTTGCTGCCGGTGTTGCTGGTATCGCGCCTGCCGCGTCGGGATGACTGGCATACGCTGTTGTGGCAAGGCGGCGCGCTGGTGACGGCGGCGCTGTTGCAGTCGCTGCCGTGGCTTGGCCGGGGTGAGGAGACGTTTACCGTCCTGCTGCTGACGCTGACCGGCGGGTTAACGCTGTCACCGGCCTGCCTGCTTATCTGGCACTACCTGTCCAGTGCCACCTGGCTGCCGCTCGGCCCGGCGCTGGTTTCCCAGCCGGTGAACTGGCGCGGGCGTCATCTGCTGTGGTATTTGCTGCTGTTTGTCATCAGCCTGTGGCTGCAACTGGGTTTACCGGCCGAACTGTCGCGCTTTACGCCGTTTTGTCTGGCGTTGCCTATTATCGCGCTGGCCTGGCACTACGGCTGGCAAGGGGCGCTCATCGCCACGCTGATGAATGCCATTGCCCTGATAGCCAGCCAGACCTGGCATGAACACCCGGTGGATTTACTGCTTTCGCTGCTGGCCCAGAGTCTCACCGGGCTCTTGCTGGGCGCGGGCATTCAGCGCCTGCGCGAGCTAAACCTGTCGCTGCAAAACCAACTGCTGCGTAACCGCCGGCTGGCGGAGCGGCTGCTGGAAACCGAGGAGAGCGTGCGCCGGGATGTGGCGCGCGAGCTGCATGACGATATCGGTCAAACGATCACGGCAATTCGCACCCAGGCCGGTATTTTGCTGCGCCTGACGCCGGTACACCCCAGCGCCCGGCAAAGCGGGGCGTTGATAGAAAAACTCTCGCTCAGTGTCTATGACTCGGTGCGCCGCCTGATGGGACGCCTGCGCCCGCGCCAGCTTGATGACCTGACGCTGGAGCAGGCGGTGCGCTCATTGCTGCGTGAAATGGAGCTGGAAGCCTATGGCATCGTCAGCCACCTGCGTTGGCAAATTGATGAAACCTCACTCAGTGAAGGGGTGAGGGTGACGCTGTTTCGCGTCTGTCAGGAAGGGTTAAACAACATTGTCAAACACGCCAATGCCAGTGCGGTGACGCTACAGGTGCAGCAGGACGGGCAGTGGCTGACGCTGGTGATTGAAGATGATGGTTGCGGGTTGCCGCCGGGCTCCGGCGCACACGGATTTGGCTTGCTTGGCATGCGCGAGCGCGTCACCGCGCTGGGCGGCACGTTACAGCTCTCGTGTACGCACGGCACCCGCCTGACGGTCACACTGCCACTGCCTGATACCGGGGTGTCCTGATGCGCGGTTTTTTGAACATTCCAGCCAGTGCGCCCGCGCTGCGCGACCCGGCGGCGATCGAGTCCACCTATCGCTACTGGCGACGCCATATTCTGATTACGCTCTATCTCGGCTATGCGTTGTTCTACTTCACGCGTAAGAGTTTTAATGCCGCCGTACCGGAAATTCTCGCCAGCGGGCTGATGGCGCGTACCGATATCGGTTTGCTGGCGACGCTGTTCTACGTCACCTACGGGGTATCAAAATTTGTCTCAGGCATCGTCAGCGATCGCTCGAACGCCCGTTATTTTATGGGGATCGGTTTGCTGGCAACCGGCGTGGTCAATATTCTGTTCGGCTTTTCCTCTTCGCTGTGGTCGTTTGCCATCTTGTGGATGGTGAATGCCTTTTTTCAGGGCTGGGGCGCGCCGGTGTGCGCCCGCTTGTTGACCAGCTGGTACTCACGCACGGAGCGCGGCGGCTGGTGGGCTGTCTGGAACACGGCGCATAACGTCGGCGGAGCGCTTATCCCGATGATGATTGGTGCTGCGGCACTGCACTACGGCTGGCGTGCGGGCATGATGATAGCGGGTGGGCTTGCCATCGTCGCCGGGCTGTTTTTGTGCTGGCGGCTGCGCGACCGCCCGCAGACGCTCGGTTTGCCAAGCGTGGGCGAGTGGCGTCGTGATGCGCTGGAGATAACCCAGCAGCAAGAAGGCCTAGGGTTATCCCGGCGCGAGATCCTGCGCAAATATGTGTTTACCAACCCCTATATTTGGCTGCTGGCTTGCTGCTACGTGCTGGTGTACGTGGTGCGCGCGGCCATCAACGACTGGGGCAATCTGTATATGTCGGAAACGCTTGGCGTTGATCTGGTGACGGCAAACTCAGCCGTGACCATGTTCGAGCTGGGCGGGTTTATCGGCGCACTGGTCGCGGGCTGGGGCTCTGACAAGCTGTTTAATGGCAATCGCGGGCCGATGAACCTGATTTTTGCCGCGGGTATTTTGCTCTCCGTCGGGTCGCTGTGGCTGATGCCGTTTGCCAGCTATGTGATGCAGGCCGCCTGCTTTTTCACTACCGGATTTTTCGTGTTCGGCCCGCAAATGCTGATTGGCATGGCGGCGGCAGAGTGTTCGCACAAAGACGCCGCCGGTGCTGCGACCGGGTTTGTCGGGCTGTTTGCGTATCTGGGCGCATCGCTGTCTGGCTGGCCGCTGGCGCGCATTATGGAAGTCTGGCACTGGACGGGTTTTTTTGCCGTTATCGCGGTGGCGGCCGGTGTTTCTGCGCTGTTGCTGCTGCCATTCTTGCGCGCCTCCTCTCCACGCCCGTCCCCCCTCTGGCGTGATTCGCTTCACTGTTTGCCGTCAATAGCGCCAAAACCGGGAAAATTTCCTAGCAGGAGCAGGACGTTCCCTCAGGCCTGGCAGCGCGCGGTTTTTTACAATTTCGCATGACAACCGTTCGATTCGCTATAACAACAACAGCGCCTGTCCTGTAAGGGGAAATCTCATGCTCAATTTTTTAAACCAGGTGCGTCGGCCGACGCTGGATCTGCCGCTCGAGGCGCGGCGCAAGATGTGGTTCAAGCCTTTCATGCAGTCCTATCTGGTGGTGTTCATTGGCTACCTGACCATGTACTTGATCCGCAAGAATTTCAACATCGCTCAAAATGACATGATCAGTACCTATGGCCTGAGCATGACCCAGCTTGGCATGATTGGCCTTGGTTTCTCTATCACCTATGGGGTGGGGAAAACGCTGGTGTCTTATTACGCCGATGGCAAAAATACCAAACAATTTCTGCCGTTTATGCTGATCCTCTCCGCCATTTGTATGCTGGGTTTTAGCGCCAGCATGGGCACCGGCTCGGTCAGCCTGTTTTTGATGATAGCGTTCTATGCCCTGAGCGGCTTCTTTCAGAGTACCGGCGGCTCGTGCAGTTACTCCACCATTACCAAATGGACACCGCGGCGCAAGCGGGGCACCTATCTGGGGCTGTGGAACATCTCCCATAATCTGGGCGGTGCCGGGGCGGCGGGCGTCGCGTTGTTCGGTGCCAACTACCTGTTTAACGGCCATGTTATCGGCATGTTCGTTTTCCCCTCCATTATTGCGTTGATTGTCGGGTTTATCGGCCTGCGCTTTGGCAGCGATTCGCCGGAATCTTACGGGCTGGGTAAAGCAGAAGAGCTGTTTGATGAAGCCATTTCTGAAGAAGATCAGGAAGCCGAAGACGCCAGCATGAGCAAATGGCAGATCTTCGTTGAGTACGTACTGAAAAACAAAGTGATTTGGCTGCTATGCTTCTCCAATATTTTCCTGTATGTGGTGCGCATCGGTATCGATCAATGGTCTACCGTGTATGCCTATCAGGTGCTGAAATTATCCAAAGACGTCGCCATTCAGGGCTTTACCCTGTTTGAAGTCGGTGCGCTGGTGGGCACGTTACTGTGGGGCTGGCTGTCTGATTTGGCCAATGGTCGTCGCGGGCTGGTGGCCTGTGTCGCACTGGCGCTGATTATCGCCACGCTCGGGGTGTATCAACATGCCAGCAATCAGTATGTCTATCTGGCTTCCCTGTTTGCACTCGGCTTTTTGGTGTTTGGCCCGCAGTTGTTGATTGGTGTGGCGGCGGTCGGGTTCGTGCCGAAGAAAGCCATCAGCGCCGCTGACGGCATCAAAGGCACCTTCGCCTACCTGATTGGCGACAGCTTTGCCAAACTCGGCCTTGGCATGATTGCCGATGGCAAGCCCATCTTTGGGCTGACCGGCTGGGCGGGCACCTTTGCCGCGCTCGATACTGCCGCAATCGGGTGCATCATCCTGATGGCGATGGTTGCCATCATGGAAGAGCGCAAAATCCGGCGTGAAAAACGCCTGTTGCAGGCACAACAAGCATAATGAAACCGCTATCGCCGGGTGAGGCTGATGCCGCCCGGCGCTACGCCCGCTATTGCTCTGGCCGTTTGTCTGGCGAACCGCGCAGGACAACGGCCTTTTTTATTCCCGCATCGCGCCGCGCTTACGCAATATTGTCACCTTCTCCACAATTGGCCGAATTGTGAATATCGCCCTTGCACAGCTTTACCCACGCCCCCGGTTTACTGAACTTCAGCGGCCTATACTCATCACAAAGGTTGATGCACAGCCGTGCATTGATAACGAAAACCGCAATGTGAAGGAATGTTTTATGTCTAAATTAACTGCGATTATGGTGGCCTCTGTTCTGGCGTTGGGAAGTGCTGGCGCGGCTTATGCTCAGGATAACACCCCACCCGAACAGGGCGGGCGTATGATGAAACACCACGGCGGTGAGCGTGGCATGGAACATGACATGATGTTTAAAGGGCTGAACCTGAGCGACGAGCAACGCCAGAAAATGCGAGACATCGTTGAAAACGCTAAAAAAGACAATTCCCGTCCTTCGGCTGAACAGCGCAGCGAATGGCACAGTCTGATTGCCTCGGACAGTTTCGATAAAGCCAAGGCTGACAGCGTGGTTAACCAAATGGCGCAGGCCAATAAAGCTCAAATGCTCAAACACCTGGAAATTCAGAATAAAATGTACAATGTGCTGACGCCGGAGCAGAAAAAGCAGTTTAACGAGAATTTTGCTAAACGCCTGAAAGAGAAAACCCCGCCAGCGGCGCAATAAACCCGACGCTGACCCCCTGTGCGGGCGCGTTGATTCGCGCCCGTTTGCTCTCCCTTCCTGTTTTGTTCTGCGTTTAAACAACTTTTCGCCATTTGTTACTTTCCAATCGCTGCCGCTTGCTCTATCAATAGCGCGTCATTGTGATTCAGGAGTTTTTCTCATGGCGACGAGCGCCCTTAAATCGGTATGGCTGTGTGCTGTTATCGGCCTGTTAAGTGCCTGTAAACCGGCAACCACCGAAGTATCACGCCCATTGACGGTGTTTGAAGGTAAAACGATGGGTACGTTTTATAGCGTGAAAATCAGCGGCGAGTTGCCGGTGCAAAGCGCGCAATTGCAGCATGATATCGATGCCGTGCTGGAACAGGCGAATAACGATATCTCCACCTACCGCAGTGAGTCGGTGCTATCGCGTTTTAATCGCTACAGCGGCAGCGACCCGCAGCCAATTCCCAGCGGCATGGCGGATATCATTCTGGCGGCGCAACGTATTGGCCGTGCGACGGGCGGCGCGATGGATATTACCGTCGGGCCGTTGGTTAACCTGTGGGGCTTTGGCCCGCAAAAGCAACCTGTGACTATCCCGACACAGGCGCAAATTGATGAGGCGCGGCGTAAAGTCGGGCTGGCGCACCTGCGGCTTATCAGCAATCACCAGGGGGAGTGGCTCCAGAAAGACTTGCCGGATCTGTATGTGGATTTGTCCACCCTTGGCGAAGGCTATGGCGCGGACTTGCTGGCGCAATTGATGACCCGCAACGGCATCAGCCATTATCTGGTCTCCGTCGGCGGGGCCATTTCCAGCCGTGGCGTAAACGGGCAGGGGCAACCCTGGCGGGTGGCCATTCAGAAACCGACCGATAAAGAGAACGCGATACAAGCCGCCGTTGACTTACAGGGTTACGGCATCAGCACCTCCGGCAGCTATCGCAACTACTTTGAGCAAGACGGCAAACGCTATTCTCATGTGATAGACCCGGCCACCGGGCGGCCGATTACCCATCAGTTAGTTTCAGCCACGGTGATCGCCCGCACCGCGCTGGAAGCGGATGGCTGGGACACCGGCCTGATGGTGCTGGGCCCGGAAAAAGCGCTGGAACTGGCCAAACAGCAGGGGCTGGCGGTTTACCTGATTACCAAGACCGATAAAGGCTTTGAAACGATGATGACGCCGCAGTTTAAAGCGTTCTTATTGCCGTCGCCTTGATAAGCTATCGTTGCACTGCACGCTTAGAGAGAGCAGAACGGGCAATATGGCGTGATGGGTATTCTCTGCTGATGTTTTGCCTTCACCTTCACGGTGAAGGCGCATCGGAAAACATGCGCCGAATAATCGCATGCGGTAAAGAATATCGGCTGCCGCCCCTATGGTCTTTTTATCTGTCAGATTCTTTTATGATTGTACGGTAAATTAAAATATAAACCTGTGTTTTATTTTTTATTTTAACGCTGCTTTTTTATTTGCTGATTTTCCCTCTTCATTTTCTGTCTAACCGGAATATGCCTTGCGCGATTTTTCGTCATTTATGTCATGATAAATACGATGGTTTTTCTGTAGTGTCTCGTTTTTTAAGGTTTTTTCCCGGCACCTTCGCATAACAAGACCGATTTTATCGCGTCACTGTATATACCCGCCATTATCTCAGGTAAATAAAACGTTACGCCCTTTTGAGTGAATGTGACTAAGTTATTTTTTACTGAATCACGATTTAAACAACATAGTGACATTGTGCTGAATAATTAGTTAATTAACTAATTTGATTATTTATAAACTAAAAAGACACTCATATTAACGTTATGACATCGGCCCACTAAGCAAAATCAAAAACAATAAACCGATACCCCATTTCAAGCCTATAAAACATTGTTAATTTACGGAGTCTATTTATGACGAATCATGACCAGGTCTTCAGCCCGTTTATCTTGCCCAACGGCGTTGAGCTGAAAAACCGCCTGCTGATGGCCCCGATGACCACCTGCACCGGCTTTTATGATGGGTCTGTCACCAAAGAGTTGGTGGAATACTATCAGGTACGCGCCGGTGAGCTGGGCGCGGTGATTGTGGAGTGCTGCTTTATTGATGACGGCGGGCTGGCCTTTCCGGGGGCGATTGGCATTGATAACGACAACAAAATCGATGGCCTGGCCAGAATTGCCTCGGCGATTAAAGCCCAGGGCTCAAAAGCGATTGTGCAAATCTATCACGGTGGCCGGATGGTGGAGCCGAAGCTGATTGGCGGGCGCACGCCGGTTGCGCCAAGCGCCATTGCCGCACCGCGCGAGGGCGCGGTGGTGCCGCGTGCGCTCAGTGGCGACGAAGTTGAGGCCACCATCGCCCGCTTTGGCGCTGCCGTGCGCCGGGCGATTGCCGCCGGGTTTGACGGGGTGGAAATTCACGGTGCCAATACTTACCTTATCCAGCAGTTCTATTCTGAACACTCTAATCAGCGTGACGATAAATGGGGCGGCAGCCGCGATAATCGTGCCCGCTTTCCGCTGGCCGTGCTGGATATCACGCATCAGATGGCGCGCCAGTATGCCGGGAAGGATTTTATTATCGGCTACCGTTTTTCCCCCGAAGAGCTGGAAGTGCCGGGCATTCGTTTTGACGATACGCTCTATTTGCTGGAAAAACTGGCGGCGCGCGGCCTGGATTACCTGCACTTCTCAATGGGGCATACGCTGCGCTCGTCCATCGTTGATACCACTGACCCGACGCCATTAATCAAAAAATATTGCGCCATGCGCTCAGATACGCTGGCTCAGGTGCCGGTTGTCGGCGTGGGTGGCGTGGTGAATAAAATTGACGCTGAAGTGGCGCTGGAGCACGGCTACTCGCTGGTGGCGGTGGGTAAAGCCTGCATCGCCTACCCGGATTGGGCAGCCCGTATCGCCGCTGGCAACACGCTTGAGCTGGTGATGGATAGCACCCAACGCGAAGCCCTGACCATTCCTGAACCGCTGTGGCGTTTTTCGCTGCTAGAAGCGTTAATCCGCGACATGAGCCTGTCTGCGAAGAAGTTCAAAGCAGGCGTGTTTGAGGAGTCGGTTGCGAATGAAAGCCATGAGATGGTGATAAGCGTCAGCCTGGAAACCGATCGCATTGCCGATGTCGTACTGCAACAAGACACGGCGCAAGATCCGGCGTTTCGCCAGCATTTTGCGGTGATCCGTCAGCGCATTCTTGAGGCCAACAGCCCGCATGTGGATGCCGTGTCCGGCGCGACCACCCAGAGTGAAGCGGTGAAAAAAGCGGTGTCCCGCGCCATGGCGAAATCGACCAAGGCGGCCATCCTCGCCGAAGGCGGCAACCCTTCAAAAATGCACCGTTATGATGTGGTGGTGGTCGGCAGCGGTGGCGCAGGTCTGGCGGCGGCGATTCAGGCCAGCGATGATGGCGCGAGTGTGCTGATCGTCGAGAAAATGTCAACGATTGGCGGCAACACCATTAAGGCATCGGTCGGGATGAATGCGGCGGGCACGCGTTTTCAGAAGATGAAAGGCATTGACGATAACCCCACGCACTTCTACGAGGAGACGCTGAAAGGCGGTAAGCATAAAAATAATCCCGAATTGCTGAAACGATTCGTCGATGGTGCGCCGATGGCGATTGAGTGGCTGGCGGAGCGCGGCATCGAACTGAACGATATCACCATCACCGGCGGCATGAGCGTGGACAGAACCCACCGCCCGGCGGATGGCTCGGCGGTCGGCGGCTTTTTGATAAGCGGGCTGGTGAAAAACATCAATCAGCGCAATATCGATGTGATGCTGGACACGTCGCTTATCGATATTGAACACCGCGACGGCGCGATTTGTGCCGTGCGGGTGCGTAATGAAGATAATGATGAGTTGACGATTGCCGCCAAAGGCGTGGTGATTGCCACCGGTGGCTTTAGCGCTAACCGCGATATGGTAGTGAAATACCGCCCGGACTTGGCCGGTTTTGTCACCACCAATCATCAGGGCGCGACCGGCAGCGGTATTCATATTCTCAGGAAAGTCGGCGCGGATACGGTGGATTTGGGCGAAATTCAGATTCACCCAACGGTGGAGCAAGGCACCTCTTATCTTATCTCCGAGTCGATTCGCGGCGGCGGGGCGATTTTGGTGAATCAGCAAGGGCAGCGCTTTTTCAACGAAATGGAAACCCGCGACAAGGTGTCGGCTGCCATTATCGGCCTGCCGGAAAAATACGCCTACATTGTGTTTGATGAGCAGGTCAGGCTGAAGAATAAAGCGGCCGACGAATACCTGGCCCGTGGCTTTGTGGTGAGTGCGGTCTCTTGCGCTGAACTGGCTGAGAAACTGGCAATGGACGCACAGACGTTATCGGCAACGCTTGCGCGCTATAACGGCTTTGTTGCCGGGCAGCATGACGGTGACTTTGGCCGTAAGACGGCGCTGCGCCACCCGCTCAATCAGGGGCCGTTTTACGCCATTCGTATTGCGCCGGGCGTGCATCACACCATGGGCGGGGTAGTGATTAACAGCGATACCGCCGTGCTGGACAGCAAAAAGCGGGTGATCCGTGGCGCGTTTGCCGCCGGTGAGGTGGTCGGCGGTATCCACGGCGGTAACCGTATTGGCGGCAATGCGGTGGCGGATATCATCGTATTCGGGATTCAGGCGGGCCGTAACGCCGCCTCTTACGCCCGTTTGTAAGCCGGACTTCGGCCCCTGGCACCGTAACGGCGTCAGGGGCCGTCTCTGCAAGGCTGTTTGCACGCGACAGGCAGGCCGCCGTTTTCGCATCCATCAGGAGGTCTTGCCATGTCACCGGATAACCTGTCTTGCCACCACGCCGGTGCCTGTACCTATGCCACGGTGCTGATGGGGTCGCCGATTCACTTAACGTTACCGCAAGCAGACCCGGCATTGGCGCAGCGCGTTTTTGCACGCATCGCGCAGCTCGAGGACGCGCTGACGGTGAACCGTGAACACTCCGAGGTGATGGCGATTAACCGGGCGGCGGGCCAGCACCCGGTGGTGGTGAGCCAACGGCTGTTTAACCTGATAAAACGCGCCCGTGACGTCAGCCTGCTTGCCGACAGCGCCTTTAATGTCGCCATCGGGCCGGTGGTGAAGTGCTGGAAAGTCGGCTTTCAGGGGCAGCGGGTGCCCGCAGCCGAGACGTTAAGCGCGGCGCTGGCGCTGACCGACCCGCGACAGATAGTGCTCAATGAGCAGGCCTCGTCGGTTTTTCTGGCGCTTACGGGGATGGAGCTGGATTTAGGGGCGATAGCGAAGGGGTACGTGGCGGATGTCATCAAACAGTTTTTATACCAGCAGCACTGCTACCATGCCCTGCTCAATCTGGGCGGCAACGTGCAAACCCTTGGCCGCCCTCGCCATACAATGCAGGCCGGTTGGTCGATTGGGCTGCAAAAACCGTTTGGTGCGAACGGTGAACTGCTCGGGGTGATACAGGTTGTGGATAAATCGGTGGTGACGTCCGGCATTTATGAGCGCTATTTCGAGTGCGACGGGCGGCGCTATCACCACATTTTTGACCCGCGAACCGGCTACCCGCTGGATAACGAACTACTCAGCGTCACCATTATTTCCGATGCCTCAATCGAGGGGGATATCTACACCACGCTGCTGTATGGCATGGGCGTGGAAAAAGGGCTGGCCTATTTGTCGCAGCACCCGGAAATAGAGGCGATTTTCGTCACCCACGACCAACGCATTATTCTCTCTTCGCAGCGCCACTGCCATTTTACGCTGCGGGATACGCAGTATACGCTCGCGTTAATGTAACGGCCCGATGTACTACGCTTCGCTCAGTAGCGCTGTTTGGGCGGCGGCGAGAAAGGCATCCGACAGCGGATCTCCGGCCGTCGCGCGCGACAGCATCAGTGCGCCGACGAGCAGGACGGTTTGCGTCAACGCCTGCTGCCTGCGCTGTTCATCGTCTTGTGTGTCGCAAAGGGACTCCAGTCTGCTCAGCATGGCTTTCACACCATTGAGATATACCTCACGTACCGGTTTTTCTGCACTTTCCCGGGCAACGTCACCGGCTAAGGCGGTGATGGCGCACCCGTCCTTGACGGCATCACGGTGGCGGGCAGACAGGTAGTTTTCCACCAGCGCAGACAGGCTGTTTTGCCCCGGCTGTTGACCGAGCGCCTGCCAGTGGCTATCGATATCTTCGAACGCCTTGTTACTGGCGATAGCGGCCAGTTCATCCTTGGAGGTAAAGTGGCCATAGAAACCACCGTGGGTTAATCCCGCTGCCGCCATCAAGTCATTCACGCTAACGCCATTCAGGCCACGTTCACGAAAGAGCTGCGACGAAACCTGGATGATTTCTTCGCGGTTTCGCGCCATCTGCTGTTTTGATACACGGGCCATTGCTTTCTCCTTATCTTAGGCAGGCATCATCTTAGGGCATGAAAATACCGGACTCAATAGATGATGCCTTTCATCAATAATGATCAAACGGCTCAGGCGCGTGGCGGGCGTAGCGCGGCGATGCGCGCGCTGTCACCGCCCTGAGCGCGGGGCAGACTGCCTGCTATCTGATCGTGCGGCGTGCCGGGTGAGATGGCGCTGGCGCTATCAAGGCGCGCCATCTGCTCATCAGTGAGCGTCACCTCCAGAGCCGCCAGAGTATCATCCAACTGATTCAGGGTACGGGAGCCCAGAATCGGGATCAGACTGGTGCTGGAATGGGCCGCTTTCTGTCGCAGCCAGGCAATGGCAATGTGTAGCGGCTGCCGCTGATGCTCTTGTGAGATGGCGATGACTTCATCGAGCAGCACGGTATCCTGTTCGATGTGCACCAGCCTGCCGCCGAATCCTTGCAGACGGCCTTCATTACTGTTGCGGTATTTTCCTGTCAACAGCCCGCCGCCCAGCGGAGACCAAAGCGTTGCCGCCAGCCCCAGCGCTTCGGCCATCGGCAGCAGTTCCCGCTCAGCGGTGCGCTGCGCCAGGCTGTATTCCACCTGAATACCGGCAATACGTGACCAGCCCCGCAGCTCCGCTATCGTATCGGCGCGGGCGATACGCCAGGCCGGAAAATTGGATAACCCGGCATACTGGATTTTCCCTGCGCGGATCAGGTCATCAAAAGTGCGGACTATCTCTTCCAGCGGGGTTAGCTGGTCGTCAAAATGCGCCCACAGGATATCAATGCGGTCGGTTTTCAGTCGCTTAAGACTGCTTTCCACCGACGAAATCATGTTTTTACGGCTGTTACCGGTTTGAGAGATGCCCGCGTCCGGCATTGCGCTTAGGGTGTATTTCGTCGCGACGACAAAGTGATCGCGATCGGCGGCGATGAACTCGCCGACGAACTCTTCAGACTGGCCAAACTGATAAGCATCAGCCGTATCAATAAAGTTGCCACCAGCATGGGTATAGCGATCAAATACCTGCTTCGCCTCTTCTTTTTCCGAACCATACCCCCAACGGGTACCAAAGTTGCCAGTGCCGAGCGCCAGCTCGGATACGCGTAAACCGGTGTTACGGCCAAACGTGGTGTAGTGCATGCTATGACTCCTACATTATAAATGTCGATTAACATCTATAATATATGTCATTCATCATCTATTTTGCAAACATGATGATCGTCATCTATAAACCAATAGACCAGAGGACGATGTGTAAGCACACCCATTTTAGCTCCAGGCACTTTTTGAGGGAGAAGGTCACGCACATTTTCAGCCAACGTAATCACTCGTAACGTGACGAATGGTCACCACTCTTCACTAACCTGAACGGCGGAGTCAGTCATGCTGATGGTAGGGGGCAGTCCAGTTGAGCTAGCTTTTTATCCTAGGCTGTGTCCCGTAACTGTTTTTTGTACAATCAGGGACATGATTTTGCCACAAAAAGTACTTCAATTTGGCTCGTTACGATTTTCCCGATGATGCATGGGCGCTGATTTCTCCCATGCTGCCGCCTGAAAGAGGCTCTTCCAGAGGCGGCCGTCCTTACTTTGCTCACCGGCATGTCATGAATGGCATATTTTGGGTGCTTTGCTCCGGCGCGCCATGGCGGGATTTACCTGAGCGTTATGGTCAATGGAAAACGATTTACAACCGCTTTAACCGGTGGTCTAAAGCCGGAGTAATAAACAGTATTTTCAATAAATTACTCCAGATTCTGGATGAGGGCGCACTGATTGACTGGGATGTTATCGCGCTGGATGGCAGTAACGTTCGCGCCCTGAAAGCGGCCGCTGGTGCGAAAAAAAACATCCCGATGAACACGAGGACCATGGGCTGGGTCGCTCACGCGGCGGCTTTGGCACCAAAATCCATCTGGCGACAGATGGCACAGGATTACCGCTAAGTTTTTGCCTGAGCGGTGGACAGGCCCACGAAAGCCGGTATGCGGAAACGTTGCTTAACCGCGTCGGGATTATCCGAAGAAGTGGGCATCTGAAATCGCGTCCGAAAGCGGTACTGGCGGATAAGGGTTACTCAAGTAACAGCCTCCGCATTCATTTGAAAATAAAGGGAATAAAAGTGGTAATTCCGTTTAAATCGAATGAAAAAGCCAGTCAGGACAGACGTCGGCCCCTCGACAGAGGCCTGTACAAAAAACGCAATGTCGTGGAGCGCTGCTTTGCGATACTCAAAGAAAATCGTCGTATCGCTACACGCTCGGAAAAAACAGCCAGAAACTACCTGAGTATGCTAAAGCTGGGGGCGATCAGGTTATTTTTAAAGCGGTTGTTAAGTTAAGGGACACAGCCTAGACGGGCGATACGTGATCTGGCCTCGTCAAGATGATGGCGTAATGTCTCAAGGCATGGGACGAAATTGGCGGAGAAACGCTCGCAACTGCTAGCTATAACAAAGAAGTCCTCAGCCAAGCTTAGCGCTTCCTGCCAGATATCCCGGCTAATTACTTCGGGTAGTGATGCAGGCCGAAGCTCGTTCACGATTGCGCCTCCCGTTCTGGGAGCGAACCCCATAGGCAGAATGTCGTAGGCCGGTGCAAGGTGATACGGGCGACCGTGGCTGCTGATGAACGACAAGTTCCCGTGATGCATGTCGGTATTGCCAATTAGCATCCCAAATGCCCAAAGCCGGGCGGTACCTGTTGCAGCATCCGGATGGACATGCCCTTCCGTAACAAGGCTGTTAACCAGAACAGGCCAGGGGGCTCTGGCATTGCCGACAAACTCTGCATCAAGTGCCCTCAGCGAGAAGACGCCAATACGACCCAGTTGGCCAACGCGGTCGAATCGGGGGATCTCGAGGAAGCGCTGACTACCAAAATCATATACCTCAGTTTCCACACCAAGCACCCTTAACGCCAAGTGCTCGGCCAACAGAAGGTCGCGCCAACGTTCGCTAACCGGATTATCGTCTGGAGCCGAGAATTTTACTAAGACGTGACCGCGCTCTGTATAGGTGCAAAATTTCGGCTGTTCACCTCCTGCAGATGATCCCGGTGCTTCACCGGCTCCAGCCGCCAACGCCAACGCGGGGTAGGTTGCGGCGCGCTCAACTGGGGTGGGTTCAGGCATTTCAAGGAAACGCTCTCGTGCTTGCTCCCCTACCAGCAGGTTACCGATAGCATCATGGCCATGTGCAAGCAATGCCCTGACGACATCTGAGTCAGCCCATTGCTCTGGATTCGCTGGCAAGCCGAGATCAGCCGCATACGTTGATGCGTAGGCTCGCCCGAGATACCCTTGTGGTCGCATGTCAAACAGCCACCATGGTAGTCCATCGCTATGGAGGCTTACGTTATTGGTCTGCACCATGACAAATCCCTCAGGATGAACCGGGATGAGCTCGCCAAGGGGTTTAACGCGTCCTTCATCAGTGATGCGGTAAATGGGTGCAGACCTGAATCCGCGATAAACATCGCGTAGAGCGTATTGAATAGATGGACCAGCTCCTACTCGAACAATGTCATCGCCAATATCTCTCAATGCGCGGGACAGCGTTGGCTGGCTAATACCTATTATATCAATGAGTTGTCGAGCTTGCATCGGGCCTTGGCTGAGCAACCGGCGTATCCTGTCAGAGCGAGTAGGCATAATGTTGAATCTCTTTTTGAATAAATTTATGAATAGATTTATGAATAGATTTATGAATAGATAGGTGAATGTATACCCTATCACTTAATTTACAACTAGTCACCCCGGAGGGAATAGCCCTAACACCGTGGTCGGAGTTTGTCGTGATGTTATTGGATAGTTAAATTCAGCTATATCAATTACAGCAACAGAGTCGTATCAGCCGGGCTCTGGAGACCTGGTGCTGGCTAATAAGTTAGGGATCACTGATGAAGAGGAAATGGAGGCGCTGGAATCTGGCCTGTTGCTGATGCTATATGAACAGCTATTTATCGAAGGCCAGCTGCACAAGGTTATCCAGTGCCATTGCTTTATGGAAAACGCCGTATTGGTGGCGCGATTACTTCTGCTGGGATTTATGTAGAGGATCAGCTGTGACAAATCATCCTCAGTTATGGCCGGAAGGTGAGACATTCATCCGTGAGGTGCGGATACCAACAAAATATGAGCCTTTGCCCGTTTTGGTGACTTACACCGTTCCTCCGTTTGATGCTGTTGTGGCGACGTGGCGGAACACAGACCCGGAAAAGGCGTACTCACTATTTCGGCAGTTCATCGTTGACTGGGATCAGCAGGACAAGCTCACAGATGACATTCTGATGTCTTTTTTGGACTGCCCCCACCCCGGTAGACGATCCTGCTCTATAGTTTGAGCATAGGGGAGCATATGGGCACACCACGATTTACACCTGAATTTAAGGAAGAAGCCGTCCGTCAAATAACGGAACGCGGTTATTCCGTTGCCGAAGTATCTGACCGTCTGGGGGTTTCTGCACACAGCCTCTACAAGTGGCTACGGGCTATCAAACCTGATAACAGTGAACAGCATGCCCGTGATTTACTGGAAGCCAAAAGCGAGATCCTGAAACTACGGGCGCAGCTAAAACGCACCGAAGAAGAACGGGATATCCTGAAAAAGGCCGCGCGGTACTTTGCAAGGGAGCCCGACTGAAGTACCGCTTTATCAATGAGCACCGCAATATATGGGGTGTGATGACGATGTGTCGGGTACTGAATGTCGCCCGGGCCGGGTTCTATGCGTGGCTGCATAACCCTGTCTCGGCGCGTGATAAAGATAACGAGCGCCTGCTGATGCTTATCCGTGACTCATACTCACTGAGCGGAGGCGTGTATGGTTACCGGCGGGTTCATGGCGACCTGAACGAAATCGGGGAAACCTGCGGTAAAAACCGGGTGAGCCGCATCATGCAACTGAACCGGATTAAAGCTGTGCGCGGCTATAAAGCGCCACGCCGTATCGCTGGCAGACCCTCAGTAGTCGCGCCTAATCGCGTGCAGCGGCAGTTTACTGTTGTCCGGGCCAATCAGGTCTGGGTCACCGACATCACTTATATCCGCACCTGGCAGGGCTGGTTGTATCTGGCGGTAGTTATCGACCTCTTCGCCCGTAACGTAGTGGGCTGGTCGATGAAGCCGACTCTCTCACGCGAACTGGCGCTGGATGCGCTGATGATGGCTGTCTGGCGACGTAAACCCGACGGCGAGGTCATCGTACATAGCGATCAGGGCAGCCAGTACGGCAGCGATGACTGGCAGCGCTTCTGCCGGGCCAATAACCTGGCCCCGAGCATGAGCCGGCGTGGCAACTGCTGGGATAATGCGGTGGCCGAATCGTTCTTCAGTTCACTGAAAAAAGAACGCATCAGAAAGAGAATATACAAAACCCGGGATCTGGCCCGAGCGGATATCTTCGATTACATTGAAGTGTTTTACAACCGGGCCCGGCGCCACAGTCATCTCGGCGGCGTCAGCCCGGAGGCCTTTGAACAGGCCTCGTCGTGAGGACAGGTTTTGTCTACTGTCGTGGGGTCAGTCCATTTTGGTGACGTTTCCCGGTACAGATAAAGCTATTTTTGACGCTTGGGTAGAACACATGAAAGATCGGCTTGCTGCAAGCCTGGCTGTATTTGCGCAGAGTACTAACTCCATCAACTGAGGTGAACATGCTTGATGAGGACGACCTTAAAAAGTCAATAAAGGGAATAGCTCGTCTGCAGGGCCGTGAACTGAACGGGCAGGAGCGGCTAATCATCCGTACCCGCCTTAACAGCGGCTTGTCTGCTAAAGAACGTTGACCTGCTCCCCATTGATTAACACACGACGATGTTAGTAATGTCTTCATCAGCAACATGAGGACAACCCCATGAAGAAGCGTTTTTCCGACGAACAGATCATCAATATTCTTCGCGAAGCCGAGGCGGGTGTTTCCGCCCGCGAACTTTGCCGTAAGTACGCCATCTCCGACGCCACGTTTTATACGTGGCGTAAGAAGTTTGGTGGCATGGACGTACCTGAAGTAAAAAGGCTTAAGTCACTTGAAGAAGAGAACGCCCGCCTCAAGAAGCTGCTCGCCGAAGCCATGCTGGATAAAGAGGCACTACAGGTGGCTTTGGGCCGAAAGTACTGACGACAGACCAGAAGCGGGAAGCCGTGACAGTGATGTGCAAAGCGACAGGTCTGTCGCAACGGCGTGCCTGCAGGCTGACAGGTTTGTCCCTGTCGACCTGCCGTTATGATGCGCACCGCCCGGCTACTGATGCGTATCTGTCTGCACGTATCACCGAACTGGCAATGGAACGCCGACGTTTCGGTTACCGGCGTATCTGGCAGCTTCTGCGTCGTGAAGGCCTTTGCGTTAACCACAAACGGGTCTACCGCATCTATCATCTCAATGGCCTGGGCGTAAAACGCAGACAGCGCCGTAAGGGTCTGGCGACTGAGCGGCTTCCGCTTCTTCGCCCGGATGCGCCGAACCTGACATGGTCGATGGATTTTGTCATGGATGCACTTGCCAGCGGCCGCCGGATTAAGTGCCTGACTTGTGTGGATGATTTCACGAAGGAGTGTCTGACGATCACTGCTGCTTTCGGTATTTCAGGCGTTCAGGTCACGCGTATTCTGGACAGCATCGCGCTCTTTCGTGGCTATCCGGCGACAATAAGAACCGATCAGGGCCCGGAATTTACCTGCCGTGCGCTCGATCAATGGGCCTTTGAGCATGGTGTGGAGTTGCGACTTATCCAGCCAGGTAAGCCAACGCAGAACGGATTTATTGAGAGTTTCAACGGTCGCTTTCGGGATGAATGCCTGAATGAACACTGGTTCAGCGATATTCTTCATGCCCGGAAAATCATTAATGACTGGCGGCAGGACTATAACGAGTCCAGACCTCATTCATCGCTGAATTACCAGACGCCGTCTGAATTTGCAGCAAGCTGGAGAAATGGAAAATTAGAAGGTAAACAAACCGATATTACTAACTGATCGTTGTATCTAATACTGGGGGCAGGTCAGGGCTTTTGCAGAAGAACGTCCACTGAAAACAGTGAAAGGAATTTCAGCGTTTTTCAGCTTTTTGGATCAATAAAGGATCGCTTTGAAATTGCAACTGTAAGAAATAAAAGGGTTTTGTGTGGATTTGGTCAGTTTTGAATGGATCTCTGAGCGTGAGCAGGCGTTATCTTGGGCCACCTTGTTTGCAGCAATGATGCGGGTTTGGGTGTGGTGAAGCTGTTTGCAGGAACTGAAAAGCGGTGAACCCCGCCAGGGCGGGGCGAGGTGCTTAAAGTTTGCCTTCGGTAATCCTAAAATCGACGATGCTCTTACCTTGAAGGTCATAGGTGCAGTTGTATGTCATGGTTATTTTTGCATTGAAACCGTTGGTAAACTTCACTTTGTCACCGATGAACGTCATTTGTTTTTTAGCTTCGTTCAGACGGAAGTGTGAAAACATGGGGGTCATCATGCCGTCAGTCCATTCGAAATCATACTTGGATGACTTTTCTACCAGAGGACGGCAGCGTGATGCTGCTTCAATCCAGTTTTTATCAAACAAGCATTGATCGTCATTTGCTGCGCAACTCTTTGGGGTGTCAGCTTTTGCGGTAGGCTTATCATCATCACTTCCGCCAAAGATTTTTGTAGCACCCCAAACCAATAACACCAGAACTACAAGACCACCGATTGCCTGACCTGCTGTGGTACCAGGATTCTTAACGCCACAGTGTGGGCAAACTTTTGCAGAGGTTGATACTTCTTTCTTACATTCTTTGCATTTTGTTAAAGCCATAAATCAAGTCCTATTTGATTCAATTTAAAAGACCCTAATTATATGACAAATAAAGCATCAGATTGGAGGCGGTTTTAATAGTGGGGGGACAAAAAAGGGACACAGATATCGGAGTAATAAAAAAGCCACCTGCTGATAGGTGGCTTAATTATATGATTCTAAAGCTAAAATTTGGTGGCCCCTGTTGGGTTTGAACCAACGACCAAGCGATTATGAGTCATAAAATTGACATGTTTTTAATTGTTCGCCTTTGTCTCTGTTTGTGTTTTTAATTGTCTATAATCAATTGGTTATGAAGTTATTTTTGTTTCTGATTGGTTGTCTCGTTTCTCCATTGTACTATCCTTACCTGACCCATTACCTGACCCAAAATGGGCATCGGGTCAGGTAACGCTTATCCTTAGAAAGGTAAACTCATGGCCGCTAATCTTACCGAGACTGCTATACGTGGATTGAAGACAAAAAGCACGTCGTACTACGTGTGGAGCAACAGCGCTCAACGCGGTACCGGCAGGCTTGGCGTTAAGGTTCAGCCTTCAGGCAGCAAAGTTTTTTATTTCCGTTACTACGTTGAGAAAGGGAAGAAAGAGAAATTTATTCAATTGGGCATCTGGCCGGAGATGAAACTGGTAACGGCCAATGAGCTGGCGAAAAAATATGGTGCCTGGCTTGTTGAAGGAAAAGATCCTCAGCAAGAACTGGAGCAACAGCGCCTGGCCGAGCAGCACATTATGCAGCTACATCGTTCTCAAGGATCGTTTGAAGAACTGGTGCATGGCTACGTTAATAAGATGAAGCTCGACAACAAGCGAACCTGGGCCGATGTCCTGAAACGTCTTGAAAAAGAGTGCTATTCGGTTATTCCTCGTGAAACCAAAGCGAAGGATGTCACACCGTTACAGATCAAAACCATTCTCTCGGGCATTATCCAGCGTGATGCGGTGGTCCATGCAAACCGGATTCGTTCCTACCTGATGGCGGCGTTTAACTACGGTCTTAAAGCCGATAACGATCCGATGAATACCAGCGTGGGCATTACGTTCGGGCTTGAAGTAAATCCGGTATCGGCCATACCGAAGCAGTCCTCGGCGGAGAAAGTGGGTGATACATGGTTAACGCTGGAGGAGCTGCGTGTTGTCATGGAGCAGTTCGCTCAGGCAACTAACGTTGGGCCGTTGATGCAGCACCTTATACGCTTTTGTGTTTATGCCGGTGGGCAGCGCCCATTTGAAATGATTGCCAGCCAGTGGAGCGCCATTGATTGGCAGCAAAAGACGTTATTGGTTATTGCCGAGGTATCGAAAAACAAGCGTGAGCATCTGATCCCGCTGACTGAATCGGCATTACGGGAATTAGCCTCAGTGAAAGAGCTGACTAAGGAAAGTAACAGTCCCTATATCTTCCCACTTTCGACCAACGGTGAGCGACCGGTGCGCACCGATAGTCTGGCGCGTTCCATCATGTATTTCCGGGCGTTCAATCCTGAGTTTAAAGTTTTCACGGCGCGAGATTTACGTCGCACCTGCAAGACGCTGATGGGGGAGGCGGGGATCAGCAAAGAGATCCGCGACCGTATTCAGAATCACGCGTTGAACGATGTCAGCTCGAAACACTATGATCGTTATGATTACCTGCCTGAAAAGCGCAGAGCGCTTGAGATCTGGGAGGATAGAGTGAATAACTATCAGCGACAGCAGGAAAACAACGTTGTAAACCTGTTTGGGCGGAGGTAAGAGCTTGGCAAAATATGAGCTTAATTCAGCAGAAGAGCGTCATCTGGTTGACTTTCCTCTAAACCGCTGCTGATTATAAATGAAGTCATCTATCATGAAGCCAGTCAGGCATTGTAGGATGTTATTTCTGAAGGGGAATGCGTAAGGGATCCTATGGGAACAGCACAGGAACACAGGGATAAAAGAGAAGTTGCGTTAAACTTGGCATACGATGGATTTGTTGATGCCTTTCTCGACATACTTCCTGTCGATGATATCTCGTTGGAAAGAATTCGGCCGGAGCACTGGTCGATTGTTCATCCCGCTTGGCGTAATCACCCAGATCGCCAACATTTGAACATAGATTTTAACTGGTTGCGTCAACGTAATAAAAGGCGGGACAAGCTGGATGCGAGTATTTGGTGCGATGGACATCTCTGCGGTTTGTTTCTAGCCAAATTGTCCAGAAGACGTGTCAACGTTGCTTTGAGATATCTAGAAGGCAACCCTTATCCGACGCCACTCAGTGGATATATGATCCCGATAGGCTTAATCATTGCCGAAAGCTTTGCCCGTGCTTATGGAGCGAAGGAAGTTATGGTAAGTCAGCCCGATAAACAGCTTGTATCCTTGTATCGTGAACAGGGTTTTGAACTAACTCAGGCAGATCTATCACGAGAAAGGCGATCCTGCAATATACGTGCAAAAGTTCTGGTTAAGAAACTGACGGACACCGTGTGAGTGTAAAATGAACAGATATGATATAATCCCTCTTATAGCAGAAACGAGGTGACGAGATGGCTAAAGTTAAACGCAAATCTGTAAATGCTACGCCAGCAACCGGGAATACCATTGTTTCCGTTCATGTAGAGAACGGAAAAAAACCGGGTCCACTCACTCTTGATGATTTCACTAGCGAATATCGTGTGGTGGTAAAAGAGCTTCTGACACTTAAAAGACAAAATGCAATTAAATCAGGCCATTTTGATAATCCCATTCTCAATAGGGTCGTTGAACAGGCTGTCATGCGTATTGTGTATGTTGGTCAGAAGCAGAGAATAGCGCCGTCTAAAGTCAGACAGATGGTTACAAGTGGCTCAAACTCTGCACGCAGCCAGCGCAACTGGCAGCCTCAAAAGGTCCTCGAACGGAGTAGCGGCATGTTAGCTGGTGCATCCCGGTTGCGTAAGATCAGTTGATATAAGGTAAATGTGTCCGGTCAACTCACATTGCTTAGCTGTGTGAGTTGTAATGGAGATATTGTGGGTGCCAATAAGACATAAAAATTAACACGTGATAAAACCAATAACTTCAACCTAAATACGGTTCTATTTCACTGAAAGGTGGTGTGTATATTTGTGCGGTTTCTTGCTTCCCCCTTACCCAAATTCAGCTATAACTCCTTAACGCCTCAGGAAGGGATTGTAGATTATTGTTTATGGGATAAGCACAAGGCGTTTTACTTCAAGGCAATTCAGGCAGGCGTATCAGGAAACTACAGCCCCATGATGCAACTGGTGAGCGACATCTTGCCAAATTAACGGGAAAGGCCGACGGCTTTCGCCTGTGTCTGATTTTTTTTGAGTTGCTGCTCAATTTGTTGCACAGAAACACCCGTTTCAATAGCGGTTGAGCTGGCTACGGCACGATAAATCTGGGCTTTTGTTATAGGCGCTTTTTTCATGATGCCGTATCTCCCTGAATTAGTCTGGAAATTGTAGAGGGTAACGAGAATGCTTGCAAGGCATAGGATGAGTTCCACTTTAAGTTATATAAATCAATATATAAAGTACGTATAGTAAAAACGGAAAGGCATCACACAGGACGACCCATTGAATGACATCAAAGCAGCCTGATTTTTATCCTTTGTCTCTGGCATCTGAAAAATGCCGTATAACGCCTGACGATATACTACATGATTGGTTTGAGCATAAGATCCCACTCTACATTCGGCTGGATGCATTGCCATGCCAGATCGTCAGGTACCTTGGTGGAGGTCGATTTCTTCTGAAAGACTGGCAGAGGAAAATTAAATCGGGCATGGATTTTTATCAGAATGAAGAAATGCCAGAGTTTAAAATAAGGCAGTTTTATCCAGAGAAAAATACAGAAATAGAGGCCCGACTTCTGGATGATGATTTGGGATTATGCCGTTATACCTATAATGGACATGCACATGGTTACTGGCGCGTAAAAGCGACGCCTGTAACTCAGTTTGCTGAAGGCCATTACGTGCTAGCGGATATGGATACTGTCAGAGAGAATAATAATGTTGCAGGTGCAATTTCTGTATATGGTAGAGATGACTGGGATTACTTGATATTCCCAAATAAAGTATACAGGGATAAATCAGAATTGTTTTTTGACGCGAATACGTTATTGCCACAGATCGAGGTATCTATGCCTGAAGAGAAAAAAGAAAAACAAACTCGCATTTCAAGACCAGAAAGAATAGCCCTGTATGTCATGCTGAAAGAGCATTACCTTGATGGCAATGGTGAGGTTAATTTTTCAAAAATGGCGGAGATGCTTACGGTGACGGCCAGAAAACATGGCTTCAGTAACACATTCAGTGATGACACTATTGCAGAATGGATAAAACGTTTCGACGATAAAAAAGAATAAAAAATTAATACTCAATCTCCTGCTGGTAGCGAATCGCCACAAAATGGTAAAGCCGTTGCACGTCCGCCAGTGCAGAGTGTGTCCATATCAGTCGTGGCATTTAGGCAACGCCGTATCATCGCCCACGGTCATGCTTTCCTGCCGGTTGGCCCGTGACCGACCGTAACCGCATTAAGCTCCGCAATAAGCGTTGACACCTTAATAAGGTGTCTGCTGCTTTTATTCAGTTACCCTCCTGCGACATGCTGTATCCACTGAAACAAAGGAGGCAGTATGAGTACAACATTTATTTCCCCAACCCCAGAACAACGTTTGCAAGTCCTGCGCAATTACGGTGAGCAAGGCGATCGCCTGGTGCGTGAACGTGAGCGCCAGAGAATCACGTCCATTTCCCGCTCTACCGCGTGGAAACTGGAACAGGTGGGTAAGTTTCCACAACGTAAGTCTATCGGCCTGAAATCCTGCGGATGGCTGTTAAGTGACCTGCTTTGTTGGATCAATGAGCGTTAGCATCAGGATTTTTTTGGCATTTATTTTTTGCTTTTTTTCCTGAATGCCCCGTGTTCATCCTGCTATTTCTGCCATTAATAGCGGAATAGCAAGGTAAGGGGAATCGTTTTAAACATTAACTGAATAAGAGGTATCTATGCTGTGTGGTCGTCCTTTTCCTGTACACGTGTTTCCGCAGATCATCAAAAACGCGGTTTATGAAGTGGAGCAGCACACTCAGGCTCCCACGGGCTTGATTGCCGCATCGGTACTGGGGGTTATTTCGCTTGCCTGTCAGAACCGGATTGATGTGTGCCGACTGAATAATTTGCGCAGCCCGGTATCGCTTTTTTTACTGACGCTGGCGGAATCTGGTGAGCGAAAAAGTACGGTTGATAAACTGCTGATGAAGCCATTACATCAACTGGAGGAAAATTTATTTAAAAAGTATACGCATGATCTTGCCATCTGGCGAAATGATGAAACGGCTTTTAATGTTGAGAAGAAAGCCCTGATGTCAAAACTGAAATCAGACATTCGCCTTAACAAAGAGCATTCCATAACGAATGAACGACTGAAAGCACTGCTGGCGGCGTACCCGGAGGCACCGGTAAGGTACAAACAGATATTCAACGATGCCACACCAGCGGCGATAAAAGATCACCTCTGTGGGCGCTGGCGATCTGTCGGTATTATGTCTGATGAGGCAGGCACTATTTTTAACGGTTACACGTTGAACGAGCTGCCTTTCATCAACAAGATGTGGGATGGTGCAATGTTTCCCGTAGAAAGGAAAAAAGAGCCTGATAAATTAATCAGGGATGCCAGAATGACGCTGTCGCTGATGATTCAGCCTGATGTTTTTAAGGCCTACATCGATCGGAAAGGCGATATGGCAAAAGGGATAGGCTTCTTCGCACGGTGTCTTATGTGCCAGCCTAGCTCAACACAAGG
Organism: Dickeya aquatica; assembly: GCF_900095885.1. Lineage (NCBI taxonomy): Bacteria > Pseudomonadati > Pseudomonadota > Gammaproteobacteria > Enterobacterales > Pectobacteriaceae > Dickeya > Dickeya aquatica. Next base: position 647,289 of record NZ_LT615367.1, read on the forward strand.
CTACAGACAAATTACCAGTTCGGTTGTCTCAAGTGAGCATCTGCCGATATTTCATCAGCGACTGATGGAGATCGTTAATGAGAGCATAGCCAAAAACGATGAAAATGAGCGTCAATGCTTGCACTTCTCTCCTAAGGCAGAAAAACGCTGGATCGAATTTTATAACAAAGTCGAGTCGGAAATGGGCCTGATTGGCTTCCTGTCTGACTTTAAGGATTATGCGTCTAAGATCGCAGAGAACATGGCAAGGATTGCTGCACTGCTGCATTATTTCAACGGTGATGAAGGAGACATATCTCTCAATGCCGTGGAATCAGCCGTAGAAATAAGTGCCTGGTATGCAGATGAATATGTGCGAATTTTCTCTAAGCCCGAGCCCCTGATTCTGGTAAGTTCCGAAGCGGATGAACTTTACGCGTGGATAAAAGATTATTGCTATAAGTGTTTCGTGCCATATGTCAGGAAGACAACTATCCTGCAATATGGTCCGAACCGGTTCAGGAACCGGAGTAAAGTGAATGAACTACTCAGTACGCTTTACTCGCAAAAGAAAATACGGGCAGAGAAAAGAGGGAAAACCCTTTTTATACAACCTGCCGATAGTTTTATGTAACGGATAAGCCAAATTTAAAACGATAATAATCGTTTTATTAAAGAGTCATCATTGCAACTAATTGCAGAGTAACTTTTAATCAGTCATCGCAGGCTGTGGCTATTTTTTTCTGAAATAGAGTGTCGGATAGTTATTATATTGCTATTAACGTATTGTCATTAACCATGCCTGTATATCCACTACGCTAATAAGATATAGCCAGTAATGCGATGACTGTTATCCATCAAGGAATAATTTATTATGAATATCTACGAGAGCGAGTATGGAAGTCATGTTAAATCATACAAACAAAGGATTATCGAAGTCATTAATAAGGCTGTTAAAGAACACAACCGTACACTGGCAATACGGGTGGATCTTCATGACCCGGCTATTCTGGATAATGGTGATACCATTTCCTGTATCGCTAATACTGATTCAGGTGCTATATCAAGATTTACCAGTTCACTGAAAGCCAAACTGGCAGCAGATGAACAACGTAAACGTAAAGATGATAAAAGGGTACACCCAAATACGCTCCGTTATGCGTGGGTACGGGAGTTTACTCAGAATGGTAAACGTCACTTTCATGTATTTCTGTTCCTGAACAAAGATGCTTATTACCACCTGGGTGATTTCAATCTGGATGAAGATACGCTAAGAACCATGATCACCTCGGCATGGTGTAGTGCATTAAATCTGACCCCCGAAGAGGGACAGCACTTGGTACAATACCCTACTAATGGTAAATATACCCTGAACCGTGACGATATTCTCAATAATATTTATCCCAGAGATTTACTGAACCGGATTGATTATCTCACCAAAGTGAAAAGTAAGATTTTTGGTGAGGGTGATCGTAATTTTGGCTGTAGCCTAGGTTAATTTATTTTTACAGTATTGGCCTTTCTTATGCGAGAAAGGCCAAACTAATCTTGTAAGTACACCCATATTAGTTCCATGCATTTTTTGAGAGCCCGCCAGATTGACCCTGACCAAAAATCAGTGCAGTGCTAAATCAGAGATCTTTGTCTTCGCCTGGTTGAACAAAAACCGTGCCGATCGCGATTCCAAAATCGCCCACTTGAAAGAGAAAGCCAAAAATGAGCCTCTGAGCAAAAAAGATCAGAACGCACTGTAGAAGTACAAACAGCAAAACGCCGTCGATCAGGAAAAATTGGCGCGAGCTGGATGAAGTGGTGCGCAAGCAGTATGAAAGCAGTCTTCGTTGGGGCTACTACAGTAGTACGAAATTCGGTGCATATTTACTGAAAACCAGCGCTGTCGAAGTTGGAAAAATGGGGCTACAGCAGGCTATTTAGATGCAGAGCTGAAGATTGCTGTCAGCGGCGCATTCGTCATTGGTGGCGTACTGCTTGAAGAGTACCTCAGCAAAACTCTCGTCGCGATGTTTGCCGTTCTGCCCAGCGGACTGGTCACGACTCTGGTAGCTGTGCTGACGGGGTGCGTCACCCGCCTTGGTACTGTATAACGGTCTATCTGCTCGATAGGTTCTATCTGTTTGGCGCGCAGCACCAACAGGGCGACAATGCAGTACTAGCGATGTTACAGGACGGTAAGGCGCAGGCCGATGCGCGTTTGCTGGCTCTGTTAGGATCGGTCCCAGGACCAGCCTAAATACAGTAAAGTTGCTGAGGGGATATACGCAGAGAATTGGTGTTTGAAACATACACTGCAAAAGATTTCTATTTGTACCAAATTGAATTTTTTTGAAAATATGGCGGAATATTATATATGGACTTACATGGTCATTTGCTTTATGTGGATATCACCCAGATCTGCGGCATCGGCTGTGCGTTCTGCATGTATGCGGATAAGCACGTAACGGGTAAGAGTATGGTGCTGTCAACGCAGGCACGTGACAACCTGTCGGCGCTCATTAATGATCCATCCGTAAAACGTATTTCCGTGAGTGGCGAAGGTGAACCGCTCAATAACATTCATACCTTTTATGAGCTACTGGCGTTATCCCGAGGGGGCAACAGCTTTGAGTTTATTACCAGCGGATTTTTTCGCCATGAGAAAATGGAAAAGATCTTTGATGAGATCAATCGTCTTGTCTCCGCCAATGGTGATACCTGTAATATTCGCCTGAGTTCAGATAGCCACCATATTGGAAAAGTAAAATGGCGTGCACATGGATTTAGTCTGGATTATGTTCAGCGCAAAAAACCGTCATCGCTCAGTTTTTCATTTCGCTCAATTGATACCGATCGGGCCTTCACTCGCGAATATCTGGTGAGTGAACTGGCCTCATGGGGAATTAACGCCAGCATAAAGCAAGTCAGCGTACTGGAAGACAAATTATTGATAGGTGCGGACACGTTTAACATCGACTACAAAAATCTGGTTCATCCGGCAAGAGATACGCCGGAGGGTTATCTGGACTTGCAGGGATATATTGCCGCGATTGAGTCCAAAATGGATAAACCTTTTACCTTTGGCAGCCTGAACCGTGCGCCCCAGCCCAATGGCATGGACGTGACAATTAAACCCAACGGCGATGTGTTTCTGTACGGTATTGAGACCGAGCGTGTGGCGAATATCCATTCTGATGCGATCGACTGGCATCATCTGGCGAGCCATGTGCGGGAAAATCCCTTGTCGCGCGCGTTATATACTCAGCCGTTAACCGAACTACTGGCGCGGCTAGAAAACACCCCGCAGCTTCGCGCGATCATCGCGACTGCCAATAATCCTTACTGGCTGGTCAAAGAGATGGCGAAGCATTCCGGGTTGCTTGAACAATGGAAGGCCGCATGATTGATTCCCATTGCCACTCGTTCTACTCGAAACATGCTGTTGGTACCATCGACGAACTTGTTTGTGCCTCGATTGCTGCGGGGGTGACGGTACTCACCATCACCGATCATGCTCCGTTCCCGGTGGATGCGCAGAACCGTTTACTGGAATCGGAACTGGAGCGCTATTTCAGCGATATTGATAAGGCGCAGCAGACCTATAAAGGCGAGATCACGCTGCTACGCGGTCTGGAACTGGATTATATGCCGGGTACTGAGCGTTATAACCGGCAATTACTTGCCCGCTATCCGATGGATTTTGTCATCGGTTCAATTCACTATGTCACTGTTGCCGATGAAACGATGGTAAAGGTCTGGGAACTGCCCCGGTTGGAGGCAGCCTCCTTTCTGGACAAATACTTTGCTCATCTTGAAGCATTGCTGGAAAGCCAGTTGTTTGATGCGGTTGGACACGCTGACACGCTACTGCGCGCAATTCCAGAGGATGTGTTTTTGCGTCGCTTTGAACCGCTGATTGCGCCGCTCGTACGCAGCGGTATCGCATATGAACTGAATGCTTCGGGCCTGCGAAAATCCAGCCTTGATCCTACGACGGGTAAAGAAATGACCGGAAGATGGTCCTATCCTTCCCGTGCTTTGCTGGAGAAATTACTGGGGAACAATGTTCCATTGACCATCGGATCCGATGCGCATGATCCGCTCGATGCCGGAGCGGGGATCGCCGAACTGGTGGCGGCACTCAGGCCATTAGGGCTTCAATCCCTCAGCTATTATCAGCAGCGTCAACGCATTGATGTTTTGCTTGATGACCTTCAATTTCACGCTGCGTTAGCATCTCGCTAAGGATCTTCACCATGAATGGACTAAAAACCCCGAATTCACTTGCGTGGAACACGTTGCACAGCGAACCGCTCGCAACCCAGTTGGCAATGTTTCGCCAAGCCAGTGCACAGATCAATACGCAGGATGTTAAATCCGGTTTTCGCGCCTTCGCGGCCGATCTGCTGGCGCGCGGTTTGATCGACATGTCCGATTACGTCGCGATTTTTGGTGGTACGGCGCTGCATTATCTGACGCCGAATGCGACTGGATCATTTTGCGATATGCGCACCGGTGCTGAAGCGACAATATTGGCGGGCATTTATAGCCGTGCGAAATATGGCGGAGTGAGCGAGATACGCTATCTTGCACGGTGCGTTATCGACTACCTTGTCGAAGAACTGGAAGACACCTCTTCATCATGGTCAGGGTTATTTTGCCAGGCTAAAGAGGAAGGGGAGAGTGTCGTGATGATGACAACGGGCTGGCGTAATGTGCCTTCCACGGCCAATGTACTCTACGACATCGTGGTTGAGGAAATTAATCTCACGTTGGCGCATAAAGGATTACCCACCATTATCAACGTCAAACTGCCCAGGATTGCGCCGCCGTGTGAAAATTATGCCAGCCTCAGCCAGGCCGAGCGCGATCGGGTCAATCTTGTGCAGGATCATGTGATTCCAGCGGAGAATTTTTACCGCTGGAGCGGCGTGCATGTCATTTTCGGAGATGACGTACTGGTGACTGGGGCAACGGCGGACAAAGTGTTGTATGAATCGCTGTGTAACGGTGCCCGGTCATTTCGTGCCATTTACCCTGTGGCGCTAGATCCCCGGGTGGCATTAACCGATGCGTCGGTGGAGGATCGCCTGAACAGCGTGAGCGTGAAACAGCATCTGGATGAAACTGTAGCGCAACTGCTCTCTACGCCGGGCTATCAGCCTATTTTGCGTGCGTTGCGTCTGTTGTTTGGCGAAGACAACCGGGAGAGTTTACCGGCTTTCCTGCCAAATGTGCCGGTACTGACATGGCTTAATCTGTACAAATCGGCATTAAATAATGAGTTTTTGGCTCAGCCTGCATGTGCTCCATCGCTGGTGATGCTTAAAGCACATCTAACGCAGAACGGGCTGCTGAGTGCGAAAGGTAAGGTGCTGGTGAAATGACCCTCGACACTATCCATTACGTCAGTTACTGGGAAAACGCTCCGGGTCAGACCATGTCGGCTTATGTTGCCCTGGCACTGGTTTCTATGCATAGAGCGTTGGGCGATCGTTTTCTTCTGCTTACGCCGCGAACAGTAAGCGAGTACATCGATGCTGATATCATGAATAAAACTTGGGCCTTTGAACCGCTGACCTTTACGCTGGCGAACGGCATTGAAGCAATTGTGGCGAAAAGCGATTTCATTCGTATGGCGTTTGTGCATCGCTGGGGCGGGGCATGGTTGGATGCGGATACGTTGCTGTTTAGGGATCCGACTGTTGAGTTATTTCCGACAGGGCTGAGCCATAAATTGCACTGGCATAGCGAGTGTATTTTCGCGTCCCTGCCGGGAAACCCCATACTTGCGCAAGCCTTAGCTATAGGGCTTGAGAGCGAGAATCATGCTTGGGGTAATCCTGGGAGAATCAAAAATATCATTGCCCAGACTGCCGATGCTGCCATCCCGATTGGTGGGAGGGTCATCGATCCCGGATACCGTCCTCTTTACAACTTTGCTGGTTGCGAGGTGATGCGTCGCACCGATATTGCCGTCGGGGCGTTTTTGATTAACGACGTGGCCATTCTCAAACTTTACAACACCTATTTCCGGCGTACCGAAGCCCGGAGAGAAACCGTGGCTGAATTCCTGGCGGGTGGCTCGCTGCTGGCAAGACTGTTTTTGCATATTGAGGCGAATGCGGATTACTGGGTTGATGAAAGTGACAAATTGATAGCCTCAGTAGCCTGAGTACCGCTTTCGCCCAGTACGATAGCCTCAGCGGGTAAGTGGAGTCGACAATGCGTGGCACCATTGAGGTTAATGCGCGGCGCGATTGCTTCGTGAATGGTCGGCGTTCGGCGGTGAGGCGAGCCGTGGGCAATATACAGCCATGCGGGGATGCGTTCAGGTAAATGGCTGAATTCAAGTTCAATACGCAATAGATCGAATATCTCGGTGGTGCGTCCACTGGGTGTCCAAGCCAACGGCGCGGTACGGTGATCAGGCCGCACGACTGCGACAGGAACGCTGAATTCAAGGTTGATCGTCCCGGCATAACAGCCTGCAACTTCAGGAAATTTTTCGCAGATTAAGGGCAGTTGTCGCGCCAAAGTGCCCGTCGCTACCCCTAGCCCGGAGATGATTCTGGCGTTAAGCGACATGCTGTTTTTCGCTTCTGCTGGCAGCGTTAAGAGAGTCTGCAATGCGTTCATTAATGATGTTAGCGAAAAAGCATCCATATTTTTTTTGCCCGTACGGCGGAGTGTGTCTGGCTGTTGCTCGCTGTAGATCACCTGTGTAAAAGGTGATCGAGGTGGCAGCCATGGGTTGTGTTGGCCTGTAATCAACGGGTAGATCGCCACCAGCTTCGCCTTCAGGCCGACAGCCATATGCACAATGGCTGTATCCACACTCACAACCGTTTGGGCACGGCAAATATATCCTGCAACCTTTTCGGGCGTTAGCCCATCGCGCAAGACTGCCACATTGTCGCGTGCAACTGCGTTTTCCAGATGCTGTGCACTGTGCAGTGTTGAAGGGCTGCAAAGAATGCCCACGGAATGGCTAGGAAACTCGTCGGTGATGGCTTGTAGAGCTGCGGTTGCCCGGGAAGGTGATAGCCCCTTGTCTTTTCGGCTGGCATAAGGATTAAAAAGTATTTGAGGGGAAAGAGTCGCAGGCGGGAGCTCGGCAGGCAACGGCACAATGTACTGGGTGTCGATTACCTTCGCGCCCAGATCTTGCAAAATATACTGATACTGCTCCACGATATTGAGCGTGTTTGCAGCAAAACCCATTTTACGATTCACACAGCGCAGCGAATCATCAAGCGAATAGAGACTCGCCGGGCGGAGTAACCGCATAAAAACGATTTCGGCAGGTTGCAGTCGTCCAACCAGATGAACAACGACATCGACATTACTTAGCCGGTTCACCAATCTGCGTAGTTCACCAAGCCCTGGATGCGGATTCGTAACGATGACTTCATCCACACCGAAGGTGTTGGTATGCATTTCAGCTAACTCGTTAACTGTAAGTACAGTCAATCGGGCATTGAGCTTACGTGATTCGCGAAAAAAGAAAGAAGATACGATGGCATCGCCCAATTTTGCATCCCAGCGAAGCAGAAGAATATGCATTTTTTCACCGGGGACTTTCGTGGGCAGAGGTTTGTCCGCCAGAAGGCGAAATATCAACCTGGAAACCGCTTTGCGTAAAATCTGTAAACTCAACAATGTGCTCACCAGTTATTTTCTCATAGGACTGATCCCCACCATACGGTTTTTTCGGCGTGATGCGGTGTAGTGGTCAACAAAAACTGGCCACCGCTTAGAGTTTTTCCAGTATCGGTTTTCCGATTCGTTTGCCGATAACCCACTGTTATATTCATGCGGCCTTAGCGAGCTGTAATACCCGACGATATCAGCTCTGTTCAGGTGGACAAATTCAGTGTGCCACTACATGCCGGACGAGAGCTCAGATGTGGCCATGTTTATAGGTGGCAATTTGTGAACGCCATAATCTCACCACCACATGGCCGATCCTTTGTATCTTACTTGACCACTTCCATCAGCTTACCGAAGCTATCCACTACGTCATACTTCACGTTTTCTGGAGCAAACTTCTTGTTGATCTCATCGAAGAACTTACGGGCACATTTAATCTTGGTAGCTTCAATAGGCCGTAAATCCAGTGACGACATCGAGCCCTTGGTCTCAGCAACGAAATACACATGCTTGACCGAGCCATCTTTGAAGGAAATGGCCCAATCGGGGTTGTAATCGCCGACAGGGGTTGGGATCAGAAAACCACGTGGCAACTTGGCATATACCACCACATCCTTGCTGGTATCCAGCTCTTCGACAAACTTACGCTCAATCGCAGAGTCGGTAAGCACGTAATCATAGATGTGATTTTGCAATTTATTCCCGGCCTTACTGAGATCCTGTTTGCTCTGTCCCGTGGTAAAAATGTCCAAATCAAACTTGTCTTCTAGCGTGTCATAGGCCAGATGCTCGATAATGACATTGGCCTTTTGTTCGTTGACCAGGCGAATGGCTTCGGCAATGAAGCTTTCCGGGTTGCTCTTGAATTGTGCGAAGACGTCAGCATTGAGGCCTTTAAGAATTTCGGCAACAGTTCGTCTTGTAAGCAGAGTCCCCTCTGATAACTTGCCAATCAGATCGTACTGCACAGCGGAGAGGATGGAGGCGTTGTGCGATTCTGTTTCGGTAACTTTCAGCTCGAAGGCATTACCCTTTTTGAGGCCATCGTAAGTTGCCGTATCAGTCTGCTCGCCACGGTGAATGGTGTATTGTAACGGCGTCACTCGTAACCCAGCATTGTTGTCATTGAGCGCCTTGATCGCATTGTTCACTAGCTCAACATCATCAAACAACACGCTGTAAGTAGCCTTGCGATTGATTCGCCCCCACAGCGCCTTGAATTCCTGCTTTTCAAAGTTGGCATTGGTCTGCAGTCTTTTGGGCTTGCGACCATCTTCTACCTGCATGAGTTGGCTTTCGCTGAATACGCTATCAATCAGCTGGAATACCTGCTCTGCATAGGACTGCAGCTCGTCCGGCAATGCCTCCAGCGAGCCGTCTTTTTTAGCTTGATGGTACTTCTCCGTGATATTGCGCTTCTTATCGACGTAGCCGTTCTGGATCAGATAAAACTCGATGTCCGTGGCCTGGTCGTCCGATACCGTAATCGGGCCTTCCTTCGTGTTCAGCATCTTGCCCGTAAAGTAGGCCTTGTCCGCCACACGCGGACGAGCTGACAAGGACTCGCTAATGTCCTTCTGCAAGGCGGTCACGAAGTCCTTGTAACTTTCGCTGGCCACGACTGTCAGTACGTTAATGTCATGAACAATGGACGGGTGATCCATGCGATCACCATTTTGATTAACGGACAAACGCAGGCCACGCCCGACCTCTTGGCGGCGTGAAATGGTGTTATCACTATGCTTGAGCGTGCAGATAACAAACACGTTCGGGTTATCCCAACCCTCACGCAAGGCCGAGTGTGAGAAGATAAAACGCACCGGCTCAGCTAGCGATAATAACCGTTCCTTGTCTTTGAGGATCAGATCATAAGCATCTACGTCATCCGACAAGCCTGCATTTTCACCGCGCGCAGCGACTTTGGGATCGGTGAGGCGCTTGCTCTTCTTGTCGATGGAAAAGTAGCCGTTGTGCGTCTTATCGGCCGCAATGCGGCGTAGATATTTAGCATAAGGGGTATCCCCCTCCATAAACCCATTATCAAACGCTTCTTGAAGGTGCTTGGCGTACTCTTCTTCAAAGATTTTTGCGTACTCTCCCTTTTCATCAGCAGCGGAGTAGTCCCGGTACCTGGCTACTTCGTCGATAAAGAACAATGAGAGAACCTTAACACCTTTATCGAAGAGCTCCATCTCCTTATCAAAGTGCGCCTTGATCGTCTCACGGATCTGAATACGGCGCAGCGCTATCTCGGAAATATCACCAGTCGCATCACCCACCGTCAGTTCTACGCCATTGGTAAAGCTCAAGGTGTCCGTATTGGCATTGATATCCGATACCACAAACCCATCGCGGTATTGATCCAGCTCATTCGATAGCACAAACAGATTGTCACCCTTGCCCAGTTTTCGAGTGACGCGCTTGATGTTGCCACCGCTGAGTTTCTGTTCGAACTCCACAACCGCGACTGGCGGTTTTTTGTTTGAGATTTCGATGGCTTGTAAATAGAGATAGGCATTGGTTCCCGCCAGTCCCTTCACCGAGATACCGCGCACCTCAATCTTCTTCACCAGCTTCTGGTTGTAAGCATCGAGCGCATCCAGGCGGTGGATCTTGTTATGTGTGGTCTTGTGGGTAGCGGAATAGCGCAACACCATCAACGGGTTGAAATTAGCCAAGGAATCCAGCGTTTTTCCCCCCTCCATCCGCTGCGGCTCATCGAGGATCAAGATGGGCCGGTTGGCGCTGATCACATCGATCGGGCGACGTGACTGAAAATCATCGAGCGCTTCATAGATGCGGCGGTTATCTTTGCCGGTGGCGTTAAACGCTTGTACGTTGATCACCATGACATTGATACCGGCATCGGAGGAGAAGCTCTCCAGATGGTGCAACTGCTTAGAGTTGTAAATAAAGAAGCGCGCCTTTTTGTGGTAGGTCTCCAGAAAGTGCTCGGCCGTGATTTCCAGCGACTTGGCCACGCCTTCGCGGATGGCAATGCTCGGCACCACTATAACGAACTTGCTCCAGCCGTACTGTTTGTTCAACTCGAAGATCGTCTTTATGTAGCAATAGGTCTTGCCAGTACCCGTTTCCATCTCGATATCAAGATTTAGCCTGGCGACCGTGGTCTTGGCCAAGCTCTCCGACAACGGCAGATTTTTCTGGCGCTGCGCTTGTTGGATATTATCAAGCAAAGCAACCTCACTGAGGGTTAGCTCAACATTCTTAAAACCGGTATCTACTGCAAACAGATCACCCATGCCGTTCTTGGTATTACCAGGGTCAAGACGATAGCTCATGGCCGCATCAGAGGCCGGTGGCTGCCCCTGAAAAATATCGACGACCGCCTGCACGGCCGCAGCCTGATAGGGCTGATGTTTGAATTTAAGTTTCATTGCGCGCCCCTCAGATACATTTCACTTCGGTAGCGGGCGACAAGAGCTTGAAAATCTGCTCGACGTTGATCTTGATCGCGCTGTTCTTGTAGCCCGCGTCGCGGAACACCACGCGCAGCGGCTGATGCTTGGCCAGTTCCTTCACAAAGGCTTCGTCGATACTACCGCTGGCGTCGAAGCAGGCGGCCAGGGCATTGCCATCGACAAAGAACACATCTTTACCTTGAATAGACTGTTTGTTGATGGGCAGGGCTAGATCGACGCCCCAATCCAGCATCACTTGGAACAGCAGGTCTTCAGGAGTGCGGTCGGGCTTGATGTTGTCAACGAACAGGTCGAGTTTGGCTTTGTCGAGCGCATCGGGCGTGTAGTAGACGTCGGCCAAGTTGGACGTATCTACCCGCAAAGAACGGAATCCAACGTCGGCTCTCTGACCTGACGGTTCAGCGCTTGAAGCAATCGACGCACCCGCTTTGCAGATTCGCGCCCGAGAGAGTTCCGCAATGGATTTATAGCCCTCTTTTGCTGCTTCTGACTTAGGATCAGGTACTTCATCAAGCTGCACCAAAATGAACCGGCGGTTTCCTCCATCTTCCGAATTGGCTTGCATAACGGCATGCGCCGTCGTCGCTGAGCCCGCAAAAAAATCGAGCACAACAGCGTCGCGAGTATTATTCGCCCACTTAATCAACTGCTTAATTAGACGTACGGGTTTCTTGCCATTCGCATATGCAATACCACCTTCCTTGGCAACGTTCCCCATGTCTTGGTGGAAACCTTTCCAAAGATCTCCCCGTATGACAGTTCTACCAAATCTAGGTTTGTAGTCATCAGACATTCGGAAGTTGAGGGAAAGTGGCATCAAGGCTTGCAGCGAGCCGTTAGCAAGTGTCGTTAGAAAATAGGTTCTATGGTCGACCTCAAAAGACTCCCATCGACCAATTTGGGTGGATTTCCCAGCTGCAGATACTGGCGCTCGATCGATACGTGCAATTTTCGCGAGATTCTTCGTGATAAAGGATTTGGCTGAATCAGATACGGCCAACAGCTTGTCCATATTCTTGATGCTAAATGAACCTCGCTCCACTAGTTCGAAGCGTCGAATGTCAGCCCCAACCTCCTTGTCCGCGATTAGTTGCTCTGCAAGGCTACCCAACGTTCCGTCTTCGTAAAGCCAAGCTGTGTAGTGCGTATCGTACGAGTCGATACCGTCTAAAAGAGGGGTGTGTGGGGTGCTATCAAATGCAGCCGATTTTCTATATACATGGACGAATTCAACGTTTTTTACAATCGTTCCTTGTTGTGCATTAACTGTTTTTGGCCCGGAGGTTGTCGACATTTCCACGGCAATTGTGTCAATGAAGTTTCCCTCCCCAAAAATCTCGTCAAGGATATGCTTCAGATTCGCAGATTCATTGTCATCAATTGAAAGAAATATAACCCCGTCATCAGCTAGAAGGCTCCTCGCGAGCTTTAGCCGTGGGTAAATCATGCTCAACCAGTCAGAATGGAAACGTCCATTTGACTCGCTGTTGGCAACAAGTCTGTTTCCATGAGTGTCTTTTTGATTCGAACGAAGAAGATATTCCTCTGAGTTCTCAGCGAAGTCGTCTTCGTAAATAAAATCACTGCCCGTGTTGTATGGTGGATCGACATAGATCAACTTGACCTTGCCGAGATAGGTTTCTTGCAACAACTTGAGCGCCTCAAGGTTATCGCCTTCGATAAACAGATTCTTCGTAGTATCGAATTCAACGCTCTCCTCTCGCACCGGGCGCAGCGTTTTAGCAATCGGCGCGTTGGCCGTAAGCAAGGCTTCACGTTTGCCCGGCCAGTTCAGGTGGTAGCGTTCCTGTGGTCCCTCGACAATCGAATCTGCCAGTTCCTGCCGTAATTGGTCAAAATCTACCGCCAGTTTCACTGTACCGTCCTCGCCCTTGGCTTCGGTGACGCAGCCAGGAAACAGATCGCGAATGCGGGCGATGTTGTCCTGCGTGAGATTGGGTGAATGCATTTTTAGCTTTTCCATGTTCTTTTCCTCCTGACGCCGCACTATTGCGCAGTGTCCTAATTCTTTCTGGGCTGGCTTTATTCGGCGTCAGAATTGTTTTGGTGTTTGAGCTCGGCAAATTTGGCGGCCATTGTTGGGTTGCCGCGGGTGAGCCGCTTGACTGTCAGGTCTTCAGCTTTATCGTTGGCAAGCCGTAGATTGTTAGCCGACTTGTGCAGGGCTTCTTTGGTCTTTTCAAGATCCTTGATGGCTTCGTCGATGCGCTTGACCGCTTCTTCAAACCCATCTGAAGCCAAACGCCAGTTGCGACCGAATGCAGTCTTGAAGTCATCGAGCTGGGTTTCAAATTGGGTGATGTCGATGTTCTGCGCCTTCACCAGCGCCAACTCGGACTTGTATTGAAGTGACTTCATCGCCGCATTGCGTAGCAGCGTGATGATGGGGATGAAGAACTGTGGCCGAACGACGTACATCTTCGGGTAGCGGTGAAACACGTCAACGATCCCGGCGTTGTAAAGCTCACTGTCGGGCTCCAGCAGGGATACCAGCACGGCGTATTCGCAGCCTTTTTCGGTGCGGTCCTTGTCGAGCTCCTTGAAGAAGTCTTCGTTTTTCTTCTTGGTGGCTGTTTCGTCACCTTCATTCTTCATCTCGAACATGATCGAGACGATCTCGGTGCCTGCATCATCCATATCCCGGAAGATGTAGTCGCCCTTGCTGCCGGTACGCACGTCGTTGTCTTTTTCGAAGTAGGCCTTTGGGAATGCGGTGGCCCGGAGACGGTTAAACTCAATCTCGCAATGCTGCTCCAGGGTTTCCCCAATCATCTTGGTCGACAGCCGTGCCTTCATGTCCCGAAGACGCACAATCTCACCATCGCGATCCTTGAGCTGTGTTTCGTATTTATCTTTGAGTGCAGTCTCGGCAAGTTGCTTTTCCAGTGCAGCTCGATCTAGTCCGCTCTTGAGTTCGTCACGTTCCTTCGTCACCACGCTGACCGCTTCGGTGAGCGCGAGCTTTTGGGCAACTTCGCCCGCTGCAAGCTTGGCCTGCAGACGCTGAATCTCCGCATCCTTGGTGGCCTCGGCTTGCTGTAGATCACTTAATCGCTTCGCCTCGGCCAGTTGAGCTTTAGTTTCATTCTCTTGCTGTGCTTTTTCCAGTGCGTTCGCCAGCGCATCGCGATCTTTTTCTACCGCGCTCAGCGCCTCACTGACAGCAAGTTTTTGCGCAACCTCTCCTGCATCCAACCTGGCTTTTAATGCCTGGATTTCGGCATCCTTTGCAGAAGCAGCCTTCTGCAATTCGCTGGTAACCTTAGCTTGAGCCAGTTCGACCGCGTTTTGCTTGTCCCTTTCGGCCAGCTCAAGGCGTTCATGTAGCTGCTTCTCAAAGTCAGCATCGCGAACCTGTTTAAGAATGTCTGCGTAACCAGCTTCATCAATCTTGAAAGCCTTGCCGCAATGGGGGCAGATGATTTCATGCATAGTCATTTTCCTTCTACCTTGGCCAAAATTTGCTGGAGCATCTCTGGCACCGCCCCTGCGGCTTTGAGTGTCGCCGTGCGGTATGCGAGTTGATTCTTCGAGAGACTGATACCTGTGGCAACCTCGATTTCACTGCAGGCGGCTAGCCACTCAGGCCAGTTGGCTACGAGAAATGATTCCAGATGGTCTTCAAAAATGGCGACTGTGTCGCCGACGACAGCTTCCGGAAAATCCTCTTCAGTAATGCCGAAGTATTTCAGAGTGGTCCGGTTTTCCCGGGCGTTTTTTGCAAGTTCTTCATCGATCTTGTTTTGCTGTTTTCCTTTGGCTTTTGCTCGTGCCGCACATGCTCTGTCAGCATCGAAAAGCGCATAAACCGGGATACCGAGTGCGGACAGGATGGCATGGACAAGAGGGATCGACGTCTTGCCTCCGACTGGGACAATGGAAATGCCAGCGGCTTCAAGCGCACCAAGAGATATTTTGTCGCCTATACCGTGGAACACCGATGACTCGGTGGTACCCTCCACAAGAAAAGCGCGATGGGCAAAGAGGGCTACAGCCAGCTGATCTGAAACGATGCCATCTAACTGACGTTCGACAACATCAGTGTTCACTATCTGGTGCAGTCTGGTCTTTACATCATCAACGGAGGCAAAGTGGATAGTCACAGCCGGAGTCTCTCCAGATGATCGCGTCAATCGCCTGACTTGATCAAAATGGCGGGCCTCAAGAAAATAAGGGCTGTGTGTCGCATACGTCACCTGGATACACTTGTCGGGATCTTCGACAAGTGAGCGGAGCACTTTTGCAAACGCCTGTGCCTGAATCGGGTGCTGAAAGAGTTCTGGCTCCTCGATTGCCAAGCAGATGACCCCGTTGGCTGATGCAGAGCCGGACTGTGCCAAGAGCTGGAGCGCCGAGATCAAAATCGTCCGCTGAAAACCATGCCCCTGTCGCTCTACCGCTGTTTCGGTTGTGCCATCGAGCACGGCTACTTCGAACGTGGTCTTGGGGGCTTTGAGCTCCACCTCTGCCGGGGCAACAGTGACTGCCCGACCCGGTGAATAGGACGCAACGACCGCGTTAAGCTGAGTCGTCATGACATCAAGTTGTGCTTTGAATTTCTCGTCGTACACCTTTTGCTGTTGTGTTCGTGATTCCTCGACGATCTTCGCAATCTCTTCATCAGCTGAAGCACGATCAACCGAACGCTCAAGAATGCGTCCAATGATGCTCGACTTTCCGTCGATTGATTCTTCACTTGCGCGAAGGTCTGCAGTCACCAGCACGAAATCGAAAAGGCCACTCATCTTGCCGCCGCTGTTGAAACCGAAAAAGTTGGTCTGCAATGATTCGGGGGCGTCTACGAGTAGTTCTGTATGTGATGCTTCCCAAGTAGTCATTGCCTGGTCAATGGCTGTACCGGTAGTGGCTGTAGGAAGCTCCAGCTCTGGGCGACTAGTTCTGAGATTGGTATAAAGCTCCCTCTTCGCCGCTACACCATTTGCAGTTTTGATTGCGTTGAACTCTGGGAATCCCTTTGCGTTTGCAGAGAGCACATCGGTGCCGTCAGCCGCACGGCGCTTCCACGCCGTGAATGTAGCTGCGCCCTCTGGAGTGTACTTACCAAGCGCCTCCCGATCCTTTTCGGTGAGATCTGCGAACGTGACTTGCACCTCGATGTCTTCGTTAGTCTCTCCAAAAGAGCAGTCTTTCTCTGTCAGCGAGCCGGGCTTGCCGTTAAAGAACCAATCGAGTGCATGTAGCACTGTCGACTTGCCAGCGCCATTGGGCCCTATGAACGTCGTAACGGAGTCGAAGGGAATCGTGACGTCTTTGAGTGCCCGGAAGTTCTTGATGCCAACGGATTGAATCTTCATTTCAGTTTTATTCCTTTACACCTGTTGTTATCAATGTTTGAGCTCTTCCAGTTCAACTTTCAACATCCGCAGTTCGGCGTTGATCTCTACCTTGCGGTTGAATTGTTTTTCTTTTGCAAGTCTACTTGCGGCTTTCTCAACTTCACGCCGCTTGGCTGCAACCAGTTCGACGCGTGCGACCAAGCCCGCGAGACTTTCTTGTGGGCGCGCGGGAGTGGGGATCAGACGGTGAAGCATCTGCTCATACAAGCCGCCCAAGTTGAGTGCCAAGGGCATGGCAGCGCGCTCACAGTCACTCGGCAACCAGACTGTTGCAAAGTAGTCACTCAAGACCCAACGACTGGCGTCTGACTCATTGGGGCGTTTGTATGCAGCGATTACCTGTGTTCGGCCATCAAAGCTTAGCTCGAAGATGATGGGAAACGGCACCGCGCCATCAATGCAACGCAAAACGTCTATATTCAGCTCAGATGTCTTAAGCTGGATCGAGAAAATCTGAAGCTCTGGTACTCCCGGCCTGGCGGGCAGGTTGATCGTTTCCGGGGCCAACTTGTATTGCCAGACGATCTGCTCCACCTGCTCGACGAACAAGTCCTTCAACCTTGTGTTGGCACCGCTGTGTTCGTAGATTTTGTTCTTTGGCAGGGTGCGGCCAAAAGCGGCTTGCTTCGGGTAGTTGATGAATGCGGCGTTCGACTCGAATCGGGCGTGCAAACTCATCCGGCCTCCTGAATCACGATGAGGGTGATCAGTTCGAAGTCGTCCAGCCCGGCGATGGTATTGACCAGCGCGGTGGTTTTACCGCCGCTGAACAGGCTGTCCAGATCCTTCTCTTCCTTCACCTTAATCATTGAGCGGATGGCCTTGCCAAGCAGATCCGAATACACCTGCATCTTGCGGCCATCGGCCGTTTCCTCGTTGAATAGGAGACAGGCATCTGTAATAGGCTGGGCTTGTCCCTTGCAGCAACTGCGCACCAGATCCAGCAAACGCTTGACCTCGGTATGATCGTGAATGACTTCACCTTCGCGGTTGATGTAGACGAGGTAGTAAGGGTGCAGACGGTTGTGCTGGCTGACATTGACGCTCGGATTGCGGTTGCGCAGCGTGAAGATCACGCCCGGGCGCAGGCCCAACTCCGGCTTGGCAGGCACCACAGTATGTATGCCGCTTGGCACGTTGCTCAATTCGCCATTGGCTTTCACATAGTTGAGCAAGTCCATTCGGAAGTCATTGAGCCCGAGATCAGTGATCGACACGCCAGTCTTCAGGTCTTCCAGCTCGATCACTTCCTCTTGCAAACGTCGCAATTGCTCTTTGCGATAAGACACGTCGTTGGCTTGGGCGCTCAACACGTTGTCATCGCCGGTGGCCGTGACGTCGGCAATCATCATCCGGTTCTCAACCCGTTCCTTCAGGTTGATGTATTCGTCCAGCGAGATGTCTGGCCAGTAGTTGACCAGTTGGATGCTGCTGTTGGGCGAACCGATACGATCCACGCGGCCGAAGCGCTGGATGATGCGCACGGGATTCCAGTGGATGTCGTAGTTGATGAGGTAGTCGCAGTCCTGCAGGTTCTGGCCTTCAGAGATACAATCGGTGCCGATCAATAAGTCAATTTCTGCCGCCTCATTCGGCAGTACAATGGTTTTCTCCTTCGAGTGCGGCGAGAAGAGGGTGAGAAGTTCCTGAAAGTCGTAGCTCTTCTTGAGCGTGGACTTCGGCGCACCTTTGCCAGTGACTTTCGCGCTGTGCAAGGTCTGTGTGGCCAGCAATTCCGGAGCCAAATTGGCATACAGATAGTCAGCGGTGTCGGCGAAGGCGGTAAAGATTAGCACCTTCTTGTTGCCGGGATTCAGCGGCGCTGCGATCTTCTCCAGAACCAGTGCCTTCAGATGCTGCAGTTTGGCATCATCGGCAGCCTTGATCTTGTTCATCGACGTCAGCAAGGCATCAATGATTTCCAGATCGACCTTCAGCTCATGCTCCCATGAAGGCAAGTCCATATCGGCGAGGCTGATTTTGACCTTGCCGCCGATCTCGCTTTCGCTAATGTTAGGCAAGTCGTCGTCTGCGTCGAGGTTCTCTAACTGGTCGGTCAGGTCATTGATTCTGCTGTCAATGCCACTGAGGTCGCCAGTTTGATTGAAAGCGCTGATCTTGCCCAGCGTATTCGTGTGGTTCGAACGCAGGGACTGGAGTGTCAAGCGGAAGGACTCAATCGAGCTTTCTAGGCGCTTGAGCAAGTTGGTCGTCATCAATGCCTGCAGACTCTTTTCGCGGTCGACTTGCTTAAGCTTGCCTTTGCCTGCGACCTGAGTGTCATACATCTCCTCGTACTTCTTGAGCCGACTGGGCAGAATGTAGCTGATCGGGGCGTAAACGGCGAGCTTGAGCAAAGACAACTGCTCGAAGATCTCGTTGAAGCTCATCACATCCGTTCGCTGCGTGAGCGGACAGTGGAACGACAAGGGTTTGCGGCGCTCGGGGAATTGACCGATTTCCTTGGTGTCGTAGAAGGTCTGGATATGCTTGCGCGAGCGTGCGATGGTGACGCTGTCGAGCAATTCGAAGAAATCGAAGTCCAACGAATCCAAGATGGCCCGCGCTGTGCGATCTTCCGATGGAAGCTTTGCCCATGCATTGAAGCTGGCCTGCGCACCACGGAAAATGTCCTCTACCGTCTTGCCGGTGCGCAGCTTCTTGCTGAGGTTCTCGGAGTCGCCCTCGTAGGCCAGTGCTAGTTGGTTGCGCAGGTCATTGAAGCGGTTGTTCACCGGGGTGGCTGAAAGCATCAGCACCTTGGTTTTCACGCCCTCCTTGATGACCTTGTTCATCAGCTTCTGGTAGCGGGTTTCCTTGTCCTTGTAGGCGTCATTGTTGCGGAAGTTGTGCGACTCGTCGATGACGACGAGGTCGTAGTTGCCCCAGTTGATGCGATTCAGCGGTGTGCCGAACGACTCACCGCCCGTACGGCTGAGGTCGGTATGACAAAGCACGTCGTAGTTGAACCGGTCGCGAGCAAATATGTTGGTCTTGAGGTTGCGGCTGTAGTTTAGCCAGTTGTCTGCCAGCTTCTTGGGGCATAACACCAGAACTGACTTGTTGCGCAGTTCGTAATACTTTACCACGGCCAGCGCGGTGAAAGTCTTGCCCAAGCCCACGCTGTCGGCCAGGATGCAGCCGCTGTAGCTCTCAAGTTTGTTGATGATCCCGGTGGCAGCATCTTTCTGGTAGTTGAAGAGTTTGTTCCAGATGAGCGTGTCTTGATAGCCCGTGCGGTCGTTCGGCAGGACATCCTCGTTGATGTCGTCCAGAAACTCATTGAAGATATTGTAGAGCATCAGGAAGTAGATGCTCTCGGGCGAGTTTTCCTGGTAGACGGACGCAATATGGTCGCAGATCTGCGCCGTTACATCCTCCAGCTTATCGCGGTCTTGCCAGATCTGGTTAAACAGACTGAGATAGGCCGCCGTAAACGTCGGCTCGTCCA
Organism: Dickeya aquatica; assembly: GCF_900095885.1. Taxonomy (NCBI): domain Bacteria; kingdom Pseudomonadati; phylum Pseudomonadota; class Gammaproteobacteria; order Enterobacterales; family Pectobacteriaceae; genus Dickeya; species Dickeya aquatica. The sequence goes on from NZ_LT615367.1 coordinate 667,187, forward strand.
TCTTGTTGACGAGGTTGGAGACCGCGTTGCCCTGCTGGTAGCCGAGATCGACGGCGGTAAAGCCGTGCAGTGGCATGTAGGCAGTCTCAACGGCAGCAGCCTGAACACAAGCAAACTGCTGCATTGGTGCTTTGCTGCGATTGGACTTAAATGTTGCCTTGCGCCGCATCCAATCCGCGCACTCTTTTGCAATTGCGCGCTGGGTCAGTTTGTTGCGCAGCTGAATTTCGAATTCACTCCCATACAAACTCCGTTCGCGGTCAGCCTTCGGGATGTGGAATTCTTTGCGTTCCTTGCGAATCTTATCGGTAACCTCGTTAGCGGTAAACGTCGGCGAGGTAAAGATGAATTGCAGATCGTCGATTTTTTCCAGCTCTGCTTTGAGCGCTTCGAACGCGTACATCGAAAAGCAGGAGGCGGCGATCTTCAGGCGAGTACCGGGTTTGAGCGTCTGCTTTAGGTCGTCTCCGAGCAGGCGGTTGATATTGTCGATCAGTTCCATCAAGAGTCAGCCTTTGTAGCGGTGCTATAGCCTGGTGCCAGTAAGGCGTTTTTCACGCCGTAAATCGCGAGATGATCTTTGAGCCATAATCGGTACTCCGGTCCACGAAGACAATGATTGGGTGAGCAGTCCACCCGCCAGCGCAGCAACATATAGCCTGCTACCGCCGCGCGAACGCGCATCCTGATCGAGCCATCGGTCATCCCGTAGTCCATCTTGATGATCTCGGGGCGCTCAACGCTCGGGTGCGGCACGAAATCCAGCTCGACGATGCGCGTCCACTGAATGTCGTTATCCGGTTGTTCGTTGGCCTGTGGAGCCTCGATGAGCAATGTTGGCGCTTCGATGCGGGTGACGACGAAATCCCGAAACTCTCCACTTTTGCGATCAAAGGCCCGGACGTGCCAGCGCAGTCCGGTATCTACCAAGGCAAAGGGCACAATGACCCGCTCGGACTCGCCGCTGCTCATCGAATGGTAGCGGATGGCGACAGGTCGCTTGGTGTGGATAGCTCGGCAAATCGCGGCTAACACATCCATTTTGGGGATGCTCAGGGCTGCGGGAGATTCGCATGGTAGCAGCGCCTGCATTGGGCCGCTCACTCCATCGCCAAAGCCGAGAGCCAGCGCCGACAGAACACGCTGCGATGCGTGCTCAAACAACGGAGAGAACGCTTGCCCGATGCGATAGATCTTGTTGCTACCATCGAAGGTGATGTTATGCGGTGCAATTTCCCGGTATAAGGCCAGATCGCGTGTGGCTCCAGCCGGAGCCACACCGAAGCGCTCAATCAGATCTGGGCGACCGATCTCACCGAAGAAGTAGAGCCGAAAATCGATGTAGGCGAGCCGCTCGCGCTGGACCAAACTCAAGCCCTCAAGCCGCTTAGAAGGGGAACTAGGCATGAATCATCACTATAGGGGAAAATGAAAATTGAATACGGTAATCCATAAAGTGCCATGGTTGTAATCAAATTGATGATAATCATGCATTAATACTTATGTAACAGCAAGAAATGATGTCTCAAACGTAGACAGTCATCGTATTGGCTGATTTCTCTATACCGCTAGATTGATGCCATCCAACTATAAAACCTTGCTGCCAATGCTCTATAGCCCCTCAGGCAATTTGCCCTTATCCGCTGTTTTGGTCTGCGGGATGCCAGAATAACCTAACGACTCAAGGACTGGGATCACAGGAGGCAGTGGTTTGACGCTTACCTCAATTCAAATAATTTTCAGATATATATCATTCTTCTGAACATACCCGATTAACGGCAGAATCTCACGATTCTGCCGTTTTTGTATTATTTTTCAGAGGAGTAGTAATGAACAATTCTGAAGGTTTGAAGTCGTTTCAGCAATCGCTTTCTGGCCTGCCGCAGTGGGCATCAGAGCGGATTCTGCAGCAAATAAACCAGTTAACCCACTACGAGCCGGTTATCGGCATTATGGGCAAGACCGGTGCGGGCAAGAGCAGCCTGTGTAATGCGTTGTTTGCCGGTGAGGTGTCGCCGGTCAGTGATGTGGCGGCCTGCACCCGTGAGCCGTTGCGCTTTCGCCTTAACGTGGGTGAGCGTTGTATGACGCTGGTAGACCTGCCCGGTGTCGGTGAAAGTGAACGGCGTGATGCGGAGTATGCCGCGATGTATCGCCAGCAACTTCCGCATCTCGATCTGGTGCTGTGGCTTATCAAGGCCGATGACCGGGCGCTGGCGGTGGACGAGCACTTTTACCATCAGGTGATTGGCGAAGCCTGGCGGCACAAGGTGCTGTTTGTGGTCAGTCAGGCGGACAAGATTGAACCCACTGAGGGCGGCGTGAAGGCGTTGTCTGCCACACAGCGGCAGAGCCTTGCGCGCAAAATCACCCTGCTGCACACCCTGTTTTTGCCGGTGCATCCGGTCTGTGCGGTTTCGGTACGGCTGCGTTGGGGGCTGTCGCACATGGCGGCGCTGATGGTGGCAAGCCTGCCGCGCGAAGCCAGCAGCCCGCTGGTCACACAGCTACAGCCGCCCCTTCGTAGCGAACGTGTCACTCAAAAAGCCCGCGATGATTTTGCCGATACGGTGGGCAGCACGCTCGATACCGTCAGCCGTCTGCCGCTGATACCGGCCACGGTGCGCACGCTTATCCAGACGCTGCGCGATACCGTGGTGTCCGTGGCCCGCGCCCTGTGGGCGGTGTTCTTCTGAGCCGTTAATTCTGCATTACCCATCCGTTTTCCGAGCCCGGTCGCCTGTGCGTCCGGGCTTTTTATTTTCAGCTATCTCAAGGAGTCTGCCATGACCCGTCTGGCCTCGCGCTTTGGCGCGGCAAACCTGATCCGCCGTGACCGCCCGTTAACCCGCGAAGAGCTGTTTCGCACCGTACCCAGCGTGTTCAGTGAGGAAAAGCATGAGTCCCGCAGTGACCGATACACTGACATTCCGACGATTACCCTTCTGGATAATTTACAACGTGAAGGCTTCCAGCCGTTCTTTGCCTGCCAGACCCGCGTGCGCGACGACAGCCGCCGCGAGCACACCAAACACATGCTGCGCCTGCGTCGGGAAGGGCAAATCACCGGCCATCAGGTGCCGGAAATCATCCTGCTCAACAGTCATGACGGCTCCAGCTCGTACCAGATGCTGCCGGGGCTGTTCCGGCAGGTGTGCCAGAACGGGCTGATTTGCGGCGAAAGTTTTGGTGAGGTGCGGGTGCCCCATAAAGGCGATGTGGTGGGCCGGGTGATTGAAGGCGCGTATGAGGTGCTGGATACCTTTGAGCGCATCGGGGAAAAGCGCGATGCCATGCAGTCATTGCTGTTACCGCCTCCGGCGCAATCCGCGCTGGCAAACGCCGCCCTGACGTACCGTTTTGGTGAGGCGCATCAGCCGGTGACGGCCACGCAAATCCTGATGCCGCGCCGCTGGCAGGACGACCGGCAAGACCTGTGGACTACCTTTCAGCGTATTCAGGAGAACCTGATAAAGGGCGGGCTGCCCGGTCGCAACCCGCAGGGGAAACGGGCCCGCACCCGTGCCGTCAGCAGCATCGACAACGATGTGCGGCTCAACCGGGCGCTGTGGGTGCTGGCGGAATCGCTGCTGCAACATGCCGACTAAATCCTGTTTGTGTTTTCAGGGAGACCCCCGATGAATCAACCGGTTTTACCGACCCCGTTTACCGAACATGAGCAGCGCATCATCCGCCGGGCCCAGCGCCTGCTGGAGCGCCACCTGCGCCAGCCGGACGAGCAGTTTACCGCCTCCTCTTATACCCGAATGTGGCTGCAACTGCATCTGGCCCCGCTGGAGCGGGAGGTGTTTATGGTGCTGTTTCTCGATAACCAGCATCGCCTGATAGACCGGGAAATCATGGCGCTGGGCAGCATCAGCCATGTCGAGATTCCCACCAGAGAAATCGTCAAAGCGGCCCTGCGCCACAACGCGGCGGCGGTGATCCTGGCGCACAACCACCCATCCGGCCATACCGAACCGAGCACGCCGGACCGGGCGCTCACCGAGCGGCTGAAAAGCGCTCTTGAGCTGGTGGATATCCGCACGCTGGATCATCTGGTCATTGGCGGCAATCAGGTGGTGTCGTTCGCCGAACGCGGCTGGCTGTAATGCCAGCCTTCTTCTGGCTGTTGCCGCTTCACGTCCCTCACTCTTTTTCGCAAGGATTTTTACCATGACCCACCACCCTGCATCGTCTCACGATGCGTTGCCGTTAACGCCGGTCCACATCTGGCAGCGCCTGCTGACGTACCTGCTGGACAAGCACTACGGGCTGACGCTCAACGACACGCCGTTTTGCGAGGAAGCCGAGATCCAGGCCCACCTCGACGCCGGAGTTTCGCTGCCGGACGCCGTGAACTTTCTGGTGGAGCGCTATGAACTGGTGCGTATCGATCGCAGCGGTTTTAGCTGGCAGGAGCAAAAACCGTTTCTGAACGCGGTCGATATTCTCCGCGCCAGACGCGCCACCGGCCTGCTCAAGCCATAAAGACTGCGAGCAGCTTTCCAGTCACACAACACCAAACCGATTAATCCTTCCCCCGATGCATAATGCGCCAGCCTTACCGGCTGGCGCATTGGCTGTGATGTATGGACAACACACTATGCAAACTGAACCCGAGGTGTTAACCGGCCACACCGAGCTGATTGGCTCGACCAACATTGCGCGTATCGTCACTGGACGTGATGCCGCGCTGCAACAGATAGAACAGCTCATTACCCGGTTACAGGCTATTTCAACGCTAACGGCGACTATCGGTGGCGGCACCGCTGAAGACTGGGCATTGAAGCCAGGGCATCGCTATGATTGCTGGCTGACAGAAACGCCTGACAAGGCGATGCCAGCCATTATCCGCACGCTGGACAGCCATATCTGGCGCGACCTGATGCTGAAATCCGGCATGTTGTCACTGATGGACGCACAAGCCCGCAGCCAGTGGCATAAGAATCTGGACGAGGGCGATCTACCGACCATCAGCGAGGCCAATATTCTCAGCACGTTTGAACAGCTTCACCAGAGCAAGCGGGAGGTATTCGAACGCGGGGTGATTAACGTATTCAAAGGGTTATCATGGGATTACAAAACCAACCATCCTTGCTACTTCGGTAAGAAAATCATCATCAGTAATCTGGTGACGTACCACCGTTGGGGTTTTGGCCTGAACTGGGGCTGGCGACGCGATCAACTGGCCGATCTGGAGCGGATGCTGTCCTTGCTGGATGGCAAACCCATTCCTGATAACCGGGGCGATGTGACTATCCGGCTGATGAACCATATTCGTGATAATCCTCATCAGCAAGAATACGAAGATGCGTATTTTAGTGTGCATTACTTTCAGAAAGGCACCGGGCATCTCATCTTTAAACGCCCTGACTTGATCGATCAGATGAACGACATTATCGCCAAACATTATCCGGGGATGTTAGCGGCGAGGTGAAGAGGGCTGGGAGGCAATTCCTTACCTGACCCATTACCTGACCCAAATTGCATCCAAAGAAAAAGGAGTTAGACGATTTATCATCTAACTCCTTGTTTTATTTGGTGGCCCCTGTTGGGTTTGAACCAACGACCAAGCGATTATGAGTCGCCTGCTCTAACCACTGAGCTAAGGGGCCAAGCGGGTGTAGATTATAGGTAATCCGTTAGGTCGGGTCTATAGCCAGATGGCTATATGGTTGTTTTATGCCCACTTTACGGCAGGTTATTATCACTTACCGTTGATTTGGTCGTTGTTGGGAAGATGGCCTGTGTCATACGTCTTGATGAGTCGAGTCAAAAAGAAAACCCCCGGTATAGCCGGGGGTTGATGGTTTAAAGAGATAGAGCGGGCGCAAACGCTTTTAGTCATCGAGGAAGCTGCGCAGCACTTCCGAGCGACTTGGATGGCGCAGTTTACGCAGTGCTTTGGCTTCTATCTGGCGAATACGCTCGCGGGTGACGTCGAACTGTTTGCCGACTTCTTCCAGCGTATGGTCGGTATTCATGTCGATACCAAAACGCATACGCAGTACCTTGGCTTCACGCGCGGTCAGGCCAGCCAGCACATCATGGGTTGCAGAACGCAGGCTTTCTGAGGTGGCAGAGTCCAGTGGTAGCTCCAGCGTGGTGTCTTCGATGAAATCCCCCAGATGTGAGTCTTCATCGTCACCAATCGGCGTTTCCATCGAGATAGGTTCTTTGGCTATCTTCAGGACTTTGCGGATTTTGTCTTCCGGCATCAGCATGCGTTCAGCCAGTTCTTCCGGCGTCGGCTCGCGACCCATTTCCTGCAACATCTGGCGGGAAATACGGTTGAGTTTGTTGATGGTCTCAATCATATGCACCGGGATACGGATAGTGCGCGCCTGATCCGCGATAGAACGGGTGATCGCCTGACGGATCCACCAGGTGGCGTAAGTGGAGAACTTGTAGCCACGGCGATATTCGAACTTGTCTACCGCTTTCATCAGGCCGATGTTGCCTTCCTGGATCAGATCCAGAAATTGCAGGCCACGGTTGGTGTATTTTTTGGCAATCGAGATAACCAGACGCAGGTTCGCTTCTACCATCTCTTTCTTGGCACGACGCGCCTTGGCTTCACCGATAGACATACGGCGGTTGATGTCTTTCACCTGCTCGATGGTCAGACCGGTTTCTTCTTCAATTTGCTGTAATTTTTGCAGGCTGCGCAGTACGTCTTCTTCAACTTCGCGCAACTTTTCACACCAGGGTTTGTTCAGTGACAGTGCTGCTTCGAACCATTTGCTGTTGGTTTCGTTGCCGGTGAACAGGGTGACGAAGTTTTTCTTCGGCATTTTGCACTGTTCAACGCACAGTTTCATGATCTGGCGTTCCTGAGCACGCACGCGATCCATCATGGCGCGCATGTTGTTGACCAGCAGATCAAACTGTTTTGGCACCAGACGGAACTGTTTGAACACTTCGGACAGTTTGTTAATTTCTTCGATAGCGCTTGGATGACTGCGACCATGCGCCTTGATGCTCAGGCGGGTGGATTCGTACTGATCGCGCAGATCGGTGAATTTCTGGCGGGCCAGTTCCGGGTCGATGCTGTTATCGTCATCGGCGTCGTCGCTGTCACTTTCTTCGTTTTCATCTTCATCATCATCATCGATGCCGTCGTCGGCCAATACGGTGCTTTCTGGCGCGGCGGCCGGTGCCAGGTCTTCTTCGGCATTCGGATCGACAAAGGCGGTTATCAGATCAGACAGACGGCTTTCACCCGCCTCGACGCGATCATATTGCTCCAGCAGGTAGGTGATAGCTTCCGGGTATTCAGCAACAGAGCACTGCACCTGGTTGATACCGTCCTCAATGCGTTTGGCAATATCGATTTCACCTTCGCGAGTCAGCAGTTCGACCGTACCCATTTCGCGCATATACATGCGAACCGGGTCAGTTGTACGGCCTATCTCGGATTCAACGCTCGACAGTACCTGCGCGGCCGCCTCGGCAGCATCTTCGTCGGCAGTATTTTCGGCCAGCATCAGATCATCGGCATCCGGTGCTTCTTCCAGCACCTGGATGCCCATGTCGTTAATCATCTGGATGATGTCTTCGATCTGGTCGGAGTCGATGATATCTTCCGGCAGATGGTCATTGACCTCGGCATAGGTCAGGTAGCCTTGCTCCTTACCACGGGTGACAAGTAGCTTGAGCTGTGACTGCGGGTTTTGCTCCATAAGACGGTATCCACACTTCAGAATATTGGGGTTGGTGTCGGTCAGCGTAAATCGCTAACAATAACATTAGGGGAGTTTTTCTTATTGCCGCAGCCCCTGTAGCGGCACGCTGTAGGGATCAAACCCTACTTTTTATCGGCAGTTAAGCCGCAGGAAATCAGTTCTTTCGTGTTAGTGCCAGTTGCAACGACCACAGTTCTTTGCGTTCGTTTGTGCTCAACCCGTGTGTTCTTTCGCGGGCGATCAGCACTTCCATGCGTTGTTGTAGCAACTGGTCATAGAGCTCGGCCAGGCTGACCCGGAATTTTTCTTCGAGCTCGTCCTCTTCAATCATATGGTCCCAGGACGCGAGAGTTTCAAGCTGCTTGCGATAATGACTCTCGCGATATTTTTCCAGCAGCAACCCCATATTCATCCCCGGACTCTCATTACAGATGTTCACGATGTCTAAAAAGAGCGTTAACCCAGGCACTTTGCTCTCATCCACACCATCGAGCGCCAGTTCCGGCACCTCTTTAGACAGCCGTGGATTTTGCACTAAAAGTCCTATCAGTATACGCATAGTTGTGACTTTTAGCCGTGGCGGCTGGTAGGACGACGCGGATTCCTGTTGTTTGGGTAACAGGCGGTCTAACTGGCTGTCGTCCAGTAACCCCAATTTGTTGCCAAGCTGCTGGCGTAAGTATAAGCGCAATGTTTCACCTGGTACCTGACTTATCAGGGGCAGCGCCAGCGTGCTGAGCTTGGTACGTCCGTCAGGCGTGCTCATATCAACCTGTTGCAGCAGAGAATCGAATAGGAATGCTGACAGCGGCATCGCCTGTTCGATTCGTTGCTCAAAGACCGTGTGGCCTTCCTTACGCACCAGTGTATCCGGGTCTTCGCCGTCTGGCAGGAACATAAAGTGCAGTTGCCTGCCGTCATCCAGATAGGGGAGTGCGGTTTCCAGTGCCCGCCAGGCCGCATCACGTCCGGCACGGTCACCGTCATAACAGCACACCACTTTATCGGTGGCGCGAAACAGTAACTGGATGTGATCCGCGGTGGTCGATGTGCCAAGCGAAGCGACGGCATAATCAATGCCAAACTGGGCCAGAGCAACCACATCCATATAGCCTTCTACTACCAGCAGCCGTTTTAACGTTGGATGACGCTGCTGGGCTTCATACAGGCCATACAATTGACGGCCTTTATGAAAAACCTCAGTTTCCGGTGAGTTCAGATACTTGGGCGTGCCATCTCCCATGACTCGTCCGCCAAACGCAATAACACGGCCACGCTTATCACGGATGGGAAACATCACCCGATCGCGAAAACGGTCGTAAGTCCGGCCATTGTCATTAGTGACCAGCATGCCGGCATCAGTCAAGGTGGCCCGGTTATCGCTGTCGCGCCCAAAACGCTTTAAGGCGTTATCCCATCCAGGGGGCGTACAGCCAATAGCGAACTGCCGGATAATATCATCGCTTAATCCCCGTCTTGCCAGATAGTCTCTGGCGGGCGCACCGACAGGTTGATTTAAGGTATGTTGGTAAAAAGCACTTAATTGTTCCATCAACTCATACAAACTTTGGCGTTGATGGCGTTCTAGCTGAGTGGGGCCGTTGCCTGCTTCATAAGGCACATCCAGACCATGCATCGCCGCCAGCTCTTCGATGCTCTCAACGAACTCCAGACGATCATAGTTCATCAGGAAGTCGATGGCGTTGCCGTGGGCTCCGCAACCAAAACAGTGGTAGAACTGCTTATCACCGTTGACGGTGAACGACGGGGTTTTTTCGTGGTGGAACGGGCAACACGCGTGATAATTTTTGCCCTGCTTTTTTAGTTTGACGCGTGCATCGATAAGGTCAACGATGTCAGTGCGTGCCAGCAGGTCATTAATGAATACGCGGGGAATACGTCCAGCCATAAGCCCCTTATATCTATAAGCTTGTAAAACGACAATAAGCCGCGCATTCCTTTCGGAAAGCACGGCCTTCGTATGCAACTGCTAAGTCTGCGGATTAATCACGCGATGGAGGCCGGGCCTCCTGAAAATTAATACAGACGAGTGCGGCGTGCGTTTTCTCGAGCCAGCTTCTTGGCGTGACGTTTCACAGCAGAAGCTTTAGCGCGCTTACGTTCAGTCGTTGGTTTTTCATAGAACTCACGACGACGAACTTCAGCTAATACACCTGCTTTCTCACAGGAACGCTTGAAACGACGCAAAGCAACGTCGAACGGCTCGTTTTCACGGACTTTAATTACCGGCATGTGCCTCTCACCTCAGTAAATTCGGTTTGCCGCTGGCCTTGTGCCAGCCTTTTCAAAATGGTGCGGAATTCTACTGCAACCCAGGCCAGTTTGTAAAGTCTATCGGCGATCATAAAACGTGCGATGCCGGTTTGCTCGTCTGTGTGTTGGCTTATGGTAGACTGCGCACAGCCTAAAGTCTGTGGCCAACGCTGGTCGCAGTAATGAAGTGAGAGTGAAAACAGCCATGCGCGTATTGGGTATTGAAACATCCTGTGATGAAACCGGGGTCGCCATTTATGACACTCAGGCCGGATTACTGGCGAATCAACTTTACAGCCAGATAAAGTTGCATGCCGATTATGGCGGCGTGGTGCCTGAGCTGGCTTCCCGCGATCATGTGCGAAAAACGGTGCCGTTAATTCAGGCGGCGCTGAAAGAAGCGGGCCTGCAATCTGTGGATATTGACGCAGTGGCGTATACCGCCGGGCCGGGCCTTGTGGGCGCGTTATTGGTGGGGGCAACCATCGGCCGGGCGCTGGCGTTTGCCTGGAATGTTCCTGCGATACCGGTGCACCATATGGAAGGGCATTTGCTGGCACCGATGCTGGAAGATAACCCACCTGCGTTTCCGTTCGTGGCGCTGTTGGTATCTGGTGGTCATACACAACTTATCAGCGTAACCGGTGTGGGAGAATATCGGTTGCTTGGCGAGTCGATTGATGATGCGGCAGGCGAAGCGTTTGATAAAACCGCTAAACTGCTGGGGCTGGATTATCCCGGCGGGCCGTTGTTATCCAAAATGGCGCAACAGGGTGTCGCTGGGCGTTTTGTCTTTCCTCGCCCGATGACCGATCGTCCCGGGCTTGATTTCAGCTTTTCCGGTCTGAAGACGTTTGCCGCAAACACCATTCGAGAGAAGGGTGGAGATGCGCAAACGCAGGCTGACATTGCCTGCGCGTTTGAAGACGCCGTTGTCGATACGCTGGCGATTAAATGCCGACGTGCACTGGATGAAACCGGGTACCAGCGGCTGGTGATTGCCGGTGGTGTGAGTGCGAACCGCACACTGCGCCAGCGTTTGGCTGAGTTCATGACTAAACGTGGCGGCGAGGTGTTTTATGCACGCCCGGCATTCTGTACCGATAACGGCGCGATGATTGCTTACGCAGGCGCTGTAAGGCTGGCTCAAGGCTCACGCGATGAACTGGGGATTAACGTACGTCCGCGCTGGCCATTGGCTGAGCTGCCAGCGTTGTAGTGTGCGTATGCGCGCATTTGCGCCCGCTGTCCGTGGGCGCAACCCATGCATAAATGATGGGGTTGTGCATGGCTCGGGCTTACAGCTCTTGTTCGAATAACACCAGAATAGCCTCATAGAGCTGTTTAACGCTAAAGCCGCGAGCAGGCGTCGTAAAAATGGTGTCGTCTCCGGCAATGGTCCCGAGGATCCCTTCTGATTTTCCCAGTGAATCCAGCAGGCGTGCAATCAACTGCGCAGCCCCTGGGCTGGTGTGAATCACAACCACCGCATCGTTATAATCCACATCCAGCACCAGGTTCTTCAGCGGGCTGGTTGTGGTGGGAACACCCAGTTCAGCAGGCAGACAGTAGACCATTTCCATTTTTGCATTGCGGGTGCGCACTGCACCGAATTTGGTCAGCATGCGGGAGACTTTGGACTGATTAATATTCTCAAAACCATCATCCTGTAATGCCTGCACAATTTCGCTTTGCGAGCTGAATTTCTCTTCTTTTAACAGCGCCTTAAACGCCTTAACCAGATCTTCTTGTTTATTGGAGTGACGCATGGCGTACCGTCCTGGGAAAAGGAGTCATGCAATCATTATGCAGATGAATGAATTTTTATGCAATAAGAACGACTACAGAAGCGAATTGTTGAAAACGTGTAGCGACCTTTACGCTTTCTACGGCTTTACTTTGCCGTGGTGTCAAAAAATGTGGCCTCAGTCACATAAAAGTAAAATAAATGTTATCAAAATGATGTTGTTTGGAGGCTGATGGTCGGTGTAATGTAACGCACCCGTTAAATCAGTCGTGGGCTTATGCCAGGGCGGCGCATAATCATCTGTTAATTTAATTACCTTTGAGAAATCAGACAGATGGTTAGTCTATTATGCACCACAGCGTACGTTGTTGCTGCGTATCTGTGCAGTGCCACCCTAAAAACCGGTCTGTAATCAGGCCACTTGCGCGAGCATAAACGTTTTTAATCAAACGCATCCACGGTAATTTTTACTTAACATAATAAAGGAGTTTAGGATGAAAGTAGCAGTTCTCGGAGCCGCAGGCGGTATTGGTCAAGCCCTTGCTCTTCTCCTTAAAACCCAGCTTCCTTCAGGTTCAGAGCTCTCTCTTTATGATATTGCCCCTGTTACGCCCGGTGTCGCTGTTGACCTGAGCCATATCCCTACAGATGTCAAAATCAAAGGTTTTTGTGGTGAAGACGCCACTCCCGCCCTGGAAGGTGCAGACGTTGTGCTGATGTCTGCGGGTGTTGCCCGTAAACCGGGGATGGATCGTTCCGATCTGTTTAACGTTAATGCCGGGATTGTGCGTAATCTGGTGTCCCAGATTGCCCGTACTTGTCCTAAAGCCTGCATCGGCGTCATTACTAATCCGGTGAATACCACTGTAGCTATCGCAGCGGAGGTGTTAAAACAAGCGGGTGTCTATGACAAAAACAAACTGTTTGGTGTTACCACGCTGGATATCATTCGCTCCAATACTTTCGTTGCCGAATTGAAAGGTAAGTTACCGCAGGATATTGAGGTGCCGGTTATCGGTGGGCACTCTGGCGTGACTATTCTGCCTTTGTTGTCTCAGATCCCCGGTGTAAGCTTCACTGAGCAGGAAGTCGCTGATTTGACCAAACGCATTCAGAATGCGGGTACTGAAGTTGTGGAAGCAAAAGCCGGTGGTGGCTCGGCAACCTTGTCCATGGGGCAGGCTGCGGCGCGCTTTGGCTTGTCTTTGGTGCGTGCGCTACAGGGCGAAAGCGGTGTGGTTGAATGTGCTTACGTTGAAGGTGATGGCAAATATGCGCGCTTCTTCGCACAACCCCTGTTGCTGGGTAAAGAGGGCGTTGCTGAACGCAAAGACATCGGTACATTGAGTGCGTTTGAACAGCAGGCTTTGGTAAGCATGCTGGATACGCTGAAGCAAGATATTGTACTGGGCGAAGAATTCGTCAATAAGTGATTGTTAATCAGACAATTAAGCAATATGTAAATGAGGCCGGAGAACACTCTCCGGCCTCTGTTTTTGCAGGCTGTTATTCGGCAGAGGGACGGATCAACTTCTTTCTATCAAGCAGTTCTTGAGTCTCAGGGTCGTAATAACGACTGGGCCATATTTCTGATGGATGAATGCCTAATGCATTAGCAATCAACCATTCACCCTTTGGCCATGGGCGTGATAGCGCATTAGCTAGTGTGGAAGAACTGAGTCCGGCAGCGCGCGAGACAGCGGCAAGTGTTGTCCCCTTCTTTCTTAAGGCCGCAATAATATCGGCGGAATGCCAGTCATTTTTCCTTGAATTCATAATCCTTCCCTTATTGCTATTAAGACGACAGCGTATTAATGGTATAACTAACAGCTAATGGTGAATGGTTTCGCTAACCACAAACCATTATTTGGAAATAATATAGCACCAATTTCCTTAATATTTCCAAATTAATTTCCAAATGGATCTGATTAGGTAACGAGTATCACTATCGGGATGAAAAGGACATGAAAAAAGAGTGGTTTGCGACCAGCGAGTTGGTTGGTATTGGCGGACTCCCTAAATCACGGCAAGGATTGAATAAGCGAGCCCGAGAAGATGGTTGGGAAAAGCGTCGCCGCAAAGGTGTACAAGGACGTGGAGTAGAATATTCTATTCATAGCTTGCCTCAGACTGTTCAGCAAACACTGCTGATGCAGGAAACGCCAGGTGAATATTCGGCTAAACCGTCGGATATGCTGTCGGTCTGGATCCAGATTTACCATCAACTGTCTGTGCCTGAACGGGAAAAGTTGATTGCGTATATTATGCGTGAAGGTGTCTCTTCTACCCTGAAGCAGCTAGGGCTTGTCAACGTGACAACCGCTTCTTTGATAAAAGATTTTTCTGATTAAATTCTCTTATTAAACCCTTCAGCCATTCCCGGCGTTTGTTGTGGAATGGCTTCATTAACTTCCCTCAACCTCTCTTGTCACACCATTCTGTTTCCGTTTGCTACCTTTGTTGCAATAACCCGCTGTTTCAGGTCGTCCGCTCCTTTGATTAGCTTTAATTTTAACAATTACGAATTAGTTGGTTGAATAAAATTAGTCTATTATATGGAAACGTAACGCGACTTTTTGGTAACATGGTTGCGTATTCATATCAGGATGAGCTGAAAGGGAGAACGATGGTGGAAAAAACATGGTTTGCAACGAATGAGCTATTGGGCGTTGCCGGGTTGCCTAAAACGCGTCAGGGGCTGAACAGTAAAGCCAGAGCTCATGGCTGGGAGCGGCGGCGTCGAAAGGGAGGGCGAGGAAAAAGTGTTGAGTACGCAATCTGGAGTTTGCCCGAAGAGGTCAGGATTTCATTGATATGCGGGAATTTAACTGACCGCCGCCAAATGAGTATGTACATGCGCTCTGCTGTGCATGAGTCTTCGGTGCCGGAATATGCATTAGCGGGCAACCTGGTGCAGGAAGACACCTGGATACAGCTTTACTATGAGCTTTCTGCTGAAGAGCGTACCCGTATCGTTGGGCATATTTTGCGCGAAGGCGCGAAAGGAATGCTGGCCCGTCTGGATGACAGGCCAGGGCAATAAACAGATAAAGCGGGATTAAAAATCGCGCTGAACGGCAAGATGGGCCAGCCCTTCGAGCGCGGTGCGAAACTCGCTTTCCGGCAGACTTTGCAGCGCGCTAATGGCTTTGTCTGCTTCCTCTTCCGCTCTCTGGCGGGTGTAGTTTAGGGAGCCACAAGACTGCATTGCATTCAGAACGGGTTCCAGAAGGTGGCGACCATTACCTTGCTCGATAGCCTCACGGATCATGGCTCGCTGTTCCTCATTGCCGTGATGCATAGCATGCAGTAAAGGTAAGGTTGGCTTGCCTTCATTGAGGTCATCACCGGTATTTTTCCCCAGCGTTTGGCCGTCGGCACTATAATCAAGCAAGTCATCAATCAACTGGAACGCCGTGCCGAGATAGCGGCCATATTCTTGCAGGGCTATCTCTTGTTCCTGACTGGCTCCGGCCAGAATCGCGGAGGCCTGTGCTGCGGCCTCAAACAGGCGCGCGGTTTTGCTGTAGATGACCCGCATATAACTCTCTTCAGTAATATCGGGATCATTACAATTCATCAACTGAAGGACTTCACCTTCGGCAATCACGTTCACGGCATCAGACATCACTGTCATGACAGGAAGCGATGACAGGCTGGTCATCATTTGAAATGCGCGGGTGTAGATAAAATCGCCCACCAACACACTGGCTGCATTACCGAATGCAGCGTTAGCGGTTGCCTTGCCGCGGCGCATATCTGATTCATCCACCACATCATCATGCAACAGGGTTGCAGTATGGATAAACTCAATCAGTGCCGCCACAGTAATGTGTTTATCTCCCTGATAATTCAATGCCTTTGCGGCCAGTACCGCAATCATTGGCCGGATACGCTTGCCCCCGCCGCTGATAATGTAATGCCCTAACTGATTGATCAGCACAACATCGGAGTTGAGCTGATCCAGTATGGTCTGGTTGACGGCGGCCATATCCTGTGCGCTTAACGCTGTGATTTGCTCTAAGTTCATTGTTTCTGCCAACTGATTGCTTGTGTTTCTGCCGTGAAAAGGGTGAGGGTATCGGCACTGAAAGCGGAACATAAGGGCCGATTGTACTTGAAAAACGACACAGATAAACGACAGTTCACGGGTTGTATCCTTTTTCTTCGTATTGATTGATTCTGCGCTTGTCATCAGTAGGTTTTTTGCGTAGAATTCGCGCCCTATTGTGAATATTTATAGCGCGCTTCAAATCATTCATGAAAGCACGCGGAAAGCGGAGTTTTATATGTACGCAGTTTTCCAAAGTGGTGGTAAACAACACCGAGTAAGCGAAGGCCAGACCGTTCGCTTGGAAAAGCTGGACATCGCAACCGGTGAAGCTGTTGAGTTTGACCAGGTTCTGATGGTTGCCAATGGTGATGATGTCAAAATCGGCGTTCCTTTCGTCGATGGCGGCAAAATCAAGGCCGAAGTTGTTGCTCACGGTCGTGGCGAGAAAGTTAAAATCGTT
This sequence comes from Dickeya aquatica, assembly GCF_900095885.1. Classification (NCBI taxonomy): domain Bacteria; kingdom Pseudomonadati; phylum Pseudomonadota; class Gammaproteobacteria; order Enterobacterales; family Pectobacteriaceae; genus Dickeya; species Dickeya aquatica. The sequence continues at coordinate 683,410 of NZ_LT615367.1, forward strand.
AAGTTTCGTCGCCGTAAACACTACCGTAAGCAGGCTGGCCATCGTCAGTGGTTCACTGACGTGAAAATCACTGGCATCAGCGCTTAAGTTTTAGGAGAGCGGATTAATGGCACACAAAAAAGCTGGCGGTTCTACTCGTAACGGCCGCGACTCAGAAAGCAAACGCCTTGGTGTAAAACGCTTTGGCGGTGAATCAGTTCTGGCTGGCAGCATCATCGTTCGTCAGCGTGGCACCAAATTCCACGCTGGTAGCAACGTAGGTTGTGGTAAAGACCACACCCTGTTTGCTCTGTCTAACGGCAAAGTGAAATTTGAAGTTAAAGGCCCGAACAACCGTAAATACATCAGCATCGTTGCTGAGTAATTATCCGGTATCAGGTTGAATCAAAAAGCCCTGCAACGTGTTGCAGGGCTTTTTACATTTGGGTCGTAAAGCAGAATGCGCAATAAAAAAGTGATAATACAGGTGATGTAATGAAACAGAATGCTGGCATCGGATTTTGTCTGGCGCTGACCACGGCGGTATGTTGGGGGGCGCTACCAATCGCGATGAAGCAGGTTCTGGTGGTGATGGAGCCCTACACCATCGTCTGGTATCGTTTTTTGATTGCGTCAGTCGGGCTTGGGCTCTTTCTCTATCGAAAAGGTGCATTGCCACAGGCCCGTTTATTTAATCATCAGCGCTGGTGGGTTCTGCTTTTAATAGCCACGGGCGGGTTGCTCGGTAACTTCGTTTTATTCAGTTCATCGTTGCAATACCTAAGTCCAACGGCTTCACAGGTTATCGGGCAGCTATCAACAGTAGGATTGATGGTTGCAAGCGTAGTGATCCTTAAAGAAAAAATGCGGCTGAATCAGGTGATTGGTGCGGGTGTGCTGATTGCTGGCTTGCTAATGTTTTTCAACAATAGCCTGACTGAACTGTTCACCCGGCTGACGGATTATACGCTGGGGATTCTCCTTGGCATTTGTGCCTCTGCCGTCTGGGTGGCGTATGGGGTTGCGCAGAAAGTGTTACTGCGTCGGCTAACTTCACAGCAATTGCTCTTTTTGCTCTATTCCCTCTGTGTGCTTTTTATTACGCCGCTGGCAAAGCCAGCCGTACTGATGCAGCTGTCTGGCTGGCAACTGGCCTGCCTGCTATTTTGCGGCGCGAATACGTTGGTGGGGTATGGTGCATTGGCTGAAGCCATGGCGCGCTGGCAGGCCGCTCAGGTGAGTACCATTATTACGCTGACCCCGTTGTTTACACTGTTGTTTTCCGATTTGCTGTCGCTGGCCTGGCCGACGGTATTTTCAGCCCCTTCACTCAATATGCTCGGCTATGTTGGTGCATTTGTGGTTGTGGCCGGGGCGATGTTTGCGGCCGTTGGTCATCATCTTATCGCTTTTAGACGAGGCACGGTTTCAGCCAAGTGATGCGGTTTCAGAGGAAAAATGCCCGTGCTATAAAATAGGCAGGATGAAGAGAATCGGCGCTGATTATTTTTAATACAGGTGAAATCCTTGCGCCAAGCAGGTACAATCAGCGCCCTTTTATCAGAACGGTTCTGATGCGTCGGTTTTCCAATGGCAGATGACATGCTACGGTTATCTGTCATCAATTCAGGTTTTTGCGCCAAAGAGAACCAATAAATTATTCAAACGCGTCGATCATTCTCTATTGGTTTTTTGCGGAGACAGTTCATGAAGTTTGTAGATGAGGCCACCATTCTGGTGGTGGCAGGTGATGGTGGTAATGGCTGTGTCAGCTTCCGCCGTGAAAAGTACATACCCAACGGTGGCCCGGACGGCGGTGACGGTGGTGACGGTGGTGACGTTTATCTGCTGGCAGATGAAAACCTCAATACCCTGATTGACTACCGTTTTGAGAAATCTTTCCGCGCTGAACGTGGCCAGAACGGCCAAAGCCGTGACTGTACCGGCAAGCGGGGTAAAGACATTACTATCAAAGTGCCGGTAGGCACCCGGGTGTTAGATAAAAGCACGGGAGAAGTGCTGGGCGATATGACCCGTCATCAGCAGCAATTGATGGTTGCCAAAGGTGGCTGGCATGGCCTGGGTAATACGCGTTTTAAATCTTCCGTGAATCGAGCGCCAAGACAGAAAACCAATGGTACACCGGGCGAAGAACGTGAATTGCTGCTTGAGTTGTTGCTGTTAGCCGATGTGGGTATGTTGGGGCTGCCCAATGCGGGTAAATCAACATTTATTCGTGCAGTTTCAGCGGCTAAACCTAAAGTGGCAGACTATCCCTTTACCACACTGGTACCCAGTCTGGGGGTGGTGCGTATGGATAGTGAGCAGAGCTTTGTGGTGGCGGATATTCCCGGCCTCATTGAGGGAGCATCAGACGGTGCAGGGCTTGGCATTCGTTTCCTGAAACATCTTGAGCGTTGCCGAGTGTTGCTGCATCTTATCGATCTGGCTCCGATCGATGAGTCTGATCCTATCGAAAATGCCAAAGTGATCGTCAACGAATTGCAGTGCTACAGCGCCGATCTTGCGGAAAAGCCACGCTGGCTGGTATTTAATAAGGTCGATTTGCTTGATAAAGCCGAAGCCGAAAAACGCGCTAAAGACATTGCAACGGCACTAGGCTGGGAAGGCAAATATTACCTTATCTCTGCGGCTAGCCGTGAAGGTGTGAATGCACTGTGCTGGGATGTGATGAGTTTCCTGAATACGCAACCGAAAGCCATGGAAGAACACGAGAGCAAAGCGCCAGAGAAAGTGGATTTCATGTGGGACGACTACCACCGTGAACAACTGGAGGCGGCGCAGGCGGAAGCAGAAGAAGAATGGGATGATGACTGGGATGAAGATGATGATGAGGGTGTGGAAATTGTTTATCAGCGCTGAGTGCCTGCGTTGACTTTCATCGTCAAATAAGTATTGATGCCACGATAAAACGCTCCATCTAAAAGTTTGCTTGTTAGTTGTGTATGTTTCCCTTATCTGCCTGGCAGATAAGGGAATTTTTTATGTGATTCTCGGTCAGTTATTTTGGTAGATGTCTTTATAAACTCGGCTTTCGAAACGCACCAGTGGAATGCGCCTTTCTTTTTGATCTTCTGGTGGCACGGCATAGCCGGACAGGTATTGCACAAATGCCATACGTTGACCGCTGGCTGTGGTAATGAATCCAGCCAGATTATAGACGCCTTGCAAGGCCCCCGTTTTCGCTGAAACTTTGCCATCAAGCCCGGCTTCGTGCAGGCCACCGCGATAGCGCAGCGTGCCGTCATAACCGGCCAGTGGCAGCATCTTAATGTAGTTCAGCTCTGTATCATGTTGAGCTATATATTGCAGAACCTGCATCATGGTGGCGGGAGCGATAAGGTTGTGTCTGGATAAGCCGGAGCCATCAACGATGATGGTGTTGCCAAGGTCGATACCTGCTTTCTGGCGCAATATCTGACGTACTGCATCAGAGCCGGCCCGCCAGGTCCCCGGTACTTTAAATCGTTCATGACCGATGGTGCGAAATACCGTGTCTGCAATCATGTTGTCTGATTTTTTGAGCATGGTCGTCAATAAGTCATGCAGCGGTTCGGATTGCGTTTGTGTTAACACCGTTCCCGCCGTACCCGGCAAGCTTTGGCGACGTAAACTGCCTGTGAGATGTATCTCTGCTTGCTGCAATTCATCCTTAACGATGGCTCCGGCGTAGCTGGCTCCATCCTGAACTGCGAACGCCAGAGGCAGCGGCTCTGCCCGCTGTGTCAGACAACCGGTAACAGTAAACCGGTTAAGCTCCCCTGGCACCACATCCAGTTCGCAATATGGCGCATCCGGTGAGCCTTTTGCCAGCGTTCTAACCTCGCTGAACATATGTACTGGGTAATAAGAGGCAACGCGAATAAACGCGTTTTCTCCCGCTTTAGGGGCACTGTAGAGTGAAATGGAGAAACAGTTTTTATCGACAATGGCTGCCGCAGGGGGAGCACTGAAGCATTGTGTCATGTCATTCCAGGGCCAGCCTGGCGCTTTATCATGGCTGGAAAATACCGAGGTATCGATCAGAACATCACCATTAATCTCGCGCAGCCCACGTTTTTTCAGTTCCTGTACCATGTTTCGAATTTGCTGACGTTTGAGCGAAGGATCGCCACTGAACCGTACAATCAGATTGCCGCGCAATACGCCGTTTGAGACCGAGCCGTGGCTTTCCATTGTGGTGACAAAACGATAGTCTGGACCCAGTTGCAGCAGTGCTGCCAGCGCGGTAATGACTTTCTGTGTACTGGCTGGCAGCGCCATTTGCTGGCTGTGATAGTCGATAGCAGGAGCAGATGCTCCCACTTTTTGGGCTATCAGTGCCAGATTGGCTCCATCAGGTAAATATTTCGTATATTCATCAATGGGAGCTGCCGCCACATTCAGGGCGATAGCACAAAGAAAGCCAGTCAGAATCGATAAAAAACGCATAATCTCAACTAAGTACCGGGAAACGAGGTGGTCATACTACGGCGCATCAAGGGCTAAAGTAAACGATGACCCTACCGGAACTCTGGGGTAAAATGCGTATCAAAATGCAAAAACGCGTCTGGTCTGGAACGAAAATTCCGGGCTAGGCTGTTTTTGTTTAAATTGTCAGAATGCACTGGCATGGAGAGATTCCGTTGCAGGTGATTTTACCGCATCAGGATGACGGTGACGTGAGCCGTACGGATTTTTTAGAGGTAGTGACAATATGAAACAATTTCCGATGACGTTGCGTGGTGCTGAAAAGTTACGCGAAGAACTGGAACACCTGAAGATGGTGCGTCGCCCCGAGATCATTGCTGCTATCGCAGATGCGCGTGAACATGGCGATTTAAAAGAGAACGCCGAGTATCATGCCGCCCGTGAGCAGCAAGGTTTCTGTGAAGGCCGGATTCAGGAGATTGAAGCCAAACTGTCTAATGCCCAAATCATTGATGTCACGAAAATGGCTGCGAATGGGCGTGTTATTTTTGGCTCTACAGTAACGGTAATGAATCTGGATACTGAAGAGGAGCAAACTTACCGTATCGTGGGCGATGATGAAGCGGATTTTAAACAAAATCTGATTTCTGTTAACTCACCGATTGCTCGTGGTCTGATCGGCAAGGAAGGTGATGATGTCGTGACGATCACTACGCCTGGCGGCGTTGTTGAATATGAGATCCTGAAGGTGGAATATCTTTAATTTATTCAGATAATCCGCTGTGATGGTAATTTGTAAAGAAAGGAAAAAGGCCGATATCGGCCTTTTTTCTCACCAGCAGGTCATGGAACCTTGCGGTGAAACAAGGTACCCTGAACGGGAAAATGTTAACGCGGCAACACAATCTTGCGTTCTTTTGACGCACGATAGAGCACCAGTGTATGGCCAATGACCTGAACATTGCTGGCACCGGTTTCGCGCAGAATGGCTTCGACAATCAACCCTTTGGTTTCGCGATCTTCGGTGGCAATTTTCACCTTGATCAGTTCATGATGCTCTAGTGCCTGCTCGATTTCAGCCAGGACACCTTCGGTAAGGCCGTTATTGCCAAGCATAACAACCGGTTTTAACGGGTGGGCCAAGCCTTTCAGGTGTTGTTTTTGTTTATTACTCAGATTCATCGTCTTTTTTGCTTAGGTTAGGATTGAAAACAGACCATTCTACCGCCATCTCATGATTATCACCAATCCGGCTATAATGATTGGCTATCATTGATGACACTGTCTATGGTGTAGGCCCTGCGTCAAGTCACTGGCTGTGACGCAGCAAAGGGTGCAAGAGAGCAACCTAAAGAAACGCGGTCTAGAGCAATACTGATTCAAACAATACAGATTCAGAATAACAGCGGCTTCAAGACAATAACTGGTTTAATCAATAATAGTTGGAAAATCGATGGCTAACAAAAAGCGTTCTGCAAGCTCAACCCGCTGGTTGCAGGAACACTTTAGCGATAAATATGTACAGCAGGCGCAGAAAAAAGGGCTTCGTTCACGCGCTTGGTTTAAACTTGATGAAATACAGCAAACTGACAGGCTGTTTAAACCCGGAATGACCGTGGTTGACCTGGGGGCGGCACCCGGTGGGTGGTCACAATATGTGGTCAGCCAAATCGGTGGTAAAGGGCGTGTGATTGCATGCGATCTTTTGCCGATGGATCCGATTGTTGGTGTCGATTTTCTTCAAGGCGACTTTCGTGATGAATTAGTGCTCAAAACCCTGATGGAAAGGGTGGGAGACCAAAAAGTTCAGGTGGTGATGTCAGACATGGCCCCGAACATGAGTGGTACCCCGGCGGTTGATATTCCTCGTGCTATGTATCTGGTGGAGCTTGCGCTGGAAATGTGCCGGGATGTGTTGGCTCCGGGTGGCAGTTTTGTAGTGAAAGTCTTTCAGGGCGTGGGATTCGATGAGTATCTGCGCGAGATTCGCTCCCTGTTTACGACGGTTAAGATTCGTAAGCCAGATGCTTCTCGAGCCCGGTCTCGTGAGGTGTACATTGTAGCGACAGGCCGTAAACTGTAGTACTCTGACGCTATTTTTTAATACAGTTGTAATATGAGGTTAATCCCTTGAGTGACATGGCGAAAAACCTGATTCTCTGGTTAGTCATCGCGGTGGTGCTGATGTCTGTATTCCAGAGCTTTGGGCCCAGCGAGTCGAATGGCCGTAGGGTGGATTATTCAACCTTTTTGACTGAAGTGAATCAGGATCAGGTCCGTGAAGCACGAATCAACGGGCGCGAGGTCAATGTTGTCAAAAAAGACAGCAGTCGCTACACCACATACATCCCTGTCAACGATCCAAAACTGCTGGATAACCTCCTGACCAAAAACGTGAAAGTGGTCGGTGAACCGCCTGAAGAGCCAAGCCTGCTGGCTTCTATCTTCATTTCCTGGTTCCCGATGCTGCTGCTAATTGGTGTCTGGATTTTCTTCATGCGCCAGATGCAGGGTGGCGGCGGTAAAGGTGCGATGTCTTTTGGTAAAAGCAAAGCTCGCATGCTGACGGAAGACCAGATAAAAACCACCTTCTCTGATGTTGCCGGTTGTGATGAGGCCAAAGAGGAAGTGGCCGAATTGGTGGAGTATTTGCGTGAGCCTAGCCGCTTTCAAAAATTGGGCGGTAAAATTCCCAAAGGCGTGCTGATGGTTGGCCCGCCGGGGACAGGTAAAACACTGCTGGCGAAAGCTATCGCTGGTGAAGCCAAAGTTCCTTTCTTCACCATTTCTGGTTCTGATTTTGTCGAGATGTTTGTCGGGGTCGGTGCATCACGCGTACGTGACATGTTTGAGCAGGCTAAAAAAGCCGCGCCCTGCATCATCTTTATTGATGAAATCGATGCTGTTGGTCGTCAGCGCGGTGCTGGTCTTGGCGGTGGGCATGATGAACGTGAGCAGACGCTTAACCAGATGCTGGTTGAGATGGATGGCTTCGAAGGCAATGAGGGCATCATTGTTATTGCTGCGACTAACCGACCTGATGTGCTTGACCCTGCGCTATTGCGCCCCGGTCGTTTTGACCGTCAGGTAGTGGTTGGTTTACCGGATGTGCGTGGACGTGAGCAGATTCTTAAAGTTCACATGCGCCGTGTACCATTATCACCGGATATTGATGCCTCGGTGATTGCGCGTGGTACGCCAGGCTTCTCAGGTGCCGATCTGGCTAACCTGGTCAACGAAGCGGCATTGTTTGCTGCCCGCGGCAATAAGCGTGTTGTATCGATGGTTGAGTTCGAAAAGGCGAAAGACAAAATCATGATGGGCGCTGAGCGCCGCTCCATGGTGATGACGGAAGCCCAGAAAGAGTCCACCGCTTACCATGAAGCCGGTCATGCCATTATCGGGCGGCTTGTGCCTGAACATGACCCGGTGCATAAGGTGACGATTATCCCTCGTGGCCGTGCTTTAGGGGTAACGTTCTTCCTGCCGGAGGGGGATGCTATCAGTGCCAGCCGCCAGAAACTGGAAAGCCAGATTTCTACGCTTTATGGCGGTCGTCTTGCTGAAGAGATCATTTATGGCCCGGAGCATGTCTCTACCGGTGCCTCTAACGACATTAAAGTGGCGACGTCTATTGCTCGCAATATGGTGACACAGTGGGGGTTCTCGGAAAAACTGGGGCCATTGCTGTATGCGGAAGAGGAAGGGGAAGTTTTCCTTGGCCGTTCTGTTGCGAAAGCCAAGCATATGTCTGATGAGACTGCCCGTATTATCGATCAGGAAGTGAAAGCACTGATTGAACGTAACTATCTGCGTGCCCGCGAATTGTTGATGTCCAACATGGATATTCTGCATTCGATGAAAGATGCGCTGATGAAATACGAAACGATTGATGCGCCACAAATTGATGATCTTATGGCTCGCAAAGATGTTCGTCCTCCCGCTGGCTGGGAAGAACCGACGTCGGGTGGAAATACATCGTCATCGGACAACGGCGGTGCACCTAAATCGCCTGCTCAGGTGGATGAACCAGCACCGACATCTGATAACACAGTGTCTGGTCCGTTGAACGATAAATAACAGAACATCCGTCACCTGATAGGATCGTTATCGACCTCAAACCCCGGCTTGCCGGGGTTTTTTACTGGTGACTCAGGACTGATACCCAGCCTGAAAACGTAAGAGGTAAAAATGAAATTAAATGTGCGCGGTGAGGTGCTAGACCTCTCCTGCCCCCAGGTGATGGGAATATTAAATGTCACGCCAGACTCTTTCTCTGATGGTGGCCGTCACAATACGTTGAATGCCGCGTTGATCCATGCTGAACAAATGATTACCGCAGGCGCGACTTTCATTGATATTGGCGGTGAATCTACCCGGCCAGGTGCTGATGAAGTGAGTGTCGAAGAGGAATTGGAGCGGGTCGTTCCTGTAGTAGAAGCGCTGGCGCAGCGTTTCGAAATCTGGATTTCCGTCGATACGTCCAAGCCTGAGGTGATAACCGCTTGTGCTGAAGCGGGCGCACATCTTATTAATGATATTCGTGCGCTGGGCGAACCGGGGGCGCTTGAAGCCGCGGCGGCAACCGGCTTGCCAGTCTGTCTGATGCATATGCAAGGGATACCGAAAACCATGCAACACACGCCGCATTATGACGATGTGGTGGGTGAGGTCGCGATGTTTTTTGAGCATCATATTGAACGTTGTGCCACTGCGGGGATTGCCCGCGAACGGTTGTTACTGGATCCAGGTTTCGGTTTCGGCAAGAATTTGCAGCATAATTACCGTCTTCTTGCACATCTGGACGCATTGCACCGCTTTGGTTTACCGCTATTGGTGGGGATGTCCAGAAAATCGATGATTGGGCAATTGCTGGGTGTTCCACCGCTTGAACGTATTCATGGCAGTGTCGCGTGCGCGGTTATTGCTGCGATGCAGGGGGCTCACATCATTCGGGTCCACGATGTAAAAGCGACGGTTGATGCAATACGTGTCGTTGAAGCAACGCTTTCAGAAAAGGAATAACAATAGATTATGAGCAGTCGCAAATATTTTGGCACTGATGGTATTCGAGGTAAGGTCGGCGACCTGCCTATCACTCCTGATTTTGTCTTAAAACTGGGATGGGCCGCCGGGCAGGTTTTGGCCCGCCATGGCTCCAGAAAAATCATTATCGGCAAAGATACCCGCATTTCCGGTTATATGCTGGAGTCAGCCCTGGAAGCCGGTCTGGCTGCTGCTGGCTTGTCTGCTTCTTTTACAGGACCGATGCCGACGCCTGCCGTTGCTTACCTGACACGCACCTTCCGTGCAGAAGCCGGGATTGTGATATCTGCTTCACACAATCCTTATTACGATAATGGCATTAAGTTTTTTTCAATTGATGGCACAAAATTACCTGATGATGTAGAGGAAGCGATAGAAGCGGAGATGGAGAAACCATTAACGTGCGTCGAATCTGCTGAACTGGGTAAAGCCAACCGTATTGTTGATGCCGCAGGTCGCTATATCGAGTTTTGCAAAGGCACATTCCCTGGCGAGCTGAGCCTGAACGGTTTGAAGATTGTTGTTGATTGTGCGAACGGTGCAACCTATCACATTGCTCCTAGCGTATTACGTGAACTCGGCGCAAAAGTGATTGCGATTGGCTGTGAGCCTGATGGCATGAATATTAACGAGCAATGTGGCGCGACGGATGTTACCCAGCTTCAGGCTCGTGTGCTGGCAGAAAAAGCTGATGTGGGACTGGCATTTGATGGCGATGGCGATCGCCTTATGATGGTTGATCATCTCGGCAATAAGGTCGATGGCGATCAAATTCTTTATATCATTGCCCGAGAGGCTCTGCGTCAAGGTCAACTACGTGGTGGCGCGGTTGGAACACTGATGAGCAATATGGGCCTGGAGCTGGCATTAAAACAGCTGGGTATTCCGTTTGCGCGCGCTAAAGTTGGTGACCGTTATGTGCTTGAACTGATGCAATTACGAGGGTGGCGGATTGGCGCTGAGAATTCAGGGCACGTTATTTTGCTGGATAAAACCACGACGGGGGATGGCATCATCGCCGCGTTACAGGTATTGACGGCAATTGTACGTAATCATATGAGTCTGCATGATCTGTGCAGCGGTATGACATTATTTCCACAAGTTCTGGTGAATGTACGCTTCAATGGTGAGGGTAACCCACTGGAAAGTGAGCCGGTCAGGCAAGTCACCCGCATGGTGGAAGAACAGCTTTCCGGCCGGGGGCGTGTACTGTTACGTAAATCTGGCACTGAACCGCTAATTCGTGTCATGGTTGAAGGTGAAGATGAAGCAACGGTAACGCAGATGGCAAATAAAATTGCAGATGCGGTAAGGGCGGCCGGGTAAATTTTTATGCACGGCACAGATGATAGGGCGGTGGTTTTCTGTGCCTGCGCCCCACCGCCAGTAGGAAATGGCATGTTAAAGTTACCCGTTTAGTACTGTTTTTGCTCTTTGTGGTGGTTTTTTCTGCAAATGATTCCAGCGAGATAAATTACCCTTGCGCACCTCAGAGGCTTTGGTTAGTATTCAGACCCGCTTTGTAGAGGATGTTGTTAGTCCTGCTCGGTCAATAGCGGGTAAACGCAAAACTTATTGATACCTCACCTGATTTAAGATGAGGCGAATAACGGGTACAACTATGTACGAAGCTCTTCTGGTTATTTTCCTGCTATCAGCAATCGGACTTGTTGGTCTTATTATGCTACAGCAAGGTAAAGGTGCAGATATGGGCGCGTCGTTCGGAGCCGGAGCTTCCGCTACGCTGTTTGGCTCTAGTGGTTCAGGCAACTTTATGACCCGAATGACGGCGCTGTTTGCCACGCTGTTTTTCGTACTCAGTCTGATTCTGGGCAACATGAGTTCCGGCCACGGCAAAAAAAGCAGTGAGTGGGAAAACCTGAATCAGCCAGCTGCGCCGGCGAAAGCCGAGCAAACTAAAGCGCCAGCTGCACCGTCAAGCGATATTCCTAAATAATCGCGGACGTCTTACCAGCAGTGCCACCATGCTGCTGGTAATAGCAAATTGTGATGCCGAGGTGGTGGAATTGGTAGACACGCTACCTTGAGGTGGTAGTGCCCGATTGGGCTTACGGGTTCAAGTCCCGTCCTCGGTACCAATCCTATAGATAACTTGCAATTTAGCGGTTGTCAGCGTAGTATTTGCCACGTTTTCGGACGCGGGGTGGAGCAGCTTGGTAGCTCGTCGGGCTCATAACCCGAAGGTCGTCGGTTCAAATCCGGCCCCCGCAACCACTTAACTTCCCAGAAAAGTTTTTTTTCAAATAAACTGTATTGCACCAGATTATGCCCGGTACGGTGGGTTTTGAAAGAATACTTCATGGTAAGTGACACTACAGCTTCGCTGTGGTAAACAGGGTCCAGTTGCATAAAGCCCCGATATCTCGGGGTTTTTTGTTATCTGACAACAGAATGACTGGGCTATTAGGCCCTTTTTTTATGTCTTGGGGGTGGGCTTGTCCACATTAGAACAAAAGTTAACAGAGATGATTTCGGCACCTGTTGAAGCCCTTGGCTATGAACTGGTGGGCATTGAGTTCATCCGGGGACGCCAGTCTACACTGCGTATCTATATTGATAGTGAAGATGGCATCACTGTTGATGATTGTGCTGATGTCAGCCACCAGGTCAGTGCGGTGCTGGATGTCGAAGATCCTATATCCGTTGCCTATAACCTGGAAGTGTCATCGCCAGGTCTGGAACGTCCTCTTTTTACTGCGGCGCATTATGCGCGTTTCCTCAATGAGGAAGTTAGCCTGGTGTTGCGTATGGCCGTCCAGAATCGCCGCAAGTGGCAAGGTATCATTAAATTTGTTGAAGGTGAGATGATTACTGTCACGGTGGAAGGCAAAGATGAAGTGTTCGCGCTGAGCAACATCCAGAAAGCGAATCTGGTACCCCACTTTTAAAGTTTGGATGAGGCAACTAGGATGAATAAAGAGATTCTGGCTGTTGTTGAAGCGGTTTCCAATGAAAAGGCTGTACCGCGCGAGAAGATTTTTGAAGCGCTAGAAACGGCGCTTGCGACAGCAACAAAGAAAAAATACGAACAGGAAATCGACGTACGCGTTTGCATTGATCGCAAAACGGGAGATTTCGATACGTTCCGTCGTTGGCAGGTGGTGAACGAAGTTACCCTGCCGACGCGTGAAATCACGTTAGATGCGGCCCAATTTGAAGACCCTTCGATAGATCTCGGCGGTTACATTGAAGATCAAATTGAATCAGTAACCTTTGACCGTATTACCACTCAAACTGCCAAGCAGGTTATCGTCCAGAAGGTTCGTGAAGCTGAGCGAGCTATGGTGGTTGACCAATTCCGTGAGCAGGAAGGCGAAATTGTCACCGGTGTCGTGAAAAAGGTAAATCGCGATAATATTAGCCTGGACTTAGGCAACAATGCTGAAGCCGTTATTGGCCGAGAAGATATGTTGCCGCGTGAAAATTTCCGTCCTGGGGATCGTATCCGTGGTGTGTTGTACGCGGTTCGCCCTGAAGCTCGCGGCGCTCAGCTGTTTGTCAGCCGTTCCCGCCCTGAAATGCTGATTGAACTGTTCCGCATCGAAGTGCCTGAAATTGGTGAAGAAGTTATTGAGATTAAAGCCGCCGCTCGTGACCCTGGGTCTCGTGCCAAAATCGCGGTAAAAACGAACGACAAACGTATTGACCCGGTCGGGGCATGCGTAGGTATGCGTGGTGCGCGCGTTCAGGCGGTTTCCAGCGAATTGGGTGGGGAGCGTATTGATATCGTGCTGTGGGATGATAATCCGGCACAATTTGTCATCAATGCGATGGCACCCGCAGATGTGGCTTCTATCGTGGTGGATGAAGATAAACACACCATGGATATTGCTGTCGAGGCTGGCAATCTGGCCCAGGCTATCGGCCGTAATGGTCAAAACGTTCGACTCGCCTCCCAACTGAGTGGCTGGGAACTGAACGTTATGACGATTGAAGATTTGCAGGCGAAACATCAGGCTGAAGCACACGCAGCCATTGATGTCTTCACCAAATATCTTGATGTTGACGAAGAGTTTGCTACCGCACTGGTTGAAGAGGGTTTCTCATCGCTTGAAGAACTGGCTTATGTACCTATGCATGAGCTGCAAGAGATTGACGGGCTTGATGAAGAAACCATTGAAGCACTGCGTGAACGGGCTAAAGCAGCCTTGACGACGCTGGCGCTGGCTAATGAAGAGAATCGTGGTGGTGGCCAGCCTGCGGAAGATTTGCTGAATTTACCATCGCTCTCGCGCGAAATGGCGTTTAAACTGGCTGCCTGTGGTGTGTGCACGCTGGAAGATCTTGCTGAGCAGGGCGTCGATGACCTGACAGATATTGAAGGGCTTGATGAAGAAAAAGCCGGTGAGCTGATTATGGCTGCACGCAATATCTGTTGGTTTGGTGGCAGTAACGAATAACGAACTGTAGCAGGAAAGGAACAGCATGACAGATGTAACCCTAAAATCGCTGGCCGCAGAAATCCAGACGCCGGTTGACCGCCTGATACAGCAGTTTGCTGACGCGGGAATTACCAAATCTGCGTCAGATTCTGTGACTCAGCACGAGAAAGAAACCTTATTGGCTCACCTGAACCGTGAACGCGGTGGGGCATCCAGCAAATTGACGTTGCAGCGTAAAACCCGTAGCACATTGAGTATTCCCAGCACTGGCGGTAAGAGTAAGTCGGTGCAGATAGAAGTCCGCAAGAAGCGCACTTATGTAAAACGCGATCCTCTCGAAGATCAGCAGCAAGCCGCAGAGGAAGAGCGTTCACGGCGTGAAGCGGAAGAACAGGCGCGACGCGCAGCCGAAGAACAAGCCACACGAGATGCTGAAGACAAAGCAAAACGTGAGGAAGAAGAGAAGGCAAAGCGTGCTGTTGCTGAAGAGCAAGCCAAACGTGAGGCCGTGGAAAAAGCTAAGCGTGACGTAGCGGAAAAAGAGAAAGTGAGCAATCAACAGAACGATAGTATGACTAAACCAGCTCAGGCTGAGAAAGCGCGTCGCGAAGCGGAAGCGGCTGAACTCAAGCGTAAGGCGGAGGAAACAGCCCGTCTTAAAGTCGAAGAAGAGGCCCGCCGTATCGCCGAAGAAGCTCGCAAGATGGCAGAAGAAAATGCCGGACGCTGGGAGAAAGAAGGCGAAGAGACCGAAGACTCTGATTACCATGTCACTACGTCTCATCATGCGCGTGAAGCGGAAGATGAGAACGATCGTCAGGTAGAAGGTGGTCGCGGCCGTGCTCGCAGCAGTAAAGTTGCCAAACAGAAAAAAGGCAGCCGCCTGTCTGAATCGAAAGCCGATCGCGAAGAGGCCCGTGCGGTGACTCGCGGCGGTAAAGGCAAGCGTAAACCAAGTACGCTGCAACAGGGCTTCAATAAGCCGGTGCAGGCGGTCAACCGTGATGTGGTGATCGGCGAAACCATTACTGTGGCTGAGCTGGCGAACAAGATGGCTGTCAAAGGCTCTCAGGTCATCAAAACTATGATGAAACTGGGCGCGATGGCAACCATCAACCAGGTTATCGATCAGGAAACGGCACAGCTGGTAGCGGAAGAAATGGGTCACAAAGTGATCCTGCGCCGTGAAAACGAGCTGGAAGAGGCGGTAATGAGCGATCGTGATACGGGCCTGTCTTCTGAGTCTGAATCGCGTGCGCCGGTGGTGACCATCATGGGTCACGTTGACCACGGTAAAACCTCATTGCTGGACTACATCCGCTCTACCAAAGTGGCAGCAGGCGAGGCAGGTGGGATTACCCAGCACATCGGTGCTTATCACGTTGAAACCGATAACGGCATGATTACCTTCCTGGATACCCCGGGGCATGCTGCGTTTACCGCTATGCGTGCTCGTGGTGCTCAGGCGACCGATATCGTGGTGCTGGTTGTCGCAGCCGATGACGGTGTCATGCCGCAGACTATCGAAGCTATCCAGCATGCCAAGGCAGCGAAAGTGCCGGTAGTTGTTGCAGTAAACAAAATCGATAAACCCGAAGCAGACCCCGATCGCGTTAAGAACGAGCTGTCACAGTACGGCATTATGCCGGAAGAGTGGGGCGGCGAGTCGCAGTTTGTACACGTCTCGGCTAAGAGCGGTACGGGTATTGACGAGTTGCTGGAAGCGATCTTGCTGCAAGCCGAAGTCCTGGAACTGAAAGCTATTCACAGCGGTATGGCGAGCGGTGTGGTAATCGAGTCCTTCCTTGATAAAGGCCGTGGCCCGGTTGCGACCGTATTGGTGCGTGAAGGGACGCTGAACAAAGGCGATATCGTACTGTGTGGCTTTGAATATGGCCGTGTGCGTGCGATGCGTGATGAGTTAGGCCGAGAAATCACTGAGGCTGGCCCGTCTATTCCGGTAGAGATTTTGGGGCTGTCCGGTGTACCGGCTGCCGGTGACGAAGCGACCGTGGTGCGTGATGAGAAGAAAGCCCGTGAAGTGGCACTCTATCGTCAGGGTAAATTCCGTGAAGTGAAACTGGCGCGTCAGCAGAAATCCAAGCTGGAAAACATGTTTGCCAACATGAGCGAAGGCGAAGTGTCCGAGTTGAACATCGTGTTGAAATCCGACGTTCAGGGCTCTGCGGAAGCGATTTGCGATTCACTGCAAAAACTGTCTACCGATGAAGTTAAAGTCAAAATCGTGGGCTCTGGTGTGGGTGGGATCACCGAAACCGACGCCACGTTGGCTGCCGCATCGAATGCGATTATTCTTGGCTTTAACGTGCGTGCGGATGCTTCAGCCCGTCGCGTTGTTGAAGCAGAAAGTCTGGATCTGCGTTACTACTCGGTTATCTATGACCTGATAGACGAAGTGAAGCAGGCGATGAGCGGTATGCTGGCACCTGAATACAAGCAGGAAATTATCGGTCTGGCAGAAGTTCGTGATGTGTTCAAGTCACCGAAATTTGGTGCTATCGCAGGTTGTATGGTGACGGAAGGTGTGGTGAAACGTCACAACCCGATCCGCGTACTGCGTGATAACGTGGTTATCTTTGAAGGCGAACTGGAATCTCTGCGTCGCTTTAAAGATGATGTCAACGAAGTCCGTAACGGTATGGAGTGTGGTATCGGTGTGAAGAACTACAATGATGTTCGCACCGGCGATATGATCGAAGTGTTTGAAACCATTGAGATTAAACGCACCATCGAGTAAGGCGTGTCATCACGTACCTGATGTTTTCATGCTGGGGGGCCGAGTGCCCCCCGCTTTTTCCCTGAGGATTCGTCATGGCGAAAGAATTCAGCCGCACACAGCGTGTGGCGCAGGAAATGCAAAAAGAGATAGCCATTATCCTTCAACGCGAAGTGAAAGATCCGCGTGTTGGCATGGCAACGGTATCCGGTGTCGAAGTGTCTCGCGATCTGGCTTATGCCAAGGTCTTTGTCACGTTCCTTAATGACAACGAACCGGAACAAATCAGAGTGGGTATTAAGGCATTGCAGGATGCCTCTGGTTTTATTCGTATGCTGATTGGGAAAGCGATGCGCCTGCGTGTCGTGCCTGAGCTGACCTTCTCTTACGATAATTCGCTGGTCGAAGGGATGAGAATGTCAAACCTGGTGACAAACGTCGTCAGACGCGATGCCCAACGTCGTTCCTCAACGGCTGACGATGAGCAGGAGGGCTAATGTCGCGTCCTCGTCGTCGTGGTCGGGATATTCACGGCGTTTTGTTGTTAGACAAACCGCAAGGCGCATCATCCAACGATGTGCTGCAAAAGGTAAAACGCCTGTTTAATGCCAACAAAGCTGGGCACACCGGTGCGCTTGACCCACTGGCAACGGGCATGCTGCCTGTGTGCCTCGGAGAAGCGACCAAATTTTCCCAATACTTGTTGGATGCAGATAAACGCTATCGTGTTATCGCCCGTCTTGGGCAGCGAACGGATACGTCAGATGCAGATGGTAATGTGATAGCACAGCGTCCTGTCACATTTGATAATGATGCACTGATGCAGGCCTTAGACAGTTTTCGCGGCCATACCCAACAGGTTCCTTCCATGTACTCGGCTCTGAAACACGAAGGCCGCCCGCTGTATGAGTATGCACGTCAAGGCATAGTGGTAGAGCGTGAGGCTCGTGATATCACGGTGTACGAACTGCAATTCATTCGCTGGGAAGGGGATGAGCTGGAGCTTGAAATCCACTGCTCGAAAGGGACTTACATTCGCACCATTATTGACGATCTGGGCGAGAAGCTAGGATGTGGTGCGCATGTTATCTATCTGCGCCGTTTACAGGTGGCGACATACCCGACCGCACGGATGGTGACACTGGCACAATTGCAGGCACTGCATGAGCAGGCGTTGGCGCAAGAGCAACCTGTCGGTGAACTGTTGGATGACCTGCTGCTACCGATGGATACTGCCGTGCAGGCATTTCCCGTGGTCAACTTATCTGCTGTCGTCGCGGGTTACTTAAAGCTCGGTCAGGCAGTAAGAGCGCCGGATGCACCGACACAAGGTATGGTGCGTATTACGGAAGGTGAATCCCACAAGTTTATTGGCATGGGTGAAATTGATGATGAAGGTCGCGTAGCACCGCGTCGGTTAGTCGTCGAAAACTTTCCTCCATCTTTTGCCTGATAACGAGCCAGCCGCGATGTCATCATATTTTCCCCTCCGAAAAGGCCGTGGGCCCGGCGTGTTTAGATGCCTTGTGCCTTGCGATTGGGGTAGGCTAAGAGTAAAATGGCGCGGCTTAAATCCTGGGTTGCTGAATTAGAGATCGGCACCTGTTTCTGTTTATCTATTTTGGAGTAAATCATGTCTCTAAGCGTTGAAGCAAAAGCGAAGATTGTTGCGGAATTTGGTCGCGGCGAAAATGACAGCGGTTCTACCGAAGTTCAGGTTGCCCTGCTGACTGCACAGATTAACCATCTGCAAGGTCACTTTTCCGAGCACAAAAAAGACCACCACAGCCGTCGTGGTCTGCTGCGTATGGTATCTCAGCGTCGTAAGCTGCTGGATTACCTGAAACGTAAAGATCTGGCACGCTACACTACCCTGATCGAACGTCTGGGTCTGCGTCGCTAATTCGACGAGTTTCAGGAGAAAGGGGCCTCTTTTGGCCCCTTTCTTCTAGGAAGTGCCAGCAAAACAGAGTAATGTATTGCTGTTGCAAAAATGATCCGTTATTACAGCGATTCGCGCGGCTAATGAGAAGTTTTATCTGCTAAAAGCGGTATAAGGCTTGTCATTAGTCGCGAGGATGTAGTGACAGGGTCGGTTATTTAACTGGTTTCACGGTGTCGGTGACAGACTTGTTGGATGACACACCGTGTATCCCTCTGGTAAAGGATAGTATTTTGCTTAATCCGATCGTTCGTAAATTCCAGTACGGCCAACATACCGTTACGCTGGAAACCGGTATGATGGCTCGTCAGGCCACTGCCGCTGTCATGGTTAGCATGGATGACACTGCCGTATTTGTTACCGTTGTGGGCGCGAAAAATGCCAAGCCGGGTCAGGACTTCTTCCCGCTGACCGTTAACTATCAAGAGCGTACTTACGCAGCTGGCCGTATCCCCGGTGGTTTCTTCCGTCGTGAAGGCCGCCCGAGCGAAGGCGAAACGCTGACTTCGCGTCTGATTGACCGCCCGATCCGCCCGCTGTTCCCAGACGGTTTTGTCAATGAAGTACAGGTGATTGCCACCGTCGTTTCCGTTAACCCGCAGGTTAACCCGGATATCGTGGCGATGATTGGTGCTTCTGCTGCGCTGAGCCTGTCTGGCATTCCGTTCAATGGCCCGATTGGTGCGGCACGCGTTGGGTATATCAACGATCAGTACGTACTGAACCCGACCAGCGAAGAGCTGAAAACCAGCCGTCTGGATCTGGTAGTGGCCGGTACTGAAGGTGCGGTGCTGATGGTGGAATCTGAAGCGGATCTGCTCAGTGAAGATCAGATGCTGGGGGCGGTGGTGTTTGGTCACGACCAGCAGCAGATCGTCATCGAAAATATCAAAGCACTGACCGCAGAAGCCGGTAAACCGAAATGGGACTGGCAAGCTCCTGCTGTGAATGTGGAATTGCATAACCGCGTGCAGGCGTTGTCCGAAGCCCGTCTGGGCGATGCTTATCGCATCATTGAAAAGCAAGAGCGTTATGCTCAGGTTGATGTGATTAAATCTGATGTCGTTGCGGCACTGCTGGCTGAAGATGAAACGCTGGACGAAAATGAACTGCGTGACATTCTCGGCAGCATTGAGAAAAACGTGGTACGTAGCCGCGTGCTGCGTGGTGAGCCACGCATTGATGGCCGCGAAAAAGACATGATCCGTGGTCTGGACGTGCGCACCGGCGTGCTGCCGCGTACTCATGGCTCTGCACTGTTTACTCGTGGTGAAACACAGGCGCTGGTGACGGCGACGCTGGGTACCGAGCGTGATGCGCAGAACATTGATGAACTGATGGGTGAACGTACCGATCGTTTCCTGCTGCATTACAACTTCCCGCCGTACTCTGTGGGCGAAACCGGCATGGTAGGTTCACCGAAACGCCGTGAAATTGGTCATGGCCGCCTGGCGAAACGTGGCGTGCTGGCCGTGATGCCGAAACCAGAAGCCTTCCCGTACACCGTGCGTGTGGTGTCTGAAATCACTGAATCTAACGGCTCTTCTTCCATGGCGTCCGTGTGCGGTGCTTCTCTGGCGCTGATGGATGCTGGCGTGCCTATCAAGGCTGCCGTCGCGGGTATTGCGATGGGTCTGGTAAAAGAAGGCGACAACTACGTTGTGCTGTCTGACATCCTCGGCGATGAAGACCACCTCGGCGATATGGACTTTAAAGTTGCCGGTAGTCGTGAAGGCGTTACCGCCTTGCAGATGGACATCAAAATCGAAGGGATCACCCGCGAGATCATGCAAGTGGCACTCAATCAGGCAAAAGGGGCGCGTTTGCACATCCTGGGCGTGATGGAGCAGGCTATCAGCATTCCGCGTGGTGAAATCTCTGAGTTCGCTCCGCGTATCCACACGATTAAGATCAGCACTGACAAGATCAAAGATGTGATCGGTAAAGGTGGCTCGGTTATCCGTGCGCTGACCGAAGAAACTGGTACCACCATCGAAATTGAAGATGATGGTACGGTGAAGATTGCGTCTACTGATGGCGATAAAGCCCGCCTGGCGATCCGTCGCATCGAAGAAATCACCGCTGAAATCGAAGTGGGTCGTATTTACCAGGGTAAAGTGACCCGCATTGTTGATTTCGGTGCATTTGTGGCGATCGGTGGCGGTAAAGAAGGGCTGGTACACATTTCTCAAATTGCGGACAAGCGTATTGAGAAAGTGACCGACTACTTGCAGATGGGCCAGGAAGTACCGGTCAAAGTGCTGGAAGTAGACCGTCAGGGGCGTGTCCGTTTGAGCATAAAAGAAGCAACTGCTCAATCTCAGGAAACTGTTCCGGTTTCCAGTGAAGAATAATAACGGATAATCGATTGGCAGCTCCTTACAGTGTGAAGGAGCTGCGTGTATTATAAGGAACGGATATCCTTATACTGAGCAGTCGGGGACAGGATGTTCATCCAATGTTTGTCTTCGGGAGTGGGAAATGAAGCCTTTCTTGCGCTGGTGTTATGTTGCGACAGCAATCATGCTGGCAGGATGCAGCAACACGGATTGGCGCAAAGATGCATTGCTGGCCGTCCCGTTGCAGCCTACGTTGCAACAGGAAGTCATCCTGGCACGCATGGAACAAATCCTCGCGAGCCGGGCAATTACTCCCGATGAGCGGGCACAGCTGTTATATGAGCGCGGAGTGCTGTATGATAGTCTCGGGTTACGGGCATTAGCGCGAAATGATTTTTCACAAGCGCTCTCTATCCGCCCCGATATGCCGGAGGTATTTAATTATCTCGGCATTTATTTGACGCAGGCAGGCAATTTTGATGCTGCCTATGAAGCGTTTGATTCTGTATTAGAGCTTGATCCAACTTACAATTATGCGCGTTTGAATCGGGGCATCGCTTTGTACTACGGCGGTCGCTACCTGTTGGCGCAGGATGATCTGCTAGCGTTTTATCGCGACGATCCTAATGATCCTTTCCGTTCCCTGTGGCTTTATCTGGTGGAGAGAGAAATCAATCCCGAGAAGGCCAAATCGGCGTTAAAAGAACGCTACGAGGGCGCAAAGAAAGGTGTGTGGGGATGGACGATTGTCGAATTCTACCTGGGCTACATCAACGAGAAAACCTTGATGCAGCGGATTCAGGAAGAAGCTAAGGATAACACTTCGCTCGCCGAGCATCTCAGTGAAACTGACTTCTATTTAGGTAAGCACTACCTAAGTCTGGGGGACAAGAACACCGCCGAGGCGTTGTTCAAGCTGACGGTTGCTAACAATGTTCACAATTTTGTTGAGCACCGCTATGCATTGTTGGAATTGGCGCAGTTAGGCCAAGAGCAAGACGACCTATCAGGATCGGACCAGCAATAGCTGACGAACACCTTTCAGCCTGAAATCATGATGATTTCTTCATCGCCTTAACGGGCGAGGCTTTATTGTTCGCTTTTTAATCCAATTTGAGCCGGTTCACACTTTTCAATGAAAATGATTGAGTATTTTCTCGACAAGTTATGTAGACTGGCCGCCATTTTGAAGTGAGGCTTAGTTTACATGGCAGAGTTTGAAACCTCTTTTGCTAGCTTGGGGCTGTCTGCTCCTATTTTGAATGCACTGTCTGACATGGGGTATGAAAAACCGTCCCCGATTCAGGCGGAGTGTATTCCCCATTTGTTGAACGGCCGTGATGTGCTGGGTATGGCCCAGACAGGTAGCGGCAAGACAGCGGCGTTTTCTTTGCCGTTGCTCAATAACATCAAGGCTGAACTGAAAGCGCCACAAATGCTGGTGCTGGCACCGACCCGTGAACTGGCGGTGCAGGTAGCAGAAGCCTGTAATGAATTCTCTAAACATATGCAGGGTGTTAACGTGGTCGCACTGTATGGCGGCCAGCGTTATGACGTGCAGTTACGTGCCCTGCGTCAGGGGCCGCAGATCGTCGTCGGTACGCCGGGTCGTCTGCTGGATCACCTGAAACGCGGTACGCTGGATCTGTCCAACCTGAGCGGTCTGGTACTGGATGAAGCCGACGAAATGTTGCGTATGGGCTTTATTGAAGATGTGGAAAACATCATGGCGCAGATCCCGGCTGAACATCAGACCGCGCTGTTCTCCGCCACCATGCCGGAGGCGATCCGCCGCATTACCCGTCGCTTCATGAACGATCCGCAGGAAGTGCGTATTCAGTCCAGCGTCACCACGCGCCCGGATATCAGCCAGAGCTACTGGACGGTATACGGCATGCGTAAAAATGAAGCGCTGATCCGTTTCCTCGAAGCGGAAGACTTTGATGCAGCCATCATTTTCGTGCGCACCAAGAATGCCACGCTGGAAGTGGCCGAAGCGCTGGAGCGCAGCGGTTATAACAGTGCGGCGCTAAATGGTGACATGAACCAGGCGCTGCGTGAGCAAACGCTGGAGCGCCTGAAAGATGGTCGTCTGGATATCCTGATTGCCACCGACGTTGCCGCTCGTGGTCTGGACGTTGAGCGTATCAGTCTGGTGGTGAACTACGATATCCCAATGGATTCCGAGTCCTATGTTCACCGTATCGGCCGTACCGGCCGTGCGGGCCGTGCCGGCCGTGCGCTGTTGTTTGTGGAAAACCGCGAACGCCGCCTGCTGCGCAATATTGAACGCACCATGAAGCTGACCATTCCTGAAGTGGAATTGCCGAATGCGGAATTGCTGGGTCAGCGTCGTCTGGCGCAGTTTGCGGCAAAAGTTCAGCAGCAACTGGAAAGTAGTGATCTGGATCAGTACCGTGCTCTGCTGGCGAAATTGCAGCCTGCGGATGAGCTGGATGTGGAAACGCTGGCAGCGGCTCTGCTGAAAATGGCACAGGGTGAACGCCCGCTGATCCTGCCGCCGGATGCACCGGCACGCCCGCGTCGTGAATTCCGTGAGCGTGAAGATCGTTTCGAGCGCCGTGGCGAACGTAATGATCGTGGCCCGCGGACTGAGCGCAGTGGCAGTGATGAGCGCCCGGCTCGCCGTGAGCGTCGTGATGTGGGTGAAATGGAGTTGTACCGCATTGAAGTGGGCCGTGATGATGGTGTTGAAGTTCGCCATATCGTGGGTGCCATTGCCAATGAAGGTGACATCAGCAGCCGTTATATCGGTAACATCAAGCTGTTTGCTTCTCACTCAACCATCGAGCTGCCGAAAGGAATGCCGGGAGAATTGCTGTCGCATTTCACTCGTACCCGTATTCTGAACAAGCCGATGAATATGCAACTGATGGGTGATGCACAGCCGCATGAACGTCGTGAGCGCCGTGAAGGCGGTGA
Organism: Dickeya aquatica; assembly: GCF_900095885.1. NCBI lineage: Bacteria > Pseudomonadati > Pseudomonadota > Gammaproteobacteria > Enterobacterales > Pectobacteriaceae > Dickeya > Dickeya aquatica. The sequence continues at coordinate 707,230 of NZ_LT615367.1, forward strand.
GCGTGGCGAACGCGGTGGTCGTGGTTTCGGTGAACGTGCTGGCAGCGGTAATGGCCGCCGTCCGTTTGCCGGTGAGCGCCGTGAAGGTGGTGGTGAGCGTCGTGGCAACCGTGAAGGCCAGCGTGCACCACGTCGTTTCAATGACGCCTGATACAACCGGTCTTGATGTGAAAAACCAGCCTTCGGGCTGGTTTTTTTATGCCTGTGATTAGGCCATTCGCGGCTGGCGTACAACCTCTGGCTGTAATTGTGCGATAAGCTCAAAAGAGCGCAATCGGGCCTGATGGTTGAATATCTGGCCGTTGAGCATCAGCTCGTCGGCCTGGGTTTCCCGCAGCAGGGTTTGCAGGCCGTGGTGCACGCTGGCCGGCGAGCCGACGATGGCGAGCCGTAATGTCTGTTCCACGGCAAACTGCTCGGCGGCTGACCAGTAAGCCGCCATCGACTCGACCGGCGCAGGCAGCGGCCCCGGTGTGCCGCGGCGCAGGTTGATGAATTGCTGTTGCAGTGACGTAAACAGGAAACGGGCGTCGCTGTCGCTGTCGGCGGCGATGACGTTAACGCACACCATGGTGTACGGTTTTTCCAGTTGAGCGGAAGGCTGGAAATTGTCGCGGTAAAGCTGTAGCGCCTGTAACAGCATATCGGGGGCAAAATGGGCGGCGAAGGCAAATGGCAATCCCATTGAGGCGGCCAACTGCGCGCTATAGAAGCTGGAGCCTAACAGCCAGATTGGCACATTCAGCCCTTGTCCCGGCACCGCCTGCACGGCTTGTGCTGGTTTGGCATCGGCAAAGTAGTGCTGCAATTCGGCGACATCGCGCGGAAAATCGTCAAGATCGGTGTGCAAATGGCGGCGCAGTGCTTGCATGGTGCGCGGGTCGGTGCCCGGCGCACGCCCAAGCCCGAGCTCGATACGGCCGGGGTAGAGCGATTCGAGTGTACCGAACTGCTCGGCAATCACCAGTGGCGCATGGTTTGGCAGCATTACTCCACCGGAACCGAGCCGGATACGTTGTGTTCCACCGGCAATGTAACCGATCAGCACTGAGGTGGCGGCGCTGGCGATGCCGGTCATGTTGTGGTGTTCGGCCAGCCAGTAGCGCTGGTATCCCCAGGATTCTGCATGTTGCGCGAGATCCAAAGAATGGTGAAACGCATCACGGGCGGTATTGCCCTGCGGGATGGGAGCCAGATCGAGCAGCGAGAAAGGAACGTTAGCGGTCATAAGCGTCACTCATCAGGTTAAGGGGCTGAACGTGTCAGCCCAAAATAAACACGGATAAGATGTTACGCTGTCTTAACACGAGATAACGGACGATGCGTGCGCATCGTCCCTGACGAGCTAATCAACCAGCTCCAGCCCGGCCAGACGCCGCCAGTAGCCGTTGCAATCCTGCTGGTTTTCCAGCACCAGCGGGTGTTCCCCATGCTGGTTAGCGCGAAAACGCGCCAGCATCGCCAGCGTGTCAGGCCCCTGCGGTGACAGGCGCACGATATCCACCAGCCCGTCCATGGAGGCCAAATCATTACCCAGGTTATAGCAGTAACCGCTCTGAGTCTGGATACCGTTGAGCACGAACACCTGCTGGTTTTCCTGCGATAGCACCTGACGGCCTTGTGGATAGTTCAGACAACAGGTTTCACACTCATCTTTGGCGCGGTTTTCCGAGCGAGCGGTAAAACAGCGTGCGGAATAAGCCAGCGGCAGATGACCATAGCTCAGCACTTCAACCTCGAATTGATGGCGAAAGCCCAGCTCATCACATTGATTGAGCAGATGTTGCAGCCAGTCACGCGACAGCTCAACGGGCATACACCAGCGCATCATGCCCTGTTTGTGCAGCAAGCGCAGCGTATAGGCGTTGTAGCAATTCAGCGCATGTCCGGCGACAAACGGCAGACCGCGCTCGGCGGCCATATTAACCGCACCGAGATCGTTGGCTTCCAGCAGAAACTCGCCGTTTTCCACATAGCGTTGTAGCTCATTGAGTTCAGAGGGGGCTTGCAATAGCGCCAGCGTGGAGATAACCACTTGCTTGCCGCTGCGCGCGACATCACGCGCTAAGGCGAGCCAGTCGTTTACTTTCATGCTGCGCCGTTTACTGCACACCGTCTCACCCAGATAGATGATATCGGCACTGCTGGTAACGGCGGCGTGATAGAAAGCCTCAATGTCAGCTTTTGGCCAGTAGTAAAGCAGTGCGCCTAGTGAATATTTCATTGTGTGTTCTCCCGCTACTGCCACTGACGGTGGTAAGCGCCCAGCGTGGTTTGTGTGCCTTCGGCAAGTGCGCCCAGTGCATCCATCCATTCTGGGGTGGCACTGAAATGCGCCGGGTCGGCTTTGCAGCGGTCAATCGCCTGACGCCACACTTTTGTCACCTGACTGACGTAGGCCGGGCTGCGCTGGCGGCCTTCGATTTTTACCGACGCGATGTTGGCGGCCATCAGCTCCGGCAGCAACTCCAGCGTATTGAGGCTGGTCGGCTCTTCCAGCGCGTGATAGCGCTGGCCATCAACCAGATAGCGGCCTTTACACAAGGTGGGATAACCGGCATTTTCGTTATCCTGATAGCGGTCTATCAGTACATCATTCAGGCGGGATTCCATGCCCTGATCCGTTTGCTGCCAGCGCACAAAGCGTGCCGGCGAGCAGGCCCCCACGGTATTCGGGGACTCACCGGTTAAATAGGACGACAGATAACAGCGTCCTTCGGCCATAATGCACAGGCTGCCAAAGGCAAACACTTCCAGCGGCACCGGGCTGGTGCGTGCCAGCTGTTTGACCTGATGAATCGAGAGCACGCGTGGCAAAACCACCCGTGCGACGTCAAAATGGCGCTGGTAGAAGCGAATGGCCTGCTCATTGGTGGCGGATGCCTGTACCGAGACGTGTCGCTCAACGCTCGGGTAGCGCTCGGCGGCATATTCCAGCATCGCTAAATCAGCCAGGATCAACGCATCCGCTCCGGCTGTTTGCACGGCCGTATCCACCGCCCGTTGCCAGCGCGAGTAACCATCAGGGTGAGCAAACGTATTGATGGCGATGTGCAGTTTGCGCCGACGCTGATGCACATAGTCGCCAGCATCCTGCAATTTTTTGTCGGTGAAATTCAGGCCAGCGAAGTGGCGGGCGTTGGTATCGTCTTTCAGCCCGATGTACACCGCATCGGCCCCCTGGTCAATGGCGGCTTTCAGTGCCGGTAAGTTCCCGGCGGGGCAAAGCAACTCCATGGTTACATCCTTTCATGTCGGCCTGGCGCTGCGCGCCTGTTGGCAATAAAAACGGATCTTAGTGAAGCGAATCCCCGGTAACTTTGATTTAAACCAGCATAAAAGGGGATTACCGGTGGTTTCGGTTCGTGATTTGGCGCAGAACAGGCTAAATTTACCCCGTTGGGTAACGATTGTTGGTCTGCCGGGCGTGGTGCGGTGAGGCGGAATACACCGGTCTGGCGTTTTTTATGATGTAGACCTGTGCTGCCCGTTTCCTGTTATGTGGCAGAATGAGGGCCATATCGGTCAGGCAGTATCGCTTTATGAGGAGTAGGCCAGTGTTGGAAAAACTACGGGCACAGATTGTGCGTCAAGGGCCGCGCTTACTGAGTAAGCCATTAACATTAACGCCTTTTTTCCTGCAACGTCGGGTGATGGAGCAACTGCTGGACTGGCAGTTTCGCCAGGCACTGGAGGAAGGGGAACTGGATTTTCTGCAAGGACGCTGGTTGCGCGTTGAAGTGCGGGATATTGGTTTGCAGTGGTTTGTGACGCTGTGCAATAACCGTCTGGCTATCAGCCATAATGAGCTGGCGGATGTGAGCTTTAGCGCCGATGCCAACGACCTGATTCTGATAGCGGCCCGCCTCGAAGACCCGGACACGCTGTTTTTCCAGCGCCGTTTGCGTATTGAAGGTGACACCGAGCTGGGTCTGTATGTCAAAAATTTGATGGATGCGATTGAGCTTGAGAACATGCCGGCACCGCTGCGTACCGGCTTGCTGCAACTGGCCGGGTTTATTGCTGCCGGGTTACAGGAGGGTGCGCAGCCTGTCGGCGCGCACATGCCAGTATCATGCTGATTCGTGTAGAAATTCCGGTCGATGCCCCCGGCATTGATGCGCTGTTGCGGCGTACGTTTCCCACCAGTGCTGAGGCCGAACTGGTTCAGCAATTGCGCGAGGATGGCCAACTGACGCTGGGTATCGTCGCTACCGACGACGAAGGCGGCGTGATTGGGTATGCCGCGTTCAGCCCGGTGACGCTGGGCGGGGAAGACCTGCAATGGGTGGCACTGGCACCGATGGCGGTAGATGAGTCGCACCGCCGTCAGGGCATTGGTGAGCAACTGGTATATGAAGGGCTGGATGCACTCAATGAGTTCGGCTATACCGCGGTTGTCGTACTGGGTAATGCTCATTACTATGCGCGCTTCGGCTTTGTGCCTGCGGCCGCGCAACAGTTGCATTGCCGCTGGCTGGGGTGCGAGGCGGATTTTCAGGTCTATCCGCTGGCGGATAACCATTTTCAGGGAGCCAGTGGCCTGGTGGAATACGCCGAGCCGTTTAATCGCTTCTGAATAGCGGCGGAAAATCGTCAAGTGTGGCAGGCTGGTGTTGCACCAGCCTTTCTTTTTGCATTTTGCTCAATTGCTTGATGCGATATTCCCATTTTAGTGCCGTTGAGCGATCGCCCGCCACACAGTAATACACCAGCGTCAGCGGCCCCTTGCCGCGTAATGCCCGCGCCCCTTTTCCGGCCTGGTGCTGTGCCAGCCTGCGCGCCACATCGGTGGTGATACCGGTATAGAGCGCTCCGGCCTCGGTGCGGAGCAGATATAAGAACCATATGCTGTCGCTGCTGTTCACGTCATTTCCTTTTCGTGGTTTAGCGCCTATTTTACGGTGACAGGCCGATACAGGCTGCCTGTTTGACGCCATTTATCGGTGGCAGCCGGTGAGGTACATCACGGCCTTTATTTATCAATAAGTTAGTGTTCTTTAACAACATGAAAAAGTGGGTGGAATTTTTCAGGCTTTAAAAGTCATTAGAAAACAAGTATATACTTTTAGAGTGTTCCCCGCGCCAGCGGGGATAAACCGATAACTATTCGCCGTGATATGTGCAATATCGCGTGTTCCCCGCGCCAGCGGGGATAAACCGCGCCCTTCGGGTAACCAGAACTTAAAGTCGGCGTGTTCCCCGCGCCAGCGGGGGTAAACCGGCATGATTCGGATAAAGCTACAGATAGCAGAGGTGTTCCCCGCGCCAGCGGGGATAAACCGGTTGGCGGAGAGGAGCCGCACCCGCTTAGTGCGTGTTCCCCGCGCCAGCGGGGATAAACCGCGTGCCAGATGAACGCATCCCCTGATACCAGTGTGTTCCCCGCGCCAGCGGGGATAAACCGAGCCTCTTCCGCTGTGGCAAAACGAGAGGGTGGTGTTCCCCGCGCCAGCGGGGATAAACCGGTAAACCTCATGACTGACCTCTATTTAACAGCGTGTTCCCCGCGCCAGCGGGGATAAACCGTCATTTCGAACACTCTACCAAAGCTGATGGCGGTGTTCCCCGCGCCAGCGGGGATAAACCGGAGCGCCGCAAAACGTTGATATCAGCAGCTATGTGTTCCCCGCGCCAGCGGGGATAAACCGTGTACGAGGGTGTTGTAAGGCTGACGAAAGACGTGTTCCCCGCGCCAGCGGGGATAAACCGCGTTTGAAAAATGGATTTCTGAGAACAGCGAGGTGTTCCCCGCGCCAGCGGGGATAAACCGCACGGGCAATTCTCAATCCTGACATTCACGCCGTGTTCCCCGCGCCAGCGGGGATAAACCGGCACGGGTAAAAACTTCCGCGATGCTGACTATGTGTTCCCCGCGCCAGCGGGGATAAACCGGCTGACGAAAGACGGCCAACGCGTTCGTAACAGTGTTCCCCGCGCCAGCGGGGATAAACCGTCATATTTTTCCCAATCCCTGCGCGTGGCGCAGTGTTCCCCGCGCCAGCGGGGATAAACCGGCTGACGAAAGACGGCCAACGCGTTCGTAACAGTGTTCCCCGCGCCAGCGGGGATAAACCGTCATATTTTTCCCAATCCCTGCGCGTGGCGCAGTGTTCCCCGCGCCAGCGGGGATAAACCGCGGTTTCGGGCCTGACGGCTAGAGTCTGATGGGTGTTCCCCGCGCCAGCGGGGATAAACCGGTGGCGGGACTGCACACACGCACCCGAGTTTCGTGTTCCCCGCGCCAGCGGGGATAAACCGGGGTATGAGGATGTTACGGCCACAACTGAGGCGTGTTCCCCGCGCCAGCGGGGATAAACCGTTCAAAAATGGCGAGATGTACACCGCCGAATTGTGTTCCCCGCGCAAGCGGGGATAAACCGGCAGGTGTAATCGGTGCCCGGTTGGGGCTAAAGTGTTCCCCGCATCAGCGGGGATAAACCATCGACCGTGCTCGCCATATTACCTCTTTTTTGTGATAATATTCACAGTGATGATGTTTTATGTGTCTATTGTTTCTTTTTTATGTGAATAAAAACACAAAAAACAGCGGGCGATCGCGGTGAAATACCGTATCGCTTAAAAAAACCTATCGCGCCCAATGTCTCGGCGTGACCAAAAGCGGAGTGTTGTATGAGTGAACTGACCATAATGGCGCAGCGGGCGCTGGGGCTGATGGATTTAACCACCCTGAATGACGATGACACCGAAGAGAAGGTGATCGCACTGTGTCGTCAGGCCAATAGCCCGGCAGGTAAAACGGCGGCGATTTGTATCTACCCGCGTTTTATCCCGCTGGCGCGTAAAGTGCTGCGTGAGCAGGGGACGCCGGATGTTCGCATCGCCACCGTGACCAATTTTCCTCACGGCCGTGACGATATCGCTATCGCACTGGTGGAAACCAATGCCGCCATTGCCTATGGCGCGGATGAGGTGGATGTGGTGTTCCCGTATCGGGCGCTGATGGCGGGCAATCGGCAGGTTGGTTTTGACCTGGTGAAAGCCTGCAAAGCGGCCTGTGAGTCAGCCGGTGTGCTGCTGAAAGTGATTATTGAAACTGGCGAATTGCAAACCGATGCGCTGATCCGTGAAGCCAGCGAAATCGCGATTGATGCCGGGGCGGATTTTATCAAAACCTCCACAGGCAAGGTGGCGGTGAATGCCACGCTGCATTCGGCTGAAGTGATGCTGACGGTGCTGCGCGAAAAAGGCGTGGGCGAGCACGTTGGTTTTAAACCGGCCGGCGGCGTGCGCAGTGCGCAAGACGCGGCGGATTACCTGCAACTGGCTGATAGCATCATGGGCGAAGGCTGGGCGGATGCCCGCCACTTCCGCTTTGGCGCATCCGGTTTGCTTGCCAGCCTGCTCACGACGCTCGGCCATGCGACTTCGGGCGAGAAAAGCGGTTATTAACCGATACGCTATCAATCAATAAAATGAATCAAACACGCGATTGATGAATCGGCGGGGAGCAGGTCGTTCGGTAACTTATTTCGGATAACCTTGCGGTTTTGCACCGACAATACGCCTGCCTTTGCTGGCGTATGTTTTGCGTTATGCAGGAGAACAACAGTGTTTTTGACTCAGGAAATTATCCGTAAAAAACGGGATGGACATGCGCTCAGTGCTGAAGAAATCCGCTTTTTCATCAATGGGGTGCGTGATAATACCGTCTCTGAAGGGCAAATCGCCGCGCTGGCGATGACCATCTTTTTTCATGATATGAACATGGATGAGCGGGTGGCGCTGACGCTGGCGATGCGTGATTCTGGCACCGTGCTGGATTGGTCGGGGCTGAATCTCAACGGCCCGCTGGTGGATAAACACTCGACCGGCGGCGTGGGCGATGTCACCTCGCTGATGTTAGGCCCGATGGTGGCCGCCTGTGGCGGCTACGTGCCGATGATTTCTGGCCGGGGACTTGGCCACACCGGTGGCACGCTCGATAAGCTGGAGTCGATCCCGGGGCTCGATATTTTGCCCGATAATGAGCGCTTTCGCCGCATTATCCGTGATGTCGGTGTGGCGATTATCGGCCAGACGACCTCGCTGGCCCCTGCCGATAAGCGCTTTTATGCCACCCGTGACATTACCGCCACGGTGGACTCCATCCCGCTGATTACCGCCTCGATTTTAGCGAAAAAGCTGGCAGAAGGGCTGGATGCGCTGGTGATGGATGTCAAAGTCGGTTCCGGCGCGTTTATGCCGACCTATGAACAGTCTGAACAGTTAGCGCGCGCGATTGTTGGTGTGGCCAATAATGCCGGTTGCCGCACCAGCGCATTGCTGACCGATATGAATCAGGTGCTGGCCTCCAGCGCCGGTAATGCGCTGGAAGTGCGTGAAGCGGTGCGCTTTTTGACCGGCGAACAGCGTAATCCGCGCCTGCTTGAGGTGACGATGGCGTTATGTGAGTCGATGCTGCTGTCAGGCAAGCTGGCGCATGACCCTGCCGAAGCGCGCGCCAAATTGCAGGCGGTGCTGGACAATGGCCGCGCCGCCGAGGTGTTTGGCCGGATGGTGGCGGCCCAGCAAGGCCCGGTGGATTTCGTCGAGCATTACGATCGTTATCTGCAACCGGCCACGTTAAGCAAACCGGTATTTGCCGACCAGCAGGGCTTCGTCAGTGCGATGGATGCGCGTGCGCTGGGCATGGTGGTGGTGGCGCTGGGTGGTGGGCGACGTCAGGCCAGTGATATCATTGACAGCAGTGTCGGGTTGAGTGAGATGGTCAGCCTGGGCGACAGGGTTGATGCGGCCCGCCCGCTGGCGGTCATCCACGCTAAAACGGAGTCTGACTGGCAGCAGGCGGCAGAGGCGCTGCGCGCTGCGGTGCGGATTGACGAGGTGCCGCCCGCAACCTGTCCGCTGATTTACCGTCGGCTGGATATGGCTGACCTCTGATCCTCACGGCCCGACGTGACGAACATCTATACTGGATGGACATGCTGTGCCTTACGCACGATGCAGGAGATAACAAGATGAAACGTGCATTTATTATGGTGCTGGACTCGTTCGGTATCGGCAGTAGCGCAGATGCCGGGCAGTTTGGTGACGCAGGTTCAGATACGCTGGGCCATATCGCACATGCCTGCGCACAGGGCCAGGCCAATCGCGGGCGTCAGGGGCCGTTGCAGTTGCCGAACCTAAGCCGATTGGGGCTGGGCAAAGCGGCGCAAGGCTCCACCGGGCATTTCCCGCCGGGGCTGGATGAACAGGCGCAGATAATCGGTGGCTATGCTTATGCCAGCGAGCTCTCTTCTGGCAAAGATACGCCGTCCGGTCACTGGGAAATCGCCGGGGTGCCGGTGCTGTTCGACTGGGGCTATTTCCGTGATGAACACAATAGCTTCCCCGAGGCGCTGTTAGACCGGCTGGTTGAACGTGCCGGGCTGCCGGGTTATCTCGGCAATTGCCACTCGTCAGGGACGGTAATTCTTGACCAGCTTGGCGAGGAGCACATGAAAACCGGCAAGCCGATTTTCTATACCTCGGCGGATTCGGTATTCCAGATTGCCTGCCACGAAGAGACCTTCGGGCTGGATAAACTGTATGAACTGTGTGAAATCGCCCGTGAAGAGCTGACTGACGGCGGGTACAACATCGGGCGGGTGATAGCCCGGCCGTTTGTCGGTGAGAAAGCCGGTCAGTTCCAGCGCACCGGCAACCGTCACGATCTGGCGGTCGAGCCGCCTGCGCCGACGGTGCTGAAAAAACTGGTGGACGAGAAGGGCGGTCAGGTGGTGTCGGTGGGCAAAATTGCCGACATCTACGCCAACGTCGGCATCACCAAAAAAGTCAAAGCAACGGGTATCGACGCGTTGTTTGACGCCACGCTTGCCGAGATGGAGCAGGCCGGTGACAACACCATTGTGTTCACCAATTTTGTCGATTTCGACTCCTCTTACGGCCATCGCCGCGATGTGGCAGGGTACGCCGCCGCGCTGGAGCTGTTTGACCGCCGTCTGCCGGAGATGCTGGCGCGCGTGACGGAGGATGACATTCTGATTCTGACCGCCGACCACGGTTGTGACCCGAGCTGGCCGGGCACCGATCACACCCGCGAGCATGTGCCGGTGCTGATTTACGGCCCGAAGGTTGCACCGGGCGACTACGGCCACCGCACTACCTTTGCCGATATCGGCCAGACGGTTGCCCGCTATTTTGGCGTGTCGCCGATGGATTACGGCACCGCAATGCTGTGACAGCTACCGCTCACGGGCGCTATAATCTATCGTCATGATTTTGAATCGAATTCGATAAGGAAGAAAAGAGATGGCTACGCCACATATCAATGCAGAAATGGGTGACTTCGCGGACGTGGTACTGATGCCGGGCGACCCGCTGCGCGCCAAGTACATCGCGGAAACCTTTCTGGAAAACGCCGTTGAAGTGAATAACGTGCGCGGCATGCTGGGCTTCACCGGCACGTACAAAGGCCGCCGCATCTCGGTGATGGGCCACGGCATGGGCATTCCGTCCTGCTCTATCTACACCAAAGAGCTGATAACAGAATACGGCGTGAAGAAGATCATCCGCGTCGGCTCCTGCGGTGCGGTACGCGAAGACGTGAAACTGCGTGACGTGGTGATTGGCATGGGCGCGTGCACCGATTCCAAAGTCAACCGCATGCGCTTTAAAGATCACGACTTCTCCGCCATTGCCGATTTCGACCTGCTGCGCCACGCGGTGGACGCGGCCAAAGCACGCGGCATCAACGCCCGCGTCGGCAACCTGTTCTCCGCTGATTTGTTCTACACGCCTGACCCGCACATGTTCGACGTGATGGAAAAATACGGCATTCTGGGCGTGGAAATGGAAGCGGCCGGTATCTACGGCGTGGCGGCGGAATTCGGCGCGAAAGCGCTGGCCATCTGCACCGTGTCTGACCATATCCGTACCCACGAGCAGACCACCGCTGCCGAGCGCCAGACCACCTTTAACGAGATGATCGAAATCGCGCTGGAATCGGTGTTGCTGGGCGATAAAGCCGAGGCGTGATGCCCGATTGATACGAATGGTGCAAACAGGCCCGATTCACTCGGGCCTGTTTTTTTTCAGCCGAAAGGCGTGTTCTGACGTTTTATGCTGCGTTTTTCCCCCGTGTGCTTTCCCCCGGTGTTCCTCTTTAGTTGTGCTCTGGCGTACTGCGTGAGCCAGTCTACCCGGCCACTGCGGTTTCGTGCTGCGGGTCGGGTATGGCGTGCACCACGCTGTCAAACAGCGTAGAGAGAATGCGCTGGTGGGTAACGGCCAGCACTTGCGTCTCGGGCAGTTGCTGGCGCAGCATCAGCATCAACTGCCAGGCGCTGTCATCATCTAACTGGCTGGTGGCTTCATCAAGGCACAACAGTACCGGTGCCTGTAACAGAGCCCGCGCCAGTGCCAGCCGCTGCTGTTCCCCACCGGATAACCGCATCGACCAGGGGCATTGGTGGTCGAGCTCACCGCTAAGGTGGGCTAATTGCACCCGTTGCAGCGCAAGATGCAGCCGCGCATCATGCCGGATGTCCGGCTGGGGGTAGCTGAGAAGCTGGCGCAGGGTACCCGGTGGCAGGTAGGGCTTTTGTGGTAAAAACATCACCCGGCCGGCCGGGAAGAGGATCTCACCGGTATAAAACGGCCAGATCCCTGCCAGTGCGCGTAACAGGGTGGTTTTACCGCAGCCGCTAGCCCCGCGTAACTGGCACCAATGGCCGGGTGGCAGGTGCAGCGTAACCGGCTTCAGGAGCGCTCTGTCTTGTGGTGTGTGCAGGTGCAATCGATGGATGTGTAATGCATCCCCCCGGTGTAGTGGCCGGGAGCACTGGGGCAGCCCGGCCAGCCGCTGTTGCAACTCCCACAGGCGGCTGACGGTGGCCGACCAGCGCGCCAGCTCGTGGTAACTGTCAACAAACCAGCCAAAGGCATCCAGCACGTAGCCGAATGCCGTGCGCGCTTGCATGATGATGCCCAGCGAGATCTGCCCGGCCAGGTAAAGCGGCAGCAGGGCAAACACCGGTAAAATCAGGCTCAGGCGAAAATAGCTGGTGGTAAAGCTCTCCAGCCGGAATTCCCGGCCGATCAGTTGACTGGTGCGGTTAACAATGGCGCTGAAGTGGTGCTGCATACGTCGCTGCTCGGCCGGTTGCCCCTGATGAAAGGCGATTTGTTCGCTGTGGTCATGGGTGCGCAGCAAGGTGGCGCGGTATTCCGCTTCTGCCTGTTGCAGGCTGGCGTTAACGCGATGGAGCGGCGCGCCAAGCCCGTGGGTGATGGCGCTGCCAAGCGCTGCATAGCCGAGCGCTATCCACACCAGATAGCCCGGCACCGCGAGCTGTACACTGCCCAGTGCCAGCGTTTGCGTGCCGGAAATCTGCCAGAGGATCGCCAGAAATGAAAATAGCCGGGCGCTATTTTTTATCAACGATAACAGCAGCGTCAGGCTTTGTTCGGTGAGTAAACGAATGTCTTCTGCGATACGCTGGTCAGGGTTATCCGGCGCACCTTGTGGCGTCAGGTGGAGATGGTAGTGAGCGTGATGCTGCAACCAGCATTGCTCAACGTGCTGAGTCATCTGCCTGCGCCAGCACAGGATCAGCCATTTTTTCAGGCCATTGGCGCATACCACCACCACCACAAACAGCGCGGTATAACCCAGATAGCTGAACGCCAGTTCGCTGACGGCGGCATGGCGGAAGTTATCCGCCAGCGCGTCATAGAACAGTTTGCTCCAGTGCGCAAACTGCACGCTTATCCACACCACGGCGAGCGTCAACGCTATCTCCGCCAGCAGCAGTAGCCATAGCCCTGCGGCCTGGCGGCGTAACCACAGCGGTGCGGTTAGCCGGTAAAAATGCCGCAGGCTGGTCATGGCTCGCGCCCAGACCGATGACCGGTGCGGGTTGTCGGCACTTTCATGCTCAGAAGGTCCACTTGGCGGTCAACATCAGGTTGCGCGGGTCGCCATAAAAATTGTTGCCCCCGCGATGGCGGTTGGCGACGTTCACGTAGTAAACCTTATCTGTCAGGTTGTAGCCGGCCAGGTTAAAACTAAGGTTATCGTTATAGCGGTAGTTGAGGTTAGCGTTAAACAACGTGTAGCCCCCTTGTGTGATGCCGCGACTGGTGGTGGTGTCGGTTTGTGCCGTTAACCCAGCCCCAACGGTCCAGGCATTAAAACGCCCCGGTAATTGATAGCGGGTGTAGAGCTTGAACTGATGCTGAGGGGTGTTCAGGCTGTAGCGCTGGCCTTGAGCACTGTCGTCGGCGCTCAGGTATTTGCTGTTGGTAAGCGTATAACCGGCGGCGATTTGTAAGCCTGTGGCCAGTTTGCCTGCGGCTTCCAGCTCCAGCCCCTGGCTTTCCACCTCGCCATCAGCCCGGTAACACGCCAGTGCGCCCGGGCAGTTCACGTCTTCAAGCGGCCGGTTTTGCTGCACGATACGAAACAGCGCCGCCGAGGTGTTGAGCGCGCCGTCAAAAAATTCGCCTTTTATGCCAGTTTCGTAATTTTTCCCGGTGACAGCAGGCAGCAGGTTGCCATAGCGGTCAACGTTTCCCTGGGGTTTGTAGATGTCGGCATAGCTCAGATACCAGGTGTAATGCCCGGCGAAGTTCCACAGCAGGCCGCCGTAAGGGGTTAGCTGGTCACTGGCGCTAAAGTGCGTGTTGGTGGCGGAGCCACTGTTGATGTTGCGCAGGCTATTGTCGTAGCTGAAATGACTGTAACGGGCACCCATGATCAGTTTCCAGTCATCGGCCAATGTCAGACGGGTGGTGGTGAACAGACCTGTCTGCTCAAGGTCATAGGTGTAGTTGTTGCTGTATGTCGGCCAGGTCGGTTCCGCCAGTGCCGCGGGGTTCCAGTGATAGATGTTGACCACGCGCGTATCGGTGATGCGGCCAAACAGGTTATCAAAGTGCTCTTTTTGATAATCAACGCCAGCGACCAGCTCATGGCTGCGCCCGAGCCACTCAAATGGCCCGCTGGCACTCAGGTTATAACTCCACTGGGCACCCTGATTGTCGCGCTCAAGCAGGTTGTTCAGCCGCCCGGTGCCACTGCTGCCAACGCCGCTGGTGCCATTGCCGAAAATACCGGTAAAACGGCCCAGTGCGGTGGCGTGGGTGTAGTTCAGCGCACTTTTGAGCGTCCAGTCATTCTTGAAGTGGTGCTCTATTTCGGCAAAGGTGTTGATTTTCTCAAAGGTTATCTGGTTCCAGCTTGCCCCTAAAAAGGTATCGCGCGACAGGTTCAGGCTGCTGTAGTCGGTTGACATTGGCACACCGTAGAGATCCGGCACAGTGCGGGTTTTCTGCCAGTTGAGTCCGGTGGTGAGTGTGGTGTCAGGGGTGAGGTCATAGGCCAGCGTGCCGTACATCACATGGCGTTCGCTGTGAATGTCGTTGACGAAGCTGCCTTTTTTCTGGGTGACGCCGACAAAACGGCCGCGCAGGGAGCCGTCTTGACTGAGCGGGCCTGACACGTCAGCCTCCTGTCGGTAGTTATCCCAACTGCCTGCGCTGGTGCTAAATGTGCGGCGAACATCGCTGGTGGGTTTCTTGCGCACCAGATTGACCGTGCCGCCTGGCTCGCCGTTGCCTTGCAACAGCCCGGAGGCCCCGCGCAAAATCTCCAGCCGGTCATAGATGGCTAAATCGGGTGACTCGCTGGAGGACTCGGCCGAGCCCATGCCGGAGACACTACTTTGAAATGAGCTGCCTGCGCCATCTTCCTGCACGTTGTCCATCATAAAACCGCGTGACTGGAACCGGCTCTGATAAGAGCTTTCTTTCACCACGGTGACACCGGTGGAGGTGGTCATGGCGTCTTCCAGCGAGGTCATGCGCTGGTCGTCCATCTGCTGGCGGGTGACGACACTGACCGACTGCGGTGTTTCGCGCGGGCTCAGGGCCAGCCGGGTGGCGGTACTGAGCTGGCGGGTCGTGTAAGCGCCGGTGTCTTCCGTCGGGCCATTCAGGTTCAGGCGCTGGGTAACGTACATCTCATCACCGGTGAGGCTCACGCCGTGCTGTGTTGACAGCGCAGGCTGTTTTTTGAGTATGTAGCTGCCGTCAGGCTCGCGCATGGCAACTAATCCGCTGCCATTGAGCAGTTGGTGCAAGGCTTCGGTCGCATTGGCCTCACCGTGTCGTGCCGGGCCGCTGAGACCCTGTGTCAGGCTGGCATCGGCTACCAGATAAAACCCCATCTGGGCAGCCAACTGGTTTAGCTGACTGCCGAGCGACCCGGCCGTCACCGCGTACTGGTGTGGGCCGACCGGTGCTGCCGTCGCAGCGGCGCTGATGGCGTTACCGCAGGGCAGGAAGAGGCCCAGCAGGCTCAGGTGCAGTGTGAGTGCCAGTCGCGTGGGGGTGCCGCCGTGCTGGCGTGCGCTTGTCGGTGCCAAAGGTGCTGGCGCAGAAGTGATCGGTGTCATGGTGTGTGGTATCCCTGGATCAAAATCAATCAAGTACGTTCAATCAGGAATCGAACCAGGCCGGTAAAAGGGGAACTGCGGGCAGCGTTTTTTTTCGATTATCGGTGTTTTCGGCCTGTTTTCAGGCCGGTTCAACCGTAACCCACCAGTTGGCGCGACGCCGTATGCGTATCGGCAGTGCGCGGCCCAGCATCGCCAGTGCCTTATCGGTATCGGTCAGTGGAAAGGTGCCTACCACCCGCAGGGCGGCGATGTCAGGCGAACAGGCCAGATAGCCGCGGCGATAGCGCGCCAGCCGGGTGATGACCTGCGCAAGCGGGGTGTCGCTGGCATTGAGCAGGCCAAGCCGCCAGTCGGCATCCTCACTGAGCAGCGGGCTTGTCGTGCCGTTGCCTGCCGCGTCAAATTGCCACTGTATGCCAGCCCGAATCCGTTGTGCCTCATCGCGCTGTGACGGCGCAACGCTCACTTGCCCGGCATAGACGTTTAACTGGGTATGGCCCGCTAGCTGGCGTGCACTAAAGCGGCTGGCGGAGGCATTTTCCTCCGGCGTGCGGGTGTGTATTGTGCCTTCTCGCGTGGTCATGATGAGCGGGCGCTGCTTATCAAAGGCCGCCTCGACAAACACTGTACCTGCCAGTAAATGCAGTTGTCGCTGGGTTGCGCTATAGCGAACATCCAGTGCGGAGGCGGTATCCAGCCACAGGTGTGAGCCGTCGTTCAGGGTGAGCGCGCGGATTTCCCCGGTTTGGCTGCGATAATCAGCCCCCATCGCCAGTACAGGCTCCCGAAGCGAGGGCGATTGCCAGGCGAGCCACGACAGCAGTGAACCGCCCGCCAACGCAGCGCCAAGGCGCAAGGTTTGGCGGCGACTTAACGCCGGGGCCGGAGTCAACAGGGTTTGTGCCGCCAGCGGGGTCACATCACCCCGCAGCGGCTGAAAGCGCTGGCTGACAGTCTCTACGTAGTGCCATGCCTGTCGATGGGCCTCGCTTTGCGAAAGCCACAGCTGCCAGCGGGCGAGCTGCTCGCTGTCCGGTGGGGTGTCGAGCAGTCTGGCGTACCACTGTGCCGCCTGCTGCAACACGGCATAATCAGGCCGGTCTGTGGTGTTGATGGCTGTGCTCATGGCGGCGGGCTTTTGCTGTGCATCAGGTCAGTTTCCAGTAACAGGCAGTGCAGCATGGCTTGCGCCATGTACTTTTTCACCATTCTTTCACTCACGCTGAGCGTGATGGCTATCTGGGCATAGGTCTGCCCCTCTATCTGTGACAGGATAAACGCCGTGCGGACTTTTTCCGGTAACTGGCGCAGCATGGCATCCACCTGATAGAGCGTCTCCAGAATAATGGTGTGCTGCTCGGCGCTGACGGACACCTGCACGTCACTGGCACTGAGTGAGGCTAGCCAGGCTTGCTCCAGTGTGCGCCGTCGCCATAAATCGATGCACATGCCTTGTGCCATGACGCTCAGATAGGCTCGCGCCCCGGCGTGGCTGTCGAAATCACGCGGGCGAGTCAGTAACTGCACGAAAATATCATGCGCCAGATCGGCGGCGTCACACAGGTTGCCCAGCCGATGGCGCAGCAACCCTTGCAACCAGCCGTGGTGCTGCTGGTAAAGCTGCTGAACATCAGTGGGGCTGGCGGTCTTGACGGCAGACATAACGGGTTCCTGAACGCGGAAAGCGCAAAATATCGCCGCATATTAATTGAGAATGATTTCCATTTCAAATTATCACAGCCATCCCGCCCTGTGCGCGGGTTAGCCCAAGGGCAGCGCCATAATAATCGCGTCTTCCCGCCCGGTGGCTGTGGGGTAATAGTTGCGCCGTACCGAAACTTCATTAAAGCCGAGGGATTGATACAGCGCGATGGCACGCGCGTTAGAAGCACGCACTTCCAGCCACAGCGTCAGCACCTCCCGTTGCTCCAGTTCGGCTATCAGGTGCTCCAGCAACTGACGCCCGTAGCCGTGGCGCTGGTACGTTGGGGCTACCGCGATGTTGAACAGCGTGGCTTCATCCACCACCACCTGGGTGATGGCGTAGGCCACCAGTTGCTGGTCATGGCACAGTTTCAGGTTGAGGTAACGCTCGCCCTGATTGCTGGCAAAGGTTGCTTCACTCCAGGGAAAGGCATGGCTCTGGCATTCAATGGCAAAAGCGGCCGCCAGATCAGGTTGGGTCAGTATTGAGAGCGTTGTGGTCGGCATGGAAGGCTTGTTCATGGTGACAGATCTGTTGCCACAGGGCGCGTTTCGCCCCGGCATCATGGTAAAGCTCGGTCAGAGCCGGGCTGGTCAGGTGTACGCCATGCCACTGTTCAGTGGCGGGCAGGCCCAGCCACCAACAGTGGCAGCGGGTGTGTTCAGGCAGCATTTCCACCTGGCGCGGGGTCAGGCTGACGACTTGCGTATGGTTAAGGCACAGGCTGCGCACCACGTCTTGCACCAGCGGATCATCGTTGGCCGGCAGCGGGTCGCTGATTATCAGTAACTGTGCGGCAGGTGGCAGGCTGATGGCTATCTCGCCTTTGAGCACTGATGGACGGCGCAAATTCCATTGCGTTATCCCCAGTTGCTCCAGCAGCCTGTCTCGTCTTGATGTCATGCCTTACTCCGTGCGCGATGCTCAGGGTGTGTGGATAGCAGATAACGGTGCGTGATTGTGCGCCGCTATGCTAACAAATCGCTGAACATGCGCCAACAAACCACTATAATCGCCGCTCAGTTTATTGAGGAGCCACACCTGATGTCAGCATTAACCCCCGCCAGTGAAGTGATACTGCGCCACAGTGATGAATTTGTTACCCGCCGGGTGCTGTTTGCCGGTGACTTGCAGGACACCCTGCCTGCCCATTTTGACGCGAGCACCGTCACTGTGCACACCATGCAGTACCACCACTGGCAGTCGTTACAGGCGGCGCTGGGGGAGCAGGCGCACTTTTCGCTGCTGGCGACACCGGACATGGTGGCCGGGTGCGATACCCTTGTCTACTACTGGCCGAAAAGCAAACAGGAAGCACAGTTCCAGTTGTTTAACCTGTTGTCACTGTTGCCGGTGGGCTGTGAAATTTTCGTCGTCGGTGAGAACCGCAGCGGGGTGCGCAGCGCCGAAGCTATTCTGGAGCCGTTTGCGCCACTCAATAAAATCGACAGCGCCCGCCGCTGTGGCTTATATCACGGTCGCCTGGAAACGCAGGCAACATTCTCGCACGAGGAGTGGTGGCACCAGTATGATGTTGACGGTGTGGCGGTACGTACCCTGCCGGGTGTGTTCAGCCGTGATGGTCTGGACGTCGGTAGCCAGTTGCTGCTCTCGACGCTGGAGCCGCATCGCCGTGGCAAGGTGCTGGATCTCGCCTGTGGTGCCGGGGTGCTGGCGGCGGCCTTTGCGCGTATTTCGCCGAAAATTCGCCTGACGCTGAGTGATGTCGGTGCGGCGGCGCTGGAAGCCAGCCGGGCGACCCTCGAGGCCAATGGTCTGGAAGGGCAAGTGGTCGAAAGCAACGTCTATTCGAACATTCAGGGGCGTTTTGATCTGATCATCTCTAACCCGCCGTTCCATGATGGTATGCAAACCAGCCTGCACGCCGCAGAAATGATGATTCGCGGTGCAGCTTCTCACCTGAACATGGAAGGCGAGCTGCGTATTGTCGCCAACGCCTTTCTGCCTTACCCGGCGCTGCTTGATGAAACCTTCGGCAGTCACGAAGTGCTGGCACAAACCGGGCGTTTTAAGGTGTATCGCGCCGTCCTGCGCCGCCATAAACACCGTTAATCCATACGTCAACGCGTGTCGCCCGGCGGGTGCCGGGCAACGCTTGTGCCCAGCCATTGCATAGCGTGTCTAAGGCTTTCAATCGGTTCTGTTTTGCCGGGTGCTGTTTTTTACGGCAAATACGGATGCGGGATGGAAATAATGATTGACCTTGGTGCGAAAATCTCTAGAATGCGCCTCCGTGGTGGCATTATGTGACGTAATGTTGCTGGGTTTGCGAAGGTGGCGGAATTGGTAGACGCGCTAGCTTCAGGTGTTAGTGTCCTTCGGACGTGAGGGTTCAAGTCCCTCTCTTCGCACCATAATCACCACGAAATTTGTATCACTCAGTACCTGCGAAGGTGGCGGAATTGGTAGACGCGCTAGCTTCAGGTGTTAGTGTCCTTCGGACGTGAGGGTTCAAGTCCCTCTCTTCGCACCACTGGGATACACATTGAGTCAGTTCTAAAGCAGTGCCTTTTAGCAGTACCGTAGTTTACACAGTGCGAAGGTGGCGGAATTGGTAGACGCGCTAGCTTCAGGTGTTAGTGTCCTTCGGACGTGAGGGTTCAAGTCCCTCTCTTCGCACCAATATTTCCGGTAAATTCCCTTCAATTCATTATTCATACCGCTGGCCTTTGCCGCGCCGCAGTTAGCGATATATCAACGTATTCGTCTCAATAACCCAAGACCGTTAACTTATTCTCATCAGCGTGACAGAGAGTGCTGCCAGGCCGCCTGCCAGAGCAATACAGGAAGGCAGCAGCAGGTAGTGGCGCAGGCGATGATGAAACAGCATGCTTAACGTGATGAGCATGGCCAGCATGCAGATGCATTTCAGATGCGTCAGATTCAGCGCGGGTAAGGCCAGTAATGGCATCAGCGCGGCTGGCAGCAACACCCCCCAGGCGCTCGACAGGCGTTTACCGAAATACCAGCTTACTCCCCATAGCCCGCAGGCAGCTATCATGGCGGTCAGCATTGTGGTGGTTCCGTGATGATAATGATAACCAATATCATATATAAGATTTCATGCCAGACAACCGCGCAGGCCATGATTTAGCCCGGCAGAGCGATAACTGACTCATCGGTAACAGGAAATAATTTATTCGCAGGCCTGCCGTACCATTGCGGCAGGCAGGCTGGCTGATCAGCGATGGTTCAGGTGATGTCGCACCAGTTGCAGCATATTCATTAACGTGGCGCTGTGGTCGTGTTTACGCCAGATAACCGCGATTTGCGTGGTCAGATGCAATTCACCGGTATCGTGATAGGTGACGTTGCCGGTCTGGATGCTGGAAAGTGATTCAGGCACGAAAGTAATGCCGAAACCGGATGCCACCATGCTGATGGTGGCGGTGATGTGCGGAGCCAGCGGGTTAATGGCGGGCTGGTAACCCGACAGGTAACAGGCGCGCACAATCATGTCATGCAGGCTGGGGCAGAGTTCACGCGGGAAAATGATCAACGGTTCACGCTGCAATTGACTCAATGTGACGTGAGTTTGCTGGCTGAGGGGATGGTGCTCCGGCAGAACCAGTTGCATCGGCTCGTTGACCAGCAACTCGCCCTCAAACTCATCGCCGATATCACTGGGCAGGCGTACAAAGGCAACGTCCGTGGTGCGGTTGCGCAGGCTTTCCAGGATTTGGTCAATATGTTCTTCCCTGGGTTGCAGACGCACATGCGGGTAACGCTGGCGGTAGTGCTGCAACAAGGTGAGGACCATTGGATGGAATGTCACGGCACAAGAAAAGCCGACATTAATGATTCCATGCTCGCCACGGGCAATGCTGCGCACCCGCTCCAGCGCTGAGTCGGTCAGTTCCAGAATATGGCTGGCATCCTGAAACAGCGCTTCGCCAGCTTCGGTCATCTCCACGCCGCGCGTCAGGCGTTTGAAAAGCGGTGTGCCGACTTCTCTTTCAAGCTTTTGAATTTGCTGACTTAACGGCGGCTGCGAAATGCCCAGTAATTCTGCTGCGCGGGTAAAATGCCGGGTTGAGGCCACTGCGACAAAATAGCGCAAATAACGTAACTCCATATATTTTCGATCTCCAAATGGCCACCTTTCTGTATTGGAACTTTGGTGTGACGCACGTCAATATTCAAGCGAAACATTAAAAAAATTTAAGTTGCCAATCGTCAGAAAGGAAAGAATATGAAAGAGGTCAACTGTGTCGATCCTTGTGTTGCGGAACTGGCCAGCTTTGCACTTCATCATCAGAAACAGCATCCAGAGAGCGTTATCTATCAGACCTCATTAATGAGCGGCCTGATTAATGGTCTCTATGAAGGACAGACAACCATGTCGGAATTGCTGGAGCACGGCGATTTTGGATTAGGGACATTTAACGGTCTGGATGGTGAACTGGTGGCGCTTAACAGCCGTATTTTCCAGTTACGCGAAGATGGCAGCGCCCGTGCGGCGCAGCCCCATCAGAAAACGCCTTTTGCGGTGATGACGTTTTTCCGGCCAACAGAACAGGTTCGTTTTACCCAGGCCATTCGCCGTGAGGCGATTCATCAGCGTATTAACGATTTTATTGCAACCGACAATCTGTTTTGCGCCCTGCGGATAGATGGCCATTTTAGCCATGTTGAAACCCGCACGGTGCCCCGCCAGGAACGCCCTTATAAACCGATGCTGGAAGCGGTTGCCCAACAGCCTACGTTCCATTTTGAACACTGTCAGGGTAGCGCCATCGGTTTTCGTAGTCCTGCTTATGTGCAGGGGATTAATGTGGCCGGTTATCACGAACATTTCATTACCGATAACCGTCAAGGCGGCGGGCATATTCTGGATTACCAACTCGAAGAAGGCGTGCTGACATTCGGCACGATTGCCAAACTGGTGATTGACCTTCCCCGTGACCGGGATTTTCTCAATGCCAATTTATCCCCGAAGATCTCGACCAGGTGATTCACTCGGTCGAGAGCTAACGCGAGAGCGTGCACCAGTCAGAGACTCAAAGTAAAAGCACATCGTTACGCAGAGGATAAACATGATGGAAAATAGGGATTATCAACAGCACTGGTCGAGTGGGGCGGAGCTGATTGTTAAGCATCTTGAACAACAAGGCGTGAATTATGTCTTTGGTATCCCGGGTGCCAAAATAGACCGCGTATTCGATGCACTGGAAGACTCGCCGATTCAAACCATTGCCGTGCGCCACGAAGCCAACGGCGCATTTATGGCTGCGGCCATCGGTCGCCTGACCGGGAAAGCGGGGGTGACGCTGGTGACATCCGGGCCGGGTTGCTCCAATCTGGTGACGGGACTTGCGACCGCTACGGCAGAAGGCGACCCGCTGGTCGCACTGGGGGGGCGGGTGAAACGCGCCGATCGCTTAAAGCTTACTCACCAAAGCCTCGATACGGTAAGCCTGTTTCAGCCGGTGAGTAAATACAGCGCGGAAATCACCGTGTCATCGGCCATTTCAGAAGTGATGGCCAATGCGTTTCGCGCGGCGGAATTTGGCCGTCCTGGGGCGGCATTTATTAGCCTGCCTGAAGATATCGTCAACGAGCCTGTGACCAGCGCCGTGTTGGCCCGTCGTGCGCTGCCAACGTTAAACAGCGCACCACAGGCGGATGTAGACCGCGTGGTCAGCCTGATAAAGCAAGCGAAAAACCCCATCTTGCTGCTGGGGTTGATGGCCAGTCAGCCGAAAAATGCCGAGGCGCTGCGCCGCTTGCTGCATCAGAGTCGTTTACCGGTCACCAGCACCTATCAGGCCGCCGGTGTTATCGATCAACAACATTTTGACCACTTTGCCGGACGCGTTGGGCTATTTAACAATCAGGCCGGTGACAAGCTATTACAGCAGGCTGATTTGATTGTCACCGTCGGCTACAGCCCGGTTGAGTATGCACCTGCACTGTGGAACAGCGGTAATGCGACGCTGGTGCATATTGATGTGCTTCCCGCCGAGGTCGAGAGCGCCTATCGCCCGGATGTTGAACTGGTCGGTGACATCAGCATCACCGTTGACATGCTCAATCAGCAATTACGCTCACCGATAGCGCTTTCCTCAGGCGCACAGCAGATTCTGGCTGAACGCAGTCAGTTGCGTCATCAACTGGCCACCCGGGCGATTAACATGGAGGGCTTTGCCATTCACCCTCTGCGGCTGGTGCGGGTGATGCAGGATCTGGTGAATCAGGATGTGACGCTGTGTGTGGATATGGGCAGCTTTCATATCTGGCTGGCGCGTTATCTCTACAGCTTCCGCGCCCGCCAGATTTTGATGACCAACGGCCAGCAAACTATGGGGGTGGCCCTGCCGTGGGCGATTGCGGCTGCGCTGGTAAACCCGAAACAGAAAGTGGTGTCGGTATCCGGTGATGGCGGGTTTATGCAGTCGAGCATGGAGCTGGAAACTGCCGTGCGCTTAAACGCCAATATCCTGCACATCATTTGGGTGGATAACGCCTATAACATGGTGGCGATTCAGGAAGAGAAAAAGTATCAGCGTACATCCGGTGTTACCTTCGGGCCGATTGATTTCAAAGCCTATGCCGAGGCGTTTGGCGCGAAAGGGTTCGCCGTGGAGTCGGCCGGTGAGCTGGTGCCCAAGCTTTGGCAGGCGATGGAAGTGGATGGCCCGGCTGTTATCGCCATTCCGGTGGATTACTCAGATAACCACTACCTGATGGAGAATGTGAATATCAGCCAGCTTATCTGAACAGGTTCCCTACCTGCTGCATCGATAGCGTGCAGCCTTTGAGCCACTCTGCCGTGACGCCGATCATCTGACTGCCACGGCAGAGCTTTCGCTCTACGCGTCCTGACACTCCGACACGGGGCTCTGCCCCTGCCATACACCGCCAGGTGTTGCAGGGCGAAGCCTGAGACTGGCTGGACGCGCCTTTTTTTCTGTGAACAGCAGCGAATCAGTAAATTGACTGGTGTCAGTAAATTGACCGATAGAGCGCCGCAATCTCTTGCACACTGGCTGGCCGAGGATTACCGCCGGTGCAGACATCGTCAAAGGCGGCCTGCGCCAGCGCCGGAATGTCTTGCTCTTTGACGCCAACCTGACGCAAGCGCGGCGGAATATCCACATCCCGCGCCAGTTGGGTGACGGCATCAATCGCAGCGGCTCTGGCGTGTGCCAGCGGCAGCGTCGCGGCCTCTTTTACCCCCATCGCCTGCG
This sequence comes from Dickeya aquatica, assembly GCF_900095885.1. Classification (NCBI taxonomy): domain Bacteria; kingdom Pseudomonadati; phylum Pseudomonadota; class Gammaproteobacteria; order Enterobacterales; family Pectobacteriaceae; genus Dickeya; species Dickeya aquatica. Next base: position 731,571 of record NZ_LT615367.1, read on the forward strand.
CAATCGCACGGTACTTTTCACCGGTGTAATCGGCATTCCAGGCCATAATGTGCGGCAGCAGAATCGCGTTCGCCACCCCGTGTGGCGTGTTGTAGAACGCTCCCAGCGGATGCGCCATACCGTGCACCAGCCCCAATCCCACATTAGAAAAGCCCATTCCGGCGATGTATTGACCCAGCGCCATGTCTTCAACGCCTTTAGCGTGGCCCGCTACCGAATCACGCAGTGAGCGGCTGATTATCTCAATGGCTTTTAAATGCAGCATGTCGGTCAACTCCCAGGCCGCACGGGTGGTAAAGCCTTCGATGGCGTGGGTGAGTGCGTCAATACCGGTCGCCGCTTTAAGAGAGGCGGGCATAGAGCGCATCATGTCGGCATCAATAAACGACACCATCGGAATGTCGTGCGGGTCAACGCAAACAAATTTGCGCCGTTTCTCTTCATCGGTGATGACGTAGTTGATGGTCACTTCCGCGGCGGTGCCGGAGGTGGTCGGAATGGCGAAAATCGGCACGCTGGGTTTGCGCGTGGCGGCGACCCCTTCGAGGCTGCGCACGTCGGCAAATTCCGGGTTGTTGATAATAATGCCGATGGCCTTGCAGGTATCCTGCGGTGAGCCGCCGCCGATGGCAATCAAATAGTCAGCCCCCGAGTCTTGAAAACACCTGACACCTTGGTGAACAACGGCAATGGTCGGGTTGGGGATAACGCCGTCGTAGACCTCATAAGGCAGCCCGGCGTTATCGAGCAGGCCGGTCACTTTTCCTGCGACCCCATGCGCCACCAGCGCGCTGTCTGTCACCACCAGCGCTTTATGAAAACTGCGCCGTTGCACCTCTTGCGTCAGGTGGGCAATCGCACCCTGGCCGAAGTAAGACGTCTCATTGAGTATCATTCTGTGTGTCATTATTGACTCCCCTAATTCGCTGATAACAACAATTCATTGATAAAAATAATTCGCTGATGAAAACCAGTGTGAACCTCTTATCGGGGGAACCTTCCGGTTGTTGCCATTGTTACCGGCAGGCTGGCGCTAAAGGGAAGATAGTCATGCGCCTTATCACAAAACGTCATACTGCGGTGATGTTAACGCGTGCGTAACTGACCTGAAATAATCTAATTTCAGGTTTTTTTCGCATTACTTTATCTAATTTATCGTGGTTTTTGATTATTCAATAACGCACTTCTTAATCGAATTTTTATGTATTAAATATTCATTTAATAGCAATTAATTAAAATTAAATTCTTTATTATTATCATTTTTTGGTTTTAATGGCTTTTCTCGGTTCGAGAAAGTGTGGCGGGAATGTTCTATTTTATATAGATAAACTTATGACCAAAGGTGTGGTGGCGGGCGCATTTCGGTGGTAAGTTCAACGGCAGGATAAACGTTTGCGTCGTGGGGCCTGGCGTCACAACGCGTGGCTAACAACGTAGAAAGGCGTAGAGAAGAGAAAAATGGCGAACCACACTCCGTTGTATCAACAGCATCTGGCCGATGGTGCCAAGATGGTGGACTTTCATGGCTGGATGATGCCGCTGCATTACGGCTCACAACTCGACGAACATCACATCGTGCGTAACAGCGCCGGTATGTTTGATGTGTCACACATGACCATTGTCGATTTGCGCGGCGCGCGGGTGCGCGAATTTTTACGTTATCTGCTGGCCAACGACGTCGCTAAACTGACCCAGCCAGGCAAAGCGCTTTATACCGCGATGCTGACGCCGCAAGCGGGCGTGATTGATGATTTAATCGTCTATTTTCAGCGCGAAGACTATTTCCGCCTGGTGGTGAATTCCGCCACCCGTGAGAAGGATCTGGCCTGGATTAGCGAGCACGCCAAACCGTTTAAGGTGACCCTCACCGAGCGTGAAGACCTGTCGCTGATAGCGGTGCAAGGGCCGCAGGCGCAGGAAAAGGTGCGCAGCCTGTTAAGCGCAGCACAGTGTGAACAGATAGCCGGTATGAAACCGTTCTTCGGTGTGCAGGCCGGCGAGTTATTTATTGCCACCACTGGCTATACTGGCGAAGCGGGCTACGAGATTGCCCTGCCACAGGAACAGGCGGTGAGCCTCTGGCAACAGTTGCTGGCCGCTGGCGTAAAACCCTGTGGTTTGGGCGCGCGTGACACGCTGCGTCTGGAAGCGGGCATGAACCTGTATGGTCAGGACATGGATGAAACCGTTTCGCCACTGGCCGCCAATATGGCATGGACGATTGTCTGGCAGCCGCAAGATCGTCAGTTTATCGGCCGCGAGGCGCTGGAGCGTCAGCAGGCGCAAGGCACCGAGCAACTGGTGGGACTGGTGATGACCGAGAAAGGCGTGTTGCGCCACGGTCAGACGGTGCGTTTTGCCGACAGCGACGGGGTTGTGCATGAGGGTGTCATCACCAGCGGATCATTCTCACCTACGCTGGGCGTCAGCATCGCGCTGGCCCGTGTGCCTGCGGGTATCGGTGAACAGGCAACCGTGCAGATTCGCAATCGTGAAATGCCGGTGCATGTCACCAAACCGAATTTTGTCCGCGCCGGTAAGGCGCTGGTTCAGTTTTAATTTTTTGGCTTGAGTAAGGAGAAAGTGGCAATGAGCAATGTTCCGGCTGAACTGAAATATACCTCTTCCCATGAATGGGTGATGGCAGAAGGCAACGGCGTTTACAGTGTGGGCATTACCGAGCACGCACAGGAACTGCTGGGGGATATGGTGTTTATCGACCTGCCGGAAGTGGGCAGCACGGTGAACGCGGGTGATGACTGCGCCGTGGCGGAATCGGTCAAGGCAGCCTCGGATATCTACTCTCCCCTCAGCGGTGAGATTGTGGCAATTAATGACGAGCTGGAAGGTGCGCCAGAGCTGGTGAACAGCGCTCCTTATGCCGAAGGCTGGCTGTTCCGCATCAAAGCTGCTGATGAGGCAGAACTCAATGAATTGCTGGATGCCGCAGGCTACCAGGCGTTGCTGGAAGAAGAAGACGGCGACGAAGACGAATAACGCTGTTGCCCTGCGGCCTGATGGCGGCAGGGCATGGCAGTGGCCCGCTGGTTTTGCAATCGGTTTTATTTTGTTGTCTGTTTCGGTGTGCCTGCGGCGTTTTGATGCCGTTTGCGGCATATCACTGTGCTAAATGCAGGAAATCCCCCCATGACCCAGACCCTCAGTGAACTTGAACACGCCAATGCTTTTATCGAACGTCATATCGGCCCGTCGGATAGCCAACAGCAGCACATGCTGAATGCGATTGGCGCGGACTCTCTGGCCGGGCTGATTCGCCAGATTGTGCCTGCCGATATCCAGTTGCCGCAGCCGCCAGCGGTCGGCGATGCTGCAACCGAAGCGCAGGCACTGGCTGAGCTGAAAACGATAGCCAGCCGTAACCTGCGCCATAAAAGCTATATTGGCATGGGCTATCACGCGGTGCTGACGCCACCGGTCATTTTGCGCAACGTGCTGGAAAACCCTGGCTGGTATACTGCTTATACGCCGTATCAGCCAGAGGTGTCGCAGGGGCGTCTGGAGGCGTTGCTGAATTTCCAGCAGGTCACACAGGATTTAACCGGTCTTGAACTGGCCTCGGCTTCGCTGCTTGATGAAGCGACGGCCGCAGCAGAAGCGATGGCGATGGCCAGGCGCGTGAGCAAGCTCAAGCAGGCGAACCGTTTCTTTGTCGCAGAGGATGTGCACCCGCAAACGCTGGATGTGGTGCGCACGCGCGCAGAGACCTTCGGCTTTGAGATTGTCACCGGGAAAGCGCACGAGGCGCTGGAACAAGAGGGCGTGTTCGGCGTGTTGCTGCAATACCTCGGCACCACGGGTGAGCTGCACGATTACCGTGCGCTGATGGCGGAGCTGAAAAACCGCAACATCATCACCAGTGTGGTAGCCGATATCATGGCGCTGGTGCTGCTGGCGGCACCGGGCGCGCAGGGAGCGGATATCGTGCTGGGGTCGGCACAGCGCTTCGGTGTACCGATGGGCTATGGCGGCCCGCATGCAGCGTTTTTTGCCTGCCGAGACGAATACAAACGTGCGATGCCGGGCCGCATTATCGGCGTGTCGCGCGATGCCGCCGGGAACACCGCGCTGCGCATGGCGATGCAGACCCGCGAGCAGCATATCCGCCGTGAAAAAGCCAACTCCAATATTTGTACCTCGCAGGTGTTGCTGGCGAATATTGCCGGGATGTATGCCGTGTATCACGGCCCGCAGGGGCTAAAACGCATTGCCCACCGCATTCATCGTTTCACCGATATTCTGGCCGCCGGGCTGGTGCAGCGTGGCATGACCCTGCGCCATCACACCTGGTTTGACACCCTGACCGTCGAGGTGGCCGATAAAGCGGCGTTACTGCACCGCGCCGTGAACGCGGGCATTAACCTGCGTGCCGATCTGGATGGCGCTGTCGGGATAGCGCTGGATGAAACCACCACCCGTGATGACGTACTGGCGCTGTTTGCCGTGTTACTGGGCGACAACCACGGGCTTGATATTGATACGCTCGATGCGGCGCTGAGCGATAGCGTTTCTGTTCCGGCGGCGTTACTGCGTACTGATGACATCCTGACTCACCCGGTCTTCAACCAGTATCACAGTGAAACCGAGATGATGCGCTATTTGCATCGCCTGGAGAGCAAAGATCTGGCGCTTAATCAGGCGATGATCCCGCTTGGTTCTTGCACCATGAAGCTGAATGCGGTGGCTGAAATGTTACCGATCACCTGGCCGGAATTTGCCGAACTGCACCCGTTCTGCCCGCCAGAGCAGGCGCTGGGGTATCGTCAATTGATTACCCTGTTATCCGACTGGCTGGTAAAACTGACCGGCTATGACGCCGTGTGTATGCAGCCGAACTCCGGTGCGCAGGGGGAATATGCCGGTTTGCTGGCGATCCGCCGTTATCACGAAAGCCGCAACGAAGGCGGGCGCACAATTTGCCTGATCCCAAGCTCAGCCCACGGCACCAACCCGGCATCAGCCCAGATGGCGGGAATGCAGGTGGTGGTGGTGGCGTGTGATAAGCAGGGTAACATTGACCTGCACGACCTGCGGGAAAAAGCACAGCAGGCGGGTGACACACTCTCTTGCATTATGGTGACGTACCCGTCAACGCACGGTGTGTATGAAGAAACCATCCGTGAAGTGTGCCAGATAGTGCACCAGTACGGCGGCCAGGTGTATCTGGACGGTGCCAACATGAATGCGCAGGTCGGTATCACCTCGCCGGGCTTCATTGGTGCGGATGTTTCTCACCTTAACTTGCACAAGACATTCTGTATTCCGCACGGTGGTGGCGGCCCCGGCATGGGGCCGATTGGGGTGAAAGCGCATCTGGCTCCGTTTGTGCCCGGCCATCAGGTAGTGGCGATGGACGGTGTGCTGACCCGTCAGGGGGCGGTGTCTGCCGCTCCATTTGGCAGTGCCTCGATCCTGCCTATCAGTTGGATGTACATTCGCATGATGGGGGCCGAGGGGCTTAAGCAGGCCAGTCAGGTGGCGATTCTGAATGCCAACTACGTGGCGACCCGCCTGAAAGACGCCTATCCGGTGCTGTACACCGGTCGTGATGGCAGAGTGGCGCACGAGTGTATTCTGGACATTCGCCCGCTGAAAGAGCGCACCGGCATCAGTGAAATGGATATCGCCAAACGCCTGATCGACTACGGTTTCCATGCGCCTACCATGTCATTCCCGGTAGCGGGTACGCTGATGATTGAGCCGACCGAGTCGGAAAGCCAGGTTGAGCTGGAGAGGTTTATTGATGCGATGCTGGCCATTCGTGCTGAAATTGAACAGGTTGTGGCCGGTGACTGGCCGCAGGATGATAACCCGCTGGTGAATGCGCCGCATACCCAGGCTGAGCTGGTGGCGGAATGGTCACATCCGTACAGCCGTGAGCAGGCGGTATTCCCGGCCGGTCAGGCCCATAAATATTGGCCAGCGGTGAAGCGCCTTGATGATGTCTATGGCGACCGTAACCTGTTCTGCTCCTGTGTCCCGGTAAGCGAGTATCAGTAGTTTTCACCGTATCTTGAGGGTGAAAGACACACACTCTGTAACGGGCACGACGTGAGTGGTGCCCGTTTTTTTGCGCGCCTGGGTGTGAGCGCACACAGGCATAACGAATACAAGGTGAGGAAGGATGTTAGGGATTCACGATCTGTCACTGTTTATCTTGTCTGGCATTGTACTCAATATTATGCCCGGCCCGGACTCATTACTGATAATGACAAACAGCGCCTCTCGCGGGTGGCGCGTAGGGGTGTCGGCGGCACTGGGGATTGGCTCGGGTACGCTGGTGCATGTGCTGGCAGCCGCGCTGGGGTTGTCTGCGATTCTGGCGACCTCTGCCACCGCCTTTGTGGTGGTAAAAGTGTTAGGGGCCGTGTATTTGATTTACATGGGCGTACAGGTGCTGCTGGCAAAAACGTCTGCGCTTGCCAGTGCCTTCCGGCCCACCCGCCCGGCGCAACTGTCTAAAGGTAAGATTTACTGGCAAGGGTTTCTCACCAATGTGCTAAACCCGAAAGTTGCGCTGTTTTTTCTGGCGTTTGTGCCGCAGTTTATTGACCCACAGGCCCCGCAAAAAGCGCTGGCGTTTATTGTGCTGGGGCTGATTTTCAATACCACCGGTATGCTGTGGTATCACTTCCTTGCTATCTCGACCGCGATAGCCAGTAACAGGTTTAACGTCAGCAACGTGGTGCGTTTCTGGCTGAATAAAACCATTGGTGCGCTGTTTATTTCATTAGGGGTGAAACTGGCGCTTTCGGCCAAAAATTGAGTCCGCGGGGTATGACATCGGGCGATGAGCGGCCCGATGTGCCGCTCACCATGAGAGCCAGAGCCGCCCGTTTACTGAAGCCAGCCTTTCGCCTGCGCCTCTTCCAGATGCTGTTGCAGATAACCCCACAGCGCCGGATTAATATCGCCGATAAACGCATTGCGGCTTAACACCTGTTCCAGCCGGATACCGTGCTCTACCCAGCTCTGGCCGCCGTTGTGCAGGTTCATCAGTACCGGCATCACCCGGTCAATCATCAGGGCAAAACGCGCCTCGGCGGTTTCACCGGCTTCATACTCATGCCACAGCGCCAGAAACTGATCATGTTGAGGTTGTGGCAGCAGGCCGAAAATACGTATGGCGGCCGCCTGTTCCTGCTGCTGAATAGCTTCACGGGCTTTGAGGTCATAAACCAGGACGTCCCCGGCATCAATCTCTACGATGTCATGGATCAATGCCATTTTCAGTACACGGGTGATGTCAATATCGGGCGCGGCATAAGGCGTCAGGCTCATCACCGCGACCGCAAAATGCCAGCTGTGTTCTGCCGAGTCTTCCTGTCTGTCAGTGCCAATCACCTTTGAACGGCGTTGAACGCTCTTGAGTTTGTCGATTTCCATCAGAAATTGCACGACTTCGGTCATAGGGCCGAAATCCAGCACGGGTAAAGCAGATGACATGGCTAACCTCCTGTAAGTAACCCGGTCATTGTAGAGGATGTCCCCGGTGATGAATATGCTGCGATGCGGGCTATTTATGGGCGGCCTTTATTTTAGCGTACAGGTGTACACTGGAATGGTTCTCAGCTAATCTGCGCAAAGTGTATTCAATCGTGCTTGCCGTATGGTCGGTGGACGTCTCACACATGGTAAAGAAGAGGTGAGTTATGACGAGAAAAACGCAAGCATCGGAATATTCGCTGGCAGAGGAGATTGCCAACAGCATTAGTCACGGAATTGGCTTTGTGTTGGGGGTTGTCGGGTTGGTTTTGCTGCTGGTGCAGGCCGTTAATTCCGGGGCGGATACTACTGCGATCGCCAGCTATAGCTTGTACGGCGGTAGTTTGATTTTGTTGTTCCTTGCCTCTACGCTCTACCACGCGATTGCGCATCAACGCATCAAGCGCTGGCTGAAAAAGCTGGATCACTGTGCCATATACCTGCTGATAGCAGGAACCTATACCCCATTTTTGCTGGTTGGGCTGAATTCGCCATTGGCCCATGGGCTGATGATTGCTATCTGGAGCCTGGCCCTGTCAGGCGTGATTTTTAAACTGGCCTTTGCCCACCGTTTTGAAGTGTTGTCACTGACAACTTATCTGGTAATGGGGTGGTTGTCGCTGATTGTGGTGTACCAGCTGGCGGTCAAACTCTCGGCCGGAGGCATCACACTGCTGGCGCTTGGCGGTGCAGTATATACGCTGGGCGTGGTGTTTTACGTCTGCAAACGTATTCCGTTTAATCACGCTATCTGGCACGGCTTTGTGCTGGGTGGCAGCTTGTGCCATTTTCTGGCCATCTACCTGTATGTGGCGTAACCCAGACGCGGCATGTGGTCTTCCCCACTTGGCATGAACACTTATTTCGGGGAGCGAGCCGCTCCCCGATAGCTTTTACAGGCCGTGTATTTCCGGCTCAGGCTAGTCCAGCAGTGAGTAAGGCAGCGGCTGAACCGTCAAGCGGCTGCTGCTGTCATCGCGCACCCGCAGCAGGCTTTGGGCATCCAAATCATTGTTCAGTACCGCTTGTACCCACAGCGTACCATCCTGTAACAGGCAACTTGCCAGCACCGTTCCGGTACGACGCCAGTTTTCACCTAACTGAAGCTCCAGTTCGTCACCGATGGCTGGCGTGGTAGCGGCTGTACCGGCAAGCCAGTAAAGGGCGCGTTTGTTGGCTCCCCGGTATTTGGCGCGCGCCACCATTTCCTGACCGCTATAACACCCTTTGGTAAAGCTAATGCCCTGTAATGCCTGCAAGTTAGTCGCCTGAGGAATGAACTGTGCGCTGTTCGTGCTGTCAATAATCGGGAGCCCGGCTTCAATGTCCAGCGCCAGCCACTGGCGGCTGTCATTGGCCTGAAGCGCAGGCAGCAGGGCTTCGTTCAGCGTTTGTGCGCGCCCGGAGCTGAGTATCAGCAAAAAGCGCTCGGCGGGCTGGGCGAGGTAGAGCAGTGTGGCTCCCGGCTGTTGCACCACCGTGTTATCGGCGTCGGGTAATGTATCGAACACCCCGGCCAGATGTTCACGGATATTCAGGCCTGCGGCTCCCAGCAGTACCACGCTGTCGTCAGCGCTCAGGGTGGTTTTGGAAAATACCGCGTACTTCTTCAGTTCCGACAGTTGTGAGTCACGCAGGCTGCGGCGCTCCAGATAAGCCAGTCCCTCGCCATAATGGAACAGGCGCAGAGTGCTCCACATTTTTCCTTTGGCATCACAATGGCCGCATAAAACATGCTGGCTGTCAGTCAGGGCAGCCACATCAGCCGTAAGCTGACCCTGAAGGTATTTGACGGTATCCGGCCCGGTCAGTGTAATCAGCGCCCAGTCATCCAGTGCTATCAAGGTGGCGGGCAATTGGGTGCAAGGGAACAACGGTTGTGCGGTAAACGTATGAGCCATATTACAATCCTGCGATGCGTAATGTCAGCGGTTGCCCAATGGTAAAAGAGCGACAAGGGTTTGCAAGCAATTTAGGCGGTGTTTTTTCACTTTGGAAGGGAGAGGGGAGGGTGTTGTGAAAAGCACGCTATCAGACGGTCATCTCTGCGACAGGATACGCATTTCTGACGGTGTACCTGTAAAATGGTACGCACGGTAATACGCGAGAATATGTCAAAGTGTTACTCTTAATCGAAGACCATCAGGTAGAATGAGTAAAACGCCGATGATTTTCAATTGCCAACGGCAATAACCATACAGCGAAGTGGGTGAAAGAACATGGATATTGATAATAAATCACGTATTCACTGGGCCTGTCGGCGCGGAATGCGCGAACTGGATATCTCCATCATGCCATTTTTTGAGCATGAGTATGATGCGTTAAGTGATGATGACAAACATCAGTTCATCCGTTTACTGGAATGCGATGATCCTGATTTGTTTAACTGGCTGATGAACCACGGGGAACCGGTGGATCCTGGCCTGAAACGTATGGTTTCCCTCATTCAGACGCGAAATAAAGATCGTGGCCTTGTGGCAATGTGATCTGCGCGTATCCTGGCGCATGCAGCTCTTTTCACTGATGATGCATGGCTTGCTGGTGCTGATGATCCTGCTGGCCCCGTGGCCGGACGGCTATGCGCCGCTATGGCTTGGCCTGGTCACACTGGTGGTGTTTGGGTTTGTGCGTAGCCAGCGCGTGATTAAATCGCGTCAGGGTGAAATATCGCTGCATGACGAGAACCGTCTGCACTGGCAACAGCGAGACTGGCTGATTGTTCGGCGGCCCTGGATGCTGCGTAGCGGCATTCTGTTGTCGCTGCGTGCGGCTAATGGCAAAGGCCGACAGCATTTGTGGCTGGCATCAGACAGTATGGGAAACGCGGAGTGGCGACGCTTGCGTCAGTTACTGCAACACCCTGCGTTGTCGGGTGCCGAGTCCTCCCGGCACCCTTAACGCCACAGAGAGGCGTGCAGCCTGCAATGCGCCGTTCAGGAACTCGGCAGTTTTCATGCCGTGGCGTTACAGCAGCGCCGCCATTTCTTGCAAAATTTGCTCGCACCACTGTTCAATGCGCGTTTCACTCAGTTCGTACTGATTAACCTCATCCAGTGCCAGCCCGACAAAGTGCTTGCCATCGCCGGTCACGGGTTTTGGGCTGGTGAAGGTATAACCGTCAGTCGGCCAGTAACCGATAAACTGCACGCCCAGCGGCACGAGCTGTTGATGCAACATGCCGAGCGCATCTAAAAACCACTCGCTGTAGCCAACCTGGTCTCCCATGCCGTAGAGCGCAATGATTTTGCCTTGCAGATTAAGGGTGGGCAGGCCTGCCCAGATAGCTTCCCAGTCTTCCTGAATTTCACCGAAATCCCAGGTTGGAATGCCTAAAATCAGGATGTCGTATGACTCCATCGCCTGAGGCGCGACATCCTTGACGTTGTGCAATTCGACCAGCTCTTCGCCCAGCACATCACGGATTTTCTCCGCGGCCATCTCGGTGTAGCAGGTACTTGAACCGTAAAAAAGTCCTATTTTCATAAGTGTCTGAGTGGTGGCATTAATAAAGGCGTTAGCCTAGCGGAATATGACGGGGGCGTACAGGGTGGCGCAGGTACAGGGTGAAGGCATGGCCTTCACCCACAACCTTAACTGAGCGATTGATGACGGGTTTCTTTGGTCAGCAGCAGCGCAATAAGCGTCAGCGATGCCATGGCCGCAAGATAAACGCCCACATAGAACAGGCCATAGTGACTGGTTAGCCAGGCCGCGATGTAAGGTGCGACAGATGCGCCCAGAATCGAGGAGACGTTATAAGAAAAAGAGGCACCGGTATAACGCACCTCGGTTGGAAACAGTTCTGGCAACAGTGCACCCATCGGGCCGAAAGTCAGCCCCATCAGGCTCAGGCCGCACACCAGAAACGCCATGATAAGCGCCTGGTTGCCAGAACCCAGCAGTGACGGAAAAGCCATGGCAAATACCAGCATGATACAGGTCACGGCAATCATGGTTTTGCGGCGACCCAGCGCATCGGCCAGATACCCGGCAATCGGGATGGTCAGGCCAAAACCAATCACCGCCATCATCAGCATCCACAGGAAGTTGTTACGGGGAATGCCAAGACCTGCCGGTGCTGGTGTGGTGCCATAGGTCATGGAATACACCGTCATGATGTAGAACAGCGTATAAGTCGCCAGCATGATAAACGTGCCCAGAATTGTGGCTTTCACATGCTTACTCAGCAACGTACCGAGCGGGATGCGCACCTGTTTGCCTGCTTTGGCGACCTTGGTGAATACCGGCGTTTCATGCAGCGATACACGCACATACAGACCGATTATCACCAGCACCGCCGAGGCGATAAACGGCACGCGCCAGCCCCAGCTCATAAACTGTTCGTTCGTCAGCCCCCAGGAGAGCAGCAAAAAGGTGCCGTTGGCAAAGAAGAAACCGATAGGTGCGCCCAGTTGCGGGAAGGAGCCATACAGCGCGCGTTTGTTGGCTGGCGCATTCTCCGTTGCCAGTAGCGCCGCCCCCCCCCATTCACCGCCAAGGCCAAGTCCCTGACCGAAGCGGGCCAGCGCCAGCAGCATTGGAGCCAGCACGCCAATGGTGGCATAGCTGGGCAACAGGCCGATTAATACGGTGGAAATCCCCATGGTCAGCAATGAGGCGACGAGGGTGACTTTACGGCCGATGCGATCGCCAAAGTGGCCAAACAGCGCCGAGCCAATCGGGCGGGCAACAAAGGCGATGGCGAATGTGGCCAGTGATTGCAGCGTTGCGGCGGTGGCATCTCCCTGCGGGAAGAAGATATGCGGAAACACCAGCACGGCAGCGGTGGCGTAAATGTAAAAATCGAAAAATTCGATGGCGGTGCCGATCAGGGATGCGACAATCACCTTGTTGCGTGAGTTAACCGGCGCATCGGCGGTTTGATTATCAAGAGTGGATGAGATGGAGGCTTGCATAATTTTTTTGCTTTTCTGTAACACACGGGCGCGCATTCTATGCATAGAAAAAATTTCTTTTCAAACCGGGGGGCAGTCTGACGTCAGGCCTTGCAGGAAGGGCATTCCGGGTTAGATGAGAATAAGAAAATATAATCCGTTACTGACTTCATTTCGCAACAGGATGTGATGAAGTTGAGAATGATTACCGAATTGTACCCCGAACATGCACCGTAGGGCATAATAAAGGGCAGAGCCCTGTATGACCGAATCAGGAGGGGAGATGCAACAACCGGATCAGGCATTAATCGAACAGTTTCTGGATGCATTGTGGCTTGAGCGTAACCTGGCGGAGAATACGCTGTCGTCCTACCGCAATGACTTGTGTGCGATGGCGCAATGGTTGTCACATCACGGCAGCAGTGTGCTGCACGCTCAGCCACTCGATTTACAAGGGTTCCTCGCAGAACGGGTCGAAGGGGGATATAAAGCCACCAGTTCTGCCCGTCTGCTCAGTGCCATGCGGCGCTTGTTTCAGTATCTGTACCGGGAAAAGCGGCGGGCCGATGACCCCAGTGCGGCGCTGGCTTCCCCTAAACTGGCGCAGCGTTTGCCGAAAGATCTGACCGAAGCACAGGTCGAGGCCCTGCTGGCCGCACCGGCCATCGACCAACCCATCGAGCTGCGCGATAAAGCCATGCTGGAGTTGCTGTATGCCACCGGCCTTCGCGTCTCCGAACTGGTGGGGCTGACCATGAGTGATGTCAGCTTGCGTCAGGGCGTTGTGCGTGTGGTTGGTAAAGGCAACAAAGAGCGGCTGGTTCCACTGGGAGAAGAGGCGGTGTACTGGCTGGAGCAATATTTGCAATACAGTCGGCCGTGGCTGCTTAATGGACATACGCTGGATGCGATGTTTCCCAGTAACCGTGCCCGGCAGATGACGCGACAAACCTTCTGGCACCGGATTAAGCACTATGCGACACTCGCCTCTATTGACAGCAATAAACTTTCTCCGCATGTTTTGCGTCATGCTTTTGCAACCCATTTGCTGAATCACGGGGCGGATTTACGCGTGGTGCAGATGTTACTGGGCCACAGCGATCTCTCGACCACGCAGATTTATACCCATGTTGCGACGGAGCGGCTAAGAACGCTGCATCAACAACATCATCCCCGGGCATAATGCCTGGTGGATTGACAGGATGTCATGGCGGGCGGTTCGCCAATGATGGACACGCACGGCGCTTGCGCCTTGATAACAGGATAACTCCATGAAAAAACGTAGTGTATGGCTTTCGCTATTGACCCTGGCGTTCAGCGGTGTGGCGCTGAGTGGTGTCGCACGCGCAGATGACGCAGCGATTAAGCAGGCGCTTAATCGGCTGGGTTTACAAAATGTGGAAGTCAAAGAGTCGCCGATTGGCGGCATGAAAACCCTGCTGACGGATAACGGCGTACTCTACATCACCGAGGATGGGAAACACCTGCTACAGGGGCCGCTGTATGATGTGAGCGGAGCCACGCCGGTCAACGTTACCAACTCGATTTTGAACGGTCGCCTTGATGCCCTCAGCGATCAGATGATTGTGTACAAAGCCGCGCAGGAGAAACACGTTATTACCGTGTTTACGGATATCACCTGCGGTTACTGCCACAAGTTGCATGAACAGATGAAAGACTATAATGCGCAAGGGATTACCGTGCGTTATCTGGCCTTTCCCCGCCAGGGCATGAATTCCCAGCCGGCAAAAGAGATGCAGTCCATCTGGTGTGTGGCGAACCGCAACAAAGCCTTTGACGCCGCGATGAAAGGCGATGATATCTCTCCTGCTACCTGCAAAACCGACATTGCTGCCCATTATCAACTGGGCGTGCTGTTTGGCGTGCAGGGCACTCCGGCGATTGTGCTTAATGATGGCACCGTCGTGCCGGGCTATCAGCCCCCCAAAGAGATGCTGGCGATGCTCGAAGCGCATAAAGCGTCACAGAAGTCCGGCGGCTAATCTCATCGCGAGCCGTTGAATCAAGCTCATGGCTCAATAAACATCAGGGTTAAGTGAAGTCAGTGTGATGGTTAAATCAGCGTGAATGTCGTTACCCAACTCCGTCGTCGTCCGGTGGTGTCGACGCAATTGCCCGATACCCTGCCCGATTTGCTGCGCCGCTTATATGCCCAGCGCGGCGTAACACAGCCGCAGGAACTGGAGCGCAGCCTGCGTGGCCTGCTCGATTATCGCCAGTTACATGGCATTAACCAGGCGGTCAGCGTGCTGGAGCAGGCGCTGTCGTTGCATCGTCGCATTGTCATTGTCGGCGATTTTGATGCGGATGGAGCCACCAGCACGGCGTTGACCGTGCTGGCGCTGCGCAGTATGGGCGCACGCGAGGTGCAGTATCTGGTGCCCAATCGCTTTGAAGATGGCTACGGGCTTAGCCCTGAGGTGGTGGCGCAGGCCGCGGCCAAAGGGGCTGAGCTGATTGTCACCGTTGATAACGGTATTTCATCTCATGCCGGGGTGGATGATGCGCATCAGCGCGGTATTGCCGTCGTGGTGACAGACCACCATCTGCCCGGCGACACCCTGCCGGCGGCGCAGGCGATGATCAACCCTAACCTGCCGGATTGTACCTTTCCCTCAAAAGCGCTGGCGGGTGTTGGTGTCGCGTTCTATCTGATGATGGCGTTGCGTGCGCGGCTGCGCGAATCCGGCTGGTTTAGCGCACAGGGGATTGCCGAGCCCAATCTGGCTGAGCTGCTTGATTTGGTCGCACTTGGCACGGTAGCCGATGTGGTGCCGCTTGATGCCAATAACCGTATTTTAGTGGCTCAAGGGCTGGGTCGCATTCGTGCAGGCAAATGCCGGCCGGGGATCCGGGCACTGCTGGAAGTTGCTAATCGCGAGGCCTCTCAACTGGTGGCAAGCGATCTCGGATTTGCCCTGGGCCCGCGGTTGAATGCCGCAGGCCGTCTGGATGATATGTCCGTTGGCGTTGAGCTGCTGCTGTGTCAGGACATCGCCCAGGCGCGCATGCTGGCTTTTGAGCTTGATGCGTTAAACCAAAGCCGCCGCGAAATAGAAGCGGGAATGCAGGTGGAAGCATTACAGCTCTGCGAGCAGTTAGAGCGCAGCCGCGATACCCTGCCGTTGGGGCTGGCGATGTACCATCCGCAGTGGCACCAGGGGGTGGTGGGGATTCTGGCTTCCCGCATCAAAGAGCGCTTTCACCGCCCGGTAATTGCGTTTGCACCCGCCGGGGAGGGTATCCTGAAAGGCTCGGGTCGCTCGATTGCCGGGCTGCACTTGCGTGATGCGCTGGAGCGCCTCGATACCTGTTACCCTGGCATGATGCTGAAGTTTGGCGGCCATGCGATGGCGGCTGGATTGTCGCTGATGGAATCCCGGTTTGACGAGTTCCGTGTGCGCTTTGCCGAACTGGTGGGCGAGTGGCTTGATGTTTCTCAGCTTGAAGGCGTGGTGTGGTCAGATGGCGAACTCGCCATGACAGAGCTGACGCTGGATACCGCTGAAATGCTGCGTGATGCTGGCCCCTGGGGGCAGGCGTTTCCTGAGCCGACGTTTGACGGGCGTTTTCGCCTGCTGCAACAGCGGCTGGTGGGAGAGCGCCACCTCAAGGTAATGGTTGAGCCGCTGGGCGGAGGCCCGCTGCTTGACGGTATTGCGTTTAATGTTGAAACCACCCGCTGGCCTGACCAAAGTGTGCGCGAAGTGGAGCTGGCCTACAAACTGGACGTCAATGAGTTTCGTGGTAAACGCACGGTGCAGTTGCTGATAGAACACCTCTGGCCGTTGTAATCGATACACGCTGATACTCACGCCGGGCCTCCACCGGCGTTTTTTCTTCGCTGTACACGCTTTCCTGCTCAAAGAGGTAAAACGCGAAAGTCGGTAAAAAACTATAAACCCCGACGTGGATCCGCTACAATTCGCGGTTTACATGCATTCTTTCATCGATAAACAACCTATAAGATCTCACACCATGTTTGAAATCAATCCGGTAAAAAACCGCATTCAGGACCTGTCTGAACGGACAGCCGTTCTGAGGGGGTATCTTTGACTATGACGCCAAGAAAGAGCGTCTGGAAGAGGTAAACGCCGAGCTGGAGCAGCCCGACGTATGGAACGAACCTGAACGCGCGCAGGCGTTGGGTAAAGAGCGTTCTTCTCTGGAAATGATCGTTGATACCATCGATCAGATGGTTCAGGGGCTGGACGACGTTTCCGGCCTGCTGGATCTGGCCGTGGAAGAGGACGACGAAGAAACCTTTAATGACACGCTGGCTGAGCTTGACCAACTGGAAGGCAAACTGGGCCAACTGGAGTTCCGCCGTATGTTCTCCGGCGAGTATGACAGCGCAGACTGTTATCTCGATTTGCAGGCCGGTTCCGGTGGCACCGAAGCGCAGGACTGGGCCAGCATGCTGCTGCGCATGTACCTGCGCTGGGCGGAAAGCAAAGGCTTCAAGACGGAAATCATTGAAGAGTCTGAAGGTGAAGTGGCCGGTATCAAGTCTGCCACCATCAAAATCATGGGCGACTATGCGTTCGGCTGGCTGCGTACCGAAACCGGCGTACACCGTCTGGTGCGAAAAAGCCCGTTCGATTCCGGTGGTCGCCGCCATACGTCATTCAGTTCCGCGTTTGTTTACCCGGAAGTTGACGATGACATCGATATCGAGATTAATCCGGCCGATTTGCGTATCGACGTGTATCGCGCCTCGGGTGCCGGTGGTCAGCACGTTAACCGTACCGAATCTGCGGTGCGTATCACCCATATTCCTACCAATATTGTGACTCAGTGCCAGAACGACCGATCCCAGCATAAGAACAAAGATCAAGCCATGAAGCAGCTGAAAGCCAAGCTGTATGAGTTTGAAATGCAGAAGAAGAACGCGGAGAAACAGGCGCTGGAAGACAATAAGTCAGACATCGGCTGGGGCAGCCAGATTCGTTCTTATGTGCTGGACGACTCCCGCATTAAAGATCTGCGCACCGGCGTGGAAACACGCAATACCCAGTCGGTGCTGGACGGGGATCTGGACAAGTTTATCGAAGCAAGCTTAAAAGCGGGGTTATAAGGAATTCTCATGTCTGAATCACAACATCAGGGTGCCGGGCAGGCGCTGGATCTTAATAACGAACTCAAAACCCGCCGCGAGAAGCTGGCGGCGTTGCGTGATACCGGCATCGCTTTTCCGAACGATTTCCGCCGTGACAGCACCGCCGATCGGCTGCACGCCAGCTATGACGAAAAAGACAATGAAGAGCTGGAAGCGCTGGGTCTGGAAGTGACGGTCGCTGGCCGTATGATGACCCGCCGTATCATGGGTAAAGCGTCTTTCGTCACCTTGCAGGACGTCGGTGGCCGTATCCAGTTGTATGTCTCCCGCGACGATCTGCCAGAAGGTATCTACAACGAGCAGTTCAAAAAGTGGGATTTGGGCGACATCCTTGGCGCACGCGGCAAGCTGTTCAAAACCAAGACCGGTGAACTCTCTATCCACTGTACTGAACTGCGTCTGCTGACTAAGGCATTGCGCCCGTTGCCGGACAAGTTCCACGGTCTGGCGGATCAGGAAACCCGTTACCGTCAGCGCTATCTTGACCTGATTGCGAACGACGAATCGCGCCACACTTTCCGCGTGCGCTCGCAGATCCTGGCCGGTATTCGCCAGTTCATGGTTGGCCGCGACTTCATGGAAGTGGAAACACCGATGATGCAGGTCATCCCCGGTGGGGCCTCGGCTCGCCCGTTCATTACCCATCACAATGCGCTGGATATCGACATGTATCTGCGTATTGCACCGGAATTGTACCTGAAGCGTCTGGTGGTCGGTGGTTTTGAACGCGTGTTTGAAATCAACCGTAACTTCCGTAATGAAGGGGTTTCGCCGCGTCACAACCCTGAGTTCACCATGATGGAACTCTACATGGCGTATGCGGACTACAAAGACCTGATTGAACTGACCGAATCGTTGTTCCGCACGCTGGCCCAGACTATTCTTGGCCATACCGAAGTGACTTATGGCGACCAGGTGTTCGACTTTGGCAAGCCGTTTGAAAAACTGACCATGCGTGAAGCCATCAAGAAATACCGCCCGGAAACTGAATTGGCCGAGCTGGATCAATTTGATAGCGCGAAAGCCATTGCTGAGGCCATTGGTATCAAGGTGGAGAAAAGCTGGGGTCTTGGCCGTATTGTGACTGAAATCTTTGAAGAAGTTGCAGAAGCCAACCTGATCCAGCCGACGTTTATCACCGAATACCCGGCAGAAGTTTCTCCGCTGGCACGTCGTAATGACCAGAACCCGGAAATCACTGACCGCTTTGAGTTCTTCATCGGCGGGCGTGAAATCGGTAACGGTTTCTCCGAGCTGAACGATGCCGAAGATCAGGCGCAACGCTTCCAGGATCAGGTGGCGGCGAAAGATGCCGGTGACGACGAAGCGATGTTCTATGACGAAGATTACGTCACTGCGCTGGAGCACGGCCTGCCGCCGACCGCAGGTCTGGGCATCGGTATCGACCGGATGGTGATGCTGTTTACCAACAGCCACACCATCCGTGATGTGATCCTGTTCCCGGCCATGCGTCCGCAGAAGTAACGGTTTCTCGTCAGATGTTGCACGGCCCGGCTGCCTGAAAAGAGGCAGTCGGGCCGTTTTCGTTTTAACTGCATGGCTGTTGATGATCTGGGTAACCGTGGCATGATGTTTGTGGCAAACAATAAATAAAGGCTGACGGAAAAGAGGAAAACAATGTTACTGGTTGTGCTGAGTGGATTACTGCTATCACTGTCACTGTGTCTCGATTTGGGAATAGTGAATACCGCCATTATTAACCGTGGCTTACGCGATGGGGTGGGGGCCGCCTTTTTTATTGGCCTGGGGTCGTGCTTTGGCGATCTGATTTACGCCACGCTATCGGCTCTGGGGATGGTGGTTATCTTCAATTACACCCCAGTGCGCTGGTTGTTATGGCTAGGTGGTGGCGCAGTATTGCTGTGGTTGTCATTGAGTATGGCGCGCAGCGCCTGGCGTGATTATTGGCAACAGCGCACGTTATCGCTTGAGACACAAGAGCCATCCACACCGGTTGTGGCGACTGCCGCCGGGCGGAACTTTATCAGCGGCGTAGGGATGGCATTAGCGTCACCGAGTTCATTATTGTGGTTTGCCGCAGTAGGCGGCACGCTGATTGCCCAGGCAACCGATGGGTCATCCAGTCAGGTCGCCTTGTTTTTGTCCGGTTTTTTTGCAGGCGGCGTGCTTTGGACGCTACTGATGTCGATACTCATCAAATTCGGGCGCGGTGCATTAAAAGGGCGCTTATCGCTCTATTGCAGCGCGATATCGGCAGTGCTGTTTGCAGGCTTTGCCATCCAGGTTATCGTGAATGGCTATCAAACACTGCTGTTACCACTGGCCTGATTCAATCGCTCAAAACACACGCAGTTAACCGGTGTTTTGTCTTGCCCGCCAGGCAGATAACGCTATAATGCCTCTCACTTCCTGCGCGGGCGTAGTTCAATGGTAGAACGAGAGCTTCCCAAGCTCTATACGAGGGTTCGATTCCCTTCGCCCGCTCCAAGTATATTCATATGCTTCTGTCTGCTGATAACCCCCTCTAATCAACTTTGCATATCAGGCAACGGTTTATACCTGCTTGCCCGGATGTGTACGTCTGCACATAGACTTCATTCAAATAGCGATATATAAGTTTTCTCTCACTTTGACAGTTTCTAAAAAAAACCAGGCTTCTTATTGGAACAAGGTATGGTATTAACCTGTTGGTATTAAATAAATACTCGGCCAATATGGGTTTATGAATAGGGGAACAGAGATGCCAGCATTTAATGTCTACAGTAAAACTTGCCCGGCACGCGTCGTGTTAGATCGCTTATCGAATAAATGGTCATTGCTGATTCTTGACCGATTAGCCCGTGAGCCTGTGCGATTTAATCAACTCAGGCGTGATATCCAGGGGGTGTCACAGAAAGTGTTATCGCAGACCCTGAAAAACCTTGAGCGTGATGGCATGGTATGCCGTCAGGTGTTTGCGACGGTGCCCGTGACGGTGGAATACTCGCTTACCCATCTTGGCCTCACATTGGTCACGACCATACATGAGCTAACTCATTGGGCTGAAAGTAATATTGAGGAAGTGATGCTTGCACAGCAGCGTTATGACAAAATAAATACAGCACCGGATATCATATCCAACTGAACGCCCCTTTGCCAGGCAGGACGCGTTTAATCCGAATTAATCAAGAATGATAATCATTTTCTTTTTATTCCAGAATAGCCTGATTCTCTTGCATTCGCCTTTTTTTGTTCAATGCACCTGCCAGGGCCTTCGTTTTCTTCGCTACGGTAGTGAGTGATATTTATTATGAAAATGATACGGGTATTGACTTGTGGTAAAGGGAATATGGCGTAAGTTTCTAGCTTTCTTGTAGAGGTAAATCACAATACTGCTACACCTCCTTTGCTGTGACATGTAAAATATGCGGGTTATTTTTCCTGCTTCTGGCCATATTTTCAGCAAAATTGAATGCACATCGGTAGATTGACGGCATGAGGATGAGCTTTGGGGGTTCCCAAGGGCGGTAGCATGCCTAAAATTCATACGGTTTTTGTTGAAGAAACTGATGGCCAAAGAGTCAGATATTTCGTTTTCTGGATGCAAAACTATGAAAATATTAGTAACAGGTGGGGCTGGATTTATCGGCTCTGCGGTGGTTCGTCACATAATAAAGAATACAACGGATTCTGTTGTTAACGTCGATAAACTCACGTATGCCGGCAATCTGGAATCACTGACTGATGTCAGTAGTCATGAGCGTTACGTTTTCAAGCAAGTTGATATTTGCGATGCCGTTGCACTAAAAGATGTTTTTGATAGCTGTCAGCCTGATGCGGTCATGCATTTGGCTGCTGAGTCACATGTTGATCGCTCGATTGACGGCCCTGCTGCCTTTATTGAAACGAATATCGTAGGGACGTACACCTTGCTTGAGGCTGCCCGTGCTTACTGGAGTAATCTGGAGCCTGGCAAGAAATCAGCGTTCCGTTTCCATCATATTTCTACAGATGAAGTGTATGGCGATTTGGAAGGAACGGATTCGTTGTTTACAGAAACGACACCTTATGCGCCCAGCAGCCCTTATTCCGCTTCCAAAGCCTCCAGCGATCATTTAGTACGTGCCTGGTTGCGTACTTATGGTTTGCCGACAATTGTAACAAACTGCTCTAATAACTATGGGCCTTATCATTTTCCAGAAAAATTGATCCCGCTGATGATTTTGAATGCGCTGGAAGGCAAGGCGTTACCGGTGTATGGCGACGGGATGCAAATTCGTGACTGGCTGTTTGTGGAAGATCATGCTCGCGCACTCTACAAGGTTGTCACCGAAGGCGAAATAGGCGAAACCTATAATATAGGTGGGCACAATGAGAAAGCGAACATTGAGGTAGTAAAAACTATCTGTTCTCTGTTGGAAGAGTTGGTGCCGCAGAAGCCCGCTGGTGTGGATGCCTATCACGATTTGATTACTTACGTAAAAGACCGACCCGGTCATGATGTGCGGTATGCCATTGATGCCGGTAAAATTGGCCGAGAACTGGGCTGGAAACCTCAGGAAACCTTTGAAAGTGGCATTCGAAAAACCGTCGAATGGTATCTCAATAATCGTTTATGGTGGGAACGCGTGTTAGATGGTTCATACAGTGGTGAGCGTTTGGGGAGCGTAAATAAATAATGAAAGGGATTATTCTTGCTGGTGGCTCTGGCACGCGACTTTATCCACTGACCCGTGGTGTTTCCAAACAGCTGTTGCCTATTTACAACAAACCAATGATCTATTATCCCCTGTCAACGTTAATGCTGGCGGGTATTCGTGATGTATTAATTATCACGACACCTGAAGACAACGAAGGGTTCCGGCGTTTGTTGAGCGATGGCAGTCATTTTGGAATCAATATTGAGTATGCTGTTCAGCCTAGTCCGGATGGACTTGCTCAGGCATTCATTATTGGTGATAAATTCATCGGTAATGATCGCTGCTGTCTGGTGTTAGGCGATAATATTTTTTACGGACAATCTTTTAGCAAAATGCTTAAAAGTGCAGCGTCAAAGGATATTGGTGCTACGGTATTTGGTTATCAGGTTAAAGACCCCGAGCGTTTTGGGGTAGTTGAGTTTGATGCTGACATGAGAGCTATTTCCATTGAGGAAAAACCGGTCAAACCTAAATCGAACTATGCCGTTACCGGGCTGTATTTTTATGATAACCGTGTCGTGGACTTTGCTAAACAGGTAAAACCATCTCATCGTGGCGAACTTGAGATTACTTCAATTAATCAAATGTATCTTGATGATGGGTCTTTGAGTGTTGAACTGTTCGGACGTGGTTTTGCATGGCTCGACACGGGCACACATGAAAGTCTGCATGAAGCCTCTTCATTTGTTCAAACAATTGAAAATGTTCAGGGGTTAAAAGTTGCCTGCCTGGAAGAGATCGCCTGGCGCAATGGCTGGTTGTCCGATGAAACATTAGTGTCGCTAGCAGAACCTATGCTTAAGAATGAGTACGGACAGTATCTGATGGGACTTGTTAAATAACATTCTGCCAGGAAACTATGATGAAAGTATTAATTACCGGCAGCAAGGGGCAAGTCGGGCATTGCCTTGTTTCACAATTAACAAATAAAGCTGATGTACTGGCTGTTGATCGTGATGAGCTCGATATTACTGATAAAGCTGCAGTCTTTCGTGTCGTTGAACAATTTCGTCCAAACTATATTATTAATGCTGCCGCTCACACGGCAGTCGATAAAGCTGAAGATGAAATAG
Organism: Dickeya aquatica; assembly: GCF_900095885.1. NCBI lineage: Bacteria > Pseudomonadati > Pseudomonadota > Gammaproteobacteria > Enterobacterales > Pectobacteriaceae > Dickeya > Dickeya aquatica. The sequence continues at coordinate 754,843 of NZ_LT615367.1, forward strand.
AGTTATCTTATGCCATCAATCGTGATGGCCCAGCCTTTCTCGCTCAAGCTGCCAATGCGGTAAATGCTGTCATGTTGCATATCTCTACCGATTACGTTTTTGACGGTGAGAGTGAGCATGAGTATGACGAAAGTATGCCTACCGCACCACATGGCATATACGGTAAGAGTAAGCTTGCTGGCGAACGGGCTGTTGCAGCAGCGGCAAATCATCATTTGATTTTGCGTACTGCATGGGTATTTGGTGAGCATGGACATAATTTTGTGAAAACGATGCTACGTCTTGGTGCAACGCGAGATGCGCTGAGTGTCGTTAGCGATCAAGTCGGTGGTCCAACTTATGCGGGTGATATTGCTGCTGCATTAATTAGCATGGTTGACTATATTGAGAGCGGTAATACTCCCGAGTGGGGCATATATCATTTCTCAGGCACGCCGCATGTTAGCTGGTTCGAATTTGCATCCGAAATATTCTGTCAGGCTAAAGAAAGAAAAGTGCTTGAATCTGTTCCATTGCTCTCAGCGATTCCAACCTCAGCATATCCTACACCAGCTAAGAGGCCTTCGAATTCACGGTTAAATTGTGAAAAAATTAAAGATCAGTTCAATATTTTCCCTAGTGACTGGCAGAAAGCATTGAGTAACATTCAAGCATATAAGTGATATTATGAAAGTTATAGATACCGATATTCCTGATGTTAAGATTATTGAGCCTGCCGTGTTTGGTGATGAACGCGGCTTTTTTATGGAAACCTGGCAACAGGATAAGTTTGATAAGTTAGTCGCGGGTTATCCATGTCACTTTGTGCAGGATAATCAGTCAAGATCACAGAAGGGGATTCTCCGGGGGCTACATTATCAGGCAGAGAATACCCAAGGAAAATTAGTCCGGGTAACACTCGGCGAAGTTTTTGATGTTGCTGTTGATATTCGAGAGTCATCACCAACATTTGGAAAATGGGTTGGGATATATCTCTCCGCGGAAAATAAAAGGCAGCTATGGATACCCAAAGGCTTTGCCCATGGTTTCTACGTGACAAGTCAGGAGGCTGAGTTCGTCTATAAATGTACTGATTACTATAATCCTAAATCTGAGTGTACATTACTATGGAATGATGCAGATATTAATATTAATTGGCCTTTCCCCGAAGACCATGAACCGGTTTTATCGGAAAAAGATAAGAACGGTAAATCATTCATAGAGTGTCAGAAGTTATAGTAATTGAGGTATAAAAAACATGCTTTCTCGACTGTATAATCATATCGGTCTGATAAAAACTTTAACAATTAGAGATATAAGCTCTCGTTATAAAGGATCATTTTTTGGTGTTTTATGGACGTTAATAAATCCGATAATGATGCTGGCTGTTTATACATTTGTTTTTAGTGTTGTCTTTAAAGCAAGATGGCCTGGTGGCACAGGCAGTAAGATCGAGTTTGCATTGTTACTATTTTCTGGTTTGATTGTATATAACATTTTTTCGGAATGTGTTAATAAGTCTCCTTTATTGATAGTCAACAATCCGAATTTTGTTAAAAAAATCATTTTCCCAATTGAGATTTTGCCAATTGTTAGTGTCATCTCTTCTCTTTTTCAGGCACTAATGAGCTTTATTGTATGGGGTGTATTTTATTCCATTTTTTCCGGTTTTCCTCCGCTAACGATTTTTTTTCTGCCTGTAGTACTGTTGCCTTTGGTTTTTATTACCTTGGGCATCAGTTGGTTTTTAGCTGCGTTAGGTGTTTATATAAGAGATGTTTCACAGATGACGGGACTAATAACCACAGCTCTTCTTTTTTTATCGCCAGTATTCTATTCGGTAGACTCTTTACCAGAGCAATTTCAGGATCTTATGAAAATCAATCCGCTTACCTTAATTATTGAGCAGGTGAGGGATGTTATGATATGGGGGCGGCCTGTAAACATTATCGATTTTTTATTGATTACAGTTTTCTCACTGATTATTCTTATTTTTGGTTATCTTTTCTTTAAAAGAACGAAGAAGGGATTTGCCGATGTACTGTAATTGAGTAATACAAAAATATATAGATTATAATTTTCTCTGCCGCCTTTATTGATTGTAGATAAGGCTCCTCTTACATGGCGGCAGTCATGAATTTTTTGATGATATGTCTTTTTAGCGGTGTCTGGCACTGCTAAGTGCTTCTTTATGGTTTTATTAATACATATTCTTGTTCAAATCGATATTTGTTGCTGAAACATATACTAAAGGTATCTGAGATAATAGTATATCTCCTATTGCATTATATATGCTTTTCATTACTCATGGCTTTTATTAGCTGTTTTGGGTTTCAAAAGACAATAAAGGGTTTTGCTGATGTCCTCCGATATTGCGATAAAAGTAGAAAATTTAAATAAATGCTATGAAATCTATGATAGGCCTTTAGATAGACTGAAGCAATTCATCTTTCCACCAATGATTCGATATTTGACTGGTAAAGATAAAAAGTATCATAAAGATTTTTGGGCTTTGAGAGATATTTCTTTTGAAATAAAGAAAGGTGAGACGATTGGATTAATAGGACGTAACGGTTGTGGCAAATCGACATTATTACAGCTAATTTGTGGCACGTTGAGCCAAACTTCGGGTAGTGTTAAAACTAATGGACGTATAGCGGCATTACTTGAATTAGGTTCAGGATTTAATCCTGAATTTAGCGGTCGCGAAAATGTTTATATGAATGCATCTGTACTGGGGTTAAAAAAGACAGAAATAGAACAAAGGTTTGATGATATTGTGGCTTTTGCTGATATCGGTGAATTTATCGATCAGCCTGTAAAAAATTACTCTAGCGGGATGGTTGTTAGGCTGGCTTTCGCTGTTATTGCACATGTAGATGCAGATATTTTAATTATTGATGAGGCCCTGGCTGTAGGTGATGCCTTCTTTATTCAAAAATGTATGCGATTTTTACGCTCCTTCATGGAGAAAGGCACTGTTCTATTTGTGAGTCATGATACCGCAGCTGTTATTAATCTATGTAATAAAGCAATTTATATTGATAAAGGTGAGATAGTAAGTATAGGTTCACCGAAAGAAATTACTGCTAAATATCTCGCTTCTTTGTATGAAGAAGAACAAGATATTAATTACTCTGCTGATGAGCTGAGTGATGAAAAAGAAATTACTGAATCAGATTATAGGGATTTCAGAGAATCAATCGTCAACTCCTCTACATTAAGAAATGATATTGAGATTTTTAAGTTCTCGTATGAAGCGGATAGTTTTGGTAGCGGTGGTGCGAAGATTAACTCTGTCAGATTATTAGATTCAGATGGCGTCCCGCTATCGTGGATAGTAGGAGGAGAGAACGTTATCTTAGAAGTAAGGTGTATTGCCAAAGAGCATATTTTTCAGCCTATTATCGGCTTTGATTTTAAGGATAGGTTGGGACAGGTTATCTTTGGCGATAATACTTATATAAAGTATAGGCATATTCCATCAGAAATTAAGGCTGGACAAACTGTAGTGGCTAAATTTCATTTTCGGCTACCTATGCTTCCCACCGGGGATTATACAATTAATGCTGCAATAGCAGATGGTACACAAGAAAAACATGTTCAATTGCACTGGGTTTATGATGCAATGATGGTTAAAGTTCATGCAAGTTCTATATGTTTTGGCCTTGTTGGTATACCAATGAGAGATATTGAATTATCTGTTAAGTGAATATAACGTAATTTTTCATCGCTACCAAAAAATTTGGTGATGTAAAAAAATTATATCTAAAAGTCGATGTAAATTTCGAGGAAATATTGATGCATCAATCAGCTATGTATTATGGAGGTATGTTCTTTAAAGCATATTGCCACAATCATATGAATAAGAAATTGGTAATAGCTGAAATAGGCTCCCAAAACGTAAATGGTTCATTAAGAGATATTGCTCCAGAAGGCTCCGATTATATAGGAATGGATTTTGTTACAGGAAATGGTGTCGATATTATTATCGATGATCCATACCGACTGCCACTGGATGACAATTCTGTTGATGTTGTAGTGAGTTCATCATGTTTTGAACACTCGGAATTCTTCTGGTTAGTACTGCTTGAAGCATTAAGAGTTTTGAAGAAAGATGGCGTATTATATTTAAATGCCCCGAGTAATGGATTCGTTCATCGCTGGCCTGTTGACTGTTGGCGTTTTTATCCTGATTCTGGGCATGCAATGGTAAACTGGGCCAATCGAAATGGTCATAATGCATTACTGCTTGAGTCATTCATAGGTCAAAAATCAGAAGGTGAGGTCGCCAGTGGCGGTGCCTGGAATGACTTTGTTGCAGTTATACTGAAAGATGCAAGCTTTTCTTCAAATTTCGAAGAAAGAATAATCGATAGTATATCAGATTTTTCAAATGGTTACTCAAGTAAAGTCACTGGTGTAATAAACGATTCTGCTGAGAATCCAGATAGCACAGCTCTAATAGCGCAAAGCGAAAGAATTAAAAACTTAGTCGATGAGGTTAATAGCATAAAGCAACTTATTAATGCTAAAGATTTAATGATTAAAGATGTTATGGAGAACAATAATATATTCATAGAAAATATAAAGTTTTTCGAAAGTGATAGCGTAAGGTTAGAGGATGAAAGATTAAATCTTAATTTGTCTTTAGATGCTAGAGATGTGATCATTAAGGAGATGTTAGAAGAAAAAAATACGCTTTTAGAAAATATCAAATGTCTCAAAGATGAAAAATCAAGACTTGAAAATGAAAAGTTAGAACTTGAAGATGAAAAGTCAAAGTTAGAGGATGAAAAATCAAGGCTTTATTTATCACTCTCTGAGTTAAATATAGTAAATAGTGATTTGCATAATATTGCTGATTCCTATCGTGTTTACATTGATGAAATAAAGCAATCTACCTCGTGGAAAATATCCTCACCAGTACGATTGTTTGGAAGAAAATATAATAAAGTTATCTCTATGATAAAATTCATAATTTCAAAACTAATTTTAGAACCAAAACGTAAGTTTATTAAATTATACAATGCTTCTTTCTATGCCCTCCGTTATTATGGTTCTTATAAAACTTTAATAAAGAAGGTTGTGAATATTTATAATCGGGAGGGGTTAAAGGGGATAAAAAATCGCGCGAACACTCTTTTGTTAAGAAATACATCCCACAATGCTAAGGAAATCGATAGTGATAATGTAGTTAATCATAGTGATAACTCAGGTTTTTCTAACGGTTATAATTACGATATACCCTCCGATAATATCGGATATGAACCGTTGGTTTCCATTATAGTTCCTAACTATAATCATGAAAAATATCTAAGGGAACGATTGGATTCTATTTATAGTCAAACTTATAAAAATATTGAAGTTATTTTGCTTGATGATAAATCTACAGATAATAGTAAGATTGTCTTAGAAGAATATGCTGAACGTTATAAAGAAAATACAAGAATTTTCGTTAATGAAGAAAATTCAGGTGGTGTTTTCTTTCAATGGAAAAAAGGTTTTTCTTTAGCTCGCGGTGACTTAATCTGGATTGCAGAGAGTGATGACTATTGTTCCTCTAATTTCTTGGAAGAAAATGTTAAGAAGTTTAGGAATGAAGCGGTTATGCTGTCTTTCTGTCGTACAGTTTTTGTTTCTGGCGATGATAAAAAAGAAATATGGTCTTCAGATGAATACTTAAATGGTTTGGATTTAAAAAATCTGGATAAAGACTTTATAAAATCGGCGCACTATCTTGTTAATCATTCTTGGGGGATTGGTAACCTTGTTGCCAATGTGAGTAGTGCTTTATTCCGTCATCCTGGAGATCTTCAGATTTTGGATGACAAGCAATGGTTCTCGATGAAGATTTGTGGGGATTGGGTGTTCTATCTGCATCTCATCAGAGGTGGATTAGTCGCTTATACGCCTAATAGCACAAACTATTATCGGCAACATGAAAAAAACACCTCCACCTCTAATCAGTCAAAGCCTATCTATTATCAGGAATATGAGGCTGTTGCGAAACAGATTGTGTCGTTATATAAAGTTAACGATGGTGTGCTGCCTAGACTAGAAAAAGAAGTACAAAAGCAGTGGAGTATATTTAATTCTGAAGAATCATTTGATGTGTTGTCTGAGTATTTCAATATAAAACGAGTAAGGTCAGCAGCCACACAGCGAAAACCTAATTTGTTGATGTCTACGTATGCCCTTGCCGCTGGGGGAGGAGAGACATTCCCAATATTACTTGCTAACATAATGCAAAAGAATGGTTATGCTGTAACCTTATTTAACTGGTTTGACGCACCAACTGAAATTGGTGTGCGTAAAATGTTAAATAAAAACATTCCACTGCTACAAAATATTAATCGCGAGCAATTGGGTGTCATTGCTACTGATTTAGGTATTGAAGTCACTCATTCGCACCACGCATGTGTTGATATGTCTCTGGCTGCGTTATTGTTAGAAAATAAAGAAATTGCCAGAGTAATATCTATGCATGGCATGTACGAAATGATCCCTGAGAAAGAGAGAAAACACTGCCTGGGGCTAATGGAGCGCTCTATTCATAAAGTTGTATACACAGCCCAGAAAAACCTGATTCCGTTCTCAGTAGACTTCCAAAATAAATTGGGCTTTGTGAAGGTTAATAACGCTCTGCCTAAGTTAGATATTAATCCTGTAGATATGTCATCGCTAGGGGTTGAAGAAGATGACTTTGTTATTTGCCTGGTCAGTCGTGCTATTCCTGAAAAAGGTTGGGCTGAAGCCATTGATGCCGTTAATATAGCTAATGGAACCAGTGAAAGGAAAATTCATCTATTACTGATCGGTGAAGGGGAGTGCTATGAATCACTGTCAAAATCAAAGGCATCTTCCACTATTCATTTTTTAGGCTTTAGAAGCAATATTCGCGACTACTTTAGTGCTTCAGATATCGGTTTATTACCATCAAGATTTAAAGGTGAAAGTTTTCCACTGGTACTCATCGATTGTTTACTCGCTGGTCGGCCTATTATTGCTAGTGATGTAGGTGAAATAGCAGATATGATTAAGTCTTCTCATGGGGATGCTGGTGTTTTATTTTCCTTGGATAACTGGAAAATACCAGTTGAAGAGCTGGCTTCACTTTTAGTTGACCTATCAAGTGTTGATTCTAAAAAATACAACTTATTGAAAAATAATGTCCCGCATGCTGCTTCTAAGTTTAGTGAAGAGAAACTTTTCGAAGCTTATGATGGTATTTATACATCAACAATTTCACATGTAAGCTATATAAGTTAAATTTTTGGTGTGAAAAATTTAAAGCTGACACCAGCCTTACTGCATATAAGGCTGGTGTCTAAAACATTCTTAACCTTTTATTTTCATAACATTGAGAATGTATAACCTTATTTATTAATAAGCTTTCAGTCATGGGGTATATGTGAGAGTACTTATATTAGGTGGTGGTGGGTTTATTGGCTCAGCTGTAGTGGATAGATTGCTGCGTGATGGGCATGATATCGTTGTTTTCGATAGGGAAAATGTTAAACCATATAGAGAATTCTCTATCAATGAATCTGTCACATGGGTTGAAGGTGATTTTTGTAATAAGGATGATGTTAGTTCGGCACTAAGTGGTGTGGATGTTATATATCATCTTGTCTCTACGACATTACCTCAAAGCTCTAACGATAATCCATTTTTTGATGTAGAGAGTAATGTTCTTGGAACTATTCAAATTCTTAATTTAATGGTAGAGCAAAAAGTTTCTAGAATTATTTTTATTTCATCAGGCGGCACTGTATACGGAAATCCAGTTTATTTACCTATAGATGAACAGCATCCCACAGAGCCTGTCGTATCTTATGGTGTAACTAAGCTTACCATCGAAAAGTACTTGGCTATTTTCGAAAGAAAATATGGTATTAAGGCTTTCTCTCTGAGAGTTTCAAACCCCTATGGTGAACGACAAAAAGTTAATACAGCACAAGGTGCCTTAACTATTTTCTCGTATCTTGCATTACAAGATAAGACGATTGAAATTTGGGGTGATGGCAGTGTTACCAGGGATTTTCTATATGTTGCAGATCTTGCTGATGCTTTTGCAAAGGCTCTAACTTATGAAGGGATGCATCGCGTATTTAATATTAGTTCTGGTGTTGGAGCCTCACTTATAGATATAAAAAATTCTATTGAAAAGGTACTGGGAAGACCTGTCTCTTGTGAGTATAAACCAGGTCGTAGTTTCGATGTGCCGGTGAGTATATTATCTAACGAATTGGCTTTGAAAGAATTTAATTGGTCACCTGTAGTTGATCTTGAATCAGGCGTTAGAAAAACCATTCAATGGTTAGATGATAACTATTTAAAAAGATAATAATTTTTATTATATAAAGCATTCTTTTTTAGAATAGGTTTTATTATGTTGACTATACCAATCTTTCTTTTCATTTTACCAATATCAAAAAACGCCCTCGATTTGGTTAAAAAACAGCAGTTATAGTATTGTATAATTTAAGTGATGGTTAAGTTCTAATGACTTTATAGAGGGTCATCACTGTTTCATAAAGTGGAATCCATATTTTATACGTCTATCCGGTGTTATTCTTGGGAGATATAAAGTAGAGCTTTAACAGTATCTATCCCTATATAATTCGGGGTTAAAGTCCGCATTATATGTTTTTTCTATTGTTGTATAATACTGACTTTGTTAAAGATAAAACCATTATAATGGAAATTTATTTTTTATTATGAAGTATCCACAAGTCAGATGGGTAGAGTAGAATGGTTTCCTGATTATTATGAGTTAGTATTCAAATGCCTTGATTATAGCATAGCATTGCGTGTCTACGAGTTCTTAAGTATTCGCAGATTTATAAAATTATTTAGATTAAAAAATGGTTATGTCATGAAAAATCTATATGGTGGTATTTTGCTGTCTAAAGATAGATTCATATGGTTAGCTGTGCTAATAATATTTTCTTTCAGATTTATTATCAGCTCTACAACGGAAATTGTTGGAGGGCAATATGATACTGATGCACTTGCCTATTTAGTTAATGCTGGTTACTGGGGGCATTCACAGGATCCAATCCGCCCACCATTCTTCCCTTTATTAGGGTGGCTGGTGATGAAAAGTGGTATACCATTTCGCTTGTTTCTTGAAGTCGCTTTTATTGCATCAACAACTTGGCTTGCTTCTTTATTGAGGAAAGAATTTGGTCGGCTTCTGGCAATTGCAGTGTCAGTGGTTGTTATACTCAACCCATATACTATTAGGAGCTTTACTGAGGCACAAAGAGAACCTGTCTTATTAATATTGTATATTGTCGGGTTCAGTATTGTTCTGAATATACTGCAACATATTAAGCAGGGTAAGGTACCCTATCTTTTGGGGGCTGCTTTTTCTTTTAATTTGGCATTTATTATTTTAACGAGGGAAGGTGAAGAAGTTTTTTCTGTTGTCCTTATCGCTTCACTGGCACTCTCTATCTTGTTTTTTTATCGGAAAGTTCAAAAGAAGAAGCTTATATATCTTCTCGTGATAGCATTATTGCCTATTTTTATTTTACTGAAAATTGTATCGTCCTTGAATTATAGTTTTTTTGGTGTTGATGGTTATAGAGGCCTTTTTTCTTATGAGGTTAAACTGCTAAATCAGCTTAATCGTATAAAATCTGACGATGCTCTGAGGTATGCGCCTATAACAACGAATACTTTTAGACTTGCCCTTGAGAAAAGTCCTGCATTTGCAGAGTTTGCTTCTGACATAACACGACGAGATGGTTACTATGAGCTGCTTCGAGAACACTCATCGTCTTTTGTCGGTAAGAGAGAAATAGACCCAACACGGACTATTTGGGCGATAAATAATGCATTAGATAGTAAGTATGCTCAAGATGGACATATTAAGGCTCTAAAATTAAGCGCAGCTACTCAGGAGCTCGATAAGTTACTGAATGAAGGTGCTCTCCCTTCCTATACGCTAGCTGTTCCTTACCCTTTTGACCCTAATTTAAATCATTGGATTGGTGATATCATATCCTCTTCATTTTATTTATTAAAAGATACGGTTTTTTTAACTGGTGATTTTTCCGGTTTAGGTGCTCGCAGCGATTTTGATCCCGAAAACTTTAATAATGCATATAATCGTCGGCCTTCGATTGTACCAAAGCAATTTGATGGGCGGATGCATAAAATAAGAGAATTTATTGTTTCTCATTATGAAAATATACTTATCTTGGTCTGTTTTTTGGTTTTGCTTTTGCCTTCAAGAAAAATGAGCATCACTGGCTTGGTCTGGATGGGGATTATCTCAGCTTGTTTACTTGCTCGTACATTAGTCACCTCTATTCTTTTTACGAGTGTTGCTCCTGTCAGCCGGTATATGGTATTTTCAGCGCCTTTGTTTTCGATCTGGTTCGTTATATTCCTTTTCTTTTTGAAATCAAAATTTTTATCTTTTAAGAAAGTTGCGGAAAATACGTCTCCAGGTGATAACGCATAAGTCACATTGGGAATGATTGCAGTTTTAACGTAAACGCCATCCTGATTTTTTGGATGGCGTTTTTTTATTATGAAGTCTGTTTTTTGTTAATCTATTATTGTTGCGAGGATGTATGTTCCTGTGAATAGGATAATAGGTTTTAAATATCTGCATGCTTATTTGATGAAGGCGATTTTTATCAAAAATTGAAGTGATATCTCAAATAACTTCTTAGATACCAACAGAAATGACGTGATAGTATTTTTCTGTTGTTATAGGCACCAAGATGGGTTGCTTTTATATTGGGATAGTAGGTAATGCTTATATTCTCTTTATGGGCTCTTCTGCAAATATCTACGTCTTCAAAGTACATAAAGAATTTTTCGTTGAAACCGTTTAGCTTCCTATAGATTTCTGACCGAAAAAGCAAAAATGAACCTGCCGCCCAGTCAATGGGAATCGGCTTTTCAATGCTGGCTTTGTCATATATGTCCGGGCGGGTGCTTTTGAAAAGCGCTATCCAGGGGGTGAGTAATGATGGGAATTTTTTTATTGAGTACTCCAGCTGTGTTTTTTCACTATCTTTAAATAGGTTGATCGTACATATCGCTGGTTTTTCTTTTTTTACTATTTCATAGAGACTTTCTAAATCATTTTTTTCAATGATTACGTCAGGGTTTAGTACAAGGAAGAAATCCGAGTCGGATATTTTTAATTGATGATAGCAATGATTGTAAACGAAGTTGTTATTTTGAGCGAAACCTAACCCATAGCTTTCATTAAGCAATATAATAGCTGACTTCTTTGCATGCTCAATCAGTTCTGGCGTGGCTGGCGTATTACATTTTAGTATAACGCTAAAATCTTCCGACAGCTTAGACAGGACATTACTTTTTATAATTAGCTCGTCACTGTTATGATTAACAACAGAGATGAAAATTTTATTCAAAATATCAAGCCTTCTTACTTAGAGTTGGGGTGTATCCTGTCGGAGCCGTTAGTAAAATGCTTTTGATGGATTCAACATCAAAATCATGGCAGCATTTATCGAGTCTTTCTAATAATAGCTGCATATCTTGCCAGCTTAGTTTTTCTTCTTGTGCCGTCATGATTTTAGGATGATCGGTTCCTTCAACATTTTCACCGATCAACAGTTCTTCATATAGTTTTTCGCCAGGACGCAATCCGGTAAATTTGATAGCGATATCTCCTTCATCGCTGTATCCCTCAATATATTCTTTCATTCCCATGAGATTGATCATTCGGCGCGCCAGGTCGAGAATTTTGACCGGTTCCCCCATATCCAGTACAAACACTTGACCATTCATACCCATAGCGCCTGCCTGTATCACAAGCTGTGCAGCTTCAGGGATTAACATGAAATAACGAATAATATCAGGATGGGTTACGGTAACCGGCCCGCCCTGGCGAATCTGTTTTTTAAACAATGGTACAACAGATCCTGATGAGCCCAGCACATTGCCAAAACGAACCATGGTAAATATGGTCTGGTTTTGACGTTCTGCCAGTGCTTGCAGAATGAGCTCTGCCATGCGTTTGCTGGTTCCCATGATGTTGGTTGGGCGAACCGCTTTATCTGTTGAGATCAGAGTGAAGTTGGCCACACCTTCGGCAATGGCGGCTTCTGCACAGGCAAGCGTACCAAAAACGTTATTGCGAATGCCTTCAATCACATTCTCTTCAACCAGGGGCACATGTTTATAGGCGGCAGCGTGGTAAATCGTCTCGACCTGATTGGCTTTGATGAGCTTTTGTACCCGGTTCTGTTTTTGTACGGAGCCGAGCGCGGTAACAATTTTTGTTTCCAGTTTCAGCCGTTTTTTAATGCTTTGTAATTCTTGATCAATGGTGTAGAGGTTGTACTCATTTAATTCAAATAGCACTAAAACCCGAGGGCGTTGTGTCAGAATTTGCCGGCATAATTCTGAGCCGATCGAGCCGCCAGCCCCCGTCACCATGACAGATTTGCCCGTAATATTTTTAGCCATCAGTTGCCTGTCGGCATCAACGGCTTCACGCCCCAGCAAGTCCGCTACATCCAGATCGCGTATTTCGGTCGCAATGGCTTTACCCGCGGCAATATCCTCAACAGAGGGAACCGATTGCACTTCTATCGGCCAATGTGACAATCTTTCCAGTAACCGCAAACGCTGACCTTTCTTAATATTATTAATCGCCAATAACAATTTTACGGGTTGATAGAGTGGTTTTAATTTTTCAAACTCGCTGCTGCTATGAACCCGGATACCACAAATGATTTGGCCGACTTTCTTTTCATCATCATCGAAAATGACGACCGGATGATATTCATCTCCCTGAATAAGGGCGTAAAGCAAGTCTCTGCCTGTAGACCCCGCACCGTAGATAAAAACGTTTGGTTTCTGGCGTTTATAATAGTGATAATAAAACGTGCGGATGAGAACGCGTGGGCTACCCAGAGCCAGTGTTGCCAGACCGGCGTAAATAAAAGGTACGCTACGTGGCACGAATGATTGAAAAAAGAAACTGCTTAATGTCAGGCTGATGGCCGAGAGAATCACTGACAAAAAAACGTACCCCATCGCGGGTAGCATCATGTAACGCAATACGGCCCGATACATGCCGCAGCGAATGAAAACCAGAATAGTGATAGAAAGTGTGACCGCAAGACTGGCGATTTCCGCGTATCCGACGGGAAAAGTGACGGTGCCCAGACGCACAGCCACAGCCAGATAGAGAGAGATAATGATGGCGATAACGTCATACAGTACCGTCACGATGCGCTTTTGGGCGCGCTCAGCGTTAAGCAAAAGCGGAATAAATTTTAACATCAAGGGCCTGAATGTTTGGATGCGACAGTAAAGTGGTATTAATCGGGTATTTTAGTGGTCTGTTAATGTCTTGACCAGTCGTGCGATGCTGAATTTTGGTTAAAGATCTTGTGACGGTCATCATGTCTGTGTGCTTTTAATCAGGTAATCATCTTGAAGATATTCGTAACAGGTAGCAGTGGTTTTGTCGGCACACGAGTGGTGAAACTGGCGCAACAGCAGGGCATAACCTGTCTGGAGCAGCGCAGTTTACGTGGGGAAGATATTGATAATAGCTCAGTTTTTCGCGCTGACCTGACGGAGTCAACTGACTGGATGCCCGCATTACGCGATGTTGATGTGATTGTGCATTGTGCTGCCAGGGTTCATCAGATGAGTGACAAACAGGGCGCGTTGGCGCTTTATCGGCAGACGAATGTCGCCGGCACGTTGCGATTAGCCAGACAAGCGAGTGAAGCCGGAGTCAAACGCTTTATTTTTATCAGCTCAGTCAAAGTAAATGGTGAATCCACCCCCTTTGGCCAGCCTTTCCTTCCTGAGGTTATCATCCCCCCGGCCGATCCTTATGCATTAAGCAAGTTCGAAGCAGAACAAGGGTTACTGGCTTTATCGCGCGAAACCGGGCTTGAGGTGGTGATTATTCGTCCACCGTTAGTCTATGGGCCGGGGGTGAAGGCCAATTTTCAGGCCATGATGCGCTGGGTAATGAGGGGCGTGCCGCTGCCATTGGCGGCGGTAGATAACCGCCGTAGTCTGGTATTTGTCGATAATCTGGTCAGTTTGGTGTTGTTGTGTCTGGATAATCCGCAAGCGGTAGGTAAGGTGTGGATGGTTTCCGACGATCATGATGTCTCTACGGCGACATTATTGGCTGATATGGCTCGTGCGTTAGGGGTGAGAAATCGTAGTTGGCGGTGTCCGGTGTCCTTGCTGAGATGTGCGGCGACGATAGTGGGTAAAGGTGCGATGGTGGAACGTTTAGTCGGGTCACTACAAGTCGATGTCTCTGATACCCGGCAATGTCTTGGCTGGCAACCCGCTATCCCCTATCATCAGGCCATGTCAATTACCGCGCGAGCGCTTTTAGCGCAATCTGGTGATGCAAAAAAGCGATGATGCCAGGGGCAACCCTGCCCTTAAGACAGAATCTGAAAAAGTTGAGCGATAATTATGCTGCGTGTTTTTGATGTTGTGTTTGCCCTGATTGGGCTGCTGTGCCTGTGGCCTGTGATGGTAGTTATTTATGTGCTGGGACTATTTGATACCGGCTCCCCTGTGTTTATTCAACAGCGTGTAGGTAAACATCAGCGCCCGTTTCACCTTATCAAATTTCGCACTATGGCGGTGAAAACAGAATCGGTCGCGACACATCTGGCCAGCCGCAGTGCTATCACGCCGCTGGGCGCTTTTTTGCGCAAAACCAAATTAGATGAGCTGCCACAATTGATTAATGTTCTTAAGGGTGAGATGAGTCTGGTCGGGCCTCGCCCTTGCCTGTTCAACCAGCAGGAATTGATTACCGAGCGCCAGGATCGAGGTGTATTCGAGGTACTACCAGGGATTACAGGGCTGGCTCAGGTTAGTGGAATAGATATGTCTACGCCACAGAAGCTGGCGCAATGCGATCAACAGATGATCAAGACGATGAGCGTGACACACTATTTTACGTATCTGGTGCAAACCGTTATCGGCAAAGGGTCAGGAGATCGGGTTCGCTAATAACAACAAGCCCGTATTCTCCGGTGCATAATCGTCAGCAGAGCGATGATGAACGGCAGATAGAGCCCCTGGTTTAAACGTGTACATTAAAGCTTCAACTCTGTGGCAACATTTACACTCCGGCTCTCCTTTCCTGGGGCAATTTCGGGTAACCTGAAGGGTCTTGGTGGCAGGTTAAGTCTTTATCTTGTCTGCCACCATAAATCCTCTTTTTTCACATTAACTGTGTATTCCTCTGGGTTACCTGGATAACGGCGTTGTCGTGCATGGTTGGTTTGTAAAAACTGGCCGGCATCGTATTCAAGAAGACATTCATCATGACTCAACAAAGGTTCACTCGGGATTTGCTCCACCCCCGTTATTGGTTACTGTGGTGCGGCCTGGCCACATTATTCCTGTTGGTACAATTACCTTATCCACTGCTGATGCGTTTAGGCAGTTGCATGGGACGAGGCTCCCGTTATTTTCTCAAACGCCGTGTTGCCGTGGCTCGTCGCAATCTGGAACTTTGTTTCCCGGATATGCCGGTTGAAAAACGTGAGAGTATGCTGGAGGCGAATTTTGCATCTCTTGGCATGGCGCTGATGGAAACCGGCATGGCCTGGTTTTGGTCAGACAGGCGTGTACGGGCATGGTTTGATGTCTCCGGTTTTGAACATCTCCAGCATGCCAGTCGAGAACACCGTGGCGTCATGGTTATCGGCGTTCATTTTATGTCGCTGGAGCTCGGTGGCCGTGCTATGGGGCTTTGCCAGCCAATGATGGCGATGTATCGACGTCATAACAATAAGGTCATGGAGCTGGTGCAGACCTGGGGACGTTCGCGTTCGAATAAGGCGATGATTGACCGTAAGGATTTACGCGGCATGGTGCAGGCACTGAAAAGTGGTGAAGCCGTATGGTTTGCACCCGACCAGGATTACGGCCCGAAAGGTAGTGTGTTTGCGCCATTTTTTGCCGTTGAACAGGCGGCGACGACCTCGGGCACGTTTACCATTCATCGTTTGGCGAAGCCGGCGATTATTACGACGGTGCTGATTCGTAAACCGGGCTTTCGAGGCTACCACCTGGTTATTGAGCCTGAGTTGCAGGATTACCCCTGTGATGATCAACAACAGGCCGCACACTATATGAATCAGATTATCGAGCGGGAAATTCTGCGGGCACCAGAGCAGTATTTATGGCTGCATCGTCGTTTTAAGACCCGGCCTTGCGGTGAAGCATCGCTGTACTGCTAAATCTGCGGCACCTCGATGGTGCCGTTTATTGTGCTTCGTCGTAGGCGTGTGTCCTGCCGGTTGGGTGTTAGTCTCGGGTTTTATTGAGCACAAAAAAGCGGCCACCAGAGGTGGCCGCAATAAGAAGGAGAGATTGAGTGATGCTTAGCGAAACAGAGCGTATGGGTTAACACCGCGATAGGTTTTGCCCAACGCTTTTAATACTTGAGTGATTTGACGGACAATACTCATCAGCTTTACCCCACACACTTAATAGAATTAGTTGTTGAACATACCGAAATTAACGGTGAAGTTTTCAAACATAGCGATAACTTTTTTCAGAAATGTCATTGTCGTATTCCTCTCGTTGATTCATTATTTATGTGATGCTCTTCACGGTTTTAAAGATACACCGAGCTTAAAAAGGGGTCAACTTTTTTGTGAAGCTCATCACAAAAAAAGTTGAGCGCATCGTCTGCATATTCTGAACCTTCGTTTTATTTTCTTTGAGACTCAATATGTTGCCTGTTGTATTGCGTTCGGAGTGCATTTTACCTGCTTACCGCACGGGGTTCTGTTTCATCTGGCGTGACCTGTTGAAGCATCATACCGGCTGAGCCTGACTGGAATAGCAGTTGAAATGGTGCTCCAGAAGGCAGGATAATCTGCCGCCTTAATAGCAACTGACAGAGTTCAGCCTCTCTGTAACGCAATAGCTAATCGTTTGCGTACCGGGCAGGCGTGGGGAAGTGGCGGTCTATCTTGCATCTGATAAACCATCAGGTGTCTGCCCATTGACTCCACACAGGCCGGGCATATGCCCGATAACCTGATAACCATAATACGTGATAACAACGACAATTCAGGGGGATATACCATGTCTAATACCACTCGTCAGGCTGACGATGCGGCGCGCCCGACTGGCGCACTTGATGCTTTTTTTAAGATTACACAGCGTGGAAGCAGCGTTCGCCAGGAAGTGCTGGCGGGGCTGACAACATTTCTGGCTATGGTTTACTCGGTTATTGTTGTACCGGGGATGCTGGGTAAGGCGGGTTTCCCTCCTGCCGCGGTATTCGTTGCAACCTGTCTGGTGGCTGGATTTGGATCGTTGTTGATGGGCCTGTGGGCCAACTTGCCGATGGCGATTGGCTGCGCTATTTCTCTGACGGCTTTTACTGCTTTTAGTCTGGTGTTGGGGCAGCATATCAGCGTGCCGGTGGCCCTGGGCGCAATTTTTATGATGGGGGTGTTGTTTACCGTCATTTCCGCGACAGGTATCCGCTCCTGGATCCTGCGTAATCTGCCTACCGGTGTTGCGCATGGTGCAGGTATTGGTATTGGTTTATTTTTATTGATTATTGCGGCCAATGGCATTGGCCTGGTTATCAAAAACCCGATTGATGGTTTACCGGTTGCGTTAGGGCACTTCACGGCATTCCCGGTTGTGATGTCACTGATTGGGCTGGCGGCCACCATTGGTTTGGAAAAACGCCGCGTACCGGGCGGGATACTGATTGTGATTATCGCCATTTCAGTCATCGGCCTGATTTTTGATCCGAATGTGAAATATCAGGGGCTGTTCGCTTTACCGACCCTGAGTGATGCCAATGGTCAGTCGTTGATTTTTGCGCTGGATATTAAAGGCGCATTACAGCCTGTAGTTCTGCCGAGTGTGCTGGCTTTGGTTATGACTGCTGTATTTGACGCCACGGGCACGATCCGCGCGGTTGCCGGTCAGGCCAATCTGCTGGATAAAGACGGGCAGATAACCAACGGCGGGCGAGCACTGACGGCTGACTCTGTGAGCAGTATCTTTGCAAGCCTGGTCGGAACGTCACCGGCAGCGGTGTACATTGAGTCTGCGGCGGGTACGGCCGCTGGTGGTAAAACCGGGCTGACGGCTACGGTGGTCGGCGCGTTGTTCCTGCTGATTCTGTTTTTGTCACCGTTGTCTTACCTGGTTCCTGCCTATGCAACCGCTCCGGCACTGATGTATGTCGGTTTGCTGATGTTGAGTAATGTTTCCAAACTGGATTTTAACGACTTTGTTGATGCCATGTCTGGCCTGGTGTGTGCTGTATTTATCGTACTGACCTGTAACATTGTGACCGGCATTATGCTGGGTTTTGGTTCACTGGTGTTAGGACGTCTATTTAGCGGTGAATGGCGTAAGCTTAACGCTGGTACGGTTATCATTGCGGTTGCACTGGTGGTGTTCTATGCCGGCGGCTGGGCGCTGTAACGCGCTTTGTTAAGAACGACGCTCAAATTTATTAAGGGGAACTGCGGTTCCCCTTTTTTGTTTTTCTTTGCTGATTTTCTTGTTGTTTTCTGTTCATCACACAATATCTTGTTATTATTACCAAATATCACTCTATAGGTGGTGTGTGGCTGCATGGGATTATCGCAGTCTGGAAGCATTTCATGTAACGGGCAGGCAACCAGGGAACACATGGAAATATTTTTCACCATTCTTATTATGACGCTGGTGGTTTCACTTTCTGGTGTCGTCACCCGTATTTTACCTTTTCAAATACCGCTGCCACTGATGCAAATCGCACTGGGTGCGATGCTAGCCTGGCCTCAGTTCGGCTTACATGTTGATTTTAATCCTGAATTATTCATGGTGCTGTTTATCCCTCCGTTACTGTTTGCCGATGGCTGGAAAACCTCAACCCGTGAGTTTTTGCTGCATATGCGGGAAATTCTTGGGCTGGCGTTGGTATTGGTGGTGGTGACGGTGGTGGGTATTGGTTATCTGTTGCACTGGATGATCCCGGAAATGCCGTTGGTGGCTGCGTTCGCCCTGGCCGCAGTATTATCGCCCACCGATGCTGTCGCGCTGTCTGGCATCGTCGGTGAAGATCGCATTCCGAAAAAACTCATGGGGATTTTGCAAGGCGAAGCGCTGATGAATGATGCTTCTGCGCTGGTATCACTGAAATTTGCTGTCGCGATTGCGATGGGCACCATGGTGTTTAGTGTCGCGGGCGCTACGCTGGCGTTCTTGCAGGTGGCGCTTGGTGGTTTGCTGGCGGGTATTGGTGTGGCCTGGATTTACAGTAAATCGCTGGTTTTGCTGGGCCACCAAACGGACGATGATGCTGCAACGCAAATTGTTCTGCTGCTGTTATTACCTTTTGCTGCCTACCTTATTGCCGAACATTTCGGTGTATCAGGTATTTTGGCGGCAGTGGCATCGGGTATGACCATGAGCCGAACGCAATTGCTGCGTCAGGCACCACTCAATATGCGGCTTCGAGCCAATGGCGTGTGGAATATGCTGGAGTTTGTGTTCAACGGTATGGTGTTTCTGATGCTGGGGCTGCAATTACCCGGCGTGATTGAAGAGTCCATCGTGCAGGCTGAACTCGACCCGACTATCGAAACCTGGATGCTGTTTGCCGATATTTTGCTGATCTATTGTGCGCTGTTGCTGCTGCGTTTTGCTTGGTTGTGGTTAGTGAAACTCTATAGCCGAGCGGTTAATCACAAACATCCTATGTTATTTGCGCATTATTCGTCGCGCGAAATCTGGATAAGTACCTTTGCCGGCGTGCGAGGTGCGATTACGCTGGCGGGTGTGCTGTCGATTCCCCTTTACCTGAGCGAGGGGGAGCCGTTTCCATCACGCTATCAACTGGTGTTTATTGCCACCGGCGTGATTCTGTTTTCGCTGCTATGTGGTGTACTGGCGCTGCCGGTGTTGTTAAAAGGTGTCACGCTTACCGATCACAGCGTGCAGAAGAAAGAAGAACGTATTGCGCGGGTCACTATGGCTCAGGTGGCGATTGATAGCCTGAAAAAAATGCAGGAGCGACTGGCGGCAGACCGGGAGGAAAACCTTGACGATCAGGTTTTGGCCGAAGTCAGTGCGCGGGTTATCGGGATGTTGCATCGCCGGGTGGCGGGCACCGATGAGCTGGAAAACAGTATGGCAATTGAGAATCTGGAGCGGCGCTTTCGTCTGGCGGCGGTCAATGCCGAGCGTGCCGAGCTCTATCACCTGCGTGCGACCCAGCGTATCAGCAATGAAACCTTGCAAAAAATGTTGCGTGAACTGGATTTACTGGAAGCGGTATTAAGCGAGAAAGTGTGATGAAAAAGCCGGGGTGCCCCGGCTTTAAAAGAGAGGGCATAACCAGAGTTATGCCCTTGTTCGTTAGTGCGAGCCGCCTTTTGAAATGCCAAGGCCGGTTTGTGAGCGAATAAACTGCGCTTTAAACTTATTGCGCTCTTCAACGGCATTAGCCGAGTTATCGGTAATCGAGAAGAACCAGATACCGATGAAGGCGACCAGCATCGAGAATAACGCCGGGTATTCATAGGGGTAGATAGGGGTGGCATTACCCAGAATTTTCACCCAGATAGTTGGCCCCAAAATCATTAATATCACTGCTGTCAGCAGCCCAGCCCAACCACCGATCATCGCTCCACGGGTCGTCAGTTTAGACCAGTACATCGACAACAAAATAATCGGGAAGTTACAGCTGGCGGCAATAGAGAAGGCCAGTCCCACCATGAAGGCAATGTTCTGATTTTCGAACAAAATCCCCAGCAGGATAGCGACCACACCCAGTGCCAGTACGGTCATTTTTGACACTCTCAGTTCGTCGCGCTCGGTCGCTTGCCCCTTCTTGATAACGTTTGAGTACAAGTCATGTGATACCGCAGAAGCGCCTGCCAGCGTTAATCCTGCCACAACGGCCAGAATCGTGGCGAAAGCGACAGCGGAGATAAAGCCCAGGAAGAAGTTACCGCCGACAGCATTAGCAAGGTGAATCGCTGCCATGTTGTTACCACCGATAAGCGCTCCGGCGGCATCTTTGAATGCCGGGTTAGCGCTGACCAACAGGATGGCACCAAAGCCGATGATGAAGGTCAGGAAGTAGAAATATCCCATGAAGCCTGTGGCGAACAACACACTTTTCCGTGCCTCTTTGGCATCACTGACGGTGAAAAACCGCATCAAAATATGAGGCAAGCCAGCGGTACCGAACATCAGCCCTAACCCGAGTGACAGCGCAGAAATCGGATCAGAAACCAGACCGCCGGGTTTCATGATTGCGCTGCCCTTGGCATGGACTTTCATCGCTTCAGTAAATAAGGTATCAAAGCTGAAATTGGCCGTTTTTAATACCATCAGTGCCATGAACGTTGCGCCACACAGTAACAAGACCGCTTTGATTATCTGCACCCAGGTGGTCGCCAGCATGCCGCCAAACAAGACATACATCACCATCAAGATACCCACCAACACGACGGCGACATGGTAGTTCAGGCCAAACAGTAACTGGATCAGTTTGCCCGCACCGACCATCTGTGCAATCAGGTAGAGTGCGACCACCACCAGAGAACCACAGGCAGAGAGGGTTCGAATCGGTTTTTGCTGCAACCGGTAAGAGGCCACATCAGCAAAGGTATAACGCCCGAGGTTACGCAGCCGTTCGGCTATCAGGAACAAAATGATAGGCCAGCCGACCAGAAAGCCGAGCGAATAAATCAGGCCATCGAATCCTGAGGCGTAAACCAGAGCAGAGATACCGAGGAACGATGCCGCAGACATATAATCGCCCGCGATAGCCAGACCGTTTTGAAAACCGGTGATATTGCCGCCTGCCGTGTAGTAGTCACTGCGCGAGCGGGTACGTTTGGAAGCCCAGTAAGTGATGTAGAGTGTGGCGGCAACAAACAATACAAACAGTATAATTGCTTGCACGTTTAGCGGTTGTTTTTGTACGTTGCCGGAAACGGCATCTGCCGCCTGTGCTAATAGTGGCAGCCCCAGCAAACCTGTCAGCAGCAAAAGACGGCTTTTCATTTTTGCACCTCGTCGAGCAGTTCTTTGGTCAGGCGATCAAACTCATGATTAGCACGGTAGACATAAATTCCGGTTAACACGAAAGAGATGATAATAAGGCCAATGCCCAGTGGAATACCGCGGGTGGTGCCCGCGCCGGGTGAGATGGGAGTACCCAGCCAGCCGGGTGCAAATGCGATCAATAAAATAAAACCGATGTACAGCACCAGCATGATCAGTGAAAGAAATGCGGCAAAATGCTGCCGTTTCTGGACAAGCTCTTGAAACTTGGGGTTAGCCTCAATCCGTTGATAAATGAGATCATTCATCATAAATCTCCAGTCAGGTAGTACGTATCGTCCTGCCGGACGGCTGTTTTTCAGGTGCCATCACACACCGGATAACGTGGTGGCTCCGGTGCGGATGGCGCTGCTTTTATCGGATAACGATTAAGACGGTGTGTTGTCCATGGCTTGCTTTTCTTCCAGCAGTTTCTCTACGACGCCAGGATCGGCAAGCGTAGAGATATCCCCGAGATTGCTGGTATCTCCGGCGGCTATCTTGCGCAGAATACGACGCATGATTTTGCCGGAGCGGGTTTTCGGTAGTGCGTCGGTCCAGTGCAGGATATCCGGTGTCGCGATAGGGCCGATTTCTTTACGCACCCAATTTCGCACTTCGTTATACAGCTCACTGGTGGGCTCCTCACCGTGATTGAGGGTGATATAGGCGTAGATAGCCTGTCCTTTAAGACTGTGAGGGATCCCGACGACAGCTGCCTCGGCGATTTTGGGGTGTGAAACCAGAGCCGATTCTATTTCTGCTGTTCCCAGCCGATGGCCGGAAACGTTCAAGACATCATCAACGCGACCGGTTATCCAGTAGTAACCATCCTCATCACGGCGGGCACCGTCACCACTGAAGTACATGCCTTTGAAAGTAGAAAAATAGGTTTGTTCGAAGCGTTCATGATCGCCAAACAGTGTGCGGGCCTGACCGGGCCAGGAGTCAGTAATCACCAGATTACCTTCACAGGCTCCATCCTGCGGTGTGCCAAGGTTATCCACCAGCGCTGGCTGCACACCAAAAAATGGTAAGGTCGCCGAGCCGGGCTTGGCTTCAATCGCCCCAGGCAGCGGGGTTATCATGAATCCCCCGGTTTCTGTCTGCCACCAGGTATCAACGATAGGACAGCGGCTGTTGCCTATCTTCTGGAAGTACCACTCCCAGGCTTCCGGGTTGATAGGCTCACCTACTGACCCCATGATTTTCAGCGACAGGCGGGAGGTGCCTTCAATGGCTTTATCGCCATCCGCCATCAGGGCACGAATGGCGGTGGGTGCCGTGTAGAGGATGTTGACTTGATGCTTATCCACCACCTGTCCCATGCGACTGGCGGTTGGCCAATTCGGGACACCTTCAAACATCAGCGTAATGGCACCGCAGGCCAGTGGCCCGTATAACAGATAACTGTGCCCTGTAACCCAGCCGACATCCGCTGTACACCAGTACACATCGCCGGGATGGTAATCAAATACATATTTGAAGGTGGTGGCGGCATAAACCAGATATCCACCGGTGGTGTGCAGCACCCCTTTGGGCTTACCGGTTGAACCCGAGGTGTAGAGAATAAAGAGCGGATCTTCAGCATTCATTTCTTCTGGTGGACAGTCATCGGCTGCCTGTGCGACAACATCATGCCACCACAGGTCTCGGCCTTCCTGCCAGTTGCCCGGTTTCCCGGTACGCTGGAAGACGATCACATGATTGACGGTGGTAACGGCGGGATTACGCAATGCCTCATCAATATTCTTTTTCAGTGGTATCGTGCGGCCCGCGCGGATACCTTCATCGGCAGTGACGACCAGTTTGGCACTGGAATCGACAATGCGCCCGGCGATAGATTCAGGGGAAAAACCGCCGAAGATGACGGAATGCACCGCCCCGATACGGGCGCAGGCCAGCATGGCAACAGCGGCTTCCGGCACCATTGGCATATAAATAGCAACGACATCTCCCTTGCGAATGCCTTTTTCTTTCAGTGCATTAGAAAAACGACTTACGGCAAGGTGCAGTTCCCGATAGGTGACATGGCGACTTTCACGACTGTCATCTCCTTCCCAGATGAGCGCCGTTTGATCGCCCCGCGTATCGAGGTGCCTATCAAGGCAGTTGGCAGACACATTGAGTGTACCGTCTTCGAACCAGCGGATATTGATGTGACCTGGGTCAAAAGAGGTATTTTTGACCTGCTGATACGGTTTGATCCAGTCAACGATCTTGCCTTGTTCCCGCCAGAAAGCATCAGGATCCTGAACCGATTGCTGATACATTTGCTTATATTGTTCAGCGGTGATTAACGCATTTTCTGCAATAGTTTTGGGTATAGGGTGCTTATTATATTGGCTCATAGCGCTTCTCCTTAAACATTGTTAATATTATGTCAATCAAAGGTTAATAACAGCGAGCCGTTAACATTTGTTTCTTTTTTGCGCGACGGATCACGCATTGCTGAAAAGGGCTGAGGCATTTGCTTTCAAGAATAGTCTTATATTGGTCTGTGTGATGGCCTCATGAGGAGAAGTGGCCGCTTTATGCGAAGCAGTTCACATTTTCACCGGCAAGGGCGCAAGGCCGCTTTGTAAAGAAGATCGTTAATGAAAATGACTCTTTCATCGACATTAACTATCATTAGCCAGAAGTTGATCGCGTGATGTGATCAAAAGAGCCAAAGATCGGCCTTATTTGGACGATCAACTGCTGTTAAAAGCAGATATAGTGCTAACAGCCTCTAAAAGAACAGGGTAAAACGAGATTATTCGTTACTAAACTGTTTCGTCTGTAACCAAATTGTGACTAACCAATAGCCTGATTATTGTAATAGACGATTTCGATTTACGCTGAATCAAAGGGGCCGATATACTCTAATATAGAGTAAATAAATCTATATCTTTTAGACTGCATAATAACGATGGGAATTAAACGCCCTGTTGAGAGACTCTGTCCATATTGGTTGAATTATAATTATATCAACGGTTTAATTATTATGTTTGTCAGATAAATATCTGGCTGATTTTAAAGCTATCTTCAGATTTCCAGCAATATCGAGGATATCGTTGCGAGATAGATTTCACATAGCAAAAGGCAGAGGATATATGAGTCTGATATTTGGGCAGAATGAAATCATGAGTATGTTAAGCGCACCTGTTCATAATGACAGGCGAGCTATTGCCGTGATTGATGAGAAATGTAAGATCCTCTGCGCGAATTCCGCGTTTAACGCACATTTTGGTTTACGTAGCGGTACCAGCGTTCCCGCGTCTATCGATGATGTTCTGCCTGTTAATGTCCGGTTTGCCTATCAGGATTTTATGACCAACAGTGATTTGCTCAGTACACATGTTGCCTGGGATTTACTGTCGGATGGCTTTGCTAAAAAACCGTTGAGTACGCTGTCATTTTCCAAACTGAACGTGGAAGATAGGGTATTGTCACTGCTGATCCTCAATCAGGATGAGGGTGATTTTCCCACGAATATGGCATCGTGAGTCTGTAACGGATTTTATCCCCCTACAGTTGATGTTGTTTTTTGCTGCCTGCTGTGAGCTGTTACGGTTTAATGACCGCCTGCTAAATACCTGTCATCTGCTGTGATTTTGATATCGATACGTTTCGATAACGGCTATTGCCAATAAACCAACTCCCCCTCATATTTAACGACACTTTATCAATAAAAATGTCTCGTTTGGTGTATTTATATTTGTACTCATAACGTATGTGTTTTCCTCTATCCGCTGCACGGTGCAGAGGATAAAAGATTAATAACCATTAATTCAATAAGGTTAATAGGCAGCACTTTGATAACGGGTGTGGAGGACGCACGCGCTATTGCAGGTCAAGAGGGCGGTTTTGATGCTATAGCCGATTTTGCCTTAGGCATGTACTGCGCCATCCTGCCTGAGATCCTCAAACGTTGCTCAACACCGTGTGAATCTTGCTGGTATTTCGTGATTAAAATGCTAAGAATGTCGGTTGAAACATCATTTCATCGTCAGGGTGTTGATCTGTAGCGGTGTGATTTGGCATCTCGTTACGGCGGGAGGCTTCTGGCACAGTGGTACGAAACAGGATGTCATATGCAGTTGTTAAATTTGAAACAAGCCCGATTGCTCAGTTTTATCTTTATCATGGGAGGACTGCTGCTCTTGCTGGAGCTGCGTCTGCTTGCCTGCTTTATTGCGGGGTTTTTGGTGTATGAAATCATTAATGTGCTAACCCCCCATTTTCAGAAGGTGATCAGCGGGAAACGGGCCCGGTTGGTGGTGGTGGCGGTCATCAGCACGCTGGTTGTCAGCCTGTTGAGCGTGTTATTCGGTACGCTGGTCGGGTTGTTGATGCAGGAAATGAAAGATACCAGTGTTTTTAATGCCCGCATCGCTTTCATCCTCAACGATGTACAAAAACAGATAATGACCTATCTGCCGGGCTATCTGCCAGTGAGTGTGGAGGAGTTGCAGCATGAATTTGTGGTGTGGTTACAAAAACATGTCGAAATGCTCCAAAACATGGGGAAAGAGTTCTTGCACGGGTTTGTGACCATGTTAATTGGCATGATCCTGGGCGCTATCATCTCGCTCAATAACATTGAACCCTCGGTGAACAAACCGCTACTGAAAACAGAGCTGATGCACAGAGTGTCTCTGCTGTCGTCTTCGTTTCGTAATATCGTGTTTGCTCAGGTAAAAATCTCGCTGGTCAATACGGTACTGTCTGCTGTTTTCATTTTGGGGTTGTTGCCCGGGTTTGGGATCCATCTGCCTTTTTCCAAGACACTGGTGATACTGACGTTTGTTTTTGGACTGCTGCCGGTCATTGGTAATCTTATTTCCAATTCGATTGTGTTTATCGCCGCGCTGTCTATCTCGTTGCCGATTGCACTGCTGGCGCTTGCTTATCTGATGCTGATCCACAAGCTGGAGTATTTCCTCAACGCACAAATTGTGGGTAGCCGCATCAAGGCACACGCCTGGGAACTTCTGCTGGCGATGCTGGTGTTTGAAGCTGCTTTCGGCATTGCTGGTGTTATTGCCGCTCCGATCTATTACGCCTACCTGAAAAGTGAGTTGCGTGAAGCGGCACTGATTTAACGCTTTAAGCTATCTCAACGGGCGGCCTTGGTGCCTTAACCCGGATGGCGTGTGATGATAACGGCCGATGGCAGCGACCTATCGGCCGTTTGCTATTCATTATCTGCTTCGTTTTCCTGCTGCTGTTGCGCCTGTGAGCCATCGTCATCTCCTGCATGACCTTCCGCTATCTTTGTGCTTTGGCGCGTGTGGTGATACGTGCGTATCAGGGATATCGCTTTAAGGTGGCTGGCGGGAGTATCAACCATACGATGAGCCTTCTTTATTAAAGTGGCCTGAGGCTGGCTGCTTGTGTGTAGATGGACACGGTAAAAGGACATATCAGGTGGTAAGCGGATAGGGCCGCAGGCGAAACCGTGCGGTGGTGGTAAAACCAGCCGTTGCAGGGGTGGTTGTGAAAATTATCGTGTATGAAAAACCGGAGGGACTACAGTTACATTCGTCAGTGTTATGTCAATAGCAATGCCGCCCAAGAGGGCGGCATAAAAGAACAGATGGGTTCGTTGCTGTATTAACGAGAAGAAGTGGCGACAACCGGTTCTGGCGCGGCTTGTTGCATACCCAGTGGGTTATTCCCCCAGCACTGCTCGTATTTCCAGCCAGTCAGCTCTTCTGCTACTGCGCGCGCTTCAGCCGGAACATCAGCAATCGCACCACCAGCTTTGATACGGGCAATTTCTTGCAGCAGGATCATGTGGTTTTTGCGATCTAAACGCATCTGGGAGCTGAAATAAATTGCCACGATAGCCAGTGCAATCACACCCAGAGAGAACACGCCGACGATAGCCAATACCGCGCTTTCAGGCTGGGCGGCTTTGCCTGACACGAAACCGAACTGGCTTAGAATCCATCCCATTGCGAAGACGATGACAGAACGCACCATTTTGCCTGCAAAGGTCATTGCACCTGCGTAAATCCCTTCACGACGGCGACCTGTCAATACTTCATCCACATCAGCGAGGAAGGTGTAGACCGTCCACGGAATGTAGTAGATACCACCGGTACTCAGGCCAAAAACGGCGGTGATACCAAACAGTACAATCATCATCGAAGTCTGAGACCAGCCGGCGAAGTAAAGCGCGGCATAAGCGATGACGCTGACGATAACAACCATCAGTGCCATGCGGTATGGACGGCCAAAGCCCATCTTCACGCAGATACCGATGAACAGGAAGGTAGAGATAAACTGCATTATCGAACTGAAGCTATTGAGCTGTGATACCACCGCCGTACTTTGTTTCAGACCGAAGACGATGAAATACGTAAACGCAGAAGCGAACAGCCATTCAGCACCGAAACCGAACAGGTACATACCGAGGTGTTTACGGAAGATACGCAGACGGAAGGTGGAAACCATATCGATGCTCAGTTTCTTCAGTGATTGCCACAGATTCTGTGTGTGCTCACGCGTCACTTCGGCAGGAGAACGCTCCCAGGAAGTGAGGTAGAGCGCAATCATTGCCGCACACATGATGGCACCGTAAGCCAGACCGGTGTAGAAGAACGGTGTAGCGGAGTCTTTACCGTAGATACCGATAAACTGCCCTGGGATAAACGCAGCCAGGAAGTTGGCGACTTTACCGAAAATGGCTTTGGAGCCAGTCAGCTTAGAGCGAATTTTGAAATCGGTGGTCATTTCGGTCGCGAGCGTCTCGTACGGCACCATAATTGAGGTGTAGATAAGCTCGAACACGATGTAAGTTGACAGGTAATACCAGAAGCCGAACCCTTCCACCCACAGCATCGGGTAG
The DNA here is from genome assembly GCF_900095885.1 of Dickeya aquatica. Classification (NCBI taxonomy): domain Bacteria; kingdom Pseudomonadati; phylum Pseudomonadota; class Gammaproteobacteria; order Enterobacterales; family Pectobacteriaceae; genus Dickeya; species Dickeya aquatica. The sequence continues at coordinate 783,749 of NZ_LT615367.1, forward strand.
ACCAGTACCAGCGGAATACCCACCAGAATGAAGAAACGACGGCGACCTAAAAGACGGCCGATACGGGTGTTGTAGAAGTTGTCACTGATGTAACCCATGATAGGGTTACTGATGGCATCGATAACGCTCGCCACAGAGAAAATGGCGGCGGCCTGAACCAAGGTTAATCCACAAAATGTGGTGTAAAAATACATTAACCAGGCACCACTAATGGCTAACGCGCCACTGCCTAGCAGGTTCGCACTGCCGTAGCAGAACGTGTGTTTGAACGTAATAGGTTTACTCATAGTCAATTCGCCTAACAATATTAAAACATTATTTCATTTGAAATGAACTTATGTTCTTATCATTTGCCTGATCGCGACAAAAGTAAACTAGCCATCCCGCTCCTGAGTGCTTTTAATAGCAATCTGTCATGGAGATCATGAAATAAGTTTTTTTAATTTGATTAAGGGTTGTCAGAAGAGTAACGCAGTAGTTTGTTGGTTTTTGATATTTCTTTATCGTTAAACATTAAAAAATCAAGAAGGCGGGGAAAGGCTTGTGGATGAGAGTGCTGAATCTGTCAGCACCATTTCGCCGTGTTGCAGAAGAAAAAGCAAGCATAATTGTAAAAAATGGCGATAAATTGTGATCAGGTTGTGATGTAAGGTGCTGGCGCTTGCCCGAATGTGATTTACCTCACGCGGCAAGGCGGAGTATTTTATCGGGCTATAGGTTGGTTTCCTGGTAAGTTGTTATGCCAATTGTTGTCAGACTCGATGTGCTGTTGGCACAAAGAAAAATGAAATCCCGTGAACTGGCGATGTTAATCGGCATCACGGAGCAGAATCTCTCGCTACTGAAATCCGGTAAGGTGAAAAGTATCCGGTTTGACACGCTGCAAAAGATTTGTGGAGCATTGTCGTGTCAACCGGGTGATGTACTGGAATATTTGGCTGAGGAGTGACGAGCCGTAAAACCAGCGACCGGGGGAACGTTGTGCCCGGTCGCTGGCAGATACCATGCCGTATTAGTGTTCCGCGTCGTATTCGTGTTCCGACAGCACGGCGACAGTGGCTGCGGCCCCACGGTCACGCAGTGATAAGTAAGCCTGGGTTAATGCTTCCACCCAGGCTGTGTTGGCGGGTAAATCATCGCCAAACAAGGCATGAATTGATAACAATCTTTGCACCCGTTCTTCTGTATCCGGCGTGCTCCGGGTGAGGTGCAGCAAGGTTTCCGCCAGCGGATCGCGAATATCAATATTCTGCCCGGCATCATCAATTCCGCCAACATAACGCATCCATCCCGCAATGCCCAATGTGAGTGCACGGTGAGCGCTGCCTTGCGCCAGATGCCAGCGCAGTGAGGCCAGCATACGCTGGGGAAGCTTTTGGCTGCCATCCATGGCGATTTGCCAGGTGCGGTGTTTCAGCGCGGGGTTAGAGAAGCGCTCCAGCAGTTGCTCGGCATAGGCAGTCAGATCGATCCCGCTTACCTGTAATGTCGGGGCTTGCTCTTGTAACATCAACTGACGCACGGCACGGCGGTAATGTGCATCATCCATACAATTGTTAATGTGCTCATAACCGGCCAGGTAGCCGAGATAGGCCAAAAACGAGTGGCTGCCGTTAAGCATGCGCAATTTCATTTCTTCAAACGGCAGCACATCTTCAACCAATTGCGCACCAGCGAGCTCCCACGCAGGGCGGCCGGCGACAAAGTTGTCTTCAACCACCCATTGAATGAACGGCTCACAGGCAATACCGCATGGGTCTGCAACACCGGTTGCCTGGGCGATTTGAGTCAGCGTTTCCGGGGTGGCGGCTGGCACAATTCTATCGACCATAGTATTGGGGAAGGTGACGTGCTCGGTTATCCACTGCGCCAGAGACGCGTCTTGCAAGCGAGCGGCATCGATAACCACCTGACGTGTGACCTTGCCATTCTCCGGCACATTGTCACAGGAGAGCACCGAGAATGGGGCAATACCACGCTCCCGACGCAGCCGCAGTGCTTCAGCCAGCAGGCCCGGCACGGATGCAGGCTGGCGCGGGTGGGCCAGGTCTTGTTGCACCAGTGGGTTCTCTTTATCCAGTTCACCCCGATTACCCGCCCGACAATACCCTTTTTCGGTGATAGTCAGTGACACAATGGCGACTTGCGGGTCTGCCAGTTGTTCCAGAATGGCATCGATGCCTTCGACTCGCGCATGCAGCGATCGACAAACGGATCCGACAACAATCGCGCGATCGCTCAGTGCGGATTTTTCCAGCACCGTGAAAAGGTGGTCTTGACGGCGCAGTGCAGAGATAAGGGTGTCATCACTAAATAGCACGACTTCACAGATCCCCCAGTCCCCGCCGTGCTGCCTGAGCACCCGGTCAGTCAGCAGTGCCTGATGTGCGCGGTGAAACGCACCAAAACCGATGTGAACGATACGCGGTTTTAAGGCTTGCCTGTCATAGTCAGGCTGTTGTACGCCAGCGGGAAGAGGCAGGTTGGCGATGTTTTTTTCGTTACTGGATAAGGTGTTGCTGGACATAGTACGCGTCCTGAAATGAGGAAATTAACCGCCCAACCTTAACGGCCTTTACGGCGGGCGGCAACCATTATGCGGTGTGTTCGGAATACGTCTCACAGAGTCAGGAACCCTGTGAGACGGCAGCAGGGGGCGTTGGGTTAAGCACCGTGCGAGGCCGGATAAACCAGGCTGGCAGCATGGCAAGGAAAAAGAATAATGCCACGACGAAAAAACCATCCTGATAGGCGAACATCTGGGCCTTGGGGGTCAAGATGGAGAGCAGGTAGGTCATGATGCCTGGGTTGATACTGGTACTGAGCGGGTCGCCCAGTGGATTGCCGGCATGGCCAAATAACAGGCCGAGCTGGCGAATGGCATCGGGGCTGCGTGTGTTATCCAGCATTAACGCTTGTGCCAGCATCTGGCCGTGAAACGTGGTGCGCCGTTCCGAGAAACACTGACAGCAGGTTGACCCCCATTGCGCCCCTAACTGGCGGACAAAATTCAGGCTGCCAGCACCCTGGGCCAATTGATTAGCGGGCAGTGCCCTCAGTGCGCCGGCATTCATGGCTGGCAACATCAGGCCCAGACCAATACGGCCAATCACAATCCACCAGGCCATCGTCCAGAAGGGCGTGTCGGTGTCTGCCGCACTGGATAACCAGCATGACAGGCCAAACAGCAACAGGCCGATAATCACCAGTGTGTGTGGCCTGAGTTTGTCACTTAATGAGCCAGCCAGCGGAAATACCATGCCAAGGGCTAGCCCGGCAGGCATTAATAGCAAACCCGAGCGCGTTGGGGTATAGCCCTGAATACTCTGGACAAATAACGGAATAATGTAAGTGGAGCCATAAATACCCGCTCCCAGCGCAAATGCGACGATACAACCTGACGTGAAGGCCGGATTGGCAAATACCCGCAGGTTAAGTAAAGGATGAGGCGTGGTGAATTCACGCACAATAAACGCCAGCATCGTCATCAGGGCAAGGGTCAACAGGCCGAGAATAAAAAAGGAATCCCATCCTGTACGCTGACCGTTTGAGAGACCGGCTAACAGAGCGGTCAGCGAGACAACCAGCAGTATAAATCCTGCGGTATCAAAGCGCTGGTGTCCTCCTGAACGATGAGGGCTTTTAGCCGGAAGAATCACCACCGCTGCGGCTATGCCTGCCAGGCAAAATGGCACCACCACCATGAATACGGCGCGCCAGTCGAGAGAATCCACCATCAGGCCGCCTGCCGCTGGGCCTAATGCTGGTGCCAGCACCACGCCCACGCCATAAATGCCCATCGCTTTGCCCCGTTCTGAAACCGGGAAAACCTGCGAGATAATAATCATGGCTAAAGGCTGGATAATGCCGCTGGCTCCCCCCTGAAGAATTCGCGCGATAATCACCTCTGCACTGCTTTGGCTGAACGTACCCAGCAGGCTGCCGAGCACAAAGATAACCAGCGCCCCGACGTAGGTGGCGCGGTAGCCAAACCGCTCCAGCGTCCAGGCGGTAACAAGCATGGTGGCGGTCATTGAGGCCAGAAAGGCGGTTGAGAGCCACTGTGCCTGATCCTGGCCCATGCCAAAGGCTCCCATAATGTCGTGCATGGCCACATTGACAATGGTGGCGGTGGCCGTTGTGGCAATAGTACCCAGCATAATGGTGAAGGTCGCCAGCCAGCGGTAGCTGTCACCAAAACGGGCTGCCTGGCTTTCCAGCGGTGATAAAATAGGTTTACTCGGCGACATGAATATTCACTTCCGCCATTAACCCCGGCTTCAGGCTCTCGTCCGGCTTATCGAGCGCGATACGAACCGGTACGCGTTGCGTGATTTTGGTGAAATTGCCTGACGGATTTGGGCTGGGCAGCAGGGCAAACTGACTCGTTGCCGTATTACCGACCCGTATCACTTTACCGCTGAGATGCTTATCCGGGTACGCATCAAGCTGTATATCAACGGATTGCCCGACTTTGACCTGGCCGATTACGGTTTCTTTAATATTTGCTTCCACCCACACCTGATAGGGAGAGTGAATCAGCATAATCCACTGTCCTGCCTGCACATAGCTGCCACTATTGACGAGGGTTCTGTCTACTACGCCGTCTATTGGCGACGACAAGGCCCGGTCTGCAATATCCTGTTTTAGCTGGTCAACCTGTGCTTGTATGGCGATGCGTTGTTGGCGCAGCATCTCGATTTGCCGGTCTTGTACCTGCAAGGTATGGCGCTGCGCCTCGGCATTGTTCAGCGCGGCCTGCCGTGCTGTGCGCTGCGCCTGTGCTTCATGCAGTTCGCTTTGGCGTTGTAATAATTGCGTATGGGATTCGTCCCAGGTTTTGCGTGCCGTCAGGTTGTTTTTCAGCAACTGGTCATCACGCTGGAAGTTATTTTGCGCCAGACTGAGCTGATAACCGGCATTGCTGACGGCTGACTCGGCAGACGAGAGGTTCGCGCGCGCCTCATCCAGCGCCGCCTGGGTGGTTAACTCCGTCACCTGCCGCTGGGTTTGGCTGTAGATGATCTGGGCATCGGCAGCGGCCAAATCCGCCTCTTGCTCGGCCAGTTTCAGGCGGGCTTCTCTATCGTCAACCTGAGCCAGTAATTGATCTTTTTTGATGTTATCGCCATCGATAACCGGGCGTGCCGTCAGCCAGCCACTTTCCCGGCTGGCCAGCGAAATCACCTCGCCCATGACGCGGGCATCGGTTTCGGTGATATGGGTAAAGCGTTGGTGGAGCCAGTATGACAACGCGATAACGGTTAACAGCACCAGTGCGCTGCCGGTCAGTAAAAATGTGCGCTGGCGCGGATTCAGACGGCGCAGCCCTGCTAGTTTTGGAATGTGATGATTCATGACTGACGACTTTCTGTTTGGGAGAGATTGTCGATAACCTGGCCTATTACCCGGCTGACCTGTTGGATATCCTGCTCGCTTACCCCTTCCAGGGCCTGATTTCGCACCTGTGCAGCAATCAGCTCAACCCTGTTAACCAGTGCAATTCCGCTCTCGGTGAGGTGTATTTCCTTAAAGCGGCGGTCATTGCCTTCCCGGCGCTCGATCACCCCTTGTTTTTGCAGGTTATCTAAAACCCTGACCACGGCGGACGCATCCAGGCCCAGCGATTCCGCCAGCGCTTTTTGGTGAATAGGGGCATCACCCCTTGCAATAAACAGCAGCGGTAGCCAGGCTGCCTGGGTTAAGCCGTAGGGCTGAAGTTCCCGGTCTATCACCCGTCGCCATAGGCGCGTGGTTTGGCCTAACTGGATGGCAAAGTTCCGGCGGGCGGAGGATTCGGTCTGTAGCATGGCGGTATCCATCATGAAGTCAGTGAAATAGTGAACAGGCATTAGTTAACCAAATCAATAGATGACAAGTCAATTGATTTTGGGGGTGAAAGTCATGCCGGATAAGATGGGCGCTTTTAGGCATCAGCCCGGTGCAGGCGTTAAAAAATCGCTCTGAAAGCAGGATGTTGTGATGATAGGGGGCGTTATACGCAGGCGGTGCAGCAACAGGCTGTTGGGAGCGCCGGGAAATTATCGTTGACGCTATGAGCAGGCGGTGGGGTAAGTCATGGGGGCCGAAAAAATCAGGGCAGCGGAGGCTGCCCTGTCAGGGTCATTAAGACTGGCTGGCATCAGCCGCCGGAGCGGCGGTGGTTGCCGGTACCGGGATAATGGCTGGCTGGCTGTTATCCGGGCTGCTGGTCTGCTGGATAACCGGAGCCTGCGGGGCAACCGGGGCGGCTTCTTGCGCGCCGTTGACTTTGACCGGCATACCAACACGGTTTTGCAGCGCCTGGTTGACGGCGTTTTCGCTTACGCTGGCATCCGCCAGCGTTTTGCTGACAACCGGTGTCAGTTTGATAGGCGCAGGCGCTGATGAGTTGAACTCTTCTTCCGTGCGTGACAGCGGGTTGTGCACTTCAACGTAGCGTGAGCCATCCGGTTCAACGGTGGCTTTTACCGGCTCGTTAATAAACTGTACGCGGGTGCCGACGGGAACGTGATTAAACAGGTACTTGATGTCATCTGCACGCAAGCGCACACAGCCGTGGCTGACACGCAGGCCGATACCAAAATTGGCGTTGGTGCCGTGAATCGCATAGAGCTTACCGATGTAGAGCGCATACAGGCCCATCGGGTTATCCGGGCCTGCCGGGTAGACCTGAGGCAGGTATTCGCCACGGGCGGCGTATTCTGCGTGCATGGCCGCAGTTGGCGTCCAGGTTGGGCGCTCTTTCTTGCGCTGCACGGACGTCACCCAGTTAATCGGGGTATCTTTACCTAACTGGCCGATACCGATAGGCAACACGACCACGGTTTTTGAACCTTTCGGGTAGTAGTACAGCCGCATTTCCGCTGTGTTGATCACAATGCCTTCACGCGGTGCGTCAGGGAGAATCAGTTGCTGCGGTACAATCATGGTGCTGCCCGGTTTCGGCAGATAAACATCGATGCCCGGGTTGGCTTCCAGCAGGTTGCTCAGGCCCATCTGGTACTGGGCAGCGAATTGCTCCAGTGGTGCAGTGCTGTCTTTAGGAATGGTCACTTCAATATTTTCACCCACCAGCCGGCTGTTCGGGGCAGGTAAGGGATAAACCACGGCGAGTGCTGTCTGGCTGAAAGCCGCCACCGTCACAACTACTGATGTCAGGATCGCGCGAATACTCATTTTCATGTCTTTGTTGAGTGTTAAAGCCATTGTGGCAAAGGAATTGTTGTTATACCCCGCATACATTGGGTATCTCCGGCTCACAACCGGCCGGATGCGCATTATATGTTCAGAAAGTTGGCAGGAAAACCCGCTGTACAATCCATTACATTTCTTTGTCATCAAAACGGCTAATTAATCACCGCTGGTCAACCCTGAAGCCCACAAAGGGAGCATGTCGCTCCCTTTGTGGCGCGGCGCAGGCCTGTTGCGTTACTCCTGCACGTTTTTCTCCGCTTTGCCTGCCAGCAGGCTCAGGAAGTCATAGCGGCGGCGCAAGTCGGCCTCGGCTTCGGCATAAAGCTGCGCAGCGGCATCAGGTTGCTGGGTGTTCAGGCGGCGAAAGCGTTGCTCGTTGAGCAGCGTATCGCTCAGGCTTGCCGACGGTGCGCGTGAGTCCGTCACCAGCGCCGGTTTACCTTCCTGGGCGCGTCTCGGGTCGAAACGGTAGAGCGGCCAGAACCCGGTGGTGGTGAGCTGGCGCATCTGCTCATGGCTGTGGGCCAGGTCATAACCATGTTCCTCGCACGGGCTGTAGGCGATAATCAGCGACGGGCCCGGCCAGGCTTCCGCTTCCTGAATGGCTTTAACCGTCTGGTTAAGCTGGGCACCCAGTGAGATTTGCGCCACATAGACATGGCCGTACATCATCACATTGATGCCCAGGTCTTTACGCGCTTTGCGCTTGCCGTGCTCGCCAAATTTCGTGACCGCGCCAAGCGGCGTCGCTTTGGATTGCTGACCACCGGTGTTGGAGTAGCACTGGGTATCCAGCACCAGTACGTTAACGTTCTCCGACAGGCTCATTACGTGGTCAAGACCGCCGTAACCAATATCGTAAGCCCAGCCGTCACCGCCAATCAGCCAGACGGATTTTTCGACCAAGTGGTCGGCATCGGCTGACAACTGGCGCGCGGCATCACCGCTGTGTGTTTGCAGTAACAGGCGCATCTGCGCAATCTGCTCGCGGCGCGCATCAACGGCAACACGGTTGCCGCGCAGGCCCTCTACCAATTCTTGCGGGAGCTGGTCGCTCAGTTGCTCCAGCAGACGCAGCGCGCGCTGGCGGTGGCTATCGACACTCAGGCGAAAGCCAAGGCCGAATTCGGCATTATCTTCAAACAGCGAGTTAGCCCAGGCCGGGCCGCGGCCATTGGCATCGGTTGTCCACGGTGTGGTGGGTAGATTACCGCCGTAAATTGACGAACAGCCTGTCGCGTTCGCAATCAACAGTCGGTCGCCATAGAGTTGCGTCAGCAACTTGATGTACGGGGTTTCGCCACAGCCCGAGCAGGCACCAGAATACTCAAACAGCGGGGTAATCAGCTGCGAAGTGCGAATATCGATGCGTTCAATCTGGCTACGGTCAATTTCTGGCAGCGTCAGGAAGAAGTCGTAATGGGTTTTCTCTGTCGCGACATGCTCCAGACGCGGCTCCATGTTGATGGCCTTAATGTCCGGGTTTTGGCGATCTTTGGCCGGACAGACTTCAACACACAGGTTACAACCGGTGCAATCTTCAGGGGCCACTTGCAGCACATATTTTTGGCCGCGCATATCGCGCGCTTTCACCTCCAGCGAGGCCAGTGATGCCGGGGCATCGGCCATTGCCGTGGCCGGAACGACTTTCGCGCGGATAGCCGAATGCGGGCAGGCGGCAACGCAGTGGTTGCATTGCGTACACAGCTCGGCTTTCCACAGCGGGATACGCTCTGCGATGTTGCGCTTCTCCCACCGGGTGGTGCCGGTAGGCCAGGTGCCGTCCGGCGGCAGGGCCGACACCGGCAGGCTGTCACCCAGCCCGGCCAGCATGGCGGCGGTCACGGTTTTGACAAAATCGGGTGCGGCATCGGAAACAACCGGCGGCCGATGCGGGCTTGCCGGGTTGACGGGTGCCAGCGCGACGGTTTCCAGTGAAGCGAGCGTGGCATCCAGCGCCCGCCAGTTACGCTCAACCAGTTCCTGACCTTTGTTGCCATAGCTGCTGCTGATGGCGTCGCGCAGTTTATCGCGCGCGTTCTCACCTGGCAGAATTTGCGTCAGGTGAAAGAAAGCCATCTGCATCACGGTGTTGATGCGTGCTCCCAACTGGCATTCCCGCGCAATTTTAGCCGCATTAATGCAGTACACCCGCGCCTGCCGCTGATTTAAACCGGCCTGAACTTCCTGCGGCAGCCGTGCCCACAGTTCGCTGGCGCTATACGGGGCATTAATCAGGAAGATACCGCCTGGCTTGAGGCGATCGACCATGCTGTACTTATCGATAAACTGCCACTGATGACAGGCGACAAAATCCGCCTGCTCAATCAAATAGGCCGAGTGAATCGGATGCGGGCCAACACGCATGTGAGATACCGTCAGGCTACCGGCTTTTTTCGAGTCGTAGACAAAATAGCCTTGAACGAACAGCGGGGTAGCGTTGCCGACGATTTTAATTGAGTTCTTGGCCGCAGAAACCGTGCCGTCACTGCCAAGGCCATAGAACAGTGCCTGCAGGGACATCTGGGTCGGCATCGGTTGGTCAGACAGCGGCAACGATAAATGGGTCACATCGTCGTAAATGCCGACGGTAAAACGCGCTCTGGGGTTGGTGAGCGCTAACTCTTTATATACGGCCTCCACACACTGTGGCGTGAACTCTTTTGACGACAGCCCGTAACGGCCACCGATGACTTGCGGCATCAGTGAGCGCTCACCGCGGGAGAAGGCTTCTGCCAGCGCGGTCATCACATCCAGATACAACGGTTCGGCCAGCGCACCCGGCTCTTTGGTTCTGTCGAGCACGGCAATGCGCTGCGCGCTCTGCGGGATGCAGCCCAGCAGGTGTTGTGCTGAAAACGGGCGATAAAGGCGCACTTTCACCACCCCGACCGCTTCGCCGCGTGCCAGCAGCGCATCGACCACTTCTTCACAGGTGCCGCTGCCTGAACCCATGATAACCAACACGCGTGTGGCTTGTGGGTGGCCGTAATACTCAAAAGGCTGATACTGGCGGCCGGTGACGCGGGCGAAGTCGTCCATCGCCTGTTCCACATGGCCGAAGGCGGCGTTGTACCACGGGTTGGTCGCTTCCCGTGCCTGGAAGAACGTATCGGGGTTGGACGCCGTGCCCCGGATAACCGGGCGATCGGGGGTGAGTGCTCGCTCACGGTGCGCGTCAATTGCGGCCTGTGGCAGCAGAGTGCGCAGCGCGTCATCGCTCAGGGGCGCAATTTTATTGATTTCATGCGAGGTGCGAAAACCATCGAAGAAATGAATAAACGGCAGGCGGCTATTCAGACTGGCCATTTGCGCAATCAGCGCGAAGTCCTGCGCTTCTTGCACGTTGCTGGCGCAGAGCATGGCGCACCCGGTTTGGCGTACCGCCATCACATCGGAATGATCACAAAAAATCGACAACGCATGCGTTGCGACGGTGCGGGCGGCGACATGCAGCACAAACGGCGTCAGTTGACCGGCCAGTTTGTACAACGTCGGGATCATCAGCAGTAACCCCTGCGATGAGGTAAATGAGGTGGATAAGGCACCGGTTTGCAGCGCACCGTGCACCGTGGCGATGGCACCGGCTTCCGATTGCATCTCAATCACCCGAGGCGTATCTCCCCAGATATTCTTGCGTTCGTCACTCGACCAGGCTGCCGCCTGCTCGGCCATGGTCGAACTGGGCGTAATGGGGTAGATGGCGATAACTTCACTGGTACGAAACGCAACGGAAGCGACCGCGCTATTACCATCGGTGGTGATCATGACGTAACCTTCTCACTGATTGCTGAATTGATGACTCTGCGGGTGCTTATTATCGCAATCTCGCGGCGTTTTTTACCGATGCTGATCTGGCAGAGTTGTTTCAAGGTGTGTATGACCTGGCTGACACGGGATGAAGCCAGTAATGTCACGGCCGCCACCCGGATCATAGCAGTTCGATGCAGGACTTTGCAGTGGCCGATAACTAATCAGAGGTGTGAGGTGTTGGGGTTTTGTCGTCTCTGGCTGCGAAGAAGCACGGTTGTCTGACGGTTTATTACCCGGTTGGTTTTTTTCTGATGAAGAATGTGACCCGGCACGCTGTAAAAATCAGGTTAAATTGCCGTTAATATATTAGGGTGTTTGTATCCGGTGATAGGGGCAGCCAATCGGGTAAGCCTATGTGCATGCTCAAGATGTGAAGTGTGGCGGAAAAAAGTAACCTGTACCCGTAAAGCGTGATAAGTCAGTGGAAGGATAGGTATCTGCGCCTATGCTGAAAGTAATACCATGATGTACCTGATGCCGATACGTATTGCCTCAGGTGCAAGCATCCCAGACGCGAGGGTTAAGGATAGCGGTTCTACTCCAGGGAGAGTTTTCGCGGTCTTCGGGCTGATTATCGATTTCGACGGAAGGAACAGCGCTATGTTTAACGATCTGAGAGAAAAAATGGTTACGGTATTAGCCCGAATCCGCGAAAGGGGCTACGGGCCGCAAGAGGCCATCACACATATTGTGCAGTCTCTGGGTAGTCGTTATAGCGATGTGTCGAGAGTCAACGTGCTAACAGCAAAATTGATTGCCGATGTCATTTATTCCACCTATCAGGATGAAACATCCGCGCAGGAAATTGCCGGTATCATCCGTATGCTGGGTTATGCCAGCCGTGATGTGGTGGGGGCGATTCACGAGCAGTTTCCTGAGCTGACGCCCGAAGACGTGGGGCGCATCGTGCTTAATGAGCAGGTCTATCCGAATACCGATCGCAGTACGTTTGTCGCAGCCATGACGTATGGCGGCTATTCCCGTGAGGAAAGTGAACAGGTCGCCAGCCTCCTCTATTCCTGAAAGGCTCCGGCTGGGGAGCGGGAAGGTGTGTGGTTACACCTTCCCGGAACCGTGAACGGGGCACGCCACCTAAACAGTACGCCGAAACACACACATATCCGTTGTGCTGGCGCGACTGAGAAGGAGAGCCTGATGTCGCCACAACCCACACTGACCACCGAACACCTGATTCTGCGCCCGTTACACGAACAGGATGCGCAGCCCATCTGCACACTGCTAAACAGTGACCCAGGCATTTCTGCCATGACGCTGTTAATCCCTTATCCTTGCTCATTGGCAGCAGTTGTCACCTGGATTGCTGATTTTCAGCAACACTGGGAGCAGCATAAGGGGGTGGCCTACGCCATTTGTGATTCTCGCACCCGGCAAATTATGGGCGCGATTTCACTGGTGTCGCTGGAAACCGCACACCCGGAAATTGGTTACTGGCTGGAACCCGCCTTTCGGCAGCGCGGCCTGAGCACCGAGGCCAGCCGGGCGCTGTGCCAGTTTGCATTCAGCGAACTGGGGATTGAGAAAATCTACGGTTGCCACCTGCCGCAGAATGTCGCCTCAGGGCGGGTATTGCTGAAATGCGGCTTTCATTCGCTGGGGTTACGACCGATGTTTCTGAGCACGCTTCAGCGGCAGGAGACGGTCGCGGTGTATATGATGGAGCACCCACAGCCGTGCGCATCTGTCTAAAACCGGAAACGTGGCTGTTCCATGCCAGCCGCAGCGCTGAGGCTGGCTGGCGCAGCCGATGAAAGGCTATTCCATCACCAGCCATTCATCGGCTTCTTCGAACATTTCTTCGACGATGCGGTTAATGGTGGATTTATCCTGTTTGCTGGCGTTGGAGTTAATCGCATTCGCCTGCATCGGCTTAATTTTGATCTCTGCGTCTGGAAATACCCGGTGGATCCGTTTAGTTAGCTCGTTTTTTATCTGTTCTGCCGCGTTGGGTAATCCGCTCACGTTTCTTTTATCGTAAACCAGCTCTACGTACATTGCTGCCTCTCCATGAAAAATGCTGGTTGAATATACAGCTTTTGCGTTAGGGGGCGCAACGCTTTTTTATGCGCTATCCACCAGCGTTTTTTCCATGTAGACGCTCAGTGGATCATCATCATAGCGGGGAAACAGGCCACGCACCCGATAGCCGTGGCGCAGATAAAGCCGGATGGCCTGTGGTTGGTGAATGCCGGTTTTCAGTCTGATAATGCCATGATAAAAAATAGGTTTTTTATGTGGCTCGTTTCTTAACACCGTGCTATCACGCTGTCTGGCAATAAAAAGGAGTGAAAGATGATCACATTGCGCGTGGCAAGGCCGGTGATGGATTTGGCCGTCAGCGAACGGATGTACTGCGATGGCGTCGGATTGCAGAAATTAAGCGCGTTTGCGCAACATGATGGATTCAGTGGTGTTATGCTGGGGCTACCGGGGTTGGCCTGGCATCTTGAGTTGACGGTTTGCCATCACCATCCGGTCAGACCGACTCCGACGGAAGACGATTTACTGGTGCTGTACATTCCCGACCCGATACGGTGGCAGGCAACCTGTGAACGTATGGTGCAGGCCGGGTTCAGCGTGGTGACGTCATTTAATCCTTACTGGGACCGGCAGGGTAAAACCTTTGTGGATCCCGACGGTTATCGGGTGGTGCTGCAAGCGGGGCGTTGGCCGATAACCGACTGATAATGAAGAGAACGACCATGTTTATCATCAGTCTGACATACACAGCGCCCATGGATGAAGTTGAGGGATTTTTGGAATCGCACGTCACCTGGCTGAAACGAGGTTATGAACAAGGATTATTTATTGCTTCCGGGCGTAAGAATCCGCGTACCGGTGGGGTGATTCTGGCCCGCAGTATTGAGCGCGCCGTGCTGGAAGACTTCCTGAAACAAGACCCGTTTCAGGCCGTTGCCCGCTACGAGGTGACTGATTTTCAGCCATCTATGACCAGCGACAGCTTTGCGATGTTAAGCCGCGTGTGATGCTGATGAGATAAACCCGGCTTAGTCGGCCGGGCTGGCTGGCGACAAGAGGGCGTACCGGTACGCCCTCTTTGCGTTTATACGACTTGCGTTTATGCCGTTGTCGTAAAAATGACGCACGCTCGCCGAGACGTTGGCGGATAGCTGCAACCGCCGTGCCGGGCGCACGGCGAACCATCCGGGTTACTCTGGCGAGACAGAACTTTGCAGGCTCGTGTCTTGTGCATGGCGCTCCAGCGCCAGTTCGATCAGTTGAGTGATCAATTCACTGTAGCCAAGGCCGCTGGCTTCCCAGAGTTTGGGGTACATGCTGATGTTGGTAAAACCGGGCAGCGTGTTGATCTCATTGACGATCACCTGATTATCCGGTGTCAGGAACACGTCTACCCGCGCCATGCCACGGCAGTCGAGCGTTTGAAAGGCCCGCAACGCCAGTTCACGGATACGCTGATGCACGGCATCATCCATCGGGGCCGGGATCGCCACCGCTGCCCCCGCTTCACTGATGTACTTGGTATCGTAAGAGTAAAACTCATCATGCAGCACAATCTCGCCGCACAGGCTGGCCTTCGGGTAGTCATTACCGAGTACCGCACATTCGATTTCCCGCCCGATAATCGCCGACTCGACCAGCACTTTGTGGTCATAACGGAAGGCCAGCGCCAGCGCCTCGTCGAATTCGGCACGGTTGCGCACCTTGCTGACGCCAACCGATGACCCCTGATTGGCCGGTTTGACGAACAGCGGCAGGCCTAATTCCGCGCTCAGGCTGTCGTAACTGTGGTGCGCGCGGTTGGCGCGCGTCAGGGTCACGAACGGGGCGACCAGTAAACCGGCATCGCGCAATAACCGTTTGGTGATGTCTTTATCCATGCTGACCGCCGAGCCCAGCACGCTGCTGCCGACAAACGGGATATTCGCCATACGCAGCAACCCTTGCAGCGAACCGTCTTCGCCCAGCGTGCCGTGTACGATAGGGAAAATAACGTCAATCTGCGACAGCGCGCCCGCGCTCTGGGTGTCAATCAACTGATGATGGGTTTGCCCCGGAATCAACGCCACATTCTGGCTGGAGCGATTAAGGGCGATAAGCTTGGGGTTATCCGCGTTCAGCAGGTAGTTGGAGGCGTCATTAACATGCCATTCGCCTTGCTTGTCGATGCCTAACAGCACCACATCGAACCGCGTTTTATCAATGGCATCCACAATATTCTTTGCCGACTGGAGAGACACTTCGTGCTCAGAGGATTTACCACCAAAAACCACGCCAACCCGAATTTTACTCATATCACTCTTTCCGTTATGGGATCCGTTGTACTGGCTACTGCCTGATAAGACGCTATTTGATCTAGGGTTGCAAGAGTATCATTTCAGGCCGGACGACGGGACTTTTTTCCATCAGGTACGTGAATGTGAATGCGGCAATATTCGCCATGATTTTCCGGTTCATGGCGAGTGATGAGGCTGTCGCCGCGCGATGGTCATCGGCGCAGGTGCGGCGAAACACGCGGTCATTTGGCAGTGGGTTGCGAGGATAATTGCCGTATCGGCTGGCGGTTGCCCTGACGGTAGGCCAGCGACACCATCAGCGATTGCACCAGGCACAAGGTGGCTGACTGGGAACGAAACGCATCCACCTGCGCTTCTTTTACCACGAAACAGACATCGCTGAGGCTGGCAAGCGGGCTGAGCTGGCTGTCGGTGATGACTATCTGGCGCGCTCCGGCACGGGCGGCCAGTTCGCTTGCCATCACGGTTTCGGGCGCGTAGGGCGAAAAACTGATAGACACCACCACATCCTGCTCGCTGACCCGACATAGCTGCTCGTGAAACATACCGCCCAGCCCGTTGACCAGTACCGGGCGGCTTTCCAGATGGCTTAACGCATACGCCATGTACGCCGCCACGCTAAATGAACGCCGTAGCCCGACGATATAAATGGTTTGCGCCTGCGCCAGCCACTCGACGGCTTTTTCCAGCGTTTCAGGCGCGGTACGCGTGGCGAGCTGTTGCATGGCCTGGGCGTTAGATCGCGCAAACTCATGCAATATGTCTTGCGGGCGTTCTGGTGCGGCTTCTTCCATTTCACGAAACAGCCGCGCGCGGTCAGTGTAGCTGGCGGTTTCCTCAACCAGATTCATGCGAAACAGCTGTTTCATTTCATTGAACCCGCTGAACTCAAACGCATTGGCGAAGCGGATCAGCGTAGACGGCGGCACATCGGCTTGTTCGGCGATAATGGCCACCGTGTCGAATGCCACGCTATTGGTGTTATCGAGCACATAACGCGCCACTTGTTGCAGGCGTTTGCTGAGTGTGTCGTACCGGGTACGGATTTGCTGTTGTAGTTCTCTCAGGCTGGTCGCCATCGCCATGATTATTCTCTCCGTCACACCGGCGGAATGCCGTCGCTCAGATTCTAGTGAGTTGAACCGGCATTTCAAACCGTTTTCTGGTTTTTAGCGTGATAAATAGAATAAATAATTCAATGCGCCTGCAGGTTATCTGAACGGTAAAGTGCTATCAGAACGCGGTATAACACGGGTTTTTGAAAATCCACGCTGGATCACAATAATCAACATTTATTTTATTTCCTATTAAAATGAAATTTTCATTTCATATACAGTAAAGCGGTAGCAGCCAATTGTCCCCTTAATCCCAGCGGAGGTGTCATGATGGAAACGGTCTCGAATTTTATTCACGGCGAGCTTGCACAGAGCCACAGTGGCCGGTTTGCCCCGGTGTATAACCCGGCGACAGGCGAGCAAACGCGGCAGGTGGCATTAAGCAGCGCGGCGGAAGTTGAACAGGCTATCCACGCGGCGGCCAACGCGTTCCCCGACTGGGCCAGGCAGTCGCCGCTGCGCCGGGCTCGCGTGTTATTCCGTTTTAAGGCGCTGCTGGAAGAGAACATGGATAAGCTGGCGCGCGTTATCTCTGATGAGCATGGCAAAGTTTACTCTGATGCGCTCGGCGAGCTGACCCGTGGCCTCGAAGTGGTTGAGTTTGCCTGTGGCATGGCGCACCTGCAAAAAGGCGAACACTCGGCGAATGTCGGCAGCGGGGTGGACAGCCATTCGCTGATGCAGCCTTTGGGGGTGTGCGTGGGCATTACGCCGTTTAACTTCCCGGCGATGGTGCCGATGTGGATGTTCCCGATTGCGCTGGCGACCGGTAATACCTTTGTGCTTAAACCGTCGGAGAAAGATCCTTCGCTGTCGCTGCTGCTGGCGCAATTACTTACCGCTGCCGGTTTACCGCCGGGGGTCTTTAACGTGGTACAAGGCGATAAAGAGGCGGTGGATGTCCTGCTCAGTGACGCGCGTGTTCAGGCGGTGAGTTTTGTCGGCTCGACGCCGGTGGCGGAGTACATCTACCGTACCGCCTCGGCGCACGGCAAGCGCTGTCAGGCATTAGGCGGTGCGAAAAATCACTGCATCCTGATGCCGGATGCCGACATGGACATGGCCGCCAGCGCGATCCTGGGAGCCGCTTACGGCGCGGCAGGCGAGCGCTGCATGGCGTTATCGGTGGTGGTGGCGGTGGGTGATGAGACGGCGGAAGCGCTGTGCCAGTCGCTGGAGCGGCAGATTGCCGCCATGCGCGTCGGCCCCGGCCTGACAGAGGAAAAAGAGTATGACATGGGGCCGGTGATTTCGGCGGCTCATCGCGACAGCATCATCGGTTATATTCAGCGCGGCGTTGAGCAGGGCGCGACGCTGCGGGTGGATGGCCGGGCCCTTCGCGTAGCGGGGCATGAGCAGGGTTATTTTGTCGGCCCGACGCTGTTTGATAACGTGACGCCGCAGATGGATATTTACCGGAAAGAGATTTTCGGCCCGGTGCTTGCGGTGGTGCGCGTGCCGGACTACCAGACCGCGCTGACGCTTATCAACCAGCATGAGTACGGTAACGGCGCGGCGATTTTTACCCGTGATGGCGATACTGCACGCCAGTTCAGCGAGGAGGTGCAGGCGGGGATGGTCGGCGTAAACGTGCCGATCCCGGTGCCGATGGCGTTTCACAGCTTTGGCGGCTGGAAACGCTCTATCTTTGGTGCGCTCAATGTACACGGCAATGACGGCGTGCGTTTTTATACCCGCATGAAAACCGTGACCAGCCGCTGGCCTGCCAGCATCAGGCTTGCGCAGCACACCAGCCATTTTGTGATGCCGACGCTGGAATAATGCCACTTCAGGTGCAGGAGCAGAGCGATGCAAACATTGAACATGACCATGGCGCAGGCGCTGGTTAAGTTTCTGAATCAGCAATACCTTGAGGTCGATGGGGTGGAAACCCCGCTGTTTGCCGGGGTGATGACTATTTTTGGCCACGGCAATGTGCTGGGCATCGGGCAAGCGCTGGAGCAGGAGCCGGGGCACTTGCGCGTGTATCAGGGCTGTAATGAACAGGGAATGGCGCACATCGCCATTGGTTTTGCCAGGCAGCACCGCCGCCAGCGTGTGATGGCGGTGACGACATCGGTTGGGCCGGGCGCGGCGAATCTGGTGACAGCGGCCGCCACCGCCACCGCTAACCGCATTCCGCTATTGCTGCTGCCGGGTGACCTGTTTGCCAGCCGTCAGCCCGACCCGGTGTTACAGCAAATCGAGCAGTACCACGATGCGACCCTCAGTACCAATGACAGCCTGCGGCCGGTTAGCCGCTATTGGGATCGCCTCTCCCGCCCCGAGCAACTGATGAGCGCGTTGCTCAACGCCATGCGGGTGCTGACTGACCCGGCCGATACCGGGGCGGTGACACTGTGTTTGCCACAGGATGTACAGGGGCAAGCCTGGGATTATCCGGCGGCCTTTTTCCAGCGCCGGGTACACCATCTGGAACGTCGTCCGCCGGATGCGTCACGTCTGGCGCAGGCGGCGGCACTGCTGGTGCGCAAGCAGCGGCCATTGTTGATTTGCGGCGGCGGCGTGCGTTACGCCGGGGCGCATGAGGCTTTCCAGGCCTTTGCCGAACGCAGCCAGATACCCTTTGCCGAAACGCAGGCGGGCAAGAGCGCGGTGGTGTCGTCCCATCCGCTCAACGTCGGCGGAATTGGTGTGACCGGCGGGCAGGCGGCCAACCGGCTGGCGGCGCAGGCGGATGTGGTGATTGGCGTCGGCACCCGCCTGACGGATTTCACCACCGCGTCGAAGTCGCTATTCACGCATCCCGACGTGGAGTTTTTGCTGTTGAATGTGGCGGAGTTTGACGCCCTGAAGCTGGATGCCACTGCCTTGATAGCCGATGCGCGCGTCGGGTTGCAGGCCCTGTCTGCGGCGACGAAAGGCTATTGCAGCGCCTGGGGCGAGGCGATAGCGCAGGCCCGCGCCGACTGGCAGCGTGAGTGCGAGCGCCTTGCCGCCCGTCGCGATGACGATGGGCAGGGGCTGGAAATCGCCGGGCACCTTGAGGCACAACTGGCGGAATACCGCGAAGCGCTGGGGACGCGCTTGATGCAAACCCGTGTGCTGGGCCTGCTTAACCAGGCGCTGGAGGAGGATGCCATTATTGTCGGTGCCGCCGGCTCCCTGCCGGGGGATTTACAGCGGCTTTGGCAGGTCAACACGCCAGACAGCTACCATCTGGAGTACGGTTACTCCTGCATGGGCTATGAAATCGCGGCGGCGATGGGCGCACGGCTGGCCGCGCCGCAGCAGCCGGTGTATGCCATGGTGGGCGATGGCTCTTACCTGATGCTGCACAGTGAACTGCACACGGCGGTACAAGAGGGCATCAAAATCACGGTGCTGTTGTTTGATAATGCCGGTTTTGGCTGCATCAATAATTTGCAGATGAGCCAGGGCATGGGCAGTTTTGCCACCGAAAACCGCAGACGAGAGCCGGGCAGTGGCCGGTTGACCGGCCCGCTGGTGACGGTGGATTTCGCCCGCAATGCCGAAAGCTACGGCGTGCGCGCCTGGACGGTGCGCGATGAAGCCTCGCTGTTGCACGCCTTACGCGAGGCGCAGGCGCACCCCGGCCCGTGTCTGCTGGATATCAAAGTGTTGCCCAAGAGCATGTCGCACGGTTATGACGCCTGGTGGAACATCGGCACGGCGCAAACGGCGGAAAACCCGGCGATTGTCGATGCCGCCCGCGAGGTGCAATTACAGCGCACCCGCGCGCGGCAGTATTAAAATACGGAGTTTAGTTAATCAGTATCCCGTTTTACAAATGGGATACTGATTCAACGCAATACGATAACTTTGTTTATGTTTACAGAGGGACACAACTGATATGCCAAATTTCTTGTTTACTTTTGGATATACGGTGATGTGTTTTACAGATTAATACCATCAACAATAAAATCTATAGCGACGTGGAAGTAACCTCGTGCCATTTCTGGTGTTAATTCAACTACCGAGCTATCAATACTTTGGCCAGAAATCTCTATAGCTCGATCGGTTAATGTTTGTGTGTACACACCATTTTTAACCTCCTTATGTAAATCCCTTCGTGTTTGTAAAAAATCATTCGAAAAATTAATTCTGGATATTGAGAATTTATCCTCTTTTCTGATAATGAAATCGATCGGGTTCATGAATCTATCTTTTTTTAGTGTGATTTTGGGAACGTAAGTTGAAAACTCTATATAATTTTCTTCAGTCACCTCAGCCCATGTTGCATTACATGTATTATTTGTTGAGGGGGTTTTTCCAATCGCTTTGAACGCATCAGAAAGACAGATCCCTACTTTAGCGCCAATCAGCGGTTTCATCGTATTTTTTTCAAAAAAGCGCAAAACAAATTTTACAGGTATACGGTCTTTCGAATCTGAAAAAACACACTGCCCCTTTTTAAACAGGAATTTATCCAACCTGTCGATAATTTTCTGTTCGTCATTGATGAGTATTGTATTTATTATGATGTTTTTTTTCGTTAGGGCGCTGTAAGTTTGATGCGTGATGCTGTAGAGCCCCAATGCTATCCCGGATATGATGAAAGATCTTCTGTTCATTATGTTAAATCCGTCTCTGCATGAGACATAATAAACATATCAGAGCTAGGATATGTTACACATGATAATATATAATTTCCTGTTGATTTTGATTGAGAAAAGATTGATTGGTGTCATCATATTTTCCAGATAAGACTCTACATGTACATGTAGAACATGCACCCGCTCGGCAGCTATAAGGTAGTTCTAATCCGGCGTTCTCAGCGGCATCCAGTATATATTCATCATCGGAGCATGTTATCGTCGTTGTTTCTCCGCAATTTAATATGCTTATATTATAAGTTGGCATTATTTACTTTCCTCTTTTGTAATATATACAGGGAAGTCTTTGGGTTTTAAATCAGGATGATCAATGGAAATATCATTGATAACATTACAAAGCGTGTAAAGGAGCTCACCTACTCTATATTTGCATTTGTTGTATTCTTCCTCAGGTATTTGAGTGCCTAATTCGATTAGATCTTTTTCAATTAACGTTATCATGATCGATGACTTGTTAATGACTTTTCTGGCTACATCTTTATCTGAAATAAACATAGTTATTACCCCGTAAGTTTTTTAATGTGAGTTAAATGTTACACATGGGCATCATTCCCATACATTCAGTCATACATCTATGGAATGGTGCACCATCAAGCGTGCCTGTGGGTAGTGTAGATAAACATTCCAGTATGCATCTATCTTTTTTTTCTTTGTAACTTTCATTAAGTATCTTGGCAGATTGATTTGATTTAATAAAATTCTCTGGGTTAATTCTTTGCTGATTGATGTAATATGATAATTCTATTCTCCCACTGTTATTTTCTTGTGTCAATATTCTGTTTGTTTTTTCATCGGGAAGGCCTGTGTTATGATAGAGTGAAGTTGTAGCATAAATAACTAATAAAAATATTTTTTTATGGATTTATAATTCACCTATTCTTCCTTTTATGGTGTTATTGTTAGTGGGGTTTGTATGACTCCTATAGATATTTTTTTGTTAAACCTCCATAAGTTTTTTATTGATGATGAAATAAAAATTCAATGTGAAGTTAATAATTACAGAGCTATTTCTTCATCAACTCTTTTAGCATTTTTTCCGGATTGTTCAGAAAGGAACGTGTAATTTGATAATGATCGGTGTCCTTATAATTTACAGGAGAGAGACTATCACTATCAAATTGGTAGATTAACGCATCGGGGTAACCCAGCAGAATCGGCGAATGGGTGGCGATGATAAATTGCGAGTCATCCCGAATCAGGTCATGCATTCTGGCCAGCATCGCTAACTGTCTGGCGGGTGAGAGCGCGGCCTCCGGTTCATCGAGCAGGTATAATCCTTGGCTGCCAAAGCGGTTCATCATCAGTGAGAGAAATGACTCGCCGTGCGACTGCTCATGTAAAGAATGGCCGCCATAGGAATTAATCACCGGCGGGCTACTGGCAGGTTCGGCATCAAGGTGTTCGATTTCAGAAGCCAGATTAAAAAAGCTTTCAGCACGGAAGAAAAAGCCATTACGGGGGCGTTTCACGCCTTTGGCTATTTTCAGGTAATTCGATAATTGTGAATGCGATGCCCGCGTACTGAAATTAAAATTTTGGGTGCCGCCTTCGGGGTTAAACCCCATGGCAACAGCGATGGCCTCCAGCAATGTGGATTTCCCGCTGCCGTTCTCGCCAATAAAAAAGGTAACCTTGGGATGAGGGTCAATAAACTCAAACGAGTGAATAGCTGGAATAGAAAATGGATAAAGGTCGAATGATTCCACCTTATCGCGGTTAAGAGAGATGCGGCTGATATACTGATTTGAAATCATTCTGTGTTATTCCTGCCATGGACTACCCAAAGCTATTCACTACCACAGTGGGCCAATTATTCCAATCCATTTAGTCCAGAACTGTATGGGATGCTCTGTAACTATTTTGTTAAACCACTCGCATATTATTTGTTTGCTTTGATAAGGCAATGTTGGTTGTTAAAGCAAAGCATACATATGGTAATGATTGTTATTATCAAAATCAACGTTATTTTTAGGGAAAACGTTATATTCAGGAAAAGAGAGGTGGTGTTGAGGTTTCTATTTTCCTGTGTATAGAGATAACGGTTGGAATATTCATTTCATTTTGTGTGCTTCAATGCAACTGACTGGCGTACTCGCTCATATCGCCTGTTGTGGCGCGGTTAACACGGCCTTTGTTTTTCACATCCTGCCTGCCCGGCAAGCGACTCCTTTCCCGGCAAAGCTGATGCTTTCTGATGTTGTATCACACTCTTCGACGGTATTTCGCCAGCCTGACACCGGCAAAAACGGCCCTGCTGATCCCGTGACTTTGCTAACACTATTTTGCTGATTTGTCACCAAAGTGTTATCTGGTACGCAAAAACGTAATTTCCAGTTTTACTTAAATTGGAATAAACGTTCTATTATCACCACAGGATAATGCTACCTCACACAGAAACCCGACACTCAACCAGAGATACCCGGCGGTATCGAAGGAGCAGCCATGTTTAACATTGCATTACTGGGCGCTGGCCGTATTGGTCAGGTACATGCCGTTAACATCGCCAGTCATCAGGACACCTGTCTGTACTCGGTGGTTGACCCGAACCCGGCCAGTGCCAGCGCATTGGCGGCACGTTATCAGGCGCGCGTGCAAACGCTGGACGAGGCCATGGCCGACCCGGCCATTCACGCGGTGTTGATAGCTTCCGCCACCGATACCCATGCCGATTTGATTGAGCGTGCCGCCCGGCATGGCAAAGCGATTTTTTGTGAAAAGCCGGTGCATCTGGATATCGCCCGGGTACGCGACTGCCTGAAGGTTGTTGAGCAGCAGGGCGTGCCGCTGTTTGTCGGCTTTAACCGCCGTTATGACGCGCAATTTCGCCGGGTACACACGCTGGCGCGTGAGGGCGCAATCGGCAAAACCGAATCGCTGATGGTGATTTCCCGCGACCCGTCCCCGCCGCCAGCGGAATATGTGCGCGTTTCCGGCGGCATGTTCCGCGATATGACCATTCACGATTTCGACATGGTGCGTTTCATCATGGGCGAAGAGCCGGTATCGGTGTTTGCCCAAGGCAGCAATCTGGTTGACCCGGCGATTGGCGCGGCCGGGGATATCGACACCGCGCTGGTGGTGTTCCGCTTCGCCAGCGGAGCGATGGCCACCATCGTCAACAGCCGTCGCTCCGGTTACGGCTATGACCAGCGCTTAGAGTTGCACGGCGAGCGCGGCGTGCTGCGCGTCGGCAACGTCCATGAGCATCAGGTTGAACACTGGGGCGACGCCGGATGTCTGGCGGCCAAACCGGAACACTTCTTCTTGCAACGTTATCGTGAGGCCTACGCCGCCGAGTGGCGTCACTTCGTTGATGTGCTGCACGGGCGCACGCAGCCGCAGTGCAGCGGCGCGGATGGCGAGCGCGCGCTGTATCTGGCGGATAAAGCGCTGGAGTCGCTGGCAAGCGCGCGCGCGGTGGCATTGTGATATGACCCGGGCTGGCCATGTACCGGCCCGGTAATAACGCTGCAATGCCGCAGCAGCGGCATCGCGGCACCTCTCCCTACACCAACGGATACCGAGACAACACCATGAAAAAAAACCTCACCCTCATGGCCGTGGCACTGGCTTTCGTCACGTCACCCGCTCTGGTACAGGCCCAGAACGAGCAAATCGTTTTTAGTACGCCCAATCTGGCCATGCCGTTTGAAGTGCATATGCAGCGCACGGCGGTCAAAGCGGCCAAAGACCTGGGCGTGAACCTGCAAGTGCTCGATAGCCAGGGCAGCTCGCCGAAGCAGGTGGCCGATTTGGAAAATGCCATTACCCGTGGCGCACAGGGCTTTGTGGTTTCCCCGAATGATGTGAATGCGGTGTCCGGTGCCGTGGGGGAAATTCAGGATGCCAAATTGCCGGTGGTGACGCTGGATCGCTCCGTTAAAACCGACAGAAAAGTGCCGCATTTTGGTGCGAATAACTACAAAGGCGGGCAGGCAGTGGCGGATTTTGTCAAAGCGCGTTTTCCCAACGGCGCGGATATTGTGCTGCTGACCGGGCAGCCGGGGTCGTCATCCAATATTGAGCGCACGCAGGGCATCCGCGACAGCCTGAAAGCCGGGGGCGCGAAATACCGCCTGGTGGTCGATCAAACCGGTAACTGGATGCGCTCGGAAGGGATGCGCATTGTCGAAAGCGTACTGCCTTCGCTGCCAAAGCGCCCGCAGGTGATTTTATCGGCGAACGACGACATGGCGCTGGGGGCGATTGAAGCGTTACAGAGCCAGGGGCTGAAACCGGGTGAGGTGCTGGTGACAGGGTTTGATGCCGTACCGGAAGCGCTGGCGCGCGTGCGTGATGGCTGGCTGGCGGCGACAGCCGATCAGCGCCCCGGTTATGCGGTCACGCAGGCGATGACGCAATTGACCAACAATATTCGCACCAAAGCGCCAATCACCGGGGCGGATTATGCGCCGACCATGATAACCAAAGACAACCTTAACGACGCAGAGCGAATCGGCGAAGCGGGCAAGTAAGCTGAAGCGCCCGATGGGCAACTCAGCAAAGACACCACGCAGGCACCGGTCATTCAGACCGGTGCATAACGAGGGCCATGCCATGACGGAACCTTTACTGAACATTCGTGACCTGACGAAAAATTTCTCCGGTGTCTTTGCGCTTAATCAGGTGCAACTGACGGTGCTGCCGGGTGAAATTCACGCCTTGCTGGGTGAAAACGGAGCCGGGAAATCGACGCTGCTCAAAGCGCTGGCCGGTGCTCAGCCGCAGACCAGCGGCGATATCAATTTTAATGGCGAACGGCTGTCGCCGCAGGATTCACCGGTCGAGCGGCAAAAACGCGGCATCATCACGATTTATCAGGAATTCAACCTGCTGCCTAACATGACGGTAGCGGAAAACATGTTTCTTGGCCGCGAGCTGCAACGCAACCGCCTGTTTGTTGATGCGCAGGCGGTCAATCAGGAAGCCCGCACGGTACTGGAATACCTGCAATTACACATCGAACCGACCACCCTGGTTGCCCGCCTGAGCGTGGCGCAACAGCAGATGGTGGAGATAGCCCGGGCACTGACCCTGAATGCGCGCTTAATCGTGATGGATGAGCCTTCGGCTGCCCTGAGCGACAGCGAAGTCGAGAGCCTGCACCGGGTGGTGCGCGAGCTGAAGGCGCGCGGTGTCAGCGTGATTTATGTGACGCACCGTTTGCATGAAGTGTTCCAGCTGTGTGACCGCTTTACCGTACTACAGGATGGCCGCTATACCGGTTCCGGCAAGGTGGCTGACATCGATGTGGCGGGCATCATCCGCATGATGGTCGGGCGCGATGTGGTGTTCACCCGCCGCCCCGCCTCGCAAACCCACCATCAGGACAAACCGGTCAGACTGGCGGTGAACGGGCTATGCCGCGAGAAACCGCCGCTCGACTCGCACGGCATCGCGCTGAACAACATCAGCTTTCAGGTGCATGCCGGTGAGATCCTCGGTATCGCTGGGCTGGTCGGAGCCGGGCGCACCGAAGTGGCGCGCTGTCTGTTTGGTGCCGATCCGTTCACCCACGGCGAATTCTGGCTGGACGGCCAGCCCTACCATCCGGTCGATCCGCTGCATGCATTGGAGCAGGGCATTGCGCTGGTGCCGGAAGATCGCAAAAAAGAGGGCGCGGTGCTGGGGCTGTCGATTCGCCATAACCTGTCGCTCTCTAGCCTGTCATCGTTGCTGCACTGGCGCTATTTCGTCGATACCCGGCGCGAAGATGCGCTGATTGAGTCCTATCGACAGGCATTGCGCATCAAGATGGTCGATAGCGCTCAGGAGGTGCGCAAACTCTCCGGCGGCAATCAGCAAAAGGTGATTCTGGCGCGCTGTATGGCGCTCAAACCACGGGTGCTGATTGTTGATGAGCCGACGCGCGGTATTGACGTCGGCACCAAATCCGAAGTGCATCAGGTGCTGTTTGATATGGCAAAACAAGGCGTGGCGGTGGTGGTTATCTCGTCTGATTTACCGGAAGTGATGGCGATTTCCGATCGCATTATCACCCTGAGTGAAGGGCGGGTAACGGGCGAATTACACGGCGATGAGGCCAGTGAAGAGCGGTTGATGACCCTGATGGCCATCTGCCATGACACGCAACAGGCCGCCTGAGGAGAATGAATGTATGAGTATGCAGCAACCGTTATTTCGTACCACCCTGCCGACCTCGTCGTCTGGCCGTCGGCGCATTGACCCGATCGCGTTTTTTGAACGCTTTGGCGTGTTTATTTTCATGATTTTGCTGATTTTCTTCTTTCAGTCGCAGAACAGCAACTTCCTGACTGAGCGCAACATCACCAACATCCTGACCGAAGTGTCCATCTACGGCATCATGGCCGTCGGCATGACGTTTGTGATTCTCACCGCCGGGATAGATTTGTCCGTCGGTTCGATTCTGGCGGTGTGCGCGATGACAGCGGCCTGGGTCATCAAAGGGGATAATTTCACCACCGTTGATGCGCAAGCCTGGGGCGGCATGAGCTGGCTGGTCGGGCTGGGGCTTTGCCTGATGATAGGCACGCTCATCGGGTTTTTACATGGCCTTGGGGTCACGCGGCTGCGGCTGTCGCCGTTTATCGTCACGCTCGGCGGCATGACTATCTGGCGCGGCCTGACGCTGGTTATCAATGACGGTGCGCCGATTGCCGGTTTCGACCCCGGCTATCGCTGGTGGGGGCGCGGCGAGATGCTCGGTATCTCCGTTCCTATCTGGATTTTTGCGCTGGTGGCGCTGATTGGCTGGCTGGCGTTGCACAAAACACGCTGGGGGCGCTTTGTCTACGCCATCGGCGGTAATACCGAGGCGGCAAGACTTGCCGGTGTCAACGTGCGGCGCGTGCTGGTGAGCGTTTATGTGGTGATGGGGTTACTGGCGGGGCTGGCCGGTTTCATTCTCAGCGCCCGGCTGGGCAGCGCCGAGGCGGTGGCGGGGATTTCGTTTGAACTGCGCGTCATTGCTTCGGTGGTGATTGGCGGCACCTCGCTGATGGGCGGCTACGGGCGCATCAGCGGCACGCTGATAGGCTCCATCATCATGGGGATTTTGATTAACGGGCTGGTGCTGATGAATGTCTCGGCCTATTACCAGCAGGTGATTACCGGGCTCATCATCGTGCTGGCTGTGGCGTTTGATACCTATGCCAAAAACCGGCGCGGCGCGCTCTGATACGGGGAATAACACCGATGAAACAGGTAAGAATCGGCTTGATTGGCAGCGGCTACATCGGGCGTGCCCACGCCATCGCCTATGCTCAGGCACCGGTGGTGTACCCGCTCCAGGGCGAGCTGGTGCGTGAGATGCTGGCGGACGTGTCGCCGGCGTTGGCCAAACAGCGCGCGCAGGCGTTTGGCTTTGCCCGCTCAACCGGCGACTGGCAGGCGCTGGTGGCTGACCCGGCTATCGATGTGGTGGATATCTGCGCACCGAATTTCCTGCACCATGAGATGGCGATGGCGGCGATCCGCCACGGTAAACACGTCTATTCAGAAAAGCCGCTGGCGCTCAATGCCGCTGAAGCGCGCGCCATGGTGGACGCCGCGCGTCAGGCCGGTGTGAAAACGCTGGTCGGCTTTAACTACATGAAAAACCCGGCGGCGCTATTAGCAAAAGAGATTATTGCGCGCGGTGAAATCGGCGAGGTGACGCATTTCTACGGCACGCACAATGAAGATTATCTGGCTGACCCGTTAAAACCCGCAGACTGGCACTGCTTTCGCCATACCGCCGGGCTCGGCGCGCTGGGCGACGTGGGCGCGCACATCGTCAATATGGCGCACTTTCTGGTCGGCGACATCACCGAGGTGTGCGGCGATCTGCACACGGTGGTGGCCGAGCGGCCAGTGAGTGCGGGCAGTCACGAGCGGGTGACGGTGGAAAATGAGGATCAGGCCCATGCGATGGTGCGCTTTGCCAGCGGCGCGCGCGGGGTGATTGAAGCCTCCCGCGTCGCCTGCGGGCGCAAAATGGGGCTGAGTTATGTCATCACCGGCACCCGTGGCGCGCTCAGTTTTACGCAGGAGCGCATGGCGGAGCTGAAACTCTACCGGCATGACGACCCGGTAAATCGGCAAGGTTTTCAAACCTTGCTGATAGGGCCGCAGCACCCGGAATATGCCGCTTTTTGCGCCAGCGCCGGGCACGGTATCGGCTTTAACGACCAAAAGACGGTGGAAGTGCGTGACCTGATTGACGGTATCGCGGCGGATAAACCGCTGTGGCCGGATTTTGAAGAGGGCTGGCGCGTCTCCCGGGTGCTGGATGCCATCGTGCTGTCGCATCAGGCGGCGCGTTGGGTTGCGGTGCATGAGCAGGGATAACCGCCGTGCCAACGGGTGGTCGATTTCCTTATTTGGCTGATAGGAATGGGCGTTATGACGACGGAAAAGCAGTTTGATGTTATTTGCATGGGGCGCGTCGCCGTTGATCTTTACGGGCAGCAGATTGGCGCGCGTCTTGAAGACATGGGCAGTTTTGCCAAATACCTGGGCGGCTCCTCGGGCAATGTGGCTTACGGCACCGCCCGGCAGGGGCTGCGCTCCTCAATGCTGGCGCGGGTGGGCGATGAGCACATGGGGCGTTTTCTGCGTGAGGAGTTACAGCGCGTCGGCTGTGATACCCGCCACCTGATTACCGACCCCCATCGCCTGACGGCGCTGGTGCTGCTCGGCATTAAAGACCGGGAAACCTTTCCGCTTATTTTCTATCGCGATAACTGCGCGGATATGGCGATAACGCCGCAAGACGTCAGCGAAGACTACATTGCCTCATCGCGCTGCCTGGCCGTGACCGGCACCCATTTGTCACACCCGAATACCCGTGAGGCGGTGTTGACGGCATTAGGCTATGCGCGCCGAAACGGGGTCAAAACCGTGCTGGATATCGACTACCGGCCCGTGCTGTGGGGGCTGACCTCGCTGGGGGATGGTGAAACCCGATTTATTGCCTCGGCCACTGTGACCGCGCAACTGCAACAGGTGGTGTCGCTGTTTGATGTGATTGTCGGCACCGAAGAGGAATTTCATATTGCCGGGGGCAGCACCGACACCGTGCAGGCGTTGCAACAGGTTCGTTTACATACCGGCGCGACGCTGGTGTGTAAGCGCGGCGCGCTCGGGTGCTCGGTGTTCACGGCGGCGATTCCCGCCGCGCTCGATGACGGCCTGACGGTAAAAGGCGTTCAGGTTGAGGTGCTCAACGTGCTGGGCGCGGGCGATGCGTTTATGTCAGGGCTGCTGCGGGGCTATTTGAGCGGCGAAGGCTGGGAGAAAGCCTGTGCGTATGCCAACGCCTGTGGCGCGCTGGTGGTTTCCCGCCACGGCTGTGCGCC
Organism: Dickeya aquatica; assembly: GCF_900095885.1. Lineage (NCBI taxonomy): Bacteria > Pseudomonadati > Pseudomonadota > Gammaproteobacteria > Enterobacterales > Pectobacteriaceae > Dickeya > Dickeya aquatica. The sequence continues at coordinate 814,087 of NZ_LT615367.1, forward strand.
AGCGATGCCAAGCCGTATCGAGCTGGATAATTATTTGGCGCGGGCCCATGCGGTGCCGCGCCCGGATCTTGACCCGGAGCTGAACCACCTGCATCGCGTCACCACCCGCCGCCAGCAGTGGGACGATGTGTGCATCATCGCCTTTGATCACCGCATTCAACTTGAAGAGATGGCGCTGGCGTGCGGGGCCGAGCTCTGCCGCATTACGCGTTTGAAACAGCTGATCCTTCAGGCCGGTCAACAGGCGGCGGAACAGGCGGGTCTGCTGCCCGGCCATGCCGGACTGCTCTGCGATGGTACCTTTGGCCAGGAGGCGCTTAACGCCATCACCGGGCAGGGCTGGTGGATTGGCCGCCCGATTGAGTTGCCCGGTTCACGCCCGCTGGCGCTGGAGCACGGCAACATCGGCTCGCAACTGGTGAGCTGGCCGCTGGAGCAGGTGGTGAAATGCCTGGTGTTTTTTCACCCGGAAGACGACAGCCCATTGCGGCTGGCGCAGGAGCGGCAGGTGGCCGAGGTCTATCGCGCCTGCTGTCAGTCCGGCCATGAACTGCTGCTGGAGGTGATTTTGCCTGCCGACATGCCGCGCAGCGACGCGCTGTATCTGCGCGCCATCACCCGTTTTTACAACCTGGGTATCCGGCCTGACTGGTGGAAGTTACCGCCGCTCAGTCGTGATGGCTGGCAGCGTTTATCGCAGCTATTGCACGCGCGTGACCCTTACTGCCGGGGCGTGGTGATCCTCGGGCTGGATGCCCCGCTGGACAGATTACGCGAGGGGTTCAACGCCGCCGCCGGTCAGCCGGTGGTGAAGGGGTTTGCCGTCGGGCGCACGCTGTTTGCGCAACCGGCGCAGCAGTGGTTGCGCACGGACATCGATGATGAGCAATTGATCGATGACATCAAACATAACTACCTGCAATTAATAGCGCTTTGGCGTCAGCGCGGGTGATCCGTTTACCGTTATCAGAAGGAAGCGACAATGAGCGTACAACTGGGTATTAATCCATTGACCTGGACTAACGACGATTTGCCATCGCTGGGGGCAGACACGCCGCTGGAAACCTGCCTGAGTGAAGGACGGCAAGCGGGGTTCGCCGGGTTTGAGCTTGGCAATAAGTTTCCGCGCCAGTCAGGGGTTCTCGGGCCGATACTGGAGCGGCATGGGCTGAGTCTGGTTTCCGGCTGGTATTCCGGCCAACTGCTCAGTCGCAGCGTCAGTGAGGAAATGGCCGCCATACAAGACCACCTCGCGCTGTTGCGCGAACTGGGGGCGAAGGTGATGGTGTTTGCCGAAGTGACGGGGGCGATCCACGGCGAACAACACACGCCGGTACACCTGCGGCCGCGCTTTCCGGCGGCGCGCTGGCAGGAATACGGCGATAAGCTCAGTGAACTGGCGCACTACACCCGCCAGCACGGGGTAGCGCTCTCTTACCACCACCATATGGGCACGGTGATTGAAAGCGCAGAAGACATCGACCACCTGATGAACCACACCAGTGATGCGGTGGGGTTGCTGCTGGACACCGGGCACCTCACCTTTGCCGGTGCCGACCCGCTGGCGGTGGCGCAACGCTGGGCCGCGCGCATCAACCACGTACACTGCAAAGATATCCGCCCGGACGTATTAAACGACGTTAAAAATCGCAAAACCAGCTTTCTGGATGCGGTACTCAGCGGCGTGTTCACCGTACCGGGCGATGGCTGTGTCGATTACCCGTCGCTGTTCCAGTTGCTGAAAGCGCAGGATTATCAGGGCTGGCTGGTGGTGGAGGCCGAGCAAGACCCGGCCATCGCGCATCCGCTGACTTACGCGACGCTGGGGTTCAATAACCTGCAACGCTTTGCCCGTGACGCCGGGCTGATTTAAGTTGCGCTTATCAGGGAGACGGTGATGTCTGAATTATTGTCGCGTTATCACGCACCGGATGCGCAAGGCCGCATCCAACATATTACCCCGCAGCGCGCAGGCTGGCGTCACGTCGGTTTTGAGGTCTATCAGCTCTCTACCGGGGCGGTGCTGACGCTTCCGACGGTGGCGCAAGAACGCTGCCTGGTGTTGGTGGGCGGCCTTGCCAGCGTGCGCACGCCGCAGGCGTACTTCGCCGATATTGGCGAGCGCATGAATCCGTTTGAGCGCAAGAAACCGTGGTCGGTGTATGTGACGGCGGGAGAGTGCGTGACCGTACAGGCGCAAACGCCGCTGGAGCTTGCCGTGTGTGCCGCCCCTGGCTTTGGCACCTATCCGACCCGGCTGATAGCGCCGTCGGATGTGGCTGCCGAGGCGCGCGGCAGCGGGCGCAACCGCCGCTTTGTGCATAACATTTTGCCGGAAGATAAAGCGGCAGACAGCCTGCTGGTGGTCGAGGTGTACACCGACGAGGGCTGTACCAGCTCCTACCCCAGCCACAAACATGATGTCGATAACCCGCCGCAGGAAACCTGGCTGGAGGAGACTTACTATCACCGGCTCAACCCGCCGCAGGGCTTCTGCCTGCAACGGGTTTACACCGAAGACAGAACGCTGGATGAGTGTATGGCGGTCTATGACCGCGATGTGGTGATGGTGCCGCGCGGCTACCACCCGGTGGCAACGCTTGCTGGCTACGACAGCTATTACCTGAATGTGATGGCCGGGCCGGTGCGCCAGTGGCGTTTTAGCTGGGAGCAGGATCACCAATGGATAAACAGCGCACACTATGCCGCGCGGCACGGCGGGTGAGGCCATTGGCGAAAAATACAGCTGAGTAATCCCCTGTCGGCAGGTCAACCGACAGGGGCTTTGCCTAATACCCCTGACGCGCTTTTTTCACTTCTTCGCCTAACTGCCACACCGCCATAGCGTAGTGCACGCTGCTGTTGTAGCGGGTGATGGCGTAGAAGTTCGGCAGGCCGTACCAGAACTGGTAGTAACTGCCCATGTCGAGGCGCAACAGGCTGGCTTCCTGCGCACCGCCTAATGAGGCGCTCGGGCGCAGCCCGGCGGCGGCAAGCGTGGCGAGTGGATAACGGGTTTTAAAGCCGGTTTGCAGGGCGAAGGTCTGGCCACTGGCGGGAACAGCGACCTGGCCGCCAGACTGCCAGCCATTGGATTTAAAGTAGTTAGCGACGCTGCCAATCGCATCGACCGGGTCCCACAGGTTGGGTATGCCGTCGCCGTTAAAATCTACCGCGTATTTTTTGAAGGCCGACGGCATAAACTGGCCATAGCCCATGGCCCCGGCAAAGGAGCCGCGCAGTGTGAGCGGGTCAAACCCATCTTCGCGCGCCATCAGCAAAAAATACGCCAGCTCGCTTTGAAAATACTCGGCGCGACGCGGGTAGGCGAACGCCAGCGTCGCCAGCGCATCAAGAATACGCGTTTTCCCCATCACCCGGCCCCAGCGCGTTTCCACCCCGATAATGCCGACGATGATCTCCGGCGGTACGCCGTAAACCTGCTGGGCGCGGTTTAGCGCATCCTGATACTGGCTCCAGAATGCGGCCCCGTATTGCACCGTCTCTGGGGTAATAAATTGCTGGCGATAACGCAACCATGAGCCATTCGGCGTATTTGATGGCGTGGCAGTTGAGGGGGCAGGTGCCTGTTTATCCATCAGGCGAATTACCCAATCCAGACGCTGCGCCTGGGCCAGAATGCCGCGCAGTGACTGGCGCTCGAAGCCATGCTGTTGCACCATCCGGTCTATAAACTGGTTGACTTCCGGGCTGTTGGCAAACTCGCCGTTGGCGAGCAGGCCTGCCTGTGCCGATGCATTAAACGCCGAGGACGCTGGGGTTTGCGCGCGTTGACCTGAAGGATTAAAAAAACCGCCGGTTGGTACGGTGGATGACGGCCCGACACCCGTCACGGTGTTGTCATTCGACGATTCGGCAGAGTGATTGCTACAGGCGGTTAACGCCATCAGTAAAGGAATAACAGCAATTAGGCGACGCATCAGATATCCATATAACCAAGCCATAAAAATGTGGCGGCCATGTTAGCGCAACCGCAATTTAGCGCAATCATCCTGGGGAAAAACTGAATGGGTTGACGGGCTTATCGCCGCTATCCGGTGGCTTTTCCCGGCAATGTGCTTTTTTATTGGCTGACATCAAAAGCCGGGTGCAAAAAAATGCGGGTAATCACTGGCATATTGTGATGTTTGTCACGAAAATGGCGGCATTCATACGCCCGATAGCGATACGTCCGAGGTGAGTGTCGTGGCGACGGGGAATGCGGAGCAGATAATGGATATTATTGGCATCATTATGTCAGCGGGGAAAGCCTCGGTTGACGTTGCGCTCTACACATTACTGCCGATTATGGTGGTGATGCTGGTCATGATGAAATTCCTTGAAGCCAAAGGGGTCGTTGATGCGCTGGTACGCGTGATGGCTCCGGTACTCAAACCGTTCGGTTTAACCGGCATGAGCACGTTTGCGTTAATTCAGCTCAATTTCGTCAGTTTTGCTGCACCGCTGACCACACTGTCGATGATGGAAAAACGCGCCACCTCCGATCGCCATATGGCGGCAACGCTTGCCATGGTGTTTGCGATGGGGCAGGGCAATGTGTTTTATCCGTTAACGCCATTTGGCCTGCACTGGGCGCTGTCGATTCTGATTTCGGTGGCAGGCGGGCTGGCTGCGGCCGCCATCACGTATCATGTGTTGGCGCGCCGCTTATCCACCCGTGAAGGGCAGCATAGCCGCGATATCCCGGCAGAGGAGCCGGGCGCGAAAGGGATAATTGCGATTATTAACAGCGCTGGCGCTGATGCCATCCGGCTGGCATGGGGGTCGGTGCCCATGTTGATTTTGTCACTGAGCGTGGTGGGCGTACTGGAATCCGCCGGTGCGGTGCGTGCGCTGGAGCGAGGGTTGTCGCCATTGCTGGCTGCGATAGGTATTTCACCGGTTTTTGTCCTGCCTGCGCTGGTGAAATGCCTGGCCGGTGGAACGGCCTATTTTGGCGTGGTTTCCGACCTGATGGCGCAAGGAAAAATGACCGCCAGCCAAATCAACGCATCAGCGGGGCTACTGGTTCAGACGCTTGATTTACCGGGCATCGGCATTTTCCTTGGCGTTGGCGCGCGTTTTATTCGGCTGTTTCGCTATGCCGCGACCGGTGCCTTGCTGGGGATTGCGCTGCGAGCCGCACTGCATGCGGTCATTTTCTAGCGCCACTGCTGATGCCGGGAAAACGAATGGCTGAATGAAAACGAATGGCTGAATGCGTCGCACAGCGACGAGCGTAGCATCAGCCGAGGGCGGTACCGCATTGCTGACAAAACGTGAGTCTGGCGTTGCGGAAAACTGGCAATTTGGGCAAACAGGCCCTGCATTATGATTAATAACGGAAGGCGTATTATGAGAGTGGTGGTGTTGATGACGGTGATGTTGTTCGTGATGACGGTGGCGGTCATGGTGGTGACTTAATAATTTATCAAAAATACCCATAAATTCTTCTCTTTTCAGGTAAAAACTATCCATATCAGGTGAAACACTCCATAACGCCATGCCGACGCTTCGGTTATGGCTATTCGGTTGATTCAACACCTTGTCGTTACTACAGAGTCAAGTGCTGCGATCGCGCAGGGTAAGAAGGGTGAGGCTTGCCGGATAGAGCGCTACCCGACCCACTGAATGTTGAAGGCGGCCATCATCGGGACGTCTATCAAAAGCGGCCATCAAAATAAGCCGTTGTGAAGGGCGCGATGTTCTTGCTGGCTGGCGCATCCTGTGACATCGCCTTACCGAAGAAGATTGCGGCGGCCAACAACCGCTGTTTTTCTTGCCACCATGTAGACGCATCTGGCGGTAGCAAAATCTTATTATGCGTCTCATGCCACCCACACGCCGCAAGCGGTGTGATGAATCGATAGCGTACGCTAAAAAGCCTGTAACGGCGGGGTACCCGAGCTCATCTGCGGTCAGATGAAGGCTACTTGCTCTGTGGTGGGTAGTGTCATGATAACCCACGTTGATTCGGCCAACAGCGCATGGCGCAGAGCGGTTTCTGGCGTGCTGAAATTTGGCTTAAGGATGCAAAAGTAGGGCCGACAACGAGAGGTTAAACATTAAATGCTCTAATGTTTTATATCGAAAAAAGAGCATTTGCATGAGAAAGTAGTGTATAAATCGCTGCATTTGGTTTTTTTTAACTAAAATTTAACATTGGTCGCTATTTTTCATGATCGCTTAATTAACATAAAATAAACAATCTATTTACATGAGAATTTTTATGTGTTTATATCCTCGACGTTATAAACGTAGCCACACTTAGAGAGGATTTAATTCTAAGGAATGACTCTGATTTAAATCGTGAAAATAGTTTCCTGAAAATCATGCTGGGTATTATCTACGTATAAAGGGATTTTTATGCTATCTAATATTTATGACATTATTGGTGTCGGATTCGGTCCTGCGAATTTAGCGCTGTCCATATGTATTGATGAGAACAATGAAAAGTTAAAATATCCCGCATCACCGTTGAAAAGCCTGTTTTTTGAAAAGAACGAATCTTTTTCCTGGCACCCTGGCATGTTAATCAACGATGCCACGATGCAAATATCATATCTAAAAGATTTAGTGACTCTGCGAAATCCTGCTAGCCCATTTAGCTTTCTGAACTATTTACATCAAAAAAACAGGCTTGAAGATTTTATTAATTTAAAGAGTTTCTACCCAACCCGGGTGGAATATTTTGACTATCTTAATTGGGCCGCACAACAGCAACAGGATTGTGTGCGATATGCACATCGTGTTGATGATATAAAACCGCGGCGATTATCAGATGGCAGCACGATTGTTGAGGTGTGGGTTACGGATTTATCCAACGGCACTCAACATCGCTTTTTGACAAAAAATCTGGCTGTCGCGACAGGGATTGTACCTAAGATGCCCGAGATACATCAGGTCTCAGCGTCCGTTATTCATAGTTCACAATTTCTCCCGACAATTCAGAATATCCCTTCATCTGACACAAAGAAATTTTTGGTGGTTGGTGGTGGGCAAAGTGCGGCTGAAATTGTTAATCATTTATATGACCGATTTGACAACGCGACGGTTACATCTGTTTTTTCTACGTTCGGATTTAAACCTGCGGATGACAGTCATTTCGTAAATAGAATATTTGATGCAGAAAGTGTTGATATGTTTTTTAGCGCATCGGTATCGCTAAAAAGCAAAATCATGGATACTCATGCTGATACTAACTATTCCGTGGTAGACGGTGATCTGATTGCGGAAATTTACAAAAAGGTTTATCAGGAAAAAGTTAACAATCAAAAAAGAATACAGCTAAGGCAATTAACTCGATTGAGTAGTGTTAAGCACGTTGGGAGTAAACCTATCGCTACATTACATAATCTAAAAACTGATGAAATTTATACGGAAGAATTTGATTATATCATAATGGCGACAGGATATCGGGTTCCAGACATTACTGAACTATTCCCTTCTGCATCTGAACTGATAGCACTGGCTGAAGATAATAGTATTACACTCGATCGCAATTATAGCGTGAGTATTAATCGTCCCTTGGCAGGGAAAATCTATTTACCTGGCATGTCAGAAGCGCATCACGGTCTATCCGCTACCTTGCTATCGCTATTACCGATAAGAGCCAACGAAATTGTTCGTGATGTCACGAATACCCTGAGTGTTAAAGCCGCTTCGGTGTCAGCTGAGGTCGTCAATGCCAATTAAGCAGAATTTCGATGTTGTGGTGCTGGGCGCAGGTATTCTGGGAGCTGCGACAGCACATGAACTGACCCGCAGAGGTTTAAAAACGGCGCTGTTGGAGCGTGGCGTGCCTGCACAAGGCTGTACGTCTTACTCTGGCGGTATTGTGCGGGTTTATCACAGCAGTGATTACCTGACGGAGCTTGCTGCCAATGCCTTCAAATATTATCTGGATTTTGAGGGAAATACGGGCGTTCCTGCCACCTTTATTCGCACAGGGTATCTCTATTTCCCTCCGGTGCAGGATAAGGCCCGGGTTCAGGAAAAAATTCAGCATCTTCAGGCAAAAATAGACATTGAATGGCTGGATTACCGGCAAGTTGCTGAGAAATTTCCCTCTATCCGTTGTGAGGATGGGGCGGTTTATGAAGCTAAAGCCGGTTATATGGCACCCGCTGAGGTCACTCGGGCATTTATTCATGCCGCGACTGCGAAAGGTCTGGCTGTTTATCCTGGAACCGAGGTCTACAGGCTTATTCGCAGCGGGAACCGAATTGTCGGTGTGGCGACATCACAAGGCGTATTTACTGCCGGTCATGTGGTCGTCGCCATGGGGCCTAATACCCCCATGTTTCTGGACAAAAATAATATCCCTCACCATTTATGGTCACAGCGTATTCAGGTTGATATCAGGAAACCTTCGTCGGCGATTACCGGTCATCCGGCATGGATTGATGATGTGCATGACTTGAACGGCCGACCCTGTGAAAACGGTGATTTTCTATTGGGCTACCCCACAAATGATCGTGTATTTGTCGATGGCGTTACGCCCGGCAGCACTATATATAGCGACGTCACCAATATGATGGGGCAGAAAAGGTTCGATTGGGTTAGCGGCTCTGAACAACGAGGCTCCTGGTCGAGTTTTGACTGTTATTCACCGCAGGGGACAGGGGCTGCTGAAAGCATTGATGGAATAGCGTCATTAAGCCTGTTAACCGGTTATTCGGGGGGCGGATTTAAATTAGCGCCAGAGTTAGCCAAACGCCTCACTGACCACATTATTAAGGAATAAACATGTCGTACAAAAATATTAAAGGTGTTCTTCCTGTCATACTCACTCCCTGGGATGAGAATTTCGATATACATGAAGAAGACTTCTCCGGGCAAGTTAATTATTGCTATGAAGTCGGTGCTGACGGCATTGTTATCGGTCAGGTTTCTGAATTGATGCGAATGAATAGCCGTGAGCGCCATCAAATTACCGATTTAGCCGTTAAATATGGTAAGCCCGGTGGTTTTGTCGTGGTGAGTACCGGGGCTGAAAGCACCAAAAATGCCATTGAATATTCTTTATATGCACAAAATGCCGGTGTTGATGCTGTGCTATTGATGCATCCGTCGACTTCGCCATTAACCGAAGCAAGAATGCATAAGTATTATCGTGATGTGATACAGCAGTTGAGTATTCCAGTTATTATCCATCATGCTAAAAGCTATGCCAAAACACCAATGACAATAAAAATGCAGGCCGACCTTTTACACGAATTTGGCGCTGACAGAATATTATTTAAACCTGAGTCGTCACCGTTACCGCCAAAACACACTGAGTTACAGCTTGCTACCAATAACCAGGCGCGGATTTTTGAAGGTGATGGTGGCATGATGATTATTGACAGTTTCTTTCGGGGGTTGTACGGCTCTATTCCGGCGACTGACTGCGTTAAGTATGTGGTTAAAATATGGCAGGCTCTGCAAGCTGGGGATATGCAATATGCAGAGAAAATTGCTTACCCACTCTCTTATATGATGTGTCAGATGATGAATAGCATTGACTGCTATCAGCACCTTTCAAAACATATTCTACATCGCAAAGGTCTTATTACGCATCCTCGTGTCAGGGAGCCTGTGGATTCTGTCCCTGATGCCATCACCTATAAAGAGATTGATAGGATTATTTCTGTGTTGGATAACATCTGCGAATAAAAGAGGAAAGCATGAAAAGTTGGGCGCTTACTATTGAATTACGTAACCAAAAAGCTGTAGATATCTATCGTGAAATGCACGTTAATCAAATTCCAGAGATTCATGCTGGCGATGGTGCTTTAGCTAAAATTGGTGTGAAAACCATGCAAATCTTCTTCATGAAACCCAATATGTTATTTATGTATATGGAGACGATTGATGATTTTATACCGTCGCGGGAATTTACTCATGCACTGACGTTGAATCCCAAAGTGAAGGAATTCGATGATTATGTTCATGGGGAACTGCTGCAACGGGTATTTATGAATGACGGGCCTACGGAATGGGCGGTAATGGATAAATTCTATCAGTTCGACGCCAGACCCGATCCGGTTCAGTATTAATACACGTTTAGTTTCTCGCCTGTTAATGTCGCATCCAGCAACATGTATTACGTACATGTTGCTATTCAGAAGAGATGAATAATGATAGCTGAACATAATGTAATTTTGTTGGATTGCACTTTCCGTGACGGTGGGTATTATACCAACTGGAATTTCGATGAAGAACTCGTCAATATTTATTCCCCTGCTATTGTTGAAGCGAATGTCGATATTATGGAGGCGGGGTATATTTCAATAGATGCAACGGGCTGTGGTCGTTTTAAAATACAAAACGTCTCCGATTTTAACTTCTTGCCCGTAATTCCTGGTAAGTCCTGGGCGGCGATGATCGACAGCAAAGCGCTTCTCTGTCGGGATAACTGGCAAGACATTACTCGTGATATTCTGAAAAAACCAGCACGCCCTGTTATAGATGTGATTCGTATTGCCAGTCATTTTAATCAGCTTGAGCAGGTTGACCGCCTCTGTGAGATTATTTCTTCCTTAGGCTATCGTGTTGTATTGAATTTAATGCAAATTGATTTGGCCAGCGAGAGTGAACTGGCTACGGTATTTGATAAAATATCAAAAATAAATTGTGCGGAAACGGTATATCTGGCCGACTCTTTTGGTTCGATGATTCCCCATCGGGTGACGGAGCTGATTACGCGTTTAAAGAAATCCACATCCGCAAATATTGGATTTCATGCCCATAATAATATGGGGCTGGCACTTGTGAACAGTTTAACGGCTATTCAGGCTGGGGCAAACTGGATTGATGCGACCTTTGCAGGAATGGGGCGAGGGGCTGGCAATGCCGCGACGGAAGAACTCTCCGAATTACTGAAGAAAACGGGTGATGAAACACCTGCGGTAGATATATTGCTTAACCGACACATGAACGTGTTGAAAACCACCTACAACTGGGGTGGCGACGTGTTATATCGTCGGGCAGGTAAAAAGAAAATACACCCTACGTATGTGCAGTCTCTCAAAGATGCTGATTTACCTGTTGAAAGAGTCTACTCATTATTAGAGAAGATACCTGAATCTTCTCGTTCAACTTTTAATAATACTCTGCTGAAGGCATTGATACATGAGAGTTGAACAATTCTCCCATATTGTATTTGATATGGATGGCGTACTGATTGATAGTAATCCGTTTAAAATTTCCGTCGCAAAGCGAGTGATGCAGTCGATATTACCTGAAGCGGCGATGGTATTTGCTGAACACTTTCGTAAAAATTTTGGTCAGACCCGAAAAGCGCATTTTACCTGGGCGTATGAGAATGTGTTGGCTCGGCATGGGTTTACTGAAGAGATAGTTGATACTCTTATTGAACAATATGGCAAGCTAATAGCAGAGAATTATGCGAGTTGTGACGTCACTGCTGGCACGCGTTCTTTACTGTCGCAATTACATCGCCCTTGTTATGTTCTGACTGGCTCTGATCAGCATGAAGCCAGAGCGCTGTTGGGCGGACATCAACTGAATACCCAATTTGTCGATATTCTGGGTGGGCCGGTAAATAAGTCAGATAATCTTAAAAATGTCATTCATACCTATGGCATTAATCCGGCTGAATCGGTCTTTATCGGAGATGCCTTACATGATTTTGAAGTCGCCAGTCACTTTGGTTTATCTTTTATTTTAGTTACCCAATATATGCCTTTTGATAATCAAGCCTTGATTGAGAAAGTTATTTCATCAGGCGGCTATGTGATCGATACATTATCTGATTTACTGATTGATAGGCTCAATAAATGAAAATCAACAAGCATACCACTAAATTAAGTTATGGTTTGAACTCACGCGGTCTTATTTTTCCGATTAGCACCCTTGGCGGTATGTCATGTTCACTGCCCCCAAAGGCGCGATCAACCTTTCACCGTCATCATGAAACCGAGGTGTTTTTGATAACCTCCGGTCAAGGTCGTGTTTACGTTGAAGGAGGGGGGACGGAGGATGTCGTGGCAGAAGATATTATTTATATCGATTCGCTTAGTGGCCATACGATTGAAAATATCTCTGAGAATGAAGATCTGCGTTTTACCACCGTGTATTGGGTTGATAATGTCCAGCCATCGCGCACTGATTTACCTAAAGAGACATTGTTAATTTCAACGCCGCCTACGCCAAACGGTGATTTACATCTTGGGCATTTGTCCGGGCCTTATCTTGGCGCAGATATTTATCGGCGTTATCTGTCACTTAATGGTGTGACCGCCCATCACTTGACTGGCCGGGATGATAACCAAACTTATACCAAACGTATTGCCAGCAAAGAACAGCGTTCGCCTGAAGATGTGGCTGATGATTACGCTGATAAAATCTGTAAGACCTGGAGTGACGCCGGTATTGAACTGGATTTTTTCTCCAGCCCACAGACGACGAAAAACTATTATGCTCGTGTTAACAGCATTATTGATCGTCTGTATGAGCGTGGTTTTATTTTTAGCAAGGAAGTGAATGAACTCTATGATGTTAATACGGGGTTCAGTCTTCATGAAGGTTATATCAAAGGAACCTGCCCTCACTGTCACAGCGCTTCAGATGGTAATGCCTGTGAACAGTGCGGCAGACCAAATGATTGCGTTGATCTGATTAATCCCACGGGAACGCTGCCGGAAACGGTCGTGGGTAGCCGGACAATTAAAAAGCTCTATTTCCGGCTATCGGCATTAGCGCACCCGCTCGCGGAACTGACGGCGCAAAGTAATATGTCACCCCGCGCTCGCGCGTTGACGGAAGGAATGCTGGCTGACGGTTTACCCGATATCTGTATTTCCCATCGTTCAGATTGGGGAATTCCTGTTGCTATTGCTGGGTTTGAAGATCAGGTTCTGTATGTGTGGTTTGAAATGGCGGCAGGTTATCTGGCGGCGGATGAAGCATTGCATCCACAGCAACCCTTTTTCAAAAATAAGCAATGTGACATTGTTCATTTTTATGGGTTTGATAATGCTTACTATCACACATTATTATTCCCGGCCATCTACTATGCATTGGATGAAGAATACAATGTACCCGTTAATCATGTGATTAATGAGTTGCTCTATTTACGAGGCGAGAAATTTTCAACCAGCCGTCGCCATCTCATTTGGGCTGCAAAACTATTGGCGAATGTCTCGACCGATTATGTCCGCTGGGGGCTGGCTCGCTCGCGTCCTGAAACCACGAACGAGAATTTCGATCTTGAGCTTTTTATTGATGCGATTAATGATTTTTTCGTTGGTACATTACAACAGCATTTAACGGACAGTTGCCAGCAACTGAATTTACAGTTTAAGGGTGAAATGCCAGAGCCGGGGGCATGGTCAGCGCAGCATACCGCTTTCTACGAACGTATTAAGCAGTTAGCGGCCGGTGTCGAGCATTCCTATCGTGTTGATGCGTTTTCACCGCAAACGGCCACATCCCGGCTTGAGGAAATGGGGCGTTTAACACGTCAATTCTTTCATGCTCAGTTAAAGCATGAAGCGTTACCGGCGTTATATAATTATCGGCGCACGACGTTTGCTCTGAATTTTTGGGCATTAAAGCAATTTGCCAGCCTTGCTCAACCGATTATACCGCAAAGCAGTGAATATATTCTTAAGCTCCTTGGTCAGGATACGGTGAGTTGGAAAAACCGTAACGACTTTATTCATAGCACTCATATAATTCATGATTGGGATGAGCAATTTTTTAAAAACATTCTCAAGGATAAAGATAGTATTGAGCAGATTTGCCAAGTAAATTAAAAATATTTATTTTTTGATTAAATTACTCACCGTGAAAGGAATCTATTATGTCCAATGCTGACTTACGTGTAGTTATTACCGGTGCCGGTCGTGAAATGGGGCGTTCTCTGGCTATTCGTTATGCACAATCTGGCGCGGAAGTATTGCTTTCTGCTCGCGATCTCGATGCGGCCCAAAACGTGTGTAATGAGTTACAGTCATTGGGCTACACGCGTGTTAATGCCTTCCACTGCGATTTATCAGACCCTGCGACGATTCGAGCCTTTGCACAGAGCGTTGAAAATAAGTTTGGTCGTGTGGATGTGTTGATTAATAACGCCAGCCCCTGGCTGGAAGGCAAAGCGCTTGATGCGGCCAGCGATGAAGACATGATCAATGTAATCTTGTCCTGCACTGCGGGTACTGCTTTGATGATTAAACATTTTCTCCCGCTTTTACGACAATCCAGTCGGCCGGACATCGTCAATATCGTTTCTTCTTCTGCTCATCCTCTCACCCATGACTGTGAGGGCCATGCCGCTTTTTATGCGGCGAAAGCCGGGCAGGGTCGTCTGGCCGAAACGCTCTCTTTGCGCCTGCGTGAAGAGGGGATCCGTGTGATTTCCCTCTACCCGCCCAAATTCAATAACAGCGATCCGCTGCTGGACGGCGCTCAGATTTCTCGCACGTCTCAGGATCAACTGACATCAGAGTCATTAATCGATTGCATCCAGTTTGCCGTCAACATGCCAAGAGACTGCTTCATTCGCCGCTTCGATTTCGAATCGGTCTGAACGAGGGGAACAACGGATTTTCTCAGGCATCGTATTTCTTGTAGGGAGAAGCAGCTATGTGCGGAATTGCAGGATGGGCAACGTTCAGCCGTGATTTTCACGCCAGCCGAAGCGAGCTGGAGGCAATGGCGGCAACAATGGCGTTACGGGGGCCTGATGCCTCGGGCTTTTGGATGGATCGCCATGCCGGTATGAGCCATCGCCGTTTGGCCATTGTTGACCTTGAAGGGGGCGTCCAGCCAATGACGGCCACTCTACCCGAAGGGAGTGTTTCGCTTTCTTACGGCGGCGAGGTCTACAACTTCACCGAATTACGCCAGGAGCTGATCCAACTCGGCCAGACATTTTCGACCCAAAGCGACACGGAAGTGGTGCTGAAAGGCTATTTACAGTGGGGGACCGGGGTCAGTGAGAAATTAAATGGCATGTTTGGTTTCGCCATCTGGGATGCGCGGCGTGACGTGTTGCTTCTTGTGCGCGACCGATTTGGCGTAAAACCGCTGTATTACAGCGTTATCGGTCAAGCGATGCTGTTTGGGTCGGAACAGAAAGCCATTCTCGCTCACTCGCAAATGCCAGGCAGACTGACCCGCGATGGCCTCTGTGAGGCGCTGGGGTGGACGAAAACACCGGGGCATGGCACCTGGGATGGGATAAAGGAAGTTAAACCCGGAACGTTTGTACAGTTTGGTCGCTCTGGCGTGCAGGAGGAAACGTACTGGAAACTTCAGTCCCGACCTCATACTGATTCGCAGGAGGACACGATAGCGCATATTCATGCGCTCCTGAGCGATACGGTAAACCGGCAAATGGTTTCAGACGTACCGCTTTGCAGCCTGCTGTCCGGCGGGCTGGACTCCAGCGCCGTCGCCGCCATTGCCAGCCAGCAGCTCGCTGGCACTCGGCAGTTGCAAACCTTTGCCGTGGATTTTGAGGCGCATACGGAACAATTTGTACCCGATGCTTTTCGCACCGATTCCGATGCGCCCTATGCCCGTATGGTGGCGGAGAAAATCGGCTCGTTACACACCAATCTGGTGCTGGGCCACCAGCAGATTGGCAGCGAAGAAACCCGACGGGCGGTGATTGCGGCGCGTGATTTGCCCACCGGGTTTGGCGATGCAGATAATTCAATCTACCTGCTTTTTAAGGCTATCAGAAATGAGGCTACGGTAGCGCTTTCTGGCGAATCAGCTGATGAGGTTTTTGGCGGTTATCGCTGGTTTCATCAGCCGGAAATCATGCAGGGGGAGACGTTCCCTTGGGCGGAACACACGTTTGTGACCAATTTTAATACAGGGTTAGAGGCATTCTCGCCCGATTTGCTCGCGAACTTAGCGCTGCCCGACTATGTTCATTCCCGTTATCAGGAGGCGCTGGCTGAAGTCCCGCGTCTGGAGGGAGAAGCGCGCCAGGAGGCCAGAATGCGCGAGGTGCTTTACCTTCATCTGACCCGCTATATGCGTATTTTGTTGGATAGAAAAGATCGCCTGAGTATGGCGGCAGGGCTGGAAGTCAGAGTGCCGTTTTGCGATCACCGCTTGGTTGAATACGTTTTCAATACGCCGTGGAAAATGAAAACGTTTGACGGACGGGAAAAAAGCCTATTACGGGCGGCAATCGGCGATTTACTGCCGCAGGCCGTTCTGCAACGAAAGAAAGCGCCCTATCCGGCCATACAGAATGCCCACTACAGTGCGGTATTACAGCGTCAGGCGGCGGAACTGGTTGCCAACACCCATCACGCCGCCCGAGATTTACTCAATATTGATTGGCTAAATAAAGCATTACATATTGATCCTACCGCCATGAGCCGCGAAGTCCGTCACGGCTTAGAGCGCGCGCTAGATTTCGCCACCTGGATAGACCTGCGTAAGCCATTACTGAACGTGTAAATTTTCACTCAATTTGATGCAGAGGGATTCGTATTATATGGCTTATTTATTAAAAATGAGTGTTGAAAATAGCTCAAGAATATATCTAAGAACAACAGATGATGAAATTATAGCTGAAGAGCTTCGGCCTTATCATGTCCTTTTCTTTCATGAAGAAGATATTTTGGTGGCCGATAAAGCATCATCGCCATGTTGTACGCTGGCGGAGCGGATTAAACAGCGTATTCCTGAGTTAAATACGTATTTTGTTGAATCGTCAGCGGTGCAGGTAAATGCGAATGATCCCACTGCATTATCTCTTGCCGCCCAGAGCCGTGCTCAGTATTACCAGGAACATACGCACGATGAAAATGAAGCCTGGTTTTTTCAGCACGGGCAGGCTGCATTTTACTTACGCCTTCGGGAATATGTCTATGCCATCATATGCACTGCGGGTGATTTTATCTGTGTTCCGGGAAAAACCCGGCATTGGTTTGATGCGGGGGCTATCCCCGCTTTTAGCGGGCTGCGCTTTTATTTAACAATGAATGCCCCTGTTATTTCTGGGGATGACATTGCCCTCAGGTATCCTCAAATAGAGCATTTGTATTCACTTATTACTTTGGAAACGGTCTTATGAAGTGGGAAAAATACGCAGTATTATTAAATAATCATCAGGTAAGAAATATTATCCTGCTGGGGTTATTTGCCAAAATACCTGTCGTGGCGATCCCTGCTGCATTGACATTATTAGTTGTGGTAGGTTTGGATGCCGGGTTTACCTGGGCTGGCATTATTAATGCAGCCTGGATGGCGGGTGCGGCTATTGGCTCTCCGTGGCAAGGGCGCTATATGGGGAAATATGGCGTCAGGAAACTGTTGCGCTTTATTTTTGTTATTCAACTCATCTTCTGGTCTTCCGCCGCTTTTTTACCTCTGCCGCTGCTGGTCGTGATGGCTTTTTTCGGTGGGATTTTCTGTTTTGCTGCGTTTACGATTGGCCGAATGGCGATTGCGGAGCTGTCCGAGCCTGAAAATCGGCATCGCGCTTTTGCCCTTGATGCCATGACCACAGAGTTAGCTTATATGAGCGGCCCTCCGTTGGCCGTTGTGATTAGCGCCAGCCTGTCGCCTCAGGCTGCGGTGATCGCGTGCGGCGCGATTATTCTGGCGCTGATTATTTACTATTCTTTCGCCAATCCCCGTATGTCTGCTCAGGAAAAAAAACAGGCACCGGATCAGCGCATCGACTGGCGTTCTTTGTTAAAAAGCCGATTAAGCACGTCTTTGCTATTAACCGTGATGGCGACATTTGTGATTGCCAGTTATGAGGTTGTCGGACTGGCGGCATTAAAACATTTCGGGCATATCACCTGGGCTACCGGGTTTTATATCGTCTGCGGCGTCGCTTCATTGGTTGGCGGAATACTGTATGGCGGTTTTGATAAACCGCCTGAGACGATTTTAATTTGCGCGCTGTTAGCACTTGCCACCGGCATGATCGGCTTTTCTCAAAATGCGTTTGCTGTTTGCGTGCTGATTATTCCAGCCGCGCTGATGTGCTCCCCGGTTTTCTCGGCGACAGCCAATGATATTAGCCGCTATAGCGCACCACATCAGCGTGGACTGGCAATGGGCACTTATGGCTCTGCGCTCACGATTGGCAACGCCATTGGCTTTCCGTTGTCAGGCGTGATGGTTGACACACTTGGCTTCAATGTCGCCTTTTTCTTGGTCGGCGGTCTGGCATTGGTGATGACCGCTATCGCGTTTGGCATCAATGCGCTGCTTATCTCTGCCCCGGCTAGCGTCGCCTCGGAATAATGGGCTGGCCGCAATCAGGACTGAATCGGGAGTAATAACGTGACCATTATCGAACCCAATGACAGCCGATATCTGAGTTATATCACCGGTATGAACCAGCGCTGGCGCGCTTGCCCGGCGAAAATCGTCTTGCCGGGCAATACGCAGGAAACCGTGCAGTGCATCGACAAGGCGGTGGAGCAGGGGCTGCGTATCAGTGTGCGAGCGGGGGGCTACGGTTATCAGGATTTCGCCTGTCATGCCGATGTCGATATTCTTATCGATGTCTCTGATCTGGATGAGATCGCTTTTGATCCTGATATGGGGGCGATTGCCGTTGGAGCCGGTGCCACGCTATCCAGAACCTATGAAGTGCTTTACCGCCGCTGGAATGTGACCCTGCCTGGAGGCCCGGCCAGTCACGCAGGAATGGGCGGTCATGTTTGCGGCGGCGGCTTTGGCTTACTCTCCCGCCGTCATGGTTTAACCGTCGATCATCTTTACGCCATCGAAGTTGTTACCGTCGATAGCTCGGGTAAGGCGCATGCCCTGATTGCCCGGCGCGATCGGGATTGCCCAAATCACGATTTATGGTGGGCACATGCTGGCGGCGGCGGCGGGCAACTGGGGATTGTGACGAAATTCTGGTTTCGCTCGCCAACCGCTCAGGGGAACGATCCGGCAAAAATGCTGCCTGGCCCGCCTGCGGAAGTCTATTTGAGTGTAAAAGTGATTCCGTGGGAAAGCCTCGGGAAAAGGGATTTCTCACGCCTGATGCGTAATTACGGCGCGTGGTATATGAAACACCAGCGCGCTGACAGCCCCGAATCCTCGCTGGCTGGTTATCTTGTCATGTATCAAAAAGCGCAGGGGGTTGTCGCACTATTGACACAGATGGATGCGTCAGTCGCGAATGCTGAGGCTATTTTAGCGCAATATCATCGTGATATTTTCGAAGGTATTGAAGGTGTTACGGGTTTTTCCGCACTTTCACACCTGGAAGCGCCACGCAGATTGCCATGGCTAAAATCGTTACGGCTACTGGGCAGCAATAGCCCGTCGCTATCGGATCCCACATTGCGCGGCGCGTATAAGTCCGCGTATATGAGGCAAAATTTTCCCGAGCAGCAGACCGAAACGTTATATCGCTATCTGACGACGGACAGTTTTACGAATAAAAATGCGATGGTGATGGTTTTACCCTATGGCGGTGCGGTGAATGAGGTTGCGCCGGACGCAACGGCCGTCTCACAACGTGACTCGGTGATGAAAGTCCTGTATCAGAGTCTTTGGGCCGATGAAAAAGATGATCGGCAGAATCTTGACTGGATTCGCCAAATTTACCACAGCACCTATGCCGATACCGGCGGTGTTCCGGTAAGTAATCACATCACCGATGGATGCTTTATTAATTATCCTGACGCCGATCTGAATGATCTGGCATTAAACACTTCCGGTGTGACGTGGGCTGAACTTTATTTCAAGGATAATTATCCACGACTACAGGAAATTAAAGCAAAAAGAGATCCTTTAAATATATTCCGGCACCGTCAATCGGTTGAGCCAGCCAAAATTTGAACGGTTAATCGCTGTCATAAAATATTACCGGCAGGATCAATAATGCAATTAAGAGTCTGTATTGCAGGCCCGTTAACGGGCCCACGCGCTTGCTATGGCGAACTGATACGTAAGGCAATGGCGGATGTTTTACCCAAAGAGGGGTTGTCTATTCATTTCTTTGACGATAAAGCCGATCCGCATACCGTTAAACGTCATCTTGAGCAGATTATAGCGCACAGTGATGTAGTTATTGGCCATTTCAACAGTGATTGCGCGCAGGCGGCGATACCCGCCTACCGCGCAGCGGGAATTCCCTTATTGTTACCCGCATCAACCGCCGCGCATTTGGGGGATGGTGAGTCGGTATTTCAGCTTTGTGCTACTGACGTGGAGCAGGTCAGCGAGCTGAAAGCGATTGCCGATAGCCACTATCCTCATTCAACGCGCTATTACTGGGCGGATGGCTCGAATTACAGCCGCCGGTTACTGAATTTACTGCAACAGCAGTATGAATATGCAATACCGGAGATTGATGCCAGTAATGATGATGGTGAAGGCGGCGTGACATTTTATCTGGGGGCGCATTTTTCCATTCTGGAACGTATGCGTCATGAAGGGGCATCATGGCGTGGCGCAGCTATCTGCTGTGATGATTGCGATATTACAGAATTTACACAACGTGCCCGTCCAGGCGTTTGGGTATGTTCTTCAATGCCAGGATATAGCGATTTACTTAAGCGCAGTGTGGAAATGGCCTGGAAGGTCATGTGCCTGAAACATAATACCTGGGCGGATTATTTTGATGAACGAGGCCGTTATCTGCCAGCGGGCTGGAAGGGATATTGTATTAAATAAATACCGTAATAAATCCATTCTTATTTACGAGAAACGTAATAAACAGTGAGATGATTAATATGGAAAATAAAGGTATCGTCATTATCGTTGATGCGTATTCGCCAACACGCCGTTTAGCACCTGAATTTATTAAGCATGGCTATCGCTGCGCACGCGTACAGAGCACACCTGATATTCCTGATATTTATAAAGGATCATTCAGTCTTGATGATTATTGTGAAAATATTATTCACCAGGGCGATTTATCACTTACGCTCCAGCGCGTTGCTAATCTTGACCCTGTCGCCATTATTGCTGGTGGTGAAATCGGTGTCGAATTGGCTGACATATTGAGCGAGCGTTTGGGGCTTGCGTCAAACGGAACTCAATTGAGCGCGGCACGGCGTCATAAATACACCATGATAGAGCGCCTGCGCAGCGTGGGTCTTCGCGCAACGCGGCAATATCTTCCGGCAAATGGTGAGGCACTACGGGAATGGCATACCAAGACCGGGGGGCGGATTGTGGTAAAACCTGCCCGTAGCGCGGCCGGTGAAGGGGTACACTTCTGTGATACGCCCGATGAGTCATACGCAGCCCTGCAAGCGATTGTCGGGAAAAAGAATATCTTTTCGGAAATCAATCAGGAGGTGGTGGCACAGGAGTATCTTTCGGGTACGGAATATGTGGTCAATACCGTATCTTGTGAAGGGAAACACCGTGTAACCGACATTTGGAAAACGACCCGTATCAGCGCGAATGCATTTTTGGACATGGGGGATTCCATTCAGATTATGCCACGCGAGGGGCAGATTCAGGATATTTTAGTTTCCTATGCACTACAGGTGCTTGACGCGATGAATATTCAGTATGGGCCAGGGCATATGGAAATAAAAATGTGTCATGATGGCCCTTGTCTGGTTGAAATCGGCGCGCGAATCGCGGGAGGCGATATGCCTTATTATGCCGAGCTTGCCACGGGGCAATCACAAATAAACTGGACTCGACTGGCTTATACCGATCCGTCAAAATTCCATGAAATGTGTGATGTTCCTTATCCTCTTCATCATTATTTTGCCTCGGTCGCAATGATAAGCCCTTTTGATGGGATACTTGAGTCTTATCCTTATAAAGATCAGATAAACCAGCTGGAAAGTTTGTTGGAAATCCGCGAATACGTGAAACCCGGTGAGAAAATTAGCAAAACCATCGACGATACAACCTACCCGATGCTGGTGCTGTTAAAACATCGCGCTGAAGAGGTCGTTTTGCGTGATTGGGGAACACTGCGTTATTTGGACGGACATGCATTTTACCACATTTATTAAAATGCTCGTGACAGCCTTTTAGCGCGCCAGACGTGATAGAGCCATTAGGAGGGAAGCATAAAATGCAGGATGACGTTATTTATATATGGCATAGAGTTCCATTTTATTGCGTTCGTTATGATGAAATACTTAATCACACAGATAACCCTATCGTTTATATTGGTACGCAGAGCGCTCTGGCGGATATTCCTGACGGGCTGAACTGTGAGAAATGGATATGGCGAGAGCAAGATGGTGTCGATATTCTGATTGACATGATGAGAACAAAAACACCCTCACCACGAAACTTTATTGCTCTATCTGAATATCAAATTGATATTGCTGCACATATTCGAGATTATTTCGGTATGCCAGGGCCAAGCGCTGCCGAGGTTGAGCTTTTTAGGAACAAATTGATGATGAAAGCGGCGGTGGCGGCAGCGGGGCTGGCGACACCTACATGCCATGCGCTGGATACCGTGTTAGATAATCCGACCCTTCTTGATGCATTCAAATCGACTCAGATCGTACTTAAGCCGCTGGATGGGGCATCCAGTGAGAATGTACAAATTTATCCCTCTCATCATGCATTACGTCTGGCGTTGAATAACCGCAGCACCCATATCGATGATATTGATAGGCGACAGAATACCGCCCGGTATCAAGTGGAAGAATTTATTGAAGGGGATATCTGGCATATTGATGGCTATGTCCGTTCTGGTGAAATTGAGCTCTGTGTGAGCAGCCGTTATATCGGTAATTGCCTGAGTTTTGCCCAGGGAAGTCCCCTCGGTTCTTTACAGTGCGAGCTACCTGCGACGCTATTAACGTTCTCCCGTCAGGTAATTGCAGCCGTGGGTATCAAACAGGGCTGCTTTCATCTGGAGGTCTTTCAACATGCTTCGGGCTGGGTTTTTCTGGAAATAGGGCATCGGGCGGGTGGGGCTAGCGTAGTGCGTGCATTTGAGTTACGGACGGGCGTCAATCTGCACCAGGTACATCTGAGTGCACAATTAGGTTGGGTGCCGGATGTCATTAAAAACACACCAGCAAAAGAATATTACTTCGGCTGGTTTGTCTTTCCCGGCCACCATTTACCCGAAGGCTATGCCTGTATTAACGGTGCCAGCGCGTTCAGCGCGTCTCCATGGGTTTATGAATGGCACCCACTGCCAGCTCAAGTAAAAATGAGCACGACACTGACTTATCTGGAGAACGTCGCGCCATTGGCAGGCATGTTGTGCGCAACGTCATTTCAGGATGCTCACAATTTCGTGCTTGATATGTTTAGTCATATATCAATTACGAGTATCACGGATGCAGAATACGCGATAAGTTAATGGTGAAACACGTTTATTGGCGTGAGATAACGGGATAAGGTGGCGGATATTTATTTTCTGCCACTGAAAATGATGTTCAGGATGAATACAGGCAAGCTAACCTTGTTATCATCCTGGCCTGTTTGGTTAGTCAAAGGGATATTCGATGATTAATATTCGTAAAGCCGAAGCAAGCGATTATGACGCGTGGTTAACGCTCTGGAAAGGGTATTTGCATTTTTACGGTTCCGAACTGGCAGATGCGATTACCTTATCGACATGGCAGCGAACGCTTTCGCCAGACTCTGGATTAATATGCCGGGTAGCCGAAAAAAATAAACACATTGTTGGGTTTGCAATATGCGTTTTACATGAGGGCACATGGTCTACTCAGCCAATTTGTTATCTCGAAGATCTGTTTGTTGACATTGAGGCCCGCAGATCGGGAGTAGGAAAAGCGCTGATAGACGCTATTTGTGATGAAGCTCGAGAGAAGGAGTGGTCAAAAGTATATTGGCATACCAGAGAAGATAATCCAGCCAGATTATTATATGACAAATTAGCCACACTCGATGATTTTGTCCGCTATAGCATAAAAATATAGACCCTAAATAATTCGAGTTGCAGGAAAGCCTACGCACCTGCAACTTGACGTATGACGGGCAGTCAGTATTAAACCCTCTCACCATCAGCCATCGCTTTAGGATGTGTCCCTTAACTTAACAGCCGCTTTAAAAATAACTGACCTGCTCCCCATTGATTAACACACGACGATGTTAGGCTGTGTCCCGTAACTGTTTTTTGTACAATCAGGGACATGATTTTGCCACAAAAAGTACTTCAATTTGGCTCGTTACGATTTTCCCGATGATGCATGGGCGCTGATTTCTCCCATGCTGCCGCCTGAAAGAGGCTCTTCCAGAGGCGGCCGTCCTTACTTTGCTCACCGGCATGTCATGAATGGCATATTTTGGGTGCTTTGCTCCGGCGCGCCATGGCGGGATTTACCTGAGCGTTATGGTCAATGGAAAACGATTTACAACCGCTTTAACCGGTGGTCTAAAGCCGGAGTAATAAACAGTATTTTCAATAAATTACTCCAGATTCTGGATGAGGGCGCACTGATTGACTGGGATGTTATCGCGCTGGATGGCAGTAACGTTCGCGCCCTGAAAGCGGCCGCTGGTGCGAAAAAAAACATCCCGATGAACACGAGGACCATGGGCTGGGTCGCTCACGCGGCGGCTTTGGCACCAAAATCCATCTGGCGACGGATAGCACAGGATTACCGCTAAGTTTTTGCCTGAGCGGTGGACAGGCCCACGAAAGCCGGTATGCGGAAACGTTGCTTAACCGCGTCGGGATTATCCGAAGAAGTGGGCATCTGAAATCGCGTCCGAAAGCGGTACTGGCGGATAAGGGTTACTCAAGTAACAGCCTCCGCATTCATTTGAAAATAAAGGGAATAAAAGTGGTAATTCCGTTTAAATCGAATGAAAAAGCCAGTCAGGACAGACGTCGGCCCCTCGACAGAGGCCTGTACAAAAAACGCAATGTCGTGGAGCGCTGCTTTGCGATACTCAAAGAAAATCGTCGTATCGCTACACGCTCGGAAAAAACAGCCAGAAACTACCTGAGTATGCTAAAGCTGGGGGCGATCAGGTTATTTTTAAAGCGGTTGTTAAGTTAAGGGACACAGCCTAGTAATTTGATGCCGTTATACCCACCTTCAATAATATTTCCTCGGTCTGCCGCTTGAACAAAGTTCGCCCACCATTGCATCATTGGGCGACGTTGCTCAAGGTAATCACTGCGGTTATAGGCTTGACGCACCTCATTTTTATCCACATGAGCAAGTGCTGCCTCAATGACATCAGGAGGGAAACCTTGCTCATTGAGCGCGGTGCTGGCAATTGAACGCAACCCATGTGATACAAGGATACCGCTGAATCCCGCTCTTTTAAGTGAAGCATTTACTGTTTGGCTATTCATTGACTGAGTAGGCTTCAAACGACTTGGAAAAATGAATTCCCTATTGCCACTAAACGGTTTCATCATCTCTAGAACAGCGATTGCTTCATCTGACAATGGGACGGTATGGTCACGGTTCATCTTCATGCGTGATGCAGGGATCTTCCATTCTCGTGCTTCCATGTCTACCTCCTCCCAACGGGCTTCAGCCGCTTCGGCAGGTCGGGTGATAGTAAGAAGTTGCCACATGAATAGGCACCGTGTTGAAAGACTAATGCTTGCCGTTCGCATCGTCTGCATTAACTGAGGCAACTGATCGGGACGAATGCTGGGCATGTTCTTTTTCTGAGGCTTCTCGAAGGCTTTACCGATATTAACGCTGGGAACAGCATCAATCAGCCCTGTGTTTTGGGCATAGATCATGACTTCATTGATACGTTGGCAAAGGCGACGAACGGTTTCCAGTGCTCCTCTGGCTTGAACCGGTTGGACGGCCTGAACCAGTGTGTGAGCTTTAATATCTGTAACGCTAACGTCGCCAATCGCAGGAAAAACATCTCTCTCAAGAGAGCGCCAGATATCCTCTGCGTAGTCTTCGGTCACACTGGCTTTCTTCACATTCCACCAACGTTCAGCCACGAGCTGGAAAGTATTGGTTTTGGCTTCCAGCGAACTGCGAAGTTGTTCTTGCTGATGTTCCTGTGGATCGATTTGTTTCGCCAGGAGAGAGCGTGACTCTGCGCGATAGTTTCTGGCATCGGCAAGGGTAACTGACGGGTAGGGGCCTATGCTCTTTTTCGCACGTTTCTTGGTAACAGGGCGAATGTAGCGAAACTGCCAGATTTTACTCCCGCTGGATTTGATGAGTAGCTCAAGGCCATCACCATCATAGAGAACATAGTCCGCTTCTTTGGGTTTGGCTGATTCGATTTCCTTCACGGATAGAGGTTTAGTTTGTCTTGCCATTGCCGTGTTTCCATAGTTTTAGGCACCTCAAAAACAATAATGCTTTATGAGGTGCCTAACAAGGTGCCTAAAAGGATCGGATTTAATTAGTTGGCATCAGACTTCGCGGGACAAATTGAAGGCACAAAAAAGCCCGCAGAGCTTGCGCCGTGCGGGCTATTAGGACTTCATCGGATGACTCTGGTAATCACCGATGGAGAATTTTGGTGGAGCTGGGGGGAGTTGAACCCCCGTCCGAAATTCCTACACCGTCGGTACTACATGCTTAGTCTGGTCTTTACATTCGCTTGCCAGCTGCGGACAGACACGCCACTAACAAACTAGCCTGATTGGTTTTAACGCTTCAACCCCAGGCAGGGCATCCACGCGATCTCTTTTAGGTTTGACCTCTCTTGATCCCCGTCCTAAGAGCGGAGGCTAGGGAGAGAGGGCTGCAAGCAGGTTATTAAGCTGCTACGGCGTAAGTTTCGTCGTTTGCGACTATTTTTTTGCGGCTTTTTACGAGGCCAACCGCCCCTCGGCATGCACCTTGGGTTTCGCGAATCCCGTCGAATCCAGAATCAGCCCCAAGATATCTTGTTATTATAACAGAAAGAGGGTTCGCTATGCTAGTAACTGTTAGCGCGAGGCCTTTTTCATAATGCGTGCCTTATCGAGCTTCCATTCCCGCTCTTTGATGTCGTCACGCTTGTCGTGCTCTTTCTTGCCTTTAGCCACACCAATCTTGACTTTGCACCAGGCATTTTTCCAGTACAGTGACAACGCCACAACGGTATAGCCCTCGCGGTTGACGCGACCATACAATGAATCCAGCTCACGCTGATTCAACAGTAATTTGCGGGTACGCGTTGGGTCACACACCACATGGCTTGAAGCACCGTGCAGTGGTGTGAAGGTGGCACCGAACAGGTAGGCTTCACCGTCACGCATCAGGACATAACAGTCGCTGATGTTGGCTTTGCCCGCACGCAGTGATTTGACTTCCCACCCTTGAAGGGCCAGCCCCGCTTCAATCTCTTCTTCTATGAAGTATTCGTGGCGGGCGCGCTTGTTGAGCGCAATGGTGGCGGAACCGGGTTTGTGTGCTTTTTTCTTTGTCATAGTGCCATCATTATACTGGTTGTCGTTGTGAATGAAATCCCTTGACGGGATTCATGCCACGCTTTGTGAACGAGTGCGATGTCCTTCGCAGAATTTTTGTCTGACTGATTATCAGTGGTATTATTTTGCGCGCTTTATGAATCACGGAAAAGAGTATGCCTAAAATCAGTCGTTCAGCGTTGGTGCCGTTCAGCGCTGAACAGATGTATAAGTTAGTTAATGACGTGCCATCTTACCCCGCTTTTTTACCCGGTTGCACCGGTAGTCGTGTGTTGTCAGCCAGTGACAATGAAATGACGGCGGCTGTCGATGTGTCGAAAGCGGGGATCAGTAAGACGTTCACCACGCGTAATACGTTGACCAGTAATCAGTGCATCGCGATGCAACTGGTGGATGGCCCGTTTCGTCAGTTAAATGGTGACTGGCGTTTTACGCCGTTAAGTGAAGCGGCATGTAAAGTTGAGCTGAATTTGAACTTTGAGTTTAAAAATGCCTTGATTGAAATGGCATTTGGCAACGTATTCAAAGAGCTGGCTAACAGCATGGTGCAAGCTTTCACTCAGCGAGCCAAAGAGGTTTATAGTGCCTGAAATCCGTATAGAAGTCGTTTATGCGCTGCCTGAACGCCAGTTTTTGCAATCGCTGACGGTGGAAGAGGGATGCAGTGTCGAACAGGCTATTCAGATGTCTGGGTTATTGGCGTTGCGCCCTGATATTGACTTGCGCGTGAATAAAGTAGGGGTTTTTAGCCGCCCGGTAAAACTGACCGATGTGGTTCGTGATGGGGATCGGGTTGAGATTTACCGCCCGTTATTGGCAGACCCCAAAGAGCTGCGCCGCCAGCGAGCGGAGCGTTCAAAAAACAAGGCGCGGTGAATGCGCCTTGTTTTTTGCCATGATACAGGCAGAGCATAAGGTTCAGCGTCTTTATTATTCAGCCTGTATTGCGGGTTTGTTGTCCATATGAGAGAGAACGCCCTGTGAGTTGAACGTCAGGGTCAGTGTTTGCTGTTTAACCGCTTCATGTCCAGGTTGCTGGCGGAATACGTAATACCAGGTGTCGGAGCCAAACGGATCTTGCATCATTGGAGTGCCCAGCGTGTAGATGACCTGCTGTTTGGTCATGCCGCTATGAATTTTGGCAACATCAGCGGATGCCAGGTAGTTCCCCTGATTAATGTCTGGCCGATAGACAACTCGCTCCAGTGTGGAACAACCGGCAGTCAACATGACAACAACCACCGTGGCGACGACAGTCAGCGTTTTACAGCGCATAGTGATTAGATTCCTTAAGGGCATAGGTGGCAGATGATAATAGACCTTGCCTGACTTGAAAACCTGCAAGATGCCTGTAAGACAGTGCGAATTCGAAAAAGTTGACTCTCTCTATGCTGCAAGCAGCTCTCTGGCATTTGCCAGCGTATTTTTTGTCACGGCAGACCCGCCAAGTAACCGGGCCAGTTCCTGTAGTCGCTCACGTTTTCCGAGTAACTGCATCCGTGTTTCAGTAACTGCGCCATCGGTTTGTTTACTGACAAAATAGTGGTGATGCCCACACCCTGCCACCTGTGGCAAATGAGTAACGCACATGACCTGGGTGGAGAGGCCCAACTGGCGCAGCATTTTACCAACGATAGCAGCCGTTGGGCCGCTGATGCCGACATCGACCTCATCAAAAATCAGTGCCGGGGTTTCCATTTTTCTTGCCGCGATAACCTGAATAATGAGTGCAATGCGTGACAGCTCGCCTCCCGATGCCACTTTTGCCAGTGGCTGATGTGGCTGACCGGGGTTGGTTGTCACCCGGAATTCGATGTGGCTAGCGCCATGCGCGGTCAGCGTTTCTGGGGTGAGCGTGACGTCAATGGTGAAATGACCATGCGGCATCGCCAGATCGTGCATATGGGCTGTAATCAACTGTGCCAGCTCACCGGCATGCTGGCAGCGGCGGTGGTGTAGCTGTGCGGCAATATGCAATGCTTGCTGGTAATGTTGCTCTACCGCGAGGCTCAGTGCTTCATGGTCATTTTCCTGTTGTTCCAGTTGTTGCTGTTCGTTAAGCAATTGTTGATAGAAAGCCGGTAATTCCTGCGCGGCGACATGGTGTTTACGTGATAGCGACAACTGGCGTGATAAACGCTGTTCCAGTTCGTAAAGGCGAACTGGGTCGAGGTCCATTCTGTCGCAGTAATGGCGTAGCTCGTCACTGGCTTCACTGATCTGGATACTGGCTTCTTCGAGCATGGTAAGTACGCCCGAAAGCGAGTCATCCAGGCTTATCAATTCTGCAAGCTGATGTTTTGCACTATGCAGCATACTGAGCAGGTTTTGATCTTCGCCTTCACTAAGACGCTGTAGCGCTTGTTGGCTAAGCGATAGACGTTGCCCGCTATTGGCAAGCCGCTTGTATTCCGCATCGATCTGTTCGTACTCACCGGCCTGAGGGGCAAACTCGTTGAGCTCCTTGAGCTGGTATTGCAGTAATTCCCGGCGGGCTTCCCGCTCAATACTGGCTTGTTGATGTTGAGCCAGCACCCGGCAACTGTGGTGCCACTGCTGCCAGCTCTGGCGCATAGCGGTGAGTAATTGCGGCTCATCGGCATAGGCATCAAGCAGGTGGCGCTGATAGTCTGATTTTAATAACAGTTGATGGGCATGCTGGCCATGTACCTGGATCAGATGCTGGCCCAGCTCACGTAACTGCGACAATGGAACGGCTGTGCCGTTAATAAATGCGCGGGAACGGCCATCAGCGCTGATCACTCGCCGCAGCAGACATTCGTTGCTGTCATCAAGCTGGTTGTGTTCCAGCCAACGTAACGCTGCCGGTGTATCTGACACCGAGAAACGCGCACAAAGATCGGCCCGGGTGGCTCCGGGGCGCACCATGCTGGCATCGGTTCGGTGGCCAAGGCAGAGCCCGAGAGCATCAATGGCAATGGATTTACCCGCTCCGGTTTCACCGGTAATGACGCTCATCCCTGCCTGAAAATCAATTTCCAGTTCGCGCACAATGGCGAAATTACTGATTGTGAGTTGCGCCAGCATGATCGTTTCCTGTAGGTAACAACAACTGTGATTACGTACAGTATAAACTGGTTTTTTATACAGTAAATAGCCTGTGGCTATTTTCAGAATAATTTTTTTGACCAGCCAAGTTTGCTACTTAATGTGTTGAAGTAACTATAATTTTCCGGGTGGATTAAATTGAGGTGGTACTGGCTGCGTTGGATTAACACCTCCGCACCTTCTTGCACTGGCAGTGAAATTTGGCTGTCACAACTGATTTCTAAATCCTGGGTGATATGCGAAAACTTCAACCGGATGGTGCTGCCGCTGTTGATGACCAGTGGACGGGCTGAGAGCGTATGCGGGAACATCGGCACCAGTGCAATTGCATCCAGCGAGGGGGTCAAAATCGGGCCGCCCCCGGAAAGCGAGTAAGCGGTTGAACCGGTAGGCGTAGAGATAATCAGGCCGTCAGAACGCTGGGAAAACGCAAAACGATCGTCAATATAGACTTCAAATTCAATCATGTGTGCCACTTTCCCAGGATGTAGCACGACTTCATTGATAGCCGTACTGCTGCTGCCGGGATGATTGGCGCGGTGTATCTGCGCTTCCAGCATAAAACGCTGTTCGCGCAGGTAACGGCCAGCCAGCACTTCGCTGAGTTGTTGCTGAGTATGGTCGGGGTCAAGATCGGTCAGGAAGCCAAGATTGCCGCGGTTAACGCCGATGACATCAATGTCGTAGCGTGACAGCACCCTCGCGGCTCCCAGCATGTTGCCATCCCCCCCGACCACGACGGCCAGATCCGCTTGCTGGCCGATATCGGATAAGCTGCCGGTATCGGCATCATCAAGGCGCAATTCGCGGGCAATCTGTTGCTCTATTATGACGTGATACCCTAGCTCGCGCAGCCAATGATACAGCATTTCATGGGTACTCAGTGCGTTTGGGTGCCGTGGATGGCCGACAATACCGATGCAATTAAACGATCTGTTCATTTGGGTGCGTTGTCCTCAATAAGAGCACCGGAGACTCACATTTTTAGGCCACGGTGTTGGCTAACAATATATGAGTGGTTCCCTTGAAACCCCGGTTTTGATCCCCATAATAAGCGAACTAGCGAGATGAATGCGAAAAACGCGGAGAATTTCATGAGTAGTAAAGAACAGAAGTCGCCTGACGAGCAAGTCTTGGATAAAAAGGACACGGCGGAAGGTCAGCAAGCGGATGCGCAGCCAGAGACGACCGACGTGGCTGACCCGCGTGATGAACGTATTGCCGAACTGGAAGCGCAATTGAGCGAGACGCAGCAGCGTGAGCGTGAAAGTGTATTACGTGTTCGTGCCGAGATGGAAAACGTGCGCCGCCGTGCGGAACTGGATGTAGAAAAAGCACATAAATTTGCGCTGGAGAAATTCGCCGGTGAAATGCTGCCTGTTATCGACAATCTGGAGCGTGCGCTTGAGATGGCTGATAAGTCTAACGAGGCATTGTCGGCGATGATTGAAGGGGTGGAACTGACGCTGAAAGCGATGCTGTCTGCGGTGCAAAAATTTAGCATTGAGGTTGTCGCTGAAGTTAATGTGCCCTTCAACCCGGAGATTCACCAGGCGATGACGATGCTGCCATCTGCCGAGCATGAGCCGAATCATGTCATGATGGTGATGCAAAAAGGCTATACCCTTAATGGCCGGTTGCTGCGCCCGGCGATGGTGGCGGTTTCTAAACCTAAAGAGTAATCGCGTCGCCCTTTTCTCCGGGGCTGCCCGTTTGTGACGACCCCGGAGTTCTTCCGAAGCCTTCTCTGGCTCATTCTTTATTGCCTCGTCCCCCTATCTGTTTCTGGCTGATGACACATCAGTATTCTTGTTGTTTTTTTTAATGAAATCAAAATGCTATATGGATTTTCCATGGCTGCCGATGACGGTGGATTGAGATTAACGCGCCGGTGGATAGGTTTTTTTAAACTAATCACATATTGGTCGTTTTTTTGTTTATATTTTGTTAATGTTTACGTATCAAAACGGGTATCGTTCGTGACACAGATGCCTCATTATCATTACCTATCAGAGCAATCATCTCTTCCGTTCTAAATGCACTTGATAATCATTATCAACTTTGCGAGAGTAGTAAAACAACAGTAGCATTAGAAGGGTTACTCATATGCCGGGGAGTCGTGTAGTGGAATCAGTCAGCCGTACGTCAAGAAAGCTCAAGCTTTCCCTGATGGGGCCGGCCTTTATCGCGGCGATCGGTTATATCGATCCGGGTAACTTCGCCACCAATATCCAGTCAGGGGCTGCGTATGGCTACCAACTGCTGTGGGTCGTGGTGTGGGCCAATCTGATGGCGATGCTGATTCAACTGTTATCAGCGAAACTGGGTATCGCCACCGGAAAAAATCTGGCTGAGCATATTCGCGATCGCTTTCCTAAACCGGCGGTCTTTGCCTATTGGGTGCAGGCTGAAATCATCGCGATGGCAACCGACCTGGCTGAGTTTGTCGGTGCGGCGATAGGCTTTAAGCTGCTGCTGGGGGTATCGTTACTTGAAGGTGCGATCCTGACGGGGATTGCTACATTTCTGATCCTGATGTTGCAACAGCGTGGCCAGAAGCCTCTGGAAATGGTGATTGGCGGGTTACTGTTATTTGTTGCTGCGGCCTATATTGTTGAGCTGATTTTCTCTCGCCCCGAATTGGCTGCGCTGACAACCGGTATGCTGGTGCCAAGCTTGCCGAATTCTGATGCAGTGCTTCTGGCCGCCGGTGTTTTGGGTGCGACCATCATGCCACATGTCATTTACCTGCACTCTTCGCTGACCCAACAGCAAAGCAACGTGACCCGCGCCGAACGCTATTCTGCGACCAAGGTTGACGTAGCCGTTGCGATGACCATTGCCGGTTTTGTTAACCTTGCCATGATGGCGACGGCCGCGGCAGCTTTTCATTTCAGCGGTAACACCTCGGTTGCCGAGCTGGATCAAGCCTATTTGACGTTGAAACCATTGTTAGGGCAGGCGGCTGCCACCATTTTTGGCTTAAGTCTGGTGGTGGCAGGGCTGTCTTCTACGGTAGTCGGCACGCTGGCAGGCCAGGTGGTGATGCAGGGGTTTGTGCGTTTTCATATTCCGTTATGGTTACGTCGGGTGGTGACTATGCTGCCTTCCTTTATTGTTATTCTTTCTGGCATGGACCCGACCCGGGTACTGGTACTGAGTCAGGTATTGCTGAGTTTTGGTATCGCACTGGCGCTGATCCCTTTGCTGGCGTTTACCGGCAACCGTGAGCTGATGGGGAATCTGGTGAATAGCCGCCTGGTGCAAAATAGCGGTAAAGTCATTGTCTGTCTGGTTGTCGCGCTGAATCTGTATCTGGTGGTTGATACCTTGCTGGGCAAGTAATACTGAGCGGTTTATCTGTATGACGCCTTCGCTGTAAATGCGAAGGCGTTTGTCTTTATCGTGTACAGAGCATTGTTTCTTGCGCTGTGATTTTTCATTGGATGAAAAGTGCATTCCCACCGGGGTGGGACTATTATCTGAAGCTGAGTTTTGTTACCGGGATACCCCTATGTCTGCACCTATTACTGTGCTTGAAAAAAAACTGTTGTCCGATCACTGGTTTGTTCTTCATAAGTATGTTTTTGATTTAAAGCGTAAAAATGGCGGAACGGTGCGGCAGGTACGCGAAGTGTATGATCGTGGTAACGGAGCCACCATCTTGCTGTATAACCGGGCAAAAGCGACGGTGGTGCTGACGCGCCAGTTCCGTATGCCGACTTACCTTAATGGCAATGACACTGGCATGCTGCTGGAAGCGTGCGCCGGGTTGCTGGATGATTTATCGCCGGAGCAGTGCATTCGTAATGAGGCAATAGAAGAAACCGGCTACGAGATAGGTGAGGTCGAGAAGTTGTTTGAAGCGTATATGTCACCCGGTGGCGTGACTGAACTGGTGCATTTCTTTGCCGCGGAATATGACGATGCGCAAAAACGTTTCCACGGTGGTGGGGTGGATGACGAAGACATTGAGGTGCTGGAATTACCGTTTAGCGAGGCGATGGCGATGATAAAAGATGGCCGTATTCGCGATGGTAAAACCATCATGTTATTGCAGCATGCTTTTATCAGTGGCTGGTTTACCACGACGCGCTAATGCGGGTCATTCGGCACGGGTTCCGTGCCAGATATCCGGTTGACCTTATCAACACGGATTGTGCCATCCGCCGGGCGGATGCCTTACCACGATTGCCCACATGCCTTTGGCGGTGGGTTCTGACGGCCCGCTTTTTTATTTCCGTATCTGAGATGACCCTGGCAGATGGATGCCCGGTGAGCCTGTGCTGATGGTTATAGCGGGCGGATAAGCATCAGACAAGTTCTAGTTGATTGATATTAAACACTATCCTTTGTTTCATTCCCTCGATGTGCTGGCGAATTTTCCGCCTTGTTAATTAATTATATTAAGCAGTATTCCGGCGTAGATTTTGTAATGCTTCATGGTTTGGCAAAACGCAGACACGCTAAACTGGGTGGCTTACCACCCTACTGAAAGCAATAAGACAAGGTAATGAACTATGGACGAACAACTCAAGCAAAGCGCTCTGGATTTCCATCAATATCCGGTGCCGGGGAAAATACAGGTTTCCCCTACCAAGCCGCTGGCAACCCAGCGCGATCTGGCGCTGGCCTACTCTCCGGGTGTGGCGGCTCCCTGTCTCGAAATCGCTGAAGATCCGCTCGCGGCGTACAAATACACCGCCCGAGGCAATCTGGTGGCGGTTATCTCCAACGGTACGGCGGTGCTGGGATTGGGCAACATCGGCGCGCTGGCCGGTAAACCGGTGATGGAAGGTAAAGGCGTTCTGTTTAAGAAGTTCTCCGGTGTGGATGTGTTTGACATTGAAGTCGATGAGCAAGATCCAGATAAACTGATTGACGTGATTGCGGCGCTGGAGCCGACATTTGGCGGTATTAACCTGGAAGACATCAAAGCGCCGGAGTGTTTCTACATTGAGCAGAAACTGCGCGAGCGCATGAAAATTCCGGTATTCCATGACGACCAGCATGGCACTGCCATCATTTGTACCGCCGCGGTGTTAAACGGCCTGCGCGTGGTGGAAAAACAGATTGCCGATGTGCGTCTGGTGGTGTCAGGGGCGGGGGCGGCTTCCATCGCCTGCCTGAATTTGCTGGTGGCGCTGGGCCTTAAGCGTGAAAACATCACGGTGTGTGATTCCCGCGGTGTGATTTATAAAGGCCGTGAAGCCAACATGGCGCAAACCAAGGCCGCTTACGCCATTGACGATAACGGCAGCCGTTCGCTGGCGGATGTGATCCCGAATGCGGATATTTTCCTTGGTTGTTCAGGCCCTGGTGTGCTGACGCAGGACATGGTTAAAACCATGGCCCCGCGCCCGCTTATCATGGCGCTGGCGAACCCGGAACCGGAGATCCTGCCGCCGCTGGTCAAAGCGGTGCGCCCGGATGCGATTGTCTGTACCGGCCGTTCTGACTACCCGAATCAGGTCAACAACGTGCTGTGCTTCCCGTTCATCTTCCGTGGTGCGCTGGATGTCGGTGCGACCACCATCAACGAAGAGATGAAGCTTGCCTGTGTGCATGCGATTGCCGAGCTGGCACTGGCCGAGCAGAGCGAAGTGGTTGCCTCGGCCTATGGCGATCAGGAACTCTCGTTTGGCCCGGAATACCTGATCCCGAAACCGTTTGATCCGCGCCTTATCATCAAGATTGCCCCGGCGGTTGCCAGAGCGGCGATGGACTCCGGTGTCGCCACCCGCCCGATTGCGAATTTTGATGAGTACATCGAGAAACTGACGCAGTTTGTCTACAAAACCAACCTGTTCATGAAGCCGATTTTCGCCCAGGCGCGTACCCAGCCCAAACGTGTGGTATTGGCCGAAGGGGAAGACCCGCGCGTACTGCACGCCACTCAAGAGCTGGTGTCGCTGGGGCTGGCGTTCCCGGTGCTGATTGGCCGCCCAGGGGTTATCGAAAAACGGATTCAGAAGCTGGGCTTGCAGATAACCATCGGCAAGGATTTCGAAGTCGTCAACAATGAGTCCGACCCGCGCTTTAAAGCCTACTGGACAGAATACTTCGAGATGATGAAGCGCCGTGGCGTCTCACAGGAGCAGGCCCAGCGCGAGATGCGAGCCAACCCGACGCTGATTGGCTCTATCATGGTTCACCGTGGTGAAGCCGATGCGATGATCTGCGGTACGGTGGGCAATTACGAAGAGCATTTCGGCGTGGTCGAAAAGGTGTTTGGCTATCGTGACGGCGTACATGTTGCCGGTGCGATGAATGCCCTGTTGTTGCCGAGCGGTAACACCTTTATCGCCGATACCTATGTCAACCCAGACCCAACGCCTGAGCAGTTGGCGGAAATTGCCCTGATGGCGGCCAGCACCGTGCGCCGTTTTGGTATTGAGCCGAAAGTGGCGCTGTTGTCGCATTCAAGCTTTGGCACCTCCGATTCGCCGACGGGGAAGAAAATGCGCGCCACGCTGGAGCTGGTGAACAAGATGGCCCCGGATCTGCAAATCGACGGCGAGATGCACGGCGATGCGGCGCTGGTCGAGGCTATTCGTCGTGAGCAGATGCCAGACAGCCCGCTCAAAGGGGCGGCGAATATCCTTATCATGCCGAACATGGAAGCCGCGCGCATCAGCTATAACCTGCTGCGTGTGTCATCCTCGGAAGGTGTGACCGTCGGCCCGGTGCTGATGGGTGTGGCGAAACCGGTACATATTCTGACGCCGATCGCCTCGGTACGTCGCATCGTGAATATGGTGGCGCTGGCGGTCGTTGAGGCACAGACCGCGCCGCTGTGATAGATGATTAGCGGCAGGTAACATTCAAACCGGCAGGTTCTCCTGCCGGTTTTTTTATGCCTGCTGGCGTAGCCACTTGTCCAACTCGTTGGCGAACTGTTGGCGGTCACGCTGGTTTAGGGTGGCGGGCCCGCCGGTTTGTACGCCGCTGGCGCGCAGGGTATCCATAAAATCACGCATCGTCAGCCGCTCGCGGATCGTCTCCGGGCTGTAGCGCTCGCCGCGAGGGTTGAGCGCCACGGCGTGTTTCGCCAGCACTTCGGCAGCCAGCGGAATATCGGCAGTGATAACCAGATCGCCCGGTTCGGCGCGGCGCACAATTTCGTTATCGGCCACGTCAAACCCGGCCGCGACCCGCAGGCTATGAATATAGGGCGAGGGCGGGGTGCGCAGAGGCTGGTTGGCAACCAGCGTCAGGTGGGTTGCACTGCGCTCGGCAGCGCGAAACAACACTTCTTTGATGACATTCGGGCAGGCATCGGCATCGACCCAGATAGCAGCCATTAGCGCATCTCCTCATTGAGGCCAAGCCAGTCTCGAACCGGCAGAAAATCCCGGTACAACGCCGCTTCGGGGCTATCGGGCTCGGGCTGATATTGATATTCCCAGCGCGCCAGTGGCGGCATCGACATCAAAATGGACTCAGTGCGCCCGCCGCTTTGCAGGCCAAACAGGGTGCCTCTGTCCCACACCAGATTGAACTCCACATAGCGCCCACGGCGATAAAGCTGGAAGTCGCGCTCGCGCTCGCCCCACGGCGTGTCTTTGCGGCGCATAACGATAGGCAGATAGGCGGATAAGAAGCCTTCGCCGACGGCGCGCATAAACGCGAAGCTGCGCTCAAAACCCGGTGTGTTCAGGTCATCAAAAAACAGGCCGCCAACGCCGCGCGCTTCGTTGCGGTGTTTAAGGAAGAAGTAATCGTCACACCATTTTTTGTAACGTGGGTACACCTCATCGCCGAAAGGCTGGCATAAATCAAAAGCAGTCTGGTGCCAGTGCCGGACATCCTCTTGAAAGCCGTAGTAGGGCGTGAGGTCAAAGCCGCCGCCGAACCACCAGACGGGCGCTTCACCCGGTTTCTCGGCGATAAAAAAACGCACGTTGGCATGGCTGGTCGGGATGTAAGGGTTCAGCGGATGGATAACCAGCGATACGCCCATCGCCTGAAAGCTGCGTCCGGCAAGCTCCGGGCGATGAGCGCTGGCAGAAGGCGGCAGCGAGGCACCGCAAACGTGAGAGAAGTTGACGCCCGCTTGTTCGAACACCTGGCCCTGACGCAACACGCGGCTGCGCCCGCCGCCGCTGCCGGAGGTGTGTTGCCAGGCGTCTTCAATAAATGTGGCAACACCGTCAGCCTGTTCCAGTTGCTGGCACAGGGTATCCTGCAAGGCGAGCAGAAAGTGTTTGATGGCCGTGATGTCAGGTGCGCTCATAATGTCCCTTATCGTGTGAGTAAAAGGCGGTCGGTTCCGTTTGGGGAGTATAACGAAATCGGCTACGTGGCATGGCGAGAAAATGTTGGTGTCACCCTGTCTGGTGACTGGTGTGGTCAGTGCCGTCATCTAAGGGTTGCGTCTGGGATGGATCACAGCATAATCAGGTGAAACGATTGACTCAATACGGCCAGCCACTATGGAAATTCGCGTATTCCGGCAAGATGACTTTGAAGAAGTAATAACCCTTTGGGATCGCTGCGATCTGCTGCGCCCCTGGAATGACCCGGAAATGGACATTGAGCGTAAGCTTAATCATGACCCGGATCTGTTTTTGGTGGCAGAGGTCGGAGGTGCAGTGGTGGGCTCGGTGATGGGCGGTTACGACGGGCATCGTGGCTCGGCTTACTATCTGGGTGTGCACCCGGATTACCGGGGCCGGGGTATTGCCAATGCCTTGATAAGCCGCCTTGAGAAAAAACTGATTGCCCGCGGTTGCCCGAAAATTCACCTGATGGTGCGCCAGAGTAATACGGCGGTGATCGGTATGTATGAAAAAATGAACTACGATCAGGTAGATAGTATTACCCTGGGTAAGCGCCTGATTGAAGATCAGGAGTATTAACCGCGTTTTGCCTCGGGAGGGCGTTATGCCGTCCCCCATGAGTTCCTGTCTGTGTAACCCTCAGTGTTCTCTCGTTGTGCGGTGTTTGGCTTGCCAGCGCCGCCGATTGCTTGTTTTTTCATCTTTTTGCTTGCGTCAGTTTTCTATCAGAATGGTCAGAATTTTTCTGGTCATTTGTAATATTTTGTTGATAATGAGTATCGTTTTGATCTCGATAATCATTGTCTTTTTGGCTTACCCCGAAAGACCTGTAGCGATGCTGCCATCCCGGTGTGTGATTGGTATACCGATAAGAAAAAACAAGGTGTTAGGTTGAGAGTCACCCATTCTTTGCTGCTATCGCTGGCTATCCACCTCTCGGTGGTTTATGTCCTGCTCTGGGGGTATACCCAGCGGGAAATGCTGACATCATCCGCCGGGCGGAGCGGGGAAAGTGTGACCGGGTTACAGGTCGCCTTGCTGTCATCTTCGGCAATGCAGTGGCAGGCCGCCACTTCCTCGAGCGATACGGCGGTGGAGGAGCCTGTGCCACCGGTTTTGGCTGCATCGTCCAGTCAGGCCACGTTACCGGTTAATTCACAGGCGGTTGTCACGCTGGAGGTGAGCAAACCCGCTCCTCGTCGCCCGCAAAAAGACTCGCCTGTGAACCGGCGTGAAGAGTCAACAGCGGTGGTACGTAAAGTAAAACAGCCGCCGGATGAGCGTAAACCGCCTGTCGCTGTTAGCACACCTTCGCCCGGGATGCTCAATCGAGACCGGGGATACGCCACGGCTCAGCCTGCCAGCGGTATTCAGGCAAGTGCACCGGTTTCAGGCAATGCGCCATCCGCGCCACAAGGTAATCACGCCGAGGGGCGAGCTGAACAGGGCGCGGGTGACGGTCAGAGTCAGGTGGTTAAGGCGTTACAGCGTCGGGTGAATTACCCAACCCGGGCGCGTGCGATGGGGGTGGAGGGGCGCGTCAGATTACAGTTTGATATTACCGACAGCGGTACGGTGACCGCGATTCGGGTGTTATCAGAAGATCCCGCCGGGATGTTTAGCCACGACGTCATCAAAGATATGGCGCGCTGGCGTTATCAGTCGGGTACTGCCGCAGCTAACCAAACGGTATCCGTTATTTTTCAGTTAAACGGGCATATTGAGTTGCAACGTTAATTTTTTTAATACCACCAGGGGTTACAGGAAATTCACTATATGAATAAGCATCTTTATTTGATGATGATACTTGGCGTATCGTCAACGGCGCTGGCTGCTGAACAGCAAGCTAAAATACAAAAGGGTGATAATGGTAAGCCGCTGGCAGCGGAAAATAACCCTGCAAGTGAAGATACTATTCTGGTGCGTTCAACACCGACCAGCCAGACAATGGGTACGCAAATTATTACCAGTGAGCAAATTAAACGCACGCCCACTCGTAATGGCAGCGTGACGGAATTATTGCGTAATAATCCCAATGTACGTTTTTCAAACTCATCTGACAGCAGTCAAACGCCGGGTGAATTACAACCGGAAAATGTGTCATTTCATGGTGAAAAGTTTTACCAGAATAACTACATGATTGATGGGTTATCGAATAATAACGTCATTAACCCTGGGGCGAATAACGGTGAGCTGAGTAATACGCCCGATGGTTATAGCCCGACAGATTTACCAGCAGGTGGCGCACAATCATTCTGGATTAACTCAGAACTGATCGAACAATTACAGGTGTTCGACAGTAATATTTCCGCTAAATACGGTGATTTTACCGGTGGCGTGGTTGATGCAAAATTAAAAGACCCGAAGTTGGATCGTGCATCAGGGCGAATAGCTTATCGTACTACCCGCGATAGCTGGGCGAGCTATCATATTGATGATGATATTTCATCGGACTTCTTTTCTGCCAGCCAGCTTTATTATCAGCCGAAATTTACCAAGAATTTTTATTCCGTCAGTATCAACCAGCCGTTAAGCGATAAAGCCGGGTTTATTTTTGCCTATAATCGCCAGCAATCAACCATTCCCTTTTATAACACGGTGATGGGCGATACGGTCAGCCAGACGCGTCAGGCGGAAACCTATTTACTGAAAGGCACCTATCTGGCGGATAATGGCGATATTCTTCGCCTGACGGGGATGTATGCGCCGCATGAGTCCCGTTTTTACAAGAAAGACATCAAAAACGGCGGCTTTACCAATACCGGCGGCGGATATCGCGGCAATATTGAGTGGGAACACAACACGGACTGGGGGAAAGTCACCAGCCTTGCCGGATACCAGTTTGAGGAAAACCGCATTGAGCATGAGTCCGACAGTTATCAGTCCTGGTATCGCTACAACCTTTCCTCTCGCTTTATCTCTAATGTCATTGACTGGGGCAGCGGTGTGGCGGGGGCTAACGCCCAGCTCGCCGGGATCGGTGGCTACGGCAAGTATGCGACAGAAAAACAGACCGTCACCCTAAAACAGGATTACGAGCTTAACCCGCTGGCGCTGTGGGGCACCAGTCATCAGCTTGATATGGGCTGGCAGGTGGATTCCTATCAGGCGCGCTATCGCCGCTTTAATGACGTCTATTCCAACCGAGGTACGCCCACTATCAGCAAAGGCGTGGCCTGCCGCAGCGGGGATGATTTCTGTATTGGCGGCGAGCAGTATTACCGCAGCCGTAACCTCTATCCGGCCCGTCAGGTGCAGGGTGATTACCTCAACTACGCCATGTATTTGCAAGACAGTGTGAGCTACA
Organism: Dickeya aquatica; assembly: GCF_900095885.1. Lineage (NCBI taxonomy): Bacteria > Pseudomonadati > Pseudomonadota > Gammaproteobacteria > Enterobacterales > Pectobacteriaceae > Dickeya > Dickeya aquatica. The sequence goes on from NZ_LT615367.1 coordinate 856,016, forward strand.
AGCGGCTTGAAGTGACGCCGGGCGTGCGTCTGCAATATGACGATTACCTGAAAAACCTGAATATCGCCCCGCGTCTGGCGGCCTCTTATGATGTGTTTGGCGACCGTTCAACGCGGCTGTTTGGCGGCGTGAACCGCTATTACGCCCAGAACATGCTGGCCTACAAACTGCGTTCAGGCATCAGTGAGTCGGTGGTACAATCGCGCACCAGCGCCAGCGGAGCCTGGAGTAGTAGCGCGACCGGTTATGGTTCCAATGACTATGATATTTCTGACCTGAAAACCCCGTACAGCGATGAGCTCTCGCTCGGCCTGTCACAGCGTGTGTATGACACGGTTTGGACGCTGAAATGGGTGAACCGGCAAGGGCGCGAGCAGTTTGGCCGCAGCAACCGAACCGACGCCGACGGCCAGCGCTATTACTACCTGACTAACGATGCCCGCACGCAAGGCAATACCTTCTCGCTGGAAGTGGAGCCTGTCAGCCCTTATAAGCTCAAATATGCCGATATCGGCTGGAAACTCAGCGCCAGTAAAGTCGATAACAAAAGCAGCTCGCAGATTTACTATGACCAGAGCAATCAGGATGACAGCAAAGTCATTTTTAAAGGCCAGCTGACCGACCGCCGTGATATGGATGCGCTGGATTACAACACCCCATGGGAAGTGGCGCTGAATCTGAATACCTATTTCCCGGCCCTGCGCCTGAATTGGGATCACCATCTGGCCTATACCTCCGGGTATACCGGTTATCGCACCCGTAGTATCACCTGCTCTGCCAGCATCAGCGGCTGTGGCGATTACACCGGCGCGGCGACGCAGTACACCGACCGCAAATACCACGATTACGTCTCCTATGACTGGCGTTTTAACTACTCGGTGCCGACGTTCAAAAATCAGTCGCTGGATCTGACGGTGGATGTCATCAACGTGTTTGACAACGTGATAGCCACCTCGCAGGAAACCACCGGGGATACCGTGACCTACAAACTGGGTCGCCAGTTCTGGCTGGGTGTGGCCTACAACTGGTAATCAGTGGCAATGAATAACAGGGCGCAGGGCGAGAGCTTTGCGCCCGTCGCGTCATTTTGGCGAGATGCCATCTGTTTTATGTAATCCATAATGAGTGATGAATGAGAAACATGATTTTGCGCTGGATAAGCGCGGTGAGCGCTTGCCTGTTAAGTACACTGGCCGCAGCCCAGCCACAGCCTGTCACCAGCCCGTTGCCGCAGATAACCGAAGGGCAACTGGCGAACGGCCTGCGCTATACCATTGTGCCGCTGGCAGGCCAGCAGCAACGGCTGGATATCCGTCTCAGCGTCGAGAGCGGTTCGCTTGATGAACAGGATAACGAGTCCGGCGTGGCGCATATGGTCGAGCATATGGTGTTTCGCGCCACGCGTGATTACCCGCAAGGGCTGGCGCAGATGCTGGGGCAGCGCGGCTGGGTGCGCGGTCAGCACTATAACGCCATGACCAACTATGAACGCACCGTCTATATGTTAAGCCCGCCGGATGGCAAACCTTCGCTTGCGCTGTCACTCAATACACTGGCTCAAATCGCCGCTCAGGCACGCTTTGAGCCGGAAGACTGGCAGCGTGAGCGTCAGGTTATTCTTGAGGAGTGGCGCGGCAAACTCGGCGTGGCCGAACGGATGAATCAGCAGCGCGTGGCGGCGATCCGCCATGATTCGCTTTACCCCAGCCGCCCGGTTATCGGCTCTGAAGCCGCCATTCAATCAACACCGGTAACGGTGCTGCGCGGTTTTTATGCCCGCTGGTATCAGCCGCGTAATATGCGCCTGATGGTGATTGGCGATCTCTCGGTTGAGGAGGTTAAACAGGCGATTACCCAGACAATGGGCAACCTGCCGGATGTGGCGTTGCCTGTCCGCGCTGACGCCGAGCCACAGTTGCGCCCGCAGCGCCATCTGGTGCGCCTGCAAGACAGCCAGAGCAGCGTCAGTCAGGTGTCATTCGTGTTGCGCTTTGATGATTCGGTTGGCAAAGCGGCGGGAGAGGCCGGTGTGCGCCAGCGGTTGATTAACCAGATAACGCTGGATGCGCTGAGCCGTCAGGTGCAGCGCCAGCCGTTGCCGACCTCCGGTGCCGTCAGCAGCCTGGTGGTGCGTAAGTCAGACATCGGCCGCACCACGGTTGCACTGGGGCTGTTTGCGTCGGTATTGCCGGAGAGCCATCTGCAAGGGCTGGATGTGCTGCTGCAAGAAATGGCCCGGCTACAGCGCTACCCATTGCTGGCCGCCGACATTGCCGCCGTCAAAGCGACGTTACGCCAGTCGGCTGAAAAAATGGTGGCAACGCCCGAGCAGCGTGAATTCTCTGACTGGGTTCAGCAGTTGGTCATCGCCTGGCAGCAGGAGCGGCCTTATATCGGCAAGCAGCAGCTTGGCCAGCAGGTGTTGACCCTGCTGCAAGGCATCAGCGATGCGGATATTCAGGCCTGCCTGCAACGCTGGTTGTCCTCGCCGGATCAACTGGTGCAATTCAGCATTCCGGGTGGCCAGCCATTTACGCTGCCTTCCGGGGATGAGGTTGAAAAACGTTATCAGCAGGTCGCGCACTCGAAACTTTCGCCCTTACAGCCACCGGTCGAGCGGGCGGTGCCTTCGTTACCTGAGGCACAGGAGCAGGGCTCGATTACACAAGAACGATCGTTCCCGGCACAAAAAGTAGCAGAGTGGCAACTGGCCAATGGCGACCGGCTGGTGTGGTTGCGCCCGGCCCAGCCGGGAAAATCAGCGATGCTGACGGTGTTATCGCCCAGCGGTTTTATGGCACCCGGCCGCGACCCGTGGCTGGCCCAGCTTGCCGGGCAGCTTGTCAGCCAGAATGGGCCTGCGGACTGGAAAGGCCACGATCTGGCCGACTGGAAAAAAGCGCAGCAGGTTTCACTCAGCCTTGACTATCAGCCGGATGAGTTGCGCTGGAGCGGCAGCGCCAGCATCAGCCATTTGGCGTCGCTATTTCATCTCTATTACGCGATGAATCGACAGGGCGATATTGAAGAAGGTGCCCTGCGCGAGAGCCTGGCGACGCTCAAACGCCAGCAGGTCACGCGCGAGCAGAGCGTGAGTACCGAGCGCGAGCGGGCAATCGCCGAATTGCAGTTTGGCAAAACCGGCATCCCGTTTCCGACGCGGGCAGCGCTTGATGCAGTGAGCCGTGAACCGCTGTTACATCAGTGGCGGCAAACTGTCGCCGCACCGGTAACCTATTACCTGGTGGCGGATATTCCGGCTGAGCAACTGCGCCCGCTGGTGACACGCTATCTGGCTTCTTTGCCGCGTCAGGCGAGTGAAGCCAGCACACCCTATCTGGCATTACCGGGTAAGCGCGAGCGTGTGCTGGCGATGAATCTGGAACCCAGAGCGGATGTTTATCTGTGGAGCTTCACCCCGCAGCGCTGGACGCCGCAGCAAGCGGTGCAGGTGAATATCGCCGCCCGGCTGGCGGCGCGCTATCTCAAAGCCAGCTTGCGTGATGAGGCACAGGGTATTTATAACCTGAAGCTGGAAAGCCGGTTAAATGACAAAAATGAACGTATCGAAACCGGGCTGCGTTTTACCACCTCGCCACAGCGGGCGCAGGAGTTAAGGCGCAACGCGCAACAGGTGCTGGAAACGGCGGCGGCACGCATCACGCCGCAGGACGTCGAGCAAGAGCGCCGCCAGTTCATTCAAAGCGAGCGGGCCCGTCAGCAAGATAATACCGCGCTGATGTCACGGCTCATCCTCAGTTACCGCCACTATCATGACCCTCGTTATCTCACCGAGCTTGATAGCCTGGCACCGTCGATTACCGTTGAGGCGATTCGTGAGGCGGCCGCGAGATTATGGCACCCGGATAATCAGGCGGTGCTGGTGACGCTGCCGCAGGAGAAAAAATCGTGAAAGCCTTCGCGCGCGCGTTTCTCTCTCTGTGCCGCCCGTTCTGGCTGAACTGGCGCTACGGGCAAAACTGGCTGTTGCTGGCGGCTATCGTGGCGATGGGCGGCAGCATTGTCTATCTCAACGTCCGTATCAACGACTGGAGCAAAAGCTTCTATGATGCGCTAGGCGCTTTTGACAGCGCGCTGCTTTATCGGCTCATCAAGGAATACTGCCTGTATATTCTTATTTATATCGGCGTGTTCGTGTATCAGGAGTGGCTGACCAAACTGCTGATTATTCGCTGGCGTGAGCAGATGACCGCGCAGCTTATCGACAGCTGGCTGGCAAAGCGTGCGTTCTACCGCCTGTCACTGAGTAATCAGGTTGATAACCCGGATCAGCGTATCGCGCAGGATGTCGATTTGTTTGTCACCCAGACGGTGCGCTTGTCGGTATCGTTTCTTATCACCTTTGCCCAGTTGTTCTCATTCCTGCTCATCTTGTGGGATCTTTCCGGCGTGCAGCAGTTCTCGCTGTGGGGGTACAGCATCTCGGTAAGCGGCTATCTGGTCTGGGTGGCACTTATCTACACCCTGTTTGGCAGCCTGATCACCCAATGGGTGGGTAAACGTTTACACGGCATCAACTACCACAAACAGCAGGCCGAGGCGGATTTTCGTGCGGCATTGTTGCGCAAGCACGATCATGCGGAACAGATAGCGCTCTATGGCGGTGAACGTCAGGAGCGCCAGCAACTGCGCGGCCATTTTTTATCGATAGTGCGTAACTGGCGCGCGCTGATGGGCGCAGAGCGCAACCTTGGCCTGTTTACCGTCGGTTATACCCGTATCAGCCTGATTGTACCGGTCTTTGCGGCATTACCTGCCTTTCTCAGCAAGACCGTCACCCTGGGGGGCTTAATGCAAATTCGCAGCGCATTCGGCCAGGTACACAGCGCGCTGAGCTGGTTTATCCGCGTCTATTACTCACTGGTGGAGTTGTCAGCCAGCCTGACGCGTCTGGATCAATTTCGCCAGGAAATTGCCGCGCATCAGGACGCCTCACTGCCTGTGGTGCAAGGGAAGCAGTTACAGGTAGAACGCTTAAGTTTCTCCACGCCGCAGGGCCAGCCCCTATTGCGTAATGTGACATTTAGCTGTGCACCTGCCAGCTGGAGCCGCCTGTGCGGGCAGAGCGGGCTTGGCAAATCGACCCTGCTGCGCACTCTGGCGGGGTTATGGCCGTATTACGACGGAGCCTGGCAGACCGGCCGCGGCAGCCACTTACTGTTGCCGCAGCACAGCTATCTGGGGCAGGGAACATTAGCCGAAGTGGTGTGTTACCCGAGTGCGCCGCGAGAAGACGAGGCGGTATTACGTCAGGCGCTGGAACAGGTTGGTCTTGGCGAGTGGGGCGAGAGCTTGCAGCAGCAAATGAACTGGGATCGCGTCTTTTCCGGCGGTGAACGCCAGCGGTTGGCGCTGGCGCGGGCGCTGGTCAATCGACCGGATCATCTGTACCTCGATGAAGCCACCAGCCAGCTTGACCAACAGGCCGCCCGCCAGGTGCTGGAGGTTATTCGTCAGGCGCTGCCTGCGTGCACGGTGATTGCCGTTACTCACCAGCAGGAACTGGCGGATTTGTTTCACGACCACATCGATCTCGCCGCATTCCGCTAATCTCACCAGGGCTGGCCGGGGAAGTTTTCACCGGCCAGCCCAATCAATGTTAACCTTGGCACCCTGAACAGCGTGCGGTGCGAGACCGGCGTAAATTTCTACGGCACTTTCTGTGTGTCACAGACTCCAATAAGCCAGTGTCATGGCAAGAGTCGTGATGCGCTGCCGTTTTCTGTTGAGGAGTCGAGTGTGACAAAAGTGCGTCCATTATTGCTGTTTTTCCCTTTCTTATTGGCTGGGTGCAGTACGCTTTCCAGCTTTTCCTGGTCAAGTCTGTCGCCCTTTAACTGGTTTGGGCATCGCTTGAGCGTTACCGAGGCCGGTGTGGGTGAGCTGAATGCGTCAACGCCGATGCTGGAGTCAGCGCTGGATAACGCGCTCAATGGCGACTACCGCCTGCGTGGTGGGATGGAAAGCCGCAACGGCAAGCTGGTGTCGGTTTATCAGGCGCTGAAAGACGAGCAGGTCAGGCTGGAAATGACCGGCGCGCCAAAAGGCCAGGTCAGCCAGGTTGTGGTGACAGACCCTGCGATTGCCAGCGAATGGGGAGTGAAACTGGGTGATGAGTTCAGCGGGCTGTACAGCAAAGCGTTTGGCGTGTGCCAGCCAGGACAGGGTGCCGATGCGCGTGCGGTAGAGTGTGTCGCGCCACAGGGTAAACATGTCAGCTACCTGTTTTCCGGTGACTGGAACGGCCCGGAAGGGCTGATGCCGTCGGACGACATTCTCACACATTGGAAAGTGAGCAAAATTATCTGGCATGCGCAGGCTCGGGAATAAGGGGCTGCTCTTGGTGCCGTCAGCCGGGAGTGACTCCCGGCGTGACTGTTGTGGGGGCCAGGCAGATAGTCAATATTCCAGATAAATATGTTGAAGGTATTTGAAGAAAATTTCTGGCTGAACTATCAAAAAAATCTTTAGTTAACCGCGCTGTTTGTGTCGAAAATCCCGGTATTGTCGCTGCTTTCCCGTCTTTAATGATTAATTATCTCGAATAATCCCCTGTCTCTCCAGACTGCTGCATCTGAGAGCAACTGGCGTTACTATAGCGGTTCACCGCCATTTTTTACCATTTATTAACATGCTGTTGGGATGTTGGTGTCAGGGGCTGATGTTTTCATCAGCTCTTTGGGGTGTACTGTGCAGGTTTACAGGAAGTGGGTGAGCGCAATGCTGAGAGCGTTCACCGGGAGTCATTCATAAGGAGCTGAGATGTCTCATGTTTTAATCGCTTCGGTGGCAACACCGGGGCACGTTTATCCCATGTTAACGATTGCGCGTCATTTGGTAACGCAAGGTCATCAGGTGACGCTGTTTAGCGGTGTACTGTTCCGTGAGCAGGCGCTGGCAGCCGGGTTAGGGTTCGTGGCGTTTGAACCCGAGATAGACTTTGATTACCGTTTTCTGGAGCGTCATTTTCCCGAGCGCGCCATACTGCCGCCGGGACACGCCCAGATGGCGCTGGCGCTGCGTGGTTTTTTTTCCGGCCCTATCCCGGTGCTCGATAGACAGCTACAGCAGATTCTGGCCCAGAATGCGATTGATGTGGTGATGGTCGGCAACTGTTTTTATGGCATTTTACCCTTGCTGGCGCGACGTTCACGCCCGCCGGTTATTGGTATTGGGGTGACGCCGTTATCCTTTTCTACCCGAGATGCCATTTTTTATGGCCCGCGCATTCCGCCAGCGTTATTGCCGCCAGAGCTAACCCGCGAACAACTGATTGATGCACCAACCCGAGAGCTGATTGATGGGGTGAAGGCTGCGTTTGATAAGGCGATGGTGGCGTCAGGACAACAGCCGTTAGATAAACCGCATACCGATGCGCTAATCGGAGGGTGCGATCGTTTCTTGCAGCTCTCAACGACAGAGCTGGAGTATCCGCGTGATGATTTGCCACCCAGCGTGCGTTTTGTCGGCCCATTGCCACTGAATGTCAGTGATGTGGAGACTGATAACACCATGTGGCCTGGGCAAGATACGCGGCCACTGGTTATCGTGTCACAGGGCACGCTGGCGAATGTCGATTTACAACAATTGATAGGCCCAACGCTACGCGCGCTGGCCCATTTCCCGGTGCGGGTACTCGCCACAACGGGGGGGCGGTCGGTTGCGTCGCTGGCCGATTCCGTGCCGGAAAATGCCCGGGTATGCCGTTTTGTTTCCCTGGAGCATTGGCTTCCTCAGGCTGCGTTACTGATAACCAATGGCGGATACGGTTCGCTAAATGCGGCGTTATCTCACGGGGTACCGTTGATTGTGGCAGGCACCGGGGAAGATAAATCAGAGACGGCGGCCCGGGTTGTGTTGGCGGGCTGTGGGCTTAATCTGGCGACCAGTACCCCGAGTGAGTCGCAAATTGCACAGGCTGTGCAACGTATCCTCGCTCATCCTATCTACACTCACCGGGCTCGCTGGATACAGGAAGATTGCGCTCGCCATGATGCACTGGCCGCCATTGCTCAAGAGGTGGCGGCATTGGGTTAACGTGATTGGCTGATGTATGCGCAAGCCGTCGCCGTGATAACGGTGGCGGCTACGTCAGGTAGCTATCGGGTTGATATTGTGACTCATCTGACGATAAAGCCTGTGATTTATAAAGCGTACCGCGCATCAACTTTTTGCGATCAAGGAGTGTATTGGTTTGCGGATCGTAATAACGGCTTGGCCATATTTCTTCAGGTTTTACCCCCAGAGCATGGGCGATTAGCCATTCCCCTTTTGGCCAGGGGCGATAGAGGGCGTTTGCCAGCGTGGTAGAGCTTAGACCTGCTTGTCGTGATACCGCAGAGAGCGAGGTTCCTTTCTTCCTTAATGCAGCAATAATATCGGCAGTATGCCAATCCGTTCTCCTTGATCGCATATTCTATCCTCGGTAGCTATGGCTGGTTGCTATTTTTTGTGACAGGCTTTTACTATTACACACTTTTATAGGTAAAAAATACTCTTGAATTAAATTTCATTTGATGATTTTGGCGATATGATGTTTTTGAAGTGAGTGAGCAGTAGTGTTTTATGTTGACTGTTTTTTTATGATTTATTTAAAGTGTTAAATTACGACTTGAATTAATTATCTTGATAATTATTTTGATTTGTTTTTTCTTGCACCAAATACTTTATGCACAGGGTATCGTTTGCCATGACTGATTCGCAGACTTATCTTCGTTCGTTTATTCCCTTTCTGAATGGGTTAAATGAACCGTGGGGAATTAAAGACCTCAATTCCCGTCATGTTTATATGAATATGCCAGCATACGGTTACACCAATACCCCTGCCAGTTTCGATATTGAAGGGCGTTTTGATGAAGAGTTTCCAATAGCATGGGCGGAGTTATCTGATGAATTTATCGAACACGACCGCCGCACGGAAGCGTGTGCTGAACGCGTGACGGTGATTGAAACACACTATTGGTTTGGCAAATCCGAACTGTCTCCCTTTATCAGTGAAAAAATCCCTCTGTTTACACCTGAAAAAGAGTGCGTCGGTATTTTATGGAACGCCCGGCCAATGGGAACGCTGTCTCCACTGATCCATATTCACAAGCGTAAGCCTTCAATATTGAAAACTGACGTAACAAGCCGCCTGTTTACCCGTGCTGAACTGGATACGTTATTTCTGATGCTGCGTCGTTTTTCCAGTAAGGAAATTGCCCGCCAGTTCAACCTTTCCAGCCGTACCATCGAAAATAGAATCCAAAGTATGTACCAGAAAGCCGGGGTGAACTCGTTTAGCCAGTTTGAGGAGTTCTGTTATCAGCAGGGGTTGGACAGCTTTATTCCACAGTCGCTGCTGACGAAGGGAATTTTATTTATCTGACAAGAACCTCAATGACAAGGAAACGCTGTCATGGCAAGTATTGATGATTATCCGGTTAGCCGGGTGCCGGATTCGGCCCGGTTGCCGTTTTTTAACGTAGCGCTGGTGCATATTGGTATGTTGACGGCATTGGATCAGTTCATGCTGGGCGCGGTACTCGGCCACGGGATGAGCTCTGGTGATGCGTTTTTGGCCATTGCTATCGGCAGCGCCATTTTTGGTGTGGCTACGCTGGGGCTTGGATATGCCGGAATGAAAGAGGGGCTTTCCGGCAGTTTACTGGCGCGCTGGTGCGGTTTTGGCCGGTTGGGCGCGGTACTTATCGGTGCCATTATTGCCATCAGTTTGCTGGGATGGTTCGGTGTGCAGAATGCAGTGTTTGCCCGCTCACTGAATTACGCACTGGGCGACCGGCTGGGGTTCGGCGTTGCCGCAACGCTTTCTGGCTGTGCGTTAACGCTGCTGGTCACGTTTGGTTTTCGCGCGCTGCGCTATACCGCCAGAATTGCCGTGCCGCTGTTTATCATGGTGGTCGGTTATATTTCGGTGATGACATTGAGTGGCCATAGCCTTGCCGCATTGTGGCAAACAGCGGCTTCAGGTGAGGCGATTACGGTGAGTGCCGGGGCGACGATGGTGGTTGGCGGCTGTATTGTCGCAAGCCTCATCACACCGGATATGACGCGCTATTCCCGGCAGGGCAAGCATGTGATGTGGATAACTTTGCTGTCTATCATCATCGGCGAGTTCTTCGTCAACGGGCTGGCAATGTTGATTGCCCGGGCACTGAATACGGCGGATATCGTGACCATCATGTCACAGACCGCCGGGGGTATCGGGTTGATAACCGTGATTTTCTCCACGCTGCGAATTAATGACATTAACCTCTACTCCTCTTCGCTGGGTATTGCCAATGCTGTTGAAGGTATTACGGGTAAAAAGCTTCGTTATCAATCCATTACGCTATTGATTGGCCTGGTAGGCACGTTCCTGTCGGTGATAGGCATCTTAGACCGCTTTGTGGATTTTCTGACCTGGCTTGGCGTGTTTTTCCCGCCCATAATCGGGGTGATGCTGGTGGATTATTATCTGTTGCGCACCAGCCGTCGTTTGCTTGATGACAGCCGTCAGCAAGGAACATTGCCGGAGGAGAAGCAAACGCCCGCCATCGGCTGGATGGCTATCGTGGCAAGCCTGGTCGGCAGTGGTGTCGGCATTGTGATTGAGTGGGGGATCCCGGCGCTGAATTCTCTGCTCGCGGCCAGCGTGCTTTACGCGCTGTCAGGCCTCATGGCTCCGGCAAGAAAGGCAAACGCACCACGCACACAGGCGATATAGCATCACACTCATAGCGGGGGGCAGAAAAGCGGCTTTCTACCGTGGACAGTAAGGTTATCCTGTCATCGTCAACATCGTCTGATATTATGGGTGCCATTCATTCTGGAGGCGTGTGCGACACGCCTCTTCGTTCTCTTGATGACACTGCGCTGAGTAATGTGAGGAAGCCACTGATGACGCAAATTCAAAGCGGTATTTTGCTTGAGCATCGCCGTTTTGCCATTTTTATGGAGGCTATGGTACAGGGAGAATTTGATGCCATCCGCCAGGGGTGCAAAAAGTTTTGTCAGGCACTGACTGAGTTGCAGCAACGTTTCCCCGATGCCGGGCTGGGTGCGGTGATAGCGTTTGGCTATGACGTCTGGCGTGAGCTTGACTGCGATAACAGCGCGGTGGAGTTGAAACCCTTTACGCCGTTGGGGAACGGTCTGGCCCCGGCAACGCAACGCGATATGTTGATTCATATTCAATCGCTGCGCCACGACGTGAATTTCACTCTGGCGCAGGCGCTGCTGGCCGCCTTTGGTAACACCATCAATGTGGAAGAGGAAACCCACGGTTTTCGCTGGGTGGAAGACCGTGATCTGAGTGGTTTTGTCGATGGTACGGAAAACCCGCAGGGTGACGCGCGCCAGGCTGTTGCCATTATCCCCGAAGGCCAGCCAGGTGAAGGCGGCAGCTATGTGTTTGTGCAGCGCTGGGAACATAACCTGCGCCAGCTTAACCGCATGAGCGTGGAACAGCAGGAGCAGATGATTGGCCGCACCAAACAAGATAACGAAGAGCTTTCATCCGAGGTGCGGCCGGTAACGTCACACTTAAGCCGGGTTGACCTTAAAGAAGAGGGCAAGGGGCTGAAAATTTTGCGCCAGAGCCTGCCTTATGGCACTGCCAGCGGCAAACATGGCCTCTACTTTGCGGCCTACTGTGCCCGCCTTTACAACATTGAGCAGCAGTTACTGAGCATGTTCGGTGACCGCGACGGCAAGCGTGATGACATGCTGCGTTTTACCCGCGCGGTGAGCGGCAGCTACTTTTTTGCCCCTTCTCTTACCCGTCTGTTATCGCTATAACTGCAATAGATTTTTATTACTGTCAGGCACACGTTGTGGTGCCTGTTTTTTTGTGTGCGACAGGCGCACCGGGGAGAGCATGTGACCACACTCGAACACTGCGTTGGCAATACACCGCTGGTCAAATTGCAACGTTTGGCGTGCCATACCGGCAGCGACGTCTGGCTGAAACTTGAGGGCAATAATCCGGCCGGTTCGATAAAAGATCGCGCAGCGCTGTCGATGATAACCCAGGCGGAGCGACGCGCAGAGATAGCGCCGGGTGACAGACTGATTGAAGCCACCAGCGGTAATACCGGCATTGCGCTGGCGATGGTTGCGGCAATGAAGGGCTATCGTTTACGCCTGCTGATGCCGGATAACATGAGCCTGGAGCGGCAGGCGGCTATGCGGGCTTACGGGGCTGAGCTGGTGCTGGTCAGTCAGCAGCAGGGCATGGAGGGTGCGCGCGATCTGGCGGCATCCATGGCCGAAGCAGGTGAGGGGAAATTGTTGGATCAGTTCAATAACCCCGATAACCCTCTGGCGCATTTCACCACGACCGGGCCGGAAATTTGGCGGCAGACCGGTGGACAAGTCAGCCATTTTGTTTCTTGTATGGGCACCACTGGTACCATAACCGGCGTGAGCCGTTACCTGAAACACCAGAATCCAGCGGTGTATACCGTTGGTTTGCAGCCGCAGGCCGGTAGCCAAATCCCCGGTATCCGGCGCTGGCAACCGGCCTACATGCCCGGTATTTTTCAGCCACAACTGGTTGACAGGATTATGGATATCTCACAGCAGGACGCGGAAACCACGTTGCGGCAACTGGCGCGTGAGGAAGGGATATTTTGCGGTGTCAGCTCCGGTGGGGCCGTTGCCGGGGCGCTGCGTATCGCGGCGGAGTTCCCCGGTAGTCGCGTGGTCACGGTGATATGTGACCGGGGCGATCGCTATCTGTCTACCGGGGTTTTTGGGTGAAGATGGGGCGGGATTACTCCCGCTCCAGCGCCTGAATCGGCTGCAAATGCGCCGCCCGACGGGCCGGGAAAAAACCGAAAATCACACCAATCAGGCTTGAGCAGATAAAGGCCACTATCACCGAATCGGCCGAATAGATAAACGTCACCTCGCTCAGGTGGCTTGCCAGTGCGCCCGCCAGCAGTGACAGCCCCACGCCCAAGACACCACCGCACAGGCATACCAATACCGCTTCTATCAAAAATTGTTGCAGGATGTCGCTGGTGCGTGCTCCCACCGCCATGCGAACACCAATCTCCCGGGTACGTTCTGTGACCGACACCAGCATGATATTCATCACCCCGATCCCGCCAACGATGAGCGAAATCAGCGCAATGGCTGAAACCAGCAACGTCATGGTGGCGGTGGTCTGGCGAATCGTCTGACGGATGCTGTCAGTGTTCATAATGAAAAAGTCTTTATTGCCGTGCTGGCGGGTCAGGATCTCGGTTATACCTTGTTCTGCAATGCCAAGGTCGATGTTGTCATTGACGCGTACCGTAATGCTGCGCAGATATGACTGGCCGACCATTCGCCGCATGACCGTGGTGTAAGGTAGCCACACATTGAGGTTTTCATCACTGCCAAAACCTGATTGCTTGCGCGTAGCGACGCCCACTATCCGGCAGGGGAGCGAGCCTGCAAAGATGACCTGGCCTATCGGGTCTTCACCGGGGGCAAACAGGGTGTCGCGGGTGTTTTGGTCAATCACCGCCTCTTGAGCGAGCGGTGCAACACGGTGTGGTGAGAAACCCAGCCCTTCATTCAGGGTGTACCCTCGCACGCTAAAAAATTGCTCGCCAACGCCACTGACACTGGCTGAAACCGCCTTGTTGCGGTAGCGCAGGGTTACCGAGGTGGCAACCGTGGGGGTGACACTGTGGATGTAGGGTTGCTGTGCAATCGGGAGTAAGTCGCTGGATCGCAGTGTTTGCACCGCAGCAGAGCGCATATCACCAAACGCTTTACCAGGAAAAATCTCCAGTGTGCTGGTACCCATCGCACTAATACTGTTGAGCACTTGCTGTTGTGAGCCTTGCCCTAACGCCACCACTGATACCACCGAGGCAATACCGATAATGATGCCGAGCATGGTCAGAAAAGTGCGCATCCGGCGGGCATTCATGGCCCGCAGCGCCATCTTAAAAGCGCTCTGTAGCCGTTCGTAGCCCTGATACCGTGCGCTAACGGCGGGCTGATGTGTGCTGACCGGTCGCACCGTGGTGGCAGGCGCTGGGCTTACCGGGGTATCCGCCACGATGTGGCCATCATGAAGTTCGATAATACGCCCGGCCACGCGTGCGATATTCATGTCGTGCGTGACGATAATCACCGTGTGTCCTTGCTGATGCAGTTCACGCAGAATGGACAATACCGCCTGACCATTGGCGCTGTCGAGCGCGCCGGTCGGCTCGTCAGCCAAAATAACCTGCCCGCCGTTCATCAGTGCTCTGGCAATACTCACCCGCTGCTGCTGCCCGCCGGATAATTTACCCGGCGCATCATGCTGGCGCTCTGCCAGCCCCAGTCGCGCCAGTAGTGCGCTGGCGCGTTGCTGGCGCAGATGCCGGGGCTGACCGGCATAAATCGCGGGCATGGCGACGTTATCGCCGACGTTCAGATCATTAAGTAAATGGTAACGCTGGAAGATAAAACCAAAGTGTTCGCGGCGTAGTGCGGCAAGCTTATCGTCATTGAGCGTCAACGTGGAGATACCGGCTACCTGATAATCCCCCTGTGTCGGTTTATCAAGACAGCCCAATATATTCATCAAGGTCGATTTTCCCGAACCGGAGGCCCCGACGATGGCCACCATTTCACCGGCATGAAGGGTCAAATTGATGTCATTGAGCACATCGGTGCGCTGCTGGCCGTTGAGAAAACTGCGGTGCACCTGGTGCAGTACGAGTAACGGTGTGCTCATCATTCACAACCCCATCGGTGGCGGCGGCAGGTTACGGTTACTGTTGCCTGCGCTGCTGCGCTGGCTTATGACCACCCGCTCCCCGGCAGAGATGCCGCTTGTCACCTGAATATAGGCGTTGTCGCTAATGCCAGTAATGACTTCGCGCGGTATCGGTGCCCCGCCTTCAGGTACTACCTGCACAAAGGTTTTCCCCTGACGGTACAGCAAGGCACTCACCGGCACCACCTGCGCGTGTTTCGCTTCTGACAACAGAATGTACACCTGAGCGGTCATGGAGATACGCAGCCTCTCATCAGGGTTATCGACATCAAACAGGCCGTTGTAGTAGATGGCGCTCCCGGTCGTACTGCTGGAACTGCTATTACTGCTGGCTGAGCTGCTACTGCTGGTGCTGCTGTCGGTACTGAGGGATTCCGGTGCCGGTTTGATAGCGCGCAACACGCCCTGATAACGCGTATGCGGGTCACCCAGAATGGTGAACCACACGGGCATACCGGTTTTGATATGAACGACATCGGCTTCCGATATTTTTGCTTCAACCGTCATGGTTTTCAGATTGGCGACTTTGGCGATAGTCGGGGCACTTTGTACCGCGTTCACCGTCTGACCTTGCTCAACCGGTAGCGCCACAATCGTCCCGTCCATCGGTGAAACAATGTGGGTGTAGCCAAGGTTGACCTGTGCGGTGTTGACGGCAATGCTGGCCCGCACTATCTGGGCATCAAGGGCGACGACATCGGCTTGCGTGGCCTCCAGTGTGGATTTGGCACTGTCATAATCGGCCTGAATACCGAGTCCTTTTTGCTGCAAGATCTGCTGACGTTGCCAGTTACGCCGATCATTGCGCAAGGTTGCCAGCCGCGAGGCCCGCTGCGCCTGAATATTCTCCAGGGCGGCGTTGCTGTCACGCAGCGCATTTTGTTGGGTCATGTCGTCGATTTCAGCCAGTAGCTGGCCTTTTTTAACTGCGTCACCCAGTGACACTCGCAGGGTTTTTATCTGCCCGGAAACCTGAGCCCCGACACTGACCAGCTTTTGTGCCGTCACCGTGCCATCTGCCAGCACCGTTTGCTGGAGGTCACGGATATCAACCGGGGCGGTGATATAGTCAGGGGGCGGAGCTGCGCGAAACCGGGGAAGCAGCATATACAGGGTGGCGGCCACAAAGCCAGCCAACACCCACCAGCGCAGGGAGCGGGAGAATCGTCTTGTCAAAACAGCAGCGTCCTTGTCTGAATAAACACATCGCACCACGAAATAACGCCACTGACAGCCTCATCGGCATCGATTGATGCGTGCGCGATGCAATGGCGTGGGCTACTTCGCATAATTTACCCGGCCTGATATCACAAAGGGGTTATGTTTTGTGCAGTGAAAGGTAAGGATTCCGTAAATGGGGCTGCGCATATTGCGACCAGCCCTGACAATAGGGGCGGTAACAATGTATGGGAATAAATGCATGAAGATTTTACTGGTAGATGATGATGCCGAACTGGGACACATGCTGTGTGAATACCTGACAGCAGAGGGGTTTAGCACATCACAGGTGATGACCGGCAAAGAAGGGGTGGCGGGGGCGCTCTCTGAACAGTACACCGCGATGATTCTGGATATTATGCTACCGGATATGAGCGGCATTGATGTGTTGCGGCAGATACGCCGCAACTGCTCGATTCCCGTCATCATGCTGACCGCTAAAGGGGATAATATCGACAGGGTTATCGGGCTGGAAATGGGGGCCGATGATTATGTTCCCAAACCGTGTTACCCACGCGAACTGGTCGCACGTTTACGTGCGGTGCTACGTCGTTATGAAGATAAACCGGAAAAGGCAGAAGAAACCGGCACGGTGAGTTATGGCGATCTGGTGGTTTGCCCGTCAACCCGTAGCAGTGAATGGCGCGGTAAGGCTTTTGATCTGACCGCATCAGAGTTTAACTTGCTGGAGTTGTTGATGCGATCATCCGAGCGGGTCGTCACTAAAGATGAGCTATCAGAGAAGTGCCTGGGCCGCCGCCGTGAAGCGTATGATCGCAGTGTGGACGTCCACATCAGTAATATTCGCCAGAAGCTGGCTGCGCTTGATGGCTGTAACCTGGCTATCGAGACGGTGCGCAGCGTCGGATACCGGATCCGCTAATCATGCACGGTCGGTTGTTCTGGAAAGTGCTGATCGGTCTGTGGCTGACGTTTTTTGTCATTTCACAACTGCTGTGGGTTGGCTTCTCGCTGTATGGCGGGCGTAACGATCCGCCTGAATTCCGTTTGGGAAAACATACCATTTCGCTGCAAATGGCGCTGGCAACACAGGCGTTGCGTCAAGGGGGGATGGCGGAGCTTGGGCGGACGCTGTCAACCTGGCCCCAAAGCGAGCAGGGCTATATCAACGTGGCCATTATCGGAGATAACGAGGATATCAGCGGCTCTGATACGCGGTTACCGCCCCCGGATACACCTGACAGGCCCGTCTTCGGCCCGCCGGAATTTGGCCCGCTGGCGGGAGAGAGGGAGCGCCCGGCGTGGCATCATGAAGCGGTGCAACAGGTGGTGGAAGGGCCTGATGGGCAGCGTTACCGCGTCAGCTTTAATACCGCTCGCTGGCGGCAGGATCTGATGCCGGACAATAACCGCCCCGGCCAGATACCGTTTTTTTTGCATCTGCCACCGCCGACAGTCTGGATTGGCGGGCTGGGGGGGTTGTTGTTTAGCGCCATGCTGGCCTGGAATCTGGCGCGTCCGTTAAGCCAGCTACGTGCTGGTTTCGAGCAGGTGTCTCGCGGCGATTTAGCCGTGCGCATCTACCCGGCAATGCGCCGCCGTCACGATGAAATTGCAGATGTCGCCCGTGATTTTGACGCCATGGTGGAGCGCCTCGCGGTGCTGGTTGGTGCGCGTGAGCAACTGCTGCATGACGTGTCACATGAGCTGCGATCGCCGCTGGCGCGTTTGCAACTGGCGATCGGGCTGGCGCGTCAAAACCCGGATAACGTTGAAAGTGCACTTCAGCGCATGGAGCGTGAAGCACAACGTATGGACAAGATGATCGGTGAAGTGCTGACGTTATCACGCGCCGAAAATCATGCGCTGAATAACGAAGAGTATTTCGATCTGCTCGGTCTGGTTAATGCCGTGGTCAACGATGCCCGCTATGAAGCACAGGTGCCGGGTGTGGAGATCGATCTCAATAGCGGGGGATTTGATGATTATACCGTTAAAGGCTCCGCAGAGCTGATGCGTCACGCACTGGACAACATTATTCGCAATGCCCTGCGGTTTTCCTCTCGCGGTCAGCAGGTTCTGGTGTCGCTGTCACGGGATGAAAAAGAGTGGTGCATTGGCGTTGCTGATAGCGGGCCGGGCGTGGAAGCCAGCAAATTGTCGAGTATTTTTGACCCCTTTATGCGGATTGATTCGCCCAAAAGTGGCAAAGGTTATGGGCTGGGTCTTGCGATAGCGCGTAAAGCGGTGTCGGCACACGGTGGGCGTATTGAAGCAGAAAACCGCACTCAGGGTGGGTTACTTATTCGCCTTTGCATTCCGCGCTGGCAATAAGTACACGGCGGGACGGATAGAAATACAGAAATAAAGCGGGTGAGTAAACGCACAATAAAAAACGGTGCCAGTGGGCACCGTTTTCGTTGTCAGCTAACGTGGGGCTTATTTCTTGATGCGGATAACCGGGGTTTCACCCACGACAACCACACCCGTCAGCTTGGTCAATTCTTTGATTTCATCCATGTTGGAGATGACCACTGGCGTCAGCGTAGATTTGGCTTTTTCTTCCAGCAACGCCAGATCAAACTCGATCACCACGTCGCCTTTTTTCACGCGCTGCCCTTCTTCTGCAATGCGTTTAAAGCCTTCGCCTTTCAGCTCAACGGTATCAATACCGAAGTGCACAAAAAGCTCAATACCACTGTCTGATTCAATGGAAAAAGCATGGTTGGTTTCGAAGATTTTACCGATGGTGCCATCGACCGGTGCCACCATTTTGTTACCGCTTGGTTTGATGGCGATACCGTCACCCACGATTTTCTCTGCGAATACCACATCAGGTACGTCTTCGATGTTGACGATTTCACCGGATAACGGGGCAATGATTTCGATGCTGCCGGTTTCTTTCTTATCGTCAGAAACCAGAGATTTCAGTTTATCGAACAAACCCATGATTTTCTCCTAAGCATTAATATTGGGTCAGCACAGCGGTATCAGCAAAGCGTCTTTTCTTTAATGAACCGGCTTACCAGACTGCTTAACTCTTCTGCCGTCGGCTGGGCTAATGCCTGCTCCGCCAGCGCTTTCGCATCTTCGTAATTGGCATTACGAATAATTTTTTTAATGCGAGGAATCGAGATGGCACTCATGCTGAACTCATCCAGACCCATCCCCAGCAGCAGTAGTGTAGCACGTTCGTCACCCGCGAGCTCGCCGCACATCCCTGTCCATTTACCTTCGGCGTGTGATGCGTCAATCACCTGTTTAATCAGGGTTAACACGGCCGGAGACATGGGGTTATAGAGATGAGAAATCAGCTCGTTCCCGCGATCTACTGCCAGAGTATACTGGGTTAAGTCATTTGTCCCAATACTAAAGAAGTCAACTTCCTTCGCCAGATGATGGGCGATAGCCGCCGCCGCAGGCGTTTCTACCATGACACCGACTTCAATCGTCTCATCAAAGGCTTTACCTTCTGCACGCAGCTGTGCTTTCAGCATTTCCAGCTCTGCTTTCAGCGTACGCACTTCTTCAACCGAAATGATCATCGGGAACATGATGCGCAGTTTACCAAACGCAGAGGCGCGTAAAATCGCACGTAACTGGGCATGCAAAATTTCTTTACGATCAAGACAGATACGGATCGCACGCCAGCCGAGGAACGGGTTTTCTTCTTTCGGCAGGTTCATGTACGGCAGGTCTTTATCACCACCGATATCCATGGTACGGACGATAACAGCCTGAGCCCCTACCGCTTCAGCTACCGCTTTGTATGCCTGGAACTGTTCGTCTTCAGTCGGCAGAGCGTCGCGATCCATAAACAGGAATTCGGTACGGTACAGGCCAACACCTTCGGCACCATTACGCTCAGCACCCGCGACGTCACGCACGGTACCAATGTTGGCACAGACTTCAACTTCGTGACCATCCAGCGTGATGGCTGGCAGATCTTTGAGTTTGGTCAGTTCGTGTTTTTCGGTGTTGTACTGCTCCTGAATGGCCTTGAGCTGGTCAATGGTGGCCAAATCCGGGTTTTGATAAATGGTGTTATTAACGCCATCCAGAATCAGGTAATCGCCGTTCTGAATTTTCTGGGTTGCATCGGTGGTGCCGACAATCGCCGGTAACTCCAGCGAGCGCGCCATAATCGAGGTATGGGACGTCCGGCCACCGATGTCGGTAATGAAGCCCAGCACTTTGTTCAGGTTTAACTGTGCGGTTTCAGACGGCGTTAAATCTTTGGCGATCAGGATAACCTCGTCCTGAATATCACCCAGATCGACAATATGCATGCCCAGTATGTTTTTCAGCAGGCGCTTGCCGATATCGCGCATGTCTGCTGCGCGCTCTTTCAGGTACTCGTCATCCAGTTCTTCCAGCGCTTTCGCCTGGGTTTCGATAACGGAAAACGCCGCTGCATCGGCTGATGCATGGTCGTCTTTAATCAGGGAGATGATTTCCTGCTCGAATTCTTCATCTTCAAGCAGCATGATGTGCCCTTCGAAGATGGCTTCTTTTTCTGGCCCTAGCGTTTCAGCGGCTTTTTTCTTGATAACTTCCAACTGCTGAGCGGCTTTTGTCCGCCCGCTCAGGAAACGTTCGATTTCCGCGTTGACCTGATCCGCAGAGATTTTTTTCCGGTTGAGGACAATCTCATCATCTTTCAGTAACAGCGCCTTACCAAAAGCAATTCCCGGTGATACCAATATGCCTGAAATCATAACCCTACCTTACTTGATTCTGATATTCACAAAGAGAGCGGGCTGTTATTCAAGCTCAGCCATCAGTTTGACCAGGTGCTCAACGGCTTGCTGCGCGTCTTCACCTTCCGCGGAAATCGTCACAACAGTACCCTGAGTCAGGCCGAGTGTCTGCAATTTAAACAGGCTCTTGGCGCTGGCGCTTTTGCCGTTAGAGGTCACGGTAATTTCAGCGGTAAATCCTTTGGCTTCTTTGACGAACTGGGCGGCGGGACGGGTATGCAGACCATTTGGTGCGGTAATCGTAACGTCTTGCTTAAACATTCTTTTTTCCCCAACTTATTTGGATTGAATTCATGTTGTGGAACTAAAGTTTAGTGTAGGAACCGAACTTTAGCCTGTTTGGTTGCCCTGGCAGCATCAGAGCAGGCCGGGATGCGGTGAAGGGAAAACGCAGGGTTTACCCTTGCCAAATACCGCTATAGTGCCCCAAGCCGTTGTCAGACAGGTGATGAAGCATCCGGCCGTGAGCTTCATGCCGCTGGTCTGTTGTGCGCCGGGGTGCCGACGGGTATTAATTTCACGCATCAAAATAATTGTTCGGTTAAATACTAAACCTGACCGTGAAAAGCAATCTGTCAGTAGCAGAAAGTTTGAACTCGGCCACAAAAAAGCACCCCGCAGGGTGCTTTTTTTAGTTTTTAATTACCGCTATCGGCAAGCCGCTATTGTTGCAGCTCCTGCTCGGTAAACAGATCGGCAAACAGCGCAGTGCTCAGGTAGCGCTCGCCAGAAGAGGGCAGGACAACCACGATAGTCTTATTGGCAAACTGCTCTTCTTTAAGCAGGTTAAGGGCGGCTGCTACTGCTGCACCGGAGGAAATCCCGGCCAGAATCCCTTCTTCTTCCATCAGACGACGGGCGGTTGAAATGGCATCATCGTTACTGATGCGCTCGACGCGGTCAACCAGGGTGAGATCAAGGTTAGCCGGAATAAAACCTGCGCCGATCCCCTGGATTTTATGCGGGCCGGGTTTGATTTCTTCGCCAGCCAGCGCCTGGGTAATGACCGGGGAGTCAACGGGTTCGACCGCCACGGAGGTGATGGCTTTGCCCTTGGTGTTTTTGATATAGCGGCTGACACCGGTCAGCGTGCCGCCGGTACCCACACCAGCGATAAAGACGTCAACGTCACCATCGGTATCTTCCCAGATTTCCGGGCCAGTGGTTTTTTCGTGGATTTCCGGGTTAGCCGGATTGCTGAATTGCTGGAGCAGCAGATAACGCTGCGGGTCGCCGGCCACAATCTCTTCTGCTTTGGCGATGGCACCTTTCATGCCTTTGGCACCTTCAGTCAACACCAGATTCGCGCCCAGCGCCTTGAGCAGTTTACGACGCTCCAGACTCATGGTTTCAGGCATGGTGAGCGTCAGTTTGTACCCGCGAGCCGCGGCGACATATGCCAGGGCGATACCGGTATTTCCGCTGGTCGGTTCTACGAGCTCAACGCCGGGCTTCAGCACGCCACGTTTCTCGGCATCCCAAATTAGGTTGGCACCGATACGGCATTTTACGCTGAAGCTCGGGTTACGCGACTCGACCTTGGCCAAAATACGCCCGTTACCGATGCGATTGAGACGAACCAGCGGCGTGTGGCCGATAGTGAAAGAATTATCTTCGTAGATCTTGCTCATAGCCCGTCCTTAATAACTGTATGAAATTTTTGCGAACCTCAAAGAGGATACTCGTTCGGGGCAGTCAGTGAAGTAAAGAATCGCTATATCTATATGTTCTGAGGAAATATGTTTTCCTCAATTTCTGGTTATACCCGCAATACGCTTGCCTGTGGGGGGATTGCGCATTATCCCGGCGTAGCAGGCAAGTTGCGCCGGGGCTTATGGTCAATGCGCGTGCGATGAGCCAGCAAGATGGCGATAGTTATCCACCCACAGCGCAGTCGCGCCACACACCGCCACCGGCATAATGAGCAGATTCAGCAAGGGCACCATGGTACACAGGCTGACCAGTGCCCCGAACTGCAAATGGGTCAGCTTGCGCTGGCGCAGAGCCTGGCGCATGGCCGGAAAGCTGACTTTGTGGTTATCGAAGGGATAATCACAATACTGGATGGTCAACATCCAGGCACCGAACAAAAACCACAGTACCGGTATGACTGTCTGACCTACACCGGGGATAAAGTAGAGCAGTACCAGCACCAAAGCGCGTGGTAAATAATAGGCCAGTTTTTGCGTTTCACGTTTCAGAATGCGTGGAATATCTTTGGCGATATCCATCATGCCTGCGCTGGGTAACGCTTGACCGGTTAGCCTGGCTTCCAGGTGCTCTGCCAGTAACCCGTTGAACGGTGAGGCTATCAGGTTAGCGAGTGTGCTGAAAAAATAGCTAAATACCAGCAACACAAAGACGGTGACCAGTGGCCAAAGCAGGTAGCTCAGCCATTGCAGCCAGCCTGGAATATGCGTCATTAACTGCGGGATCCACTCCCCCAACCGGTGAAAGAGCCACCAGAATGCGCTTCCCATTATCAGAATGTTTACCAACAGGGGAAGCAGAACAAAACGGCGGATGCCGGGAAGGGACAGCAACTGCCAGCCCTGGAGAAAGTAATGCAGGCCACTGTGTTTGCGATCAAGCTGTTGCGTGTAAGACATGGTGCTGTTCTCACCGTATGATATGCAGGTGACGGCATCATATCGGGAGGGCTTTCAACTGGCTAGCGGCGATTTGCATGAAAAAACCGCAAAAAAATGCCACCGATTGATCTTTATTATCATAAACTATCGCCCAGACTTGCACTTGGCTACACAGGCAAATACAGTTAGGGGTATGTGTATTTGCCGTTGTGGCAATGTGCCATTTAGGCAATGTATAGGAATAACTGGGATAGCAATGATGCAGGACCTGCGTCTAATCTTAATCGTTGTTGGCGCGATCGCAATTATCGCACTGTTATTGCATGGTCTTTGGACCAGCCGTAAAGAGCGCTCGTCCCTTTTCCGCGATCGTCCCGTTAAACGTCTGAAGCCCAAGCGTGATGACGCTGTGCTCGACGAGCCGGAAGAGGGCGTAGGTGATGTGCGTGTCACCGCTTCTCGCGCCTCGGGTACGCCCAATTTTAGCCAATATGATGAGCGTGCCTCCGTGCCAGAGGCTCGTCAGGAACCCGCGCTTTACGATCCGTTGCTGGATGACTCCGCGCCACCTGCACCGGATAATACGCATGTCCGTGCGCAAACCGCCGCCCCCGTACCGCCCCAGCCTGTTTATCACCCGTCTCAACCGGTTGCTCCGGTGGTTAACGAGCCTGCACCGCTGTCCTCACCACCGCCGTCTGTGCCGGGGGGCAACCAGTTCAGGCAATCGATGCAGCATGAAGCGATTCGTGAAGTTGTATTGGTGTTGCATGTTGCGGCGCATCAGGGTGGGGTTATCGGTGGCGAGCTGTTGCTGCAAAGCGTGTTACAAGCCGGGTTTCAGTTTGGCGAAATGAATATCTTTCATCGTCACGTCAATCCTTCGGGGAGTGGCCCGGTACTGTTCAGTCTGGCAAATATGGTGAAGCCCGGCTCATTTAATGTGGATGCGATGGCTGAATTTAGTACGCCAGGGGTATCGATTTTTATGATGGTGCCTTCTTACGGTGATGCCAGTCAGAATTTTAAATTGATGTTGCAGTCAGCACAGCGTATTGCTGACGATGTAGGCGGCGTGGTGCTGGATGATGAGCGCCGTTTGATGACGCCGCAGAAAGTTGAGGCGTATAAAGGCCGTATCCGCGATGTGCTGAGGGCCAATAGCGCGCAGGATGCGTAATTCCCGCATGTACTGTGCGATGAAGCCTCCGCTTGCGGGGGCTTTTTTACTCTTATGCCTTTTACCCTTGTGTGTTTTACCTCGTTTCGATGTTGTAACGGTGATGGCGTAATCGCTGGCTGGTTTACTTGAATCAGACTGGCATTATCCATACGCCACGCACGTCGGTATGGGAGAGGGGCAAGGATAGCATTAACCACAAGGTCGATACCGTGAGTCATTCTCAGACGTTAAAACAGGAGTTGGGGTTAGTACAGGGCATTGGTTTACTGTCTACCTCTTTGCTCGGCACCGGAGTATTCGCTGTTCCGGCGTTGGTTGCAGAACAGTCGCGCGGCGACAGTCTATGGGCCTGGCCGCTGCTGATTATGCTGGTGTTTCCTATTGCGATTGCATTTGCCTCGCTTGGCCGACACTACCCTAATGCCGGTGGCGCCGCGCATTTTGTCAATCTGGCATTTGGGCCACGGCTTGCCCGCGTCACCGGCTGGTTGTTTTTATCCGTTATCCCGGTCGGGCTGCCGGCGGCAATGCAAATTGCCGCCGGTTTTTGGCAGGCGGCGTTTGGTCTTAGCGCGACAGGGTTGCTGTGGGTGCAGTTGTTGACGCTGGCGGCCATCTGGCTACTGGGGTTGCGTAGTGCAGGCTCCAGTGCGGTGATTCAAACGTTGATAGCGGTGTTGGTTGTGTTGTTGGTTGCGGCTATATGGTGGAAAGGTGATATCGCGCTCACTCAGATCCCCTGGCCTGCGCTGTCTGAGATCAACGCACCGGTGATGCTTGATGCGCTGGCGGTGATGTTCTGGTGTTTTGTCGGGCTGGAAGCCTTTGCCCATCTGGCGACGGAATTTACCTCACCACAGCGCGATTTTCCACGCGCATTATTGATAGGTATGTTACTTGCCGGTGCGGTTTACTGGGGCTGTACTGTGGTGGTGCTGCACTTTGCAGCCTATGGCCCACATCAGGCGGCAACAGCATCCCTTCCGGGTATTGTGGTGCGTTTGTTTGGTGAACACGCACTTTGGCTGGCGTGTATCGTCGGCTACCTTGCCTGTTTTGCCAGCGTGAATATCTACACGCAAGGCTTCGCCCGGCTGGTCTGGTCACAGGCTCCGGCGGGAAGCCGTCTGGCTCAGTTATCAGCAGCCCGTGCACCGGCAAATGCGCTGTCTCTGGTGGTTGCCTGCTGCCTTGTTTGCTGCCTTGGTATCTACTGGTTGCAACTGCCGCTGTCGGTATTGATTGTTTACGCGAACGGTATTTTTATCCTGATTTATCTGCTGTGCATGTTGGCCGGGTGCCGTCTGTTGCGTGGGCGTTCCCGTGTGATGGCGTGGATTGGCAGTGTGTTATGTGCAGCCCTGTTGCTGACGCTGGGAACAAAAGCGTGGTACGCCTTGTTGATGCTGGCGGTGCTGTGGTGGGGATTGCCTGTCAGAAAAGCGGCACAACCAGAGCCAGAGCGGTAATACCGATAACGTTCATCACGCTTGTCTGGCGTAGTTGTCCCGCTGATGCAGTGAAACTCCATGATTCAACTGACAGGATAGGGGAAGCCCCAGTCCTGTCAGAGAATGTTACTGCGGGTCGGCTGGCGGCTGTAGCGTGGTTTCACTGGCGGCCGCTTTAGCTTCCAGGGCTGCTAAACGTTGCTCAAGGTGCGCCAGTTTTTCGCGTGAGCGCAGCAGCACCTGAGTCTGGATATCAAACTCTTCACGGCTGACCAGATCGAGTTTGCTTAATTGCGACTGCAACACCTGACGAATTTTTTTCTCCACATCTTCGCCAAATTCCCGGATGCCTTTTGGCATGGATTCCTGCACCTGACGGGCCATCTGCTCTAATTTTTTCGGGTCGATCATGACGCTTTCCTGAATGGTTTGACGATATGGCGGACAGACTCAAGTGTACTGCCTGGCGGGCCTGGTATAAACAAAAAGTGATTTTCATTGCGTGAATTTTGCGATCTTTGCTCGGGCTTATGGATTGCCCGCTCTGTCAGTTAGCGTTATAGTAATTACGTTTATTCTCAGGGCGGGGTGTAATTCCCCACCGGCGGTAAACCAGTTCAAGCCTCAGGCTTACTGGAAGCCCGCGAGCGCTCAGACAGTCGTCTGAGGTCAGCAGATCCGGTGAAATTCCGGGGCCGACGGTAATAGTCCGGATGGGAGAGAGTAACGAGTTGCGACAGGCACGCTGCCTGCATGCGTTATTTTACGCTTTTGTCCGTCGTCTGGGGGGTGATGATATCCACCCGCAGGCTGTGGTACAAAACGACTCCTCAAGTTCGCCCTGATTCTGGTAATCCATATAAAAATTGAGGTTTTTTTACCATGAATCAGACTTTACTTTCCGAGTTTGGTACTCCTGCTGAACGTGTTGAGCTGGCGCTGGAAGCATTACGCCAGGGGCGTGGCGTAATGGTGCTCGACGATGAAGACAGGGAAAACGAGGGCGACATGATTTTTGCTGCTGAAACCATGACGGTTGAGCAGATGGCACTGACCATTCGTCACGGCAGCGGTATCGTGTGCCTGTGTATCACCGAAGAGCGTCGCCAGAAGCTGGAACTGCCGATGATGGTGGAAAATAACTCCAGCCACTATCAAACGGCGTTTACCGTCACCATTGAAGCCGCTGAAGGCGTCACAACGGGAGTGTCCGCGTCCGATCGCCTGACCACCGTGCGAGCAGCCATTGCCGATGGCGCGCGCCCGAGCGATCTAAACCGCCCCGGTCATGTATTCCCATTGCGTGCCCAACCCGGTGGCGTGCTGGTTCGCGGTGGTCATACGGAAGCCACCGTTGATTTAATGCGTCTGGCTGGCTTTAAGCCATTTGGGGTGCTGTGTGAGCTGACTAACGATGACGGCTCCATGGCGCGAGCGCCGGAGGTTATCGCGTTTGCCAAACAGCACAACATGCCAGTGCTGACGATTGAAGATCTGGTCGCGTATCGTCAGGCAACGGAGCGTAAAGCGAGCTGATAGCCAGGGCGCGCGATTTTATTTTCTCTTCCCGTTTTTTCTTCAAGGCCGTTTTTGCGGCCTTGAAATCTGCGGGCTGCAAGGCATCATGCGCCTGCTGTCCCGCAGGCTCAACGTTAGTCCGGTTTACGGGCCAACAAGGTCGCAAAGCGCAATTTGATGCGTTTACCCTCCGCGTCCGTTTTGTGCAGTTCCCCCACCTCCTCGTTATATTTCACAATCTCCCAGTCCCGGTAGTAATGACGCAATTCGTCATGTGCGAAGGTGAATGAGAAAGGCACCGGGCAGGGAAAATCCTCGGTGGACATCGCCGCGACAATCAAATTGTGCCCGCCTGCCAGGGTGTGCGCCTGCATGTTCTCAATGATGGCAGGGATGCGTTCTCTGTTGAGAAACATAAACACCACGGTAGACAGGATGAAATCATACTGATGATGAATATCGGCCTGGTTAATGTCGTGCACAAAGGTATCAATATGACTCAGTTGCTCGTCAGCGATAATGTCATTGAGCGCGTTGATACTGAGTGCATTTTTGTCACACGCGGTGACATCAAATCCTTTCAGGTTTAAATAGAGCGCGTTACGCCCGCCGCCGCAGCCAAGATCGAGTGCCTTACCCGGTGTAAGATGGCGCACCGTTTCTATCACTTCGGAGTGGGTGCGCGTCAGGCCATATTTTTTGTGGTAATAGTCTTCGGCGCGGCAGTAAAAACTCAACTGGCATTCCAAATCGTCAGACACGGCGACAATACGGTGCCAGCGCTGAGGTTCAATGTAAGGCGGCTGCTGGTGAATGGAAAATTGCAACACGGCCTCTTCTTCACCTTGCTCAGTCAGCAGGGCAAAGGTCAGCTCGCCTTTGAGAATATGTAGCCTGGCCCAGGTACTCTCTTGTGTGTTGTGTTTTTCCCGAAACGCGGCGGGCAACGTTTCGCTGTTCCATTGCGGTAATTGTTTGTAGCACATCAACGCCGGTGTATCGCTCATCATTCGCCCTCTTAATTTTTTTGCTGGCGTGCAGCCTTACGGGTGCTCGCGCGGATAAACATGTTGGTTGATGACCAGATTTATGATCATGGTTGATGAACATAGTGTATGCGCAGGAAGGGGCGGATGGCCATAAGTTGCATTAAAAATACATCAATTGAGTGGGGCCGTTTTCAGGCACAGGTATAAGCACCGTATCACGAGGTGTCAGCAATGTACCGATGGGGAAAAAACAACGGGGATGGCGCAGGCCATCCCCGTAAAACAGTGGTCATAACACAACCGCTTAATTCGCTATCAATCAGTTAACCGCAGCGGTTGCACTGATTGGCCTGGATTATCTGGAAGAAATCGTTGCCTTTATCATCGACCAGAATAAAGGCAGGGAAATCTTCCACTTCGATTTTCCAGATAGCTTCCATACCCAGTTCTGGATACTCAACGCACTCCAGACTCTTGATGCTGTTTTGCGCCAGAATAGCCGCCGGGCCACCGATGCTGCCGAGGTAGAAGCCGCCGTGTTTCTTGCAGGCGTCGGTCACTTGCTGGCTGCGGTTGCCTTTTGCCAGCATCACCATGCTGCCGCCGTGCGATTGCAGTAAATCGACGTAGGAATCCATACGCCCTGCGGTGGTGGGGCCGAGTGAGCCTGAGGCATAGCCTTCCGGGGTTTTGGCCGGGCCTGCATAGTAAATCGGGTGATCTTTAACGTATTGCGGCAGGTCAGCGCCGCTATCGAGCAACTCTTTGAGCTTGGCATGGGCAATGTCACGCGCCACGATAATGGTGCCATTGAGCGACAGACGGGTGGAAACCGGGTACTGCGACAGGGTTTTGAGAATGTCTGCCATCGGGCGGTTTAAGTCGATGCGTACCACTTCGCCTTCACCGGCCTGACGCAGATGCTCGGGAATGTATTTACCCGGATTGGTTTCCAGTTGTTCCAGCCACAGTCCTTCACGGTTAATTTTGGCTTTGATGTTGCGGTCTGCCGAGCAGGATACCCCCATCCCGACCGGGCACGATGCGCCGTGGCGTGGCAGGCGGATAACACGCACGTCATGGGCGAAGTATTTACCGCCAAACTGCGCGCCCAGCCCCAGATTGCGCGCTTCTTCCAGCAGTTCCTGCTCCAGAACCACATCGCGGAAAGCCTGACCGTGTTCGTTTCCTTCGGTTGGCAACTCGTCATAATATTTGGTCGAAGCCAGTTTGACGGTTTTCAGCGTGCTTTCTGCCGAGGTGCCGCCGATAACAAAGGCAATATGGTACGGCGGGCAAGCCGCTGTGCCGAGCGAGCGCATTTTCTCTACCAGGAAGTTTTTCAGTTTCACCGGAGCGAGCAGGGCTTTGGTTTCCTGATACAGGTAGGTTTTGTTAGCCGAACCGCCACCTTTGGTGACGAACAGGAATTTGTACTCTTCGCCTTCGGTGCTATAGAGGTCTATCTGCGCGGGCAGGTTGGTGCCGGTGTTGACTTCTTTGTACATATCCAGCGCCGCGTTCTGGGAGTAGCGCAGGTTATCTTCGATAAAGGTGTTATACACCCCGCGCGACAATGCCTCGGCATCATCACCTCCTGTCCATACGCGCTGGCCTTTCTTGCCCACGATGATGGCGGTGCCGGTATCCTGACAGGTTGGCAGAATGCCTTTGGCGGCAATTTCGGAGTTCCGCAGGAATTGCAATGCAACATAGCGATCGTTTTCGCTGGCTTGCGGGTCGCTCAGGATGTCAGCGACCTGCTGCTGATGCGCCGGGCGTAGCAGGAATGAGGCATCGTGAAAGGCCTGTTGTGCCAGCAGCGTTAACCCTTGCGGATCGACTTTCAGGATATCCTGACCTTCAAACTGACTGACCGAAACAAAATCACTGCTGATTAAACGGTATTCGGTTTTATCTTTCGCTAATGGAAACGGTTCTTGGTAATAGAATGGTTTATTCGACATTTTCTTCTCACTTGCAGCCGCATTATTGAGTCATTCACATCGGGTCTTATTTTCCGTCTAAGGCTTTTGCGCGGGTCTTATTGTTGTGCCGTCTTGTTGTACCGCCGCCTTTGGCCTGACAACAAAAGCCATAAACGTGAGGTGATATTCCTTAAATTACGCAGGTACAGGCCGCATCGCCTGCCCGGCACACCTTTGAGGGATACCGACTCACATACTATGGCTTTATGCCTGGCAGTACCACGCCAACAAGTCACATTATTTTTATCTTCGTCATGTTTTTATCGAAAATATATCCTTAAAAAATTTATGGATTAGATGACACTCATCATTACCCCGGCGCATTGATATTAAGTCATTTATTTAATTTATTTAAGTGAGGTAGTGTGTCAGGTTTCAATAATATGACTGGTCAAAACAACCGATAACCGGATAAACCGGCAACCGGTATTTCGTGATGCGGGTGCTGCACGCTGTCGAGTCATTCTGTTTGCGCCAGCAGCGCATCAATCATCCATAACCCGGCAGGCCCTGGCGGAGCCGGGCGTGACCAGGCGATATCCACGGCAATGTGTTTTGGAAAACCACTCAGGTGCAACTCAACCAATTGGCCGGGGGCGTACTCCTTGACCAGCCAGCGCGGCAGCACACTCCAGCCAAACCCCTGTTCAGCCATTTCCAGCAGCATCAGGTAAGAAGGCGTTGACCAAATAGCGCTTTGTGCCTGTGGCCGGGCTCGCGGGCTGTAAGTGTGCAGGCACAACTGGCGCACCGTGGCGAGTTGCTCGTGCGTGACCTGCGGGGAATGCGCCAGCGCATGGCCTTTTGCCACGAACACCGCCATTTCGGTTTTTACCTGCAAACGGGAAACCGCAATATCGGTTGGATAGTGGGCACGGGCCTGTAACACCCCCACCTGAGCCCGCTCCGATTGCAGTAGCTCCAGCACGTCTTCATCTTCGGCTATCAGGCACTCAAATTCGACTGCGGGAAAGCGCTCACCAAAGCGTTGCAGCACCGGGTAGTAGTGACGGCATTGCCAGGTATCCGACAGCACAAAGGTCAGGCGTGGCTCAACGTTGTCCGCCAGCCGGATAGCTAACTCATCCAGCGCTTCACTGGCAGCGAGAATTGCCCTGACATGACTGAGCACTTTACGGCCTTCATCCGTCAATACCGGTTGATGGCCGCGCCGGTCAAACAGTGTCAACCCCAAATCGGCTTCCAGATTCGCCACCGCCGTACTGACGGTGGACTGGCTTTTTTGCAGGTGCCGTGCAGCAGCGGAAAAAGAACCGCAATTGACTGTGGCGATAAATGCCAGCAGGGATTCAGGAGAGTATCGCATGACCACCTCTATCGTTTTTTTAGATGGAAACTAATTTAACACTATTGGATATTTAGATGAAAATAGCACCCTCTGATGATTTTCGCACCAGCAGAAGGAGAAACGTATGCAACAGCGAATGAAACAATCAGCCCGCCTGGTCCCGAAAACATGGCGTGAGCGGGTGCTCCATGCCGTGGGGTTTGAAGTGATGGCATTACTGATTTGTGCTCCGGTCGCGGCCTGGGTGCTGGATCGTCCAATCTTTCAGGTCGGCATCTTGTCGTTGCTATTATCCAGCGTGGCGATGCTGTGGAATGTGATTTATAACAGCGTGTTTGACTGGCTGTGGCCGGTCAGTCGCGTGGTTCGCACCCTGTGGGTGCGTATTGCCCATGCGCTGGGCTTTGAGGGCGGGTTTATTATTATTGGGCTACCGCTGGCGGCATGGATGCTGAATATCACCCTGTGGCAGGCACTGGTGGTGGAAATCGGTTTCTTTTTGTTTTTCCTGCCCTATACCGTGGCCTATAACTGGTTGTATGACTTGCTGCGCGCCCGCTGGCTTGCCGTTGCACTGCCGGTGCGCCGATAACATCGCCTCAAGCCTGTTGGCTCACCCTGCCTTTTCGCCCCCGAATGTTTTAGCATTCCGGAGTCGTCGTTCGCTAAGACAACATGGTGATGGCTGTGAATTGTGATCTGTTTACTGATGAACCGCCCCAGACTGGCCGTGAGACGCTGGCCGCCGGGGCGGTGCTGCTGCGCGGTTTTGCCTGGGCGCAGGCGGAAGAATTGCTAAGCGGGTTGGCGCAGGTGCTACGCCAGGCACCGTTTCGCCACATGCTGACGCCCGGAGGGCGTGCGCTGTCGGTCGCCATGAGCAACTGCGGCCACACCGGGTGGATAACTGATGCCTGCGGGTATCGCTACAGCGCGTTTGACCCGCAATCCGGTAAAGCGTGGCCTGCCATGCCTGCGTGTTTTTTACGCATTGCGCAGGCCGCCGCGTATGAGGCCGGTTATATCGGGTTCACCCCGGATGCCTGTTTGATTAATCGCTATGCCGTGGGCGCGAAAATGGCATTACATCAGGACCGCGATGAACAGGCGCTGCATCAGCCGATTGTGTCTGTGTCGCCGCTGGGGCTACCGGCGCTGTTTCTGTTTGGCGGCGCGACGCGCGCTCATCCTTGCCAGCGTGTACCGCTCTGGCACGGTGATGTGGTGGTGTGGGGTGGGCCATCGCGGCTTTACTATCACGGCGTGCAGCCAGTCAAGGACGGCCCCTTACCGCAGCGCATGAAAGAGGTCGTACGCTTTAATCTGACGTTTCGTCAGGTGTGACACCCCCTGAGCGGTGTGTCACCGGCGCGTTGCCGCGCCGTTTTCCTGACGACGTTTTACGGTCGGTTATTTTTTAGTGCCGATTATTTTTTAGTAAAGTGCAGGTAATCGAGCGCATTCTCGCCCGCCATGCGGCCTGAGTTGAGGGCAAAACCAAAGGTACCGCCGCCCAGTAACAGGTCATAGGTGTCGCCATACATGCCGGCGGCATCGTTACCGGTGACATACAACCCAGGAACGGCGCTGCCGGCCGGGCTCATGGCTTCCATCTTGTCGTTGATTTTGACACCGCCCAGCGTACCCAGCGCGGCAGGCATCATTTTCACCGCATAGAAGGGGCCGGTTTTCACCGGACGCAGGTAATCCATGTTCTTATTGAACACTTCATCACGTTTTTGGGTGGCAAAACGGTTGTTCTCTTCCACCGTGTGTTTAAGCACGCTGGCGTCCATATCCATTGCCTTCGCTAACTCGTCCAGCGTATTGGCTTTGAACACGAAACCGCGGTTTTTCTGGCTCTCTTTGGCAAATTCTTCGTCGAATTTCACCAGTTTGGTGTTAGCGATAACCCATTCACCAATCGGTACGTCAATACCGTCATTGACGACGTGTTTGCGTGTTTCATCATCGAACACCGAGTACATCACCCCACCGGCTTTGGCCAGTGCGTTACCGGCATGTGGCCAAATGATGACGATGGATTCGTCCGTAAAGCGACGCCCGTGTTTATCCACCCACAGGTAAGGCTGACGTGCGGCGGCCAGCATTTGCGAGTTGGGGGCATAATCCGGCAGGCCCGGACGGTAAGATTGAACAACACCCATCCCTTCTTCTTTTGCCCCGGCTTTCCAGGCCATTTTGATGCCGTCGCCGTCTTTGCCGACGTTACCGACCATGATGGTATCCGGCATGGCGACATATTTTTGCAGCATCTCTTTATTGTTGGCGTAGCCGCCGGTGGCAATAATCACCGCTTTAGCGTCTATCTGGAACGGTTTGCCGTCGCTGCCTTCGGCTATCACTCCGGCGACTTTGCCGTCTTTCACCACCAGGTCTTTACCGGCAGTTTTCACAAGCGTGGTCACCGGCATGTTTTTGAACTGCTCGTGGAAGGTTTTGATCAGGTGACGGCCATGACCGGGGCCGTCGATAACGTGCCAGGTCAGCATGCCGCCAGGGCCACCGGGGCCGATGTATTCAAACTTAATCCCTTTGGATTTCACCCATTCAATGGTATCGGCCGAGCGGTTGACAAATGCGCGCACCACAAACGGGTTGGCCATCCAGTGGCTGTATTCCATGATGGTTTTAAACGCCATATCGGGTGTGACTACAATGCCCTGACGTTTTTGCATCGCGCTGTTGGCAGCAAAAATCCCTTCGGCAAAGTTACCTGTACCCCCGACAATCGGTTGTTTCTCCAGCAATACGACGCTGGCCCCTTTCTCTGCTGCTGCCATGGTCGCGGCGGTGCCTGCGGCACCGGCACCGATAACCACCACATCGGCACTTTTGGGGATAACCACCGGTTTTGCCGGTTCCGGCGTGCTGGCAGGCTGGGGCGCAGCCTGATCGGCATGAGCCGAGGTGATTCCCAGCACCGACAGGCACAGGGCGGCAAGAAGCGTTCTTCTGTATTGAGCCATCTTGTTTTCCTTTTTGTTTTTTACCAATAACATCGTTATCGTTTGCCGTAATCACACCGGGTTTCTCAGGGCATGATGCGGCTTGTCTGGCTATTGACGCGCTTTGGCGTAGGCCTCTTGTGCCGCGTCATGCACCGCACCGCTGGTCATGGTGGCCCCGGAGACACCATCCACATTGATGGTTTTCTTTTCGGTCATGGTTTTAGCCAGCTCTTTCGCCGCCTCACCACCGACTTCCGGTGTTTCTGATGGCGCATCAATACTGGCTTTATTGACGGTGCCGCTGGCATCCACTTCAATCGTGACAGTCACGTCACCGCCGATACCTTGCTTGCTGGAAGAATAGGTGCCCGCCTTGAAGGATTCGGCCTGCGCCACGCTAAGGGTGCAGGCGGCTATCAGCAGGCCGGTGAGTAAGGTGATTGAACTTCTTTTCATAACGCGGTTTCTCTGTTGATTAATAAAATGCTTGATGAACAAAACGGTTGATGAACAAAACAGGTTGCGCTGCCGCTCAGGAAGAGGGCGACAGCAGAGCGTTGCCATCCTCGTGCTGGAGGTGGCGAAACAGCAGGCAGCTCAAGACCAGCCCGCCGCCGAGTACCACACACAGCAGGCTAAACGCACTCATATGCAGCCACGGCGTCAGGTGCGCCAGCCCACGCAGCGCCGGAAATGTCAGCGCCATACTTAACATCACCGCCAGTAACTGACTGAGCAGCAGAATGTTGCTGCCGCTGTTACAGGTATCGTGGCTGAGGTGGCAGCAGGCCAGCGTGCTCTCGGCGCAGTGCAGCAGCGCGCCAAGCACCCCCAGTGCGCCAGCCAGTAGGCCGATGGCGGGCAGCGAGCGTTGCTCAATCGCCAGCGCCAGCACCGTCACCCCGAGGGCGGCCAGCAGCGAGGTTCCGATGAGCAACTGGCGATAACCGAGACGACGCACCAGCCTTTCAAACACGCTTTTCGCCACCAGTGCGCCGATGGAGAACAGCAGCATAATGATCCCGGCGGTGGCAGGCGGCAGCGCCAGCGCAGTCTGGGTCATCAGCGAGAGCACCACCGGTAACGAAGCCAGCAGCAACCGGGTCAGCACCCCGCCCCAGACGCCGACATAAAACGTACGGATCCCGAACAGGGATACCGGCAGTAACGCCTCCCGGGTGGCGCGTTCACCGCGCAGATAACACCAGCCGCAGCCCACTGCCGCGAGGCCTGCCAGCAGCAGCAGTGGCAGCGGTAACAGCTGTTTGGACGCGGTACTGAGGAGCAGGGCACAAAGCAATAAGGTCGCCATCAGCGCCAACAGGCCGGGCAGTGCAATACGGCTGGCCGGTAGCGTAAGACCCGCCGGAATGGCGTAACGGCTTAACCACAGGCACAGTAACGACAGCGGCATCGCCGCCAGAAAAATCGCGCGCCAGGAGTCAGCGTCACTGAGCAGGCTACCGACGAGCGGGCCGGTCAGGGTGCCGAGCAGGCCAAGCCAGGTCATGCGATTTAAAAACGGCAGCTTCTGCTCCGGTGAGGTGGTGCGCAGCGCCAGCGTGCGTATCACCGGCAGCAGCAGCGCCCCGCCAATGCCCTGCCAGCAGCGACTGACAGCCAGCATGGCAACGGAGTCGGCCTGGCTGCATAACAGCGCCCCGCTGAGAAAGATAAGCAACGCCAGCTGGCACACGCAGCGTTCGCCCAGCCGCTGACTCAGCCAGCTATTAAGCGGTGTAAACGCCACCACGGTTATCAGGTAGGCGATGACCACGCACTCCATGTGCAATACCGGTTGATGCAAAGCGCGCGCTATTGCCGGAATGGCGACATACAGCATGGTGGTATCCAGTGACTGCATGAAAAATGCCACCGAAGCCAGCCAGAACAAAGCCCGCGCGCTGTTCATCTCAGGCCACCGTCATCTGGCCGGCATACAGCACGAACAGCCGCAGTAAAAACACGCCCAGCAGGCTTAATGAGGCAGTAGTAAACATCATGCGGCTGGTTGCCTGGCGCGCAGCGGGCAGCGCCTGGCTGAGCAGTGGCACCACAATGCCAGCGCCCAGAATGCCAAGCCAAAACACCGCACCCCAAAAACCGCTGAGCGCAACCTGTGCCGCCACGGTTTTTTGCCCGCCGCCCAGCAACAGGCCGACAAAAAAGGCCAGCAGTAAAAACAGCTCAACGCAGGCCAGCGGCTTTTCCAGCCGATGCAGAAA
The DNA here is from genome assembly GCF_900095885.1 of Dickeya aquatica. Taxonomy (NCBI): domain Bacteria; kingdom Pseudomonadati; phylum Pseudomonadota; class Gammaproteobacteria; order Enterobacterales; family Pectobacteriaceae; genus Dickeya; species Dickeya aquatica. The sequence continues at coordinate 892,948 of NZ_LT615367.1, forward strand.
GTGCAGTGTTTGCGGGCAGGCGGCGCGAAAACGCGGGGTGGCGGCGACCAGCAGCATCACGGCAAGGCCGGAGGTGAGGCCGGAAACCAGAAACAGCACCGGCAGTACCGGGTTATTGAGTAGCGGGAACGATTTCAGCGCCGAGAGCAGAAAACCGGTATAGCAGCCCAGCAGTAACGCCAGCACCAATAACACCGACTCCAGGCGAGCGACGTGGCGCGCCAGCGCCGTCAGAACACGGGTCAGCGCCTGATGGTAGCGTGCGGGCAGCCGGGCGGCGCACAGACGTAGCAGGGGGTCACGGTACAGCGTGACCAGCCACAGCATCATCACCAGCAGGTAGACCTGAAACAGCATCACCCCAAGCGACATGATGGAGTGCGGGTTATAGAAAAGCAGCAGATACCAGAAGGTCAGCGGTCGTGCCAGATGGAAAATCAGGATGACCAGCCCCAACATGACCGACAGCGGGGCGACGATAGCCGTGGCGACAACCAGCGGGTGCGTCGGCCGGTACTCCTGTGGCACATAATGGCGAAACAGCAGCGTCAGTACCATCATGCCAGAGGAGATCCCTACCAGCAGCAGGTAGATGGCAATCGGCCAGTCCCAGACCAGCGAGTCGAAGTGAAAGGCATTATGCATGGTCGCTTTCTCCGTATTTACCGGGGATGCGGTAAAGGTTGGGGCCGGTGCCGAGGTACACCTTGCTGCGATAGATAGGGTTGTTTTTAATCATCTTCGCGATGTCACTTTCAGGATCGTTAAGATCGCCAAAGACCAGCGCTTTGGTCGGGCAGATCTCAACGCAAGCCGGTTTTTTCCCCGCCGCCAGATTGGTTTCCCGGCAAAAATTGCACTTGTCGGCGGTGTTGGTCGTCGGATTGATAAAACGAACGTGATACGGGCAGGCGGCGATGCAGTAACGGCAGCCAACGCAGCGCTTGTCGTTGACATCAACAATGCCGGTCAACGCATCTTTAAATGAAGCACCGGTTGGGCAAACGGAGACAGCAGGGGGGTTATCACAATGCTGGCAAGACTGGCGAAAGAACTGTTTGACCGGTTTGTTGGTATCACTCGCCGTCATATCGACCGTTTGTATAATGTTCAGCCGGGAAACCCCTTCCGGCACCTGATTGGTTTTGCGGCACGCGCTCACACAGGCTTTACAGCCGATACAACGCAACTCGTTATGCAACATGCCGTATTTGACCGGCCTTGGCCCCTGCGCGGCTGTCGTTGCCTCTTGCGCAATGGCGGGTAAGGCAGCACTGCTGGCTGCTGTCAGCGCGCTGCCCATAATGGCGATAAAACGACGTCGGGTATAATTTTCCATAAAATAACCTTTCAGCAATCGGGAACTCGCCCGGTGTAACGAGAGTGGATTGCACGATGAAATATTTCTCACGTCATATTCTGAGTAATTCAGTTATCAAGAATTAATGTTATTTAGGTCTGATTAATTCTCTCGCCGCACTGAAAGGATTAATAATTGACCTAACTTCCTGCCAACTGAAAATAATGGCTGAATATAACGTGTGGCATAAAATAATAAACAACCCGGTAATTCTCTGTAATAAATTGGAACATGTGGGGAAACCAAGAAGTGTGGACTGCCTCACAATTAATTTTTTGCAGATAGGGATATAAATAATTGCAAAGTACGATAACTGGTGAATTCGTATTTTTGTTGTAATGGTTTTATTTTTTATTGTTATTTTATTGTTGCTCTATAGTGTTTTATTTTGTTTTTTGATGTGCGTAAATAAAATAGATTTCTCATCACAGTGATAAAATGATGTGGCGCAAATAATGATAAACAGGTCAAGCAACAGGACGTGGCGTGAATTGGCCACGCCCTGCTCAGAGAAATGAGGATCGCCGGGAGAATAACCCGAAGCGGGGCCGGTATCGTGCGGATTATGACTTCAGGTGGCTGTTGAGAAAGGCGAGCACTTTTTGCATGATTTCCGGTTGCAGCCAGTACACACCGCCGTGCTCTGCCCCTTTGACCAGATAATACGTGCTCTCAATACCCTGCTGGCGCAGCGCACGGTGTAACAGTTCGGTCTGGCGCGGTGAAACCACCGTATCGGCACTGCCATGCATAATCAGGAAAGGGGGCGTGTGCTGGCCGATATAGGTTATCGGATTGGCGGCGGTGGCTTTTTCTGGGAAGCGGGTAATCGGGCCGCCTTCATTAAAAACCGAGGTGCCGTTGACCCAAATCGCTTCCGTGGCAGAGGCGGTGGTATGTTTTTGAACGACGTTATCGGGGAAGCCTTCGCCCACGCGGGTTAAATCAGACAAGCCATAAAAATCAATCACCGCTTGTACGTTGCTGTTTTGATCGAGATTGTCGCCTTTATCGAACTGGCGGCTGCCGCTGGTTGTACCGGAAAACGCAGCCAGATAACCACCGGCAGATGCGCCGAATACCGCCAGATGGCTGGCATCAATACCAAACTTGCTGGCATTGGCGCGCAGATAGCGAATGGCCGATTTCACATCCTCCAGCGGGGCCGGGAACATGACCGTTGGGGCGACGCGGTATTCCATGCTGGCAACCACATAACCGGCCTGAGCCATCGCCAGACGCTGCTGGATATAATTGTCTTTGTTAGCATTAATGAATCCTCCGCCGGTAATAAACAGCACGACGGGCTGAGGTGATTTCATTTCCGGTTGCAGAATATCCATTTTTAACGCCACGTTGGGATAACCGCGCATCGGCACCTGAGCATAGACCACATCAGAAATCAGTTTTACCGAGGTCTGGCGTGGTGTTATTGCCAGTTCGTGTATATTGTCGTCGTGTTTATTGTCTGCGGCCATCGCGGGAGCCTGGGTCGTAGCACCGATCATTACAGAAGATAACAGCATCATTTTTAGCAAAGGGGTACGCATGAAGTATTCCTTAAAATTATTATGAAGCGAATAGCGACCGTTTTAATAACGGGGGAGGGAAAATCTGCGGCAGGCTATCATGGCTGAGATGAATGCAAGTGTGCTTAATCTCACATTAGTATTTTTGCAATTTAATATAATTGCTATTTGTATAATGTTATATATTCTGAATAATTCGAGGTGAAAAAAGAAAAATAGGGGCGAGGTGGTGAGTCGCCATGAATACATGTCATCATGTGCATCAATAAGAGACTAGGGACGCACACATACAAGCAATGCGCTTGCAATCTGAAGTATGGTGGGTATAAAAATAATCATGATAAGTATAAAAAGAGCACTTTATTATCACGAACTGGTACGCAAAGGGAGCTTCACTCAGGCTGCCAAATCACTCAATATCTCTCAGGCTTTTCTTTCCCAGGAAATATCCCGTCTTGAACAGGATCTGCAAAGAAAATTGATTAATCGCACCACCCGGCAGTTCTCGCTGACACCGTTTGGCCAGGCATTTGACGACAAAGTAAAACCCCTGATTCGAGAGTATTATGATGTCGAACAGTTTGTGCAATCCTACGAAGAGAGTCAGGATGGTGCGTTGATAGTGGGGGTGATCCCTATCTTTAATCGATTGAAATATTACGATGTTTTTACACAGTTCCAGCAACAGCACCCGAATATCGAACTCTCGTTTATTGATGGCGTCAGCCGTGATTTGCTGGAGAAAGTGAGAAATGCCCAAATTCATGTCTCGCTGTCCACCCCGTTTGATGACTATCTGCAAGACCCGTTGTTTAATCATTCTGTTTTCCTGCAAGACAACCTGGTTGCGGTGATGGCGAGCGTGCATCCGCTGGCGGGCGAAGCAAGCCTGACACTCTCTCAACTGGCGCAAGAGCGACCGATTGTGCCGCAAAAAGGCACCGGTGAGCATGCTGCGGTTTTGACGGCATTTAGCCGCGCCGGGCTTGAACCAACCTGTTTTCGTGAGTGCAGCAACCTCGATATCATTATGGATTTGGTGATGCATCATGGCGGTGTGGTGTTTTTATGCTCCTCGGTCGCTTTCAGCCTGAAAGGCTATGAGATTGCCATTCGGCCGATTGCCACCCCGATTCACCGTACCTTTGCCGTCAGCTACTTAAAACGCAGTGCCTCGATTCCGATGGTGCGCCGTTTTCTGGATTTTATGGAGCGGCATCACCCGGTGCTGCACACACCGGATGCCGGGGGATGACGGGGAACGCAAAAGGTCAGACCGGGCTGCTTACCAAGAGGCAGACATTGCTCACTGACCTGACACTGGCATGAAGACGCGATGGAGCCGATGTCGCTGGACAACGCCTGTTCAGCGCTTTTGCGGCTGGCGGGCAAAACTGACCGCCAGCTGTACGGCATTGATCAGTACCAGCAGGGCAGTCACCAGAAACACCCAGCGATAACCGAACAGCGCAGAGATGCCGGAGCCGAGTAGCGGGCCGACGACGTTACCCAAATACATGCAGGATTGGTTATAGCCAAAAATTCGTCCGGTGACTTGCTGGCTGCTGTATTTCACCAGCAGCGCTTGTACCGCAGGCATGAGCGCGCCATCGGCAAAGCCGAGAGCAAAGCGCAAGATACCTAACTGCACCGCGCTTTGTACCGCCGACATCAAAAAGAACAGTAACGCACAGAAAAACAGTGCCACCACCAGTACCCGTTGTGAACCGATGCGATCGCCAAGCCTGCCAAGGCGTGGTGCCGACAACAAAGCCGAAATGCCGGGAACGGCGGCAATGACGCCACTGACAAAAGCGATGTTGCCGATATCCGGTGACAGGTCACGGATAAACAGCGTCAGAATAGGGCTTATCGATCCGTTGGCCATCTGAATCATCAGCGTAGTGATACACAGGCTGATTATCAGTAGCGGATATGGCAGAGAGGCGAATACCGCGCGGTTATTGAGTTGCTCTTTTTTGCTAACGGTAATCGTATTTTCACGAATGGCGAACAGCGTAATCAAAAAGCAGATGAATAGCATCCCCGAGGTGACGAAGAACACCGTGCGCAGGCCAATAGTATCCGCCATCATGCCGCCGAGCAGCGGCCCTATCAGCACCCCGGCCACCTGCCCGGTTGAAAGCGTGCCCAGTGCCCAGCCACTGCGGCTGCGTGGCACCTGCGAGGCGACCAGCGCCATGGCATTTGGAATATAACCGGAGGTCAACCCCATCAATGTCCGCAGTATAAATAACTGCCACACGTCGGTGGCCAGGCCCTGCAACCCCATCACCAGCGACATGCCGAGCGCGGCACGCAGCAGCATCAGCTTACGGCCTTTGCGATCGGCAAGGCTGCCCCACAATGGCGCAACAATTGCTGAAACCAGAAACGAACAGCTGAAAATTAGCCCGGACCACAAGTTCAGTGCGGTATGGTCACTCACCCCGAGGTGTTCGATATAAAGAGGCAGAAAAGGCAGGATTTGGCTCATCGCCATACCGGTAAAGAAACATCCCAGCCAGGCGGCGAAGAGGTTGAGTTTCCAGGTTTCCATAAGGCAGGTTTCAGCTGTCAGTAAACGCCAGGCAGTACGCACGAACTGGCAAAGTGGGCACTAGTATGGAGGTTTTTCCTTAGCCGGGAAATGGTTTTGTCTTTTTTCTGCACGCTGGCTGAGGGGCTGATAGCGTTTGGTGTGCCAGCGCGTAACGCCATTGCACGGGAGGGGATTACGAGTGAAATCAGTGAGTTCATATAAACCGAAACACCATTCCTGTTTTTGTGTGATGTGCATCACATAAATCTTGCGTCCAGACTCAACAAAACGTACAATCTTTTACCAGAAAGTTCACAAACCACTCATTACCCAAGGTGATCAACGTGCGTAAATTCCTGAAAAAACTTCTGGTCGCTTATGTTAACGCATATAAAGACATTCCGCCGGGTGCGATGCACTAAGCCTGTCGTACCGGCCCACTGCGCGCCGCCACGATAACACCGGAAAGCATCATGAAGAAGGCCACTGCAACTGCATAGTGGCCTTTTCTTATTTGAATCGGGGTTCGTTGCAATTACAGGCGTGCACCTGGGTCAGCCGTTTGTCCGCCGCCTTTCACCGGCTCGCCGAGCTGTGCCTTAAACCAACTGACCACTCTGTCGATAATCGGCTTCTGGAACCAGGTTAAATCACCATGCTGTGCGCCTGCGACCACGACATAATCAGCTTTATCGCCCTTCGCTTTCAGCGCCTTATAGAGCTGCTCACTCTGCCAGGGCGAAACATGGGTATCATCGCTGCCGTGCATGATTAAAAACGGCGGCTCGTTACCTTTGATGTGGCCCATTGAACTGGCGTTTAATGCCTTGGCTTTGTCGCTCATCACCGATGCGCCAGCAAAGTCACGAAAGGCCGGGCCATTGAGCAACAGCGCTTCTGTCACCGCCGGTGATTCATGCACTTTTTGCAGGTTTTCCGGCAAACGCTCACCGATATTGAGCAGATTGGAAATGCCATACAGCGTTACAACGGCCTGAACATCTGAGGATTTATCGAGATAATCCCCTTTGTCGAACGCTTTTTCGCCGTTCGTTGTACCCACCAGTTGAGACACGTAACCACCGGCAGAATCACCCAGTACGCCGATGCGGGTCGGGTCAATGCCGTATTCGCTGGCGTGAGCGCGTAAATAACGCACCGCCGCTTTGCCATCTTCCAGCGGAGCCGGGAAGGTGTCAGGGACGACGCGATATTCAGCGGCGGCGACAACAAAACCGGCCTGAGCCAGTGCCATGCGCATTTCGATGTATTTTTCATGATCGGCAGAAGTAAAACCCCCACCAGGGAAGTACACGATGGCCGGTTTCAGGTCAGCGGTGCGGGGTACAATAAGCGACATTCTTAGCTGGCGAACGGCTCGGGTTTGCTTTATCTGATTGTAGATAACACCGCTGAGTACATCGACCTGACCTTGTGTTTTCGTCACACGGATGACTTCCGCACCCGCAGTATAGCCGGGCAGGTCGGCATCGGCGGCCAGCGCAGAACCTGCGCTCAACAGCAGTGTTGTTAGTGTAGCCAGTGTAAAACGTATTCCTGTACGCATAAATATTCTCCTGTTTAAGTGGTGGCTATCATTGCTCACCGGTGTGTAATCTACAGTTGCTGCGCTCAACAGGATATGGATATCTGACCGTGGGTAGAAGGCACAACATGGGGCGGTGTCATCGCAACGGTCAGAGCATTGTACGCAGGACGCTGGCGTATCAGCGGCTCAGGGCCTGTGCAATCGCGTTGCCTAACGACGCCGTATCGCCACGGCCACCGAGATCTCGCGTGAGCGGTGCGTTGTCCGGCCCCTGCAAGAGCACCTGTTCGATGGCGCGCAACACGGCAGCCCCGGCTTCGTCGTGACCGAGATGCTCGAGCATCATCGCACCACACCAGATTTGGCCTATCGGGTTGGCAATACCTTTGCCTGCGATGTCTGGCGCAGAGCCGTGCACCGGTTCAAACAGGCTTGGGAAGGTGCGCTCCGGGTTAATATTCGCCGAGGGTGCAATGCCAATGGTGCCGGTGCACGCCGGGCCCAGGTCCGAGAGGATGTCACCAAACAGGTTGCTGGCAACCACCACATCAAACCAGTCAGGGTGCAATACAAAGTTAGCCGTCAGAATATCGATATGGTATTTGTCTACTTTTACCTCAGGGTAATGTTGCCCCATGTCGGCGACCCGGCTGTCCCAGTAGGGCATGGTGATGGCGATGCCGTTAGATTTTGTCGCGGATGTGAGGTGTTTTTTCGGGCGTTTCATCGCCAGTTCATAGGCGAATTTGAGGATGCGATCTACGCCGACGCGGGTCATTACGGTTTCCTGGATCACCACTTCACGTTCGGTGCCAGCAAACATAGTGCCACCGACGCTGGAATATTCCCCTTCGGTATTTTCCCGCACGATATAAAAATCGATATCACCCGGTTGACGCCCCGCCAGCGGTGCTTTGACGCCTGGCATCAGGCGGCAGGGGCGCAGGTTAACGTACTGGTCGAACTCCCGGCGGAACAACAGTAGCGATTGCCATAATGACACATGATCCGGCACCACCTCGGGCCAGCCGACGGCACCGAAATAGATGGCATCGAAATCTTTTAACAAGGAAAACCAGTTATCCGGCATCATTTTGCCATGCTGGCGATAGTAGTCGGCGCTGGCGAAATCAAACCATTCCCACGTTAAGTGAATATCAAACAGCTCGGCGGCGCGGGTCAGTACCCGTACGCCTTCCGGCATGACTTCTTTGCCAATACCGTCGCCGGGGATAACGGCAATGCGATAACTCGGTGTAGACATGGTGACTCCTGAATGTGCAGTTTTGCAGTGTAGGGCGTTGTACTTGGGTAACGGGCAGTGTATTTACTCTGTTTGACGTAAACAATTTCGCTTTTGGTAAAGCCATTGTTGAATAAAAGAGAAGAATGAATGAGTGCAATTGACGATCTGCTGTTCTTCAGCCGCATTGCTGCACTTGGCAGCCTGACGGCGGTGGCACGCGAATATGGCTTATCGCTGCCTGCGGTCAGCAAACGCCTGACTCAACTGGAGCAACGACTGGGGGTGCAATTAATCCGCCGTACTACGCGGCGGCTGGATATGACGCCAGAAGGCCAGCTTTATGCCGATGGCGCACTCCCTATCTTGCATGATATCGACGCGCTGGAAGGCCAGGTCCGCCGCTATCAACTGACGCTGCGCGGGCGGCTTTGCGTCAATGCCTCGTTTGGTTTCGGGCGTCGTCATATTGCGCCGCTAATATCGGCTTTCGCCCGTCAGCACCCGGAACTTGATATTCAGTTACAGCTCACCAGCCAGCCGCTCAATATGCTGGATGCCGGGGTGGATATCGACATCCGCTTTGGCTCGCCACCGGATTCGCGGCTGGTGGCACACCCGCTGGTGCACAACCCCAGAGTTCTGTGCGCGTCTCCCGAATACCTGGCAACGCATGGCACGCCAGAAACCGTCGCCGGTCTGGCCGGGCACAATTGCCTGGTGCTGCGTCAATATGAAAGTGATTACGGATTGTGGCGTTTTTATCGCCACGGACAGGAGTTTACCCACCGGGCTTTCGGTAATCTGTCGGCGAATGATGGCGAAGTTATCATGCGCTATGCGCTCGATGGGCATGGCATTATTTTGCGCTCATGGTGGGATGCGCACACCTGGCTGGCGAAGGGGAAACTGATTGCGCTGCTGACGGATTACACTCTGCCAGAAGCGGATATTTACGCCGTCTATCAGCAGCGCCGCCATGTTCCGGCGCGTATTTCGGCTTTTGTTAGCTGGCTTAAACAGCAACTGCCGACTGTGCTGGCTCCGCAAGGGGAGAGTGCGACAGAGTAAGTCTGGGGCGTGGTATTCGGCGAGCAATATACGGGGGAGCGCCTTGGGCGGCGCTCTCCAGAGAAAATACCGATGCTTACTGGCGCACCAGCCGTCCGGTGGTGGCTTCAGACTCAAAATCGCTGCGAAACGGGTTGATATCCAGACCGCCGCGTCGGGTATAACGGGCGAATACCGACAGTTTTTGTGGCTGGCAGTAGCGTTTGAGGTCATTGAAAATGCGCTCAACGCACTGCTCGTGGAATTCATTATGCTGGCGGAAAGAGATCAGATAACGCAGCAGCGCTTCCTGGTCTATCTGCCGCCCTTCATATTTTATCACCACGCTGCCCCAGTCCGGCTGGTGGGTGACCAAACAGTTGGATTTCAGCAAATTAGAGTTCAGTGTTTCTGAAACTACCGGCGCATTATCACGTACCGCGTGTTGCAGGTAGTCGGGATTGAAGCTGTAATCGTTGACTTCAATATCCAGCTCATCAATGTTGGTGCCCGGTAATTTGTCGATTTCGGCAGGATAACCGCTCAAAGCCGGATAGAGCGTGACTTTGACATCGCCTTTGGCGGCCGCAGACAGGTCGTTGATAAGCGTTGCGTGCACTTCGCCAATATCGTTAAAGCGCGTCTGGTTGAAGCTGTTGAGATAGAGTTTGAACGATTTCGACTCGATCAGGTTCTCTGAGCTGGCCGGAATAATAAACTCGGCGATGCCCACCAGCGGTTTACCTTTGCGGTTCAGCCAGGAGAGTTCGAAGGCAGTCCAGATGTCATGGCCATGAAACGGCAATGCCTCGCCAGTCACGCCGATGAGGTCACGTCCTCTGGCGCGCGGCAGCGCTTCCAGTAGCGCTGGATCATAGTTATCCGGGTAGCTGGAGCGCACGCCCAGATGGGTAATGCTATCGTTTTCAGTAATATGCATAATCGCTCAGTTCCTTGCTGGTACAGGTACGGTATGAATGTATTTCCTGAACAGTCTGCGGCTACCGTAAATAGGGCCGACGCCTAACACCGCATAGACCACTTTAATCAGAAATTGCGACAGGATCATGGTGCGTATCATGTCCGCACTCAGGACATTATAAAATGCGATGGTGCAGAAAATCACACTATCAACGGCCGAGGCCGTCACGGTGCTGGTGATCACGCGGATGAACAGATAACGCGATTTCGTCAGGATTTTGATTTTGTGCAACACCCAGGCGTTGATATTTTCTGAAATCAGGTAGGCCAGCGATGACCCCAACAGCACGGCCACCATATTACCAACAATACCGTTATAGGTTTTACTGTACTCCCATTCGGCAACGCCCGGTATCAGGCTGGTTACCCACAGCCCGAGTACAAACACCAGATGAAAGAAGAACGCAATCAGGATAGTGCGCCGCGCCAGCCGCAGACCATAAAATTCGTTGAGAATATCCACCAGAATAAACGTCAGCGGGTAAACAAATACCGCGGGAGGCACCACCATGTTGAGTGCCGGGATGAAAATGGGCTTTACCCCGCTGACGGTTGAAAAGATATAAATCACGCAAAGTGCGGTGGTGATCATCAGGTAAGCCAGCCAGGAGCGCTCATTTCTGTCGCTGAGTTCGTAGGCGGTGGTGATGGCTTTACCGGAATAGAGCTTTTTGTACAAGGCATTAAGCTCATGCCGATTGAAATCGTCAGAAATATCGCTATCGACCAGCTCTTTTAACGTCATGTGCAGGGTTTTTCCGGTGGATAGCACCATGATATTGGCGGAGAGCTCGCCGCTGTGGTTAAAGCCTAGCAGTTTGAATTTCTTGTTTGCATCCATTTATATCCTTTCCTCTATGATATATCCCAGCAGCGTCACTTCCGCCGGACGTTTTTTATCGGTTACCTCCGTTGCCTGTGGCATCTCGACAAAAAATCCGCTTTGCGGTGAGTGGTAAAGTGCGGGCGTGTCGGGAACCAGCGCCGGAGGACGCCGGACTATCAATAGGGTTCCGGCGGAAAATAGTTCGCCAAGCGGTGATTCAAGCTCAACGGCCACCATGTTGGCCTCATCGCCAAAAAACCAGGTTAGCGGATAACGCACCACCAACTGACCAATGCGCTGTTGCCGCACCGACAGCAATGCTGACTGGGGAATGATCGGGATAGCGGCCGGGTTCTTGTTGCCATCAAAGGAGAGCGTGTTATTCAGTTGCTCAACCTTTTCCAGGTCGTAATCTTCAATTTCTTCACACGAGACACCAAAGAAATCGGAAATACGGTTGATGGTCGATTGCTGAACCTTGTTCACCTTACCATCAAGAATCTTATAGATAGTGGTGCGTGTGACCCCTGTTCTGTTGGAGAAAGAGGCTTTGGTTTCACCTCGGGTACGCATCAGATATTCAATGTTTTTAATGATGTTATTCTTGCGCTGAGCATTCGTTGTTTTCATGGTCATTCCTTTTCAGGCGGTTTCTCAGACCGCCTCATCTTACGCTAAAAGCCCGGATTTCAGCTATCACGCCGGTGGTAAAAAATGCCTTTCACGCCAGTGCGACAGGCTGACGCGCGGCGTGATGGGGCATATCGGCAATATGCATTCACAAAAATTTTGATAGCTGTGAGGTTGATACTAAAAATGGACATTAAAGGCAATCATGTGTTCATTAATATGTTGACTTGCATGTTTTTATTGCGATAACGTTTAGGGGAATTTATCAATCATAAAACATGCTAAAAGTTACAAACATTAATTATAATTAACTGACTAATTGATTGCCTCCGAAACTAACGGCACGGAGGGTAATCAGTCTGGCACCAGGGAACCCAAGAACGGATGCGTTGACAAGGTGGGTTGAGCAGGGCGCTCGTCATTCATCCAGCATCACCAAAACCAATAATATTCGCTCTCGCCCTGATAACATGGTGTTATCAGGGAACCTGCTTGCCCGGCTGCTATTTTCCGCCGGCTAAATCGATAAAGCTGCCGGTGACGTAACTGGCTTCGTTTGACAATAACCAGCCTATCGCGTTCGCAACTTCCTCAGGCTGGCCGCCGCGTTGCATGGGGATAGTCTGGCTGACGCGGTCAACCCGCAACGGCTCGCCGCCATCGGCGTGCATATCGGTGTAAATAAATCCGGGCCGCACGGCATTGACACGAATCCCCTGTGCGGCGACTTCCAGCGCCAGCCCGCGAGTCAGGGTGTCCACCGCCCCTTTGGACGCCGCATAATCCACATACTCATGGGGAGAGCCCAGCCTTGATGCCGCCGAGGACACATTGACGATAGCCCCTCCTTTGCCACCGTGGCGGTGTGCCATGCGTTTGACGGCTTCACGCGCACATAAAAAATACCCGGTGATGTTTGTCGCAAACAGCGCGTTAAGCCGCACGGCATCCAGCGCTTCAATACTGGCCTGCGGGCGTAAAATACCTGCATTGTTGACCAGCCCGGTCAATGGCCCTAACTGGTGGTCAATATCGGCAAACAGCGCGATGACCTGCTGCTCATCCGCGATATCCGCCTGTAGGGCGATAGCCTGCCCGCCGCTGGCGCGAATTTCCGCCACCACCGCGTGTGCCTGCTGGTGTTGATGCAGATAACTGATAGCCACCCAGTGGCCTTGTTGTGCCAGATGCCGTGCCGTTGCCCGGCCAATTCCCCTTGAACCACCGGTGACCAGCGTGATGTTTTGCATGTTGAGTCCCTTTCTGTGAAGCCGGATGCCCCGGGTATGCCAGCAAGCAGGCTGACCGGCATTGCCGCGTTATGTCGTGTTTCGCATAACGCGGCAATGCTTTCTACGTGCTCTCACCTTCAGGGCTGTGTCTCTGCCGGGGTTTCCGTCAGCGTAATGGCATCATACATGACCATGCCACCTTGCAGATCCAGTGACAGCGTGTTGCTGCCTTCACGTAATGCACCTGCGGGTAGCGGAATATGCGCCTCATGGTAGCGGCCACTTTGCATTGCGCCACGGTAGATAGCTTTATCATTGTCATACCTGAGCGTGGTCAGCGACCGATCATTGAGTTTGACCGCCAGTTGTGGCGTGCTGACCGGCGTGGTCATGCCGCTGTTACTGGCTCCGGCCAGAGCGATGTGCAAGGTGTAGGCTTTTTGCGGCTGGTGGGCTGTAAACAAGATGCGCCAGCTACCCGGCCGGGTCTGGGCGTAGTACCAGTCATTGCGCTCACGGCTTTTACCGATTTCATAACTCAGGTTGGCAGGCACCTCGGTTTGCCAGTGATACTGGCGTAGCCTGTCGCCGAAGCGGAACTCACCGGCTTTTCTGTCTGCCTGGCCGATGGCCCACACCAGCGGTTCGTCAGGGCGGGTTGCGATGGGGTCAAGGGTGACGCGCCCGGCATCAATATGCACCGCTTGTTGTGCCAATAATCCTACCTCGGTGCCGCCGTCGGCATAAACGGATAAACGATATTCGCCAGCCGGGACATCGTGCAGTGTGAACTGGCCATCGCGGTTGGTGCGCGTGTGATACAAATAACCGAGGGTCTGTATATCGGCATCTTCACTGCTGCTGTTTAGCGTCACCAGGGCATGCGGCGCTCGGGTTTGCACTTTCCCGCTAACGGTCGCGCGGTGTTGTGGGTAGCGTGTGTCATCCATCCATTTGTAGGGCCAGTTGGCTCGCTCGTGTTCGGCGCGGCGGCGGGCATCGGCCAGCAATTCACGATCGCTGCCCTGGTTGATATACAGCAGCCACGGGCCGTAGAGTTTTTCAAAGCCGGGTTGGGCCACCATATCTGGAGTGCCGAAGTGTGAGCCGGTGAGATAATTGAGGATAATCGCATCCTGATGAACCAGCAGTTCTTGTTTGAGAGCATCGCCGGAATAGTATTCGTGGCTCGCGGGCACCAGCCAGGCACCATAGCCGTTGCCCAACCCCCAATAGCGGGTTGCTCGCTGATAACCGGCAAAATCGTATTTGCTGTAGATGTTGCCATCGGGCAATTGCCAGGTTTCATCTTGCACTTTCGGTAGTGCTTCGAGTTCGCTGTAAAGCCGCGGTGTATCCTGTCGCACGCCGTTAAACAGTTCATTAAGCCGGCTGGCATCAAAGCGGTAGACATTGCGTAATTCGCTGACGGTCACGGGCGTTGAACCCGTGTTGGCGGCCACCACGTAGCTGTAAATACCGCTGACATTACTGCGCATGATGAAGTGATATTCCAGCCGCAGCTTGCCGTTCTGGTCATCAATATAGGCCAGATGTACCTGGTCGGGCGTCTGGCTGATAACGCTTACGCGTTCAGGCACGAATTCATTGACGCCGCCGGAGTAATAATCGAGGTAGAAACTACGGTTTTTATCCGGGTCACGCGCCGCGCCAGAGAGCCGGGTAATCAGGTTGACCCCCCCTTTCCAGACCTCCTGAGCGCTGCCGTCTGCGCCAAGGCGCACTTTCAGCACGCCGTTGTCCAGTGTGCTATTCATGCCATCAAGAGTCAGGTTGACTGCGCTGGAGGCGGCAAGCGGTATCGCCAGTGCGACTGCCAACAGCGGAGCGTGCCATGTTTTCAACGATCGCTTCATGATGAACCATCCATTGTCATACAGTGATTGCCATGCCCGGATAATGGCGAGGGAGGCATGGCGTGTTATGGCCGGGTAAATGCGCCGTGTCGGCCACAGCCTGGCATGGGCATCGGCATCCTGCCTTTGTCGCATGGTCATGGTCGCAGTGGGTATGGCATTCATACGAAGAATGGCGCGATCGGGATCTTGTTTATGGCGTATGCCGCGGGATGAGCCAGCGAGTGTCGCTGAGCGAATTCCGCGACGTTAATGTGCTAATTGTTTAAAAATCAATGCAATATATCTATGCATAATTGAATGGCACCGACAGGTGGTTTTTCGCTATGATGCAGCTCTCTTAAACCTGTACCTGATAGGCGCTATGGAACGTTTTCTGGAAAATACGATGTACGCTGCACGGTGGCTGCTGGCTCCGGTTTATCTGGGGCTATCGCTGGGCTTAATGGCGCTGGCCATCAAGTTCTTTGAAGAGATTTGGCTGGTGTTGCCAAACATTTTCACTATTGCCGAGTCTGACCTGATTTTGACGTTGCTGTCACTGGTGGATATGACGCTGGTCGGTGGCTTGCTGGTGATGGTGATGTTTTCCGGTTATGAAAATTTCGTCTCGGCGCTGGATATCGGCGAGGACAAGGAAAAGCTGAACTGGCTTGGCAAAATGGATGCCAGCTCGCTGAAAAACAAGGTTGCCGCCTCGATTGTGGCGATTTCGTCCATCCATCTGTTACGGGTGTTTATGGACGCGAAAAACGTGCCGGATAATAAGCTGATGTGGTATGTCATCATCCATCTGACGTTTGTGTTGTCAGCATTTGTGATGGGATATCTGGACTGGTTATCGCGCCACGATCATCACTCGGTCGATCAACATCACGCGCCGGATAAACACTAACGACCTTTACCGGTGTCCCGCGGCCTTTCTGATGCGCCGCTGGTGTGCACCGTGTGAACATCCGCAACACGCCCCGGCACTGTCCGGGGCGTGTTGTCATCTGGCTCAGGCGGCAATCACGTCCACCAGGCAACTCATGGCATTCGGGCCTTGGGTCAGCGATGAGGTGGCGATGTCGAGCGTGAGCACATTGGCATTGCCAGACTGTTCTACCGCCTGCCACTGCGCCTGACCAAAGCCGGGATCAAACCAGGCTCCGGTTGCCATGATAACCACTCCCGGCGTCACGCCATCGGTCACATTGACTCCGGCGTAGATGCGCCCGCGTTCGTTGCGTACTTCTACGCGATCGCCGTGGCGAATGCCGCGTACAGTAGCATCCTGCGGGTGCATGTACAGCGTTTCGTGTCCGGCGGTTTTGTTGGCGGCTACTTGCGGTGTGCTGCCAAGCTGGCTGTGCAGCCGGTCAGTTGGCTGGATGGAGATAAAGTGCAGTGGCCACTGTTGGCTTGCCTGCGCGCCCAGCCACTCGGCTGGCGGCTGCCATTGCGGATGCGGCGCGAAATCAGGGTAGCGGTAATCGGCAATGGTACGGCTAAAGAGCTCAATTTTGCCGCTGGGCGTGTTGAGCGCATGGCGCTGCGGGTCACGGCGGAAGGCATCGAAAAACACGAACGGCTGCTCATCCATCGGAACATCCACGAATCCTTGCTGCCAGAAACCGTCGAAATCAGGCCAGCGTTCACCGGTGCTGCCCTGTCGTTCCCGACAGGCGAGATACATTGATTCCAGCCACTGTCGCTCGCTGCGGCCGCCGTGCGTGAAGGCGTCGCCGTAACCGAGGCGTTGGGCCAGCTCGCTGAAGATATCGTAGTCATTGCGGGCCTGATGCTGTGGCGCAATCGCCTGATGCATGGCAAACACGAAGCGGTCACGCGAGGAGCCACCGATATCATTACGCTCAAGGGTGGTGGTGGCGGGCAGTACGATATCGGCCATCTGCGCCGCCGCCGTCCAGACGATATCCTGCACAATCACTGTATCTGGCCGCTGCCAGCCCGCAACCAAACGGTTAAGTTGCTGGTGATGGTGGAACGGGTTACCACCCGCCCAGTGAATGAGATGGATATCGGGGTAAGTGCGTTGTTCGCCGCAAAAGGTGTATGCCTCACCGGGATGCAGCAGCATATCGGCGATACGTGCCACCGGAATTGACTGACCGGGGTTCGGCACAGATGGGGAGGCGGGCGCGGGCGAGGTGATGCGCTCGTTGCCGACGCTGTTCATCGAGCCGTGCCCAAAGGAGAAGCCGCCGCCCGGCAGCCCGACCTGCCCCAGCATGGCAGACAGTGCGATCATCATCCAGTAGGGTTGCTCGCCACGATGGGCACGCTGCACGGAATAAGAGCAGGTGATAAAGCTACGTATGCCAATCAACTGCTGCGCCAGCTTTTCGATACGCTGCGCCGGAATGCCGGTAATGGCGCTGGCCCACGCCGGGGTTTTGGCGATGCCGTCGCTGTGGCCGTTGAGGTAGTCGCGCAGTTGTGGATACCCGACGCAGTGGCTGTCGAGAAAATCACGGTCTTCTGCCTGACGGCGCTGAATCTCGTAGCCCAGCGCCAGCATCAGCGCCACATCGGTATTAGGGCGTATCGGGATCCACTCGGCGTTGACAAAGGCCGGGCAGTCGTCGCGCATCGGGCTGATGTTGATAACCGGAATGCCGCGTGCCACCAGCGTTTCCAGCGCTGGTTTGAGCGTGTGGTGGCCAGCCCCGCCGGAGGCCACCTGTGCATTTTTTAGCGCCAGCCCGCCGAAGGCGATAAACAGCTCGCAGTGCTCCGCTACGCTGCGCCACTCGGTCACTTTGCCGGTCAGCGGGTGGAAGGTGCCAATCACATAGGGCAAGAAAAACTGCGCCGCTCCCCAGCTATAATTGCCGGTTTGATCGACCGCGCCACCGCCGGAAAAATAAAAGCGCCGCACCTGCGAGCGCGCGTGATGAAAACGCCCGGCGGATGACCAGCCGTATGATCCGGCGAACAGGCCGTCCGCGCCGTAACGGTCGCGTACCCGGCGATTTTCTTCTGCCACCAGATCCAGCGCCTGATCCCAGTCCACCTCGACAAACGGCTCTTTGCCGCGCAGCGTGCGGTCACTGTGTTCGCGTTTCGCCAGCCATGAGCGGCGCACCATCGGTTTGCGAATACGTTTGTCGCTATACACCAGCGGTACGATGGAATCGAGCATTGGCGATGGGTCGGGATCGCCTGCAAACGGTTCGCAGCCAATGAGCCTGCCGTCTTCGACGACAGCGGTGAATGCGCCCCAGTGGGCAAGGTGTGGGTAACGCTTGATGGTCATAGCATCCTCGGTGTGCGCTCTATTTTCGGGCAGGTGATAGCGCGGTGTATTTAAATAGCCTGCGAGTTATTCCCATGATACAAGTCGTCGTAAGCCTCGGCCAGCAAGGACTTATGCCAATCAGGTATGTGATATAGCCAGAGACAGACGCCACCTGCAAACGCCTTGACAGCGATTCTTTGCCTCGCATAGGGTGAGAAAGACAGGAGCGCCATGCTCGCTGTCGGGGACGCTACTTGACACACAGCCTGACGAATTGATTAACCAGAACGATAAGCAAGGTGTTGCACATGAGTCTGACCACGTATTTAGGTAAACAGGTGCTGGGGGTGCTGGCCTGTTATCAGCAAGGCGAAGTCGTTATTCATATCTGTGGCGTTTATCCGCGTGCGGATAACAGCCTGCGGGTGTTTTTCCCCAAGGGGCATTCACTGAAGGTGGGGGAGTTCGCTACCGTTCATCTCGATAACCGCACCGGGGTGGATGAATTTGATGCCAATATTTCGGTATACCGTGCTTCTTACAAGGGCCGGGTGGTCAGTGTGGATGAAGACTGGGTGATTCTGGCCGCGCGCGAATGCCAGCTCTTGCATGGTTTTGCGCCGGTGGTGGATATCCGTGAGCCGGGCTACCAGTTTGCGCCGGATAACCGGCCTGAGCAGTTAATTCCCTTTACGTCGATGACGGCTTTGCCCGATACCGAACGGAAAGACTTCACCAACAAGGTGGGGGTGTTGGTCACGATGGCACAAGAGCAACCGCACACCACGGTGCTGGCGTTTTTGTCCTCGGTAGACGATGACATTTTCCTGATAACCTTTCCCGAAACCTTCAAATCCAAACTGCTTAAACGCAATCCGCACTGCTTTTTCGCTATGGACGAGCGCTCGCACTACACTTTTGAGCGCTCGATTGAATGGAATTACACCCTGATTGAGGGCGATGCCTATCTGATAGACCCAGCCACCCAGCTGTTTGAAGAGGTGCGCCATGCGTTCATCAACAAGAACCCGTGGGAAATGGCCTTCTTTTTGCGCCCGAATCTGGAGATGTATCACATCAAGAGTCGGCAACTGGTGTGCCCCGGCTCTCGCCAGTCTATTGAGGCATGAGTCGGGCTACAGCGAAGGCGGGTTTGCACTTGCAGAAAATAAAAACGCGCGGTCTGGCCGCGCGTTTTTTTACAACAGCGTATCAAGGTGATGACGAGTGCGTGCCGCTTATTTAAAATCCACTGTCATCAGCTCAGGCACGCTGAACTGGCGCGTCGTTTCCACGCATTTACCCACATATTCTGTAAAACGCGGTGGCGTTTTCATACCCAGTTGCAGCAATTTGCGGTTACTGAATTTGACGTTGAGCTGGGCGAATGAACCGTAAAGGCGCATTGCGCGCAGCATCAGGCGTTCATTGCAGGGCCCGTACAGCTCGCTAAAGCTGCTGCGAAGTTTGATGAGATCGCTATAGCTGACCTGGCGATACGCCTCACCCATCGGCGGGCGCGAAGCCGCGCGCGCCATCGCCTGATCCACCTCGTTGAAACTGACGCTGGAGGTTTCCCCTGCCGAAATATGGTAGATGTCGTCGATGGCCTGCGGGTTATTGAGCAGCAATAAAATGGCTTCGGCACAGAAATCCACCGGGATCACATCAATCTTGTCATCCAGCGAACACATGAACCGCTGAAGCTTCATCGCCATTTCGAACACCCAGTAAATACTGCTCGAGGGTTTGCAACCCAGATGGGAGTGGCCGACAATAATCGACGGGCGCACAATCAGCAGCGGCATGGCCGGGCAGTGCTGGCGGATCAGATTTTCAATGGTGGCTTTGGAGAGCGTGTACTCAACGATGTGCGACTTTTCCGTATCCAGTAGCTGAGACTCCTCAACCACTTCATCTTGTTCCGGCACACAAGACATCGCGGTGCCTATCTGAATAAACTTCTCCAGCGACGCAACCTGACTCATGCGGCGGGCAAAGGCCAGCGTTCCTTCGACGTTCACTTTCCAGATAAGCGGATTATTACCGAATGACGCAACGGCGGCGCTGTTGATAACATGCGTGACATTATCCAGTGCCGGATGCTGTAAAAAGCCTTCAGGCTCAGCCAGATCGCCGATAATAATATTGTCGGTCGTCAGTTGTGATAACACGGTTTCTGCAATATCAAATTTACGCAGGTTATGCACAATACGCTGTAAACCTTCTTGCGGATTACTGGCGCGAACCAGTAGCAAAATGCGTTTTATGTGTCTGTCCTGTAGCGCTTTTTCCATAATTGCGCCACCCAGAAAGCCTGTCGCCCCGGTGATGAGTACTGTTTTCATGACGTTATTGCCCTTGCTTATAGTGGTGCGGCATGGTGGTTGCCGAAAGGGTAGTGCTGTCTGAAGAGCACTCAGGAACAGCGCGGCCATTCTATTGCAGGGGTTTTTCGCTTTTCAATTTTTCAGGCGGCTTTTCTTATTCTGTTGTCGTTTTGTTTAGCTTTTTGTGCTCTTTGTGCCGGGGGATCGTCAGCAATTGTGTTGATTGATATAGAAAAGCCCGGAAACCGGGCTTTTTAGCGATCTGACTAACGATATGGCAACGGTCAGAAGCTGTAGGTGACGGCCATGATCCCGGTAAACTGATCTGGCTGGAATACGATGGGGCTATCCGCGACCTTGTCGTTCAGATGGGTATAACTGCCGCTCAGTGTGCTGGCCCATTGTGGCGTAAAGCGATGGCTCCAGAACACGGAAACCGACTGGCCATATAATCCGCCGTTGGTTTGGTAGGCGCGGTAGCCGGAATTGGCGCTCTGTGAGGCCGTTACGCCATAAAACAGATTATTGTAGCGCGCATCGCCAAACAGCAAGGACGCCTGCGCACCCAGCGTGTCGGAGTCGTTTTGGAACAGTGTCGCGTTGACAGAGGTTTGATACTGCATCCCCTGGCTGTCGGTTAACGGGGCAATGGCTTTCGCTTCTACCGATAACTGGTCGGTAAATTCCCAGCCCAGTGTGAGAGCGGTATTCAGCACGCCGTCAATTTTGCCCATGCCGCGTAACTTGTCCGAACCTGGCCGAAAAGAGGATTTCTTATCAGTACGGCCCGCCGCGTAACCTAAGGTGTGTTCCAGATAAAACTGACCGAATTGCAGGTCGTAGCCAGCACCTTTGGCCGTATCAAAGAAGAAAGCCCCCTGACGAGCCTGAATGACCGGCAGCCAGTCCCACTGGCGCTCATTCGAGCCGCTGTAGCGGGGGGCATTGAGTGTGGCCAGACCGATAGTCACGCCGTCTTTCTGGTCAGGTCGTGTATCATCTGCCTGACTGACGGGGCTACCAATGACAAACAGTAAGGTCGCTAAGTAGAGCGGAGTATGTCGCATTATCATCCTGTTTTGACTCCTTGGTTGGGGGGAGGGAAAGGCGTTGCCCTGGCAGGGTTTCTCTGTGCGGGAAAACATGACCGATAAACGGTATCGGCAACGGGGGACAACCCCACTGTCTGCCCAACCCTGTTTTCGCGCTAAACCCTTATTTTGTCGCTAATACCGGTTGCCCCGGTCAGTGACGAGAGCATTATCAAGAGAATCACCCTATCAAGAGAACCACCATGAATCCGAAACGCATTCTGATAATTGAAGATGACACGGATGCCGCCAGTGTATTGGAAGCCTACCTGAAACGCGATAATTTTCAGGTGTTGCTGGCAAGAGATGGCATCAGTGGCCTGGAGATGGCTTTGCGGCTGCACCCGGATTTGGTGTTGCTGGATGTGATGTTACCGGGGATGAATGGCACGGAAGTGTTGTCTGCTTTGCGTCGTAAAAATGATATTCCGGTCATCATGCTGACGGCGATGGGCGATGAAGCCGATAAAATCGGCGCACTGCGCTATGGCGCGGATGACTATGTCACCAAGCCCTACCATCCGGGTGAAGTGGTGGCGCGGGTTCAGGCGGTATTGCGGCGCAGTAGCGGCGCGATGTCCACTGGCCGGACGCTGAGCTTTGGGGCGCTGGTGGTGGATCAGGATGCGATGATTGCCGCCGTGACCGATGCACAAGGGCAACGCCAGACCCTTGATCTGACGCCCACCGAGCTCAGTTTGCTCACCACTTTGCTCGGGGCTCAAACCCGGGCTTTTTCTCGTCAGGAACTGCTCGAGGCAAGTCTGCCGGATAGCGATGCGCTGGAGCGGGTTGTGGATACCCATATTTACAATTTGCGTAAAAAACTCGAAGCGGTAGGCATTCGAGGCGTGCTGCTGACGGTTCGCGCAGTCGGTTACAGGTTTCGTCAGCCATGAAAACGCGTGCGGCCCCTCCTTCATTATGGCGCTGGTTGTGTACCCGAATCTTGTCACTGGCGGTCGGTGCGGTGGTGTTAATCGCCTTGTGTATGTGGCTGCGCTTCGCGCTCTTGATTGTGTGGGTTAACCATAAAATGCCGCAAGCCGTGCGTCAGGAGTTGCTACAGCTACATGAAAACCCTGGGCAACACCGTCTGCGCTATTACGAGATCCTCGATACCTGGTACGGCCCGGAGGTGTTCTATCCCTCCATTGCCACCGTTGACTGGCTGATTCTGGTCATGCTGGTGCTGGTGGCGATTCCGCTGATTGTGGTGCTGGGGCTGTGGGCGGCCCGGCCATTGTCGGTGCAGTTCAGCCAATTGGCGATGTCGGCGCGTATGGTGGCGCGAGGCCAGTTTGCCAGCCGTGCCCGCACGGTGCCGGGCGCGCCTGCCGAATTGACCCGACTGACCCGTGACTTTAACGCCATGACCGCGCAGCTTGAGCGTTATGAGCGCGAGCTGCGGGCGTCGCATGTGGCGATGGCTCACGAGCTACGCTCACCGTTGACTGCCGCCATGGGGCGCTTGCAAGGCATGATTGATGGGGTTTTCGACGCGGATGCCCGGCAATTACAGATGGTGATGCACCAGATGCTGAATTTAAACCGGCTGATTGATGATTTACACCTGTTGTCGATGGTCAGTGCCGGGCAACTGGCCATTGAGAGCGTGCGGGTTAACCCGGTTGAGTTGCTGCGCGATCGCATTGCCTGGCTGAAACCGCATAGCGAGGCAGCCGGGTGGAGTATCCGGCTACAGGCCGGTGATGCAGGCTATTGCCTGGCGGACCCGCTGCGGCTGGGGCAGGTGTTTACCATCCTGATGGACAACGCGATGCGCTACGCTCATGACGGCAAGGTGCAGGATATTACGGTCATTCGCCAGCCCACCCGTTGGGTAATACGCTTTCGTGATTATGGCCCCGGCGTCAGTGAGGCTTTTTTGCCGTTGATTTTCGAGCGTTTTTCCAGGGCAGAGTCATCCCGCTCGCGTCACTCTGGCGGCAGTGGGCTCGGTTTGTCGATTGCGCAGGCAATCTGTGACGCGCTGGGCGGCAGCCTGATGGCGGAAAACCATCCGCAAGGCGGTATGTGTTTTACCGTGCAACTGCCGGTTGTCGATGAAGTTAACACGGCAGAGCACTAGTTTTTCTGTCGTCTTGATAGTTCCTTGATGAAGTGTGGCGACAATCTGGAAATGTCTGCGGTGTAATGGTTACTGAACGGTAACAGGATATCTTTTATGACCCAGACCAAATCTACGTTATATGCCTTTTATCATGTCACTCGTCACTGGCATGAGGTTTTTCCCTCTGTCTTCGCAGGCGGAGTGGCCGGCCTGTGCCTCCTGCTGGCCGTGAGCCTGCTGTCCGGGTGTGACAATGCCCCCCATGCTGTTCAGACGGCTGCGCCGCGCCCGGTACGAACCGTGACAGTCCAGCTTGCCTCTCAGGGCGAGGTGCTCTCCCAGACGGGAGAAATCCGCCCGACGCAGGAAACGTCGCTCGGCTTTCGTCTGGATGGTCGCCTGATTACGCGCCCGGTGGATGTCGGGGGCGAGGTGAAAGCCGGGGACATTATTGCCACGCTAGACACCCGTGACAGTGAAAACCAGCTTCAGAGTGCCAAAGCCGACCTCACCCGGGCGCTGGCTTCGGAGCACCTGGCCGAGCGCACGTTAAACCGAATGAAACAACTCGCTCCCAATGGGGCCATTTCCCGCGCGCAGCTCGATGAAGCGCAGTCCAACTGGTCATCAGCTGTATCGGTGCGCACCAGTGCGCAGGCCAGCGTGAAAAGTGCCCAAGACCGCCTGGATTACACCCGCTTGACCGCCCCGGTAGCCGGTGTGATTACCTCGGTTAGCGCCAACCCCGGTCAGGTGGTGAGTGCTGGTCAGGAGGTCGTGCGGCTGGCAACATTTACCGGTCGTGATGCGGTGTTTAATGTCTCCGGGCGTCTTATCAGCAGTGGCCTGAAAGACCCGAGCGTGACGGTATCACTGCTTTCTAATCCGGCGGTGAAAGCGCAAGGGCGGGTGCGGGATATCAGCCCGCTGGCCGATAGCGAAACCCGCACCTGGCGCGTGAGAGTCTCACTGATTGACCCCCCCAAAGAGATGGCGCTGGGCGCTACCGTACAAGGCGAGGTAACGTTACCGGCAGAGGATGCTCTGGCCTTGCCGGCATCAGCGCTGACGCGTCAGGGCGATGCTCCTGCGGTTTTTGTGGTCGAGCCGCAAACACACACGCTGCGTTTACAGCCCGTTACCCTTGGTCGCTACAGCGAGGAGCAAATTTTTGTCACGGAGGGCCTGCATACGGGGGATAGCGTTGTTACCGCCGGGGTGAGTAAATTGCGTGCGGGTGAGAAAGTGACGTTGTTGGGGGCGAACTGATGTCTGGCGGATTGAAGCAAAAGTGGAACCTGTCAGCCTGGGCGCTGAAGCACCAGCAAATGGTGGCGTTTTTTATGCTGATCATCATGGCCGCCGGGGTGATGAGCTACCAGCGGTTGCCCCGTAACGAAGACCCGGCCTTCACCATTAAAACGGCGGTGGTTTCAGCACGCTGGCCCGGTGCCACGGTGCAAGATACCGTCAGTTTCGTTACCGATGTGCTGGAAAAGAAACTGCAAGAAACGCCCTATCTGGATTTTATCGAGAGCTATAGCCGCCCTGGTGAGGCGGTGATTTTTGTTAACCTGCGCGACAGTACCCCGCCCTCAGCGGTGAAAGGCATCTGGTATAGCGTGCGTAAAAAGATGAAAGATATCGCCTCGGCGTTGCCGGATGGCGTCGCTGAGCCTGCGGTAAACGATGAGTTTGATGACACCTTCGGCACCCTTTATGGTTTCACCGCTGAAGGCTATTCACCAAGAGAGCTGCGCGACAAGGTGGATGATATCCGCACCGCCCTGCTGACGATACCGGATGTGGGCAAAATAGAGGTGTTAGGTGCCGAGGAAGAGCAGATCATCGTGGCCTTTTCCCCCCGGCAACTGGCTGGCATGGGGCTCGATTTACAGCAAGTGACGGCCGCCTTGCAGGCGCAAAATGCGGTCAGCCCGGCGGGGATGATTCGTACCGCACACGATAAGGTGGAACTGCGCGTGAGCGGGGCGTTTATGTCTGAAGAGAGCCTGCGTCAGGTGACGCTGCATATTGGCGGGCGCTTTATCCCGCTGACGGACATCGCCAGCCTGCATCGTCAGCGCGCTGAACCACCGGCCCCCAGGTTTCGCGTTAACGGGCAACCGGCGATAGGGCTGGCTATCTCCATGGCTCCCACCGGCAATATGCTGGCGTTTGGCGAGGCGCTACGCAGCAAGATGGCCGTCATTAAATCGGCGCTGCCATATGGGATTGACGTCACCGATGTGGCTGACCAGTCAGCGGTGGTGAAATCCTCGGTCGATGGGTTTGTCAAAGTCCTGCTGGAAGCGGTGGTTATCGTGCTGGCGGTATCGTTCGTGTCGCTCGGCAGCCGGGCCGGACTGGTGGTGGCCGCATCAATCCCGATTGTGCTGGCAATGACCTTTATCGGCATGGAGATAGCCGGTATCGGTTTGCAGCGTATTTCGCTCGGTGCGCTGATTATTGCGCTGGGGCTGCTGGTGGATGACGCGATGATAACGGTGGAAGCGATGGTTTCCAGTCTTGAGAAGGGCGAGGTGCGTGAGCAGGCGGCAACCCGCGCTTACGAAACCACAGCCTTTCCGATGCTGACCGGCACACTGGTGATGGTAGCCGGTTTTATTCCGGTCGGCTTTGCTGCGTCCGGGGCCGGTGAATACTGTTATTCGCTGTTTATCGTGGTGCTGATGTCGCTACTGAGTTCCTGGGTGGTGGCTATTCTATTTTCACCGCTGATAGGGGTCTGGCTGCTGGCGAAACAGATACCTGTTCATGCCGCAACGCCCGGTCGTCTCGCGCGTGCTTACCATCGCCTGCTGGAGATGGCCTTACGCTACCGTGGCCGTACCTTGTGGCTGTCTGTTGCGATGTTGCTGCTGGCGGTGCTGGCTGCAAGCCGGCTTCAGGGCGAATTTTTCCCGGCATCCGACAGGCCCGAGTTGCTGGTCAGTTTGACGCTGCCGCGCAATGCCTCTCAGGAGGCCACCGCGCGTGAAGTGGCGCGTCTTGAAAAATCGCTTGCCGATGACCCTGACCTTGACCATTTCTCTACCTATGTGGGGGCCGGTGCGGTGCGCTTTTATCTGCCGATGGAGGTGTTACTGCAAAATGAAAACCTTGCACAACTGGTGCTGGTGGCGAAGGGGTTGAAAGAGCGGGATGCGTTGCGAGCCCGGCTGGAGGCGCGGCTGAAGCAAGATTTCAGCCATTTGGTCGCCAGAGTGTCGCCACTGGAGCTGGGGCCGCCTGTCGGCTGGCCGTTGAAATATCGGGTGAGCGGGCCGGATATTAGCAAGGTGCGTGAATATGCCAATGCACTGGCGTCGCTGGTTGCCGCGAATACCGGTGCGCGTGAAGTGAGCCTGACCGCCGGGGAGCCGGAGCGCGTGATTCGCGTCGCGCTAAACCAGACGGAAGCGCGCGCCGTTGGTGTCAGTTCTCAGGCGGTGGCCAGTGCGCTGGCTACCATTTTTTCCGGCACCACCGTGACTCAGGTGCGCGATCGCAATCGTATGGTGGATGTGGTAGTGCGTGCCCGGGATGAGGAGCGCCAGGATCTGGACACCGTTGCCAGCCTGCAATTGCGCACCTCGAATGGTCAGCGGGTGCCGCTGGAGCAGATAGCGACCGTCAGCTATGACGTGGATGAGCCTATCATCTGGCGTCGCCAGCGGCTGCCGTTTATCACGGTGCAGACCGATGTGGCCGTGGGCGTTCGGGCGCAAACGCTGTCTGAATCCTTAGCGCCTCAGGTGGCAGCCTATCAGGCGACACTGCCTGGTGGATACCAGATTGAAGAAGGCGGCGCGGTGGCAGAATCGAACAAGGGCAACCGCTCGGTCTATCAGGTTCTGCCGGTGACGTTGCTGGTGATGCTGATTTTGCTGATGGTGCAGTTACAGCGTTTCTCCCGCATGGCACTGGCGCTATTGATGGCTCCCTTCGGGTTAATCGGCGTGGTGGCTGCGATGCTGCCAACGGCTACACCAATGGGGTTTGTTGCCCTGCTTGGGGTGATTGCGCTGGCGGGGATGATAATCCGCAACGCGGTGATTTTAATCAGTGAAGTGGATACCAATGTGGCGCAGGGAGGGTCAGCGCATGAGGCGATTATTCAGGCCGCACAGCACCGCTCCCGGCCGATTTTGCTCACCGCGCTGGCGGCGATTCTGGGGATGATCCCGATTGCGACGCAGGTGTTCTGGGGGCCGATGGCCTACGCCATTATCGGTGGGTTGCTGGCGGCTACTTTACTGACACTGACTGTTTTACCGGCTGCCATCAGTCTGGTGATGCAATGGGAGGCCCCGCGCCACCCTCGTGCCTGATGCCGGTATCAATAAACAGGGTAAGAGAGAAGCAAGGCCCCGGCCGGGGCCTTGCTTGCGCGCCCAGAGACTACGCGCGCAGCGCGAGCGATAAAACGCTGTCATGAGTGGTGCTGCGCACTAACAGGAAAGCCGTTGCTTATTTTCGACAGGCTCCTTACCCTTGGGCCCAACAGTATCGAGCCTGGAGAAACCAGTATGCAAACCATCGAAAAATTGCTGCGTGGCAATGTGCTGGCCGCCGCCTGCCCCTCGCGTGAGGTGCTACAGCATATTACCAGCCGCTGGGGTATCCTTATTCTGCTGGTGCTGGCGTCAAAAACGCTGCGTTTTAGCGAGCTGCGGCGTCTTATCAACGGGGTGAGTGAGCGTATGCTGGCACAAACGTTACAAACGCTCGAAGGCGATGGTCTTATCAACAGGGTGGCTTATGACGTGGTGCCGCCACACGTTGAGTACAGCCTGACGCCATTAGGTCAGGAGGCGTCAGAAAAAGTGCAGATACTGATAGACTGGATAGAACAGAGTATGCCGCGCATTGCCGGGCACTGGTATCAGGCTGAACATGACAAGCCCCGAAAAACCTCTGCCTGAGGCAGGCGGCACACTTTTGCCCCTGGCCTGCCGCTGATAGCAGGAGGGTTATCGGTATAAACATGCCTGATATTTCGCCGATGTTCAGTTGCCTGCCGGTTCAAATGGTGTGTGGCGCGTTTGTGTATATTTAAGTCGGGGCCATAAATTAATATATAACCGCCGCGTGCCGGTCGGTGATGTCCGGTCTTTGGGTGAATAAAGGGGCTGACTGGAATAGACATTCTCTTTACTGGTAAACGTTATTGCGTTGTCGAATTTCTTCCTCTCCCTATTTTAGCAAGCTATTCCGACAGTATTCTCTATTTGATTTATTCAAGCAGAGCCATTTAACCATCAGGCTCACGTTTTATCGCACAAGATGAAGGGGGAAGGCTGAGTAAGATATTTCAGTGTGATAGTTTTGCCATGTTGTGATGAAAACACCGCTATTTTCGTCGAAATATGCATTAAAGGCTCATCTTGAGCCTGGTGGTTCGGCGGCGGTTATTTCCATGGTATTTATTGTGGGTAATTATTTTGTTTATTTTTTTATACTCTTTTTTTATGCGATAAAAATATGACCTGATTTTTTCAGTCGATTCCTGCATTCATCACCAGACGCCTGAATGATGATGCACGTCCCGATTTTCGGGAGGAAGGAATAATATTTTACTATGGGCAAACTGGAGGAATATGTCATGACAAAAAGAAAGTTTTTAACCTATGAAGAGGTTCGTAGGTTAATTGCAGCGAGCTATAATAAAGGAACCGGTGTGCGTGACAGTTGCCTGATCTTACTGGCATTTCGTCACGGTCTGCGTATCAGTGAGTTACTCGATCTGCGTTTTCCCGATCTGGATTTGAGTGAAGGGCGCTTAAATGTGCGACGGCTCAAAAATGGGTTTTCCACCGTGCACCCGCTGATGGCGGATGAATGTCAGGCGTTATCCGCATGGATGACGTTGCGTGAGAGCTGGAAAGCGGCACCTGGCAACAATGCCATCTTTATTTCACGGCGAGGGACGAGACTGTCGAGAAAACAGGCCTGGCATGTGATTCGCTGTGCCGGTGAGCGGGCGGGGATTGCGACGGTGACCCATCCGCATATGTTGCGTCATGCCTGTGGCTATGAGCTGGCAGAGCGCGGTACGGACACCCGGTTGATTCAGGATTATCTGGGGCATCGCAATATTCGTCATACCGTCAGTTATACGGCAAGCAACGCCGCGCGTTTTTTTGGCATCTGGGAAAGGGACAATCGCACAGGGCTCGTTGGGTAAATTTGGGGAAGAATAAAATGCTAATTTTTGGGCAAATAATAAGCATCTTTAAGACATTTGGGACCAAACTGTCTGTACTATAAAATCACCTCTCGCTCATTGCAACATCTCTTCATACTTATTAATACTTTATATTAAATAACTATATGATTAAAAAGTAATTTATTTTTACTGGTAAACATATTTGCTGGTTTTTACACTCTGTTACTCCCTGCATATCCCCGTCGTTCCTCCTTGCCCGACATCGTGTTTTAGGCATTTTAGCCGCTATCTTGCAAGGTTTTTTCATGTTTATAGCCAGAACCCATTGTCTTTTTTTTGGATTTTTATTCCATATTTAATCAATTATATGGATTAAAAATCTATAAGACAAAATGGTCCCAAGTGTCTCATCTGAATGGGCTAAATGAAGCCGGTTTTGGCGTTCGGAAATAGGCTAAAACACATTTCTGATTGGTTCTGCAAACAGGGGCTTCCTGAGCGTTTTTTTTGAATATAATCAATTGTTTATTAAGGAAATAATATGCGTATTAAATCGCTGGCAATCGTGGTTGCATCTGCATTGGTATTGAGTTCAGCCGCTCATGCAGCGGGCGACAATCCGGCTCCGCCGAAAGCCTCGGTGGTCACGGTCAATGGCGGGACGGTGCATTTCAAAGGCGAGGTGGTTAACGCTGCCTGTGCGGTGGATGCCGGTTCCGTTGACCAGACGGTACAACTGGGGCAGGTGCGTAGTACCAAATTAGCATCAGCGGGCAACACCAGTTCCGCGGTGGGCTTCAACATCAAGCTTAATGATTGCGATACCACGGTTGCTGGCAAGGCGTCTGTGGCGTTTTCCGGTTCAGCCGTGAGCGCGACCCATGGCAACGTGCTTGCCCTGCAAAGCTCTGCTGCCGGGGGCGCGACCAATGTAGGGGTTCAAATTCTTGACAGCAGCGGCACACCGTTAGCGCTAAATGGCGAAGCGTTTAGCGCCCCCATCAAGCTCAACGACGGCACCAATACCCTGCCGTTTCAGGCTCGTTATTACGCAACCGGTGCAGCAACGGCCGGGGTCGCTAATGCCGATGCCACCTTTAAGGTGCAATACCAATAAGGTGCCGTGCCCATCATGAAGTTAAAGGCAACGGAGGCGATATCGGGCCAGCCAGGAGGGCCCGTTTACAACAGCGCAATATAAGGAGGCGGTGAGATGCGGGGAGTGAACGCCGTGCTGTTGATTATCCTGTTTTCGCCAGCCGTTGTTGCAGGCCATCACTGGAACGTGGTGCTGCCGGGCGGCAACATGCGGTTTCAGGGGGAAATTATTGCCGAGTCATGCCGGGTGGAAGCCGCAGACCAGCACATGACGGTGCTGATGGGGCAAATGCCGGATAACCGCTTGCAGGGTATTGGCTCTGATGCCGGGGCCGTACCTTTTGTTATCCACCTTCTGGATTGTAACCCCACGGTGCGTGAACGGGTGGGGGTGGCTTTTCAGGGGGTGGCTGACAGCGCGAACCCTGACGTTCTGGCGATTGCTGATGGGCCACAAGCCGCCCGTGGCGTTGGTGTGGCGCTATTTAATGCCGAAAACCGATTGATTGCGCTTAATCGGGAGCCACAGACATGGGCCCGGTTATCCCCGGGATCCGTAGATTTGCATTTTGTCGCCAAATATCGCGCCACCCGTCATGAAATAAGCGGTGGTGTGGCTAACGCTCAGGCCTGGTTTTCGCTGACGTACCCGTAATCAACACCGGTTCGTGTGAGACATACCGCTGACATTCGACGCCAGATAATGCTTTGGGCGACCAGGAGATAACGTGAGAAGAGAGAGAAACGTCATGATACACAGGCTGATGGCAGGGATGCTGGTGTTGGCGGGGATGGTGCTGACCTGTCAGGTTCAGGCGGGGGTTGCATTGGGGGCGACACGGGTTATCTACCCGGCAAATCACAAGCAGGTGCAACTGGCTGTGAGCAGCAACGATGAAAACACCTACCTGATTCAGTCATGGGTGGAGAACGTTAACGGGCAAAAAGACGGGCAGTTTGTCGTCACCCCGCCCCTGTTTGTTATGCAGGGTAAGAAAGAGAATACCCTGCGTATTATCGATGCCACGAATCAGCAGTTGCCGCAGAACAAAGAGAGCCTGTTCTGGATTAACGTCAAAGCGATCCCCTCTCTTGATAAGAGCAAGCAGCAGGCGAATACCCTGCAACTGGCGATCATCAGTCGTATCAAATTGATTTACCGGCCGGTGAATTTATCGATTCCCCCTGAGCAGGCAGCGGCGAAGCTGCGCTTTAAACGTCAGGGCAATCAACTGGTTTTGTCTAACCCTACGCCCTATTTTTTGACGATAACCGAACTGAGTATGGGGGCGAGAGCGCTGGACAATGCGCTGGTGCCTGCTGAGGGGCAGGTTTCTGTTGCGCTGCCAGCGGGGGCCGAAGGGAAGGTGACTTATCGCACGATTAACGATTATGGCGCGCTGACGCCACGGTTAACGGGTGTTACCGAGTAGACACAAAACCGGGGTTAATCGGTATCGCCAGGTCATGTGCGGTGTCAGAGGTGGCAATAAAAGACTTGTCACTGATGAATGTACGGCCACCAATCACGTTCCTGCGAATAAACGATAACCGGACGAGCGATATCGAGCCGGAGGGGATATGTCATACCTGAAATACCGCACGAGCCATCGTGACGGGCTGAAAAGTAAACCTATCCGATGGGGATGCGCTGTGCCGCAGACGCGGATAGCACTGCTGTTCACAGTGGCGTTATTGAGCCAGGCTGCCAGAGCCGAACTCTATTTTAACCCGCGTTTTCTGGCCGACGATCCCTCCGCGGTGGCTGATTTGTCCCGTTTTGAGCGGGGTCTGGAAGCCCCACCCGGAACCTATCTGGTGGATATTTATTTAAATGAGGGGTTGGTGAGCAGCCGGGACGTGACATTTCACACCGATGATGTGAGCGGGCGGCTGTTGCCCTGCCTGACGCGTAACCAACTCGGTGCGATGGGGGTGAATACGCTATCGATTGCGGGCATCGCACCGCTGTCGCCACAGGCTTGTGTTCCGGTGGAGTCGCTGATAAAGGCCGCCAGCACGCGGTTTGATGTCGGGCAGCAGCGTCTGTACATCAGTATCCCCCAGGTTTATATGGAAAACCGGGGGCGTGGATATATTCCGCCAGAGCTTTGGGATAACGGCATCACCGCCGGCCTTTTGAACTACAGCATCAGCGGAAATCAGGTGAAGAGTCGCAATGGTGTCAGCCGTAATTACGCCTATATGAATGTACAAAGTGGTCTGAACCTCGGGGCATGGCGTTTGCGCGATAACACCGCATGGCATTACCACAGTGGCGGGCAGCGCGGTGCTCGCCAGAGTCGCTGGCAGCACATTAACACTTATCTGGAGCGAGATATTGTGCCATTTCGTACGCGTATGACGTTGGGTGACAGCTATACCCAGGGGAACATTTTCGATGGGATTAACTTTCGCGGCGCGCAAATGGCCACTGATGACAACATGCTGCCAGACAGTCGCAAAGGGTTTGCACCCGTTATTCATGGTATTGCCCGTGGCACGGCGCAAGTCTCGATAAAGCAGAATGGCTACGAAATTTATCAGACTACCGTACCGCCCGGCCCTTTCACCATTGATGATCTGTATGCCGCAGGCAGCAGTGGCGATCTTCAGGTGAGTGTCAAAGAAGCGAATGGGCGTGCTCAGGTCTTCAGCGTGCCGTATGCGTCTGTCCCGGTTTTGCAGCGCGAATGGCAGCGCAAGTATGCCGTAACGGCGGGGCAATATCGCAGCGGCAATCGCCATCAGAATACGCCCTCTTTCCTTCAGGGGACGTTGATGCAAGGGCTGCCGCGGGGCTGGACGGTATACGGCGGGACACAACTCTCCGGGCGCTACCGGGCGCTGAATCTGGGGGTGGGGAAAAACATGGGGCAACTTGGGGCATTGTCACTGGATGTGACCGGTGCGCGCGCACAACTGCCGGATGACAGTATCCATCACGGGCAATCACTGCGTTTTCTCTACAACAAGTCGCTGACAGAGTGGGGCACGCATCTGCAACTGGCGGGCTATCGCTATTCCACTCAGGGTTACTTCAATCTGGCGGATACCACCTATGAGCGCATGAGCGGGTATCGGGTGGTGACGCAGGACGGTGTTATGCAGGTCACACCGCGATTTACCGATTACTGGAATCTGGCCTATAGCCGCCGGGGGCGTTTGCAATTGAGCGTGACGCAACAACTGGGGCGGCAATCCACGCTCTATTTTACCGGGAGCCAGCAGACCTACTGGGGGACGTCGCGCCGGGATGATCAATGGCAAACCGGCATTAGCGGTGCGCTCAAGGATATAACCTGGACACTGAGCTACAGCCTGACCAAAAGCGCCTGGCAGAAGGGGCGCGATCAGATGCTGGCGCTCAGTGTGACGGTACCCTTTAGCCACTGGCAGCGCACGGACAGTACCTCGGCGTGGCGTAACGCCAGTGCCACTTACAGCACGTCAAACGATATTAAGGGGCGAAGCACCCACCTGGCGGGCATCCACGGCACGCTGCTGGATGACAATAATCTCAGCTACAGCGTGCAGTCAGGCTATACCCGAGGTGATGCGAAACAGCGGGGGGGACCGGGTATGCAGCCCTCAAATTATCGCGGCAGGGCAGGGTATGCCAACCTGGGATACAGCCGCAGTGATGGCTATAACCAACTCTACTATGGCTTAAGCGGCGGTGTGTTGGCGCATGAAGATGGGGTGACGCTGAGCCAACCGCTGGGAGACACCGCGGTACTGGTCAAAGCGCCGGGCGCAGGCAACGTCAAGGTTGAGAATCAGACCGGGGTGAAAACCGACTGGCGCGGGTATGCCGTGTTGCCCTATGCCACCGATTACCGGGAAAACCGGGTGGCGCTTGATACCCGCACGCTGGCCGATGATGTCGATATCGATGAAACCGTGGTGAACGTTGTCCCGACACATGGCGCGGTGGTTCGTGCCGATTTCCAGGCCAGGGTAGGGTCGAAAGCGCTGATGACGCTGCGCGTTAACGGCAAGCCCGTTCCCTTTGGTGCCATGGTGATGTCTGACAGTAACGCGGCGGGCAGCATAGTGGCGGATAACGGCCAGGTCTACCTGACGGGGCTGCTGCCCGTTGGCAAAGTGAAAGCAAAATGGGGTGATGGGCCCGGTGAGCAGTGTGTCGCCGCCTATCGCCTGCCGACCGGCAACCCGGCACCGGCCTTACGCCAGCTCACGGCGGTATGCCAATGAGGGGTATCAGCATGAGACAACCTGACTGTATCCGATGCCTGCTTCTTGCCTTACTGCTGGTGGGCACCAGGGCAGGGGCGGCGGGCAGCACCATCACCATTAAAGGGTATGTGAAAGACAACGCCTGCACGGTATCAACAACGTCAAAAGACTTCACGGTAGACCTGATGAGCAACTCAGCCAGGCAGTTGAATACACCGGGTGGCGCGACGCCGCCGGTGCCATTTAGCATCGTGCTATCACCGTGTGGCAGTGCTGTGAAGGCCGTCAGAATCGGGTTTTCCGGTGTTGCCGACAGCGATAACCCCATGTTGCTGGGGATAGATAGTCATCCGCAGGCGGCATCGGGCGTGGCGATACAGATACTCGACCACCACAGGCAGCCGGTCAGGCTGAATTCCGCCCCGGCGCAGCTTGCGTGGGTAGCGCTCACACCGCGCCCGGCAAACACGCTGGCGTTTTATGCCCGGCTTGTCGCCACCCGCATACCGGTTGCTGCCGGGCTGGTGTCGGCGACGGCCACATTCACCCTTGAGTTTCAGTAACCGGAGGGCGCAATCATGTCGATAAAACAAGGCTGGCAGGCGGTATTACTGCTGCTTGTCGTGATGAGTGTCGCCAGGGCTGCCGATGTGACCATCACGGTGAACGGGCGGGTGGTGGCGAAACCCTGTACGGTATCAACGCCGCAGGCGGCGGTGGATTTGGGCGAATTGTATACCTTCAATCTGATCCATGCTGGCGCATCCTCGCCCTGGCACGAGATCACTTTATCGCTCGATAACTGCCCGGTTGGCACCTCCCGCGTGACTGCGACCTTCAGTGGTGTGGCAGACCGCTCGGGAAATTACCGAAATGACGGTGATGCACAGAATATTTCACTTCAGTTGCAGGATACCGATGGGCGTGTGTTGAACAACGGGGCGCAAAAAGCGGTGACGGTGGACAACCAGACGCAATCAGCCCATTTTCCCCTGCGAGTGAGGGCCTTCACCGTAAATGGGAACGTGACGCAAGGCCGTATTCAGGCAGTGATTAACATTACCTACACCTATGCCTGAATCAGGAGAATGAAACATGCAAACAGCCCATATCTGCGTTTTAATCAGTCAACGGTTCGCACTACTGTTATTGTTTGTTTTTTTATATCCACTCAACAGCCAGGCATTTTCATGCCGAACCGCTAATCAGTCTGGTATTACGGGCGGGAGCAAGAATATTTATGTCAATTTACAACCTTCAATCGGAGTTGGGCAAAATTTGGTGGTGGATTTATCTAAGGAGATATTTTGTAAAAATGATGTGAAGGAGATTAATCAGGAGGATGTAATTAATCTTAAGTCGGGATCGCTATTTGGTGGTAGCTTAAAATCTTTTGCGGGGTCAGTGTACTTTAATGGTGCGACTTACCCTTTTCCATTGTCAGGTGATACTTCGGCTCTTATTTACTCTAATCATGACAATGTCTATAAACCCTGGCCGGTCAGACTCTATTTAACGCCTATGGGTGGTGCAGGTGGCGTGGTTATAAATAACGGCTCGCTGATTGCTACGCTGAGTATGTATAAGTTCAATAAATTTTATGGTGACGCAGCACATTTCACCTGGAATATTTATGCCAATCATTCCGTGGTGGTGCCTGTCGGTGGATGCGATGTCTCCAGCCGTAATATTACCGTGACCTTGCCTGATTACCCCGGCACGGCAGCCGTGCCACTGAGCGTGCACTGTGCGCAGAGCCAGCAACTGGCGTATTACCTGACGGGCACGACTGCCGATGCATCCGGCTCGGTGTTTGCCAACACCGCCGCTTCACCGGCGGCAGGCATTGGCGTGCAGTTATCTGGTGCCAGCGGGGTGATTACCGCTAACCAAAATATCTCTCTCGGGCAGGTTGGTCCATCGCCGGTTAATCTTGGGCTGAAGGCGTCTTATGCCCGTATCGCAGGGCATGTTAGCGCCGGAAATGTGCAATCGGTTATTGGTGTTACCTTCGTTTATTTATGATTTTTATCATGTGGGGTATTTGGAAATAAAAAACCGTAAATATATTTAAAACTTTAGGGTGACAGGGTCGGTTTTAATATCGCGGCGTTTTATTTGCCTGAGCGGGTGTTGTTTTCACATAAAGTGAGAATCATGACGTGACCAGTTTTATGAGCGCAACCGAAAATTCTGCCGCCGTCCTGAATGGCTGTGCGGTGAATTATATTTATTCTGCCTGTTTTGCCACCGCCCGTGGTATTTCCGTATTACTGAGTGAAGGGGGGAAGGAAGTGAGGCAGCTCGCGCCTGAATTACCGGAAAGTGACAGATATGCGGCAGCACCGCTCACTCCGTCATTACCGTCTTTTGGCCAGAATGACCGGGTGGTTATTTTCTTGCCGGAAGATTTACGCTATTTATTTTTTAGCCTGCAACAACTGGTTGTTATATTGAACCAGAAACCCGCACCCGGCCACATCATGATATTGAGCCGCTATTCTCCCGCCTGGCTGTGCGCGACGCTGGCTGCACTGCTGGATAATGCGGCGTGTCTTGATAATGTGCATGTCGCCCGCCCGGATATTACATGCCACTCTCTTGCCCGCCTGTTGTGTGAGGACTGGGCGACGCTGCCCTCTATTTTGCAACAGGCTGATATTGATACCGTGTTTGTGGGTAAGCCGCCGGTGGCGCTGACACCGCGTGAGTTTTCCGTTCTGCTGGGCTTGTTTCACGGCCACACTATCCGCGCGCAGTCTGCCATGCAGTGCTTGAGTGAGAAAACCCTTTATCATCAACGACGTTTCGGGCTCAGGAAACTGGCCGGGCAGATCCCGCTGTTTGCCGCTCAACTGCCGGGAGCATACCGTAAAGCCCCGCTCGCCGATGCCACAGAGGCTATCACCGCGCCGCAGGACAGAGAATTTATTCAGGCAATCTATTGCCGTCAGGTTTTTCCGGTGTTTCAGGCGGTGATTGACCGATATATGACTATTCAGGGCGCGGAGATCTTCATACACGGGGGCGATGGTGGGCACGCGTTATCGCCCGGAGAGTATTTCCCGCCGTTACACTCCCGTCTTGCCTGGCGGTACTGGATTGCTTTGATGTTGTATGAAACGGTGCGTGCCATTAACCGCTATGAGGGGCGGCTCTATTTTTCGTTCAAAATTCCCGATGGCGCGATAGAAACCCGGGCGTTAATGCACCTGATTGAGGCCGCCCGCCGGCAATTACATCAGGCTGACTGGGCGGCGTGTCTGGTGCTGGAGCTCTCGGAGTCGGTGGCGATGAGCGGCAATACGTTGGTTATTCCCCCGCTGAAACGGCTGCTGATGATGGGGGCCCGTATCATGCTGGAAAACACGTTTTCTCAGAAGAGCATGAGTGCTGCGCCAAGGCCGATGGCACTCAGTGGCTATAAGCTCAATATTGCTGTGGTGAATGGTTTTTTGTCCGAAACGCACGACCGGGTGCTGATCAAAAGCCTTGTCTATTCCTGCCAGTTATCAGGCAGCCTCTGTATTGCTGAAGGCGTGGATACCTGGGAGCAGTTTGATGCACTGGTACTGCTCGGTGTCGAGGGGTTTCAGGGCAATATCATCTCACGGCCAGTTTCGCAAGAGGCGTTCGCCAGCCAGGTGCAGTGTTTCAGCAGGCGGTGATGTCAGTCAGTAACGCAAGGTGGCCGAGGGGCAAAATTCTGGCGGATTACCTGACGGGCAACACCACCCCCGTCGGATCAAACGGTATTTGCCAATACCACGTCATCACCGGCAGGTGGCATCGGTGTTTTATCAGCGTGACCTTTTTTATCAGTGAGTTATTACACGGTGATACTGTAATGTAAATTATAGTTTACAACTGTTATGGTGTTAGATTTTTCTTAATATTTTGATTTAAAGTTATTTTTTATTTTTTCATCCTTTATGCTGCAACGGTAACAATTACGCGGTGAATTTTTTTTCCGCAACTGAGCACGACGGATACGGTTCTGGCAGGGGGGGACTGATTGGGGAGGCAAAGATTGTTATGTTATATTGTTTCATGATTGAGGCGCTGGAATAGGATGGAACACATCAGGCTGCCTGCTCTTTAACTTACCATCGGTGAAACCAGGGAAAACCAGGTCTTGGCGTTGTCGCCATGTGCCAGGGGCGACTCTGTAAAAAACGTGTCCTAAGTGCCTCTTTTAAAGTAAGAAAAGGTGTGTATCCCTGCCGATTCAGGGCATGACATTTGATGATGGAATGATCGTTTTTTAACAAAACACTACATTCCGGGTTAAAAAAGCAGTGTAGTTCATTAAAAAGTACTTTTCACACAATCGCTGGTATGGAGTACATGATGAAAAACAGGCGATATCTTACCCGGGAAGAAGTGCATTCGTTGTTGGATGCAGCGCAAGCTGGAAAGCACGCTGCCAGAAATTACTGCATGATTCTCATGTCCTTTCTACATGGTTATCGGATAAGTGAGTTACTTTCACTGAAAATTTCCGATGTCGATATGATGTCCAGACAAATTTATATCAGGAGAAAAAAGAATGGCTTTTCCTCTATCCACCCGCTGGAGCCCAGTGAATACAGTTGTCTGTTAACCTGGCTGGATATAAGGAAAAGTTACGGGCCGTCCCAGCATAGCAACAGGATTTTCATCACTGAACGCAGTGGCAGCCTGTCGCGCAAACAGGCCTGGTTCATCATCAAAGAGTGTGGCCGCAAAGCGGATATCCCGATCCCTTCCTACCCCCATATGCTTCGTCATTCTTGTGGTTATGCTCTCGCCAATGGCGGGGCTGACACCCGCTTAATTCAGGATTATCTTGGCCATAGAAATATCCGCCACACCGTACATTACACCAAATGCAACCCGGCAAGATTTGCTGAATTTACCCATATTTTACTCTGATGTGACGCACTGACAGGGGAGACGTACCCACTATCGAACATCACGGTATGGCCTGATCCTGCGTGCCAGACAGGCCATTTGTGAGTCCCTCTGATAACGCGTCAACTTGATGAAACCATCAAATCAGTGAAGCGCATCAATGTACCGGTATGCTTTTGTGGTAGGGTAAGTTTCCTAAAAACAGGTCTGGTTTGCCGTGCAGTTGCCTCATCTGGGTTGTTATCATGTATGAATTCAAACTGGTTTTACTGTTGCTCCAGCAGATGTGCGTGTATCTGGTGATTGCCTATTTGCTCAGTAAAACGCCGCTATTTATTCCCCTGATGCAAGTCACGGTGCGCCTGCCGCACAAGTTGCTGTGCTATGCCATGTTTTCCATGTTCTGCATTATGGGCACCTATTTCGGGTTGCATGTGCAGGACTCAATTGCCAACACCCGGGCGATTGGCGCTGTGCTGGGTGGCTTGCTGGGTGGGCCGGGTGTCGGCGTACTGGTGGGCATGACCGGCGGGCTGCATCGCTATTCGCTCGGCGGTATGACGGCCTTTAGTTGTATGGTTTCGACCATCGTTGAAGGCTTGCTGGGCGGGATGGCACACCGCCTGCTGATGCGTCGTGGCCGGGTCGATCGCCTGTTTAACCCGTTTACCGTCGCGGGGGTGACGTTCATCGCCGAACTGTTGCAGATGAGCATCATTCTATTGCTGGCGCGCCCCTTTGAGGATGCCTTAACGCTGGTCAACGATATTGCCGTGCCGATGATAGTGACCAACAGCGTGGGTGCGGCGATGTTTATGCGTATCCTGCTGGACAGGCGCGCCATGTTTGAGAAATACACCTCGGCGTTTTCCGCCCGGGCGCTCAAGATAGCCGCCTGCACCGAAGGCATTTTGCATCAGGGATTTAACGAAGAAAACAGCATGCGGGTCGCGCAGGTTATCTATCAGGAGATGGATATCGGTGCGGTGGCCATCACTGATCGGGAAAAGCTGCTGGCGTTTATCGGCCTGGGTGACGATCACCATCTGCCCGGCACGCCGATTGCCTCGCGCCATACCCGGCGTGCCATTGAGCACAACGAGGTGGTGTATGCCGATGGTAACGAAATTCCGTATCAGTGCTCGCTACGCACCAGTTGTCGGCTTGGCTCGACGCTGGTTATCCCGCTGTGCGGCGAGAATCAGCAGGTGATCGGCACGATTAAGCTCTACGAGGCGAAAAACCGGCTGTTTAGTTCGATTAACCGCACCTTTGGCGAAGGCATTGCCAGCCTGCTGGCGGCACAGATCCTCGCCGGGCAGTATGAGCGCAGTAAGCAGTTGCTGACGCAATCGGAAATCAAATTGCTGCATGCCCAGGTGAATCCCCACTTTTTGTTTAATGCGCTCAATACCTTGCTGGCGGTTATCCGCCGTGACAGCGAGCAGGCCGGAAAACTGGTGCAATCGCTGTCAACGTTTTTCCGTAAAAACCTCAAGCGCTCTGCCGAGGTTGTCACGCTGGCGGATGAAATTGAGCACGTTAATGCTTACCTGCAAATTGAAAAAGCGCGTTTTCAGGAGCGACTACAGGTACGCTTTGAACTGCCGCCTGAACTGATGACGATGCGTTTACCGGCCTTTTCGCTGCAACCGCTGGTTGAGAATGCCATCAAGCACGGTACGGCACATTTGCTTGGCACCGGCATTATCACGCTGAGTGCGCGTCAGCAAGGCCAGCGCCTGCTGCTGGGCATTGAGGATAACGCCGGGCTTTACCAGCCGGACGCGAACACCAATAGCACCGGACTGGGTATGAACCTGGTGGATAAGCGTATCCGCAGTCGTTACGGCGAAGAATATGGATTAAGCGTGACCTGCGAACCGGACTGTTACACCCATGTACTCGTCACCTTGCCTTGTGAGGAAGCTGTATAGATGTTGAGTGTGTTGATTGTCGATGATGAACCGCTGGCGCGCGATAATCTGCGTTGCCTGCTGGAGCAGGATGACGAGCTGGCGCTGGCCGGCGAGTGCGCCAATGCGCTGGAAGCCATTAGTGCGATTCACCGCCTGCACCCCGATGTGGTGTTTTTGGATATTCAGATGCCGCGCATCAGCGGGCTGGAAATGATAGGCATGATTGACCCGGATAACATGCCCTATATCGTGTTTATCACTGCCTATGATGAGTATGCCATCAAGGCGTTTGAAGAGCAGGCGTTTGACTATTTACTCAAGCCCATCGACCCGCAGCGACTGGCGAAAACCCTGCGTAATTTACACCGTGAGCGGCCCGCGCAAGCGCTGGATCGCTTGCCGTCAAAGCAGGCCGGGCTGGACTATATCCCTTGCACCGGCCACAGCCGCATTTACCTGATGAAAAGCAGTGAAGTGCAATACGCCAGTTCGCGCCAGAGTGGCGTCTATGTCACCGGGCCGCAGGGTGAAGAGTGCTTTACCGAGCTGACGCTCAAAACGCTGGAGAGCCGAACCACGCTGGTGCGCTGTCACCGTCAATATCTGGTGAATATGGATTGCCTGCGTGAGATTCGGCTTGAAGAAAGCGGTCATGCCGAGATTTTACTGAAAAGCGGTCAGACGCTGCCGGTCAGCCGCCGTTATCTGAAAACCCTCAAGCAGCTGCTTGGCCTGAAAGGCTGAGTTGCG
The DNA here is from genome assembly GCF_900095885.1 of Dickeya aquatica. Taxonomy (NCBI): domain Bacteria; kingdom Pseudomonadati; phylum Pseudomonadota; class Gammaproteobacteria; order Enterobacterales; family Pectobacteriaceae; genus Dickeya; species Dickeya aquatica. Next base: position 935,538 of record NZ_LT615367.1, read on the forward strand.
CGTGATGGCGAGACGGGGCACTCGGGCCATCATTTTTCATCCGGCTATCTATGTATTCTTATCAGGCCAGGCATTGCCGGGTCTGTGGCCATAGCCTCTCTCTTCGTTCGTGATTTTCTCGTTCGTGACTTTCCGGCGGTTGCGCCCAGCGGTGCCACCGCTTATTCCGCTATATGACCGGTCATGCGCTTATCCGACCACTTATCCAAAATTCCCTGTCATGCGACTGATGGGCTGATTACAGTCACTCTACGTAACTACATCATCGATAACGACACGACAAGAAGAGAGAGCGTGATGAAGGATAAACTACTTAAACATCTTCCCTGGGGATTACTGGGATTCATCGGGGCGTGCTGTCTGGGGGTGGTCGCGCTGCGCCGCGGCGAGCACGTTAGCGCCATGTGGATAGTGGTTGCCTCGGTGGCCGTCTACCTCGTTGCCTACCGCTATTACAGCCTGTATATCGCCCGCCGGGTGATGCAACTGGATGCCAGCCGGGCGACACCGGCCGTGGTCAATAACGACGGCCTTAACTATGTGCCGACCAACCGCAACGTGTTGTTCGGCCACCACTTTGCGGCTATTGCCGGTGCAGGCCCGCTGGTAGGGCCGGTGCTGGCCGCCCAGATGGGTTACTTGCCCGGCACGCTGTGGCTGCTGGCCGGTGTGGTGCTGGCGGGTGCGGTGCAGGACTTCATGGTGCTGTTTATGTCCACGCGTCGCAACGGGGTGTCGCTCGGCGAGATGATCAAAGAGGAAATGGGGCCGGTGCCCGGCACCATCGCGCTGTTCGGTTGCTTCCTGATTATGATAATCATCCTGGCGGTGCTGGCGTTGATCGTGGTGAAAGCGCTGGCGGAAAGTCCGTGGGGCGTGTTTACCGTCTGCTCCACCGTGCCGATTGCGCTGTTTATGGGCATTTATATGCGCTTTCTGCGCCCCGGCCGGGTGGGGGAAGTGTCTGTCATCGGCATCGTGCTGTTGCTGCTGGCTATCTGGCTGGGTGGCGTCATCGCCCATGATCCGTACTGGGGCCCGGCGCTGACCTTTAAAGACACCACCATCACCTTTGCGCTGATTGGCTATGCGTTTGTCTCCGCGCTGTTGCCGGTATGGCTGATTCTGGCACCGCGCGACTATCTGGCGACGTTCCTGAAAATCGGGGTGATCGTCGGTCTGGCTATCGGCATCGTCATCATCAACCCTGAGCTGAAAATGCCGTCCATGACCCAGTTTATCGACGGTACTGGCCCGGTGTGGAAAGGTGCGCTGTTCCCGTTCCTGTTTATTACCATCGCCTGTGGTGCTGTGTCGGGTTTCCATGCGCTGATAGCCTCCGGCACCACGCCAAAACTGCTGGCGAACGAAACCGATGCCCGCTTTATCGGCTACGGTGCGATGCTGATGGAGTCATTTGTCGCCATTATGGCGCTGGTGGCGGCATCGATTATCGAGCCGGGTTTGTATTTCGCCATGAACACCCCGCCGGTCGGTCTGGGTATCACCATGCCGAACCTGCATGAGCTCGGCGGCGCGAATGCCCCTGCTATTATGGCACAACTGCATGATGTGACCGCGCAGGCCGCGGCGACCGTCAGTGCCTGGGGTTTTGTGATTTCCCCGGAGCAGATTTTGCAAACCGCGAAAGATATTGGCGAGCCGTCGGTACTGAACCGCGCCGGTGGTGCGCCGACGCTGGCGGTGGGCATTGCCCATGTGTTCCATCAGATAATCCCGAGCGCCAACATGGGCTTCTGGTATCACTTCGGTATCCTGTTCGAAGCGCTGTTCATCCTGACCGCGCTGGATGCCGGCACGCGTTCTGGCCGCTTCATGTTGCAGGATTTGCTGGGTAATTTCGTGCCATTCCTGAAAAAAACCGACTCGCTGGTTGCCGGTATGGTTGGTACCGCCGGTTGTGTGGGGCTGTGGGGCTACCTGTTGTATCAGGGCGTGGTCGATCCGCTCGGCGGCGTCAAGAGCCTGTGGCCGCTGTTTGGTATCTCCAACCAGATGCTGGCCGCCGTGGCGCTGGTGCTGGGTACCGTGGTGCTTATCAAGATGAAGCGCACACGTTATATCTGGGTCACGCTGCTGCCAGCGATTTGGTTGCTTATCTGCACCACCTGGGCGCTGGGGCTGAAGCTGTTTAGTAACAACCCGCAACTGGAAGGCTTTTTGTATCTGGCGCGGGCTTACAAACAGCGCATCGCTGAAGGCACCGATTTGAGCGAACAGCAGATTGCCAACATGCATCACATCGTGGTGAATAACTACACCAATGCCGTACTGAGCGTTTTGTTCCTGGTGGTGGTGTATAGCATAATCTTCTACGGTATCCGCACCGCGCTGGCTGTGCGTAACCGTCCGGCGCGCAGTGACAGGGAAACCCCGTATGTGCCGGTGCCGGAAGGTGGCGTGAAGATCTCCTCCCATCACTGATAGCCGGGAGGATATCGCCGACAGGCTCTGGCAAGAGCCTGTCGGCGTGAATGCAAAGAGAGGGCGATATGTTCGGAAATCTGGGTAAAGCGGGCAAATATTTGGGCCAGGCCGCCAGAATGCTGGTGGGGATCCCCGACTACGACACCTATGTGCAACACATGCAGGCCAACCACCCCGATCAGGATGTGATGAGCTACGAGGAATTTTTCCGCGAGCGCCAGCAGGCCCGTTACGGCGGCAGCGGCAAAGGCGGTTTTCGCTGTTGTTAGGTATCCACCGCGCTTTAGCGTGAATACACAATCAGGAGACCCTTGTGACCACCACGGCACTGCCCGCAACCATCCTCACCGGCTTTCTCGGGGCCGGAAAAACCACCTTACTGCGGCATCTGTTGCATGCCGATCACGGCGAGAAAATCGCCGTTATTGAAAATGAATTTGGCGCGGTCGCCATTGATGATGCCTTGCTGGGCGATCGCGCTACCCGTATTACCACGTTAAGTAACGGATGTATTTGCTGTAGCAGCGCCAATGAATTGTCTGATGCGCTGCATGACCTGCTGGACGGTATCGACAGCGGCGAGCTGATAGTTGACCGGCTGGTGATTGAATGTACCGGCATGGCCGACCCTGGGCCGGTGATTCAGACGTTCTTTGCTGACGAACGCCTGAGCGAGCGTTTTGTCCTCGATGGTGTGATTGCGCTGGTAGACGCGGTACATGCCGATGAACAGCTAACCCGCCATACCGTCGCGCAGGCGCAGGTTGGTTATGCTGACCGGCTCTTGCTGACCAAAACCGATCTGGTGCAAGACACCACGGCGCTGGAAGCACGGCTTGCTCGTATCAACGCCCGCGCGACGCTGCACCGGGTGGTGAGCGGGCAGATAGATCACCGTCAGATCTTCGGTGTCGATGGTTTCATGCTAGACGATCGGCTACAGGTGTCTTTACCGCGTTTTCGCCCGCTGATTGAGCCGGATAACGCCATCAGTTCGCTGGTTGTCACGTTGCCGCATGCGGTGGACATTGAGGCGGTATCCGCCGTGATGGAACAACTGCTGCTAAAGTGTGCCGATAACCTTTTGCGCTATAAAGGTGTGCTGGCGATAGATGGCGATGACCGACGCCTGCTGTTTCAGGGCGTACAACGGCTCTACAGCGCCGACTGGGACAGGCAATGGCGTGACGATGAAGCGCGCGAGTGCGTGATGGTGTTTATCGGTATTCGTCTGCCAGAAGACGATATCCGCCGCGCGTTTGCTGCACTGAATGCGTGATCCCGATTTGCCGGGTGAAAATCCGGCAATACCTACCTTTCCTGGCACTAATCGCCTAATCACCAGTATTGCTTATCAATAATGTCTGGTTAAAACGAATCGTTATATCCAATGATTTGATTTTAAATGGTATTTATATAATCATCTGACGGCTGTTTAATCTTATTTATAAGGATGTTGAATCGTGAAGAACGTGACAAAAATTTTAGTGGCTACGGCCTCGCTATTAGCCTCTTACTCAGCATTGGCGGGCTGGCAGCCGTATAAAACAGTGACACTGGATGGATATAACAATACTGTCCCCGGGGGAAATGCTTACAATGAAACAACGATTGCATCGGGAGTGTACCGTTTCCGCATTGATCCGACTTCCGATGGTGTTGACTACGCAACAGGGCAGGGCGGCAATACCCGTTCAAAATCTGCGGCACTGATGGTGTATGATCGAACGAGTACCGCTGATAAAACGGCAGCAGTCAGCTACTACGGTCTGAATGATGATGGTATGCATGCTGCCGCGATCATTCACGCATTTCCTCAAACCGGGGGCTTCGATTTGTACCTTCAGGATTGGCAACGCTCTGACAATTCGGGCACGGTGAAAGTCATCATTGAAAAATGGAAAGACTAATTACGTGAAATAAAGGGCCGACGCACGTCGGCCCATTGAACTCATCAGCCTGATATTCACCATTTCACCACATCTGCTTCTCTTTTTTACCCTGCTAATCGAGCCTTGAGTGTCACCGATGGCTTTTCATTAAACAGCCGTTGGTAATCACTGGCGAACTGGCTCAGGTGCCAGAAGCCCCATTGCATGGCGGCATCCTGTACGGTGTGATGATGGGAGTAAGGGCTGACTAACTCGCGGCGTACTGCATTGAGGCGGATCATCTTCAGCCAGGCGTTGGGGCCGCAACCCATGACATCACAAAAGGCATTTTGCAGCGTGCGGCGGCTGACATGCAGGCGACGGCACAGGTCAAGTACCGTGACCGGTTCCGACTGCTGGCTGAGCACATATTCTCTGGCGCGACCGATCAGACTGCGATAACCGATACGTTTGTTGGTATGGGATGGGCTGACATCGGCGGGCTGGGCGCTTTCCAGAAACGAAATCACGGTGGTCAGCACGTTGTGTTTCAGTACCCTGGCCGCGTTGCTGTGCTGCAAACGTTGCGGTTCGTTGCAGCCATACCACAGCGCTTCACGTACAAACGACCAGAGGATTTCCCGCCTGTGGGGTTCTACCAGCAACGTGGTGCTTTGTGCCAGCAACCGCGTCAGCTGTTCCGGCTCTTCCAGCACATCGGTGTACTGCAACAGCTCGTCACGTGAGATAGCGACCCCCAGAATGGCGTAGTCATCTGGCGTATTCAGTTCGAACTCCTTCCCCCCTGGGCTGACCGCGATGGCGTTGTCGCTGATGGGGTGGGAGCCGATAAAGCCGGTCCCGGCATGGCGGGCCGGAATACCGAACCAGAAAGCGTCGGGCCATATCATGCAGGACTGGCGCAAGGCCAGATTGGTGTATTCGTGGCAAATCTGGATACCGTCGAGCAGGATTTCGTGTAATTCCCCTTTGAAATGTCCCGGTGATACCTGATCGTAAATCTGCTGCCAGTCTGTAATGGTGCGGGATTGGGCGTAAACATCCTGTGTCTGGCGCTGGTGCACACTGTCATCCGGCGGCATCAGCGTTGTGGCCGCAAGCCGGTGCTCTGTATCCAGATGATGCAGGTTAACTGGATTGTGTTTCATCGTCAGCTCACCTCCTTGACCATGTCGGGCGGGGTCTGCCAGAGCGTGATGGTCACACCATATCGATGGATGAAGCGTAGACAGACCAAAGCATTCCCCGTTATACGGTATTCAGCCGGGGAGGAACAGGCGCTAAAGCACACTTTTCCTTCTCTCTGGTACGACCTAATTTCAGGTTTCTCCCATCGCGGTACGGTTTACTCCTTCATCCCCTGACCCCTGCTTCTCTCCTTAAGCGGCTGTTGCGTTGTGATTGCCGCTGGTCATGAACCAACGGCAACCGCGCGGCAAACCTGTTTGGGTAATACACCATCGTCAGGCGATACGGAACATATCCACCAGCACACAGCGTCGCAGGCGCACAAAGGTACGAGCGGAGGTGACACCTTCGCCGGTCGGCGTCGAGATGGTCATGGACGTCCAGCCTTCGCCACCCAGCCCCAACCCGGCGATACAAGGGCCATTTTTGACGAAAATACTGGTGTTGATGGCGTTAGCCATGCGATTTAAGTTCCTGATATTGGTGGAGTGCATCGCGGCGGTGTGGCGGCAACCATTTTCCAGTTTGAGTGCCAGCGCAATGGCTTCATCGACGTTTTTCACCCGCACCACCGGCAGTACCGGCATCATCAGCTCGGTGACGGCAAACGGGTGGCTGGCGTCGGTTTCAGCCAGCAGCAAACGGGTATATTCGTTGACTTCAAGCCCAATGGCTTCAGCCAGTTTCGTGGCATCACGGCCGACATAATCGCGGTTGACGCGACCTTTACCCTGTTCGTCGATGTCGCTCAACAGTGCCGGCAGCAGCTGTTCGGTTTGTGCTGGCGTGAGCAGCACGGCATGATTGCGTTGCATTTCTGCCAGCAGGGCATCGGCCACACTGTCTACCACGATCAGCACCTTCTCATCGGCACAGATAATGTTGTTGTCGAATGAGGCCCCTTTAACAATCGCGCGGGCGGCTTTCGGAATATCCGCCGTTTCATCCACCACTACCGGCGGGTTGCCTGCGCCGGCGGCGATCAGCCGTTTGTCGGTATGTTTGCGCGCCGCTTCCACCACCGCTTCGCCGCCAGTGACCACCAACAGCCCGATACCGGGGTAGCGAAACAGACGTTGCGCGGTTTCGATGTTAGGGTCGCAAACGCTGACCAACAGGTTCTCCGGGCCGCCGGTGGCGACAATGGCCTTATTGAGCAGGCTGATGGTGCGTAGCGAGACGTTTTTCGCTGACGGATGCGGGGCGAACACTACGCTGTTACCGGCAGCTATCATACTGATAGCGTTATTGATAACGGTCGCTGCCGGGTTGGTTGAGGGCGTCACCGAGGCAACCACACCCCAGGGGGCATTTTCAATCAGCGTCAGACCGTTATCGCCGGTTAATACTTCCGCCGACAGGCATTCGATCCCTGGTGTATGGCGCGCCTGTGACACGTTTTTGATGTACTTATCGACCACGCGGCCCATGCCGGTTTCGGCCACGGCCATTTCCGCCAGCACCTGTGCATAACGCTCGCCAGCGACCCGAATGGCTTTAATCACCTGTTGACACAGCTCGACGCTGTTCAACTGTTGTTGCGCGTACACGGCGGCCTGAACGGCGTCGTCAAGCGAGTCGAAAATGCCGCTTGGTGCGTCAAACATTGCGGGCATGGGCATCGGTACAGTCGGTTCGATCACGGAGTGTTCCATAGGGTTTATCCTCTAGTTATGTCACCTGTTTAAACCACATTGATCACCGTCTTCATCAGGGTGAACAGGCAGGTTGTGGTAAAAACCATGTTGTGGTTAAAAGTACGGATGCGAATTCGGTGTCTTGTTCAGGTCGGGCTGGGGTCGGCTCGGTACGCACAGAGACGACTATCCCAGCATGAGGCGACAGACGGATTGTCTGTATTGCGCCAGGGGGAAATCTCATCCTTGAGAGAACCCTTCCATTCTTTCATGCCGCGCCTGTTCTGATGGCGGCGGCCCGGTGTTTCCTGTGTTGACTTGCGGTTATTGTGGCAACGGCAGGTCAAAGCGAATAACAAAATTCGGCAAGTCGGCGTAAAGGTTGAAAGCGATCACGAAAAAAGAACCGTCGATTAACAGAAAAGACATGGTCGGGGGGAAGGGGTGCCTCACGGAGAAACAAGCCCGAGCGTAGCCGGTGCCCGGAGCGGGCACTCATTGGCCTTTGCCAGCCAGCGCGGTGGCGATCGCGCGACCCGTATTACCGCATGCGGTGGACATTGAGGCGATATTGGCCGTGATGGAACACGCGATGGAACAATTGCAACTGCATTGCGCTGATTGGGGCACTGAGAAAGGCTGCCTGCAAACGTTGCAGACAGCTGCACCCTTATTTGGCCGGGCGGCCGTAATAGGCAGTGAAACTGGCTTTAGCCAGGGTGTTGGCGTTGATCATGTACCCGCCGAGCGCCGGATTGGCCTCTTTAGGAATATCCAGTGTCGGGGTTTTCAGCGCGTAAACGGTGAAGATATAGCGATGCGGCTTATCTCCCGGCGGCGGGCAGACACCGCCCCAGGCTTCCACGCCATAATCAATGTGTAACTGACGAGCCCCTGTCGGCAGGTGCTTGCCGCCCGCTTCTCCAGCATTGCTTGCTAACTGATTGACGGATGCCGGAATGTTGATAACCATCCAGTGCCACCAGCCCGAGCCGGTTGGTGCATCCGGGTCATAGACGGTGACGGCGAAACTTTGCGTGCCTGCTGGTGCGCCTTGCCAGCGTAGCACCGGCGACTGGTTTTCACCCTGACAGCCAAAACTGTTGGCTTCAAAGCGTTTTGGCAGCGTGCTTTGCGCTGCTATTTCCGGGCTTGATAGCGTCAGGGGGCTGGCTTGCGCGCTCACAGCCAGCGGCCCGCCACACAGCAGGGTGGCGGTGATAAACCCAATGCGTAACTCTCTTTTCATATCGGTTTTCCTGTGTCTCATGGTAGGCTTGCCCGCGTGCAGGCTTACGCTTCATTATGCATGTGAGTGCATGACTGTAGCCGGTGCCGGAGGCGAGGAGTGCTCCAATTGGCGCAACCTCTGTTCCATTTTCATCAGAGATACGTTATGACGCGCCATCCCGCTGTTTCTGCACCGCTCGCGGCGCAATCCAGACTGCCTGCTTTGCCTGATGCACTGGCGCACTCACACCAGATTGTCGCGCGTAACCAGTATGTGCTGCGCACGGTGGTGATGCATACCGATCTCATCGGGCTGGTGTTATCCGGCACCAAACATCTGTTGACCCCGCAAGGCCGCTGTGTGTTTGCGACCGGTGAGTATTTTATTTTACCGCGCGGCACACACTGGGATGTGGTCAATGACCCCGCGCCGCACGGGCGGTACATCGCCCGGGTGTTAAGCCTGCAACCAGAAACGATAGCCCGTTTTCATCATCAGTTCGGCCAGTTCGCCGCCTTGCCTGCTGTGCGCAGTTTTGCCCGCCTCACGCATACCGCCGTGATGCAGGAGGCTTTTTTACGGGCGGCCGACGCACTGGCTGATGAACGCTGTTCGGCGGCGTTACGTGAGCACCGGCTCATGGAGGTGCTATTGCTGTTGGCTGAACAGACCGCGACAGTGCTGGCTCCACCGGGAGCCATGAGCTGGCGTGAGCGGGTGCGGCGACTGGTGTCTCAACGCCCTTATGATGACTGGTCGGCAAGCCGGGTAGCGCAGGTACTCGCCACTACGCCTGGCACCCTGAACCGACGTCTGGCGCAGGAGTCATGCACCATCACCGCCTGTGTACGCGACACCCGGCTGGAAGCGGCAATGATGCTGTTACAGTCATCAGACCGTCCGGTTGCGGCTATCGCAAGGGATGTCGGGTATGCCTCTCACAGCAAATTTAGCGCGGCATTTCGCCGCCGTTTCGGGGTGGTGCCTTCGGCGTTACGCGACTGATGCGGTGTCACAACCGCTAACGCCAGATGACATTTTTCGGCCTTTTCTCTATGTTTTCAGATGCTTTTTGTTTTCAGGTGCTTTTTCATCTTTACAGCGAGTGATGTAGATTCGCTGGCCGTCGCTGACATTACCTGCCATTTTTTTTCATCTGCTCTACTTACCATGACGTTACCCTGATTATTGCCGTGTAACATCAATATGACCCGCTGGTTGCGAGCGCTTTTCATCCTGCACTCAGGCTTTGTTTCACCGGTGATATTAATGTTTGTTTAACTTTTGGCCGATATGATGAAGGTGTAAGCAATGCCTGATGCAGTGAAAAGGGCCGCCCCGTCCGTCAGCCTGCGGTCATTGACCTGCTGCAACGGTGGCTGGAAAGTGTGGTTTTTTTACATGATGTAACCACAGGAGGAAGTGATGTTTGAACCCGTCTCTATTTATCTTGCTGTGCTGGCTGTCATCGTCATTCCGGGGTTTCTGGCTGCATTTCTTAGCCCCAGATGGAATGACTAACCCTAAAGGGAAATGACCCGATAATGTTATCTTGCCTGCGACACTCCCCGCCAGATACGGTTGGTTCTGCGCGGGGAGTGTTCTGCTTTCAGCACCGTGGCAAGTGCCGCTGCGCAAATGGTGCGCGTTACCCGCAGAAACTAGTGCCCGCGAACATCCCCTTGCGCCAGCGTTTGTACGCTGTTACCGAAGGCATCTGTCGCGTTCATGTCGGCCCCTTTTTCCTGTAATGCGCTCAGGATTTCGCTGCGCTGAAACAGCGAGGCATACATCGCCGCCGTTTGCCCGGCATGGTTGCGCAGATTCGGGTTACATTTCGCGGCCATCAGCCGCTGGGCTATCTTGAGTTCACCTTTGAAAACAGCCCCCATCAAGGCGCTATTGCCCCGTTTATCCTGCTGGCACGGGTCTGCACCGTTGGCAAGCAGCAACGCCAGCGTGTCATCACGGCCGTGGTAGGCGGCCAGAATGACCGCGGTATAGCCTTTTTCATCCGGGGTATTGAGGTTGTAACCCGCATGGATGAACTCTTCAATCATGGCATTGTTACCGCTGCGGGCGGCATCCCATAAATAGCGGTTGAGCTGTGTCTGGAGCGCCTGCTCGTTGTCAACGGGCACGGCGACAGACGCTGTTGCCTGCGTTGGTGGCGTGAGTGCGGGCGGACTGGCGGGCAATTGCGCCAGCGCAGAGGTGAGCGCCAGCAGTAAAAGAAGGGGTAAAAGCGGTTTCATAATGATAGTTCCCTTATCATGTCTGGTGTGCTTTATCGTCCGGCTATCTGAACCGGTGTCGCCTGTAAACCATGCCATTGCGCGTTATCAGGCGAATGGCATGGCCGGGTGTGGTGGTGAGGCGTTAGTCGGTGAGCTTGCCTGCCAGCGCCTGAACTTTATCCAGTGAACCTTTGGCCACGGCGGTCAGCCGGGTGCCGTAGGTCGCATCGGCTTTGTAGAAATAGGACAGCATGATGTGTTTGCTGTCATTATCTGCTGTTGCCAGAGCAGTACCGAGACTTGTTACCAGATCATCCTGATCTTTAGCGCTATACGAACGATACAGTTCGCCGGTCTGTTTGAAATTCTGTTCTTTGTAAATTTTTTTCTGCTGAGTGGTGCCGTTTAACGGTGTCTGGCTATAACGTGCCGAAACCAGCTCTTCACGCGGATAGAGTCGGCTGGGCTGGTAGTTCACCCCTTTATTCTGGCTATGGCCACTGTTCAGGCTGCCGTCCTGATTCACATTATTGGCCGGTTTCAGCGGCGCATTAATCGGCAGGTTTAAGCCGTTTGCCCCCAGCCGATACATCTGTGTGTCGGCGTAGGAGAACAGGCGGCCTTGTAACAGGCGGTCTTCCGAGGGTTCGATACCCGGTACCAGGTTGGCTGGTGCCATAGCGACCTGTTCGGTTTCCTGAAAGACGTTATCCGGGTTTTTGTTTAACACTATCTGGCCAATTTTACGCTCCGGCACCCCAGGCCAGATTTTGGTGGCATCCAGCGGGTCAAAATCAAATTTTTGCAGATCTTGCGGGGTGATAACCTGAATATACAGATCCCATTTCGGGTAATCGCCGCGCTGAATTGCCGCCACCAGATCGTTTGTCATGTGGCTGTAGTCTTTGCCTTGCACTGCTTCGACTTGTTTCGGATCGAGGTTTTTCACACCCTGTAAGGTTTTCCAGTGGAACTTGACGTAATGGACTTCACCCTTGGCGTTCACCAGTTTATAGGCATGTACGCCGTTACCCTCCATATTGCGGTAGCTGGCTGGCGTTCCTTCATTGGAGTAAAGCAGCGTTAAGGTGCGGATGGACTCCGGCACATGGGAGAAAAAGTCAAAGCGGCGGCTGTCATCATCCAGATTGGTGCGAGGGTCGGGTTTAAACGCGTGCACCATATCCGGGAATTTAATCGCATCGCGGATAAAAAAGGTGGGGAAGTTGTTACCTACCAGATCCCAATTCCCTTGTGAGGTGTAGAACTTGGTGGCAAAACCGCGTGGGTCACGCAGCGTTTCTGGCGAATGGTTACCGTGCACGACGCTTGAAAAACGCACAAACACCGGCGTTTTACTGCCTTTTTTAAACACGTCGGCGACGCTTAACGCTGAGATGTCCTCGGTGGCGGTGAACTCACCATGAGCACCGGTTCCCCGCGCATGCACGACGCGTTCAGGAATGCGTTCCCGGTCAAAACGCTGCAATTTTTGCAAAAGCTGCACATCTTGTAACAGCACCGGGCCGTTGGGGCCTGCGGTTTGCGAGTTTTGGTTATCACCGACCGGTGCACCGTTATCTCGCGTCAGGGTGTCTGCCTGCACGGCGCTGGCAACCAGCAGTGAAATCATCGCAGCCAGTGGTTTTTTCCAGCGGTTAATCAAGGGAATAGCGCGTTGAATGCTCATAACTTTCCTCATCTTCCATGTCATTGAACAACAATAGGATTGGGTTATTGCTGTGGGTCCATTTTTATTACACGTACCTAACGTCATCAGCAGAAAATCTGTGTTATCGCCATCAGGCGAGATGACAACAGCGTTACTGTAGCGGTTTTATTGGCACAGAGAATGGCTGTTGTTTCTATTGAATTAATAGGCATACCCTGAGTAGGGTAAAGGCAAGAACAGTGAGCCAGCCCACAGACAACATACCGGATAACACCATCGGTAGTGGCCCGAGCAGGTGACAGGGCGGGGGAGCCCCCACCCGATAGGGTTAATTAAATACCATTCCGCCGTCAATCAGCAGGGATTGGCCAGTCATATAGTCAGAGTCCGGGCTGGCAAGATAAGAGACACACGCGGCCACGTCTTGCGGTTCAGACAGGCGGCCGAGGGTGATGCGTTTGGCGAATTCCGCTGTGCCATAACCCAGAGGCTTACCGGCGGCTTCTGAGATTTGACGGTCTATCTCCGCCCACATCGGGGTGTTGACGATGCCAGGGCAATACGCATTGACCGTAATACCGAGCGGAGCCAGGTCACGAGCGGCCGTCTGCGTCAATCCGCGTACGGCGAATTTGCTGGAGCTGTAGACCGCCAGTTCCGGGTTGCCAACATGGCCGGCTTGTGACGCGGCATTAATGATTTTTCCGCCGTGCCCCTGTGCCTTAAACGCTTCCACAGCCGCCTGAATACCCCAGATGACCCCTTTAACGTTAATGTTGTATACCTTATCAACAATTTCTGGCGTGATGTCTTCAATCAGCGTTGTCGGGGCTATGCCAGCGTTATTGACGATGACATCAAAGCTGCCCAACTGCTGGCGAGCGTGGCGTACCGCCTCAAAGACGTGCTCGCGTTCGGCAACATCTGCCGTGAGCGCGATGGCGCGGCCCCCCTGCTGTGTTATCTCCCGTGCCACCTGACCTGCGGTATCACCGTTATAGTCGACGACAGCGACGGCAAAGCCATCTTTTGCCAGCCGGTGAGCAATCGCCCGGCCAATACCCTGACCTGCGCCTGTGACCAACGCGACTTTCTGTTTCATAACCTGCTCCTGTGTTGTGAATGAGTATGGGGTTGATTTGCAGGCTAGCGCGCTGTCACAGGAATGGAAACTTATAGTAAATATCGAAAACTATCAGTTTAATAGATTAACTTTTTAGTATTAAAAACAAATGTACTCATTAACACTGCCATTCTTTTTTAGATAAGAGAGGTTATCTGTAAAAGCAAACCGGGCTAAATATCCAGTGAAAAAGCATGCGGTGGATAACGGAAAAAAACCTGTCAGGATAGGGTAAGTTGTCAAGGTACAAGGGCGGAGTGATAATCGTCATATGCCCGCTGATGTGGATGTCAGCCATTATTCACTCGGTTGCTGTATTGTTATTGGTGTATTATTTTTTTGTTTCTTACGTCTGATGTCTTGCCGCTGAAGACCTGTAAAAGCCGGAAACCATGAGCTATATCGATACCATCAAACACGAGCTGGTGGGTTTTTTGAATGGATTGCCCATCTACCATCCTCTTGAAGACGTGACGGATTCTCCCTGGGGGGCGGAGGATTTCTCCTGCACACCGGAGAACCTGATTATTGGGGGCGGTGCGGGTGAACATCCGGCACTGGTCATCCATCAACTTGGGGCATTGGTCGCCTCTTATCTGCTGCTTTGCCTGCAAAAACACAATGAATTTTTTCCCGATCAACCTGACCCGTTGCCTGCCTTGTCGGTTGACCGGCTGTTTGAAATGTCAGAGCGCCAGCGACCGCTGGAGTTCTGTGGCTGGTCAATGAACCATGTCAAAGAGTTCGTCAATCTGGCGTGCTCGCCGCTGCATCCGAATCCGCTAGCGGAATCGGGGAGTGCCGAAGAGTGGGTGGAACACTCTATTGGGGAGTTTGTTTACTATTCGCTGCCGGAATTAAACCCGCTGGATGCTGAAATTGCCTCACTGCCCGGCATGGGGACCTGGTTTCCCGGTTACTGGATGTGCAATGTGACCTGTCCGCCGCCAAATTATGTCAAAACCCGCAAGCAGTCGCTGTTGTCGGGTGCGTTTCAGGAACACGGCTTTTTCCGCTGGGACTACCACTACCCGCCGCAAGAATAATCGCACTCAGGAGAAGAGATGCTCAGTGTCTCGCAGTTATTGCCGTTTGCCGCTATTGCTTTGGGTCTGGTATTAACGCCTGGCCCTAATATGGTCTATCTGATTTCTCGCACCGTGTGTCAGGGCCGGCGTGCGGGCCTGATATCACTGGCCGGAGTGGGGCTGGGGTTTTTGTTTTACATGCTGGCTGCTGCGTTAGGGATTACCGCGATAGTGATGGCTGTACCCATGGCCTATGATGCCCTGCGCATTGCCGGGGCGGTTTATTTGTTGTGGCTTGCCTGGCAAGCGCTGCAAGGTGGGGGTTCCCCTTTTCAACTGCGCACGCTGCACCCCGATAGTGATCGCCGCCTGTTTTTCATGGGGTTGGTCACAAACTTGTTGAACCCCAAAGCCGCTGTACTCTATTTATCGCTATTGCCACAGTTTATTCACCCGGAACAGGGGGCGGTGCTGGTGCAGTCTCTCACGCTTGGGTTGACTCAAATTATCATCAGCATGTCGGTAAATGCCACACTGGTGATGATGGCGGGATATATCGCGGTTTTTCTGGCCGCCCGCCCTCGCTGGCAGCAGCTTCAGCGCTGGCTAATGGGCACGGTTCTGGCCGCGCTGGCAACACGGATACTGATGGAGGGAAGGCGCTGATCCTCCCTCCGTCTGCGTTGTCCGGTAAGTGTGACGGCCATCAAATTCGACTTACAACCTGCGAATCAACCTTACTGACGGATGACAGTTCTATACACAGCAACTGGTAATGTTTGTCTCAACCCTTGTTGATGTTGTGTTATTCATCCCTGTCAGAGAATTGTTATGTTTCCCGCCCACTCCGGCGGGATTTTTTTTGCCCGTAAGCGGGATTCACCACTACTAAGGTGAAAAACTAATGCTGGCTTAATATTGTGAAATTAAGCTAGCGGTGTTTTGGCTGCGCTGATTCTCGCTGGCGTAGAGGAGCTCTTGTCGCAGGGTTTCGGCAGGCAGACGAGAACTCAATCGGTTGGCATTCCCCGTCACCTGCGGTATAGAGGTGGGGGAAGATGTTTTTTGTACGTTCATATGTTGTACGTTTATACAGAGAGGGAATTCCATGAAGACCAAATACCACTCATCTCAGATTGCATTGCACTGGTTAATGCTGCTGCTGGTGATTATCACTTATGCTGCGATGGAGTTACGTGGTTTTACGCCACGAGGAAGCAGTGCCCGTGCGCTGATGTCTGCCACCCACTATAGCTGTGGGGTAGCGGTATGGGGGCTGATGATTTTACGGGTTGTCATCCGCTTTATTTACCCGACGCCGCCGATTACGCCGCAACCCGGACGGCTGGTTTCTATTGCCTCCCATGCTGTGCATGGCTTTTTGTACCTGATGTTTTTGGCCTTGCCGCTGCTTGGCGTGTTGTCGATGTACTACCGTGGCATTGAGTGGTCAGCTTTTGGTATTGCCATGCCGGTTGCTGTCGAAACCCATGATGACATGGCCCATACGTTAAAAGAAATCCATGAACTCCTGGCTAATCTTGGATACTTTTTGGTCGGGATACATGCAATAGCGGCGCTGTACCACCATTATGTGGTGCGTGATGACACCTTATTGCGCATGATGCCGGGCAAAAAATAGGCCATACACTGCCAGCTCAGGTTGCGGTACTCATAACAGGCGATGGCATCACCATCGCCTGTTGTTCTTTTTCGCCTTCACCTTTTGGTGAGCCGTGAGGCTTTCTTCGACGTAAACGGTGACTTGGGGGCTGACTGTCAGCGCTGAAGGTGGGCTACGTCCCCGGTTCTGAATGACTATGCTCGGCCATATCGCGAAAACGTAACAGCGTTTTATGTAGCATCTCTTTTGGCAACAGCTGAAACATCTGGCTCAAGGTTCTGCCAAAAAATCCCCCAGGAGGCGCGAAGCGGATGCTGAGTGTCACCTCTGTGCCACCGTGCTCACTTATCGGACGAAATGTCAGTCGACCATCATTAGGGATCCTGGCTCCCGGCAGCGAGTGCCAATAAATGAACTGGCCCGGTTGCTCGTCCATAATCCGCGCCCGCCATTCAATATATTGCCCGAGAGGGGCTTTCATCCGCCACAGTGAGTCGGTGTAATTGATGATGTCGATGTGTGCGACATGATCCATCAGCACAGGCAGTGTTTTGGGATCACGCCAGAGATCGAAAAGCAGCGAAGCCGGTTGTGGAATAAACAGACTGCTGCTGATGTTATCCGTAAACCGATCCGCCATGCCTGTGGTGGGTATAAAAGGTGGCAAGTGCTGCTTCTCCTTATCACTGTTTAGCGGGTGACCCGCTATGTAAGGTGTTACGCATGAATATCCTGGCTGAATGGCGCGTAAACCGTATCGGATGATGTCAGGCGTTTTAGGAAAGTTTACGTGATGCCTGTGGTCTGCTGCAAATGTCGCATGAATAAACGGGTTGTCAGCATGAAGAAAAAAGCGCCATAGCATGACGGGGGCAATCAGGCGTGCGATCGCAAAAGTGAAGAATAATCAGCGATAGCCGGGAAAATGCCAGAGTATCTGTTACACTTCTAATCAGTGTTATTGACTGTCGTGCCATGTTATTTAGCAAGAAATATATTTTCGACTTTATTCTCGTTAGGCCCATCGGATGATGGGCTTTTTTTTATGCCAATAAATATCATAATGATAATAAACAGAGGGATTATCATGTGGTTTTTTATTAATTTATCATTGTGCCATCTTTCTTACGTAAATAATGGGTTTGAGTTTATTAATTAAGGTTGGTTTAATCTATGTCATGTATTGTTGTTATCAAGACATCCTCTCTAACGCGTCAAACACCAGGGTAGTGCTTCATTATTATTATAAGTTTACGCCCACCGAAAGGTGGGCTTTTTTTTATTTTATTTGTATGTGATTTTATAAAAATAGTGATTTTTTATTTTTCCTAATGTTGGCTTAATCTTTATATCATAGTATTTATCTCAGGCGGTGAAAGCCGCCAACCTGTGTCTTCAGGATGCTTCATGCCAGAGAATAGTGTCTTTTGCCCACCCTCGCGGTGGGCTTTTTTTTGCGGTGAAATATGAGGATCTTTCCCAATAAATTGATATTAAATGGATTTTAATTTTTAACTTGTCGTGGCTTTAATACTAAAGCCCATTTCTGTGTATTATTCTGCGTATTATCAGTAATGGTCACTTGGGGTATTGTTGATGGGGGGCTTATTATTGCATGTGGTAACGTACTCTTATCGAGATTAAAACCCAGTTTCTTATATAACCGAATGGCACGAACATTATCTGCGTTAACCATTAATGAGAGCCGGGATACCTGATTTGTTGCATCATTAATTAATGAACGCATAAGCCGCTCGGCTGCACCGCTCCCACGCAGACTGGTGCTGAGATAAACACTACAAACCACCCCTTCATCTGGCGACGGCATATAAAATGCGGCAATACCACTTAATTCATCATCGGGTACAAAAATACCCCAGACCTGATGATTTCTCAGACGGGAGAGGAAATAATCATCGCTTTCTGCCTGTTCTTTTTCCCACCGGCTACCAAACGCGGCCGGGGACAGTCGCAACCCTTCAAGCCGTATGCGGCGAAATTCGCTCAAGTCGGCAGTCGTGAGCTTACGAATCTGCATGGAGCCTTACTCCGTGTGCTACATCAACAAGGGGGTAGTCATAACATTGCTGTAACCGGCACCACAAGCACATCAGGCATAAAAAAAGCCCCGAGGCGGGGCATGCATGTCGTAAAACGCTATCGCCGTTATTGTTGTCTGTCACACGTTATATTGGCTCATTACCGATAATACGGCAGGTAAATCTTTTATGTTGCGTGTTGCCTCGCATTCCCGACAAACACTCCAGTGATAATAGCAAAAAGGCTACCCTGCCAGATCGGTGGTTCATTATGATGATGGGCCATCGGCCTTGCGGGCTAGCCCATTTGAGGAAACGAGAGATGACTGAGGCAGAAATAGAGATAAAGCAATTGAGCAGGCAGGTCGGCGAGCGTCTAAACGCCAGACGGGAAAAAATCACCTGTGCAGAATCATGTACCGGTGGCTGGCTGGCGAAAGCCATAACGGATATCGCCGGTAGCTCGGCCTGGTTTGATTATGGTTTTGTCACTTACAGTAATCAGGCAAAACAGGACTTGATCGGCGTGCAGCCTCAGACGTTGGCTCAGTACGGTGCTGTCAGCCAAAATGTGGTTGCTGAAATGGCAGCGGGAGCACGACACCGTGCCAGAGCAAATATTGCCGTGTCGATAAGCGGGATCGCCGGGCCTGATGGGGGAACGCCAGACAAGCCGGTGGGAACCGTGTGGTTTGGCTTTGCAACGGATTCGGCTGACGTGGCGACCTGCGTTATGCAATTTAAGGGCGATCGCGATGCGGTCAGGCTACAGGCGGTGGCATTTGCCCTGACGTTCCTGCTGGAACACTTTTTATAAAAATGGGCTTGATGCTGTATGCGTATACAGTATAATGCGTTTCATCAGTTCGTAATGTATGAATCGGCAACTGCGTGAAAACCACACAGATTTTTCGGTAAAACGCAGCACAATGCGATAGCGCGCGACAGGAGTAGAAATGGCTATTGATGAGAACAAACAAAAGGCTCTGGCGGCAGCGCTGGGTCAGATCGAAAAGCAATTCGGTAAAGGTTCTATCATGCGTTTGGGTGAAGACCGCTCAATGGATGTTGAAACTATCTCTACGGGTTCTTTGTCGCTGGATATCGCTTTGGGCGTGGGCGGTCTGCCGATGGGACGTATTGTTGAGATTTATGGCCCAGAGTCTTCGGGGAAAACAACGCTGACCTTGCAGGTTATTGCGGCTGCCCAGCGTAAAGGCAAAACCTGCGCGTTTATTGATGCAGAACATGCGCTTGATCCTATCTATGCGAAAAAACTGGGCGTAGACATCGATAATCTATTGTGTTCTCAGCCAGATACCGGTGAGCAGGCGTTGGAAATCTGTGATGCGCTGGCTCGCTCCGGTGCCGTGGATGTCATTATTGTTGACTCCGTCGCAGCGCTGACACCGAAAGCGGAAATTGAGGGTGAAATTGGTGACTCTCACATGGGGCTGGCAGCACGCATGATGAGTCAGGCAATGCGTAAACTTGCCGGGAATCTTAAACAGTCCAATACGTTACTGATTTTTATCAACCAGATCCGCATGAAGATCGGGGTGATGTTTGGTAATCCTGAAACCACGACCGGTGGGAATGCGTTGAAGTTCTATGCTTCCGTACGTCTTGATATCCGCCGCATTGGTGCCATCAAGGAAGGGGAAGAGGTTGTTGGCAGTGAAACCCGCGTCAAAGTGGTGAAAAACAAAGTCGCCGCCCCGTTCAAACAGGCGGAGTTCCAGATTCTGTACGGTGAAGGGATTAACACTTACGGTGAGCTGGTTGATCTTGGCGTTAAGTTCAAGCTGATTGAAAAAGCCGGTGCCTGGTACAGCTATAATGGTGACAAAATAGGTCAGGGTAAGGCGAATGCCTGTAATTTCTTGAAAGAGAACACGACTATTTGTGCTGAGCTTGATAAAAAATTACGAGAGCTGTTGCTAAACAAAGGTAATGAGCTGGTACCGACTGTCGCTGGTGATGTGGCTGAATACAATGCAGAAGCAGGTAGCGACGTTAATGATGATTTTTAATTCATCATCCGCTGTGTCTGTCATCAATGTCTGAGTGATGTTCACTGATGAAAAACGTACTGCCGGGGTATTTATTTAAGTGACAGGTATGTCGAAAATACTGCGTTATGCAATGAATGTGCTGGCAGTACGAGATCATAGTGAACGAGAACTACGTCGTAAAATGGCCGTCTATGCGCAGTCGGCATATGACAGTGCTGATACAGAGCCGGGTGCATTGAACGAACAAGTGGAGCACGTTTTGACCCACTGTCGTCAGCAAGGGTGGTTAGATGATCACCGTTATGCCTGTCGTTATATTACCAGTCGTTGCCGTAAAGGTTATGGGCTACAGCGCATTGTTGCTGAACTGAATCAGCGAGGGATTGATAAGTCAACACAACATCTGGCAGTCATATCATGTGATATCGACTGGCAATTACAGGCTAAAACTGTCGCAAGCCGTAAATTTGGCACCACTCTGCCGACCGACTGGTCATCACGTCTCAAAGTGCAGCGCTACTTGCTTTATCGTGGTTTTTCTCACGATGACATTCAGTCGATGTATATGAATTTTTCCGATTGAACGCATACGGGATTTTACTTCCCACCTAAGAAAATTTATCTTATTCCCACTTTTTTGTTCGCGTTTGGCTTGGTCGCATCAGCATGCTGCATCCGCCTTGCCCGCGACTGTTCTTTTCGCTTCATTAATCGGGACAATTATGAGCAAGAGCACCGCTGAGATCCGTCAAGCGTTTCTCGATTTTTTTCATAGTAAAGGACATCAGGTTGTCGCCAGTAGCTCTCTGGTGCCCAACAACGATCCCACCTTGCTGTTTACTAATGCCGGGATGAACCAGTTCAAGGATGTATTCCTGGGGCTGGATAAACGCAACTATGCGCGGGCTACCACCTCTCAGCGCTGCGTTCGTGCTGGCGGCAAGCATAACGATTTAGAGAATGTTGGCTATACCGCTCGTCACCACACATTCTTTGAGATGCTGGGTAATTTCAGTTTCGGCGATTATTTCAAGCGAGACGCCATTGCTCATGCCTGGGAACTATTAACCAGCCCGCAATGGTTTAGTTTGCCGAAAGAAAAGCTTTGGGTCACGGTCTACGCTACCGATGACGAAGCTTATGACATTTGGGCCAATGAAGTCGGGGTGCCTCGCGAGCGCATTATCCGCATTGGTGATAACAAAGGTGCCCCCTATGCGTCAGATAACTTCTGGCAAATGGGTGACACGGGTCCTTGCGGCCCTTGCTCTGAGATTTTCTACGATCACGGCGATCACATTTGGGGTGGGCCGCCAGGAAGTCCGGAGGAAGATGGCGATCGTTATATCGAAATCTGGAACCTGGTGTTCATGCAGTTCAACCGTCAGGCTGACGGAACGCTGTTGCCGCTACCGAAGCCTTCGGTAGACACGGGGATGGGGCTGGAACGTATTTCAGCTGTCTTACAGCATGTGAACTCCAACTATGAAATTGACCTGTTCAAGACGCTTATCGCTCAGGCAGCCAGGGTTGTCGGCACCGATGACCTGAATAATAAATCGTTGCGAGTGATTGCCGACCATATTCGTTCTTGTGCTTTTCTGATTGCCGATGGCGTGATGCCATCGAACGAGAACCGTGGCTATGTACTGCGTCGTATTATTCGCCGTGCTATCCGTCATGGGAACATGCTGGGAGCGAAGGATACGTTCTTCTACAAACTGGTTGAAACCCTGATAGAGGTGATGGGGCCTGCTGCGGAAGAACTTAAACGCCAGCAGACTCAGGTTGAGCAAGCGCTTAAAAATGAAGAAGAGCAGTTTGCCCGGACTCTGGAACGTGGTCTGTTGTTGCTGGATGAAGAAATCAAGCAACTTAAAGGCGATACACTGAGTGGTGAAGCGGCTTTCCGTCTCTATGATACCTATGGTTTCCCGGTGGATTTGACAGCCGACGTATGCCGCGAGCGCAATCTTAAGGTTGATGAAGCCGGTTTTGAGCGTGCGATGGATGAGCAGCGTCAGCGTGCGCGCGAGGCCAGTGGGTTCGGTGCCGACTACAACAGCCTTATCCGCGTTGAATCTTCAACATCGTTCTCAGGATACGAACGTACTGAGCAAGCATCGCAAGTGGTTGCGCTTTATCGTCAGGGCGAGTTGGTTGAAGAAGTCCTGGCGGGTGAAGATGCTGTCGTCATCCTCAATGAGACGCCATTTTATGGTGAGTCCGGTGGTCAGGTAGGCGATCAGGGGCTGTTGTTGTCGGCGTCGGTTCGTTTTTCGGTGACAGATACCCAAAAATATGGCCAGGCAGTTGGGCATATCGGTAAACTAGAACAAGGCGTGCTGCGCGTTGGGGATAGCCTGAATGCCGTTGTCGATCAGGTTCGTCGCGATCGCATTCGCCTTAATCACTCAGCCACACACCTGCTGCACGCAGCGCTGCGTCAGGTGCTGGGTGAACATGTCGCGCAGAAAGGTTCGCTGGTCAATGACAACTATCTTCGTTTTGACTTCTCTCATCCTGAAGCGATGAAGCCCGTCCAGATTCGCCAGGTTGAAGATATTGTCAACACCCAGATCCGTCAAAACCTGCCGATAGAGACGCAGGTTATGGCTCTGGATGCCGCCCGTGAAAAAGGCGCGATGGCGCTTTTTGGCGAAAAGTATGACGACCGGGTACGTGTGCTGTCGATGGGCGAGTTTTCGATAGAACTGTGCGGTGGCACCCATGCTCAGCGTACTGGTGATATCGGATTGTTCCGTATTACCTCTGAGTCGGGTACAGCTGCGGGTGTGCGTCGTATAGAAGCGGTAACCGGTGAAGGGGCTATTGCAGCATTGCATCATCAGAGTGACGTGTTGCAGGAAGTGTCGCAACTGGTGAAAGGAGACAGCCATACATTAGCAGAGAAAGTTCGCGTGTTGCTGGAGCGGGCGCGCGGCCTTGAGAAGGAGTTACAGCAGCTAAAAGAGCAGCAGGCTGCACAGGAAAGCTCTTCTCTGTCAGGTAAGGCAAAAGAGGTGAAAGGCGTCAAATTATTAGTGACGCAACTTAGCAATGTCGAGCCTAAACTATTGAGAACGATGGTCGACGACCTGAAGAATCAACTGGGTTCCGCTATCATTGTGCTTTCAACCATCGCTGATGATAAAGTCAGCCTGATTGCTGGCGTCACCAAAGAATTGACCGACCGAGTGAAAGCAGGTGAGCTTATCGGTTTTGTCGCAAACCAGGTTGGTGGTAAGGGCGGTGGCCGTCCCGATATGGCGCAGGCAGGTGGAAATGATGTCGATGCGTTGCCATCAGCACTAGCCAGCATTGAAGCCTGGGTCGCGGATAAGCTATAAATACTTAACAGATGTTATCGCGGCAAAAACGCCATGACTGTAAGTGGTTTTGGCGTTTTTGGCCTGCGGTAAGGATGCCGTAAACAAGGCTGCGCCGCTGATACGTTGGGTTTCCCAAAGATGCTGTATGATGGCAGCCAGGTTGTGATAACAAAAAACGCAAGCTGTCTTATATCGACTAAACTGAACATCAGTAACAAACAATGAGTGCGATGATGAGATGTTTTTGTCATCCAGGTTTACGTTTTCCCCAGGCATGATGGATAATGATGGGAGAACGCAGAGACCTGACTCTTTATAATCTTTCAAGGAGCAAAGAATGCTTATTTTGACTCGTCGAGTTGGCGAAACCCTCATGATTGGCGATGAGGTTACGGTTACCGTACTAGGAGTAAAGGGCAATCAGGTTCGTATTGGTGTCAATGCACCGAAAGAAGTCTCTGTACACCGTGAAGAGATTTACCAGCGTATTCAGGCAGAAAAATCTCAGCCTACGTCTTATTGATTGAATGGCGTCTCGTATTGGCGAGGCGCTGTTGCCATTCAGGCAACTGTGCCTGAGCTTAAGCATTTCTCTTTTCCTTGTCTGATATGCCTATCCCCCCAATATTTTCCTGTTGTTTCTATTCTCGTGATTATCTTCACGGCATTTTATTTCCACGGTGTTATAGAAATAACTGATTGTTTTACTGATGGTAAAATGTGCTTTTTGCTGTAAATCTACTCTTGTTGGGTGTGAAGTGTGCAAATGAGTTCGAACTCGGAAAAATTGTTTGACTTATAAGACCGGGAAAGTAATATGTGCGCCACGCAGACAGGTGAGCGCTAGTGAAAAAGATTAGCAACCACAAGTCAGGATGGTGAGGTGGCCGAGAGGCTGAAGGCGCTCCCCTGCTAAGGGAGTATGCGGTCAAAAGCTGCATCGAGGGTTCGAATCCCTCCCTCACCGCCATTAAATATGCATCCGTAGCTCAGCTGGATAGAGTACTCGGCTACGAACCGAGCGGTCGGAGGTTCGAATCCTCCCGGATGCACCATTTAATGCAATGCTAAGCGTAACAGACAAATGTTTTATAAAAGAAGTTATCAGTACGTCGTGAAATGCATCCGTAGCTCAGCTGGATAGAGTACTCGGCTACGAACCGAGCGGTCGGAGGTTCGAATCCTCCCGGATGCACCATCAAAATGCTGTTTATCCTCTTTTCAGTCCAAAAATTTAATCAATGCATCCGTAGCTCAGCTGGATAGAGTACTCGGCTACGAACCGAGCGGTCGGAGGTTCGAATCCTCCCGGATGCACCATTAATCGTTCCTTGTTCACTTCCCATCAGATCAGAACAATCACCCATTCCATCTGTCCTATCATTCGCTCCATGATTCACCTCACGCCCTATAGATAGCGTGAATTCATACTATCGATTCTCATCATGATGTTAACGTACTCCGATAAAGTACAGCTTATTCAGCTGTTTTTTATGGGGTTATTGAGTGAGCGACAACCTTTTGACTTTGCGATACAGTAATTGCCTACTTTCGGCAAGCATGGAGTCATGATGTACGATCGCTATCAGGGCCTCATTTTTGATATGGATGGCACGATTCTGGATACCGAACCAACCCATAATCAGGCCTGGCAACAAGTGCTGTCAAAATATGGAATGCGTTACGACAGGGAGGCGATGGCCGCATTAAATGGTGCGCCAACCTGGAAAATTGCGCAGGCGATTGTGGCGCATCACCAGTCTGATGTGGATCCCCAGCGTTTGGCGGCAGAAAAGGCGGTACTCGCTGATGTGATGCTGATGGATACGGTAAAACCTCTTCCTTTGATTGATGTCGTTAAAGCTTACCATGGTCGCCGTCCTATGGCTGTGGGGACGGGCAGCACCCGTTATCTTGCAGAACGCTTGCTTCGCCATTTGGGGTTGCGTGACTATTTTACTGCTGTGGTTGGTGCAGACGATGTGCTAGAGCACAAGCCTTTTCCTGACACCTTTTTACGCTGCGCCACGTTACTTCGGGTTAATCCTGCTGATTGTGTTGTCTTTGAAGATGCTGATTTCGGTTTACAGGCGGCCAGCCGCGCAGGCATGGACGTGATTGATGTAAGAACACTGTGACTGACTTTTGGGCGGCATTTTCCCTATTCTGGAGCAGTTTTCTCAGCGCGACCTTGCTGCCAGGGAGCTCTGAAGTGGTGTTGATTGCGCTGCTATTAGGGAGCCAGGCTCAATCCTGGGTGCTGATTGTGGTTGCGTCAGCAGGCAATACGCTTGGAGGACTGACCAATATCGTGATAGGTCGACTGTTGCCTGAGTTAAAACCGCAAACGGGGCTGGATACTGCCCGCCGCTGGTTGCAGCGCTATGGTTGTGCTGCGTTATTACTGAGCTGGGTTCCCGTCATCGGTGATGTGCTATGTGTTCTGGCAGGGTGGCTTAGAATGCCCTGGATGAGCACGATACTGTGTATCTTGATTGGAAAAGTGCTGCGTTATCTGGTTGTCGTTGGCCTGACTCTGAAATGGGGGATGGGGTAAGCGTTGTAATTGCAGTTGTTGGCCCCATATACCCTCCATTATTCTTATTAACATGACTATCTATTTATAGCGGGAGGTCAATTTGATCCCTGACGTATCACATGCGCTATCCTGGCTGGAAATGCATCCCCAAGCGATAAAAGGGATCCAGCGAGGTATTGAGCGTGAAACACTGCGTGTAATGGCAAACGGCCATCTGTCAAAATCGGGACATCCAGAGTCATTGGGCGCAGCCTTGACCCACCCCTGGATTACGACAGATTTTGCCGAAACATTGCTGGAGTTTATTACTCCGGTTCACAAGGACATTGACCAGTTACTGGCTTTTTTGCGCGATATTCATCGCCATGTAGCGCGTCATCTTGGTGATGAGCGGATGTGGCCGCTGAGTATGCCTTGTTTTATTGAGGCTGAAGAAGCGATTGAGTTGGCGCAGTATGGTTCTTCCAATATCGGGCGTTTTAAAACGCTATATCGCGAAGGGTTAAAGAACCGCTATGGCGCATTGATGCAGACGATTTCCGGCGTGCATTATAATTTCTCTTTGCCGCTGGCATTCTGGCAGGCGCGCACGGGAATTACCGATGCCATGGAGGGGAAAAAGGCTATTTCTGCCGGATATTTTCAACTGATCCGGAACTATTATCGTTTTGGCTGGGTGATCCCGTACTTGTTTGGTGCCTCTCCGGCCATCTGTTCTTCTTTCTTGCAAGGCAAAGAGACGCACTTGCCATTTGAGCGCTCGCAAAAAGGCATGCTCTATTTGCCTTATGCCACATCACTGCGGTTAAGCGATCTGGGTTATACCAATAAATCTCAAAGTAATCTCGGTATCACCTTTAACAACCTTGAAACTTACGTGGCAGCGCTTAAGCGTGCGATTCAGACGCCATCGCAAGAGTATGCCCGCATCGGTTTAAAGCGCGGTGAGCATTATCTGCAACTGAATACGAATGTGTTGCAGATAGAAAATGAACTCTATGCGCCGATTCGCCCGAAACGGGTGACCCATCCTGGTGAATCACCTTCAGATGCATTGTTGCGTGGGGGTATTGAGTACATTGAAGTCCGCTCGCTGGACATCAACCCGTTCTCTCCAACCGGGGTGAGTGCCGAGCAGGTGCATTTCCTTGACCTGTTCCTTATCTGGTGTGCGCTGGCTGATGCGCCCGAAATGACCGAGGAAGAACTGCTCTGTACGCGTAAAAACTGGAACCGGGTGATTCTGGAAGGACGTAAGCCCGGACAAACCGTTGGTATAGGGTGCGATACCACACGTCAGACTATTGCAGAGGTCGGGCGTGAATTATTTGCCGACTTGCGCCGGGTGGCAGAATTACTGGATAGCGAACAAGAGAAACCCACCTATCAACAGGTTTGTGACCAACTGGTTGAGGCATTTGATAACCCAGAGCTGACGTTCTCTGCCCGTGTGCTGTCTATGATGCTGGAAAGCGGCAGTGGCGGCGTTGGGTTGCGTTTGGCTGCACAATACCGTGAGCAACTGCTGCAAGAGCCGTTAGAGATATTATCTGATACCCAGTTTGTCTCTGAATGTGAGCGCTCCTGGCAGCACCAGCGCCAGCTTGAAGCAGAGGATTCGCTGAGTTTTGATGCTTATCTTGCCAGACAGTTCGCTGTCGACCGCTCATCTTCTGGCGAATAAGCAAGGCAAAAAGAAAAGGCCACCCCCATATGTGGGTGGCCAAAAGAACATCTCTGATAATAGGGATGATGATAATAAATGCGCGTCTTTCATTAGTTATGACCGGTTGCTGTAAGAAAAGTTTCCTGACAACGAAAAATAAATTTTCATGAGGAGGTGGCAATATGCCATTACTAGATAGTTTTACTGTCGATCACACACGTATGGCGGCCCCTGCTGTGCGGGTTGCTAAAACCATGACAACCCCTCATGGGGATACGATTACCGTATTTGATTTACGCTTTTGTCGTCCTAACAGCGAAATTATGCCGGAGCGCGGTATCCATACTCTGGAGCACCTGTTTGCTGGTTTCATGCGCGATCACCTCAATGGTGAGGGCGTGGAAATCATTGATATCTCTCCGATGGGCTGCCGTACAGGGTTTTATATGAGCCTGATAGGTACACCTGAAGAGTCACGCGTTGCCGCGGCCTGGAAAGCAGCGATGGAAGATGTGCTGAAAGTGACAGATCAGCGCAAAATTCCAGAGCTGAATGAATACCAGTGTGGCACTTATGCCATGCACTCCCTGGAAGAGGCGCAAGATATTGCTCGTCATACTCTTGAGCTGGGTGTTGCTGTCAATAAAAACGATGATCTGGCTCTGCCAAAAGAAAAACTGGCCGAACTGCACATTTAGTTTTCTCGCATCCAATCGTCATCGCCGCAGTGTTGCAATAAAAAAGAGAGCGTGGGCCTAATGCCGATCGGTTAAGACAAAAATGATCGGTTGAACGATCCGGCAGTTCTGCAAGAATCCGTAATCTCTCAAGGATTACGGATTTTTTACGCTTCTCAGTCAGGCTTTGGACACCATCCACCCGTTTACTCCTAAGGCGTTCGCGGCCCGTTCAGACCTCCTTTCTTCTGAACTGATTGGCCAGCGACCCGGTGAAGACGTCGTCCGGTTAATGTTTGAGAAAACACCCCTGTCTCACTGGAACAGGCTGACGCTGATGGCCGTAGATGGCACGCTATGGTGAACGCCCGACACCCAGAAAATGATGCCGCCTTCGGACGCACTTCCAATGCCGATAAATGCTCAGAGTGGCCACAACTGCGTATGGTGTGCCAGATTCTGTAAACCACTACAAGTTCATGATGGCACAGATAGCGAAAAGTCAGTTGAGCCTGTTATCGGGTGTGGCACCGGGAAAAATCCCGTGAATAATGAAAGCGATAATGGTAATGGCCCCAGGGTCGGTCCTGCCGGAACGAAGAGCACGTCATTACTCCAGAGCGGTAAAAAAGAGGCCGCAACGTTATCCGTTGCGGCCTCCTTCAAAGGCTTAACTGACAAGCATTAGAGCATGGGCTCTCTTTTTTCATCTAACACATTTCATCTCAGGTTATTGAACCAAAAAGTTTTGGATAACCCTGCTACCAAAATAAGCCAGTGTCAGCAGTATTGCGCCAATCAGATTAAAATGCACCACCCGACGACCTCGCCACCCTTCATGGTAGTGTCCCCAAAGCAGCAGGATATAGACAAACCACGCCAGCAAAGAGAACAGGGCTTTGTGCAGGTTATCCTTATTACTGAGCAGGTCATTCATGTAAATCAGGCCTGTGCACAAGGTTAACGTCAGTAAAATGACGCCTATCTGGGTAATGTGAAACATCTTGCGCTCAATGCCGAGCAAAGGCGGCATATCAGCGGTGAAACCCAGTCGCTTGGTTTTGAGCAGGTAATCCAACAACGCCAGTTGCAAGGCATACAATGCGGCTATCATCAGGGTGGCATAGGCAAATAGCGCTAACCCAATGTGCACCATCAAACCCGGCAGGGCTTCAAGATGAGTAATAAATTCGCCTGGCATGAAACTGGCGAAAGCCAGATTGATCAATGCAAATGTGTAGACGATAGGTAGCAGAAACCAGCCTCGATTACGTGAGGCCACGATAGTCATCACCGTACAGATTATCAGGCTGATGAGTGAGCCCATATTCAGCAGGCTGAGGTTCTGACCGACTTGCACATCGAAGATCCGTTGATACAACGCCACAGCATGGCAGGCCAGGGCAACAGTGGCAGAAACCACGGCAAGGCGACGATAGGCCCCATTTTTCCTCACGATACTTGGAATAATAAGCCCAAGGCTGAGGAAATAGGCCGCTAAAGCGACAATGGCGAAGGCAGACATAGCGATAGGGTATTCATACCAACTCAGTAAAATTGACGGCCAGTATAGCCTTAGTCGCCAGTGGCACCAAACCGTTATCCGTGCTGGCGCACGCAGATTGGTCTGGCTTTCGTGTTATACTTGTTGCCGTTTGCGTCGCGGTAGCGGCCCGTTTCACATTGAGCATGAGATATGTTTGAAAATTTAACCGATCGACTATCGCGCACTCTGCGCAATATCAGCGGCCGTGGGCGGCTGACGGAAGACAATATTAAAGAGACGCTGCGTGAAGTTCGCATGGCGCTGCTGGAAGCCGATGTGGCGTTGCCGGTGGTGCGTGATTTCATCAGCCGCGTGAAAGAGCAGGCGGTGGGGCATGAAGTCAATAAAAGCCTGACGCCGGGGCAAGAGTTCGTCAAGATTGTGCAAAATGAGCTGGTAGTCGCCATGGGCGAAGTCAACCAGTCGTTGAATTTGGCCGCGCAACCGCCTGCGGTCGTCTTGATGGCGGGCTTGCAAGGTGCCGGTAAGACCACCAGTGTCGCTAAGCTTGGGAAATTCCTGCGTGAGAAGCAGAAGAAAAAGGTGTTGGTGGTTTCTGCCGACGTGTATCGTCCAGCGGCAATCAAGCAGTTAGAGACGCTGGCACAAACCGTTGACGTTGATTTTTTTCCTTCTGATGCGCATGAAAAGCCCATCGATATCGTTAATCGTGCCTTGCAACATGCCAGACTCAAATTCTATGACGTGTTGTTAGTCGATACCGCAGGGCGTCTGCATGTTGATGACGCAATGATGGATGAAATCAAGCAGGTGCACGCTTCCATCAACCCGGTAGAAACGCTGT
Organism: Dickeya aquatica; assembly: GCF_900095885.1. Taxonomy (NCBI): domain Bacteria; kingdom Pseudomonadati; phylum Pseudomonadota; class Gammaproteobacteria; order Enterobacterales; family Pectobacteriaceae; genus Dickeya; species Dickeya aquatica. The sequence continues at coordinate 966,237 of NZ_LT615367.1, forward strand.
TTGTGGTTGATGCCATGACAGGGCAGGATGCAGCGAATACGGCCAAAGCTTTCAATGAAGCCCTACCGCTGACCGGGGTTATCCTGACCAAAATTGATGGTGATGCCCGCGGTGGTGCAGCGCTGTCTATTCGCCACATTACCGGTAAACCTATTAAGTTCCTGGGTGTCGGTGAAAAAACCGATGCGCTGGAGCCCTTTTATCCTGACCGTATTGCCTCACGTATTCTTGGCATGGGCGATGTGCTGTCGCTTATCGAAGAGCTGGAGAGTAAGGTTGATCGCTCTCAGGCTGAAAAGCTGGCGAAAAAACTGAAAAAAGGCGATGGGTTTGATTTAACCGATTTTCTCGATCAGCTCAAGCAAATGCGCAATATGGGCGGCATGGCCAGCATGATGAGTAAGCTACCCGGCGTGGGACAGCTTCCCGATAATGTGAAGTCACAAATGGATGACAAAGTGCTGGTACGAATGGAGGCTATTATTCATTCAATGACCCTGCAAGAGCGTGCCAGACCGGAGATTATCAAGGGTTCTCGTAAGCGTCGTATTGCGATGGGGTCAGGCATGCAGGTGCAGGACGTTAACCGTCTGCTGAAGCAGTTTGATGATATGCAGCGCATGATGAAGAAGATGAAGAATGGCGGTCTGGCTAAAATGATGCGCAGTATGAAAGGGATGATGCCACCGGGCTTTCCGGGGCGTTGAGCCTTTATGTGAAGTGGTCCGGGAAAGTAACGGCGCAAAGGCTGGGTTTTAGATTGCTTTTTGCACCAAAATGAGTAAAATCTTCGGGCTTTTTATATGACACTGGGCCCCGTTCCTCGATGGGGCCCGGTTGTTTTATTAACTAAAGAGGATGTTATGGTAACAATTCGTTTGGCACGTGGCGGCGCTAAAAAACGCCCGTTCTATCAAGTCGTTGTGACCGATAGCCGCAATGCGCGCGACGGTCGTTTCATTGAGCGCGTAGGTTTCTTCAACCCGATCGCAACAGGCAAGGCTGAAGAGCTGCGTCTGGATCTTGACCGTATCGAGCACTGGGTTGGCCAGGGCGCAACTGTTTCTGATCGCGTATCTGCGCTGATCAAAGACGCTAAAAAAGCAGCGTAATCTGTTGCGGTGGTGGCAATGAGCAAGCAACTCAGCCCGAAAATCCCGGTAAACCCGGTTGTATTGGGGAAAATGGGGTCCACGTACGGCATCAGAGGGTGGCTCAGAGTATTTTCCTCCACCGAAGACGCCGAAAGTATTTTTGATTATCAACCTTGGTTTATCCAGAACAAGGGCCAGTGGCAATCGATCGAGATCGAGAGCTGGCGGCATCATAATCAGGACCTGGTCATCAAGATAAAAAATGTTGACGATCGGGAAGCGGCGAATTTATTCACCAATTGTGAAATTGTGGTGGATTCTGCCGAATTGCCTGAGCTGGAAGAGGGCGATTACTACTGGAAGGATCTTATCGGCTGCACAGTCACCACTGTCGGTGGCTATGAACTGGGTAAAGTCATCGACATGATGGAAACCGGTTCAAATGATGTGCTGGTCGTGAGAGCCAACCTGAAAGATGCTTACGGGGTGAAGGAACGGTTAATTCCGTTTCTGACCGAACAGGTTATCAAGCATGTTGACCTGTCTACTCATCGTATTGACGTAGACTGGGATCCTGGTTTTTGAACTCTGTAAAACACGCAGTTAATGAGTGGAACGGTGTTATGTGGATTGGGGTTATCAGCCTGTTTCCTGAGATGTTCCGCGCCATTACTGATTACGGAGTCACTGGCCGGGCAGTTAAAAAAGGCCTGCTGAACGTACAGTATTGGAGTCCTCGGGACTTTGCTTACGATCGGCATCGTACCGTGGATGATCGCCCTTATGGCGGTGGCCCCGGTATGCTGATGATGGTGCAACCCTTGCGGGATGCTATCCACGCAGCAAAAGCAGCGGCAGGCGAAGGTGCCCGGGTGATTTATCTGTCACCGCAGGGCCGCAAATTAGATCAGCAAGGCGTACGTCAACTCGCAGCAAATCAAAAGATGATTTTGGTTTGCGGAAGGTACGAGGGCATTGATGAACGTGTCATTAAAACCGAAATTGACGAAGAGTGGTCAATCGGTGATTACGTTCTTAGTGGCGGTGAATTACCTGCAATGACGCTGATTGATTCAGTATCCCGGTTTATCCCTGGTGTGCTGGGTCATGAAGCTTCGGCTGAGGAAGATTCCTTTGCCGATGGATTGCTGGATTGTCCGCATTATACCCGTCCTGAAGTGTTGGAAGGCATGAATGTTCCGGCAGTGTTGCTATCGGGCAATCATGCACAAATACGCCGCTGGCGTTTGAAGCAGTCGCTTGGCCGAACCTGGCTTAGAAGACCTGAACTTCTGAAAAGCCTAGCTCTGACTGACGAGCAAGCAACGTTGTTGGCTGAATTCCAGCAGGAATATCCGTCTGAACAACATGAATATTAGGGGGACGTGACGGCGATGCCGTGCGAACCCAAATATCAGTTTACCTAGGGTAAGAGACATATTATGAGCAACATTATTAAGCAGCTTGAACAAGAGCAGATGAAGCAAGACGTACCTGCATTCCGTCCGGGTGACACCGTGGAAGTGAAGGTATGGGTCGTTGAAGGTTCCAAAAAACGTCTGCAGGCATTCGAGGGCGTGGTTATCGCAATTCGTAACCGCGGTCTGCACTCTGCATTCACTGTTCGCAAAATTTCTAACGGCGAAGGTGTTGAGCGCGTATTCCAGACGCACTCTCCGGTAGTGGACAGCATTACCGTTAAGCGCCGTGGTGCTGTACGTAAAGCCAAACTGTACTACCTGCGTGAGCGTACTGGTAAGGCTGCTCGTATTAAAGAGCGTCTTAACTAATAGCGGCTTTCGCAACATCCGAAAGCGAATAAGGGGTGGCATTGGCCGCCCCTTACTATTTTGTGAGCAATAAAACCAATAGTATCGTGGTGAGCGTCAACGAGTCTGTTGACGGTTAACATCGTTCGGCCATAGGGCTCTGTCAGTGTCTTTACGGCGTGTAGTAGATTACCAGCTCAGTGATTTTTTGCTGTCTTTCAACTCTTTCTCGTACATGAGTTTCAGTGTTGCATAGCCACACATATCGATGCGGTTGCAGTAGTTATCAATCACCTTCTTAAGCGTATCTTTACTCTCCGCGCTGGTGAGGGTTTTAAAGGCTTGCAGGTTGCTTTCTTCCATCATTCTGGCCGTTGAGGCATTGTTCATTCCGGTCACTTTCATTTCATTCTGAACACGCGTCTGAATATACTTAATGACAGAGGCCTTTTCTGCTTCAGATCCTTTGAACGTTAATGGGTCAACAAACCCGGCGGGAGCCGCCAGAGAAGTCAGCGGAAGAATAATTAACAGCGTAGCCAGTCCCAGTGTTTTTTTCATTTATGTTTATTCCTTAATCAATAAAATGTGTATCACAAAGCAAGGGGCGCGTGATTTTAGCGTATTAGCTTTTGGCTGATATATGCGTTTGATCAATAGCAGATTGCCATATTTTCCTTAATTTTTCAGTATCCTGTACGCTATCGCATCCCGAAGGGAACGGTTTTCCTGAACTGCCCCAGTTTGCCAAAGTGTCTGTATGACATAACTCCATTTGTCCGGCGCGATATCCTGCCAGGTAAGCATGGCGATCAATTTCCGGTCTGCCAGACCATTCGGATAATGTTTCATTATCTTTAACGATAGCCCCGCTGGTGGCATCGTTGTAACCGGCTTCGTACCAGAAACGGTTGCCATCGTTATTGCATGTGATGTCAGGGGCTGTCTGGCAGCCTGTAAGTGATAATATCAATGCTGTCAAAACCATCACCTTTGTCATGGTTGCTCCTTTCTGGAACGATCACTGATTGGCGTAAGGTTTCAGATATTACGCGATATTCCATTTTTCTTTAATAATTTCAATCTTCTTACTCATCATGAACTACAGCGCACTGATCCTCTGTTGAGCGTGAGCCTCTACTTGCGTTCATGAAGACAAGGATTTCGTTGCCTGGTATACGTGGTGTATATTTAATTTTACACTACTTATTTGCGAAGAGGACAACCTAACATCTACTCACTTTTGGGTTTTTTTTAATTTAATGATTTTATTAAAAAAGATTTGTATTCTTGTCTTCCGGGAGTGTTTTTTGTGTGAGGTTTTTGGCATTCTACGTGCGCTTTTCACCCTGTTTTGCATACTGTTAGTGGTGTTTTTTCTTTACATATGTGGGTTGATAAATTTACGCCTTATGTTAAGGTGTGAAGCTGTCACCCAATGTGACGTCATCGCTCTCATACCAAAGGAATATACAGGACTGTCATCATGCAAAAAGACACGCTCAATAACATTCACATCAGTGACGAACAGGTACTGATTACCCCGGATGAATTGAAAGCCAAGTTTCCACTCAATGAGCCGGAACAACAGGCGATTGCGTTATCGCGTCAAACCATTGCCGATATCATCCATGGTAATGACCGGCGCTTGCTGGTGGTGTGCGGGCCGTGCTCCATCCATGATACCGATGCTGCACTGGAGTATGCGCGTCGCCTGAAATCCTTGTCTGCCGAGTTGAGCGACCGGCTATATATTGTTATGCGTGTCTATTTTGAGAAACCTCGTACCACTGTCGGCTGGAAAGGCCTGATTAATGATCCTTATATGGATGGTTCCTTTGATGTGGAAGCGGGGCTACATATTGCCCGCGACTTGCTGGTCAAGCTGGTCAATATGGGATTACCGCTGGCGACTGAAGCGTTAGATCCTAATAGCCCGCAGTATCTGGGTGACTTGTTCAGTTGGTCGGCAATTGGTGCCAGAACCACGGAGTCGCAAACGCACCGCGAAATGGCATCTGGTTTATCAATGCCGGTCGGTTTCAAAAATGGTACGGATGGCAGCCTGGGAACGGCGATTAATGCAATGAAAGCGGCATCAATGCCACACCGTTTTGTTGGCATTAATCAGAGTGGTCAGGTTTGCCTGTTACAAACCCAGGGCAACCCGGACGGGCACGTCATTTTACGTGGCGGTAAAAAACCGAACTACGGCCCTGAGCATGTCGCGGAATGTGAAAAACAGATGCGTGATGCGGGACTGAATCCGGCCCTAATGATAGATTGTAGCCACGGTAATTCGAACAAAGATTATCGTCGGCAGCCGCTGGTTGTTGAGTCTGCGCTTGAGCAAATTAAGGCAGGCAACCGTTCCATCATAGGCTTGATGCTGGAAAGTCACATCCACGAGGGCAATCAATCTTCAGAGCAGCCACGCTCTGAGATGCGCTACGGGGTATCGGTGACCGACGCCTGCATCAGTTGGGAAAGTACAGAGACATTGCTGCGCTCAGTTCATCAGGAACTCAGTGCACTAAGCACCAATCAGTAAGGAGAAGAATCGATGGTCGCTGAACTGACCGCATTGCGAGATCAGATTGACGAGGTAGACAAGGCATTGCTGGCTTTGTTGTCGCGCCGGTTACGCCTGGTGGCTGAGGTCGGTGAAGTAAAAAGCCGTTATGGTCTGCCTATTTATGCGCCTGATCGGGAAGCTGCGATGTTGAGTTCACGACGCGAAGAGGCGCAGGCGCTGGGGGTTCCTCCCGATTTGATAGAAGATGTCCTGCGCCGCGTGATGCGGGAGTCGTATGCCAGTGAAAATGACAAGGGGTTTAAAACGTTATATCCGTCTTTACGCCCTGTCGTTATCGTCGGTGGCCGAGGTCAGATGGGGAAACTGTTTGACCGAATGTTAACGTTATCGGGTTACCAGGTACGTATTCTGGAGCCTGAAGACTGGCCTCAGGCAGAAATGCTGCTGGCAGATGCCGGCATGGTGATTGTCAGTGTACCGATTCATATCACAGAACAGGTGATAGCCCGTCTTCCCCGCCTGCCGGATGATTGCATTCTGGTGGACTTGGCTTCGGTAAAGAACGGCCCATTACAGGCCATGCTGGCGGCGCATCATGGGCCTGTTGTAGGCTTGCATCCCATGTTTGGCCCGGATATCGGCAGCCTTGCCAAGCAGGTTGTTGTGTATTGTGATGGTCGGCAGCCGGAGGCTTATCAGTGGCTCCTGGAGCAGATTCAGGTTTGGGGCGCGAGATTACATCGCACCAGTGCCGTTGAGCATGATCAGAACATGGCATTTATTCAGGCGTTGCGTCACTTTGCCACGTTTGCCTATGGCGTTCATTTAGCTGAGGAAAATGTACAGCTGGAGCAATTGCTGGCGCTTTCTTCGCCCATCTACCGGCTTGAGCTGGCGATGATTGGGCGCTTGTTTGCACAAGACCCTCAGCTTTACGCGGATATCATTATGTCATCAGCGGATAATCTGGCATTAATTAAGCGTTATTATCAGCGTTTTGGTGAAGCGATTTCGCTACTGGAGAGTGGTGATAAGGCAGCGTTTGTCAGCAGCTTTAAAAAGGTTGAGCACTGGTTTGGTGATTATGCTCGTCGCTTTATGGCTGAGAGCCGCACGTTGCTACGTCAGGCGAACGATATTCGCCAGTAACTCACTGCTATCAGCGGATCTAAGCCACCTGTGTAATACGCGGTGGCTTTTTTGTTGTTTGCACTTGAAGGTAGACTGGCGGGTTTAGCATCATGGCGTTTTTGGTGCAACACCATGATGCTACTGGTAAAGTTTACTCGGGATTCACCGGGATGACATTTTCGCTAGGGTAGCAACCTAATACTTTGAGAGAACGGGTGATAGCCGCCAGTTCTTGTATGGCTTTACGGGTATTTTCATTGCGCAGATTAGCCTGCACATCAATATAAAACATCTCTTCCCATGGATTTCCGTGTATTGGCCGTGACTCCAGCTTGGTCATGACGATGTTGTGTTCACGCAATACCAGCAATGCTTCAACCAGTGCGCCGGATTGCTGTCCGGTTGCCATTAACAGCGTAGTTTTGGCGGGAACCTGCTCAGTCACATCAATCGGTTTACGGGCCAGCACGATAAAGCGGGTAATGTTCTGTGCCTGGTTGGCCAGATTATGCTCCAGTACCTGTAGCTGGTAGAGCATGCCGCCTGCCTCACTGCCTAGCGCGGCAGCATGGGGCGAGTTAATCTCTGCGACTTTTGCCATGGCCGCCGCGGTGCTTTCACAATATTCAATGCGCCAATGGGGGAAGTGGTTAATGAAATTGCTGCATTGCTGGAATGGTTGCGGATGACTATAAACGGTTTGGATTTGGTCAAGCGTGGTGTCTGCTGCAACGAGTACACAATGATCGATAGGGTTGGTCAGCTCGCCAACAAGTGACAAACTGGTATGTTGCAATAGGTCATAAACCTCATTAATAGAGCCGGAACTGGTGTTTTCGATAGGTAACACGGCATAGTCAGCCTGGCCGGTTTCCACAAGATTGACGATATCCTGAAAACGCTGGCAACCACATTCAACCATCTGTTCAAAATGCCGCGCGGCATACTGACGTGCGGCCAGATGGGAATACGAACCTTTGGGGCCAAGAAAGGCAATGCGGGCAGAATGTGACGCTCCGGGGTTAAGGTGGTGCTGCAACAGCGCCTGTTGGGTCAGTACGGAGTCTTCAATAATCAACTGGAACAGGCGGGTAACATAATGGCCGTCAAGATGATGTTTTTTACCCTCTTCGACCAGATAGGACAGTAAATCCCGCTCGCGATCCTTATCACGGATTGGGCGGTGTGTGTGCTGTTTGGCATGAGCCACATCCAGCGCTAAAGCGCGGCGTTGCGCCAGTAGTTCGATGAGTTGCATATCTAATGCAGTAATACGTTCGCGCAACGCCAGTAATGGGTTATCGGTCATAATGTCTACCTGTTGGCTGTCCAATAAAAAAAGCCCCCTGAGTGAGGGGGCTTTTTTTGTTCGTCTTTGTATTTTTACTCACACGACAAAATGCCCCCCGCATTGGGGAGAGTAAAGAAAAATACGAAGAAAAACACTCTGAACGCCATGTTTGCGGGTTTCCTTGTCAGATGGCCATTTAAAGTAACTGTTGCCTTTTCACCCTGTCAATACAAAATCGGTGCGTTGCCGGTCGAAATGGTCTGATAGCAGAGATACCGTGGGGGGTTTTATAGAAAACGCGCCTTGCGGCGCGTTTCAGGCAACACTCAGAGTCGGTTATTAATCGATTTTTACTCTTCTGATGCCTGGAGGTTCACATCTTTAATGCCGCTATCAGCACGGCGTGCTTCAGCCTTATGCTGGACTTTATTCAACTGCCGCTCAAGTTTGGCAATCAGTTCATTAACGGCGGCATACATATCGTCATGCTTTGCCGTAGCCACCAGCGGGCCATTGGGGGTGCCAATGGTTGCATCTACAACGAACCCTTGTGGTTCCTTAGACAGAACTATGTGCGGATTAATTAGATTGGCTTGCCACTTATCCAGTTTGCTGAGACGGTCTTCGACATGCTGACGTATTGCGGGAGTAATATCCATTTGCTTGCTGGTAATGTTGATAGTCATAAAAACTTACCTCTCTGCCTTTTCCGTCTTTGGTGATTTCAGCATACCCCGAGTCGATACAAAGTGGGTGATTTTGATCACCTTTTCTGGTCACTTTTCCGTCATCTGAATTGATTTGTGAGGCGTATTCGGGAACCGCTAGCCTAGGCTTGTCGCCTGGTTATGGCTGTGCCATTATCTACCAGATGTATTGGATACAAATTGCACCAAAAGCCGTGGCAGACAGAAAGCGGGGACATAAAAAAACGGCAACCGAAGCTGCCGTCTTACGTCAAAACGCCGAGGTCTTTATCAGGAAGGGTTTGCCGCGATAATTTTGGCAACCTTATCTGCCTGCGCGGTTAACTGGAGTTCCTTATAGGCTCTTTCCATCAACGGTAGCGCAACACGCGTCGCTTGGGTGTCAGGATAATCCTTCAACATTTGCTCTACACGGTTGACCACGGCAACATAAGCACCGCGTTTCGTATAATACTGCGCGACAGAAAGCTCATACTTGGCCAGTCTTTCTTTCAGGAACGCCAGACGCTTGCTGGCGTCAGTTGAGTACTGGCTGTTCGGGTAGCTCTGAAGTAGCTGACTAAAGGCTTTGAAAGCCGCGCGTGAATACTGGGGATCACGGTCTGAGCGGTCAACACCAAAGAAATTTTGTAATGCGCTTTCGTCCTGCGCCATGTTGGTTAGCCCGCGCATATACAGGACGTAATCGACATTTGGATGCGTTGGATTGAGGCGTATAAACCGGTCAATGGATGCCTGAGCTAACGGCAGCTCGGAGGATTTGTAATACGCATAGATAAGGTCTAACTGAACCTGCTGGGCGTAAGGCCCAAACGGATAACGGTTATCCAGTGCTTCCAACTGCGTGATGGCTGCCTTAAAGTTGCCATCCTGTAGTTTTTGCTGTGCAGTGGCATACAGTTCTGATGGTGGACGGTCGGGAACCGCATCTTTGGAATTGGAGCAACCAGCCAGCGTCAGGCTCAACGTGGCAGCAGCCACCAGGTATTTCATACGCTTCATGACGATTTGATTATCCTCAGAGTGTGTTTCCGGGAAACTGTCCGTTAAGCTCCCGATTAAGACCAGCTACAATGGTACATTATTTTAAACGGCGTCGCCGTTAAAACCCAACGTTAATAAGAAGCAACATACTATGTCCCAACAAGTACAACTCACCGCGACGGTGGCCGAATCTCAGCTCGGACAACGTTTAGATCAGGCTTTAGCCGAATTGTTCCCTGATTATTCTCGTTCTCGCATAAAAACGTGGATTCTGGATCAACGCGTACAGATTAACGGCAATATGGTCGATAGACCAAAAGAGAAAGTGCTTGGCGGGGAATCTGTCGCCATTGATGCCTTGATTGAAGAAGAAGAACGCTGGGAAGCGCAGCATATTGAACTGGATATTGTGTATGAAGACGACGATATCCTGGTGATTAACAAACCGCGTGATTTGGTTGTGCACCCCGGAGCAGGCAACCCGGATGGCACGGTACTCAACGCGCTGTTGCATCATTACCCGGCGATTGCCGATGTGCCACGCGCCGGTATTGTGCATCGCCTGGATAAAGACACCACCGGGTTGATGGTGGTTGCCAAAACGGTTCCCGCTCAGACCCGATTGGTGGAAGCATTGCAGGCACGCGAGATTACACGCGAATATGAAGCGGTCGCGATTGGTACCATGACCGCCGGTGGTACGGTAGATGAGCCGATTGCGCGTCATTCCACCAAACGTACGCATATGTCGGTGCACCCAATGGGGAAGCCTGCCGTTACGCATTATCGCATCATGGAGCATTTCCGTGCACACACCCGCCTGCGCCTGCGGCTCGAAACCGGCAGAACGCATCAGATTCGTGTGCATATGGCGCACATTAACCATCCCTTGGTGGGGGATCCTCTGTATGGTGGCCGCCCGCGTTTGCCAAAAGGCGCGTCCGCCGAATTTATCGAGGCGCTGCGCAACTTTGACCGACAAGCCTTGCATGCCACCATGTTGCGCTTGTATCACCCTATCAGTGGCATCCAAATGGAGTGGCATGCGCCTCTGCCACAGGATATGGTCTGCCTGATTAATGCACTCAAGGCGGATACAGAGGCATTTAAAGATCAACTTGACTGGTGATGTTATGCCGTTTGATAACCCGCTGTTAACGCCTGATTGGCCCGCGCCACAGACAGTGATGGCATGTAGCACCACGCGTATTGGCGGTGTCAGTCATGCACCTTATGACGCGTTCAATCTTGGTGCTCATGTGGGTGATAATCCCGAAAGCGTACAGGAAAACCGGCGACTGCTGGTCAGCAGAGCTGCATTACCGGCGATGCCCTACTGGCTTAATCAGGTGCATGGCACGCAGGTCATCAATCTTGACGCAGAGCCGCCTGAATCATTGACAGGTGATGCTGTTTATACCCGTCGCAGAGGTCAGGTGTGTGCCGTGATGACCGCAGATTGTTTACCGGTGTTATTCTGCTCATCCGATGGTAAGGAAGTTGCCGCAGCACATGCTGGCTGGCGCGGGTTACAGGCAGGCGTGCTTGAGAAAACGTTATGTCATTTTCGTGCCAGCCCGGCAGATATTATGGCATGGATGGGGCCTGCTATCGGGCCATTGCAGTTTGAGGTAGGCGCTGAAGTCCGGGAGGCTTTTATCCATGTTGATCCCGCTGCGGATTGCGCTTTCGTTGCGCATAATGGTAAATTCCTCGCCGATATTTATCAGTTAGCGCGTCTGCGCTTACAGGCAGCAGGGGTTAGCCGCGTGTTTGGTGGTGATGCGTGCACGGTCAGTGAGCGCGAGCGTTTTTTCTCTTACCGTCGAGATAGAACGACCGGACGTATGGCAACTTTAATCTGGCTGATATAACCTATTGAATTAAGGCGATCCGGAGGGATTAACGTTTTTCCTCCTATTATTACTGGCAAAATAATCTTGAATTTTTGAGGGATGACCTCATTTAATCTCCAGTAGCAATTTTGACCAGTATGTATGGGAGGAGTTATGCGTCTGGATCGTCTTACCCACAAATTCCAGCTTGCTCTCGCTGATGCCCAATCTCTCGCCCTTGGCCGGGACCATCAATTTATCGAACCGCTTCATTTGATGAGTTCTCTTTTGGGTCAGGAAGGGGGCACCGTCCGTCCGCTGTTAACGGCTGCCGGGGCGAATGTTAGCCGTCTTAAACATGAAATTGATCAGGCTATTAGCCGCTTACCTCAGGTAGAAGGGACGGGGGGGATGTACAGCCCTCCCAGCGAGTTGCTGCGGATGCTTAATCTCTGCGACAAACTGGCGCAGAAAAAGGGCGACACTTTCATTTCTTCTGAATTATTTGTGCTGGCGGTATTTGAATCGCGCAGTGCGCTGGCGGATTTGTTAAAGAATGCAGGCGCTACGCAGCAGAGCGTCATTCAGGCTATTGAGCAAGTTCGCGGCGGGCAGCAGGTTAATGATCAGAGTGCTGAAGATAGCCGTCAGGCGCTGAAAAAATTCACCATTGATCTGACTGAGCGGGCTGAACAAGGCAAGCTGGATCCGGTTATTGGTCGTGACGAAGAAATCCGCCGTACGATTCAGGTATTGCAACGCAGAACCAAAAACAATCCGGTTTTGATTGGCGAGCCCGGCGTTGGGAAAACCGCGATTGTCGAAGGGCTGGCACAGCGTATCGTGAATGGTGAAGTTCCTGAAGGGCTCAAGAATAAACGTGTGCTGGCGCTTGATATGGGAGCATTAGTGGCAGGTGCCAAATATCGCGGTGAGTTTGAAGAGCGCCTGAAAGGCGTTCTGAACGACCTTTCCAAACAGGAAGGCAATGTCATTCTCTTTATCGACGAACTGCATACGATGGTGGGGGCCGGTAAGGCTGATGGCGCGATGGATGCGGGGAATATGCTCAAGCCCGCATTGGCGCGCGGCGAGTTACATTGTGTAGGCGCAACTACGCTTGATGAGTATCGGCAATATATTGAGAAAGATGCCGCCCTTGAGCGACGTTTTCAGAAAGTGTTTGTCGCCGAACCGACCGTTGAAGATACCATTGCTATTCTGCGTGGGCTGAAAGAGCGCTACGAGCTGCATCATCATGTGCAAATCACCGATCCGGCAATTGTTGCCGCAGCCATGTTGTCACATCGCTATATTTCCGATCGCAAACTACCGGACAAAGCCATTGATCTAATTGATGAAGCTGCCTCCAGTATCCGTATGCAGATCGATTCTAAACCAGAACCGTTGGACCGCCTTGAGCGCCGGATTATCCAACTGAAACTCGAACAGCAGGCGTTAAAGAAAGAGTCGGATGAAGCCAGTCTCAAACGTCTGGATATTCTGAACACTGAGCTGGAGCAGAAAGAACGCGAATACTCGAAACTGGAAGAAGAGTGGAAAGCAGAAAAAGCGTCGCTGACGGGTACGCAAAATATTAAAGCGGCACTGGAACAGGCAAAACTCTCTCTGGAGCAGGCCCGGCGGCAAGGGGATTTAGGCCGAATGTCGGAATTGCAGTATGGCAAAATCCCTGAGCTGGAAAAACAACTCGCGGCTGCCACACAGACTGAAGGCAAAACCATGCACCTTCTGCGTAATCGGGTAACGGATGCTGAGATTGCCGAAGTCCTTGCGCGCTGGACCGGCATTCCGGTGTCACGGATGCTGGAAAGCGAACGGGAAAAATTGCTGCGTATGGAGCAGGAGCTACACCAGCGCGTCATTGGGCAGAATGAAGCCGTGGAAGCTGTTGCCAATTCTATTCGTCGCAGTCGGGCTGGGCTCTCTGATCCCAATCGCCCTATTGGGTCATTTCTGTTTTTGGGGCCTACCGGGGTTGGCAAAACGGAACTGTGCAAAACGCTGGCCTCATTCCTGTTTGACAGCGATGAAGCTATGGTGCGTATTGATATGTCCGAGTTTATGGAAAAACATTCGGTCTCCCGTCTTGTTGGTGCCCCCCCGGGATACGTTGGTTATGAAGAAGGGGGGTATTTGACGGAAGCGGTGCGTCGTCGTCCTTATTCTGTCATCTTGCTGGATGAGGCAGAAAAAGCGCACCCTGATGTGTTTAACATTCTGTTGCAGGTGTTGGACGACGGGCGCTTGACTGACGGGCAAGGCCGCACGGTGGATTTTCGCAATACGGTGGTTATCATGACGTCTAACCTGGGTTCAGACCTGATTCAAGAGCGGTTTGGTGAAATGAATTATAGCCAGATGCGTGATACAGTGTTGAATGTTGTCAGCCATCATTTCCGCCCAGAGTTCATTAACCGTATTGATGAAGTCGTCGTGTTCCATCCATTAGGCCAAGGTCACATTGCATCCATTGCCCAGATCCAATTACAGCGTCTTTACCAGAGAATGGAGGCGCGTGGTTATACATTGTCAATCTCTGATGCAGCTCTGGCGTTGCTCGGTAAGTCAGGTTTCGACCCCGTATATGGTGCTCGTCCACTGAAGCGCGCTATCCAGCAGATGATAGAAAACCCGCTGGCGCAGCAGATCTTGTCAGGCATTTTACTCCCCGGCAAACCGATCACACTGGAAGTCGAGCACGATAATATCGTTGCACACCAGTGAATATAGGTGAGTTCTACTGATAACCGAAATCCAGCTACCGCTGGCTTTCGGTTTTTTTATAGTCAACCGGCTTGTTTATTAATCGATAATTACTGGTTATGGATGATAAGTGAGCTGTTGTGATTTTTTTTGCAATTAGGGCTTGTCAGCCCGCAGGAAGTCCCTATAATGCGCCTCCACTGACACGGCAACAGCGGTAACGCAACGCGGTGTCAGCGAAGAAGAAACGAAAAAAAGCGTTGACTCTTCATGAGGAAAGCGTAGTATACGCCACCTCGCGACAGCAGGCTCAGGCCGGTCGCACTGCTCTTTAACAATTAATCAGACAATCTGTGTGGGCACTCGCAGGACACTTCGCAAAAAACTTTTGTGAAAGTCTTGAAGAGTGACAACAGTTAATTCATTACGAAATAACAGTAAATTCTTTGAGCACCGTTTTCTTCGGAAAACACAATCAAACTTAAATTGAAGAGTTTGATCATGGCTCAGATTGAACGCTGGCGGCAGGCCTAACACATGCAAGTCGGGCGGTAGCACAAGGGAGCTTGCTCCCTGGGTGACGAGCGGCGGACGGGTGAGTAATGTCTGGGAAACTGCCTGATGGAGGGGGATAACTACTGGAAACGGTAGCTAATACCGCATAACGTCTTCGGACCAAAGAGGGGGACCTTCGGGCCTCTTGCCATCGGATGTGCCCAGATGGGATTAGCTAGTAGGTGGGGTAAAGGCTCACCTAGGCGACGATCCCTAGCTGGTCTGAGAGGATGACCAGCCACACTGGAACTGAGACACGGTCCAGACTCCTACGGGAGGCAGCAGTGGGGAATATTGCACAATGGGCGCAAGCCTGATGCAGCCATGCCGCGTGTGTGAAGAAGGCCTTCGGGTTGTAAAGCACTTTCAGCGGGGAGGAAGGGAACAGGCTTAATACGTCTGTTCATTGACGTTACCCGCAGAAGAAGCACCGGCTAACTCCGTGCCAGCAGCCGCGGTAATACGGAGGGTGCAAGCGTTAATCGGAATGACTGGGCGTAAAGCGCACGCAGGCGGTCTGTTAAGTTGGATGTGAAATCCCCGGGCTTAACCTGGGAACTGCATTCAAAACTGACAGGCTAGAGTCTCGTAGAGGGGGGTAGAATTCCAGGTGTAGCGGTGAAATGCGTAGAGATCTGGAGGAATACCGGTGGCGAAGGCGGCCCCCTGGACGAAGACTGACGCTCAGGTGCGAAAGCGTGGGGAGCAAACAGGATTAGATACCCTGGTAGTCCACGCTGTAAACGATGTCGATTTGGAGGTTGTGCCCTTGAGGCGTGGCTTCCGGAGCTAACGCGTTAAATCGACCGCCTGGGGAGTACGGCCGCAAGGTTAAAACTCAAATGAATTGACGGGGGCCCGCACAAGCGGTGGAGCATGTGGTTTAATTCGATGCAACGCGAAGAACCTTACCTACTCTTGACATCCAGCGAACCTTGTAGAGATACGAGGGTGCCTTCGGGAACGCTGAGACAGGTGCTGCATGGCTGTCGTCAGCTCGTGTTGTGAAATGTTGGGTTAAGTCCCGCAACGAGCGCAACCCTTATCCTCTGTTGCCAGCACTTCGGGTGGGAACTCAGGGGAGACTGCCGGTGATAAACCGGAGGAAGGTGGGGATGACGTCAAGTCATCATGGCCCTTACGAGTAGGGCTACACACGTGCTACAATGGCGTATACAAAGAGAAGCGACCTCGCGAGAGCAAGCGGACCTCATAAAGTACGTCGTAGTCCGGATTGGAGTCTGCAACTCGACTCCATGAAGTCGGAATCGCTAGTAATCGTAGATCAGAATGCTACGGTGAATACGTTCCCGGGCCTTGTACACACCGCCCGTCACACCATGGGAGTGGGTTGCAAAAGAAGTAGGTAGCTTAACCTTCGGGAGGGCGCTTACCACTTTGTGATTCATGACTGGGGTGAAGTCGTAACAAGGTAACCGTAGGGGAACCTGCGGTTGGATCACCTCCTTACCGAGTGAAGAGCCTGCGTGGTGTCCACACAGATTGTCTGATGAAGTAAAAGAGTCAAAAGCGTCTTGCGAAGCTGACAAGAGATGTCCCCTTCGTCTAGAGGCCCAGGACACCGCCCTTTCACGGCGGTAACAGGGGTTCGAATCCCCTAGGGGACGCCAATGACAAGACAGGTGAGTGAAAGTCACGGTCAGGGATATCCCGAAGATAACCTAAAGCTGATTAGCAATAGTCAGGTTTACGTTATCTTGCTCTTTAACAATCTGGAACAAGCTGAAAAATTGAAACGACAGCATGTGTATGAGAATGCATGTGTTGTTCGAGTCTCTCAAAAACTTGCATCCCGAAACACCTTCGGGTTGTGAGGTTAAGCGACTAAGCGTACACGGTGGATGCCTAGGCAGTCAGAGGCGATGAAGGGCGTGCTAATCTGCGATAAGCGTCGGCAAGGCGATATGAGCCGTTATACCCGACGATACCCGAATGGGGAAACCCAGTGTGTTTCGACACACTATCACACACTGAATTCATAGGTGTGTGAGGCGAACCGGGGGAACTGAAACATCTCAGTACCCCGAGGAAAAGAAATCAACCGAGATTCCCCCAGTAGCGGCGAGCGAACGGGGAGGAGCCCAGAACCATCATCGGCGTGTGTGTCAGTGGAAGCGTCTGGAAAGGCGCACGGTACAGGGTGACAGTCCCGTACACGAAGATGCACAGGCCGTGAGTTCGACGAGTAGGGCGGGACACGTGGTATCCTGTCTGAACATGGGGGGACCATCCTCCAAGGCTAAATACTCCTGACTGACCGATAGTGAACCAGTACCGTGAGGGAAAGGCGAAAAGAACCCCGGCGAGGGGAGTGAAATAGAACCTGAAACCGTGTACGTACAAGCAGTGGGAGCCTTGATTTATCAGGGTGACTGCGTACCTTTTGTATAATGGGTCAGCGACTTATATTCTGTAGCAAGGTTAACCGAATAGGGGAGCCGCAGGGAAACCGAGTCTTAACTGGGCGTTAAGTTGCAGGGTATAGACCCGAAACCCGGTGATCTAGCCATGGGCAGGTTGAAGGTTGGGTAACACTAACTGGAGGACCGAACCGACTAATGTTGAAAAATTAGCGGATGACTTGTGGCTGGGGGTGAAAGGCCAATCAAACCGGGAGATAGCTGGTTCTCCCCGAAAGCTATTTAGGTAGCGCCTCGTGAATTCATCTTCGGGGGTAGAGCACTGTTTCGGCTAGGGGGCCATCCCGGCTTACCAACCCGATGCAAACTGCGAATACCGAAGAATGTTATCACGGGAGACACACGGCGGGTGCTAACGTCCGTCGTGAAGAGGGAAACAACCCAGACCGCCAGCTAAGGTCCCAAAGTCATGGTTAAGTGGGAAACGATGTGGGAAGGCCCAGACAGCCAGGATGTTGGCTTAGAAGCAGCCATCATTTAAAGAAAGCGTAATAGCTCACTGGTCGAGTCGGCCTGCGCGGAAGATGTAACGGGGCTAAAACCATGCACCGAAGCTGCGGCAGCGACACTATGTGTTGTTGGGTAGGGGAGCGTTCTGTAAGCCTGTGAAGGTGGCCTGTGAGGGCTGCTGGAGGTATCAGAAGTGCGAATGCTGACATAAGTAACGATAATGCGGGTGAAAAACCCGCACGCCGGAAGACCAAGGGTTCCTGTCCAACGTTAATCGGGGCAGGGTGAGTCGACCCCTAAGGCGAGGCTGAAAAGCGTAGTCGATGGGAAACAGGTTAATATTCCTGTACTTGGTGTTACTGCGAAGGGGGGACGGAGAAGGCTATGTCATCCGGGCGACGGTTGTCCCGGTTTAAGCGTGAAGGTGGGTGGACCAGGCAAATCCGGTCTGCTGTCAACACTGAGGCGTGATGACGAGGCACTACGGTGCTGAAGTGACAGATGCCCTGCTTCCAGGAAAAGCCTCTAAGCATCAGGTAACATTAAATCGTACCCCAAACCGACACAGGTGGTCAGGTAGAGAATACTCAGGCGCTTGAGAGAACTCGGGTGAAGGAACTAGGCAAAATGGTGCCGTAACTTCGGGAGAAGGCACGCTCCTGTGGGTGAAGTCCCTCGCGGACGGAGCTGACGGGAGTCGCAGATACCAGCTGGCTGCAACTGTTTAATAAAAACACAGCACTGTGCAAACACGAAAGTGGACGTATACGGTGTGACGCCTGCCCGGTGCCGGAAGGTTAATTGATGGGGTCAGCCGCAAGGCGAAGCTCTTGATCGAAGCCCCGGTAAACGGCGGCCGTAACTATAACGGTCCTAAGGTAGCGAAATTCCTTGTCGGGTAAGTTCCGACCTGCACGAATGGCGTAATGATGGCCAGGCTGTCTCCACCCGAGACTCAGTGAAATTGAACTCGCTGTGAAGATGCAGTGTACCCGCGGCAAGACGGAAAGACCCCGTGAACCTTTACTATAGCTTGACACTGAACCTTGAGCCTTGATGTGTAGGATAGGTGGGAGGCTTTGAAGTGTGGACGCCAGTCTGCATGGAGCCGACCTTGAAATACCACCCTTTAATGTTTGATGTTCTAACCTGGGTCCGTAATCCGGACTGGGGACAGTGTCTGGTGGGTAGTTTGACTGGGGCGGTCTCCTCCCAAAGAGTAACGGAGGAGCACGAAGGTTAGCTAATCCTGGTCGGACATCAGGAGGTTAGTGCAAAGGCATAAGCTAGCTTGACTGCGAGAGTGACGGCTCGAGCAGGTGCGAAAGCAGGTCTTAGTGATCCGGTGGTTCTGAATGGAAGGGCCATCGCTCAACGGATAAAAGGTACTCCGGGGATAACAGGCTGATACCGCCCAAGAGTTCATATCGACGGCGGTGTTTGGCACCTCGATGTCGGCTCATCACATCCTGGGGCTGAAGTAGGTCCCAAGGGTATGGCTGTTCGCCATTTAAAGTGGTACGCGAGCTGGGTTTAGAACGTCGTGAGACAGTTCGGTCCCTATCTGCCGTGGGCGTTGGAAGATTGAGGGGGGTTGCTCCTAGTACGAGAGGACCGGAGTGAACGCACCACTGGTGTTCGGGTTGTCATGCCAATGGCACTGCCCGGTAGCTACGTGCGGAAGAGATAACCGCTGAAAGCATCTAAGCGGGAAACTTGCCCCGAGATGAGTCTTCCCTGGGAACTTGATTCCCCTGAAGGGACGTTTAAGACGAAGACGTTGATAGGCTGGGTGTGTAAGCGCAGCGATGCGTTGAGCTAACCAGTACTAATGACCCGAGAGGCTTAACCTTACAACACCGAAGGTGTTTTAGAGAGACGGAAAGAAGAGATTCAGCTTGTTCAGAGATTGGTTCGGGTGGTTGTGTGTAAGCGAAAGCGGAGCATGACGGCCGGAATGAAACGAATTTGCCTGGCGGCGACAGCGCGGTGGTCCCACCTGACCCCATGCCGAACTCAGAAGTGAAACGCCGTAGCGCCGATGGTAGTGTGGGGTCTCCCCATGCGAGAGTAGGGAACTGCCAGGCATCAAATTGTGTGTGCTGATATGGCTCAGTTGGTAGAGCGCACCCTTGGTAAGGGTGAGGTCCCCAGTTCGACTCTGGGTATCAGCACCAGTCTAGTTATGGTTAAAGTTCGGCGAAGTAGAAGAATTTGCCTGGCGGCGACAGCGCGGTGGTCCCACCTGACCCCATGCCGAACTCAGAAGTGAAACACCGTAGCGCCGATGGTAGTGTGGGGTCTCCCCATGCGAGAGTAGGGAACTGCCAGGCATCAAATTGTGGTGTAAGAAAGCACCGGTTATCAGAATGACCTCTCTGATGACATACAGAATCGGTGGTGCGGTAGTTCAGTCGGTTAGAATACCGGCCTGTCACGCCGGGGGTCGCGGGTTCGAGTCCCGTCCGCACCGCCAACTAATCAAGCCCTGAGTATAAGCTCAGGGCTTTTTTGCATATGTTATCAATGTGCATGGGAAATGGTTTTCTATCCCGTTCTGTCTCAATGCCCTTGTTCTGATAGTGGCAATATCTTGAAACTTACAAAAAAAATCCCTATAACATGAACAGGACATTGGATATAGCGGGAATGATGTGCGCAAAAAAACCTATGCAATGAGGTATGTTGCCGGGCAACCAGCAGAGAGAGTCTTGCCACCTCAGACAATGCACTATTTAAATCAGCCATCGTTCTCTTTGACTCCGTTAATTCCCTCAGCCGATGTACTGCGGGTTATGGTTTGGAATATTTTTAAGCAACAACGAACCAATTGGCTTTCTGTATTGAAAGCATTCAGTCACAATGCTCAATTAGTCTTGTTACAAGAAGCACAATCCACCCCCGAACTGATTCGTTTTGCAACAACACATTATCTTTCAACAGAGCAAGTTCCAGCCTTTATTCTGCCCGAGCATCCTTCTGGGGTGATGACGTTGTCCAATGCGCAGCCGATGTACTGTTTCCCATTGCGAGAGCGAGAGCCATTGATTCGGTTGTCAAAATCGGCACTTATCACTGTTTATTCATTGAGTGATAAACGCTTGCTTATGGTGGTTAATATTCATGCGGTGAATTTTAGTCTGGGTGTTGAATCATATAAAAAGCAGCTTAGCCGTGTTGGTGAACAATTAGCTCAACATCATGGCCCGGTTATTATGGCTGGGGATTTTAATGCCTGGAGCCAACAGCGGGTGAGTGCATTGTACCGATTTGCTCATTGCATGGCGCTGAAAGAGGTGATGTTTTCTGATGACCAGAGACGACGAACATTTGGTCGTCCACTGGATTTTGTCTTCTACAGGGAACTGGATGTGGCTGGTGCATCCGTATTCGCTACGGAGGCTTCAGATCATAACCCCTTGTTGGTTGAATTTGATATGTCCTCACTTTAGGCAAATGCTTTTTGCCATGAGTACGCAGCGTATCCCTTCACCTAAATAGCTCTGTGCTATCAGGCGAGTCGCGTAATCCAGAAGTTGGGGGATGGTATGTGATACAACATGATGGCAGGAGGAGAACCCTGTCGAGGATAATCCCTGACAGGGTATACCGATAGTCTGATGCGTTGCCGTGACAAACTATCGGTGATTTTTCACTGTGCTAATCAGGAGCCGGGAGACTCTCTGCGTGTAACGAAGAGCGTCAATCGATCGCCTGGCTGGATATTGTTATCCTTCATCACTGTATTCCAGCGCATTACGTCATTGATGTTTACGCCATGACGTTTTGCAATACTGGCAAGCGAGTCGCCCTTGCGAACCTGATAAACAATCGGGTTCTGTTTGTTACTACCCGCTATACCGGGAAGTGCCGGTGTAATGGATTTAGCAACTTGTAACGTCTGCCCTACTTTCAGTGCACTACCTTTAAGATGGTTCCAGTTTTGTAAGTCTTGAGCACGAACATTCATGCGCTTTGCAATACTGGACAACGTATCACCCACACGTACCTTATATTCTGTAGCGCGAACGGCCGTTTTGGGTTGTACCGTTTTAGCTGGTTGAATGTCTGCTATGTCAGTTTCAGCCAAAGAGCCTTTCAACTGTCCCACATGAGACTTGGGTACCATAATGTAATGTGGACCATTTGGATCTGTCACATTACGGGTATAACCCGAGTTGTAGCTCTTGAGCCTGGTAACAGACAAGCCTGCCAGCTCTGCGGCCTGAGTTAACTCCATCTGCTGACCTAAATCAACCCGCGCCAGAGCACGACCTTCATTTGATTTGGGCAGATCAATACCGTATTTTTTGCTGTTTTTTAGAATATCGCTGAGGGCCAACATTTTAGGAACATACGTTGACGTCTCATAAGGTAGCGCCAGTGCCCAGTAATTGGTGGGGCGACCTTTTGCTTTATTCGCTTTAACAGCCTGCATGATCCGGCCTTCACCCCCATTGTATGCTGCGATCGTGAGTAACCAATCGCCATCAAACATGCGGTTCAGGCGCTGCATGATGTCCAATGCAGCCGTCGTAGATGCAACCACATCACGACGCCCGTCATACCATTGGGTATGTTTCAACCCATAATTACGCCCGGTGCCAGGAACGATTTGCCAAAGCCCTACGGCATTGGCAGACGATCTGGCGTTTGGGTCAAAAGCGCTCTCCACTATGGGTAGTAGTACTAGTTCCATCGGCATCTTACGTGCTTTAATCTGCTCGACTATCCAGTACATGTACGGCTCTGCCCGTAATGTTACATCGTGGAGATAGCTCTTATTTTTCAGGTAACGCTGTTTTTGCTCGCGGATCCGGGTGTTTTCCGGAACCTCCATCTTCAGCTCGTCGCCAATGAAGTTCCACAGATCTCGTTGCGCGATGCTGTCGTCATCCAACCACCGCGCGCCGGTCTCTCGACCATCTGTGTACTTTCCTGCTTCACCTTGACCTGCCGAAGACAGACTCTGTGCATGCTGTTTGGATTGTGAGGTGTCGTTAGCCACCTGGCAACCGGACAGCAAGACCGAGGCGACGATAATCGCTTTAGTCTTCATATCTGTGTCAATAGTTGCTTAAAAGACAGACAATAATACTTTGATTGGCCATTCAGTACAACAAAAACCGTCAGAAGAGGTCTTTCATTGTGCGTAAGTGTGCAAAAATTTGCCAATCGCCCTTGGTTTCTGAGTTAATGGACAATTTTCTTTTTAAATCAGTGTCATGGTAACGTAAAAAAATATTTATTTTTCGTTCCAGCCCCAGTGTTGAGGGAAGTGATGTTTCTCCTTTTGTACGTAATTGCCTGATTTTTAGTAGATAATCGTGAATTTCAGTGTTTTCAGGCCAAACGTGATGAGCGAACTCCAGATTGGATAATGTGTATTCATGAGCACAGCATATCTGGGTTTCATCGGGTAAATCCGCCAGACGGAGTAACGATTCGAACATCTGCTGTGCTGTGCCTTCAAAAATGCGACCACACCCGGCAGAAAATAGCGTATCGCCACAGAATAGGTAAGGGGCGCTATAGTAGGCAACATGGCCAGCCGTGTGTCCTGGAATAGAAAAAATAGAAAATTTCAGTCCAGCCACGCTGATGATATCCCCCTCCTGTATGATATGTGTTGCGCCACAGCGTTGAGTTTCCTGCGGGCCATAAATTTTGCTGTCAGGATAATGCGTGGCTAACTGCTGAACACCACCGGTGTGATCGTGATGATGATGAGTCAATAAAATGGCGCATGGAAATAACTGATGCTGTTTCAACGCATGTAGCACCGGTGCGGCGTCACCCGGGTCTACAATCACACAAGGTTTTTGCCCTGAGCGGCGCTCAGCCGGGTCATCATTGACCAGCAGCCAGATGTAATTGTCCTGAAAGGCAGAAACGCTGATAAGATTCATGATGCATCCTCATTCTTGCATGTCTTTGCACTTAGCCGAGGAAGATACCAGAACATGAAACCAGCACAAATATCTCAAAAAATAGTGACGCCCGATTCATGGGAACATATTCCCTGGGGAGAGCACTATCGGCATACCTTAAACGAGTCGCTGGTCCCATGGTGGAGTAAGATCTTCGGTTTTCACTTGTTGAAGATTGGCGCATTGAGTTATGCGGTTGATAGTCAGATGTGTACGATCCCACATCAAATTAATGTTGGCCAGATGCTTCATGATGCTCATGTTATTGCCAGTCCCTGTCAGCTTCCGTTTGCCGAAAAATCAGTCGATGCCTGCCTGCTTGCCCATGTTTTGTCGTATTCATCAGACCCACATCGTGTTATCCGCGAGGTTGATCGCATATTGATTAACGATGGGTGGATGATTTTGAGTGGATTTAACCCAGTCAGCCTGATTGGGCTCGGGCGCTTGCTACCGGGAATACGCAAGCGCCAGCCTTATTGCAGCCGGATGTTTAGCCAGATGCGAGTGATGGATTGGCTAAGTTTGCTCAATTATGAAGTGTTGTATCACGGCAGCTTACAGGTGCTACCGTGGCGAGTGCCTGATCAGGGGCAGTGGAATAACACGTTACCCTTTCTGGGATGCCTGAGCTTGATTGTCGCTCGCAAACGCACTATTCCGTTGACGATGACGCCCATGAAAGCCCGATTGCGTCAGTCATCATTACATCGCCCCTTGGGCGTGATGAAGAGTTACCATCCGCGTCAGGATAAGTGACAAACGGCGGTTTGATGCCGGTTGTCCTCATTCTGGCTGATATCCTGTGTCATCAAGTGTTGGTGCACCTGCCGCCTGGCGAGCCAGTTCATCGCAGCGTTCATTTTCCGGGTGACCAGCATGGCCTTTGACCCATAGCCAGTTCAGGGTGTGACGTTGAATGGCATCGTCCAGGCGTTGCCAGAGATCCACATTCTTTACGGGTTTTTTCTCTGTGGTTTTCCAGCCACGCTTTTTCCAGTTATGGATCCACTGGGTAATCCCCTGGCGTACATATTGGCTATCGGTGCTGAGTGTGACATCACAGGGGGTAGTGAGTGTCTCGAGCGCGACGATGGCCGCCATTAACTCCATACGGTTATTGGTTGTCAGGTGATAGCCCGCGCTCAAGGCTTTTTCATGCTGTTTGTAACGCAGCAAGGCTCCATAACCACCGGGGCCAGGATTTCCGAGGCAAGAACCATCGGTGAAAATCTCTACCTGTTTTCGCATCTCTGGTAGACTCTTGTTCAAAAGCACAAGTCTGACATAAACGAAACCGATGAGCACTGGAATTACACGTCAAATCGTTCTTGATACAGAAACCACCGGTATGAACAAACTGGGGGTGCACTATGAAGGACATAAGATCATTGAAATTGGTGCAGTTGAGGTGGTCAATCGCCGCCTGACTGGTCGTCACTTCCATGTTTACCTTAAGCCAGACCGGTTGGTTGATCCTGAAGCGTATAATGTTCATGGTATCAGCGATGAGTTTCTGGTTGACAAACCGACCTATGCCGAGGTTGCGGATGATTTTCTCGCCTTCATTCGCGGCGCTGAGTTAGTCATTCATAACGCGACCTTTGATATCGGTTTCATGGATTACGAGTTCCGGTTGCTGGGACGCGATATTCCGAAAACAGAAACTTTCTGCACTATCACTGATAGCCTGTTGATGGCGCGCCGCCTGTTTCCCGGCAAGCGTAACAACCTTGATGCGTTGTGTGACCGTTACCTGATAGATAACAGCAAGCGTACGCTGCACGGCGCATTGCTTGATGCCGAAATACTGGCTGAAGTCTATCTGGCGATGACCGGTGGGCAAACATCTCTTGCCTTCTCCAGCGAAGGGGAAAACCAGCAACAGGTGGCGCAAAGTGAAAGTATTCAGCGAATTACTCGCCCAGCCTCATCACTGACGGTTGTGTATGCCGGTGATGAGGAACTGATAGCCCATGAGCAGCGGCTGGATTTGATCATGAAAAAAAGTGGAAGCTGCCTGTGGCGTAGTTAATCGGTATGGCATCACGCCAATGGGATAATGCCATGCTGAAAATGTAAGCAAACAGAAGCAGTTAGTGATAAAAAACGTTGACGCAAACGATAGCCACCCGTAATATCCATCTCGCTCTCACAGAGCACAGCGCGGTGCGGTAGTTCAGTCGGTTAGAATACCGGCCTGTCACGCCGGGGGTCGCGGGTTCGAGTCCCGTCCGCACCGCCAACTATTCAGAAGCCCTGAATCGAAAGATTCGGGGCTTCGTCTTTTTGGCGTTCATCGTTAATCCCTGCCTGACAGTCGCTCTGCGGTGCAGTGCTGGGATGTGAGATGCCTGGGTGGGCCCCAGGCGATAACGATGTCAAACCGTAGCGATATTTCTGCCGTAGTAGATTTCCTGCATTTCGCGATAGAGCAAATCGGTAATGCGCTTACGCTCTTGCGGGCTCAGTTCTTCTGGATTGACGTTAAACAGGTAGTGCCTGAGATCAAAATCTTTCAGCAACATTTTGGTGTGGAACATGTTTTCCTGGTAAACATTGACGTCCATTAAGTGATAGAGCGATTTCATATCATCCGACATAAAGTTTTGAATAGAGTTGATTTTATGGTCGATGAAATGTTTGATGCCATTGATATCACGGGTAAAGCCGCGTACCCGGTAGTCTATGGTGACAATATCTGACTCTAACTGATGAATCAGATAGTTAAGCGCTTTAAGCGGGGAGATGACACCACAGGTAGACACTTCAATGTCCGCACGGAATGTACACAGTCCACCGCCGGGGTGGCTTTCTGGATAGGTGTGTACACAGATGTGGCTTTTGTCGAGATGGGCCACCACAGCACTGGGTAATGGGCCGGGATGCTCGGATGTATCCACATCACGCGGGTCCATCGGTTCTTCGCTGACCAGTATGGTGACGCTGGCTCCCTGCGGTTCATAGTCTTGACGGGCAATATTTAAAATATTGGCACCGATAATCGAGCAGGTTTCACTGAGAATTTCGGTCAGACGGTTGGCGTTGTACTGCTCATCAATGTACGCAATATAGCCATCGCGGTCAGCAGGCGTTTTTGCGTAGCAGATATCGTAGATACAAAAACTCAGGCTTTTGGTCAGGTTGTTAAAGCCGTGTAGCTTCAGCTTTTGCAATTTAACTCACCCCCTTATGATGCCAGTCATCAGCACTCGGCTGACAGGGCATTCAGTAGATATTGTGGCAGAGCAAAGCTGCCGATATGAATGGCCGGATTATAATAACGGCATGTGATGCCTGCGGCGTTAAAACGCTGTTGCAGCGTATGTGGCTCAATGGCGCGAAGCGCTGGGTGATGACTGGCCCAGGCAAAGGTCATTATACCGCCATAGTAGGTTGGAATAGCCGTTTGGTAGAAGCTTACGTCGCTGAAATATGACGTCAGTTTCTGGTGACTGTTGACGGCCTCATCTTGTTGCAGAAAGCAAACGCCGTTTTGAGCGACGAAAATGCCATCTTCATTCAGGCAACGCGCGCAGCCTTGATAGAAATCTGACGTAAACAGGCTTTCACCGGGGCCAATCGGATCGGTGCAATCAGAAATAATAACGTCAAATTTTTCCTGACAGGCATTAACAAAATTGACACCATCATCAATGACGAGCTGCAAACGTGGGTCGTCGTAAGCGCCAGCACTATGATTGGGCAGATATTGGCGGCAGAATCCAACTACGCTGGCATCAATTTCAACCATTGTTATCTGTTCAATGCTCTGGTGGCGGCAGACTTCACGCAACATGCCGCCATCTCCGCCACCGATAATCAGCACGCGTTTGGCATTGCCGTGCGCCAGTATTGGCACATGGGTCATCATCTCGTGATAGATAAATTCGTCACGTTCCGTGGTCTGCACCACGCCGTCTAACGCCATCACCCGGCCAAGCGCTGCATTGTCGAAAATGATCAGATCCTGATGGTCGGTCTTTTCGTGATAGAGCACCTGGTCTATTGAGAAATACTGACCAAAGTTGGCATGCAGGGTTTCATACCAAATTTCTTTTCGGGCCATGTTAGGGCTTCCTCCGCGATAACAGCCATGAAAATTGGCGCGCTATGATAGCTAACTCTCAGGGGGCTTGCACGGTCAAATTTCAGGCAGCACGGAGGATTTTTCGCTTTATTACGGGGTTGCGAGCAGACTCAGTGAGTTGCGCGCCAGTGACTGACATTTTTTCGGCGTGGCAATCGCGATACCGCTTAAGTCCCGGTAGCTGGCTTCGCCCAGCGCTATCATGTCAAATTGGCTATAGTTACTTAAATCCCAGCGATTTTGCTGGGCAAAACCGACCAGCGCATGGCGAATTTGATCGTTGGGAAGATCTTTATAGCCGCAGTTGTTTTTCAGATAGACAAAAATAGCAGTCAGGTCAGCCAAGTCTTCAGCCTCAAAATCATTCAATGCCTGACTGGCGGAGGAGAAGCCCAACAGCGAGAGCAAGAGCAGCACCAGCGCGGAGTGTTTCATAATTCAACCTGTTTCATCTTCCATTAGCTGACGTTATTACAGTTACCAGCCGATATTTCAAGTTTTATTGAATCAGCGTGTATCAACAGAAGAAGCGGGGCAACGGGTGCGCTTTTTGTGCCAATGGCTTAATTACCGGCTATTTATCAGCGCTTGATGTCATGACGTCGGCATCCGGCTTTGATATTAATAGTGGAGTTTAAATTTAACGTACCGATATTCCAATGACTTCAGGTATCTGGCGCATCAGCAGTGTGCTGTTGGCGGGAATACTCTTGTTCCCGGTGGTGGCAATAGTCGGGATGGCGTTTAGTGCGCCAGGCGATGCTATCGCGGTAATGTGGCGCACGTTGCCCATCTATAGCATGACATCATTGATGCTGGTGTCCGGTTGCGTGCTGTTTAGCCTGTTGTTGGCGCTGCCGCTGGCCTGGCTGATGTCGAATTACCGCTTTTCCGGTCAGCGATGGCTGCATCGGGCGTTGTTACTACCGTTGGCTGTTCCTGGGTATGTGCTGGCTGCGGTATACGGTGATGTCCTTGGGTATGAAGGCCCGGTGAAACAAACGCTTTATGCGTTGTCGTTTGATGTTGAAACCATACCACAAATGCCCTGGCAACAGGGGGTCAGGGTTGCCTGTGCCAGCCTGTGCCTGGCGTTGGTGCTGTTTCCCTATGTCTATTTGCTGGCGCGTACGGCATTGATGTCACAACCGATTGGCTTTAAACATGCCGCTCATCTGATGAACCATTCCCGCATTCAGGTGTTTTGGCGGGTCGTGTTTCCGATGGCGCGTCCGGCAATAGCGCTCGGTGTGGTACTGATGACGGCAGAGGCCTTGGGCGACTATGGCATTTCTTCGTATTTCTCTTTACGTTCTGTCACCACGGCTGGTTTGGATTTGTGGCGCGATAAAGCGCAGCATGCCAGCGCTGCACTACTGATGTCATTGCTGATGCCATTGAGCCTGCTTCTCTGGTGGCAGGGGCGTCATAGCCGTGAACGCCAATTGCGCTATCAGACTGGCAGTGTGTCATCGAGCAGTTTACCCGAGCTGCACGGTTGGCCGCGTCTGGCGGCGTTATGCTGCGGCATGGTGCCGGTGATGGTGGCGTTTGTGGTGCCTGTCGGGCGATTAATCGGTTGGGCGGTGGTGTCTGAAGCACCAACCTGGAGCCTGCCTTTTCTGCTGGCATTTATCAGTAGCGTATTGGCGTCTTCCAGCGCCACGTTGCTGGTTATTGGTCTGGCACTGGTGTGCGTGTTTGATCTGCAAGCAGTTGGCAACCCGGCCTACCGTAATCCGTTGCGCTGGCTTAACCTGAATCGCTTGTTGCCGCCAACGCTGTTGGGGATGGGGCTGCTGCTCCCTTTTCTGGGGTTGGATGCCTGGCGAGCATCGTCAGGTGGGGTCAATGATGAACCCTGGGCCGGTTCAATATGGGTGCTGATTCTGGCCTACTGTATGCGTTTTGGGGCTCTGCTGTTAGACCGGTTGCAAATTCATCTGTCCAGGCTGCCGTTAGCCATGAACCACGTTAGCCAGTCGATGGGGTATACCCGCTTGCAGCAGGTCTTGTGGGTCTATCTGCCACAGGTTCGCTACTGCCTGATTGTCGGGGTATTTCTGGTCTTTACTGAAAGCCTGCGTGAGCTAAATGTGTCGCTGTTGTTGCAGCCTTTTGAAGTCGAAACCATGGCGACCTATGTATTTCGCTTCATCATGGACGAGCGATTGCCACTCGTCGCCACACCGGCACTGATGCTGGTTGGCGTGGGCATGATCCCGCTGTTTGGGATAACCCGATTGATGAGAATGGAGGGCTAGGGAAATGATGACGACGCCAGAGATCCTGAGCGTTGCTTCGCTCAGTTGCCGTTATCCGCAACATGACGTGCTGGACAATGTGAGCTTTTCGATCCACGCCGGGGAAATGGTCTGCTTGCTGGGAGCCAGTGGCGATGGTAAAACCACGCTACTGAAATCGATAGCGGGGTTATTGCCGCTGGATAAGGGCAATGTCACCATTGCCGGGCAGCGAATCAGTGCGCTCCCCGCGCAGCAGGATACCTCGCCTCGGCCAGTAGGCATGGTGTTTCAGGATGATGTTCTGTTCCCGCATTTGACGGTAATGGAGAACATTACCTTCGGGCTGCGTGGCAAATCGGCAGAAGAGATAAGCACCATGGCAATGGATGCCGTGGCGCTAATGAAACTGGAAGTGGTGACCCGCTGTTACCCCCATGAATTATCCAGAGAGCAGCATCAGCGTGCGGCGATTGCCCGTTCACTGGCCGGTCAGCCTAAGTTACTGCTGCTCGATGAGCCGTTTGCGAATGTGGATAGCCAAATTCGTTATCGCCTGATCAGTGAACTGCGCCATATTTTACGCCAGCGTCAGATTGCGGCGCTGTTTGCGACCTCTGACAGGGAAGATGCATTCGCCTTTGCCGATCATTTGATTTTGATCCACGAGGGTGGCGTGGTGCAGCAGGGGTTCTCTGCGGATTTGTATTACCGGCCGGTAAACCGTTACGTGGCCAATTTTATGGGAAATGCGAACTATCTCCCGGTGAAGATTAGCGGTGACAGGCAGTGGCAGAGTTTTCTTGGCGAGCATCAGGCAACCCGGGCATTGAAGCTGGCGCACGGTGCACGTTATGACTGGCTGGTCAGGCCGCAGGAAATTGCTCTGGCGCTGGATGAAGAAGGCCCAGGCATCATTGCAGACAGGCTTTTTATGGGCAATAGCCACAGCTACCGCGTACATGTGAATGAATGGGAATTGCAGGTGCAAAGCGGCAACTGGTTTGAGCCGGGTCAACCGGTGAGACTGAGCATTCGTACCGATCAACCCGTACTGTTTGCCACTGAACCGGTGAACGAAACAAACTAGCGGGCGTCAGGCCCGCTGGCTTGCGTGGTATTCGCCGGGTATCAGCACTCGGCCTTGTTCAGTCCTGATGTCTGTGCCGTGGTGGCGGGCACAGATGGTGGTGAATGTGTTACTTTGCGGTGTTTGGCGT
The DNA here is from genome assembly GCF_900095885.1 of Dickeya aquatica. NCBI lineage: Bacteria > Pseudomonadati > Pseudomonadota > Gammaproteobacteria > Enterobacterales > Pectobacteriaceae > Dickeya > Dickeya aquatica. Next base: position 997,240 of record NZ_LT615367.1, read on the forward strand.
GTGTAGATCTGGCTGGATTGCCGGGGGATTTCACGCACGGTGATACTCACTTCATAGGTTTTGCCATTGCCTTGCGGCACATTTGCGACCAGCTTGTTCACGGCTTGTATCGGGTCGGTGGCTTGCAGTGAAGCATGGTACAGCGCCGGGACTGGCGGCGGGAAGCCCGGAGGTGGTGCAAAAGCCCCTTGCTTACCGAACGCCGGTGGTTCTGCCCCTTCGGGATGCGCTGATGCCAGCGAGATAGCTGAAAGAAGCGATATTCCGGCGACGAGCGCCGCGGTAGTACAGACGTTGCGTAATCTCTTCATGTTGCACCTCTCCATAGGTTGTTCATGACGTAATGGGGTGTTCACGTCATATGAAAAACCTTGTACTGCGTTGGTGCAATGCGCTTTACCCTCTTTTATTCGCTGATGACACTATCTGCGCGTCGTTAACAGAATCTATGCGTCATTAACACTATCCTGATTGTTGCTATTTTCGCCGCTGAATGTATCTTTTCCGCTCGCTGGCACGTTGATGTCGCCCGCGAGCCTATGCCAGGCGCTGGGGTGTGCTTCAAAGCCGATTTTCGGGTAATAGCCGACGGCCTGTGGCGCAGCAATTAAAATCAGGCGGCATTCCGGTTTGAGTTGCTGTGCGGTATGCGCAATCAGCGCGTGGCCAATACCGCGATGTTGATACGTTTCGTCCACCGCCAGGTCAGACAGATAGCAGCAGTAGTGGTAGTCCGTCACGCTGCGAGCGACGCCCACCAGCGTATCGTCATGCCATGCGCTGACCAACAGGTCAGCCTCATTTAGCATGCCCGCCAGCGTGTCACGTCTGTCTAGCGGGCGGCGAGGGCCTAATGAAGTGCGTTTGAGCAGGTGAATAAACTGCTCGACGGTGATGGCGTGATTGACGTGGTAGGTAATAAGAGCATCAGCCGTTGCAGAGGATAAGGCCACCATGTTTTCTCCGATATGGGTGGGGGGGCTTCTGTTATACTGCGTGCCGTGATGAATTGCGACACCATCCTGATGGTGTGTCTGCACTGGAGTATGGCCTGTCTGGCCGATACTGAATGTCTTTTTTCTATGAGTTATCAGTATGATGAAACATACGGTGGACGTCATGATCCCTGAAACGGAGATCAAGGCTCGGGTGGCTGAACTCGGACGTCAAATCAGCGAACATTACCGCAGCAGCGGCAGCGACATGGTATTAGTGGGCCTCTTGCGCGGTTCTTTTGTCTTTATGGCCGATCTGTGCCGTTCAATCGACCTGTCCCACGAGGTCGATTTTATGACAGCTTCGAGCTATGGCAGCAGCATGAACTCCTCGCGCGATGTGAAAATACTCAAAGATCTCGATGAAGATATTCGTGGTAAAGATGTGCTGATCGTTGAGGATATTATCGATTCGGGCAATACCCTCAGCAAAGTGCGCGAGATTTTGCAACTGCGTGGGCCGAAATCACTGGCTATCTGTACTCTGCTGGACAAACCTTCACGCCGTGAAGTTCCGGTTCCGGTGGAATGGGTGGGCTTTTCTATTCCTGATGAGTTTGTGGTGGGGTATGGCATTGATTATGCGCAACATTATCGCCATCTGCCATTCATCGGCAAAGTTATTGCGCAGTAACGCGATTTAACGGTCTGGCAAACCGGATAGCGCGTACTGCGATTGCCGGTCAGGTTTGATCACTTTCACGCCCATACGGTTATGGGCGTGAAAAGCGTGATTAGAGCAGAGATGACACCGCACGGCGGTAGCGTTGTTCCAGCGTTTCACGGCTGGTGGCGGTGACTTCCAGATCGCGCAGACGGCCATCCTGAATGCCGTAAACCCAACCGTGAATGGTCGCTTTCTGACCGCGCTTCCAGGCTGACTGCATGATGGTCGAATGACCCAGGTTGTACACCTGTTCAACCACGTTGATTTCACACAGTTTGTTAATTCTCTCTTCTGGCGGTAACTCGCCAAGCATTGAGCTATGCTTGTACCATAAATCACGGATATGCAGCAGCCAGTTATTGATAAGGCCCAGCTCCGGGTTCTCTACCGCCGCCTGTACCCCGCCGCAACCATAGTGACCACAGATGATGATGTGCTCAACTTCCAGCACTTCCACCGCGTATTGCACCACGGACAGGCAGTTGAGATCGGTGTGAATCACCAGGTTGGCAACATTACGATGAACGAACAGTTCTCCCGGTTCGAGGCTGGTGAGGCTTTCAGCCGGAACCCGGCTATCGGCGCACCCGATCCACAAAAAGCGGGGGCGCTGGGCCAGTGCCAGCCGTTTAAAGTATTCCGGGTCTTCTTTGACTATCGTTTCAGACCATAACTGGTTATTGGCGATCAGCGTTTCTATCGTTTTCATGAAAGTAAATGACCTGTAACAACAAAAGGGCGGTGCAGGGTAATATAGAGCAATCACACGCGTTTTGAAATCGAAAACGGGGTCCGACCAGGGCCCGCTTAACACACAAGAAGGCATACTTTTAGCTATGACATATGCACTGGAATTGGTGAATGTAACCAAAACGTATCCCGGCGGCGTTCGCGCATTGCGCGGCATCGATCTGTGCGTCGAGGCCGGGGATTTCTACGCACTGCTTGGCCCGAATGGTGCGGGTAAATCAACCAGCATCGGTATCATCAGCTCACTGGTGAATAAAACGGATGGCAAGGTGCGGGTGTTCGGTCATGATCTGGACCGGGATATCGTCAATGCCAAGCGGCAGTTAGGGCTGGTGCCGCAGGAGTTTAACTTCAATCCGTTCGAGACGGTGATGCAAATTGTAGTGAACCAGGCCGGTTATTATGGTGTTCCCCGCCAGCAGGCGTTACAGCGCGCGGAGAAATACCTCACTCAGCTTGATTTGTGGGGAAAACGTAACGAACGTGCCCGGATGCTTTCCGGCGGCATGAAACGCCGGTTGATGATAGCGCGCGCCCTGATGCATGAACCCAGATTATTAATTCTGGATGAGCCGACGGCTGGGGTGGATATTGAGCTGCGCCGCTCCATGTGGGGGTTCTTAAAAGAACTTAATAGCCAGGGCACCACCATTATTCTCACTACCCACTATCTCGAAGAAGCCGAAATGCTGTGCCGTAATATCGGCATTATCCAGTCCGGGCAGTTGGTGGAAAACACCTCAATGAAGGCGCTGCTGGCCAAATTGCAATCGGAAACCTTTATTTTTGATTTGGCAGCGAAAAGTGCCTTACCGAGGCTCGAAGGCTATCAACATCGGCTGGTAGACACCTCAACACTGGAAGTGGATGTCAAACGTGAGCAGGGGCTAAACGGAATTTTTAGTCAGCTCAGTGCGCAGGGTATTCAGGTGCTCAGTATGCGCAATAAGGCGAATCGTCTGGAGGAGTTGTTTGTCACACTTCTGAATAATCACGGAGATAAAGCATGATCGGGCTGTATTGGGTAGCGTTACAAAGTATCTGGATTAAAGAGATCAACCGTTTTGCCCGTATCTGGATACAAACGTTGTTGCCGCCGGTTATCACCATGTCGCTCTATTTTATTATCTTCGGCAACCTCATCGGCAACCGTATTGGCGAGATGAACGGCTTTACTTACATGCAGTTTATTGTACCGGGCCTCATCATGATGTCGGTTATCACCAACTCCTATGCCAATGTGGCTTCTTCCTTTTTTAGCGCCAAGTTCCAGCGCAACATTGAAGAGCTGCTGGTTGCACCGGTGCCTACACACATCATTATCGCCGGTTATATTGGCGGTGGCATGGCGCGCGGCATCTGTGTCGGGGTGTTGGTGACGGCGGTGTCGCTGTTTTTCGTGCCGCTACAGGTTCATGCCTGGTGGATGGTGGTTATCACGCTGTTGCTCACCGCCATGCTGTTTTCTCTGGCCGGGCTGATCAACGCCGTGTTTGCCAAAACCTTTGACGACATCAGCCTAATCCCGACCTTTGTGCTCACGCCGCTGACCTATCTCGGTGGCGTGTTTTACTCGCTCTCGCTGCTGCCACCCTTCTGGCAGTGGGTGTCGAAACTGAATCCTATCGTTTATATGATAAGCGGTTTTCGTTTCGGTTTTCTCGGCATTCACGATGTGCCGCTGGCGTTTACCATGAGCGTGCTGCTGGCATTTATTGTGGTGTTTTACGCCCTGAGCTGGTGGCTGATTGAGCGTGGGCGCGGGCTGCGCAGTTAAACGCGGTGAACCGTGTGGCAGGTGTGACAACCTGGAAAAATAAGGCGGGTGCTCCGCCTTATTTTTTGCCCCTGTCAGGCTATCTGTACCGGAATCGCTTTGGCGGTGCGTTGTAACTGATTATTCTCGCCAAAATAGGCCACTTTCGGATGGTGTGAACGGGCTTGCTCATCAGGCATCTGTACGTAGGAGCAGATGATGAGCTTATCACCAACACAGGCGCAACGTGCGGCAGCACCGTTGACGGAAATAATGCGTGAGCCGCGTTCGGCAGCTATCGCGTAGGTGGAAAAACGGTGGCCGTTGTCCACGTTATAAATATCAATCGCCTCGTATTCCAGAATACCGGCGGCATCCATAAAGTCTTGATCGATGGCGCAGGAGCCTTCGTAATGCAAATCTGCCTGGGTCACTTTTACCCGGTGCAGCTTACCTTGCAGCATGGTTCGAATCATCGGTCTGTCACTCTGGTTAGAAAAATCAGCAGGTTAAATCTACCTGTTGGTTATCAATCAAACGTGCCTTGCCAAGCCAGGCGGCCATCAGTACCACCGCGCGGGTGCTATCGGTAGTCAGTGGTGCCAGGCTGTCGGCATCGCGAATAAACAGCTCATCCGGCGTGAAGCCCGCTTCACGCAAAGCCTCTGACGCCCGGGCGAGCATATCATCAATCTGGCGGTCGCCGTTGGATAATTGCGCCACCACCTCATTCATGATGCGATAAAGCTGCGGTGCCTGCTGGCGCTCCTCAGCACTCAAATAGCCGTTACGTGAACTGAGGGCCAGGTTGTCTTGCGCACGCACCGTCGGTACACCAATGATACTGATGTCATAATTCATGTCAGACACCAGGCGGCGAATCAGCGCCAGTTGCTGATAGTCTTTCTCGCCAAAGCAGGCGATATCCGGTTGTACCAGATTGAACAATTTACTGACCACGGTAGCCACGCCGCGGAAATGGCCGGGGCGGCTTGCTCCTTCGAGCATCTGCGATAACTCTGGGACTTCGACGAATGTTTGCTGCTGCAAACCGTTGGGATAGAAGGTTTCAGGCGACGGCGCAAACACCACGTCAACGCCGCGACGCGTCAGTTTTTCGCAATCTTCCTGAAGCGTGCGCGGGTAGCGCTTCAGGTCATCGGCACGCTCAAATTGCAACGGATTGACGAAGATACTGACCACCACCCGGTCGGCTCGCGCTCTGGCCTCATCAACCAGCGTCATATGCCCGTCATGCAAGTTTCCCATGGTGGGGATCAGCGCAATACGCAGTCCTTCCTGACGCCAGCGGCGCAGTTCACGGCGCAGCAGTATTGGTGTTTCAATAATTAACACTCGTATCTCCTGTGTTAAACAAAGCTGTATTGCGCATCAGGGAATTTGCCTTGCTCGACTTCCTGCACATACAGACGGATTGCCGCACGGATGTCGGTGGCCTGCGCCATGAAATTGCGGGCAAATTTAGGGGTATGGCCGCCAGTCACGCCAAGCGCATCGTGCATCACCAGAATTTGCCCGTCGGTGACGTTGCCAGCACCGATGCCGATGACCGGGATATCCAGCGCTTCGGTGACACGCTGCGCCAGAGACACCGGCACACATTCCAGTACCAGTAACTGGGCCCCGGCGTGTTGCAGTGCCAGCGCATCATCGAGTAATTGGGCCGCGGCGGCTTCGTCACGCCCCTGTACTTTATAACCGCCGAAAATATTGACCGACTGAGGCGTGAGCCCCAGATGGCCACAAACGGGGACGGCCCGCTCTGTCAACATTCGCACGGTGGGAGCAAGCCAGCTCCCGCCTTCGATTTTGACCATATTGGCTCCGGCGCGCATCAGGTCTGCGGCCTGTAAGCAAGCCTGTTCAGGCGTGGCGCAGCCCATAAAGGGCAGGTCGGAGAGCAGCAGGCAATGGGGAGCTCCGCGTCGTACACAGCGGGTATGGTAGACCATATCATCCAGCGTGACGGGCAAGGTGGAATCTTGCCCCTGTACGGTCATACCCAGCGAATCGCCCACCAGCATGACATGAATACCCTGCTCGTAGAACAAACGGGCAAAACTGGCGTCATATGCGGTGATCGTGGCGAACTTTTTCTGTTCCTGTTTCCACTGGCGCAGATGAGAAATGGTAGTCGCTTTCATGGCAACCTTCCTGATTCAACGTCAAGGGCAGTTAAGGGAAAGCCATTCTAATGGATGCAAAGCGTCAGGAACAGCACTCTGTTTTTTATTTAAAAACAAAGTGTTGAAAGGATGGTGTAGCCGAGTGAAGCTCGGCTGCGCGATTTTTGTGCATCAGGGGGAATGTGGCCAGACCGCATGGTGCGTAACGCTAAGGAGTATCCCACAGGCTCAGGCCATTTCGTGGAATGAGCTGTAAACGTTCACGAAGGGGTTCTCCATCAGGAAAGATCAGCTCAGGGGCAATCTCTGCCAGCGGATAGAGCATGAATTCGCGGTTTTTCATATCGTAATGAGGCACCGTCAGGCGCTCGGTATTTATCACCTGATGACCAAAAAGCAAAATATCCAGATCGAGCGTGCGTGGCCCCCAGCGCTCGGCTTTTCGCTCCCGACCGTGCTCTAGTTCAATGCGCTGGGTGTTCTCCAGCAGCGAGTGCGCAGGTAATGTGGTTTCCAGTTCCGCCACGGCGTTAAGGTAATCGGGTTGATCTTGCGGGCCAAGCGGGCGGCTGCGATAAAACGACGAACAGCGCACCAGGCGGGTGTCAGCAATGTCATCAAGGGCTGCCAGCGCCGTTTGTACTTGCGTAAGCGGCTGGGCTAAATTGCTGCCCAGCGCCAGATAAACGCGCATCACCGTGCATTGTCCCGTGGTTGCGGGCGCTTACGCGGGCGGCGTGAGCGTCGGTGAGGTGTCGGGCCATCATCCAGGGTGTTGAGCATGGCCTGCTGGCGAGGGGGCGGAGCGACCTGAAATTCTCCCCACCATTGAGCCAGACGTAATAATTCGTGATGATTCTCGATTTCGGCACGCAGAGCCAGCAGGTCATAGGCAGCGCGGAATTTCGGGTGCTCCATCAGTTTGAACGCCCGTTTCCCTTGCCGGCGAGACAGGCGTAACTGAAGTTGCCAGATGTCGCGAATCAGCGATGTAATGCGCTTGGGAATGGCCAGTGAACGGCACTGTTCATCCAGCACGTCGTTCATTGCCAGCGCAAACGCCTCAAAATAGGCCAGCCCGCTTTCCTGCGTCAGTTTCTGGGCGTGCTCGACTAACGGATACCACAGCATGGCAGAAAACAGAAACGCCGGGTTGACCCGCATATCGTTATGGATGCGTTGATCGGTGTTTTTCAGCACCTGAACAATCATCCGCTCCATTGTCGTTTCACCTGACGCCGTAAAGTAGCGGCTGATAAGCGGAAACAGCGGTTGGAACAACTGGTATTCACATAACAGCCGATAGGTTGGGCAGCCGTAGCCGGCTTGCAACAGTTTTAGCGACTCTTCAAACAGGCGCGCGGGCGGGATATCGTGCAGCAGTGAAGCCAGACGAGGAATAGGCTCAGCCGTTTCCGGGCTGATGCGCATATCCAGCTTGGCGGCGAATCGAACCGCGCGCAGCATGCGCACCGGATCTTCACGGTAACGGGTTTCAGGCTCACCAATCATGCGGATAACGCCTTGACGCAAGTCGGCCAGACCTTCGGTGTAATCACGCACGGTAAAGTCAGCGATGCTGTAATACAGGCTATTGATAGAGAAGTCACGTCGCTGGGCGTCTTCTTCGATGGTGCCGAAAATATTGTCGCGCAACAGCATGCCATTTTGCCCTTGCTGGGCGGCCTGTTTGGTTTCCTGCTCCTGATGCTGTTCGTGATGCCCACGGAAGGTGGCCACTTCGATGACTTCCGGGCCAAACATCACATGCGCCAGACGAAACCGGCGTCCCACCAGTCGGCAATTACGAAACAGTTTACGTACCTGCTCCGGTGTGGCGTTGGTGGTGATATCGAAGTCTTTGGGTTTTTTGCCCAACAGGAGATCGCGCACACCGCCGCCAACCAGATAAGCCTCATAGCCTGCTTTATTCAGGCGATAGAGCACTTTCAGCGCATTCTCACTGATGTCGCTGCGTGAAATAGAATGCTGGTCACGGGGAATGACCGTCATCGCCTGTGACGGACTATCCGCCCTGGCGGGTTCATGCTCGCGATTCAGTACCTTGCGGCAAAAATTAGCTACCCGGGTAAAGATAATACACCTCGATAATCATTGGAGAATTAACAGCACAACAAAAAATAGCGGCTAATCATAGCTCACCCTCAGCCCTTTGAGAATGCTGATGTTATTTCCGACAGTGAGATAGCGGTGGCAACTGAGGGAATTTTTGTGAGTGACCAGTGCGTGATGGCCCAGCACAGCAAGTCATCACGCGAGAATGACCGCCATTCGGGCGGCAATGGCTGGTGTAAAAATGTGAGTGCCTGTGCCAGTGTCAGGCGTGGGTCACCCTCGGGCAGAGCAGGGGCGTGATTTTGTTTGGAGAGCTTATTGCCGTGCGGGTCAAGCGCCAGAGGTAAATGCGCGTAAGCGGGCGCAGCGTAGCCTAACATGCAGTACAACGCTAGCTGACGCACCGTCGGTTCAATTAAATCAGCACCGCGCACGATTTCCGTGACGCCCTGATCGTTATCATCGACCACCACGGCCAGATTGTAGGCAAACAGCCCGTCACGGCGGTGAATAATAAAATCTTCTTGTGCCAGTGCCGGGTCAGCGCTTATCCAGCCGTGTAACCGGTCATGGAAGCCGGGCACCGGATGGCGCTGACGCAACCGGCGTGCGGCATTCTCTGGCGGCAGGTGGCTGTCACGGCAATGGCCGTCATAGTGCCCGCCGAGTTGCTGGATACGCTGGCGCGTACAGGTGCAGTAATAGCAATCCCCTTGCTGTTGCAACTGTTCCAGCACCTCCCGATAACGCGCATGACGCCGGGATTGATACATCACCTCGCCGTCCCAGCACAGGCCATAATACTCAAGCTGGCGCAAAATACGGCTTGCGGCACCGGGGACTTCGCGCGGAGGGTCAATGTCTTCGATACGAACCAGCCAGCGACCGCGACAGGCGCGTGCCTGAAGGTAACTGCCGAGCGCGGCAATCAGTGAACCAAAATGTAAATCGCCAGACGGAGACGGTGCAAAACGTCCGACGTAAGGGCGTGATCCAGACATAAGGTTGAGGGCAAATGAATGTTGGTTAGGCGATAAGGTAGCGAGGTGTTTATTTATGCACAAGCGAAAGCCCGGCGGTAGGGCAAGGCGCTTTCCCGCCGGGGGCGTTTAGCCAGCCATCTGCTTTTCGCGGATTTCAGCCAGCGTTTTACAATCAATGCACAAATCGGCGGTGGGACGCGCTTCCAGACGGCGGATACCGATTTCCACACCACAGGAATCGCAGTAACCAAAGTCCTCGTCCTCAATTTTCTGCAATGTCTTGGCAATTTTCTTAATCAGCTTACGCTCGCGATCGCGGTTACGCAGTTCAAGGCTGAACTCCTCTTCCTGTGCGGCACGGTCTACCGGATCGGGGAAGTTAGCGGCTTCATCTTGCATATGTGATACGGTGCGATCGACTTCGTCCCTGAGCTGATTGCGCCATGCTTCCAGAATACGTCTGAAATGAGCCAGCTGAGCGTCGTTCATGTATTCTTCGCCCGGCTTCTCCTGGTACGGCTCCACTCCGGCAATTGCGAGAATGCTCAGAGAGGATGTCTTACGGTTTTGCCCTTCTTGCATGTTGCTTCTCCTACATAACACGACACGCAGTATCGACCCCACAGGGGGGAAAAACAGGCCGCTATAAATAACAGATGGAGGTTGGGTTGGCAATGATTCCTGACACTGGCCTGACAAAGTGTGAGGAACGGTATAATTCCATCAAATAATACAGAACAGCTGGCAAAATTAGCTCGCTGTCGTCACGTTCTTAAATGCCAGCCGCTGCCCCAATATCATGCCATCAGGCGTTATATGGGTACCGTAACACAGAATTTCAACCCCATTCTGCTGTGCGCGTTGTAATAATTCGGCGTAATGTCGGTCAATATGTTGCGCGACACAAACCTCATGGATACCCGAATGCAAAACAGCAAAGCACAAGATAGCGCGATGGCCTTGTGCGGCAACCTGTTGCAGTTCACGCAGGTGTTTTTGCCCCCTGAGCGTCACGGCATCGGGAAAATAACCACACTCATGTTGCAATAATGTGACGGATTTAACTTCAATATAGCAGTCAACCCGGTCGCTGGCCTGTAACAGAAGATCTATCCTGCTGTTTTCCGAGCCGTATCGCACTTCGGTACGAATATTACTGTATCCCAGACATTCTCGAATCCTGTGCGCCTGCAACGCTTCTGTTACCAGTGGGTTCGCGCGTAGCGTATTAACCGCTATCCAGTGCCCCTGCGCGGTATGGGTCAGTTCCCAGGTATGCGGGTATTTGCGCCGGGGATTATCAGAGGTGGAATACCAGATGGTGTCGCCCGGCGCACCACACCCGGTCATCGCTCCGGTATTCGGGCAATGCAATGTCAGTGTTTCACCGTGGGGCGTGACCACATCGGCCAGGAACCGTTTATAGCGTTTTATGAGCGTGGCGGGTTGCAGGGGCGGTGAAAATTGCATGAATAATGTCTCTCAGGCGGTCAGTAACGGCCAGCAGGCTATCGGGTGATACCGGGTGCGACCGGCACCGGTGTGTGATTCATAAAGCAGGAATTGCTCGGCCTGCACCGTCCAGCGAAATGTAGCGGCAGGCAGCGCCAATGGGCTATCCACGCCACGCAGCAACGTGATATGCGGATGAAACGGCTGTGGGCTCTGGTAGCAACCGTTACGCGCAGCCTGTGAACGCAGCATGTTGGCCAATTGCAATAACCCCCGTGGGGCCTGGCGACAACCCAGCCACACCACACCGGGACGGGGCCAGTGACCGGCATCATTAAGTGTGAGGGTAAATGCGGGCTGGCGGATACGACCGGCGAGTGTTTGTAGCACTTGCGCTTTCTGGTCGCTCACCTCACCCAAAAATGCCAGTGTCAGGTGCAGGTTAGCCCCCAATACCGGACGCCCGATATGCGCTGGAAAATAGGCTGCGCGCCATTGCACTATCTGCTCGCTAATCGATTCAGGCAGAGGTAGGGCAAAAAACAGGCGGCGGGTGGCAGGCATGATGGCTCTCTTATTATGCAGGTGGGCGCTACGGTTGCATCGCCCCTGATGCTACAATGCCCGCCAGATAAAGTTAAGGCACAATCAGGCCTGCGTGCAGCCCACCAGCCGAGTCATTCCTCTGGCTCTGCGCTGGCGGGGGATGTCTTTGCGCTATTTTATGGTTATCCGATTGATGTATTGATTGCCAGAGTGTCGTGGTGTGCCGTGCCACTCTGGCCTGAGTGATGGAGTGTTGTGTGAGTTTACCGCCCGTCAGTGTTGTACTCGATGAGGTGATTCGTTCACTGGTTGCTGCGCCACAGGTGCTGTTACATGCGCCAACCGGTGCCGGGAAATCCACCTGGTTGCCGTTGCAACTGTTGCAACGGGGCGCATGGCCCGGTCGTATTATTATGCTGGAACCGCGTCGGCTGGCGGCGAAAACGGTGGCCTTTCGGCTGGCCGAATGGCTGGGTGAAACGCCGGGGCAGACGGTGGGCTACCGCATGCGTTCGGAAAGCCGGGTGAGTGCTCATACCCGGCTTGAAGTGGTCACTGAAGGGATATTGACCCGTATGTTGCAGCATGACCCGGAACTGACGGGTGTGTCGCTGGTGATTCTCGATGAATTTCATGAGCGTAGTTTGCAGGCTGACCTGGCGCTCGCGCTCTTGCTGGATGTACAGCAGGGGCTGCGTGAGGATTTGAAACTGCTGATTATGTCCGCCACGCTGGATGACACACGATTGTCTTCTTTATTGCCGCAAGCGATAAGCGTGTCGTCGCAGGGGCGCAGTTGGCCGGTTGAGCGTCACTACCTGCCGGTTGGCGCACAAGAGCGGCTAGAGGAGGCACTGGCGCGGCTGGTGGGGCGCGTGCTGCAACAAGAGCACGGCTCGCTGCTGGTGTTCTTGCCGGGTGTAGCGGAAATCAAGCGGGTGCAGGCGTTGCTGGAAGGAAATGTGCCAACTGAGGTGGCGGTTTGCCCGCTGTATGGCGCACTGACGCTCAGTGCACAACAGCAGGCGATAGTTGCGCCCGCGCCGGGCCTGCGCAAAGTGGTGCTGGCGACCAATATTGCCGAAACCAGCCTGACCATTGAAGGCATTCGGGTGGTGATTGATGCCGGGCTTGAGCGGGTGGCGCTGTTTGATGTCAAAACCGGCCTGACGCGCCTGACGACGCAACGCATCAGCCAGGCGTCGATGACGCAGCGTGCCGGACGCGCCGGGCGGCTGGAGCCGGGCGTGTGCTGGCACCTGTTTTCCCGCGAGCAGGCCGAGCGAGCGGCGGCGCAGAGCGAGCCTGAAATTCTGCACAGTGACCTGTCCGGGCTGTGGCTCGATTTGCTGCAATGGGGCTGCCGTGATGCCACGCAACTCAACTGGCTTGATGCACCGCCGAAACCGGCCAGGCTGGCGGCGTGTCGCTTACTGAATACTCTGGGCATCAGCGATGCCCAACAACAACTGACACCGGAAGGCCGGAAAATGGCCGCACTCGGCTGCGAGCCTCGGATTGCCGCCATATTACACGCAGCCGGGCACGACGCATCGGCGGTAGCGACGGCGGCGCTGCTGGCGGCCATCATCGAAGAGCCGCCGCGTCATGGCCCGGTCAATCTGCTGCTGGCATTACATCGCCCGACGGCGCAGTGGCAACAGCGCGCACAGCAACTGGTGCGCCGTCTGGGGCAACGTGCCGGGAATGTGGACGAGCGCGTTGCAGCAAAACTGCTGGTGGCTGGCTTTGGCGACAGGCTGGCTCGCCAGCGCGCGCAGGATGGACGCTATCAACTGGCGAACGGCAGCGGTGCCAGCCTGCCGCCGGAAGAGGCATTAACTGCTGCGCCATGGCTGTTGGCTCCGGTATTAATGCAAAGCCCAAATAGCGCCGATGCCCGTATTTTGCTGGCCTTGCCGCTGGAGATAGACGAACTGGTCAGGCAGTGCCCGCACCTGGTGACGCAACAGAATCTGATGCACTGGGACGAAGAAAAAGGTACCCTGCGCGCCAGTCAGCGTACGCAGATAGGCTGCCTGACGCTGACCTCCCGCCCGCTGGCCAAACCGTCTGATGAGGTCTTATTGCAGGCGATGCTCAATTGGCTGCGTGAGCAGGGGCTATCGGTACTGAACTGGGATGAACCTGCGGTGCAGCTACGCCAGCGTTTGCTGTGCGCCCGGCAGTGGCTGCCGGAAGTGGACTGGCCTTCGGTGGATGATGACGCGCTGTTAGCGTCGCTGGAACAGTGGCTGCTGCCTTCGCTGAGCGGCGTGCGCGATCGCCGCTCGCTGCATCAAATCAACCTGAGTGAGGCACTGGCGCGTCTGCTGGACTGGCCGTTACGCCAGCGTCTGGACAGCGCATTGCCCAGCCATTACACCGCACCGGGGGGCAGCCGCTTGCCGATTCGTTATGCCGAGGATAGCGCGCCGGTACTGGCGGTGCGCTTGCAGGAAATGTTTGGCGAGCAAGCCAGCCCGATGCTGGCCGAAGGGCGGGTGGCGCTGGTGCTGGAGTTGCTGTCACCCGCAATGCGGCCATTGCAAATCACGCGCGATCTGTCGGCGTTCTGGCAAGGCGCGTATCGCGAGGTGCAAAAAGAGATGAAAGGGCGCTATCCCAAGCATGTCTGGCCGGATGACCCGGCCTGCGCCCAGCCGACCCGACGTACCCGGAAATATCAAAACACCTGAAGGGATAAAGCCGGTGAGCGGTGAACGCCGCCACCCCTCCGGTGTGCGTCATATCAGCACTCGGTTTTTCAGACGTTTCCCTCTTCTTTGTCATGCGGGGGAAACACACAGTAGATGGCCAGGCAGGGGTGCCGACGGCTGTCAGTAACCTGATGGAGATGTCATTGTAATGTCTCGGGATGACCGCGAACCTATTGGGCGTAAACGCAACGCGTTGCGCCCTGCTCCCCCTCGCAGGCCGGCGGCACGCCGTCGCAGGGAGGAAGATGACTACGACGATTATGAAGAGTATGAACATGACGATGACACACCGGATGAGGATAAAGCCATGAGCAAACGGCCGCGCAAAAAGCGGCGCTGGCTGGGGCTGTTTATTCGCCTGTTTTTGATTTTTGCCGTGGTGATGTCAATTTACGGCGTTTACCTGGATGGCGAAATTCGCAGCCGCATTGACGGAAAGGTGTGGCAACTGCCAGCGGCTGTTTATGGCCGCATGGTCAACCTTGAACCCGGTATGCCCTATAGCAAAAAAGAGATGGCGAGCTTGCTTGAGGGGATGCAGTACCGCGAAGTGAGCCGCATTACCCGGCCGGGCGAGTTTACGCTGCAAGCCAACAGTATTGAGATCCTGCGGCGGCCGTTTGATTTTCCCGATGGCAAAGAAGGGCAGATCCACGCCAAACTGATCTTCAGTAATGACCGGCTATCGCAGATCCAGAACATGGATAACCAGCGTAATTTTGGCTTTTTCCGGCTCGATCCGAAGCTGATTACCATGTTGCAGTCCCCTAATGGGGAGCAGCGGCTGTTTGTTCAGCGCTCGGGCTTTCCCGATCTGCTGGTACAAACCCTGGTGGCGACCGAAGATCGTCATTTTTATGAGCATGATGGTATTAGCTTTTATTCCATTGGGCGTGCCCTGATTGCCAACCTGACGGCAGGCCGTGCGGTGCAGGGCGGCAGCACCCTGACCCAGCAATTGGTGAAAAATCTGTTTTTGACCAATGAGCGATCGCTGTGGCGTAAAGCGAATGAAGCCTATATGGCGCTGATCATGGATTACCGCTACAGCAAAGATCGCATTCTGGAGCTGTACCTTAACGAGGTGTACCTCGGGCAGAGCGGTAACGATCAGATCCGGGGCTTCCCGCTGGCCAGCCTGTACTATTTTGGTCGTCCGGTGAATGAACTGAGTCTGGATCAACAGGCGATGCTGGTCGGCATGGTGAAAGGCGCGTCGCTCTATAACCCGTGGCGTAACCCACAGGTCACGCTGGAGCGGCGTAATCTGGTGCTGAAACTGCTGCAAAACCAGCAGGTGATTGACGACGATCTCTATAACATGCTGAGTGCCCGTCCGCTTGGCGTGCAGCCGAAAGGCGGCGTGATAAGCCCGCAACCGGCGTTTATGCAGATGGTGCGTCAGGAACTGCAACAGCGTCTGGGTGAGAAAGCCAGCGATTTGTCTGGCGTGAAGATCTTCACCACCCTGGACCCGGTTTCGCAGGATGCGGCAGAAAAAGCGGTGGAAGAGGGGATTCCCGCGCTGCGGACGGCGCGTGGGGTGAACGATTTGGAATCGGCAATGGTTATCGTTGATCGCTTCAGTGGCGAAGTGCGGGCGATGGTCGGCGGCTCTGATTCTCAGTTTGCCGGGTTTAACCGCGCGATGCAGGCGCGGCGCTCGGTGGGCTCGCTGGCAAAACCGCCCACATACCTGACGGCGCTCAGTATGCCGGATCGCTATCGCCTTAATACCCTGCTGGCCGATGAGCCGATTGCGCTCAAACAAGCTAACGGCAGCGTGTGGGAGCCGAAAAACTACGATCGCGAGTTTCGTGGTCGGGTGATGCTGGTGGATGCACTGGCAAATTCACTTAACGTGCCGACGGTGAATTTAGGGCTGGCGGTTGGGCTGGATCAGGTCAGCGATACCTTACAAAAGCTCGGGATCCCCGCAAACCAGATTCAGCCGGTTCCCTCGATGCTGCTCGGTGCCATTAGCCTGACGCCGATGGAGGTCGCACAGGAATATCAGACCATTGCCAGCGGCGGCAACCGGGCGTCGCTGTCTGCGCTGCGTTCGGTGATTGCCGAAGATGGCAAAGCGCTGTTTCAGAGCTTTCCGCAGGCACAACGCGCCGTTCCCGCTCAGGCGGCCTACCTGACGTTATATGGTATGCAGCAGGTGGTTGAACGTGGTACGTCGCGCTCGCTGATGGCGAAATTCGGCAAATACCATCTGGCGGGAAAAACCGGTACCACCAATGATTTGCGTGACAGCTGGTTTGCTGGTGTGGACGGTAAAGAGGTGGTGATTACCTGGGTCGGGCGTGATAACAACGGCCCGGCGAAGCTGACCGGCGCTAACGGCGCACTGACGCTGTATCGCCGCTATCTGGAAAACCAGACGCCGCTGGCGCTGATGTTAACGCCGCCAGAGGGCATCACCACCATGACGGTGGATGGCAGCGGCAATGTTATCTGTAACGGCAGCGCGGGCCGTGCCTTGCCGGTATGGGCTGATAATCCGCAAGCCTTGTGTCAGGCCAGCCAGCCTGCGCCAGCACCGACGCCGATGTCCGACGGGCAGTGGCAGGAAACGCCGGAAACGATGCAGGAAACGCCGCAGGATAATCATCAGGAGACGCCGCAAGACAGCGACAGCGTACCGGACTGGATCAGGAAGATGTTTGGCAAATAACGCCGGTTTTCCGTATTTTCCTGTGTTGTGCCAGATAAACGCCCGGGCGATTCGCCGGGCGTTTTTTTATTGCTGATGTGCGAATTAGAGTTGGGCAAAACAGCGGCGGGCCGCTTCAATGGTGGCATCAATGTCTTGTGTACTGTGCGCAAGTGACATAAACCCGGCTTCAAAAGCAGACGGTGCGAGGTAGACGCCTTCTGCCAGCATCAGATGGAAGAAGCGTTTAAAGCGTTCCACATCGCATTTCAGCACGTCCTGATAGCAGGTCACGCTGGCGGAATCGGTAAAGAAAATACCGAACATGCCGCCGACATGGTTCACCACCAGCGCAATGTGCTGCTCGCGCGCAGCGGCCAGCAACCCTTCGGCAAGCCGGGTGGTCAGCGCCGTCAACTGCTGATGCACACCCGGTTTGGCCACTTCGCTCAGGCAGGCAAACCCGGCGGCCATGGCAACCGGGTTGCCGGAGAGCGTACCGGCCTGATAGACCGGCCCTGTCGGTGCCAGCGCTTGCATCACATCCCGGCGGCCGCCAAATGCGCCAACCGGCATGCCGCCGCCGATGATTTTACCCAGACAGGTGAGATCCGGCTGCACGCCATAATGCCCCTGCGCGCCGTTTAACGCGACGCGAAAACCGGTCATCACTTCATCGATGATCAGCAGCGCACCGAACTCATCGCACAGCGCACGTAACCCCGGCAGAAACGCCGGTAGTGGCGGAATGCAATTCATGTTACCGGCCACCGGTTCGACGATGATGGCGGCGACCTCTTTCGGGTACTGCTCAAAGGCGGCGCGCACGGAATCCAGATCGTTGTAGACGCAGGTGAGCGTGTGACGGGCGAAATCCGCCGGAACGCCCGGTGAGTTGGGCTGGCCAAGCGTCAGCGCGCCGGAACCGGCTTTGACCAGCAGGCAGTCGGCATGGCCGTGGTAACAGCCTTCGAATTTGATGATTTTATCGCGCCCGGTAAACCCGCGCGCCAGACGGATGGCGCTCATGGTGGCTTCAGTACCGGAGTTCACCATGCGTACCATGTCCATGCCAGGCATCAGCGATGTCACCAATTGCGCCATTTTCACTTCCATTTCGGTTGGTGCACCGAAGCTCAGGCCGCGTTCGGCGGCGGCCACTACCGCATCACGAATCGCCGGATGATTATGCCCGAGGATCATCGGCCCCCACGAGCCAACATAGTCGATATAGGCGTTGCCGTCTGCATCGTAGAGTCTGGCCCCTTCGGCCCGTTCGATGAACAGCGGCACGCCGCCGACACCGTTAAACGCACGCACCGGCGAGTTCACGCCGCCGGGGATAACCTGCCGGGCTTCGGCATACAGACGTTCTGATTTGTTCATTGCAGCTTCCTGATTCGATGGGCATAGCGAAAGGCGTTCATTCTAATCATCTGGCAACGGTTGTGAAATCGCTGTGCAGACATTATGCCTGTTGCGGTGGATGATAACGGTGCTCGCTGGTGTCGGGTCATCCAGTTTCCGCTGGCATTGGGATCAAATCTTGAACGTTGTCGGGTGCTGTTGGATAATAAACCGATAACCAGGGCGCTAAACCGCGCCTGATAATTGGGAGTAAGAAGATGAGCGATGACGTAGCACTGCCTCTGCAATTTACCGAAGCGGCGGCGAATAAGGTGAAACTCCTGATTGCCGATGAAGAAAATCCTGAACTGAAACTGCGGGTTTATATCACCGGCGGCGGTTGCAGCGGTTTTCAGTACGGCTTCACTTTTGACGACAAGGTGAATGACGGGGATATGACCATCGAGAAACAAGGTGTGTCTCTGGTGGTTGACCCCATGAGCCTGCAATATCTGATTGGTGGCTCGGTGGATTATACCGAAGGGCTGGAAGGCTCCCGCTTCGTGGTGAGTAACCCGAATGCGAAAACCACCTGCGGCTGTGGCTCTTCATTCAGTATCTGACTCGCCACCCCGTTGACGTGGAGAAAACCCGTGCCTTGGCTGCACGGGTTTTTTATTGGATGAATTTTGTCTTTGGTCGCTTTATGGCGAAGAGGGCGATAATGCCGCTAACTGCGAGCACAGGTCGGCGGCGGCCAGCATCAGCCTTGGGCCGGTGCGGCTAAACCAATCCTGATTAACAGCGACCAGACGGGCGTTCAATTGCGGTTGCCAGAAGGTGCGGACCTGAGCGGCCATCTCCGGCGTGCCGCTGACGATAATCGCCTGTGGCTGACGGCGGATGACCTGCTCACGGCTGACCTGCGGCCAGGCGACCGGGCTGTCTGCAAAAATATTGCGGCCACCACACAGGCTGACCAGTTGGCTTTGCAGCGTTGCGCCAGACGAGGTAAACAGTGGCTGGCTGCCAAATTGCAGGAACACCCTTAGCGGTTCAGCGGCTGTACCGTTTTGCCTGTTTTGATAACGCTGTGCCAGCATTTGCTGCTGTTCACGAAAGCGCTGTGCGGCTTGTCTGGCCTGCTCAGGGTGGGCGCTGTATTGTGCCAGTTCTTCAAGTTCGCGGGGAATATCGTCAAGCGTAACCGGGTCAAGATAGCGGATGGTGATGCCCTGGGCGGCCAACTGCTCCAGCGGCCGCCGCGCGTTACCTTCACGCCATGCCAGCACCAAATCAGGCTTGAGTGCCACAATGCGTTCCAGATTAATCCCTTGCCAGTTTGCGATCTGTTCAATATTCGCTGCTGCGGCAGGATAATCCGACCAGGCGCTGACGCCGACTAACTGCTCCCCCAGCCCGGCGGCGAACGCCATTTCTGTCGCATGAGGGGCCAGGCTTACCACCCGCTGTGCAATGAATTGTGCGTGTGCGGCGCTCTGGCATAACACCAGCACCGCAAACAAGAGCGCAGAGATAATACCGGGTTGTTGCCGGGACGGCTTTTGCCACATGATGTACGCTTATCAGCCAGCGGTGTGCGGTTGTGCCAGCGCTTGCAGCATCGTTTCCACCATACGAGAGGATTGTTGTGCCGCCGTTGCCAGAAACTCATCGAAGCTCAAATGAGATGCTTGATCCGCCACGTCGGAAATGGCGCGTACCACCACAAACGGCACGCCAAACTGGTGGCAAACATGGCCGATAGCAGTGGCTTCCATCTCAACGGCGATAGCCTGTGGGAAGGTCTGGCGGATGCGTGCCAGCGGCTCTTTACCGTTGATAAAGGCATCCCCGCTTACCACCAGCCCGCGTACCGCATTAAGCTGTAAATGCGCAATGGCGTTTTGCGCCAGCGTGATGAGTTTTTCATCTGCGCTAAAGGCCGCCGGGCAGCCGGCCATCTGGCCGGGTTCGTAGCCGAAAGCGGTGACATCGGCATCGTGATAGCGCACTTCATCAGAGACAACGATATCGCCAACACGCAGTGACGCGGCAAGGCCTCCGGCAGAGCCGGTATTGATAACCACGTCCGGCTGGCAGTGTTCAAGCAGCAGAGTTGTACCAAGCGCAGCAGACACTTTGCCGATACCGGATTTCAGCAGCGCGACCTCAACGCCATGCAACTGGCCGCTGTAGATTTCACACCCTGCGCGTTGAAGCGTCTGGCGGTGCTGGATTTGCTCTCTTAACAGCGTTACCTCTTGCTCCATTGCGCCAATAATGCCAACTTTCATAGAATTCCCCACCGAATAGATGAACAGTAACAAACATCCAGTCTAGCATGGCTTGGGGTGAGCGGCGATTGTGCCTGCGATGGCGACATGCTATCACTGAGGCTTCCCGCCTTAATCGGGGCATAACAGGGAGAGCAGTATGCCTGATATCGATTTCGCGAAAAAAATCCGTTTTCAACGGCCGTTTAGTAAGCCGAAAGAAAAAACCGAGGCCAGTGCCATTGAGCGGGAGTTTGAAAGCGACCGCGGGCGCATTATCAATTCAGCGGCCATTCGCCGCTTACAGCAAAAAACGCAGGTGTTCCCGCTAGAGCGCAATGCAGCAGTGCGCTCACGTCTGACACACTCGATGGAGGTGCAACAGGTCGGGCGCTATATCGCTAAAGAGGTTTTAGGGCAACTGCGCAAAAGCGGCAGGCTTGAGGCGCTAGGGTTAAGCGGCCTGGAGTCACCGTTTGAGAGCCTGATAGAGATGGCGTGCCTGATGCATGACATCGGCAACCCGCCGTTCGGGCATTTTGGCGAAGCAGCGATTAACAAGTGGTTTCGTCAGCGACTGGTTCCTGAAAATGCATTGTTATCGGGGCGAAAGGACGGCTGCCAGGTGGACTGCCTGCGGTGCGATGATGCGCAAGACCCGTTAAATGCACTGCGCAGCCAGATTCGCCACGACTTAAGCCATTTTGAAGGTAACGCACAGGCCATTCGGCTGGTGCATTCGTTGCTGAAACTGAACCTGACTTACGCGCAGGTTGCCTGCATCCTGAAATACACCCGTCCGGCCTATTGGGCACAGCCTGTACCGGAACAGTACAGCTACCTGATGAAAAAGCCGGGTTTCTATCTTTCAGAGGAAGTGTTTGTAAACCAGCTGCGCCGCGAACTGGGAATGGGGGAGTTTCATCGCCACCCGCTGACGTACATTATGGAGGCGGCGGATGATATCTCGTACTGCATTGCCGATCTGGAAGATGCGGTAGAGAAGAAAATCGTGACCTATCCGCAATTGTATGAGCGGCTGGAGCAGGCCTGGGGCGCTCGCTCGGAAAAAGATGTCTTTAGCCGCACCATTGAACGGGCCTATGCCGAGCGCCAGCACATGCAAGGGCGCAGTGACAGCGACCAGTTTTTTATGAAACTGCGGGTGAACGTGGTCAACACATTGGTGGGGTATGTCACCCGGCGTTTTATTGAACATCTGCCCGCCCTGTATGACGGCAGTTTCAATCATTCGCTGTTAGAAGAGAACAAAGATGACTACGGGCGATTATTAAAGATTTTTAAAGATGTCGCCAGAAAGTTCGTTTTTAACCACCATGAGGTGGAGCAACTGGAGTTGCAGGGTGACCGCATTATCAGCGGATTACTGGATATTTACAGCCCGTTGTTGCACATGCCGTATGCCGATTTCTGCCAACTGGTTGCCGATGACACCCACCCGCGCTACCCGATTGAAACGCGCTTATACCACAAACTTTCCAGCAAGCATTGCCACGCTTATCGTGAGGCAACTCGCACCTTGTCTGCGTTGTCCGGGGCTGAACAGGCTATCTGGGAATACTATTATCGCGCCCGCCTGATACTCGATTACATCAGTGGAATGACCGATTTGTATGCCTATGATGAGTACCGTCGGTTGATGGCAGTCAACTGATTTACCGGGTAAGTATGGGCCTGTGTTTTGTAAACAGGCTCAATATTTCCTTACTCTTCACCGTATTGCGCGAAGTCGGTGCTGTTGAGCATAGTGAGTCAATACGGGCTGATGGCCGCACGCGGTGGTCAGCACCGGCCGGTTGAGACTCTGAGATTCACTGAATGTGAGACACTTTGCGATGAATATTACGATGAAAAGAAAACCCTTGATGCTCAGTGCACTGGCACTCAGTCTGGCGATAGCGGCAGGCAGCGTGCCCGGTGTGGCAGTTGCGGCACAAACCGTTTCGTCGTCCTCTTCTCAATTGCCGAGCCTGGCTCCGATGCTGGAAAAAGTGATGCCCTCGGTGGTCAATATCTCTGTTGAAGGCCATGCAGCGTCTTCGCAAGCGCATGCACAGCCACCATTACCGCCGCTTTCGGGTGAGAACTCTCCGTTTTGTCAGGAAGGGTCGCCTTTCCAGTCTTCGCCGATGTGCCAGGGTGCAGAGGATGATGAGACACAGGACGATGCCGCTGGGAGTGCGCCACAGCAGACCTTTCAGGCGCTGGGGGCCGGGGTCATCATCAATGCTGCCAAAGGTTATGTTGTCACCAACAACCATGTGGTGGACAACGCCGATAAGATTCAGGTGCGTTTGAGCGATGGCCGCAAGTATGAGGCAAAGATAATCGGTAAAGATCCGCGCTCCGATGTGGCGCTGATCCAATTGCAGGATTTCGGCAATTTGACGGAAATGAAACTGGCCGACTCCGATCAACTCCGGGTAGGCGATTACGCCGTTGCCATCGGCAATCCTTACGGCTTGGGCGAAACCGCTACCTCCGGCATCATCTCGGCATTGGGTCGCAGTGGCCTTAATATCGAAAACTACGAAGACTTCATTCAGACCGATGCCGCCATTAACCGCGGCAACTCCGGTGGTGCGCTGGTGAATTTAAGTGGCGAGTTAATTGGCCTGAATACCGCCATTCTGGCACCGGGCGGTGGCAACATTGGTATCGGTTTCGCGATCCCCAGCAATATTGTGAAAAATCTGACCAGCCAGATGGTGGAATTTGGCGAAGTGAAACGTGGTGAGCTTGGCATTATGGGCACGGAACTGAATTCCGATCTCGCCCGCGCCATGAAAGTGGACGCCCAGCGTGGCGCGTTTGTCAGCCAGATACGGCCCGAGTCTGCTGCGGCAAAAGCCGGTATTAAAGCCGGTGACGTCATTGTGTCGATGAATGGTAAATCGGTAGGCAGTTTCTCTGCATTACGGGCTCAGATTGGTTCTTTACCAGTGGGCAGTAAATTGACGCTGGGGCTGATTCGTGAAGGGAAACCGTTATCCGTTGAGGTGACGCTGGCGCAAAACAGCCCGTCACCTGTGGCCTCAGGCAACCTTAATTCCGCGATTGCCGGAGCCGGGTTGAGTAATACCGAGGTAAATGGCCACAAGGGCGTGAAAGTCGATAACGTCAAACCGGATTCTGCCGCAGCGAGCATCGGCCTTAAACCGGGTGATATCATTCTGGGGGTAAATCAACAACCGATAGAGAATCTGGGGGAACTGCGCAAAATTATCGACAGTAAGCCCCCGGTAATGGCACTGAATATTCGCCGGGGTGATAGCGATCTTTATCTGTTGATTCAGTAACCTATTGCTTGTAGAACAGACGCCTGAGCACCAGGCTGGATACGGTCTTACACCCGGTCTGGTGCGTTCTGCCATTTTTGTGAGTTCTTCCGCATATCCGGTGAGAGAGCCGGATTTTAGTTCAATTGCACAATGTCTAAGGCAATATCCCGCGTTATGCTGGTGCGGTTGTCACTATCCTCTGAGGTTGAAATGGCGTCATACCACCTGAATGACAAGCTGGCGCAGGAAATTGTCGCGCGTACCATGAAGATTATTGATAGTAATATCAATGTGATGGATGCTCGCGGCCGAATTATCGGTAGCGGCGATCGTGAGCGTATTGGTGAGTTGCACGAAGGGGCGCTGCTGGTGCTATCGCAAGGTCGGGTGGTGGACATTGACGATGCCGTGGCGCGCCATCTGCACGGCGTGCGGCCAGGGGTCAATTTACCGTTAAAGATTGATGGTGATATTGTCGGGGTCATCGGCCTGACAGGCAACCCCGGCCAATTGCGCCAATACGGTGAACTGGTCTGCATGACCGCAGAGATGATGCTGGAGCAGGCTCGTCTGTTGCACATGCTGGCGCAGGATAGCCGGTTACGTGAGGAACTGGTGCTGAACCTGATTCGCACCGACGAGTTACCAGCGGCATTAATGGAATGGGCGCAACGCCTGGGGATTGATCTTAATCAGCCGCGTGTTGTTGCCGTCGTGGAAGTGGATAGCGGCCAGCTCGGTGTTGATAGTGCGATGGCCGAGTTACAGCAACTGCAAACATTGCTGACAACACCGGAGCGTAACAACCTGATTGCCATTGTGTCACTGACCGAAATGGTGGTGTTAAAACCAGCGCTCAATAGCCACGGCCGCTGGGATGCTGAAGAGCATCGCCGGCGCATTGACAGCCTGTTATCGCGTATGGAGGAGAGCAGTCGATTACGGGTGCGCGTTGCGCTTGGCAACTATTTTACCGGCCCGGGTAGTATTGCCCGCTCTTATCGTACCGCGCGAACCACCATGAGTGTCGGTAAACAGCGTATGCCATCACAGCGCAGCTATTTTTATCAGGACTTGATGTTGCCTGTACTGCTCGACAGCCTGCGCGGCGGCTGGCAAGCCAATGAGCTGGTGCGCCCGCTGGCCCGTTTGAAGGCGATGGACAGCAATGGTTTGCTGCGTCGTACCCTTCATGCCTGGTTTCGTCACAATGTACAGCCCGGAGCGACAGCCAAAGCGCTGTTTGTTCATCGTAATACGCTGGAATATCGGTTGAATCGTATTTCTGAGTTGACCGGCCTGGATCTGGCAAACTTTGACGATCGCCTGCTGCTGTATGTCGCGTTGCAACTTGATGAAGATCATTAATGGTGCTGACCGGCTACGCTATTGCCTGCCGGTCATCTTAGATTCAAATGCGATGATAAGTGATAAATAATATAACCTGATAATATAAATTATCTCGAAACAGTATTTTTTTACTCCTCCCTTATCCTCTATTGTCAGCCTCAGAGATAAAACCTGATGTGTGGTACCAAACATGGGGTCACCTGCATTATCAGGGTATACAATTGCTGGCCGCTGGTTCTGGTGCCATATTCGCCCGACGATACAACGGGCAAATGACTTTGAGGGGAGTGATAAGTATGTCAATGCGTCGTCTGGGATTATCGCTGGCTAGCGCAGCATTATTGTTTGCAGGGGCCGCCTCTGCTGCTACCGAATTGTTGAACGTCTCTTATGATCCAACCCGTGAATTTTATCAGCAATATAATGCCGCCTTCATCAAACACTGGAAACA
Organism: Dickeya aquatica; assembly: GCF_900095885.1. Lineage (NCBI taxonomy): Bacteria > Pseudomonadati > Pseudomonadota > Gammaproteobacteria > Enterobacterales > Pectobacteriaceae > Dickeya > Dickeya aquatica. The sequence goes on from NZ_LT615367.1 coordinate 1,022,720, forward strand.
GACCACGGGCGAGGAACTGAGTATTAAGAATTCGCACGGTGGTTCCGGTAAACAGGCGCGTTCGGTGATTGACGGGTTGCAGGCTGATGTGGTGACGCTGGCATTAGCCGGTGACATTGATGCATTGAACCTCAACCAGCAACTGATTGACCCGCAATGGCAGGCCAGACTGCCAGACAACAGCACACCTTATACTTCCACCATTGTATTTCTGGTACGTAAAGGCAATCCGAAACATATCAAAGACTGGGATGACCTGATAAAACCGGATGTGCAAGTCATTACGCCAAACCCGAAAACCTCTGGTGGGGCGCGCTGGAACTTCCTGGCAGCCTGGGCTTATGCCCGCCATTTGCCGGGTGGAACGGATGAAAGCGCACAGAAATTCGTCACAGAGCTTTACAAACATGCGCCGGTGCTTGATACCGGTGCCCGTGGTGCCACTATTAGCTTTGTCCAGCGCCAGTTGGGCGATGTGCTGATAGCCTGGGAAAACGAAGCCTATCTGTCGCTGAAAGAGCAAGGTGGCGACCAACTGGAAATCGTGACGCCTTCACTGTCGATTCTGGCGGAACCCCCGGTGGCGGTGGTAGACAAAATTGCCGAGCGCAAAGGCACCCGTAAACAGGCTGATGCTTATTTGAATTATCTGTACAGCGATGAAGGGCAACGGATCATCGCGCAGAATTTCTACCGCCCACGTAATGCCAAAATTGCCGAAGAGTTTAAATCGCAGTTTGCGCCGGTCAAACTGGTGACGATTGATGGCGAGTTTGGCGGCTGGAAAAGTGCGCAACCGAAGTTCTTCGATGACGGTGGTGTTTTCGATACTATCTTTAAGCAAATTAATAAATAAACAACGAGTTAATCAGCAAAACCGCCACCACTTCGGGGCGGTTTTGCCACGTAGGTTGCCTGTGTGGCAACTGGTGTTTCTTGATTGAAAGGCTTGTTATGTCACGACGTGCTTCACCGGTGATGCCCGGTTTTGGTCTTACTCTGGGGTTCAGCCTTAGCTATCTGGGGCTGATTGTGCTCATTCCGTTAGGGGCGATGTTTTTATACGCCAGCCAACTGACGCTTCCTCAGTTTTGGGAGCTCATTACCAGCCGCCAGGTACTGTTTTCGCTGCGTTTGTCTTTTGGCACGGCGTTATTGGCAGCTTTTGTCAATGGCGTGCTGGGCACGCTGTTGGCGTGGGTGCTGGTGCGCTACACCTTTCCCGGTCGCAAAATTATTGATGCGATGATCGATATGCCATTTGCGTTGCCGACAGCGGTGGCGGGCATCGCTTTGACGTCATTGTATGCCCCTCACGGCTTGGTCGGTTCACTGTTTCCGTTTCGCATCGCCTATACCGGGCTTGGTATTACGCTGGCGTTGATTTTTGTCACCTTGCCGTTTGTGGTGCGAACACTACAACCGGTACTGGCCGATATTCCCAAAGAAATTGAAGAAGCCTCCGCTTGTCTGGGGGCCAGCCCGTCGCAAACCTTCCGCCATGTGCTGTTGCCGGCGATTCTGCCTGCCTGGCTGACCGGGTTTGCGTTAGCGTTTGCCCGTGGTGTGGGGGAGTACGGTTCGGTGGTGTTCATTGCCGGTAACATTCCGTTTAAGACCGAAATTTTGCCGCTGCTGATTGTCTCGAAACTCGATCAGTACGATTACAAAGGGGCAACCGGCATCGGGGTATTCATGCTGGTGGTGTCATTTATCATGCTGTTACTGATTAATCTGTTGCAGCGTCGTATTCAACCTAAGTTATAGGCGTTTAAAGGATGTCTATGGATCAGAGTCTTTCCGTGTCATCGGTGCGCCCCGACTCGGCACAGCGTCCGATAGCCTTTTATGTGCTGACATCGCTGGCGTGGCTGGTGTTTGTGCTGATTTTGGTACTGCCGCTTATCATGGTGGTTGCGCAAGGATTGCACAATGGTCTGGGTGCGTTCTGGCGGGCTATCAGCGAGCCGGATGCATTATCTGCACTTAAACTGACGCTGTTGGCGACCGTCATTTCCGTGCCACTCAATATGTTATTTGGCCTTGCTATCGCCTGGTGCGTGACCAAATTCGAGTTTCGCGGTAAATCGCTGTTGCTGGCGCTACTGGATTTACCGTTTTCCGTTTCGCCGGTGGTGACCGGCCTGATGTATGTGCTGCTGTTTGGCGCACAAAGCAAGCTATACCCTTTTCTGACCGAGCATCATCTGGAAATCGTCTATGCGGTGCCGGGCATTGTGCTGGCAACGATGTTTGTCACCTTGCCGTATGTCGCTCGTGAGCTTATCCCGTTGATGGAACAGCAAGGCAGCCAGGAAGAAGAGGCGGCACGTTTGCTGGGGGCAAATGGCTGGCAGATGTTCCGGTATATTACCTTGCCGAATGTGAAATGGGCGTTGGTATATGGGGTGGTGCTGTGTACAGCGCGTGCCATGGGGGAATTTGGCGCGGTATCGGTTGTGTCTGGCCATATTCGTGGCCTGACCAATACGTTGCCGCTGCATATCGAAATTCTCTATAACGAATACAATATTGTGGCGGCGTTTAGTGTCGCCATCTTGTTGCTCATCATGTCGCTGGTGGTGCTGCTGCTTCGCCAGTGGAGCGAAGCGCATTTGACGAAACAAATCGAGAAACAGCAGGAGTTGAGCGGAAATGAGCATTGAGGTTCAAAACGTTAACAAGCAGTTTGGTCAGTTCCGTGCGCTCAACCAGATAAACCTGTCGATTCAGAGCGGTGAATTGGTCGCCCTGCTGGGGCCATCGGGTTGTGGCAAAACCACGTTACTGCGCATTATCGCCGGGCTGGAGACGCCAGACAGCGGCAACATCGTATTTCACGGTGAAGATGTCTCCGGGCAGGATGTACGTGACCGGCATGTCGGTTTTGTCTTCCAGCATTACGCGCTGTTCCGCCATATGACGGTGTTTGACAATGTGGCTTTTGGCCTGCGCATGAAACCGAAAGCCATTCGCCCGTCAAAGCGTGAAATTGAAAGCAAAGTGCATGAATTGCTGAACATGGTGCAATTGGACTGGCTGGCGGATCGTTACCCGGAACAGTTGTCCGGCGGGCAGCGTCAGCGCATTGCGCTGGCCAGAGCGCTGATTGTCGAGCCGCGCATTCTGCTGCTTGATGAGCCGTTTGGCGCACTGGATGCCAAGGTGCGCAAAGAGTTACGCCGCTGGCTGTCTCGTTTGCATGAGGAGATCAACCTCACGTCTGTGTTTGTCACCCATGACCAGGAAGAAGCCATGGAAGTGGCAGACAGAATTGTGCTGATGAATAAAGGTGTGATTGAACAGATTGGGACGCCGGATGAAGTGTATAACCGCCCGGCAACCGAGTTTGTCTATAACTTCCTTGGCGACAGCAACCGGCTGAAGTTGGCCGGGCAGGATAAAGTCGTTCAGTTTCGTCCGCACGAAGTGTCGTTATCCAAACAGGCTCAGCATGATTACCAGCCGGTAGTGGTAAAGGATATTCGCCCGCTGGGTGCCCTGACACGACTGGTGCTGAAGGTCGATGGGAATAATGAACTGATTGAAGCTGAAATCGCACATGATGATGCGGTGTTGGCTGATTTGCACCGTGGTGATGTGGTGCAGTTTAAGCCGAAACGTTATAACTACGATTGGGAAATCTGACCATAAAAAAAAACGCCCGTCAGGGCGTTTTTTCCAGGCATACGCCTCAGTTAACGGTAGTCTTCATTCGACACCACAGAGTAACGGCCACTGCCCAGCAGCACGATAACCAGACTGCACAGGAAATAGAACGCCTCTCCTTCCAGCCCCCATGCACCCACATTGGTGATGGTGAACAATTTGCCAAGCGTAACCAGCAGCGTTGCAATCAACAGGTTAAATGCAACCACCGCAGCAGAAATACGGGTCAATACGCCGAGAATAATCAAAACGGGAGCCAACACTTCGCCAATGTAGGCACCGTAGGCAATAAAACCGGGTAAGCCATGCTGTGCCAGCATTCCTGAGATCCAGCCTACGCCGTTTTCGATTTTGGCCACGCCGTGGAATAGCAACAGAATACCGACAGTCAAACGCAACAACAGTTTGCCGCCATCCTGGTGGTCGGTTAAACCGATAAAAATTTTATTGGCTTTTGCTATCATCGTCTTACCCTTATTAGGAATACATGTTATTAGGGCTCTAGTGTCATCTTTTGGCAACGGAATAAAAAACCAATACATTTGACGTTCCTTATCAAAAATTTTGCGTGATGGCGAATCGGTATTGTAAGGAGGCGTGCGGTGCAGGATAAGATAAAGACATCTGGCCGCTGGCTGGCGTTGTTGATCGACCGATTAATTTAACAAGATAGGGGAAATGAGCTTAGCAGTGGTAAAAGCAAGGAGATTCAGGGCAATAATAGGAAGGTTTCACAAAAAGAAAAGCATACTGGCGGTATGCCGTAGCTTATGGTGTTATTGACCGGGTTGGTCGAGGTAATTGGTGGGTCGTGCAGGATTCGAACCTGCGACCAATTGATTAAAAGTCAACTGCTCTACCGACTGAGCTAACGACCCGCAGAAGTGGTGGGTGATGACGGGATCGAACCGCCGACCCCCTCCTTGTAAGGGAGGTGCTCTCCCAGCTGAGCTAATCACCCACTTCTGTACTTCATTGCTGTAAGAAGACAGCTGGTATGAGATTGGTGGGTGATGACGGGATCGAACCGCCGACCCCCTCCTTGTAAGGGAGGTGCTCTCCCAGCTGAGCTAATCACCCAATCTCAATTCTTCTTACTTCACACAGCGAGCAACTCTTGGTTAAAGAGTGGTGGGTGATGACGGGATCGAACCGCCGACCCCCTCCTTGTAAGGGAGGTGCTCTCCCAGCTGAGCTAATCACCCCCGCTGTGTGGAGTCGCATTATAGGGATAGTTGAATGTGAGTCAACGCTTTTTAAAACGAAAACATCTGTTCGTTGTAAAATTAGGCGATATGCCGTGTTTCTGGGCGTTATCGTCGCTTACCTGCATATTTTACGGGTGTTAACGCCGGTGTGGCGCGGTTATGGCGTTGAGGAATCGAAGGGGAGTGATAGAATATTGCCCACTTTAATGCAGGCTGTGTTGTGCACTGATAGCGCTCATCCTTAATGGCGGAGCACAGCCCGGAATCCGGGTCAGTATTGACTGACCGTTGCTGTCTAATGAAGGCCGTAATCTCAATGAAAATCAAAACCCGCTTTGCGCCCAGCCCGACTGGCTATCTTCACGTAGGTGGTGCCCGCACCGCGCTGTATTCCTGGTTGTTTGCCCGCCATCTTGGCGGCGAGTTCGTGCTGCGTATTGAAGATACCGATTTGGAGCGTTCGACCAAAGAGGCGATTGACGCCATCATGGATGGCATGAACTGGCTGAATCTGGGCTGGGATGAAGGCCCGTATTACCAGACCAAGCGCTTTGATCGCTATAACGCGGTAATTGATGAGATGCTGGAGAATGGCTCGGCTTATAAATGCTATTGCTCCAAAGAGCGGCTGGAAACACTGCGTGAGCAGCAGATGGCAAATGGCGAGAAACCGCGCTATGACGGTTGCTGCCGCGATTCTCAGCAGCATCATGCTCACGATGAGCCCCATGTTGTGCGTTTTCGTAACCCGCAGGACGGTTCGGTTATCTTTAATGACAACATTCGTGGCCCGATCGAATTTAGCAACCTTGAGCTGGATGATTTGATTATCCGCCGTACCGATGGCTCACCGACTTACAACTTCTGTGTGGTTATCGATGACTGGGATATGGAAATTACCCATGTCATTCGTGGTGAAGATCATATCAACAACACACCACGTCAGATAAACATCCTCAAGGCCTTGGGTGCGCCCGTGCCAGAATATGCTCATGTATCAATGATTCTGGGCGATGATGGTAAGAAACTGTCTAAACGTCATGGCGCAGTCGGTGTCATGCAGTACCGCGATGACGGCTACCTGCCGGAAGCACTGCTGAACTATTTAGTGCGTTTGGGTTGGTCACACGGCGATCAGGAAATTTTCTCGATTGATGAGATGAAACAGCTGTTCTCACTGGATGCCGTCAGTAAATCGGCCAGCGCATTCAACACCGAGAAATTGCAATGGCTGAACCACCACTATATTAATCACCTGCCGCCGGAATATGTGGCAACGCATTTGTCCTGGCATATCGAGCAAGCCGGTATTGATACCCGTACCGGCCCGCAATTGAGTGAGCTGGTGACATTGCTTGGCGAGCGTTGCAAGACACTGAAAGAAATGGCGGGCGCTTGCCGCTACTTCTATGAAGAGTTTGCCGAATTTGATGCCGATGCCGCGAAGAAACACCTGCGCCCGGTGGCCCGTCAGCCGCTGGAATTGGTTCGCAGCAAACTGGCTGCTATCGCTGGCTGGACACCAGAAGCAATTCATCACGCCATTCAGGGTACGGCTGATGAGCTGCAACAAGGGATGGGGAAAGTCGGCATGCCGTTGCGTGTTGCCGTGACCGGCGCAGGCCAGTCGCCGGGTGTCGATGTGACGGTTCATGCCATTGGTCAGTCTCGCACGCTGGCGCGTATTGACCGGGCACTGGCGTTTATCAGCGAGCGTGAAGCCCAGCAATAATTCCTGATTCAGTTATTACCCGTGTGGTCTTCAATAAAAAACCCTGGTTTCCCAGGGTTTTTTATCTGCTTTGATCGTGGCTCACGCACCTAACGCCTGTTCCAGATCTGCGAGTAAATCTTCTATGGCCTCAATACCGACAGATAAACGGATCATCTCAGGTTTGACACCTGCTTTGGCCTGCTCTTCAGGCGTCATCTGGCGGTGAGTGGTTGATGCCGGATGGCAGGCCAGTGACTTGGCATCACCAATATTGACCAGCCGTTTGAATATTGCCAGAGCATCATAAAAACGAACTCCCGCCTCGTAGCCCTCTTTCAATCCAAACGACAAAATGGCCGAAGGTGTCCCTTTCATATACTTCTGCGCCAGTGCGTAATGCGGATGCTCCGGCAACCCGGCATAGCTCACCCACGCAACTTTCGGGTGATTTTGCAGATAGTGTGCCACCTTCAGCGCATTCTCCACATGGCGCTCCATACGCAGCGACAAAGTTTCCAGCCCTTGTAACAGTAAAAAGGCGTTCATAGGAGACAACGCCGCCCCTGTATTACGCAATGGTACGGTACGAGCCCGGGCAATAAAGGCGGCCGGGCCAAACGTCTCGGTATACACCACGCCGTGGTAGGCCGGTTCAGGTTGATTCAACCCAGGGAATTTTTCCGGGTATTGATGCCAGGCGAAGGTGCCGCCATCAACAATCACGCCACCCAGCGAATTACCGTGGCCGCCAACATATTTCGTGATGGAGTGCACGACGATGTCAGCACCAAATGAAATGGGTTTGCACAGTACCGGCGAGGCAACGGTATTATCGACCACCAGTGGAACGCCGCGCTGGTGGGCAACATTTGCCAGCCCTTCAATATCGACAATGTTACCCGCCGGGTTGCCGATACTTTCGCAGTATACCAACCGGGTTTTATCATCAATCAGTTCGGCAATCGCTTCGGGGGAGTCATCGCTGGCAAAACGTACCTCAACCCCGAAACTCGGCAGCATGTGGGCAAACAATGTATAGGTGCCGCCATAGAGCTGTGGCGTGGAAACAATATTGTCGCCTTGCCGGGTGAGGGTTTGAATCGCATAGGTGATGGCTGCGCTACCGGCTGATACCACCAGCGCAGCAATACCGCCCTCGAGTGCAGCAAGGCGTTGCTCCAGAATGTCGTTGGTTGGATTCATGATGCGGGTGTAGATATTCCCAGGGACGTCCAGATTGAACAGGTCGGCACCATGCTGGGCATTATCAAATTCAAAGGCGACATTTTGGTAGATAGGCACGGCTACCGCTTTCGTTACCGGGTCAGACTTAAAACCGTGGTGCAGGGCAATCGTCGCGTCTTTCATACTCTTAGGCACTCCATGGGTAAATTAAAGGGAAACTCATTGCATCATATTTGCCAGTCAGCGACCGAACAGCACCAGATATTGCTTTGCCCGAGTCGATGTAACGGTCTGATCGTGGATGATGCATTGTTGGGTTTTTTGTCAAAAGTGAGAAAAACTTTTTTGTCATAAGCTAATTGCTAAATTAACCTCGACGAAAGACATTTTTGTGTGTCACTGCCAAATAACACAGGGGGTTGTGATGATGTCGTCCGCATGGTTTGGCGGCTTTTTCAGCGGTTGGTCAGATAAATAGATTTTAGCGTTGACAGGGTTTAGGGGGTTGCATATGATGCGACCCGTTCACACGATACAGTGTCGGATATGGGGCTATAGCTCAGCTGGGAGAGCGCTTGCATGGCATGCAAGAGGTCAGCGGTTCGATCCCGCTTAGCTCCACCAAATCTTCATCCCGCGTCGATTTGGCAGGTACTGTATCAGCGTTGTGGGGCTATAGCTCAGCTGGGAGAGCGCTTGCATGGCATGCAAGAGGTCAGCGGTTCGATCCCGCTTAGCTCCACCAAATTCCCTCTTCCGTATTCCATTTATCAAATACATCACACCATATTCAATGAGTTACACGCCTGCCTGGTTGATGCCTGAGTGCAATGACCCTTGCCCGTCTGCCCATTGATTTCCACTCTTCTGTTGTCAAGCTAAAGAGCGCCACTCTCTCTGGCTGTGCAGGACAATGGCGCTCATGACTAGGTATTGTCCGGCAATTGCGGCATCCAGTTAATGGGTGGTTTGCCCTGTTGCGCTAATAATTGATTTGTCATAGAAAAATGGTGGCAGCCGAGAAATCCACGGTGGGCAGAAAGTGGCGACGGGTGAGGGGCTTTCAGTACGTGATGCCGTTGTGTATCGATAAGGCTGCCTTTTTTCTGTGCATGTGATCCCCACAACAAAAAGACAATTCCTTCACGGTGTGTATTGAGCGCATCAATCACCTTATCCGTGAAGGTTTCCCACCCTAAATTGGCATGAGAGTGGGCTTTGCCCGCTTCGACGGTAAGCACCGTGTTAAGCAGTAACACTCCCTGTTCCGCCCAGCTTTGTAAAAAACCATGCGCAGGAATACTAAAACCGGGAATATCGTGGGCGAGCTCTTTATAAATATTCACCAGTGAGGGGGGCGCGGGTATCCCTGGCCTGACAGAGAATGACAGCCCGTGTGCCTGATTCGGGCCGTGATAGGGATCCTGGCCGAGTATTACTACGTTTACAGCGTGAAATTCGGTAAAGCGAAATGCGTTAAAGACATCTTTTTGTGGCGGGTAAATCACTTTTCCTGCCGCCCGCTCCTGATGAACGAATGACAGTGTGTTTGCAAAATAGGGTTGTTCTTTCTCTTGTGCCAGCACATCGTGCCAGGTCAGGGAAGTGGTCATAAGATGTGAGCCTAATCCAGTCAATGGCGTTATTCCGGTTGTTATTGCCCGGCAGCCTGATTTGCAGTTCAAAGCCTAAGCTTACCGTCAAACCTGTTACAGGGAAAATCCTTCCCCCCTTTTTCTTTCATCCATAAACCAATCATTACTTGTTTTTTTTAAAATTTACAAAAAAAATTGCAATCAGGGAATGCGGTAAATTGATGTAAAACAAAAGATTATAAAATAGCAGTCAAATGACTGGTGGCAAAAATTGATTTGCATCAATGATGATGGCCTGAATGGCTGGTATACAGGTAGCCAGATTCGGTTGGTTTTGCGTTAGCGTTAATGCCATGAGCTATTTGTTACCAACCGTCGTTTTTTGTTCGGGTCATTATGACTCCGCTTAATGGAGGTAATCATGGTTACAGGTATTCAAATCACCAAAGCAAACAACAATGCCCTGGTTAATTCTTTCTGGTTGTTGGATGAGGAAAAATCGCAGGCGCGTTGTGTTTGCGCCAAGTCCGATTTCAATGAAGATCAGGTCGTTGCTATCAGCGAACTGGGCCAGTTCGAGTACCGTGAAGTGCCGCTGGAAGTGAAACCTGAGGTGCGTGTTGAAGGTGGTCAGCACCTGAATGTTAATGTGCTGCGTCGCGAAACCCTGGAAGACGCGGTGAAAAACCCGGAAAAATATCCGCAGCTGACTATTCGTGTCTCTGGCTATGCCGTGCGCTTTAACTCGCTGACCTCAGAGCAGCAGCGTGATGTGATTGCTCGTACCTTTACTGAAAGTCTGTAAAGGTTGCGCTGTCATAACAGCAGATAATACGTGGTAGTTGTGCCGTTAGCGGCGATCGTCATGCCAGCCATTAGATATGGCTGGCATGATTTTTTTTAGGTGAAAGAGTATGTTGCCGTGCAAAAAAGGGGGCTGATTCCCCCTTTGTCGTTTTAAAACGGTGGCTCCCAGGCTTCTGTCATTGCTTGGGCTGCGTTTTTTCCTGCACAGCATCAGCTTTAGTGCTGGGCTGGCGTCGTTTGCCGATGTTTTTACTGTCGCGGTGACGTACTTTTACTTTCGCTTTTTGTTTTTCTTGTTCTTTCTGCTTCTGCTCTTTACGTTTCGCCAGCACTTTTTTCGAGGGTTTACCGGTCGTCCTGGCGCTGGGGGCTCGCGTAGTCGGGCGTAGTTCATCAATCACGCGTGCTTTGAGCGGCTCGTTAAGGTAACGGCCGATTTTTTCCAGCAGCAGATGGTCATGAGCTTCTACCAGTGAAATCGCACAGCCTTTACGGCCCGCACGACCGGTACGCCCAATACGGTGCAAATAGGTATCCGCTGTGCGAGGCAAGTCGAAGTTAAAAACATGACTGACATCAGCGATATCCAGCCCGCGAGCAGCGACATCAGTTGCCACCAGCACGTTAACCCGGCCTTCGCTGAGACGTTTGATGGCCTCATTGCGTTTGGCCTGCACCATTTCGCCTTCCAGATAGCAGGGTTCGATACCTGCCGAACGCAACCAGCCCACCAGTTCATGGACACGCTCACGTTTGCGCACGAACACAATTGAACGGGTGACATCAGGTTGCTTAAGGAGATGGGCAAGAAGTGCAGTTTTGTGCTCAATGGTGTCAGCACGGTAGTACCATTGCAGGATTTTCTTGCGCTCGCGCCGTGAAGGGTCAGCCTCGACTTCTACCGGGTCATTGAGCAGGCGCTCGGCAAAATCTTTAATGGCGTCGCCTTCCAGGGTGGCAGAAAACAGCAGGGTTTGTTTACGCCAGCGTGTTTCTCCTGCGATGTGTTCGATATCTTGCGCAAAGCCCATATCGAGCATGCGGTCGGCCTCATCCAGAATCAGCGTTTCGACGGCCCGGCAGTCAAAATTCTCTTCTTTGATGTATTGCAGCAGGCGACCAGTGGTGGCGACCACCACATCTTGATTCTCGCTGAACACCTCTGCGTGGTTCATATAAGCCACACCGCCGGTAATAGTCGCAATATCCAGATGCGTATGTGCGGCTAACGCCCGGGCCTGATCTGCCACCTGCATCGCCAGTTCCCGGGTCGGGGTGAGGATGAGAATTCGCGGAGGGCCGGATTTTTTACGCGGGAAATCGAGCAAATGCTGGAGCATCGGCAGTAAATAGGCGGCGGTTTTACCGGTTCCGGTAGGCGCGGAGCCTAAAACATCGCGCCCTTCCATCGCCGGTGGAATGGCCGCAGCCTGAATCGCGGTCGGGCGGCTAAAGCCCATATCGCTTAATGCGTTAAGCAGGCTGTCATCAAGATCAAACTCGGAAAAATGGGTCGCAGTCATGGTCTACCTCTGTTCGGGGCGCTGATTATAGACGCATTAGTGGGGTTGTTCATCTGTTTCAGCGGTATTAGCCGCTTTTCCCCGACCGGGGTTTCTCCTATGCTACCCTCGGTTTGGTTATCTATGGTGTAACAATGATGTCCTCGCAGCATACACCGGCACGCCGCGCCGGGGGATTTACTTTCAAACAGTTTTTTGTCGCCCACGATCGCTGTGCGATGAAAGTGGGCACGGACGGTGTGCTGTTAGGGGCCTGGGCTCCTTTGCGTGATGAGTCGCGGATATTGGATATTGGCTGTGGTTCAGGGCTGATGACGCTGATGCTGGCGCAACGCAGCGCCAGTGATGTGCCCATAGAGGGCGTAGAGCTTGATGAGGCTGCCTGCCAGCAGGCGTGTGAAAATGTTGCTGCGTCCGCGTGGGCGTATCGGATAGGCATTCATCATCAGGACGTTCTGAAATACGCTGACGAAACAGAGCGGCGTTATTCGCTGATTGTCAGCAATCCCCCTATTTTTCACCCGGCCGTGCCTTGTGCTGATGAGCAACGTACGGCAGCGCGTTATACCACGACGTTAACCCATCAGGCATTGCTGCACGCTGCCGAATGCTTACTGATGTCTGACGGGCGGTTTTGTCTGGTGCTGCCGATACAGGTGGCATCCTCCTTCCTGGTGCTGGCACAACAACAGGGCTGGCAGGCTGAACAATGGGTTGAGGTGGCTGATAACCCAGCGCGCCCGGTAAACCGGGTACTGCTGTCGCTCGCGCGTCAACCGGTGCTGTTAACGCGCAGCACGTTATTGATTCGGGATGCGCAGCGACATTACTCTGCGTCATTTCGCGCCTTGACGCAGGGGTTCTATCTGTCGATGTAATAATGGTGCGCGAAGAGCGCCCGGCAACACGCCGGGCGAGTCGTTGAGGTCAAGGATCAGGGGTGAAGGATCGTCGGTTGCGGGTTCTCTGCCTGCGCCGGGTAGTCCAGCGTGTAGTGCAGGCCCCGGCTTTCTTTACGCGCCAGTGCGCAGCGAACGATTAACTCGGCGACCTGTGCCAGGTTACGCAGTTCCAGCAAATTATTGGAAATGCGAAAGTGGGCGTAATACTCATGAATTTCCTGCTGTAACAGCAAAATACGCCGTAATGCACGCTCCAGCCGTTTGGTGGTGCGCACGATACCGACATAATCCCACATAAACAGCCGCAATTCGTGCCAGTTGTGCTGAATAACTACTTTTTCATCCGAGTCTTCTACCTGGCTTTCATCCCAGCCTGGCAGCGAGGTAACGGCCGTTTTTTCCGCTAAACAGCGCAAGATATCTTCGCTGGCAGACCAGCCATAGACCAGGCATTCCAGCAGTGAGTTTGATGCCATGCGGTTAGCGCCATGTAAGCCGGTATAGCTAACTTCACCAATGGCATAGAGCCCGTCAAGATCGGTACGGCCTTGTTCATCAACGACAACACCGCCACAGGTGTAATGTGCCGCCGGGACGATAGGCACCGCTTCACGCGTCAAATCAATGCCCAATGAGCGCAGTTTTTCATAGATGGTCGGAAAATGCTGCATGATGAAATCAGCCGGTTTATGACTGATATCCAGATACATGCAGTCAGCACCGAGGCGTTTCATTTCATGATCAATCGCCCGCGCCACTACATCGCGTGGAGCTAGCTCAGCGCGAGCATCAAATTCGGGCATAAAGCGACTGCCATCGGGTCTTTTCAGGAGTGCACCTTCGCCGCGCAGCGCTTCCGTCAGCAGGAAATTACGGGCCTGCGGGTGGTAAAGGCAGGTCGGGTGAAACTGATTAAATTCCATGTTAGCGACCCGGCATCCTGCGCGCCAGGCCATCGCGATGCCATCGCCTGAAGAAATGTCAGGGTTGGTGGTGTACTGATAGACTTTGGACGCTCCGCCGGTGGCCAATACCACCGTTTTGGCCGCGCACGTTTCAACTCGCTCGCGTTCACGGTTCCAGAGATAGGCTCCCACCACCCGTTTATGGCCCGGCAGGCCGAGCTTGCTGGACGTGATCAGGTCAACGGCATTACACCGTTCCAGCAACGTGATGTTTGGGTGCTGACGTGCTTTGCTGACTAGCGTGGTTTCCACCGCTTTGCCGGTGGCATCCGCGGCGTGGAGAATGCGGCGATGGCTATGGCCACCTTCGCGCGTCAGGTGATAGCGTGCCTCGCCGTGCACGGCGGTTTCGGTATCGAACAACACGCCCTGGTCGATAAGCCACTGCACGCATTGGCGGGCATTACGGGCAATAAACGACACCGCGTTACGATCGCATAAACCGTCACCGGCAATCAGGGTGTCTTCAATGTGGGCTTCGATGCTGTCCGTTTCATCAAACACAGCGGCAATACCGCCTTGTGCATAGAATGTTGCACTTTCACTCAACGGGCCTTTGCTCAATACCAAAACCCTGGCATGAGCGGCCAGTTGCAGGGCGAGCGAGAGGCCAGCGGCACCGCTGCCGATGATAAGGACGTCACTGTGGTACGTTGTGGAGGAGTCACTCATGATTATGATGTTTAGTTTATAAAACAATGAAAATCAATTTAGCACGTAATTTGCGTTTTTATTCCATTTTTTGTTTATTTTGTTAAACGAAATGTGGCGAAATAACAGATACGGGGTGTCAGCCTCGGGGTTTTAACGTATGATTTTGGCATAGGCAGGTTTACTGTTGTGGCAGCAAAATCATTTCCTTAAAGGTGTGCTGACGACGCAATAAAATGTAAAACATACCTTTTACGATGGAACTTTTGGGCATAACAACGCTCCAAGCCGGTGCTTGCTCAATTTTAGATATGGCTGGCAGTACTTAGCTTAGGCGTGGAAACACGGTTTTGGGGAGACATTATCTCGGATGAGCGAGCAGTTAGCGGATCAGGTGCTGGTCGAGCGGGTACAAAAAGGCGACAGCAAGGCATTTAATTTACTGGTCGTCCGCTACCAGCATAAAGTGGCGAGCCTGGTGTCACGTTACGTCCCCGCAGGAGACGTACCTGATGTCGTGCAGGAGTCATTTATAAAAGCTTATCGCGCCCTGGAGTCCTTTCGTGGCGAGAGCGCTTTTTATACCTGGTTGTACCGTATTGCGGTCAACACGGCAAAAAATTATCTGGTGGCTCAGGGGCGGCGTCCGCCATCAAGCGATGTGGATGCCAACGACGCTGAAAATTATGAAAATGCCAGCGCGTTGAAAGAAATATCGAACCCTGAGAATTTAATGTTGTCTGAAGAGTTACGACGGATCGTTTTCCATACTATCGAGTCATTGCCTGAAGATTTACGCCTGGCAATCACGTTGCGTGAACTGGATGGGTTGAGCTATGAGGAAATTGCCGACATCATGGATTGCCCGGTCGGTACTGTCCGTTCGCGAATATTCCGCGCACGGGAAGCGATTGATAACAAAGTGCAACCGCTTATTCAGCGTTAGCTTGTTCTTAACGTTACTCATGACGGGTTTGACAAGGTAAGGTGAGTTATGCAGAAAGAGAAACTTTCCGCTTTTATGGATGGTGAAGCTGTTGATCAGGGCGTGCTGGGCTCGTTACTGAAAGACGAAAAATTGCAGCAAGAGTGGCAGCGTTATCATCTGGTGCGTGATGTGTTGCGCGGTGATGTCAATGAACCGCTGATGCAAGTGGATATCGCTGCGCGTGTCGCCGCCGCGCTTGAGCAAGAGCCGGTTCACTTCAACCCGCAAGCCGTAACTGAGTCACAACCTCATCCTCGTAGCTGGCAGGCGTTGCCATTCTGGAGTGCAATTCGCCCATTGGCTGGTCAATTGGCTCAGATTGGTATCGCGGCCTGTGTTTCGCTGGCAGTGATTGTCGGTGTTCAGCACTACCAGCAAAATAACGCCGTCAGTGACAGTGGTGTGGCAGAAAATGCGCCGGTATTAAGCACCCTGCCCGTGATGGGTATGGGAGGGTCTGCATCCCCTGTCAGCCTCAGTGTGCCAGCTGAAAATAGCGTAGCGCACGCTGGTCAGCGTCAGATGCAGGCTCAGCATGAGCGTATCAATGCGCTGTTGCAAGATTATGAGTTGCAGCGTCGCGTTCATTCTGACCAGTTGCAACTGCAACAACAGGGAAGCCAGCAGCAAGCGGCTGTTCAGGTACCGGGGACTCAGTCATTAGGAATTCAGCCGCAGTAATGAAGCGTTTTTGCTTGGCAGCCGGTTTATTGCTGGGTAGCCTGTCTTACTCCTCTCTCGCCCCGGCAAGCGATTCCGGGGCGTTGTTGCAGCAAATGAGTACCGTTGGCCGTTCGTTAACGTACGAAATTTACTACATCAATGTCTCCCGGCAAGGCATTGAGTCCCTCCGCTATCGTCACTCGCGACAGGGGGATGACACTCTCGCCGAATTAATTCATCTGGATGGCCCCAAACGTGAGGTAATTCAGCGCGGAAATGACATCAGTTATTTTGAGTCTGACGCCGAGCCCTTCACCCTATCTGGCGATCACATCGTAGATTCCCTTCCTGCGTTGATTTTCGCTGATGTTTCGCGGTTGTCCGCCTATTATGATTTTATCCCAACCGGCCGTATTCGTTTGGCCGATCGTCAGGGCGATGTGGTGCGGGTCGTGTCTCGTGATGGGACTCGTTTCAGTTATATTGTTTGTCTGGATGCGGAGTCGCGTTTGCCGCTGCGGGTTGACTTGCTCGACCAGAATGGCGAGTTACTTGAACAATACCGCGCGATATCTATCTCCGTGGATAAAAACATTACGACCGTCATGAAGCCGATGGACAAAATCAATCCACCGCCGTTACTCAGTGTGCCGGTGAATTCCGCGGGGGATTTTAGCTGGGTGTCTGAATGGTTGCCGGTTGGCATGGCTGAAGTGTCACGGAGTCAGCGCCCGCTCCCCGGTGCGACCGGGCTTGCGGAGTCGCGTTTTTACAGCGATGGACTCTTTAGCTTTTCGGTGAATGTCAGTCCACTGGGAGAAAGTCACCCCGACCAAAATGCCTCACTAGGTCGTAAAACGATTCATACCGAAGTGCGTGATAATCGAGAAATTACCGTTATTGGTGAACTGCCTCTGGCTACCGCCAAGCGTATTGCCGATAACGTCATCTTCAAGGCGCAACCATGATTAAAGAATGGGCGACCGTGGTGTCATGGCAGGATGGCATAGCGATATTGCATTGCGAGCAGCGTTCTGGCTGCCAGGGGTGCCAATCCCAGTCTTCTTGTGCCACCGGCGTGCTAAGCAAGATAGGCGGGCCTGTTTCGCATCAACTGTCGCTGGATTATCCACATCCCTTAGAGCCCGGCCAGCGGGTTGAGATTGGGCTGGCCGAAGCGAGCCTGCTGCGCTCGGCAATGCTGGTCTATCTGCTTCCTTTACTTGGGCTAATACTGGGGGCGGCGTTGCTGCAATACTGGCTGGCAAGTGAACTGGCCGCCGTAGCCGGAGCGATTGTGGGGATGATGGTGAGTTTCGTGGCGCTGAGGTATTTTTCGCCGGCAATGGCCAACAATCCACGCTATAAGCCAGTGATTTTACAGGTCGCCCTGCCAGGAAGCCAGCTACGTACCACGATGTTGTCACCCCATGAACCGCAGGGTTAAGCCTGGTATCAGCCGCTTTTGCCACGGTGTTTTGCGGGGTTTAATCAGAATTTGCTCCTGCTTTCCTCTTTTCATCTGATATGCCGCGATAACCAGGCCATGGATTCCGTGCGTCATGACTAGGTTTTACACCGTCTGGCATGTAGAATGCTGCGATTCAGGATATGACAGTGGCTATGGCTGTCATCACATTGCGCATGCCGTTCGGCAAGAATTCAGAAATACCAAGGTAGAAAAACTTTTATAATGAAGCATATACGAAATTTCTCCATTATTGCTCACATCGACCACGGTAAGTCGACGCTCTCTGACCGCATTATTCAAATTTGCGGTGGTTTGTCTGAACGGGAAATGGAGGCGCAAGTGCTGGACTCCATGGATCTGGAGCGTGAGCGTGGCATTACTATCAAAGCACAGAGCGTTACGCTGGACTTTAAAGCCTCTGATGGCCAGGTCTACCAGTTGAACTTCATCGACACCCCAGGGCATGTCGACTTCTCGTATGAAGTTTCGCGCTCGCTCGCGGCCTGTGAGGGTGCGCTGCTGGTTGTGGATGCCGGGCAGGGCGTAGAAGCTCAAACTCTGGCTAACTGCTACACCGCGCTCGAAATGGATCTGGAAGTGGTGCCGGTGCTGAACAAAATAGACCTGCCTGCCGCCGATCCTGACCGAGTCAGCCAAGAAATTGAAGATATTGTCGGCATTGATGCCACGGATGCGGTGCGCTGTTCAGCCAAAACCGGAGTCGGCGTGCCGGATGTCCTGGAGCGTTTGGTGCGGGAAATTCCAGCACCGCAAGGTGACCCTGAAGCCCCATTGCAGGCGCTTATTATTGACTCCTGGTTTGATAACTATCTGGGTGTGGTTTCGCTTATTCGTATCAAGAACGGTACGCTGCGTAAAGGCGATAAAGTCAAAGTGATGAGTACCGGTCAGGTGTATAACGCCGAACGTCTGGGTATTTTCACGCCTAAGCAAGTTGACCGTGACAGCCTGCAATGTGGCGAAGTCGGCTGGCTGGTGTGCGCCATCAAAGACATTCTTGGCGCGCCGGTGGGCGATACGTTAACGCTGGCGCGTAAACCGGCCGAAAAGCCGCTGCCGGGGTTCAAAAAGGTAAAACCTCAGGTCTATGCCGGTCTGTTCCCGATAAGTTCTGATGACTATGAAGCGTTTCGTGATGCGCTGGGTAAACTTAGCCTGAATGATGCCTCCTTATTCTATGAACCGGAAAGTTCCACCGCGCTGGGCTTTGGTTTCCGTTGTGGTTTCCTCGGCTTGCTGCATATGGAGATCATTCAGGAGCGTCTGGAACGTGAATATGATCTCGACCTCATCACTACCGCACCAACAGTGGTGTATGAGGTAAAGACCACCAGCAATGAGGTTATCTACGTTGATAGCCCCTCCAAACTGCCCCCGGTCAACAATATTGAAGAGCTGCGTGAGCCCATTGCCGAGTGTCATATGCTACTGCCGCAGGAATACCTCGGTAACGTGATTACGTTATGTGTGGAAAAACGCGGTGTGCAGACCAACATGGTCTATCACGGTAATCAGGTGGCACTGACTTATGAGATTCCAATGGCTGAGGTCGTGCTCGATTTCTTTGACCGCCTTAAGTCTACGTCCCGAGGTTATGCTTCATTGGATTACAGCTTTAAGCGTTTCCAGGCATCGGATATGGTGCGTGTTGACGTATTGATCAACAGCGAACGTGTTGATGCGTTGGCATTGATCACTCACCGTGATAACTCAATGTATCGTGGTCGTGAACTGGTGGAAAAAATGAAAGACCTGATCCCGCGTCAGCAATTCGACATCGCGATTCAGGCGGCAATTGGCAATCACATTATCGCGCGTTCTACCGTGAAACAGTTGCGTAAGAACGTGTTGGCGAAGTGCTATGGTGGTGACGTCAGTCGTAAGAAAAAACTGCTGCAAAAACAGAAAGATGGGAAGAAGCGCATGAAGCAGGTAGGGAATGTTGAGCTGCCGCAGGAAGCGTTTTTGGCCATTCTGCACGTCGGCAAAGAAAGCAAATAAATCCTGAGGAGTTTGCATGGCCAATATGTTCGCCCTGATTCTGGCACTGGCAACGCTGGTGACAGGTTTAGTCTGGTGTCTGGAGCGCTTTAAGTGGGCTCCGGCCCGGCGTGCTAAAGCCGCTGCTGGCGGTGCGGGTGAAAAGAACCTAAAACAGCCTGGCTGGGTTGAGACTGTCGCGTCCGTATTTCCGGTGCTGGCATTGGTGTTTGTGGTGCGTTCTTTTATTTTTGAACCGTTTCAGATTCCATCAGGTTCGATGATGCCGACATTGCTGATAGGCGACTTTATTCTGGTGGAAAAGTTTGCCTACGGTATTAAGGATCCAATAACGCAGACCACCTTGATTGAAACAGGTCATCCTCAGCGTGGCGATATTGTGGTGTTCAAATATCCCGAAAACCCGCGTCTTGATTACATTAAGCGTGCCGTTGGTTTGCCTGGGGATCGCGTCAGCTACGATCCGATAGCCAAACAGGTCACTATTCAGCCAGGCTGTGGGGATAAGCCGAGCTGTAGCAGCGCAGTGCCGGTTACCTACAGCAATGTGGAGCCGAGTGACTTTGTGCAGACATTCAGCGGTACCGGGCGTGAGATGACCAGCGGTTTTTACCCGATCCCGGTGGGTCAAAAAAGTGAAGGCATTCGTATGGCGATCCGTAAAGAATCGCTGGGCGAGGTGACACACAATATTCTCTCCGTGCCAGGTGCTCAGGATCAATTAGGACTCTATTATCAGCAGGCTCGTCAGCCGCTGGGGAGCTGGGTTGTCCCTGCGGGCCATTATTTTATGATGGGTGATAACCGTGACAACAGTGCAGACAGCCGCTATTGGGGGTTTGTGCCAGAGCGTAATCTGGTGGGTAAAGCGACGGCTATCTGGATGAGTTTTGAAAAACAGGAAGGCGAGTGGCCAACCGGTGTTCGTTTAAGCCGAATTGGCGGTATTCATTAATCGAATGTAAATAAACTCGCAGCAAATTTGCGACTTCCGTTGTAGAATATTTCTGAATAATAAATGCAGGCTCCCGGGCGGGAGCCACTGCAAACGAAACAGTTTTGACTTTTTGGTGGCAAGGCAGGGCTGTTCCGTATGCTGTTGTTTGAAAAGGCATTATAGAGCTATTGGTAGCACATGAACCCCATCCTGATAAATCGTTTACAAAAAAAACTGGGCTATACTTTCCAACAATATGATCTTTTATTGCAGGCACTGACACACCGTAGCGCCAGTAGTAAACATAATGAACGGCTGGAGTTCCTTGGTGATTCCATCCTGAGTTTTGTCATAGCCAATGCGTTGTACCATCGTTTCCCCCGCGTTGATGAAGGCGATATGAGCCGGATGCGCGCGACCCTGGTGCGGGGAAATACACTGGCTGAAATTGCCCGTGAATTCGAACTGGGAGAATGCCTGCGTCTTGGCCCCGGCGAATTAAAAAGCGGGGGATTCCGGCGCGAGTCTATTTTGGCGGATACCGTTGAAGCACTGATTGGCGGGGTATTTCTGGATAGTAATATTCAGACCGTCGAGCGAATGATTTTGCAATGGTATCAAACCCGTCTGGATGAAATCAGCCCAGGGGATAAACAAAAAGATCCGAAAACGCGTTTGCAGGAATTTCTGCAAGGACGCCATCTGCCGTTACCTACTTACTTAGTCGTGCAGGTGCGTGGTGAGGCGCACGATCAGGAATTTACCATTCATTGCCAGGTCAGCGGGGTTAGCGAGCCGGTAGTGGGTACCGGGTCAAGCCGTCGTAAAGCTGAACAGGCTGCGGCGGAACAGGCCCTGAAAAAGCTGGAGCTTGAATGAGCGAAGAACAGACCTACTGCGGCTTTGTCGCGATTGTTGGCCGACCTAACGTCGGTAAATCAACCTTGCTGAACCAGTTATTGGGGCAGAAAGTGTCTATCACCTCGCGTAAACCGCAAACCACTCGTCACCGTATCATGGGCATCCATACGGAAGGTCCCTATCAGGCGATTTATGTGGATACGCCTGGGCTACATATTGAAGAAAAACGGGCTATCAACCGCCTGATGAACCGTGCGGCCAGCAGTTCGATTGGTGATGTTGAGCTGGTTATCTTCGTGGTGGAAGGCACCCACTGGACAGACGATGACGAAATGGTCATCAACAAACTGCGTGACCAAAAAGTACCGGTATTACTGGCTATCAATAAAGTTGACAATGTGGCGGATAAAACCCAGTTGTTGCCACATATTCAGACATTGAGTGAAAAAATGAACTTCCTCGATGTGGTGCCAATCTCTGCGGAAAAAGGCATGAATCTTGATGCCATTGCCTCTATTGTGCGCAAGCATTTGCCACAAGCTGTGCACCATTTTCCCGAAGAGTACATTACCGATCGTTCGCAGCGTTTTATGGCCTCTGAGATTATCCGTGAAAAACTGATGCGTTTTCTGGGAGAAGAACTGCCGTATTCGGTGACGGTGGAAATTGAACGTTTTGTTACCAATGAGCGCGGTGGCTACGATATCAACGGCCTGATTCTGGTTGAACGTGAAGGCCAGAAAAAGATGGTGATTGGCAATAAAGGAGCCAAAATCAAAACCATCGGTATTGAAGCGCGTCAGGATATGGAGCAGATGTTTGAGGCCAAGGTGCACCTGGAACTGTGGGTGAAGGTGAAATCAGGCTGGGCAGACGATGAACGAGCGCTGCGTAGTCTGGGCTATATCGACGATCTATAAGGTCTGCGCCGATGGAAGGCTGGCAGCGTGCGTTTGTCTTACATGGGCGACCTTACAGCGAAACCAGCCTGCTGCTGGATCTGTTTTCTGAAAATGAAGGCCGCATCCGGGTGCTGGCAAAAGGCGCAAGGGCTCGGCGCTCTAGCCTTAAGGGGAGTCTCCAGCCGTTCACGCCACTTCTGGTGCGTTGGGGTGGGCGAGGTGACGTTAAAACCCTGCGCAATGCCGAACCGGTTTCTCTGGCATTACCGCTCTATGGCCCGCTGTTATACAGCGGGTTATATGTGAATGAGTTGCTGATGCGGGTGCTGGAGCTGGAAACCAACTATTCTGCGCTGTTTTTTGATTATCTTTATTGTTTGCAACATCTGGCGGCTGCGAGCGGTTCGCCAGAACCCGCTCTGCGCCGTTTTGAGCTCGCGTTGCTGGAACATCTCGGGTATGGCGTGGATTTTTTGCACTGTGCCGGGAGCGGAGAGCCTGTTGCTGACACCATGACGTATCGTTACCGGGAAGAAAAAGGGTTTATTGCCAGCCTGGTGGTGGATAATAGTAGTTTTACCGGGCGAGAGTTACAGGCACTGGCCGCAAGAGAGTTTCCTGATGCAGTGACACTGCGTGCCGCCAAACGTTTCACCCGTATCGCATTGAAACCCTATCTTGGTGGGAAACCATTAAAAAGCCGCGAGCTATTTCGTCAAGGCTTGCCCGTTTTGTCTAAGGTGGTTCCCGGCAAAATAACGCGGTAATGTGAGGCGCTAACGTATGCTGACAGACGGTGTAGCCCGTGTTGGTCAGTGATGGATGAGAGAGTGAGGGTTATGGCTGAATTGTTGTTAGGTGTAAATATTGATCACATCGCCACCTTGCGTAATGCGCGTGGCACGGCGTACCCCGATCCGGTTCAGGCCGCTTTTGTCGCTGAACAGGCGGGCGCAGACGGTATTACCGTGCATTTGCGTGAAGATCGCCGCCATATTACCGATCGCGATGTCCAACTGTTGCGGCAAACCATTCAAACCCGCATGAATCTTGAAATGGCCGTGACAGAGGAAATGCTGGCGATTGCCTGTGATCTCAGACCACATTTTTGTTGCCTGGTGCCAGAGAAACGCCAGGAGGTGACGACCGAAGGCGGGTTGGATGTCGCCGGGCAAATTGAGCGCATTAGTGCTGCGGTGGCTCGGTTAAATGACGCGGGGATTCTGGTTTCACTGTTTATCGATGCTGACCGGGCGCAGATTGATGCCGCTATTGCGAGTAACGCACCTTATATCGAGATTCATACCGGTGCGTATGCCGATGCACCGAATGAGATAGTGCGCCAGCAGGAATTTGAGCGTATCCGTGATGCCGCGCGTTATGCGTCAGAACGCGGGCTGAAAGTGAATGCTGGTCATGGGCTGACGTACCATAATGTGCAGCCCATTGCGGCATTACCAGAAATGCACGAGTTAAATATTGGTCACGCTATTATTGGGCGTGCGGTCATGAGTGGCTTGGCTCCCGCTGTTGCCGAGATGAAAACGCTGATGCGGGAAGCTCGTCGCTGATGGCGATTGTGGGGCTCGGTACGGATATTGTTGAGATTTCCCGCATAGAGGCGATTGTCAGTCGTTCTGGCGATCGCCTTGCCCGGCGTGTATTAAGTGAACAAGAGTGGCTGCAATATCAGGCGCATACTCAGCCTGTCCGCTTTCTGGCCAAGCGGTTTGCCGTAAAGGAAGCGGCGGCAAAAGCGCTCGGTACTGGCATTCGTCATGGCCTGGCGTTTGCGCAGTTTGAAGTGGTCAATGATGCGCTGGGTAAACCTGGCCTGCGTTTGCTTGCTCGTGCCGCAGAACTTGCCGAGTCGATGGGAGCACGGCATATCCATGTATCATTGGCAGACGAGCGGCATTATGCCTGCGCTACGGTCATTATCGAGCGTTGAGAAGACGAGGCCTCGGCGCGGTGGGTCGATGACGAACGAATCAACATTATAGTCAGAGTTGGTTAGCGTGATGCAGCAGGACAAATTTTTCCCATAACTGATCCTGACTTTCCTGATAGGCTGGATCGCCAAGAATCGTGTTGTCGATAGGGCATACTTTCTGGCAGGTGGGAATATCGTAGTGGCCTACGCATTCGGTACAACGGTTTGGGTCTATCTCATAGATTTCAGCACCCATAGAGATAGCTTGATTCGGGCATTCCGGCTCACACATATCGCAGTTAATGCATTTTGCGGTAATCAGTAGCGCCATGTTTTCTTTCCTTTCATAAACCAGCCGCTGATTATACCCTTCTCTGGTCGGCTTACACAGACCCGGTAATAAATGAGCAACGCTCACCGAGAAAAGCCTAAAAAAAGAGTCTATTCTTTTGATTGAGAGACTATACGACAGGGTTATTAATCACTATTATGCGATTGTAGTGCATAATTTTTCATAGTTTTTTGATATAAAAAAACAAAATTTCTCATGCAATGTATCCGTCATATTCGCTTTGTACTGTAACTCGCATTACAGTTAACCTGAGTGCGGTTTGTCTGAGGTGAAGCGATAAACTCATATGTGCATGTGGTATACTTTTACGCGTAAGCATCTCCTTTAATGGCGGGACATACAGTGCAGCAAAACAGTCATATTAATCAGCCCGGCTCTGAAGCCCCCTTCACTCAGGAGGTCCAGTTAACGGATGTTGATTATTGGCATAGCTGTCACCGACGTTACAGATTTCAGCCCATTTACCGCACGTCGGGTCGGCTAATGGGCATTGAATTGTTGACCGCTGTTTTTCATCCATCTGCGCCACAAAAGTTTCTTTCCCCTGAAATATATTTCACCCACCTTAATGTCGATGAGCGTTTAAACATAGTGATTGAGCAACTGCGTTTGTTGCGTCAATGGCATGAGCGCTTTGTGCGCGATGGTTTGAGAGCATCGGTAAATATCGATGGTGTCACATTGCTGGCATTGCAGGAAAACCGTGAAGCCAAGAAGTTACTTTCAGGTATGCCGTGGTTGCGCTTCGAATTGGTTGAAAGTCTGGCCAGCCTTCCTAATGATACGCTGTCAATGCTGCCGGAAGCCAGTCAGCTTTGGCTGGATGATTTTGGTTGCGGAGTGGCTAATTTTTCATCGCTGCCCCTGGCAAAGTATGATTGCATCAAGATTGCGCGTGAACTTTTTATTATGCTGCTGGAGAGCCATCAGGGAAGGCAACTTTTTCCCTCACTGGTGACACTGCTGTCGACATATTGCAATGATGTTGTGATTGAAGGGGTCGAGACACAAGAGGAGTGGGATGTTGTCCGGCAATCTCATGCCTCTGCGGCTCAAGGGTATTTCCTGTCACGTCCCCAGCCATTTGAAAACCTTGATGCCCTGCGCTCAGAGCTTTAATTCGTTCTCTCGCCTCGCGATGCAGCCAGATCTCAGGCGATCAGCCTTTTTATGCACCGCTGTTTCTTTTCATGTCTTCAGATGGCATAAAATAAAATTCATATTTCAGCCACATACGATATAAAATAAATGATTAGCGCGCTAATGTTGTACTTTTCATTTTTTATACCTTGTTTTTTATATAAATATAGTGTTTTATGTGGCAAAGACAGCGTTTTTCTAACGCCATTACTCAGTTACGTGCCTGAAAAATAGCCAGCCATAAGGAAAGTAGATATTAGCATTTTTGTATTTTAATTATCTGATTTGTAAGGATAAAAAAAATAATGTTCGCTACTAACGATCAAAAAGCAGCAGGTGATAGTTATTTTTGATTAAAATAGTGGGACTTATCGGTATAATTGATTTGCTTACAAAAAATTGATAGTCAAAATACAGCGCTACGAAATCTGTAAAGAGCTGTATCAAAATATTAGCCAGGCTTATGTCTATAACTATCATTAATATAATTGATTAAGCTAATTCTCTTGAATCTATTATTCAGGTCTGCACACGGCGATATAATGGAGGCTTTATGCTGTCGTTCTCATGGTTATGAACCTGTCCCGCAGCAGAGCTGGATAGTTCTTTCATTCATCCTTCCTACTCTCCGGAAATGCGCCAACCCTAAAAACCCATATGCGGGGAGTTATTACCGGGAATTTTTCGTCTTCAGTGATGCGATTTGTACGATCAGGACCGCTCTGGGCCTGAGGAGAGTGTTATTGTGTATGAAATTATAATAACCCTATTAATAGTACTCTTGGGGATTTCGTCTGCAAGGACTCGCAAATTTCAGGAAAAAGCTAACGCAGAGCAAAAAAAGCAGGACTTCCTGAACATGGTGTTTTTCGCCGCTGAATACAGCCCTTCATCCATTATGATCGCTAATGAAAGCAGCGAAATTGTGTACGTAAACCGGCAGTTCACAGTGATGTCAGGCTATGAACCCGAAGAGGTGATAGGGCGCAAGACAAATATATTAAGTTCTGGAATGACCAATGCGAGCGTGTATGAAGAGTTGTGGAGCACGCTCAATAAAGGTGAAATCTGGAACGGTGAGTTTATTAACCGTAAAAAAAATGGGCAGTTGTATTGGGAAAAAGCCAGCATTGTCAAAATCTATAATAAAGCCAGCGATGCGGTTCAGTACGTCAGCATCAAAATGGACATTACTGAGCGTAAAACCCAGGAGCATCATGACAACTCTTACAACCGTGCTTTGGAACTCCTATCCAGTGGCGCTCCGCTGAAAGATATTCTGGATGCGATAATTTTTAGCGTTGAGGAGAAAAATCCCGGCCGGATAGTGTGCTCAGTGTTGCTGGTAGATAAAGAGAAACGTTGCCTGACTCTCGGTTCTGCGCCAAGTCTGCCCGGTTTTTACAAAAATGCTATCCACAACGTCAAAATTGCCGATGGTGCGGCCTCATTTGGTACCGCAGCGTACAGTGGTAAGCGTGTTATTGCTGAAGATATCTCCACGCATCCGCACTGGACACTCTATAAAGGTCTGGCGTTGTATGCCGGGCTGCGTTCTTGTTGGTCTGAGCCTATTTTTGGTCAGAACAAAGAGATTCTTGGCGTGTTGAGCGTTTACCACCGTAAGGTTTATTCACCGACTGAAGATGAAATTGCGTCAATCGAAAAATCGGCGCAGTTGGTTTCAGTTGCGATCGAGCGCTATCGTGCAATTGATATGCTGCGCCGCAGTGAAGAGCACTATCGTCAACTGGCGCATTACGACTCGTTGACCTCGCTGGCGAACGGCCTGACATTTGCCGAACAAATGGAGCAGGCTATCCAGCTTTCACGGCAGACTGGCAGAAAGATTGCGCTGATGTTCCTTGATCTGGATAAATTTAAACAAATCAATGATACCTTCGGCCATGCCACAGGGGATTTATTATTAAAAGAAGCGGCGGCGCGCATGCGTGGCGCGGTGCGTGAGACCGATACCGTATACCGACGCAGTGGCGATGAGTTCATTATCCTGCTTCAGGGAATTAAAGAGGTGGAGAACACGTTATATGTGGCAGACAAAATTCATCATGCGTTAAATGAGTCGTTTTATATTGAAGGTAAAAAGCTCGATATCTCATGTAGTATTGGTATTGCGCTGTATCCTGAGCACGGCACCGATTCGCTCACTCTGGCCATCAATGCGGATGCAGCGATGTACCAGGCGAAAGCACTGGGACGCAGCCAGACCCAGATTTACCATGATTTGAACACACATCAGTAGCGTAGTCAGCGGCTCATCAGGGTCAATGACTACCTTTCCCGTAACGCTTCTTTTTGCACCTGTTTGATAGGTTTAAACACGTAACTGAGTAGTGTTTTTCTTCCGCTGATAATATCAATGTTGGCGGTCATGCCCGGTAGAATCAGTAACGGTTTATCGATATTTCCCAGGTAATTTTTTTCTGCATGCAGTCTGACAAGATAAAAATTATCGCCTGACTGGCCAGTCATCATCTCTGTATGAATCAAATCAACGAAGGCTTTCAGGCCACCGTAAGTGGTGTAGTCATAAGCGGTAAAAGTGACCGTTGCATTCTGGCCGGGGCGCAAAAAAGCGATATCTTGTGGGCGCACATATGCTTCAATTTGCAATTTGTCATCCAGTGGTGTGATTTCAGCCAGCGTCTGGCCACGCTGAATCCGGCCCGCTGTGCTGTTGACCAAAATACGACTGATGATGCCTTTGATAGGAGACATCACCAGAAATAGCTGATCCGTTCTATTCTGACTTGTGCCGGAAAGCGCTTGCTGATTGTGTTCAAGGCGCATCAGCGGATCACCGATATTCACGATTTGCCCTTCGTGTACATACATATCACTCAGCTCGCCGCTTTGTGATGCCTGTACGCTGTAACGCTGCAATTGATAAACGGTTTTTCCCTGAGCACGAACCACTTCATCGATATTGATAAACGCAGACCAGCTTATCAAAAATACAACAAAAGCCAGCATCACCCACACCGAAAGCCGGATAAGGTAGGGCGTGTCTTCCCGCTGGTTCTTTATGACATCCGGTAAGTCGTCAACACATCGGCTTTGGCGGCCGGAAAAATAGATGCAGAGTTTGTGAAAAACATTAGTGCGACGCATTGATTTGCCCTTTTCTTAATGCATCCAGAACAATCGCTTTTGGGCCATCGGCAATAATGCGCCCTTTGTCCAGAATGACTAGCCGGTCTACCAGGGTTAGCATGGAAACCCGGTGAGTGACCAGCAGCAGGGTTTTATCCACAAGATAAGGGTGCAGCGCTTGTTTGAAACGGTCTTCACTGCTGTTATCCATCGCGCTGGTTGGTTCATCCATAATCAGGATGGGTGGGTCTAAAAGCAGCGCTCTGGCGATGGCAACGGCCTGACGCTGCCCACCGGACAGGTGCATTCCCCGCTCACCGACCTGAAGGTTGTAGCCATCAGGGTGCAGCCGGGCAAAGTCGTTAACTCCAGCCATTTCCGCCACGCGTAGCATGGTGTCGTCATCGATATATCGAGCTCCACAAAGCAGGTTATCTCGCAATGTGCCATAAAAAAGCTGGATATCCTGTGGGACATAACCGACATGATGGCGTAAGTCGGCAATATCAAGTTGTCTGGCATCGAGGCCGTCAACCAACAGATTGCCATGCGTTGGCGTGTAAAGGTTAACGGCCAGTTTTTCCAGTGAGCTTTTGCCCGAACCGGTACGACCAATAATCCCGACCTTCTCTCCAGGGGAGATAGACAGGTTGATATCGATTAGCGCGCGGTTTTTTTGCTCTGGATAGCTGAAAGTGACATCGCGAAATTCGATGCTGCCTTGAATGCGCTCGCGTTTAAGCGGGTAGGCGTTTGTGTTGTGTTCCTGCGGCAGTTGCATCAGATGGTGGGCTTCTTCCAGCGAATAACGAATATGTCGATAGCGGCCCAACAGTTCAGACAACGGCTCTAGCGTTAATAGTGCCCGGTTCGTCAGCAGGTAGCAGGCAACCAGTGAGCCAGGCGTGAGTTTATTATCCCAAAGCAGATAGACGCCAAAAATAATGACCAACACGCTGGCAAGACGTTGTACGTATTGTGTCAGATGAAGCGCCAGCGCAGCCCAGATTCTGGCGCGGTAACTTAACTGATTGAGTGCCGCACAGGCTTGTTCCCATTGGTATTGTTGTTCACCCTGCGCATTATTGATTTTGAGCATATCCAGACTGTTGAGGCTTTCAGTCAGCACGGCCTGACGCGCGTTTGCCAACTGCTGTATGTCAGCCTGAATGTGGCTATCACGGTGTTGTATTAGCCAGTTCATCAGCAAAATAGCCACCGCAGCCAGTAGCGGAACCCAAACCAGCACACCACCTAATATCCATAGCAACATGAGACTTAACAGCATAAACGGCATGTCGAGCACCGCACCCAATAGGGTGGGCGATAAGGTTTCTCGCAGCGTCTGAAAAGTACGAATTTGATGTGTCAGCACACCGGTTCGGGCCGGGCGAGCTGCCAGCATCATACCGAGAACCCGCTCAAACAGCGTAGCAGAGAGCATCAGGTCGGTTTTTTTGCTGGCAATATCAATGCACAGACTGCGCAGTGTTCGCAGGATAACGTCAAACAACAGAGCAATGCCGATGCCACAGGCCAGTACCCACAGCGAAGTCAGGGTTTGATTGGGAATGATCCGGTCATAGACTTGCATCACAAACAGCGGGATAAAGAGGGCAATAAGATTAATCAGCAGGCTGGCGGCGAGTGCATCCAGGTACAGCCCTCGGGAAAAACCGAGCATATGGCGCAGCCAGTGGCGACCGTGTACCCGTTGTGAAGGGCGCGCCGTTTCAACCCGGTGAGCGGGCTGGGCAAACATCACTAGTCCGAGGTAATTCTGCTGTAATGTGTTGTGATCGACCCTGATTTCCCCACCGTCGGTTTCTCCGGTCATGAGCCGTGCCGAGCCATCGCTTGCCCAGCCGACGAGAATGGCCGCGCGCCCCTCACGCAACAGCAGCATGGCCGGCAGTGACATGACCGGAATATCATGCAGTGAGCGTTTGAGTATACGGGCGCGTAATCCTGCACGCCCGGCAGCACGCGGCAGCAAATGAGACGGTAGGCGATGTTCTTCCAGAGGCAGCCCCGCCGTTAGTGTCGTGCGGCTAACAGGTTTACCCTGTAGCTGGCAGAGAACCAGCAGGCTATCAAGCAGTGGGTCGTCATGACGGCCCCGTGGGTCCTGATGCGGCGAAGAGGGACGACGTTCTTCACTACCGGGAGGATGAGCATGATGTGTATTCATGTCGCTACGCGTTCCTTAGCTTTTATGATCGCCTGTTTTAAGATGAAAATTAGTACAAAATAGAAAGAAGTAAGCAAGAATGCCTGATTTTGTTGTGTTTTCAGCTTAAGACCGGCAAGCATTATTCATGGCGAACCTCGCCGGACGCAACCCTTGATTTCATTCATACGAGCCGGATGGTCAAATAAGTATGAAATAGAAGCCAGATAGCAACCAAAGAGAAGCAAAAGTAAACCGATTTGCTATGTAATACCGCGGTTGCCGGGTGGGGGAACGGCTGACTTGCTCCATGCAGATGAAAATGACATGCTGACGGTTGGCCTGTACTGACGTATCGCCTGCCTGACGACAATGAGTGGGCGGGGGAGTGCGATGTGGCCCCTTGCCTTGGCTGTATTTTCAGGCTGGGCGGAATGTGCAGGCATATCATCGCCATGACATATATCCGATGAACTGTGCTGGCAGGGGAATGTTTTTTTCAGCGTCCCACAGATGCGCTACCATAACGATATCCTAATCAGGAACGGAGCTTACCCTGTCTGGGAGGCTCTCTTTTTGTGAATAAAAAGGGCTTGGTATGTTTTATATTTTGCGTGATAGCAACGGCCATCTTATCAGGGTAGAAAAAGCGCCGTTTCCAGAAATGAGCGACCAGTTGCCAGATGACTCACCAGAGGCGATGGCATGGTTGAACAATCAGCAGGCTATTTTGGCTAATATTGAGCGTTTGCGCAGTAGCGATCTGGAAATGGTTCGTGTATTGGAAGACTTGATTCAGGTGTTGATAACCAAAGGGCAAATTAATATTACGGATCTTCCGGCAGCAGCACAGTTAAAACTGATCGATCGCGCCCGAACGCGCGAAGCGTTAGGTGGGTTGGACTCGCTTATCCGTGAAGATGAGGACAAGATGTTCTAATGCCTGCTGTAGAGAAAAACGGCTTGCCGGAGCGTTCTTGCAAGCCGTTTTTTTATGTCTGGTGCGGGTATGGCGATGGTGCACAGGGCACTCATGCTGAGCAGAGTCGTAAAGCATCAATGTCGGTGCAGAGTGCTGGCACGGATATGAAAAGAATCTCGGGATTCACAGGTAAGGTAGCGAAATAAATGAATGACAATCACGCGGATGAACAACACGGCGAGCCGGAACTTGCGGCATTGATCTCAGAACGACGCAATCCGGCTTCACTGCATCTTGATACATTGTCAACCCTGGAAATGGTCACGCTTTTTAATCAGGAAGATCAGCGAGTGCCACAGGCCATTCGAGATGTGCTGCCTGCTATCGCACAAGCCGTAGATGCCGCCGCAGCCTGCCTGAAAGCGGGGGGACGGCTTATTTATCAGGGCGCGGGCACCAGCGGGCGTCTCGGGGTGCTGGATGCCTCTGAATGCCCGCCGACTTTTGGCGTGTCGCCGGATCGGGTGATAGGCCTGATTGCTGGCGGGCCCGGTGCATTACTAAAGGCGGTCGAAGGGGCTGAAGATTCTGCTCCTCTTGGCGAAGCCGATCTGGTGGCGCTGGATCTTCATCCGCGCGATATGGTGATAGGGCTGGCGGCATCCGGGCGCACACCTTATGTGATAGGCGGCCTGCGCTATGCCCGCCGCATAGGGTGCCGTACGGCGGCCATTTCCTGTAACCCGCATTCACCGATTGCTCAAGAGGCCAGCATTGCCATTTCGCCTGAAGTGGGAGCGGAAGTGCTAACTGGCTCAACCCGGCTGAAATCTGGAACGGCGCAGAAACTGGTCTTAAATATGATTTCTACCGGTGCCATGGTACGCCTTGGCAAGGTGTATCAAAATTTGATGGTGGATATGAAAGCCACCAATGTAAAGCTTATCGATCGCGCCTGCCGGATTGTCATGGATGCCACAGGAATCGACCGTCACAGTGCAGAACACTACCTCAGGCAAACGGACTATGACGTCAAGCCTGCCATCGTGATGGTGGTCATCGGCTGTGAGGCTCCCGAGGCCAGGCAGCGATTACAGGCCAGTAACGGTTATCTGCGAGACGCATTACGTGGCGATACGGCCTGAGGCTTTCAATACCAGAGCAAGCGATATGATGAATGGTTCAATTGATGATGAATTCTGGATGCGCCATGCCCTGATGCTGGCACAGCGTGCCTGGGATGAAGGTGAAGTGCCGGTAGGGGCAGTTTTGGTTCAGGGAGAACGTATTATCGGTGAAGGGTGGAATCGCCCGATTGGCCGCCATGACCCGACGGCACACGCAGAGATCATGGCCTTACAGCAGGGTGGCGCGGTGTTGCAAAACTATCGTCTGCTGGATACGACCTTATATATCACGCTGGAACCCTGTGTGATGTGTGCCGGTGCGATGATCCACAGCCGGATTGGCCGTCTGGTATACGGCGCGGCGGATGCCAAAACCGGTGCAGCCGGGTCGCTGGTGGACATTTTACGCCACCCCGGAATGAATCATCACATCACGATTACTGATGGGGTACTGGCTGAGGAGTGCGCCTCGCTACTGAGCCGCTTTTTCAAAATGCGGCGTCAACAGCAGCGTGAAGCACGACTGTCACGCCCGTTATCCGGGTGACTCAGCGCTGCGTATTGGCAACAAGCCTGTCCGGTGGAACAGCCGGATAGGCGCTGGCGGTGAGCTGCTCTTGACGTGAGCGGCTCTCTTTTTCAGACAGATGGCCGACCAGGCTAATCCTATAACGTCGGATATTTTCTACATAGTTATAGGCTTCCTGACCCCGCGCATAGCCATTGGCGGTTTGGCTGTAGTAGCGTTTTTCGCTCAGCATGGGTAAGCGTATTTTGACATCAGCCCAACTGTCTGGATTGCCTTGCTGTTTCTCAGTCAGTTTTCGCGCGTCCATCATGTGGGCATACCCCATGTTATACGCCGCCAGCGCAAACCAGATACGCTCATCTTGCGGGATGGACGCTGGCACCTGTTGCATCATCAAAGAGAGGTATTTCGCCCCGCCCCGCACACTCTCTTGCGGGTCAAGCCTGTCTGTTACATCCAGACTGTCGGCGGTGTTACGGGTTAACATCATCAGCCCGCGCACGCCGGTCGGTGAGGTTGCCAGCGGATTCCAGTGTGATTCCTGATAAGAGATAGCGGCCAGTAGTTTCCAGTCTATGTCCTGGGCATATTTTTCAAACAAGGGGCGAAAAACCGGCAGTGTGTTATCAATGGCGCTTAAAAATACCGTGGTATCCACATAATCAAACTCGCCAACATGCCCGAGGTATTTCTCTTCCAGACGCGCCAGTGAGCCGTCTTCGGCCGCCTGACTGAAAAAGTCAAGCAAGGCGGCGGCGATACTGTCATCACGGCCCTGACGCAGATACCAGGTAACGGGCTCTTCATCGCTCAAGTCAAAAGCAACCGCCAGTTGCGGGTGGATGCGCTGTATCAGGCCAATAGTGATGGAATCCGCGATGGTGTAATCGAGTGTTCCGTCAGCCACTTTTTTGAGCACTTCCTGCTCTGACTGGTCGGTGGTGAGCTCCCAGCCCAGTTGCGGGTAGCGTGTGGCTTTTAAATCACGTAGCGTGGCGGCATGGGCAGAACCGGATAATACCGTCAGTTTACCTTGCAGTTTATCCAGCGCGCTGGGGCGCGGCATACCCATACGATAGACCAACTGCTGCGACACGGAATAATAAGCGGGCCCGGCACGAAAACGGCTTAAACGCTCGCGATTATAGATAAGTCCTGCGGCGAGCAAGTCGGCATCGTCATGATCCAGATCGCCAAACAGGTCATCGACATTTTGGCGCACGGAGATAACCAGCTTCACGCCGAGGTAATCGGCGAAACGTTTGGCCAGTTCATAATCTAATCCGGTGGGGGAGCCCTCGCTGAGTGTATAAGTCAGCGGAGAGGTCACGGTGCTGATACGCAGTTCACCGCGTGAAAGAATCTGCCTTAGCTGATCGTCTGGATGACTGCGCCAGGGGATGTTTGGCCACAGTGCCAGCGTTAACAGCAAAGCGATAACCCCGATGAAAAAATAATTTATCGTTAAACGCTTCAATGAGTTGTCTCTCGGCGGCCGGTTGGCCTGTCTGTCTGTTTCGGCAGTTTTTTGTGCTTTCTTTCCCAGAGTCGGGGCATTTTGCTTAACAAACCGCCAGTGTGCAACAGTTATTAGTTTGCCTACTGATTAACCGCACGTTTTCCGCAAAGTTTAACTATCGCTACGCAAACGGTTTCGTCACGCCTTACTATTCTCTATAATAATGCGCGTTTCCCCCCTGTAGCGCCCTGACGCACTGTCTCCGGTGCCTCGAAGACGAGAGAAATTTAGATGATGGAAATCTTGCGTGGTTCACCCGCCCTATCGGCTTTTCGTATCAATAAACTGTTGACCCGGTGTAAGGAATACCATCTGCCTGTCAGCGATATTTACGCCGAATACGTCCATTTCGCCGATGTGAACGCTCCGCTAAACCATGAAGAACAGTCACGACTGAGTCGCTTGCTAAAATACGGTCCTTCGCTGGCAGAGCATGAGCCCGGTGGTCGCCTGATTCTGGTTACTCCACGTCCTGGTACTATTTCTCCCTGGTCTTCTAAAGCCACGGATATTGCACATAATTGTGGTTTGCAAAAAATTCGCCGACTGGAGCGAGGGCTGGCGTTTTATATCCATGCGCCAACCCTGAGCCATGCTCAGTGGCAGGCGCTGGCGGCACTGTTGCATGATCGCATGATGGAGTGCGTGTTTGATGATATGCAGCAGGCTAACCTGCTATTTTCCCAGCATCAACCTGCGCCGTTTAAACGTATTGAGATTCTGCTTGAAGGGCGCGCCGCGCTGGAAGCGGCTAACCTGCGCCTGGGGCTGGCGCTGGCAGAGGATGAAATTGACTATCTGCTGGAGGCGTTTACGGCATTAGGGCGTAACCCGACGGACATCGAGCTCTATATGTTTGCTCAGGCAAACTCTGAACACTGCCGTCACAAGATTTTTAACGCCGACTGGGTTATCAATGGCGAAGAACAGCCTAAGTCGCTGTTTAAAATGATTAAAAACACCTTCGAGCACACGCCGGATCATGTGCTGTCTGCCTATAAAGATAACGCGGCGGTGATGGAAGGCTCGGCTGTTGGCCGTTTTTTCCCTAATCCTCAGGGCGTATATGAATACCATCAGGAAGATGCTCATATCCTGATGAAAGTGGAAACCCATAACCACCCGACGGCGATTTCACCCTGGCCTGGCGCTGCAACCGGCTCTGGCGGTGAAATTCGTGACGAGGGCGCGACCGGTCGTGGTGCCAAACCCAAAGCGGGGCTGGTCGGTTTTTCGGTCTCCAACCTGCGTATTCCCGACTTTATTCAGCCCTGGGAGCAGGATTTCGGTAAGCCGGACCGTATCGTCAGTGCGCTGGATATCATGACAGACGGGCCGCT
This sequence comes from Dickeya aquatica, assembly GCF_900095885.1. Lineage (NCBI taxonomy): Bacteria > Pseudomonadati > Pseudomonadota > Gammaproteobacteria > Enterobacterales > Pectobacteriaceae > Dickeya > Dickeya aquatica. The sequence goes on from NZ_LT615367.1 coordinate 1,058,929, forward strand.
TGGCGGCGCAGCATTTAATAACGAATTTGGTCGCCCGGCACTGACTGGCTATTTCCGTACCTATGAGGAAATCGTGGATAGCCATAACGGTGTCGAAGTGCGGGGCTATCACAAACCCATTATGCTGGCCGGTGGTATCGGCAATATTTGTGATGGGCATGTGAAGAAAGGCGACATCAGCATTGGTGCCAAGCTTATTGTGCTGGGCGGCCCGGCGATGAATATCGGCCTCGGTGGTGGTGCCGCATCATCGATGGCATCCGGCCAGTCTGATGCGGATTTGGATTTTGCTTCCGTGCAGCGTGATAACCCGGAAATGGAGCGCCGTTGTCAGGAAGTTATCGATCGTTGCTGGCAGTTGGGTGAGCAGAACCCTATCCTGTTTATCCATGATGTGGGCGCAGGTGGTTTGTCTAACGCAATGCCTGAGCTGGTGAGCGATGGTGGCCGGGGGGAACGTTTCGAACTGCGCGACATCCTCAACGATGAGCCGGGTATGAGCCCGCTGGAAGTGTGGTGTAATGAGTCGCAGGAGCGCTATGTCCTGGCTGTTGCACCGGAACAACTTTCGTTATTTGATGCGATTTGCCGCCGCGAGCGTGCACCTTATGCGGTGATTGGCGAAGCCACGGAAGAACAGCACCTGACGCTGAATGACCGTCACTTTAATAACAAACCTATCGACCTGCCGCTTGATGTCCTGCTGGGCAAGACGCCTAAAATGCTGCGTGATGTTGAGCGCAAAGACGTGGTGGGCACACCGCTTAATCGTGATGGGATCTATTTGGCCGAAGCAGTTGAGCGCGTCCTGCACTTACCGGTTGTTGCGGAAAAAACCTTCCTGATTACCATTGGCGACCGTTCTGTTACCGGTATGGTGGCCCGCGATCAAATGGTCGGCCCCTGGCAGGTACCGGTTGCAGACTGCGCGGTGACCACCGCCAGCCTGGACAGTTATTACGGCGAAGCGATGTCGATTGGCGAACGTGCCCCGGTTGCGCTGCGTAACTTTGCGGCGTCCGCCCGGTTGGCTGTCGGTGAGGCACTCACCAATATCGCCGCGACGCATATTGGCGATCTGAAACGGGTGAAACTTTCTGCCAACTGGATGGCCGCTGCCGGCCATCCGGGGGAAGATGCGGGGTTGTATGAGGCGGTGCGGGCGATAGGCGAAGAGTTGTGTCCGGCACTGGGGCTGACTATCCCGGTGGGTAAAGACTCCATGTCGATGAAAACCCGCTGGCAGGAAAATGGTGAGGAAAAAGCGGTCACTGCGCCTTTATCTTTGGTGATTTCGGCGTTTGCCCGCGTTGAAGATGTGCGCCACACCGTGACGCCGCAACTGCACACCGATAAAGACAACGTGCTGTTGATGATTGATTTGGGGGCCGGTCACCACGCGCTGGGAGCAACCGCATTGGCTCAGGTCTATCGTCAGTTAGGGCGCAAGACTGCTGATGTTCGCAATCCGGCTCAACTGGCAGGCTTCTTTAACGCCATGCAGGCACTGGTTGCCAGACAAGCCTTGTTAGCCTACCACGACCGCTCTGATGGTGGTTTGGTGGTGACGCTGGCGGAGATGGCATTTGCCGGGCATTGTGGCCTGAACGTAGACATCAGCTCGATGGGGGAAGACGCGCTGGCGGTGCTGTTCAACGAAGAGCTGGGGGCGGTGATTCAAATTGAAGCCACCCGTCGCAATGAAGTGGAACAGATTCTGGCTGAGCACGGTCTGGCGGAGTGCGTGCATTACCTCGGTCAGGCTGAGGCGGGCAACCACTTTGCCATCCATAGCGGCAAGGACGTTGTGTACCACGAAAGCCGCACCACACTGCGTAATTGGTGGGCAGAAACCACCTGGCAGATGCAACGTCTGCGTGATAACCCACAGTGTGCCGATCAGGAACACCATGCCAAATCGGATGATAACGATCCGGGGCTGAATGTCGCATTGACGTTTGACGTGCGTGAAGACATTGCCGCACCGTTCATCAGCCGTCAGGCTCGCCCGAAAATCGCGGTATTACGCGAGCAAGGGGTGAACTCACATGTGGAAATGGCGGCGGCATTCCACCGTGCCGGTTTTGATGCCATCGATATTCATATGAGCGACCTGCTGGCGGGTCGTCGCGATCTACAAGACTTCCAGGCACTGGTTGCCTGCGGTGGTTTCTCTTACGGTGACGTGTTGGGGGCCGGAGAGGGCTGGGCGAAGTCCATTTTGTTCAACGAGCGGGTTCGTGATGAGTTTTCTGCCTTCTTCCTGCGTCCGCAGACGCTGGCGCTCGGGGTTTGTAACGGTTGCCAGATGATGTCGAACCTGCGTGAGTTAATCCCGGGAGCCGAGTATTGGCCGCGTTTTGTGCGTAACAAATCCGATCGTTTTGAAGCGCGCTTTAGTCTGGTGGAAGTGGTGAAAAGTGCCTCTGTATTCATGCAGGATATGGCCGGCTCACGTATGCCGATTGCGGTATCACACGGTGAAGGGCGTGTGGAAGTGCGCGATGACAGCCACCTGGCGGCATTGGAGCAGCACCATCTGGTGGCATTACGTTATGTCAACAACTACGGTCAGGTCGCACAAGATTACCCCGCTAACCCGAACGGCTCACCAAACGGTATTACCGCCGTGACCAGCACCGATGGCCGGGTAACCGTCATGATGCCGCATCCTGAGCGCGTATTCCGTACGGTCAGCAACTCCTGGCATCCGCAGGAGTGGGGTGAGGATAGCCCGTGGATGCGTATGTTCCGTAACGCACGACGTCAGTTAGGCTAAATGGTTTGTGAGGCGCGGTATAACAAACCGCGCGGTCAACTTACCACTCTTTCAGGGGCTTCGGCCCCTTTTTCATGGCTCCATTGCCATTTTCCTGCCCCCTGTCAGGGGTGTCTCTGATAGGCGACAATGTTGTGTTTTTATGTCTCCAAAAGGAGACGTTTAATTGCTTGATTTTTAATAAGATACTTTTTGTCTCCTTGGGGTGTCTGTTTTTGGCGACATAAAAGCACAGTGTTTTCCCGGTTATGCGTTTTTTGCGCACTTCTGTGGCAGTACGAAAAACAGCATCGGTTTATTTTTATTTAATATCAGTCACTTGAAAAATAACTTTAATGTTGGCATAGATTGTGCATAATATACGCCGCTGCTCATTCAACTGGTTATGTTTGCGTTGTGTCATGCACACGAAGCCCATAACATCTGGAATGATGCCGAAAGATAAGGTGCCTATCGTCCAGCTTTTTGATAACTGCTCTCAAGGCTTTATCACACATCGGGCGACACGTTGAGTGAGGCACCGCCTATTCAGAAACCCGGCCAGACATATCTTGTGTGGCCGGGTTTTGTTCTTTTAGCCTGCGCGTAAACCCACCACATCGTGTTATTCCTGCCTGCCAGTGATGTCGTATGGTGGTGCAAAAAACAGGGCATTGCACCAATAAATCGGGGCGCTCTCGCAATACTGCCCGGTATTCGCGCCAGTGTGCTGTTGAGACGATAACTATCATGCGTACAATGGCACGCTATCGTATGCAGGATGGAATACTCTGACAGGTAACGACATGATTTCGTTAAAACGATGGCGAATTTTCCCCCGCTCTTTGCGCCAGTTGGTGGTTATGGCTTTTCTGCTGGTGCTGCTGCCTTTACTGGTACTGGCCTATCAAGCTTATGAAAGTTTGGATCATCTTAGTGAACAGGCTGCCGGTATCAATGCGACAACACTGGCGGATGCCAGACGCAGTGAAGCCATGACGGGGATCGCGGTCAGTATGGAGCGCAGTTATCGGCAATTTTGTGTCTTGGGTGACCAAACGCTGGCGCAACTGTATCAAAATCAACGTAAGCAATATGCCCAGATGCTTGATGCCCATGCGGCAATTTTGCCTGCACCTGAGTATTACCAGAACCTGCGCCAATATCTGGCGCAGTTGTCCGACATTCATTGTCAAAATACTGGCCCGGACGCTGTTTCTGTCGCGGCGCTGGACGCGTTCTCTCGCACCAATGCACAAATGGTACAGGCCACAAGGGAAGTCATCTTTTCCCGTGGGCAGCAATTGCAACAAAATATCGCCGAACGGGGGCGTTTTTTTGGCTGGCAGGCACTGGTTCTATTTTTGGTCAGCGTTTTGTTGGTCATGTTGTTCACTCGTATGATCATCGGCCCGGTAAAAGGCGTCGAGCGCATGATTAATCGACTGGGCGAAGGGAAAGTGCCGGGCCATCTCAGCCAGTTTAAAGGGCCGACCGAGATCCGTTCATTAGCGCAGCGAATTCTCTGGTTGAGTGAGCGATTGTCGTGGCTGGAAGCGCAGCGCCATGAGTTTTTGCGCCATTTGTCGCATGAGCTGAAAACACCGCTGGCAAGCCTGCGTGAAGGCGCTGCTTTGCTGGCGGATGAGGTGGTTGGCACGTTAACCGCCGACCAAAAAGAGGTGGTGGCTATTTTGGACAGCAGCAGTCGCCATCTGCAACAGCTTATTGAGCAATTACTTGATTATAACCGTAAGCTAGCCGATGCCCCGACGGGGCTTGAGCAGGTTGATATTAGCGAGATTGTGGCGATGGTTGTGGCAGCCCACAGTTTGCCTGCGCGTGCAAAAATGATGCACACACAGTTGCAATTAGACGCGAAGACATGCCGTGCTGAAACGACATTGCTGATGCGTGTTATGGATAATCTCTATTCCAATGCGGTGCACTACGGCCGGGAATCCGGTAACATTTGGATTCGCAGCTACCAGGCCGCAGAACGCGTGTACATTGAGGTCGCTAACAGCGGTACACCGATCCCTGAATCAGACAAAAATTTGATTTTTGAGCCTTTTTATCAAGGTGCTCACCAACGCAAAGGTGCAGTGAAGGGCAGTGGATTGGGGTTGAGTATCGCACAAGATTGCATTCGTCGTATGCAAGGAGAATTAAACCTGGCAACGGTTGAATATGCGGATGTCTGCTTTCGTATTGAATTACCCTTGAATATTGAGACTTCACCATGATTGCACGGTTTCCTGCCTTTGTATTGTGTCGTGGCCTGGTCAGGTTGTTGACTGGCGCTGGCAGCCTTTCTGTGTTGAGCCTATGGCCAGTGGTGGCCTTGTTGGGGCTTATCGGGTGTGCTCCTCAGCCGACGCCACCTGCCGAGCGTCGGGGGATTGAGGTTATCAATCCGCCAAAAGAACAGGTGGCTGATTATCGCACCATGCCGTGTGAGCGACTGTGGCCGCTTCATAATATTGACGCGATGAACAATGGGTTGTACTGGCTGCGTGCGATGGAATGCGCTTCGCGCATGACGCCTGTTCAGGCGCGTGAGCAAACCTTACTGGTGGGGGAGAACGACTGGAGTGGTTTGTTTCGTCAGGCTATTTTGCTGGATAATGCGGGCACCACGGTACAAGAACGCCATCAAATTATTGACCAACTTAATCGCCACCGTTTGAATGTGCCGCCAACGTTGCTGCCGTTGTTTCAGGTGTGGCTGGACAAACAAAATCTGATGTTGACACTCGATGATGAACGCCAGCGCTTCCAGCGGGCTCAGGAAAACAGTGACCGGCAGCTTGATGCGATGCGTGAACAGCAAACCCAGTTGCAATCTCAGTTAGAAACTACCACCCGTAAACTGGAGAACCTGACGGATATTGAACGCCAGCTCTCGTCTCGCAAAATGATACCGGGAGACTTGCCGGAAGAGGGGCGGCGGCCTGCGAAAAATAGTGAGAGTGACTCGTCAGCCACTGCGGTGAAAAAAGGAATGAAAAGCGAATGACCACCCGAAAATCTGCCAGCCTGCTGTTAGTCGATGATGACCCTAGTTTATTGAAATTACTGGGAATGAGACTGACGAGTGAAGGGTTTAGCGTGACGACGGCAACCAATGGTCAGGACGCGTTACGTTTATTGGCGCGCGAAAAAATAGATGTGGTTATCAGCGATTTGCGAATGGATGAAATGGACGGTTTAGCCTTGTTTGCTGAAGTCCAGCGTAATCAGCCGGGGATACCGGTAATCATCCTGACGGCACACGGTTCCATTCCCGAGGCAGTTGCCGCCACGCAAAAAGGGGTGTTCAGTTTTCTGACCAAACCGGTTGACAGGGATGCCTTGTATCAGGCTATCGATGATGCATTAACATTGTCACCCCCCGCCGGCGATGAGCGGTGGCGGGCCGCCGTGGTGACACGCAGTCCCATCATGCTACGTTTGCTTGAGCAGGCTAAGATGGTGGCTCAGTCTGATGTCAGTGTGTTGATCGGTGGTCAGAGCGGCACAGGAAAGGAGGTACTGGCTCAGGCGATTCACGCCGCGAGCCCCAGAGCGCGACAGCCTTTTATTGCGATTAACTGCGGTGCGCTTCCTGAGCCGTTACTGGAGTCAGAGCTGTTTGGCCATGCGAAAGGAGCATTTACCGGCGCGGTGAGTCAGCGGGAAGGGTTATTTCAGGCGGCAGAGGGCGGCACGCTGTTTCTCGATGAGATTGGCGATATGCCCCTTGCTTTACAGGTGAAGCTATTGCGTGTCTTGCAAGAGCGTAAGGTCAGGCCGCTTGGGAGTAACCGGGATATCGATATTAATGTGCGGATTATCTCCGCCACACACCGTGATTTGCCCAAGGCGATGGAAAAAGGGGAATTTCGCGAAGATCTTTATTATCGGCTGAATGTGGTGAGCCTGAAATTACCGGCTTTGCACGACCGTGCTGAAGATATTCCTTTGTTAGCCAATCATTTGCTGCGAGAAGCCGCAGCACGACATAAACCGTTTGTGCGCAGTTTCTCAACGGATGCCATGAAGCGGTTGATAGCGGCTAACTGGCCTGGAAATGTGCGACAGTTGGTGAATGTCATCGAGCAGTGTGTGGCGCTGACAACGGCTCCAGTCATTGGTGATACGCTGGTTGAACAGGCTCTGGAAGGCGAAAATACCGCATTACCCACCTTTGTCGAAGCCCGGAATCAATTTGAATTAAACTATCTGCGTAAACTGTTGCAGATTGCTAAAGGTAATGTGACGCAGGCAGCCCGTATGGCGGGGCGTAACCGTACCGAATTTTATAAGTTGCTGGCACGTCATGAGCTGGATGCCAACGATTTTAAAGAATAGTGTTAACATATTGTAAATTACATGATGGGCCATGACTTCGCCGTGCGGCCCCAGCCCATGACAGCGTGATAATTAGGATTTCACCATGAAAAAAATTGATGCGATTATTAAACCCTTCAAGCTGGACGATGTGCGTGAAGCACTGGCAGAAGTCGGGATTACCGGTATGACAGTCACCGAAGTTAAGGGGTTTGGCCGTCAGAAAGGCCATACTGAACTGTACCGTGGTGCTGAGTACATGGTGGATTTCCTGCCGAAAGTGAAGATAGAAATCGTGGTGTCTGACGATATTGTCGATACCTGTGTGGAAACCATTATGCGTACTGCACAAACCGGGAAAATTGGCGATGGCAAGATTTTTGTATTTGATGTTGCCCGCGTGATCCGCATTCGTACCGGTGAAGAAGACGAGGAAGCTATCTAACTGGCGAGCGACTCGTGTGCAGATGGCGAGTGCATGATTGAAACAATACCGATCGCACAAGCGATCGGTATTTAGCGTAATGACGTTAATCACCCTCACTGAATGCGGTAATGATTACGGCAGTGTCGGTGACCAGTCCCCCAGAACTTTGCTCTGGGTGTATTCTGCTGCCTGAGCGTCGGTTAACTGACGACGATCTTTACTGACTGCGGCACCTGCGCCATACGACTTGTACTCAAAAAAGCGTGAGTCTTCGGGTAAGAAGTAAATGGTATTGCCGTTTTTATCTTTACCGGACATTTTGTCCCACCCGTAAATATGGTTATCCATACTGGTATTCAGAAATACGGTCTGCCCGATAGCGTTAGGATCGGCATAACGGCCATCCGAGAAGGTAGTGGTTGGATGCCAAGGGCGTCCCAGGCCATAGGTTTTTGCCGCGACGGAGTCACTTTCTTTCACAACACGGCTGTTAGCAATAACCAGACCGTATTTTTGATTGATATTGGTGCTGGGGGCGGTCAGATAGCCTGAGACATTACCGCTTTTTACATCGGCACGATAGCGAGCGACCAGATCACAGTTGTTGATAAAGGCGGTGCCGTCACCAAAGATGAAATCAACCGTGCCGCTAATTCTGCAATCAGAGAAGAAGCTGCGCCCGCCTGAGACATACAGCGTATCCTGATAGCCCGTCAGGCTGATATCTTTAAAGTAAACACGGTCGCTGCCTTTGGTGACATAGAGTGCCACCGCCTGAGTATCTTTAATTTTTGTGGTATCGGTGTCGCTTTTAGCCTGATTAGCCGGGAAATCAAAGTCGTTACGAATCGTCAATGACTCGGCGCTAAAGTCTTTTGCGGTAATGGTCACGGTGCTGCTGCCCGCGGTGCCCCATTTGGTGCCGTCAGATTTCAGTGTTCCGGCTGCCGTGGTGGCGGCGATGATGGTGCCGCTACGGCTTTCCCCTTTCAGATGCAGGTTACTGCGGGTAATCGTCAGCCGTTCATTATAGACGCCGTTTTTTACCAGAATAACGAATGGCGTACTGCCTGCGGGGGCGCTGGCAATGGCATCAGCAATGGTTTTGAAGGCCTTGCTGTCGCTGCTGGATTTAGAAACTACCGCATTATACGTGGTAGCCGCCTGAGCGTGATGAACGCTGGCGGCGATAATTAATGACAGCGCCAGAGCGCCAGAGAGCGTTTTAGTCATACACATATTCCTTTAGTGGTAGAGTGGCTGTGTCCAGGTGCGTCATGCACGAGTAACGTCTTTATTTTTTCTCAACCCGTTGTAATTTATCAGCCAGATTGCGTAGCACGGGTGTTGAGCGAATTTGCCCGGCAACGATGGCGGCAACGGCCTGAGCCCCTTTTTGTTGAAAGTGGGTGGTATCGGGTTTATCGATACTGCCGGTTTGATCGAGATAATAAGGGTAACGAGCCGGGTCAACGGCCAGCCAGTATTGTTGCCATTGTTGGCCATCGCCTTGATTTGCCAATGCCAGCGTGGCGGTTTCTACATCCAGAAGCGGGATGTTATTTTTACTGGCCGTGTCACGAATAGTCTGGGTGTAGTCGCCAACAAACGCATAGCCACCACTTTTATTCTGTTTGGTCAGATGGCTGTGAACCGCTGGCGTGCCATTTTTCCCTTCTGCGGTTTTCACCCGTGCCGTTGGTGTGAGTAACACCGGTATCAGCCGGTGTGACCGGGCATAGCGAATGTAACGCTCCAGTGAAATCTGGAACGACATATCAGGCTTCCCGGCCGGATACTGTGGGTGACCACTAGCATCATTCGGATAGGTGCATAAGTTGGCAACATCCGCAGCCCCTCTCACCGCTTTTTGGCTATCGCAATTTTGGTCGTTATGCCCCATCCCGATAAACAGATAATCCCCTGGACGCATAAAAGGCTCCATTTGGCGGAACCAGCCTTCGTAGTAAAAATCACGAGAGCTTCGCCCGGAACGGGCTCCATTGACGATAACCACATGACTCTCTGGGCGGAACTGCTGGTCAAAAAGCTGTCCCCATCCCATTCGGGGGAAGCGCGCTCGTTCGTAAGTGGCGGCGGTTGAATCGCTCACGATAAAGATACGTGTACGTGCCTGCTCCAGCGCTTTACGCTGTTGAGTGGCGCTGTCGAAATCGAGCGCTTCATAACTTCCGGTGGCATTCAGGCCGACAATTGGCCGAAATGCGATGTCGGTCAGTACCGCGTGGCCAGCCTGCCCGGTGTTGTTATCGTAATTACGGGCGTGTGTTATCAGTTGCAGTACGCGGCTGAATGCAGGGGTGAGCGTTTCTGCATAGGTGAGCGGGTCGAACTGGCCGGAGAGACCCGCCTGCTTTAAGGCGTCGTCAAAACCGAGGTGAAACTCGTGATATGCCGTGTCCCAGGCAGAGATTGACAGCGGCGGCAGCGTGTCGGCGTCAATCAATTGCTGGGGGCCAAGATATCCCGCTGATGACGCAACATCAGAGGCAATACGATCGGTCAATGGGTTGATATTAATGCGGTTCTCTGACCCACTGCGCAGTGTGGTAGCGAGTGCACTCAGGCAAATGCTCCGTAACTGATTACTTGCAATACAGTTTCTCTCGCCAGCTTCCGTGGCTGACAGGCGTAAAGGGGCAACCATAGAGGAAACATCGGCATAAAACCGTCCCTGGATATCGGTTTTGATTTCCCGCTGTGTGCCATGCTGGTCTTTGATAACCACGGTTGCCGGGAAGCGGATATCACGATAGGCCACTCTGCCACGGATCTGGGTATTTTGCGCCAGAGTAACAACATCAAATGTTGCCTGAGAGGAGACGGTGGTTGTCGCTGGTGTGGTGCTTTCTGCCTGAGCGAGCGTTGGCAGAAAGCACAGTGATATGAGTAAGAACACATTTTTAGTGATGGTTGTGCGTTTGGTCATGGCCTCTATCTCAATTCAGTCTACACCGAGCGGTTAAATGGACGAAAAAACGGCCACTTTTGCAAGTGGCCGCGGTTTGGTGCAGGCAGAATTACAGTTTGCCGTAACCTGCGCTGCTGACGATGCTGTTAGCCAGGCTGGTCGTCATCGTTTGAGCGCTATATTTGTATGGCAGAGTCGGTTTGTAAGCGGTCAGGCCACAGGTATCCAGTTTGGTGGTTGTGGAACCATTCACCAGAGAGCCTTTATCGGAGAATACCTTACTGTTGAAGGATTTCACGATGCTGCACTCAGGGTTCTGACCGTCAATGCTCTTCAGATTAGCAAGGGTAAATGAGTTAGATTCAGACAGAATGCTGCCGCTGGTGCCAAGACCGAAGCTGTACAGGTACGGGTATACACTGTGCTTCACATCACCCAGATAGACGTTGTTGTAAGCATGGATGCTACCGAAGCGTACACGCGGGGTACGTTCAGTCACGCGGTCAAACACGTTGTTGTGGAAGGTCACGTGCAGTTTGCCGGAGTCCTGTGCACCGTTGCCGTCGCTATGGCCGATCAGGATGGTTTTGTCATGCAGTTCAAAGCGGCTGTTAGAGACGGTGACATAGTCAGAGCCTTTTTTGATATCCAGCGCGCCGTCATGCTGAACGTATTTTTCGCCATTTTTTGTGGTGTATTTGTCATCAGTGAAGCTACCGTCACTGATGGTTACATGGTCAACCCAAACGTTAGTGGAGCTGTCGATAACCGCGGCATCCCACTCGGCGTTCCAGCCGTCACCGGTTTCATATTTCGGTGCGATATCTACCGGTGTTTCAATATACAGGTTGCGCAGAATAACGTTGCTCACACCTTTGATAACCAGAGAACCGTTGGTGAATTTACCATTGCTGCCAACACCGATAATGGTGGTATTGGAAGGAATGCTGATCTGACTACGGGTTTTCTGATCTGTCGTATCGGTGTAAGCCTTACCGCCGCTGATATCAATCGGCCCTGTGACTTTGATGATTTTGGGTGACGCATCAGTCCCGTTCAGCGCTTTTTTAAAGTCGGCGATATTTTTTACTTCAATGGCTTTGGCTGCTGTTGCTTTTGCACCCCCGGTGGTGCCGCCGTTTTGTGTGGCCCAGCCAGTGGTTGCAGCATCGGTTTCCCCTGCTGCATAAGCGGTGGAGGTCATCAGTGCAGCTGTTACAACAGCGGCCAGTAAACTTTTGGTTCCGATAGAATGTACACGCGTGTTTTTCATAAACAGTGTCCTTGCGCTAAAAGCGCTTGTCCAATTAGCGGTGATTGAAAAGTGTTTCTTTTAAAAATGAAATGCCATTTTATCTTCTGGCAAGGTGGATTTTTAAGCATTTTGCGGTGATCGTTTTGTGAGCTAAATCTCGTTATTTAAATGGTGGGTGTTAATTTTATTTAAAGTGTGATCGAGACCGGTAACTTTTGATTACAGTTGTTGAATTAATTTTTATATTAATTTCAATCGATTGAATTAGTGTTTTGGGTTGTTCTAAGTAAAACCATTAACAAATGATTCGATATTTATTAAATAAAAATTTATTAATCTGTATTTCTTATCGGTGTAACCGGCTGATTTCTATGTGTGAAGAGCACTGAGTAAACATACTATCAGGCTTATCTATTATGACGATATGAGATACCGTTTGGGTGATATTTTCCGCGAGTACATCTGGCCGGAGCAATGACTTTATAACAATAATATCGATATATTGATAAAAAATTAGCAATGCAGGCGGCTTTGGCAGGAAATACAGTAAATCTTCGATAATGCAGCATCAGTGATATCGTTCATGTGCTGTCAGCCAAACAAAAAACGGCTGCATGAGTGCAGCCGTAATAGCATAAACGAGATGAAAAAAGCGGTGATTACAGTTTTCCTGCGCCCGCTTTGTCAGTAATCGACTGAGCCAGACTGTCTGTCATCGGCTGAACCGTATAGGTGTAAGGGATTTTGCTGGTATAAGCGCTAAATCCACAGCCTGATAAATCAACGGCGCTGCCATTAAATGTTGAGCCGTTGTCAGAGAAGATAGAGCCGTTGAATTTTTTCACCACTTTACACGCTTTGCTGGCGCTGAGATTAGCGATAGTGAAGCTGTTGCCTTCAGACAGCACGCTGCCGCTGGTGCCGATGCCAAAGCTGTACAGGTAACGATAGACCGGATCTTTCGCATCGCCTTTAAACACGTTGTTAAAGCTGTGGATACTGCCGTAGCGCACGCGTGGCGCGCGCTCGGTGACGCGGTTGAACACGTTGTTAAACAGCGTGACGTGCAGTTTGCCTTTGTCCTGCGCGGAGTTCGTGTCGCTGTGGCCAATCAGCATGGTTTTGTCATGTTGATCAATCAGGCTGTTGGAAATCGTGACGTAATCAGAGCCGCGTTTGATATCCAGTGCGCCATCATGCTGGACATAGGTTTCGCCATCTTTGGTGGTGTACATGTCATCGGTAAAGGTGCCGTCGCTGATTGTGACATGATCGACCCAAATGTGGTGTGCACCATTGGTGATATTCATGGCATCCCATTCTGCGTTCCAGCCATCACCGGATTCATAATGCGGTTCAACATCAATCGGCGTTTGGATATATACGTTACGGATAATAACGTTATTGGTTCCATCTGTGCCATCAACGATTAATGAGCCATTGATAAACTTGGCATCTGTACCAAGACCAAAAATGGTGGTATTGGCCGGAATCAGAATTTGGCTGCGGGCTTTCTGGTCAGCAAAATTGGAATAAGGCGTACCACCGCTGATGTCGATAGTCCCTTTTATCTGAATAATTTTGGCGGTAGTACCGGCGCTCAGGGCGTTAGTGAATTCACTGATATTGGTCACAATTGAGATATTGTCACTGGTCGCTGCAGCCCCGCCCGTTGTGGAGCCGTTCTGTGAAGCCCAGCCGATAGTCGGTGCCGCGTCCCGAGCTGTGGCATTAAGCAGCGCAGCAGCTGAAGCCCCAGAAACCATCGCACCGGTAATTAGCACTGCCAGCAGCGTTTTGCCAGCCAAAGAACATCCAGAGAATTTGTTCATCATCATTTTCATTACGATAAGTCCTTGAGTCCTGTGTTGATTATTGAAAATAATTTCCCTATTTTCCCATTATATTCCTAATAACAGGTTTACTGGCTTTCCTGATGCTCTCTGCTTATGTCCTAATGCCAGCATTAAAGGCGGATAATATCCTCCTTTTGCTGTCATTGTTGCAGATGACAGCAGGACTAAGGGATATTTTCATGTTGCCGTTAGTTTCACCATGAAATGGTAAATTTTGTGTTGGTCTTTATATTTTCAGCAAAAAAAACCACCGTTTAACGGCCGTCAATGAATACAATCTATTTATTTTAATTTCAATAAATCGAATTAATGAAACATCGTTTTAAATGTAACATTATGTTATTTTCTTATCGCTTGTCTATCATTTTAGAATGAAGGAAGGGGATGAAAGTGAGTAAAATTCCCGATAATGTGATGGAGTCTGCATATATACATGCTGATATTTAGCAGTGTGCCTCATTGTCATCGGGGTAGGGTATATGTTGAGACAGGTGCTGTATTTTTTTTCAGTGGAAAATAGATAAACCAGGTTATCGCGATCGCCGGGGCGTCGATAACCTGGAAATATCAGACAAGAAAATACATTTAGTCAAATTATTCAATCATTTTATGCGGGCCAAAAGATTCATAGTGAATCTGTGAACGGGGGATCCCCAGTTCAAGTAACTGCCGAATGGCGAACTGCATAAATGCCACAGGCCCGCATACGTAGCAATGCAGGTCATTAACCGGCAGCGTAACCGGTATGTCTTTTAATACCATCAGACCCGTAAGTGCTGAAACGGTGGGGTCAGCAGGCGTATCGCGATACCAGACATAACGTTGTAACTGGGGTAAATCAGTCGCGATATCGGCGACTTCATCAGCAAACGCATGGGCCTGCGCATTTTCACAGGCGTGTAACCAGAAAATATCTGCCTGATGCTGCTGCTGTTTCAGGCTATCTAGCATACTGAGCATGGGCGTCTGGCCGACGCCGGCGGAAATCAGCGCGACCGGTGTGGCTGGATGAAGGTCGAGAAAGAAATCACCATGCGGAGCGGCCAGTTCAATTACATCACCTTCACGGCTGACGTCGTGTAAATAGCCGGAAACGGTTCCCTGTGTTTCGCGCTTGACGGCAATGCGGTAGTGGCGAGCATGTGGTGCATGAGTTAGTGAGTACTGACGAATCTCCTGATTGGCAAAGCTCGCCGAACGCAGGTAAAGCGCCAGATATTGTCCAGGGCGGAATACGGCAACCGGGCCTCCATCTACCGGTTCCAAAATAAAGCTTGTTATCACGCTGCTTTGCACTTGTTTTGACACAATGCGAAAGGGGCGCGTTCCACGCCAGCCGCCTTCCTGAGCGGCACTTTGCTGATAAATATCACTTTCGCGCTGAATGAAAACATCCGCCAACACTTGATAAGCCTTACCCCAGGCATCCAGTACCGCTTGCCCGGGGTTGAACATTTCATCCAGCGTTGCCAGCAAGTGAGTGCCTACTATCTGATATTGTTCGGGCTGAATATTAAAACTGGCGTGTTTTTGAGCGATGCGCTCTACCGCAGGCAGCAACGCGGGTAAGTCCTCAATGTGCGTGGCATAAGCACAAATGGCATTGAACAGCGCTTCGCGCTGATCGCCATTACGCTGATTGCTCATGTTGAAGATCTCTTTCAGCTCAGGATTATGCTGGAACATGCGTTGATAGAAATGTGCGGTTAACGCAGGGCCGGTTTCCGCCAGCAGGGGGATGGTTGATTGGATGGTAGCGATGGTTTGTTTGTCCAGCATGTCTAACCTCATTCGGTTGGTTTATAAGTTGCATTTATAATGCATGTTATTGGAAGGCAGGCCATCTGTAAACCTTTTCCAGATGCACTTGGCCTGAAACTGTGCTGATATGCTTGATGGAAAAATGAAAAAATCGCAGGTTGCAGATGAGAAAATGTCAGCCGGAGTGTTGATGTTTTTGTCGGTGCAAAGCCTTGTAGCACCTGTAGCTAATCGTTTGCGTAAAAACCTCTGTCAAGCCCTATCATCGCCACTCCAAAACGGTTTACACTATGTACCCACGGCCCTTTGGGGTGATTTTAATAAAGAAGCAAGTTAGCTGAGTCAGGAGATGCGGATGTTAAAGCGTGAAATGAACATTGCCGATTACGATGCCGAGCTATGGCAAGCAATGCAGCAAGAAGTGGTGCGTCAGGAAGAGCACATTGAACTGATTGCGTCAGAAAACTATACCAGCCCGCGCGTCATGCAGGCTCAGGGGTCTCAGCTAACCAACAAATATGCCGAAGGGTACCCGGGAAAACGTTACTACGGTGGTTGCGAGTACGTTGATGTGGTTGAACAACTGGCGATTGACCGTGCCAAAGCGCTGTTTGGTGCTGACTATGCCAACGTACAGCCGCATTCCGGCTCTCAGGCTAACTTTGCTGTGTATACCGCGTTGTTACAGCCGGGTGATACCATTCTGGGGATGAACCTGGCTCACGGCGGCCACCTGACTCACGGCTCTCCGGTTAACTTGTCGGGCAAACTGTATAACGTTGTGCCTTATGGCATTGATGAAACCGGTAAGATTAACTACGACGAGATGGCTGAACTGGCCCGTACCCACAAACCGAAAATGATCGTCGGTGGCTTCTCTGCCTATTCCGGTATTGTTGACTGGGCGAAGATGCGTGAAATTGCTGACAGCATCGGTGCTTATCTGTTTGTTGACATGGCGCATATCGCCGGTCTGGTGGCCGCAGACGTTTACCCGACCCCGATTCCGCACGCACATATCGTCACCACCACCACGCATAAAACGCTGGCTGGTCCGCGTGGCGGCCTGATCCTGGCTAAAGGCGGCGATGAAGAGCTGTACAAAAAACTGAATTCTGCGGTGTTCCCAGGCGGACAGGGCGGCCCGCTGATGCACGTCATCGCCGGTAAAGCTGTTGCACTGAAAGAAGCGATGGAGCCAGAATTCAAAGCCTACCAGCAACAAGTGGCGAAAAATGCCAAGGCGATGGTGGAAGTGTTCCTGTCCCGTGGTTTCAATGTGGTGTCTGGCGGTACAGATAACCACCTGTTTCTGCTCGATTTAGTGAGTAAAAACCTGACCGGTAAAGAAGCGGATGCTGCGCTGGGCCGTGCCAACATCACGGTTAACAAAAACAGCGTGCCGAACGATCCGAAAAGTCCGTTCGTCACTTCCGGTATCCGTATCGGCACGCCGGCGGCCACCCGTCGCGGCTTTAAAGAAGCGGAAGTGCGTGAACTGGCCGGTTGGATCTGTGATGTGCTGGATAACATCAATGATGAAGCCGTGATTGAGCGTACCAAGCAGAAAGTGCTGGAAATTTGCGCCCGCTTCCCGGTTTATGCCTGATAGTTACCTGCTGATGTCAGCAAATGCGCTAGCGCCAGCCTTCGGGCTGGCGTTTTCTTTTGGTACTTTTCGTTGCGTTAGTTGCGTCAGTCCTGGCTCTCTGACAGAGTAGCCAACCGTAAGGGGGCAATATGGTTCTGCAATCAACATACTGGCTGGCGCTTGGTTATTTCACCTATTTTTTCAGTTACGGCGTTTTTCTGCCGTTTTGGGGCGGCTGGCTTAAGGGCGAAGGTTTATCCGCTGAAGCTATCGGCGGCTTGCTGGGAATAGGGCTGGCCGCACGTTTTATTGGGAGTCTGTTTATTACGCCGTTGGTGAATGATCCGGCGCGTTTGATTACCGCATTACGTGTGCTGGCGCTGTTATCGCTATTGACGGTTATCGGTTTTTGGTTCGGTAGCACCTGGCTTTGGCTGGTACTGGTGATGACCGGTTTTAACCTGTTCTTTGCGCCCTTGATGCCATTAAGCGATGCACTGGCCGCGACCTGGCAAAAGCAAATCACACTCGATTATGGCCGGGTGAGGCTATGGGGGTCAATTGCCTTTGTTATTGGGTCGGCTGTCACCGGGCAGATGGTTTCCGTATGGGGGCATCCGGTAATTTTACTGGTACTGACCCTTGGGGTTTTATCCATGCTGTTTGGCATGCTATTGCAACCCCATGTGATGCCGGGAGGGCATAAGCGCGCGCCAGTGCAACACATTGCCACGCCCTGGCTTGTGCTGTTGCGAGAGCCGGCCGTCTGGCGTTTGTTGCTGTGTGTAGCGCTATTACAAGGAGCCCATGCTGCGTATTACGGTTTTAGCGTGATTTACTGGCAGCAGGCAGGGTACTCAGCGGCGGTTATTGGCTATCTATGGTCGCTTGGTGTCGTAGCCGAAATTGTGGTCTTCGCCTTAAGTCAGCGGTTATTCCGGCGCTGGAGCGCATCCGGCCTGTTGCTGCTCTCTGCGGTGTGCGGTTTGGTGCGCTGGAGCCTGATGGGATATACCGTGTCGCTTCCCTGGCTTATCGTGATACAGATTTTGCATTGCGGTACCTTCACGGTGTGCCATTTGGCTGTGATGCGGTTCATTTCTGCCCGGCATGATGCGGATGTTTTACGGTTGCAGGCCGCCTACTCGGCGTTAGCCAGCGGTGGGGCGATCGCGGTTATGACGGTGGTATCGGGTTTTCTGTTTGATTACCTTCAGGGCGGAACGTTCTGGGTAATGGCGGCGTTGTCGCTGCCGGTATGGGTGCTGCGACCTGTCGTTAGCGCTCACAGGAGTAAACCCTGTGCTGCCGACGACAGGCTAAACAGGTGAGACAGAAAATGTTACATTATAACAATTCTGGCTTTTCGTTACGTTGGTTAAGCTACCTGCTAATGGTCATGGGAGTGCTGTGGGGGCATCAGGCGTTGGCACATCCGCACAGCTTCATCGACATGAAAACCACTGTTGAAGGCAGCGATACTCAGGTAACCGGATTGCGCATGAATTGGACGATGGACCCGATAACCTCGGCAGATTTATTGTATGACGCCGCCAACGCCAGCAATGATGCTGAAATCTGGAAAAAACTGGCAGCAGAGGTGATGGCGAATGTGCTGGGGCAGCATTACTTTACCGATGTCTATCGTGACGGAAAAGCGGTGAAATATCAGCCGCTGCCAACGGAATATCACCTGTCGCGCGAAGGCAACAAAGCGGTGCTGGCGTTTGTGTTACCGTTCGCGCACCCGCAACCACTGGCTGGCCCTGCGCTGCAAATTTCCACTTACGACCCTACTTATTTTGTTGATATGTCTTATAAAGATGGCAACGCTATTCGGCTGTCTGCGGCATTAACCGGCCGCTGTAAAACCACGCTGGTGACGCCAAAACCAGATGCTTCACTTCAGTCTTATGCTCAGGCGCTGGATAAGGATGCGGGGCCGGACAAAGACATGGAACTGGGCAAGCAGTTTGCCCAACAGGTCACGCTGCAATGTCAGTAATCACACCGGCACACCGTATGCCCCGGCCTGTGTTGCTTGTCTGGTCAGTGCTGTTGTCTGGCGTATTGCTGGCGGGGGGCGTGTGGCTTGTGAGCGCGCTTTGGCCAACACTGTTGCTGCAATGCGTTGAATGGCAGCGCATCTTGCACCAGCAAATGGCGAATCTGTTGCAACAGGTACATGCCCAGCCTCATCAGGCAGGGTGGGCGTTGGTGGGGTTTAGTCTGGTTTATGGCATCGTACATGCGGTTGGGCCGGGGCATGGCAAAATGGTGATTGCAACCTATCTGGCCACCCACCCGGCACGGCTGAAAAGCAGCCTTAAGCTAACGTTCGCTGCGGCGTTACTGCAAGGCGGGATGGCCATCGGGCTGGTAACGCTGATGTTGACGGTGCTGCAACTGTCCAGCCGGATGCTGCATATCAGCAGTTTCTGGATAGAAAAAAGCAGTTTTGTGCTGGTGATGGCCCTGGGCGGGTGGCTGTGTTTACGTGCCTGTCGGCGTTTGCTGGCTTTAGGCGCAGAGCGAGCAAAACCGCAGGTTCACCGCCTCACGCCGCTGGAGCCTGCTCTGCCAGCCCGACGTCTTGCCGCGCCAGTCCGCTATCATCGCCACGATGCTCTGTGTGGTTGCGGTCATCAGCATGTGCCGACGGCGGAAGCCCTTAACGACAGCGAGGGCTGGCGTACTCGTCTGATGGTGATCGTGACGATGGGGTTACGCCCCTGCTCTGGGGCAATTATGGTGCTGCTGTTTGCCAAAGTGCTGAATGTGTTTGTCTGGGGCGTAGTTTCCGCGCTGGCTATGGCATTGGGCACTGCGCTGACTGTGTCTTTGCTCGGCGTTGCAGTGCAGTTTTTCCGCCGGCAGTTTGAGCGCCTGAGCCGCCGTGGCACGCCATCTCGCTGGCAGCCGGTTATTGGGTCAGTGCTGTCTTTATTGGGTGGCGTGGCATTAACGCTGGCGGGTATCGTGCTCTACCTCACGACTCAGCCAGATATGATGGGAGGCATTCGTCCAATTATGGGCTAGCCCCATCCCGTTTTGACCTGGGTTTTCTGCTTTGATTTGCCTGTCAGCGATATCCTGCTACCGCGTGCCGTCGATATCTCACTTCTGGATGTAAAAAAGATTGCCCGAATCTGTGCACAACTTTATTATTTGCATTGAATGATAATAACTCTCATTATCCATAATATTCGCAGGGAATAAAGAATGAAGAAATGGTTTTGTGCCGTCGGCATGGTACTCGGTCTGGTTTCAGCGGTGAAAGCGGCACCGATAGTGATCAATGATGTCAGTGGCAGAACAGTCGAGATAAAATCTGAGGTCAAGCGCATCATTTTGGGGGAAGGGCGGCAGATTTATTTGCTGGCTGCGTTTGATACCGAAGCGCCGTTCCAGCGGGTGGTTGGCTGGCGTGATGATTTGCCAAAAGCAGATTATGACGGCTATGTTGCCTATGAAAATACATATCCGCAGATCAAAAAATTACCCACGTTCGGTGGTGCCAAAGACGGTACGTTCAATGTTGAACAGGCTGTAAACCTGAAGCCGGATTTGGTGTTGATGAATCTGGAGGCCAAAGCCGCGACCGATGAAGCCAAGCTTATCGAGAAGCTTAACGGACTGGGTATTCCGGTCGTCTTTATCGATTTTCGTGAAAAGCCGTTTGAAAATGCTGAGAAGAGCATTCATATCATGGGGCAGTTGCTGGGGAAACCTGAACGCGCCAATGAGATTATCCAGTTCCGTCGCCAACAGATTGAGCTGGTAACAGAACGCCTGAAACACTATCAGGGCACTCGCCCCAAGGTGATGATTGACCGCGCCGGTGGCTATGACGAAGAGTGCTGCATGTCATTTGGCAATGAGAACTTTGGCAAAATGGTTGAGGCGGCTGGCGGCACTAATATTGCCAAAGGGATTATTCCCGGCACGTTTGGCACGCTGAACCCGGAGCAGATTATTAGCGCGCGTCCTGATGTGGTGATTGTGACCGGGGCGAACTGGAAGAACTACAATACCGCTAACGGCTGGGTTGGCGTAGGCCCCGGCGCTGATGCGGCACAAGCGCTGCAACGTTTGCAGAAACTGATGACCCGTTCGGCATTTAAAACGTTACCGGTGGCAACAAACGGTAATGCTCATGCCATCTGGCATCAGTTCTATGACAGCCCTTATCAGTTTGTGGCGATTCAGGTGATGGCTAAATGGCTGCACCCTGACTTGTTTAAAGACATCGACCCTGATGCGACTTTCCGTACCTTCCATGAGAAATTCCTGCCGCTGCCTTACCAGCCGGGATATTGGGTGACGTTGCCCGCCAAATCCTGACAATCGCGCTATGGCATCGCCGCGTATCAATAACGGAGCGATGCCATAATAAAAAGCCCCGCAGCAAGCTGAGCGGGGCTTTTTTATGTTTATGGTGGCTGGCAGGCCTTCAGAAGGTGGGTTCTGCAACCAGCCCGTCAATCATTACCTGTGGTATGCCGCGCGAGCAGCGTTCAATGCGCCCGCGCACGCCGTAGACCTGAGCCAGGCTTTGCTCGCTGATGACCTCAGCAGGCTCGCCGTCGGCAATCAGCCTGCCGTCTTTGAGCATCAGCACATGGTCGCCGTGGCGCAGCGCGATGTTGATATCATGCACCACCACCACGGTGACGATGTTGCGCTTGCGGGTTTCCTGACGCACCAAATCCATCACATGAAACTGATAATTAAGGTCAAGCGCACTGAGTGGTTCGTCAAGTAACAGCAGTGAGGGTTGACGAATCAGCGATTGCGCCAGACCAACCAGTTGTTTCTGACCGCCGGATAACTGATCAAGATAGCTCATTGCCAGATGTTCGATACCCAACTGACGCAGCAGCGTCATGACATCCTGCTCGCTATCATGGTGGTGCGCCCCGCTGGCACGCTGGGCAACGATAATGGATTCCAGCACATGCAGATGTACTCCTGCCGGAAGGGATTGCGGCAGATACACCACTTTTTCTGCCCGTTTGGCGAACGGCAACTGCATCAGGTTATCATCATCAAGCAGCAAATCGCCCTGGGCCTGACCCAAACCGGCCAGAGCCCGCAGCAGCGTTGATTTGCCACTGCCGTTTGGCCCGAGCAGTACCGTTATCTTGCCCCGGGGCAATAAGGGCACCGAGAGTTGGCTGATAACACGACGTTTGGGGTAACCTGCTGAAAAACCGGCGATGGATAAACCGTGACGACTCATACGTTCCCCCGGTTGCGTAAAATAATGCTAAGAAAGAAGGGCACACCAACCAGTGAGGTGACGATTCCGACAGGAATAATGACGCCCGGCAGCAGGTTTTTGGAGGCCACCGACGCCAGCGACAACACTAATGCACCAGTTAATGCGCTGGCTGGCAGATAAAAGCGATGATCTTCGCCGAAAATCAGCCGCGCGATATGTGGGGCCACCAGCCCGATAAAACCGATTGGGCCGACAAACGCTACCGACAGCGCCGATAACAGACTGATGCGCAGCAATGTGGCCAGCCGCAGGCGGCGCACATTAATACCGAAACTGATGGCGCGATCTTCGCCTAAGCGCAGCGCCGTCAACTTCCAGGCACTCATCATTGACAGCGGCATCACAATCGCCAGCACCAATAGCAGAATGCCGAGCTTTTCCCAGGAAGAACGCGCCAGGCTCCCCATCGTCCAGAACACCAGTCCCTGCAAGGTATCCTCGTTGGCGATAAATTGCAGAATGGAAACCAGTGCGTTAAAGGTAAACACCAGCGCGATACCAAACAGCACCACACCGGAGGTCGCCACCTTGGTCCAGCGGGTAATCCCATCCAGCAACAAGGCTGCCAACAGCGCAAACACAAAGGCGTTAGCAGAAATAAACCACTGTGCCGGAATACCGGGAATGCCAATGCCCAGTACAATCGCCAGCGCAGCACCAAACGCCGCCGCCGATGACACCCCGAGCGTAAATGGGCTGGCCAGCGGGTTATTAAGGATGGTTTGCATTTCCGCACCTGCCAACCCCAACGCCAGGCCTACCACTACCGCCATCAGCGCATACGGCAATCGAATATCCCAGACGATAACCCGGCTACCGGCATCGGCGTTGGCCGGGTCTGTCAGGGTTTGCCACAGCACATGCAACGGCAGGCCGGATGGGCCAAGCACGAAATCCAGCAGCAGAGACGCCACAATGGCGGCAGCCAACAGGCCCATAATTATCAGGCGATGGCGAATAACATGGCGATAGTGGCTTATCGCGCTGTTTTCAGCCGTGCTGACACGGCTGAGAGAGGGTTCAGTGGTTACGCTCATGGATGATGATTACTCGGCCAGTTTGCGGGCAAAAATAAAGTTGCTGTCAGGCAGGGTGGTGAAATGACGCACAATATAGTGGTAAGTATCATCAGGATTCAGGCTGGTGAACGCTTTCGGGTATACCGCTTTAGCCAGATATTCCATGCCGACAATATTGTAAGGGTGGTTATAGAAATGGTGATAAACACCATAGACTTGCCCGGCCTTGATGGCGGGTACCTGATCAACCCCCGTGCGGCTCAACAGTGCTTTGGCTTTATCCTGAATATCGTCTGCGCTGGCTCCGTAACCGAATGGCAGAACTTTACTGGTACCGTTACCGCGTTTAGAACCTGTCATGATGTAAGCATCCGGTTTTTCGCTGATCACTTTCTCCAGCGATACAAAACCTGTGGCACCCGGCAGCAGTTCAGAACCAATATTTTTCGCACCAATCGCTTCCAGCAGACCGCCCCAGCCGTTATGCGCGTGGCTAAAGCAGCAGGCTTCGCTATTACCAGCGATGGGTTCAATAAACACCTTGGGTTTGCTGGTTTGTGCCGCTGTGATTTTTTGGATGTCGGCAAAATGCTGGCGGTAGAAATCGGTATAGGCTTTGGCGTTATCTTCCCGGTTGAGCACTTTACCGAGCAAATCAACGCTCACGGCGGTGTTTTTCGCCGGGTCGATTTCGTAGTCAACAAATAACAGTGGAATGCCTAGCGATTTCAGCTTGCTGACAACACCATTGCTCTCCAGCGATACCTTGGCACGCAGTTGCGCTATCATCAAATCTGGTTTTTTCGCCAGAATGCTTTCCAGCTCAATATCACCTTTATCACCAAAGCCCATATCCAGAATGCTGTCAGCCTGTGGCCATTTGCCTTTCAGCAATTCCCAGGTGGCGCTGTCTTGCTTTTTCGGCAGATTATTCCAGGCAATCAGGCGGCTAAAAGGGTTATCCCTGTCGAGCAAGGCCAGCGACATGATATCTCGCCCATCCTGTAGCACGATACGCTGTGGCTCTTGGTTGATGGTGACGTTCTGGCCGTCAATGTCGGTCAGCGTCAGCGGATATTGCGTGGCCAAACTGCTGAAAGAGAGTGTCAGTGAGGTCGCCAATACGACATGACGCCATGATTTTTTGAGCATGATTTTCCCTGCCATTAACGGCTACTGGCGGGAATGACCCCGCAGTAAATGAATGAGTTTAATAATTATTATCATATAAACTTCGGTATTTACTCAATAGGGAAGAGTTGTAAGGAAAAATAACAGCGAGGGCATGTTGCACAAGGCGAACATGCCCAAAAGGCAGAATTAGCGCTTTAACGCGTCACTTAACTGATCGCGGATGGTGGACAGCAGGGCTTTCACCACTCGGGGGTTGCCCGCAACAATGTTGCCGGAAGAGAAGGAGTTATGGCCGCCGATGAAATCGGTAACGATGCCACCGGCTTCGCGCACCAGCAGTTCGCCACCGGCAAAATCCCAGGGCTTGAGGCCGATTTCAAAGAAACCATCGACGCGGCCAGCGGCAACATAGGCCAAATCCAGTGCCGCTGAGCCGGTACGGCGGAAATCGGCACACTGGCCAAACAAGGCTTCCAGCATACGCAGATAACTGGCGCTGTGCTGTTTTTGTTTGAACGGGAAGCCTGTTGCCAGAATTGTACCGTCCAGATCGCGGGCATTGCTGCCGCGCAGACGATAGCCGTTTAACTGCGCCCCCTGACCCCGGGTTGCTGTAAATAGCTCGTTACGCATAGGATCATAGACAACAGCGACTTCTGTGCGGCCTTTCACGCGCACAGCAATGGAAACCGCGAAATGCGGGAGACGTTTGATAAAGTTGGTCGTGCCATCCAGCGGATCGATAATCCATTGAACGTCATTATCTTCACCGGCCCATTTCCCCCCCTCTTCACCAATGATGGTGTGCTGCGGGTAGGCTTTACGGATTACCTCGATAATCAGACGTTCTGCATCACGATCAACATTGGTGACAAAATCATTACTGCCTTTTTGGCTGGCTTCGACGGCGTCGGGTGTTTCGTAGTTTTTAGCTATCAGGTTACCGCCTTTACGCGCAGCGCGCACGGCGATGTTAAGCATCGGATGCATGGTATCGTCCAGAAGAATGTTAAAGAACAGAAAGCGGCGCGCAGTATAGCAGATTGCGCAAGCAAGAGAAAACAGCAAAGTTTGTGTTAATATACCGCGATATTTTTTTCACTTCGCATGACAGAGTCCACATGTTAGAGAATATACGCATTGTGCTGGTGGAGACCTCCCATACCGGCAATATGGGGTCAACGGCCAGAGCAATGAAAACCATGGGGTTGACGAACCTCTGGCTGGTTAATCCGCTGGTGAAACCTGACTCACAGGCTATTTCGCTGTCGGCGGGAGCCAGTGATGTCATTGGTAATGCTACCCTTGTCGATACACTCGATGAGGCGCTGGAAGGCTGTGGTCTGGTGATTGGTACCAGTGCTCGCTCACGAACCTTACCCTGGCCGATGCTGGAACCACGCGAATGTGGCGTGCGCAGTATTCAGGAAGTCCAGCACGCGCCAGTCGCACTGGTTTTCGGCCGTGAACGTGTCGGGCTAACGAACGATGAATTGCAGAAATGTCACTACCATGTGGCCATTCCCGCCAATCCTGAATACAGCTCGCTGAATCTGGCGATGGCGGTGCAGATTCTGGCCTACGAGATTCGTGTTGCCTGGCTGGACTGGCAACAGCAAGGGCAACCGCCGCATGAAGAAAGCCCTTATCCCTTGGTGGATGATCTGGAGCGTTTTTATCAGCATCTGGAAGCCACACTGCTACAAACCGGCTTTATTCGTCAGGCTCATCAGGGGCTGGTGATGAACAAGCTGCGTCGATTATTTACGCGTGCCCGCCCGGAAGCGCAGGAGCTCAATATATTGCGTGGGGTGTTGAGTGCCATCAATAAAAACGACCCGCCAAACGACACTGACTGAACGGGCTGAATGCGGCGAGTAATAGTTGAGTAATTTACTTGGTTAAATAGTTGACTAAAACACTCGGGAATGTCAGACTCATCTTCGTGCTATGTATGCTTGATTCATCATACTTGTCTTAATAATACATGTTTATCTTACGGATACCACTAACATGAGACTGACATCGAAAGGCCGCTACGCCGTTACCGCCATGCTGGATGTGGCGTTGCACTCAAAAGAAGGCCCTGTTCCGCTGGCTGACATCTCTGAACGTCAGGGTATTTCGCTTTCTTATCTGGAACAGTTGTTTTCACGCCTGCGTAAGCATGGGTTAGTGGCCAGCGTTCGTGGTCCAGGTGGCGGTTATCTGTTGGGTAAAGATGCCACGCAAATCGCGATTGGTTCAGTAATTTCTGCGGTTGATGAATCCGTCGATGCCACTCGCTGCCAGGGTAAAGAAGGGTGTCAAGGGGGCGATCGCTGCCTGACGCACACTCTGTGGCGTGATTTAAGCGAGCGAATCAGTGAGTTTCTGAATAACATCACGCTGGATGAGCTGGTGAATAACAAAGAGGTTTTGGACGTCGCGGATCGTCAGGATGCTGACACGCGCCGTACTGCTAATGGTCGCATACAAGAAACCATCAACGTCAATTTGCGTGCCTGAACGAAGTCTTGCGTGCCGAACGAAATCAAGAACAAAACGCCTTGAACGTTTTGAAGTGATGTACGGAGTTTAAGAGCAATGAAGTTACCCATTTATCTGGATTATTCTGCTACTACGCCGGTTGACCCGCGAGTGGCGGAGAAAATGATGCAGTGTCTGACGCTGGATGGCACTTTTGGCAACCCGGCCTCCCGTTCCCACCGTTTTGGCTGGCAGGCCGAAGAGGCTGTCGATATCGCCCGTAATCAGATAGCTGAGCTGGTTGGTGCCGATCCGCGTGAAATCGTCTTTACCTCTGGCGCAACGGAATCTAACAACCTGGGCATCAAAGGTGCGGCGAACTTCTACCAGAAGAAAGGCAAGCACATTATCACCAGCAAGACCGAGCACAAAGCCGTGCTGGATACTTGCCGCCAGTTAGAGCGCGAAGGCTTTGAGGTGACCTATCTGGCACCGCAGCGCAACGGGATTATCTCGTTGACCGAGCTGGAAGCCGCCATGCGTGATGACACTATTCTGGTGTCTATTATGCATGTTAACAATGAGATAGGCGTAGTGCAGGATATTGCCACTATCGGTGAAATGTGTCGCAGCCGTGGCATTATTTTTCACGTAGATGCGACACAAAGTGTTGGCAAACTGCCGATTGACTTAAGCCAGTTAAAAGTGGATTTGATGTCGTTTTCGGGCCACAAAATTTATGGCCCGAAAGGGATTGGTGCGCTCTACGTTCGCCGCAAACCGCGTGTGCGTATTGAGGCGCAAATGCATGGCGGTGGCCACGAGCGAGGAATGCGTTCGGGCACGTTGCCGGTGCATCAAATCGTCGGCATGGGCGAAGCCTACCGGATTGCCAAAGACGAGATGGCGCAAGAGTCTGCGCGTTTACGCGCCCTGCGTGACCGGTTGTGGAGTGGCATTAAAGATATAGAAGAAGTGTACCTGAATGGTGACCTGCAACAGGGTGTGCCAAACATTCTCAACGTCAGCTTCAACTATGTTGAAGGCGAATCGTTGATTATGGCGCTAAAAGATTTGGCGGTGTCTTCCGGTTCGGCTTGTACCTCAGCCAGCCTGGAACCTTCCTATGTCCTGCGGGCGCTGGGGATGAGCGATGAACTGGCACACAGTTCGATTCGTTTCTCGCTGGGTCGCTTTACGACAGAAGAAGAGATTGACTACACCATCGATCTGGTTCGTAAATCCATCGGCCGTCTGCGTGACCTTTCCCCGCTGTGGGAGATGTTCAAGTCTGGCGTGGATATCAACAGCATCGAATGGGCGCATCATTAATTCGCAAGAATCAGGACACATATTATGGCTTACAGCGAAAAAGTAATTGATCACTATGAAAATCCGCGCAATGTCGGTTCGTTCGACTCCTCCGATCCAAATATCGGTAGCGGTATGGTAGGGGCACCGGCCTGTGGCGATGTGATGAAGCTACAGATCAAAGTCAATGAGCAGGGTATTATTGAAGATGCCCGCTTTAAAACTTACGGTTGTGGATCGGCGATTGCTTCGAGTTCACTGGTCACCGAGTGGGTTAAGGGAAAAAGTCTGAACGAAGCTGAATCCATTAAAAACACCCAAATTGCTGAAGAACTAGAGTTACCGCCAGTGAAAATTCACTGCTCTATTTTGGCTGAAGATGCCATCAAAGCAGCCATTGCTGATTACAAGAGCAAACGCGGCGATAAATAACAGACAGACGAAGTAAGAGGTTTTGGTATGTCGATTACCCTGAGCGACAGTGCTGCGCAACGCGTCAACGCCTTTATGGCCAACCGTGGCAAAGGCGTCGGCCTGCGTCTGGGTGTGAGAACGTCCGGCTGTTCCGGTATGGCGTATGTGCTGGAATTTGTTGATGAACTGAACACCGATGATGTGGTGTTCGAAGACAAGGGCGTGAAGGTTATTATTGATGGCAAGAGCCTGGTCTACCTCGATGGTACCCAGTTGGATTTCGTCAAAGAAGGCCTTAATGAGGGCTTCAAATTTAATAACCCGAATGTCACCAGTGAGTGTGGTTGCGGCGAAAGCTTTAATGTTTAACCGCTGCCGTTTAACTATGCCTGTCTCTCCGTGCTCGTTCAGTTGATACGGGGTTGACAGGCGGTCAACGTGTTGACCCGACGTTCGCTGCGTTATTTGCGCTGACAGGTTGTTGGTGCAAGCGATTGTGCCGACAGATAACGTGGCGGGCTCGCATCACTTGTCTGTGAAACTCAGAGCGCATTATGGATTACTTTACTTTATTCGGGCTGCCAATTCACTACAACGTGGATGGCAGCCTGCTTGCTTCCCGCTTTCAGGAACTGCAACGCCAGTTCCACCCCGACCGCTTTGCCGCGAGCCCGGAACGTGAGCGTATGCTGGCATTACAGCAGGCTGCGACCATCAATAACGCTTATCAGGCGCTGAAACATCCACTGAAACGTGCGGAGTATATGCTATCTTTGCACGGTTTTGATTTAGGTAATGAACAGCATACGCTGCATGACACCGCCTTTCTGATGGAGCAAATGGAACTGCGCGAAGAGCTCGATGAGATTGAACACCGGCCTGATGCCGAATCCGCACTGGTGGCATTTGAGCAGCGTCTGAAGGCCATGATACGCCAGCGCAGTGAGCAGATGCAGTCAGCGCTTGATGCGACGGACTGGGTGCAGGCCGCCGATATCGTGCGGAAACTACGCTTCTTTGACCGGCTTCGTCAGCAAGTTGAACAGCTTGAAGATCAATGGCTGGAGCGGTAAGTTTGCGCGCTGCGCCTCGGCGCTTAACATGCGTGAGCGATACACGATTTACCATACAACACATTACGCCAATATCATTTATGCCAATACAGTCTGGCACAAGCCTGTTGATGTGAACACCAATCCGGTGGACATGTGATAAACAGGCTTTCTGCTAATGGATGGAAGCTCAATATGGCCTTATTACAAATCAGTGAACCTGGGCTGAGCGCCGCGCCGCATCAGCGTCGCCTGGCGGTGGGGATTGATCTGGGCACGACACACTCCCTGGTTGCCACAGTGCGCAGCGGTGAAGCGCAGACGTTGCCTGACCATAACGGGCGTCACTTGCTGCCATCGGTCGTACATTATCGTGCCGATGGGCACCAGGTCGGCTGGGAGGCTCGTCAGCAGGCGGCAGCCGATCCGGTTAATACCATCAGTTCAGTTAAACGGTTGATAGGGCGCTCACTGGCTGATATTCAACAGCGTTATCCCCATCTTCCTTATCAGTTTGAGGCCAGTGACAACGGCTTACCGGTGTTACAGACCGCAGAAGGCCCACGTAACCCGCTTCAGGTTTCTGCCGATATCCTGAGCGCACTCACCCTGCGTGCTGAGGCGGCGCTCAATGGCCTGCCTGATGGCGTGGTCATCACCGTACCGGCCTATTTTGATGATGCCCAGCGTCAGGGCACGAAAGATGCCGCCCGGCTGGCCGGGTTGCATGTGCTGCGTTTGCTTAATGAGCCCACGGCGGCGGCGATAGCCTACGGGCTGGATTCGGGGCAGGAAGGTATTATCGCGGTCTATGATCTGGGCGGCGGCACCTTTGATATTTCTATTTTGCGCCTGAGCCGGGGGGTGTTTGAAGTGCTGGCTACCGGCGGGGATTCTGCGCTCGGCGGCGATGATTTTGATCACCTGCTGGTGGAGTGGATACGTGAACAGGCGGGAATCACCGATCGCGGCGATCACCAATTACAGCAGGCGCTGCTCAATACGGCCATAGACACCAAAATTGCCCTGAGTGAAGCCCAACGTGTGGCGGTATCGGTGGCAGGCTGGCAGGGCGATATCAGCCGTGAGCAGTTCAATGCATTAATCACGCCTTTGGTGAAACGGACCTTGTTGTCTTGTCGCCGTACGCTAAAAGATGCGGGTATTGAGGCAGATGAGGTCAAAGAAGTGGTGATGGTCGGTGGCTCGACCCGTGTACCGCTGGTGCGTGAGCAGGTCGGCGAGTTTTTTGGCCGCACACCGCTCACTGCCATTGACCCAGACCGCGTGGTGGCTATTGGTGCCGCTATTCAGGCCGATATTCTGGTGGGCAATAAGCCGGACAGCGAAATGCTGTTGCTCGATGTTATCCCGCTGTCATTAGGGCTGGAAACCATGGGCGGACTGGTGGAAAAGGTGATTCCCCGTAATACCACGATTCCGGTGGCGCGAGCGCAGGAGTTTACCACCTTTAAAGATGGTCAGACCGGTATGATGATTCATGTTTTGCAAGGTGAACGTGAATTGGTGCAGGACTGCCGTTCACTCGGACGCTTTACCTTGCGCGGCATTCCACCGATGCCGGCAGGCGGTGCGCACATCAGAGTGACATTTCAGGTTGATGCCGATGGGTTACTGAGTGTGACGGCGATGGAGAAATCCACCGGCGTGGAAGCCTCGATTACCGTCAAACCCTCTTATGGATTGAGCGATGATGAAATCGCCACCATGATCAAAGACTCAATGCAGAATGCGCAAAGCGATATTGGCGCTCGCATGCTGGCTGAGCAACGGGTAGATGCCGCGCGCGTGCTGGAAAGCCTCGGCGGCGCGCTGGCCTCGGATGCGGCACTATTGAGTGAGCAAGAGCGGGCGGCGATTGACGCAGCCAGCCTGCAATTACAGCAGGCCGCACAGGGAAGCGATGCTTCGGCTATTGAAGCCGCGATTAAAACATTAGACCAACAAACCCAGGAATTTGCGGCCCGTCGTATGGATGAGTCCATTCGGCGTGCGCTGGCCGGTCATTCCGTGGACGAGGTATAACATGCCCAAGATTGTTTTTCTGCCGCATCAGGATTTGTGTCCGCAAGGGGCGGTGCTGGAAGCAAAGCGTGGTGAAACCATTCTGGATGTCGCACTGCGCAATGGTATTGAAATTGAGCACGCGTGTGAAAAATCCTGCGCTTGTACCACCTGCCATTGTATTGTTCGTGAGGGGTTTGATTCTCTCGCAGAAAGTACCGAAGATGAAGATGATATGCTGGATAAAGCCTGGGGGCTGGAGCCGGAAAGCCGCCTGGGATGTCAGGCGCGTGTGACCGATGAAGACCTGGTGGTTGAAATCCCACGCTATACCATTAACCATGCGCGTGAGCATTAATGGAGTCATGTATGGGACTGAAATGGACTGACAGCCGTGAAATCGGCGAAACGCTATACGATCTTTACCCTGATATTGACCCGAAAACGGTACGCTTTACTGACCTGCACCGCTGGATTTGTGAACTGGATGAGTTTGACGATGAACCTGAAGCCTCAAACGAAAAGATTCTCGAAGCTATCCTGCTAGTGTGGCTTGACGAAGCGCAGTAAATCGGGTGAACGGGCTACTTTGAAATAGCCCGTTTTCTCTTTTTTATCATAGCGATAATGGGCTGACTCTCGATGAGCAGACCCTTTATGGAGTAGATATGACAACTGAAGCGATGCTGATTACCCTTTCCCATCAGCCAGCGGATGCCCGCTGGGGTGAAAAAGCCACATTAACGGCGCATGAACAGGGGTTTACCATTCACCTGTCTGGCGAGAAGCCGCAGGCTATCATTCAGCGCGCCGCCCGTAAAATCGACGGACAGGGCATTCGGCATGTCAAACTGGCGGGTGAGGGCTGGAGCCTGGAGCATAGCTGGGCATTCTGGCAGGGATTTCGTGGGCCGAAAGGCAAGCGCACCGTAGAGTGGGCAACGCTGCCAGACGAACAACAGCAAGAGCTGCAACACCGGTTGAAGGTTGTTGACTGGGTGCGCGATACCATCAACCTGCCTGCTGAAGACCTCGGCCCGGAACAGCTGGCCACTCGCGCGATTGACCTTCTGTGCAGTGTTGCAGGCGAGGCGATATCTTACCGTATCACCAAAGGTGAAGACCTGCGCGAGCAAAACTATAGCGGGCTGCATACCGTGGGACGCGGTTCTGAGCGTCAACCGGTGTTACTGGCGCTTGATTTTAACCCCACCGGCAAGGCGGATGCGCCGGTGCTGGCGTGTCTGGTTGGCAAAGGGATTACGTTTGACTCTGGTGGCTATAGCTTGAAAGGCAGCAGCTTCATGGATTCCATGAAGTCCGACATGGGCGGTGCGGCACTGGTAACGGGTGCACTGGCGCTGGCGGCGGCGCGCGGGCTGAAACAGCGCGTGAAGCTCTACCTGTGTTGTGCGGACAATATGGTCAGTGGCAATGCGTTCCGGCTGGGTGACATCATCCGTTATCGCAATGGAAAAACCGTCGAAGTGATGAATACCGATGCGGAAGGGCGTCTGGTACTGGCCGATGGTTTGATCGATGCCTCAGAGCAAAACCCGCAGTGGCTCATCGATTGTGCGACCTTGACCGGTGCGGCTAAAACTGCCCTGGGCAATGATTACCATGCCTTGTTCAGTTTTGACGATGCCATGATTGACTCATTGATGGACAGTGCGCGCCGTGAAGGTGAACCGTTCTGGCGTTTACCGCTGGAAGAGTTCCACCGTCAGCATTTGCCGTCCAACTTTGCTGAGCTGAATAACGTAGCGGGTGCGGCGCATACCGCCGGAGCCAGCACTGCGGCGGCCTTCTTGTCGCACTTTGTCAAACGTTACCAGCAAGGCTGGCTGCACATTGACTGTTCGGCGACGTACCGTAAATCGGCAGTAGAACAATGGGCGGCGGGCGCGACAGGCGTTGGCGTGCGCACGCTGGCGGATTTTCTGCTAAGTAAGGCGGGTTAACCGCCGCGCGACAACCGCTAACAGGGCACCAACGTGCCCTGTTGTTTTATCGAATACGGTTTATCCAACTCTGTTTGATCAAATAGAATTTTATCCCATGCGCCAGAAGCCATGACTGCTGAGGTCATGATGCGTGCAGCCTGCCAACAGGCTCAGTGCTGGCGTATTGCATAATGAGGAATGCGATGGCGTTTTCACCCCAAAACCGACTGGAAGAGGTACTGGTACAGGCCACCTCGGAACCGGCGCACCGGCCTGAGTTCTTTCGTGAATTGCTGGAGGCAACGGTGTATGTGCTGGGTCACAGTGAGGAGGAAACCTTAACTGAGCATAGCCTGCGTGCAGGCAGCGGGTTGCAATTGCAGCATTGGGAAAAACCGGATGGTAGCTCCGCGATTGTCTTTTTCTCTTCGCTGGCGGCATTGCAGCAGGCGGTGAGTGAGGAGCAGGCGTTTCTGGCGTTGCCAACCCGCACATTGTTTGAAACCACCCGTGGTGCCACGTTATTTCTCAACCCGAAGTTGCCTTACGGTAAAGAGTTTTTACCCCAGGAAATTGAGCATCTGCTCGCCGGTGAATCAGGTAATAGTCTGGCGCAACAGCAAATCCTTGATGGTGATGTGGCGTTAAAAATTAGCGTACCCGACGCGCTGCCAGCGCAAATGACCCACTCGTTGACGGAGCTGTTCAAGAAACACGGTTACGTGAAGCGTGCATTTATGGCGCATATTCAGGAGCCCGATGAAACCGAGCCACATTGGCTGATAGGACTGGACGCGCAGGGGGATGCGCTGGACGCGCTGATTCAGGAAGCCGGTGCCGTTGCAACCGACACACAACCGGACGACAAGCCGGTGGATTTGTGTGTGGTCAGCGAAAATGAGCCGGGGATCAGCCATTTTCTGATTCGTCACACGACGCCGTTTTACGAACGCAAGTGGGGCAGTTTTCTGCGCGATTTTAAAAAAACGAGCTAGCACAGCACAGGCACAGGTGTCACACCTGTGCCTGCCAGCTGTTACGCCGTAGCGACAGGCAGGTCGCTGCGTGCGCCCCATTCGCTCCACGAGCCGTCGTACAGGGAGACGCTGGATGCATTCAGGGCAAACAGCGCCAGTATGACTACCGATGCAGTGACACCCGAGCCGCAACTGGCAATAATCGGTCGCTGGATATCAACGCCAGCCTGATGAAATATTGCCGCCAGCTCTTCGGTTGATTTGAGCGCCCCCTCAGTGACCAGCAGATTCCAGGGGACGTTGAAACTACCGGGAATATGGCCGCGACGCAGCCCTGGCCGTGGCTCATCGGCTTGTCCGAAAAAGCGAGCAGCGGCACGGGCATCAACGATTTGCTCATCACCGCGTTGGCTGACGGCCAACACCTCTTCCTGAGAACGGATAGCGCCGCTGGCGTAAGTCTGCACCTGAAATGTTTGAGGTGTGACGGCAACATCGCCTTGTTGCAGAGCGAAACCCTGTTGCTTCCAGCCCGCTAACCCGCCGCTGAGGATGGAGACGCGCTGTGCGCCCGCCAGCCGTAACATCCACCAGGCGCGCGGGGCGGAAAACAGGTTGCCTTCATCATAAATCACCACATGCTGTTGCTCATTCAGGCCGAGCTGACCGAGTGCATTTGCGAAAGTTATGGCATCGGGCATCATGTGTGGCAGTGAGGTTTGTGGTTCAGAAAGCGCTTCAATATCAAAGAACACCGCATCAGGCAGGTGCGCCGCCCGGTATTCCGCATGAACATCTCGCGTTTCGTTGCCCGGTGGCAGCATGCGTGCGTCGATGAGTCGCACATCCTCATCATGAAGGTGTGCATTCAGCCAGGAAGCGCTCACAAATAAATTGACCGCTGTAGACATAGAATCTCCCTTGAATAATAAGTCCGGTTTGGGATCGTGGCTTATCAGGATACGTGATTTCGCCGCAATCGCAGCGTAATGAAAATGCGTTTCTTATCGGAACATCATCGGCATTTGGCAAGATGAGCGTAATCCGGCGAATACGGCCATCGCGGTTGTTATTTCCTTATGGGTAATCAGGATAAAAATTTTTTACGAAAATGTTATTTCCCCGGTGGGAAAGTTGCATTTGTCCCCCTATAATCTGCGCCACCCTTACGCAGGCGCAGAGATAGCCGCTACTTTCCTGATGAGCACGAACCGCTGAAAGCGCAATACGATGCAAGCCGGAAACCATCAACGTTCGCGTGCTTTATATCTCTCGCCATTATCGAACACTGTTGGATGAGAAAATTATGACGATAGAACGCACTTTCTCCATTATTAAACCCAATGCCGTTGCTAAAAACGCAATTGGTGCGATTTATGCCCGTTTTGAAAGCGCAGGCTTCACCATCATTGGGTCTAAAATGCTGCACTTAAGCCGTGAGCAGGCAGAAGGTTTCTACGCCGAGCATCAAGGCAAACCGTTCTTTGACGGACTGGTCGATTTTATGACTTCAGGCCCAATCATGGTACAGGTGTTGCAGGCGGAAAATGCCGTGCAGCGTAACCGCGATATCATGGGGGCCACCAATCCTGCCAATGCGCTGGCTGGAACGCTGCGTGCGGATTATGCCGATAGCTTTACGGCCAACGCGGTTCATGGCTCAGATTCTGTCGCGTCGGCCGAGCGTGAAATCGCGTATTTCTTCAGTGCCGACGAAATTTTTCCGCGCAGCCGTTGATAGCGCCTCAATATCCGCCTGCTCAGTAAAAAATGCGGCTGAGGTAGCGCGGGTGTTATAAAATTTGTACAATGCCGCGCCCCGGTTGAGTGTTGCTCAATCGGGGCGTTTCTTTCTCAATTATCTATCATCCCTTTCGCGCCATAACGTGTAACAACGAGGCCATGAGTCAATTTATGTCAGAGCAAACTGTATCTCCTGCAATCGTCGTGTCCGATGCCATTACGGCTGCCCGTAGCGGCCAGCAAAAAATCAACCTGCTGGATTTTAATCGTCAGCAAATGCGCCTGTTTTTTGCCGAGCTGGGTGAAAAACCGTTCCGTGCCGATCAAGTCATGAAATGGATTTATCACTACTGTTGTGATGATTTTAATCAAATGACCGACATCAATAAGGTGCTGCGCGGTAAGTTACAGGAGATAGCAGAAATCCGTGCGCCAGAGGTGGTGGATGAGCAGCGATCTTCTGATGGCACCATCAAGTGGGCTATTTTGGTTGATGGTCAGCGGGTGGAAACGGTGTACATACCCGAAGAAGAACGAGCGACGCTGTGTGTGTCATCGCAGGTCGGTTGTGCACTGGAGTGCAAATTTTGTTCGACGGCTCAGCAGGGGTTCAACCGTAACCTGCGCGTTTCCGAGATTATCGGCCAGGTGTGGCGAGCAGCGAAAATTATCGGTGCGGCCAAAGTAACCGGCCAGCGCCCCATCACCAACGTGGTGATGATGGGCATGGGCGAGCCGTTGCTGAATTTGACCAATGTGGTGCCTGCGATGGAGATAATGCTGGATGATTTTGGGTTTGGTCTCTCCAAGCGCCGGGTGACGCTTTCTACCTCCGGTGTGGTGCCTGCTTTGGATAAGCTGGGTGACATGATTGATGTTGCGCTGGCGATATCGCTGCATGCGCCGACGGATGAAATCCGCAATGAAATCATGCCAATCAATAAAAAATATAACATCGAAACCTTCCTGGCTGCCGTACGACGCTATCTGGATAAATCCAATGCCAATCAGGGGCGAGTGACGGTGGAGTACGTGATGTTAGACCACATCAATGATGGTACTGAGCACGCCCATCAACTGGCGGAATGCCTGAAAGACACACCATGTAAAATTAACCTTATCCCCTGGAACCCGTTCCCCGGTGCGCCTTATGGTCGCAGCTCGAATAGCCGCGTAGACAGATTTTCCAAGGTACTGATGGAGTATGGTTTTACCACTATCGTGCGTAAGACCCGAGGTGATGACATCGATGCCGCCTGTGGACAGCTGGCTGGTGAAGTGGTGGACAGAACCAAGCGCACGCTCAAGAAAAAAATGCAACGCGAGACGATTGCAGTAAAAAGCGTCTGAAACCGATGCCAAATCAACCTGCTTGCGCCGGAAAGCAGGTGATAAATCCCCTTGTGGGGCTTATCATATCCGCATGTTCCGGCACATAGCTGTGCTGGCATTGCTGCCTGGCTGAGGGACATCAGCCGAAAAGAGTCAGACAGTTGCCGCAAACAGATTGGGCGAAAGTGCGCTATGATGTTGCAGCCTTAACATGCCAGGATGGCATAGCGGGAGTCACAATGATAAGGATATCAGCCAGTGCCGTACGCATTGGCATCATGAGTGTTGCCTTGATGATTGCAGGGTGTGCGTCGTTGTCCTCCGCGCCTTCTGGTTCTGGAGCTGCTCAAACGCGATTGCAACTGGGGCTGGAGTATCTGGTTCGTGATCATGTTGAAGCCGCCCGAGATAATCTGCAAAAAGCAGAGCGCGTGGCCCCCATGGATGTTCAGGTGCAACTCGGAATGGCTCTTTATGAGCAGCATATTGGTGAAAATCAGGCGGCTGAAAAGCGCTACCGGCGTTTGTTACAACAGTCACCGGCAAACGGCAGTGTGCTGAATAATTACGGTGCGTTTCTCTGCCGTTTAGGGCAGTATGTAGCGGCGCAACAGCAGTTTGATGCTGCTGTGCAACTTGCTGATTACCATCAGGTTGCTGATGCGCTTGAGAATGCAGGATATTGTTTTCTCAACGCCGGTCGTACGCAAGATGCAGCACAGTGGCTTGGTCGTGCGCTGAGGTATGAGCCGGGTAAAGGGAATCGACTGTTGGCAGAAGCAAACAGTCGTTTTGCTGCCGGGGATTATGAGCAGGCGCAGATGCTGCTCCTGAGGGTTTATCAGCCACGGCTTGCGGCCAGCGCCGAAAGCCTGTGGTTACAGATTCGTTTCGCCGCGCGGGCTGAAAAACATGACGATGTTGAACGTTATGGCAAGCAGCTGGCGCGAAGTTTTCCACAATCCAAACAGTACCAGCAGTTCTTAGCTAATGAATACTGAAGCCACTCAAGATAATACTGTAGCAACAATAATGACCCCCGGTGAGCGTTTACGTGATGCGCGTGAGCGTTTGGGACTGACGCAACAGGTTGTTGCCGAGCGGTTGTGTCTGAAAATATCGACCGTTCGAGAGATAGAAGACAATAATACGCCTGCTGGCCTCGCCCCGACGTTCCTGCGTGGTTACATCCGTTCTTACGCTCGTCTGGTTCACCTTCCTGAAGACGAACTGCTGCCGATGCTGGAAAAGCAGGTTGTGCCAAGCCGTGTTGCGAATGTTGCACCAATGCAGCGTCTTGCGTTGGGTAAAAGCCGCAAAAAGCGCGACGGCTGGCTGATGCTGTTTACCTGGCTTATCCTGATAGGTGTGTTGGGGTTGACGGTGGCGTGGTGGTGGCAAAACCATCAGGCTCAGCAGCAGGAAATCAATTCCATGGTGGATCATGCCAATGCCCCGCAGAACCGCAAAGCGGCACAGACTGGTGATGATGCTGAGCCGGTGGACGATGACGGTGTCGCCGCTGATGCTGCTTTAGGGGCTGCGGGTGGTGTGGCCGCGACAAATTCTGTTGCATCAGCAAGCGGTTCGTCAACTGGCACGCCTGCAACGCCAGCCTCATCAGCAGGCGCGGCGGTGAGCGCAACTGCCACATCGCCTTCCGCTACACCTGCCTCACAACCGCTGTTGGAACAGTCGGCTACGGCACCTGCCAGTACGCTTGCGGCAACCCAAGCCGCCAATGAACCCGGCGCGCTTTCCCTGC
The DNA here is from genome assembly GCF_900095885.1 of Dickeya aquatica. Lineage (NCBI taxonomy): Bacteria > Pseudomonadati > Pseudomonadota > Gammaproteobacteria > Enterobacterales > Pectobacteriaceae > Dickeya > Dickeya aquatica. Next base: position 1,098,312 of record NZ_LT615367.1, read on the forward strand.
GCTTCACTGCCGATTGCTGGCTGGAAGTGGTGGATGCCACGGGCAAGAAACTGTTAAGTGGTGTACAGCGTGGCGGGTCTGCGCTGAGTGTATCCGGCCAGGCTCCGTATCGTTTGAAGATTGGGGCTCCCGGTGCATTACAGATAGAGTTCCAGGGTAAACCGGTGGATCTGAGCCGTTTTGTGAAAAGCCATCAGGTGGCGCGTTTGACGCTAACGGCTGAGTGATCTGTCGTACAGGCAATGTGGAGAAGAAGTAATGCATAATCCAGCACCCATCAACCGCCGAAAATCAACCCGGATTTACGTCGGCAAGGTGCCGGTCGGTGATGGTGCGCCCATTGCGGTGCAATCCATGACCAACACCCGCACTACCGACGTTGACGCGACTGTCAGGCAGATAAAAGCATTAGAGCGGGTTGGTGTGGATATCGTGCGAGTTTCCGTACCGACTATGGACGCAGCCGAAGCGTTTCGACTCATCAAACAGCAGGTGAATGTTCCGCTGGTGGCGGATATCCATTTTGACTACCGTATTGCGCTGAAAGTGGCCGAATACGGGGTGGACTGCTTGCGTATTAACCCCGGTAACATCGGCAATGAAGAGCGCATTCGTTCGGTTGTCGATTGTGCGCGGGATAAAAATATCCCCATTCGTATCGGTGTTAATGCAGGTTCGCTGGAAAAAGACTTGCAGGAAAAATACGGCGAGCCGACGCCACAGGCATTGCTGGAATCGGCAATGCGGCATGTGGATATTCTTGATCGTTTGAATTTTCATACGTTTAAAGTCAGCGTCAAAGCCTCGGATGTGTTTCTTGCCGTAGAGTCTTATCGCCTGCTGGCCGCTCAGATTGAGCAACCGTTGCACCTTGGCATTACCGAAGCCGGTGGTGCACGCAGTGGTGCGGTTAAATCCGCCATTGGTCTTGGCCTGCTGCTTTCAGAAGGCATTGGTGACACGTTGCGTATTTCGCTGGCCGCAGACCCGGTGGAAGAAGTCAAAGTCGGTTTTGATATTCTCAAATCACTGCGTATTCGCTCCCGGGGTATCAACTTTATTGCCTGCCCAACCTGTTCCCGTCAGGAGTTCGATGTCATAGGTACGGTCAACGCGCTGGAACAGCGCCTTGAAGACATCATTACACCAATGGATGTGTCAATCATTGGCTGTGTTGTCAACGGGCCGGGTGAGGCGCTGGTGTCAACGCTTGGCGTGACTGGTGGCAACAAGAAAAGCGGCTTTTATGAAGATGGTGTACGGCAAAAAGAGCGTTTTGATAACGATGATATGATAGAACAGCTGGAAGCGAAAATTCGTGCCAAAGCGGCAATGCTGGATGAAACCCAGCGTATTGCTATCAATGTCGTGGAAAAGTGACCGACGATGCAGGCAGGCGGCGTGCGCTGTTTCTGCCTGAATCGACAGGCCCGCTACAGGCTCAGTAAGGCGCGGCACATTGAAGAGATGCGATTGTTGCTCCTATAATCGGGTCTGTTTTGGCAAAACACATCATTATTTCGAAAATACACCATTTCGAATCACACATAGAGAATTGACGTGGCAAAGAATATTCAAGCCATCCGTGGCATGAACGACTATCTGCCAGCCGAAACGGCATTGTGGCAGCGCATTGAGGACAGCCTGAAACAGGTACTTCGTGGTTACGGTTATAACGAAATCCGTGTGCCGATTGTCGAGCAGACTTCGCTGTTCAAACGTGCGATTGGTGAAGTGACCGATGTGGTCGAAAAAGAAATGTACACGTTTGAAGACCGCAACGGCGACAGCCTGACGCTGCGACCCGAGGGGACAGCCGGGTGTGTGCGAGCCGGAATTGAACATGGCATTTTGTATAATCAGGAGCAGCGCCTGTGGTATATCGGGCCGATGTTCCGACATGAGCGTCCTCAAAAGGGGCGTTATCGTCAGTTTCATCAGTTAGGATGTGAGGTGTTCGGTTTAAAAGGGCCGGATATTGACGCGGAATTGATCCTGATGACCGCGCGTTGGTGGCGAGTGTTGGGCATTGACCAGCACGTTAGTCTGGAGCTCAACTCTATCGGTTCCCTTGAGGCTCGAGCCCGTTATCGTGAGGCTCTGATCGCTTTTCTGGAGCAGCATAAAGATAAGCTTGATGAAGACTGCTTACGCCGCATGTACACCAACCCATTGCGCGTGCTCGACTCTAAAAATGCACAGGTGCAAGCCTTGCTTAATGATGCGCCGGTGCTGACGGATTATCTGGATGATGAGTCCCGAGCACATTTCAATGAATTGTGTGAACTTTTAACCCTCTCAGGTATCCCATATAAGGTCAATTCGAGACTGGTTCGTGGGTTGGATTATTACAACCGTACCGTGTTTGAATGGGTAACCAGTAGCCTTGGTTCACAAGGTACAGTGTGTGGTGGTGGCCGTTACGATGGCATGGTGGAACAGTTGGGTGGCTCTGCTACGCCTGCTGTGGGCTTTGCCATGGGTCTTGAGCGCCTGGTACTGCTGGTACAAACCGTTAATCCGTCATTTGTGGCTCAAGCCGGTGTTGATGTGTACCTCATCGCCTCAGGCAGCGGCACGCAACATGCGGCAATTCAACTGGCAGAGAAAGTGCGTGATGAGTTGCCGCAGTTAAAGCTGATGACCAATTACGGTGGCGGTAATTTCAAAAAACAGTTTACCCGTGCGGATAAGAGTGGTGCCCGGGTGGCGCTGGTGCTGGGTGAAAATGAAGTGGCTGCCGGACAGGTGGTGGTGAAAAACCTCACCAGCGGCGAACAGGAAACCCTGGTACAAGCGGATGTGGCAGCGCGTCTGGTGGCGTTACTGAATTAAGGAGAAAGGCAGCGTGGAAGTCTATACCACTGAGAATGAACAGATTGATGCACTTCGCCGTTTCTTTGTTGAGAATGGCAAAGCATTGGCTATCGGCGTTGTGCTGGGCATTGGTGCTCTGGTGGGCTGGCGTTTCTGGCAGAACCACCAGGAGAGCAGCACGATGGCAACGTCTGCTGCTTATCAACAGGTTACGGAGTCTCTGTCTGCTGGCACAACAGAAGGTGTTGCAGGCGCAGAGCAGTTTGCGGCCGGTGATCATGGCAATTATGGTGCGTTAACGTCGCTGGCTCTGGCGCACCAGTTTGTAGAAAAAAATGATATCACCAAGGCTGAACAGCAACTGCGTCAGGCACAGGGGCAGACTAAAGATGGTGATTTGCAAGCGCTAATCACGCTGCGTCTGGCTCGTGTTCAGCTACAGCAGAAAAAACCGGATGATGCACTCAAAACACTCGAGTCTGTCAAATCTGAAAGCTGGGTGGCAATGGTTGCCGATGTGCGTGGCGATGTGCTGGTCAGTAAAGGTGATAGTCAGGGTGCGCGCGAGGCTTACAATAAAGCCATGGCAGCGAAACCTTCTCAGGGACTGCAATCTCTGTTACGTATCAAACTGAATAATCTGCCCAGTTAAGAGGGACTTCATGCAATTGCGTAAAACACTGTTGGTCGGACTGGTTGCTGTAACCCTGTTAAGCGGTTGTTCGCTGTTTGATCGTGAAGAAGATGTGGTAAAAATGTCGCCACTGCCGCAGGTGAATAGCCAGTTTACGCCAGCCAAAGTCTGGAGTCGCTCTGTTGGCGGTGGTACAGGAGAGTTTTACTCAAACCTGCGCCCCGCATGGCAGGATAACCGCGTTTATGCCGCCGATCGTCATGGCATGGTAAAAGCCCTGGATCTTAACAGCGGCGAAGAGAAATGGCGGGCTGATTTATCACAGAAAACCGGTTTGCTCTCCAGCAATGTTCCTGCGTTGCTCTCTGGTGGTGTGTCCGTATCGGGCAACCATGTGTATGTCGGTAGCGAGCGTGCGCAGTTGTTTGCGCTTAATGCCGATGATGGCTCTGTGTTATGGCAGACCAAAGTTGCAGGCGAGGTGCTGTCTCGTCCGGTAATCAGCGATGGTGTGGTACTGGTGCACACCAGTAATGGTATGTTACAGGCGCTTGGCGAATCTGACGGTGCCATCAAATGGACGGTGAACCTGGACATGCCTGCGCTTTCACTGCGTGGTGAATCAGCACCGGTCGCCGCTTTTGGTGCAGCTATTGTCGGTGGCGATAATGGCCGCGTTAGCGCAGTGATGATTAATCAAGGGCAGTTGATTTGGCAGCAACGTATCTCCCAGCCCGGTGGAGCAACCGAGATAGCACGCCTTAACGACGTTGATACCACGCCAGTTGTAGCGGGGGATGTGGTTTATGCGCTTGGCTATAACGGCAACCTGACGGCACTTGATCTGCGTTCTGGTCAGGTAAGCTGGAAGCGCGAAATCGGTTCGGTCAATGATTTTATTGTTGATGGTTCGCGCATCTATCTGGTGGATCAGGACGATCGTGTCGTGGCGCTGAATACCAGCGGTGGTGTGGTCGTCTGGAAGCAGGGAGATTTGTTGCACCGTAACCTGACTGCGCCAGTGCTGTATAACGGTTATCTGGTGGTGGGTGATGCGGAAGGCTATCTCCACTGGATAGACACCGTCGATGGCCGCTTTGTTTCCCAGCAGAAAGTGGACAGCTCAGGTCTGCTGAGTAAGCCAGTGGTGGCCAGCGATAAGCTGCTGGTGCAGGCGAAAGGCGGTGAAGTTTACGCCTTTACCCGTTAACCCTTTCTGTGCCCGGGCAGCCAACTGCCCTGATAACGGCTCCTGATATCATCAGGGGCCGTTTCGTCTTTTATCATCAGCAGAGAATTCTGCTGTAACAAGTTGAATTATAAGCAATGAGGTTGTAACAATGATACCTGTCGTCGCGCTTGTCGGGCGCCCGAATGTGGGTAAATCCACGCTGTTTAACCGCCTGACGCGCACCCGTGACGCCTTGGTGGCGGATTTCCCTGGGCTGACGCGTGACCGCAAGTATGGTCGTGCTGAAGTCGAAGGCAATGAGTTCATCATCATCGATACCGGTGGTATTGATGGCAATGAAGATGGTGTTGAAACCCGAATGGCCGCACAGTCGTTGCTGGCGATTGAAGAGGCCGACATCGTGCTGTTTTTGGTGGATGCCCGCGATGGGCTGATGCCTGCCGATCACGCTATTGCCCAACACCTGCGCACCCGTGAAAAAGATACCTTTCTGGTCGCAAATAAAATCGATGGTATCGATATCGATACCGGTGTTGCAGATTTTTACTCGCTTGGCCTGGGGGAGGTCTACCCTATTGCCGCATCCCATGGCCGGGGGGTCACTGCGTTGCTGGAAAAGGTGCTGTTGCCGTTCGCAACTGACCCTCAGGAAGAGGCGCGTGAACTGACTGAAGAAGAAGAGAATGCAGCGTATTGGGAGCAGTTGGCGCAGGCGCAAGCCCTTGATGACGATGAGTCAGAAAATGAGGCTCCCAATCTGGAAGGATTGCCTATCAAGCTTGCTATCGTCGGGCGGCCAAATGTCGGTAAATCAACGCTGACTAACCGGATCCTCGGTGAAGACAGGGTGGTGGTCTACGACATGCCGGGCACCACGCGTGACAGCATCTATATCCCTATGGAGCGTGACGGTCGTGATTATGTCTTGATAGACACCGCCGGGGTTCGTAAGCGTGGCAAGATAACAGATACTGTTGAAAAGTTTTCTGTTATCAAGACATTACAAGCGATTGAAGATGCTAACGTGGTGCTGCTGGTGATTGATGCCCGTGAAGGGATTTCCGATCAGGACTTGTCGCTGTTGGGCTTTATTCTCAACTCTGGCCGTTCATTAGTCATCGTGGTGAACAAGTGGGATGGCTTATCACAGGAAGTGAAAGAACAGGTTAAAGAAACGCTGGATCTGCGCCTTGGTTTTATTGATTTCGCGCGCATCCACTTTATTTCGGCCCTGCATGGCAGTGGCGTGGGTAATCTGTTTGAGTCAGTGAATGAGGCTTATGAGTGTTCGACGCGCCGTGTCGGCACCGCGATGTTGACCCGCATTATGCAAATGGCGGTGGACGATCATCAGCCGCCGCTGGTGCGTGGCCGTCGCGTTAAGCTGAAATATGCGCATGCAGGCGGCTATAACCCGCCGATCGTAGTCATCCATGGGAATCAGGTTAAAGACTTGCCCGATTCTTACAAACGCTATTTGATGAACTACTATCGGCGCTCACTCGATGTGATGGGAACCCCAATCCGTATCCAGTTCAAGGAAGGGGAAAACCCGTTTGCCAACAAGCGAAACACGCTGACGCCAACTCAGTTGCGTAAACGTAAACGCCTGATGCAACATATCAAGAAAAGCAAATAATCACTTATTGCAGAGTGACTCGAAGGCGGGAGAAATCCCGCCTTATTGTCGAATCGAGTAGGGAAAACATGGTGTTAAGCGAGACCCACTGCCCTTCATGCCAGCAGCCCATGAGCGAAATGGCCGAGGCGCAGTATCGGTGTGAGCGCTGCAAACGTCAGTATCGGCGGGTGTTTCTGTGCCCTGATTGCGCACAGCCGTTGCAGGTATTGGCTGGCTGTGGCTCGAAAAGCTATTGGTGTGCTAACGGGCATGGCTTGATATCACGCACACGAATACACGTTCATTATCAGGATCTGGCATAACCACAATAAGGCACTGGCCGCATGTGCTTTGAGCCCCTGATGTGTACAGCCCGGGTAAACCTTCTGGTATTTGCAAGCGTCCGTAAATTACTCCAGCTCATGTTCATGAAGGATACCCGTATCAATGCCAACCTGATGCCAGGAGCGCATAACGGCTTCAGCAACGGCCGCATTAAAGCGTTTTTTTGCATGCTCAACGGTGAAACGGGCAAAAATAGAGAAATCGGCATTCTGTGGTAACTCTTTGTCGCATATTGCGTCATACCAAATCTGGCCCGCTTTTTCCCAGGCATAACCCCCCAGTGCGATAGCAGTGAGGTAAAACGCACGGTTTGGAATACCCGAGTTCAGGTGCACGCCGCCGTTATCCTCACGGGTGTTGACGAAGTCACGCATGTGGGCGGGCTGTGGGTCCGTACCAAGTAGCAGATCGTCGTAGGCGGTACCGGGGCGTGCCAGTGAACGTAATCCTTTGCCATCGATATCATCACTCAACAGGCCTTCACCGATAATCCAGTCGGCCTGCTGAACTTTCTGGTTGCGATGATACTGTTTAATCATCGATCCAAACACATCAGCCAGGGATTCACTCAGCGCACCAGACTGGCGAAAATAGAGCAGGTTACTCTCGCTTTCGATAACTCCGTGTGACATTTCATGTGCAATGACATCCAGCGACAGGGTAAACCGGTTGAATATTTTGCCGTCGCCATCGCCAAACACCATCTGCTTACCGTCCCAGAACGCATTTTGGTAGTTTTTACCGTAATGCACGCTGGCAAGCAGCGGTAATCCTTTGTTATCAAGTGAGTTACGGCCAAATACCTTCCAGAAAAAATCATGCACAACGGCCAACGCATTATAGGCTTCATCAGCCGCAGTATCGCCATTACCGGACTGACCTTCTTTTCTGATAACGCTGCCGGGTAACGTTTGCTGGTGAGCTGCATCATAAATTTCACGCAGCACTTGCGTGTCAGCGCGTTCTTCATGGCTGACAGGATGCGTAACTGCCGTGACCATCAACGACTGTACGTGCATCAGCGTTTGTTGTGCGCACCGACGCTCTTCATCGGATCCGTTATTGATAATACGATGCAATATATAGGGCGGAATAATGCTACGAGCGAACTTCATACTTCATCTCCTTATGCCGGGCTCAAATATGGGTTGCAACATATTATCAACATTGTTTTACCCTGATTGATCTACCACAGTGACGACACGATAAGTATAGCCTAATCATTAAATATTTTTTTCCCGCTTTACGGTGCGGGAAAGTGAAGATTCTTTTTTTATTTCAGTTACCTGACTTTCTACCCAACCATCACGCAAGCGGGTTTTCAGTTTATCGCCGGGGGCTATCTGCGTCGTTTTCTTCATGACCTGACCAGTCGCGGTAGTGGTTACACTATAACCACGAGCCAGGGTAGCCAAGGGGCTAACGGCTTCGAGATGTGAACAGGCTTCACCAAAGCGTTGTTTCTGCTGGTTAAGCTGTTTTTCCAGAGCGTGTTGCAGCCGGTAACGACACTGTTGTATGTGCTGTTGTGCCCGGTGCAGGCGGGGCTGTGGATGCTGCTGTGTTAAGCGTTGATTCAGGCGTTCCTGCTGGTGTTTTTGCCGGCGCAACTGCTGCTGAATGGCATCGTTTAGTCGCTGCTTCATGCGAATAAGCTGCGTTTGCTGGCGCGCCAGGCGCAATTGCGGATGTTGCTGATGCAGCCGGTGTTGCAGGCGTGCCAACTGTTGCTGACGCTGCGCCAGATAGTAGTCGAGCGCCATCTCCAGCCGCTGACGCTGTGCCTGGAGCTGCCTGAGTAATTCTTGCTGATTACGGCTGACCAGCTCTGCGGCTGCTGATGGCGTGGGCGCGCGCAAGTCGGCCACAAAATCGGCAATGGTGACATCCGTTTCGTGCCCGACGGCGCTGACGATAGGGATGCGACTGGCAAAAATGGCGTGAGCCACACGTTCATCATTGAAACTCCACAGGTCTTCCAGCGAGCCGCCTCCGCGCCCGACGATAAGCACATCGCACTCTCTGCGCAGGTTAGCCAGCTCAATCGCCCGAACAATTTGCGCAGGCGCTTCGCTTCCCTGTACTGCCGTCGGGTAGATAACGACCGGTAGTGATGGGTCTCGACGTTGCAGAATATGGAGAACATCATGCAGTGCTGCACCGCTGGCCGAGGTAATGACGCCAACCTGACGTGCCGGTTTGGGCAGCGGCTGTTTGTGCTGGACATCAAATAACCCTTGTGCGGACAGGCGTTGTTTCAACTGTTCGAATTGCTGTTGTAATGCGCCGTCGCCTGCCGGGTGCATACTTTCAGCCAGTAGCTGATAGTCACCGCGTGGCTCATACAGCGTGAGCGTGGCGCGTACCAGCACCTGTAGTCCATTTTGCACTCGAAAGGTGACACGCCGGTTACTGTTACGGAACATGGCACAACGCACCTGAGCGCGTTCATCTTTCAGCGTAAAGTACCAATGACCAGAAGAGGGCTGGGAGAGATTGGAAATTTCGCCAGAGAGCCAGACTTGGCCCATTTCTGCTTCCAGCAACTGTTTTACCGTCTGATTCAGGCGGCTGACGGTAAAGATAGTGGATGAAGGCAATGAGGACATTGTGACCTGGATCAAATAGAAAAACAGGGAGTTAATCAATCGATATTACCGGGCATCCGGTGGTTCGCAAGCATTTTTATAAAAAAATGCTGGAGGCAATCGATTTCGGCCTGTATAATGCCACGGCAATATTTTATCTAAAACCTATCCCAATTCCGGTGAGATATTGCCATGCTACGTATTGTAAAAGAAGCTCTGACCTTCGATGACGTTCTTCTCGTTCCTGCCCACTCCACTGTTTTGCCCAACACGGCAGATCTGAGTACCCAACTGACCCAGCGTATTCGCCTGAATATTCCGATGCTTTCTGCTGCGATGGACACCGTAACGGAGTCCGGGCTTGCCATTGCATTGGCTCAGGAAGGGGGGATTGGCTTCATTCACAAAAATATGCCTATCGAACGGCAGGCAGAAGAAGTGAGCCGCGTGAAGCGCCATGAAAGTGGTGTGGTGGTTGACCCACAAACGGTTACCCCTGAAACCACCTTGCGTCAGGTAAAAGCGTTGACCGAACGTAATGGTTTTGCCGGTTATCCGGTGGTGACTACCGGTAATGAATTGGTCGGGATCATTACGGGGCGTGATGTGCGTTTCGTCACCGATCTGGATCGCCCGGTCAGTGCCGTAATGACACCTAAAGAGCGTCTGGTAACGGTGAAAGAGGGTGAAGCGCGTGAAGTCGTGCTGCAAAGAATGCATGAACGCCGTATTGAAAAAGCGCTGGTGGTCGACGATCAGTTCCGTCTGGTCGGGATGATCACCGTAAAAGATTTCCAGAAAGCTGAACGTAAACCCAACGCCTGCAAAGACGAGCATGGCCGTCTGCGTGTGGGTGCCGCAGTGGGTGCCGGTGCAGGCAATGAAGAGCGTATTGATGCGCTGGTGGCCGCGGGTGTTGATGTGTTGCTGATTGACTCTTCCCACGGCCACTCCGAAGGCGTGTTGCAGCGCATTCGTGAAACGCGTGCCAAATACCCTGATTTGCAGATAATCGGCGGTAACGTGGCGACGGGCGCTGGCGCTCGTGCGCTGGCAGAAGCTGGCGTCAGCGCGGTTAAAGTCGGTATTGGCCCGGGTTCTATCTGTACGACTCGTATCGTCACGGGTGTCGGTGTGCCGCAAATTACCGCAATTGCTGATGCGGTTGATGCGCTGGAAGGCACCGGGATCCCGGTCATTGCCGATGGCGGTATTCGCTTTTCTGGTGACATTGCCAAAGCCATTGCGGCAGGCGCGGCTTGCGTGATGGTGGGCTCAATGCTGGCCGGTACGGAGGAATCTCCAGGGGAGATCGAGCTTTATCAGGGCCGTGCGTTCAAATCATACCGTGGTATGGGCTCACTGGGAGCAATGTCGAAAGGCTCATCCGACCGTTATTTCCAGTCTGACAATGCGGCTGACAAACTGGTGCCGGAAGGTATCGAGGGTCGCGTCGCTTATAAAGGCCGCCTGAAAGAGATAGTGCACCAGCAGATGGGGGGCCTGCGCTCTTGCATGGGCCTGACGGGCTGTCAGACTATCGATGCGCTGCGTACCAAAGCCGAATTCGTGCGCATCAGCGGCGCTGGCATTCAGGAAAGCCACGTCCATGACGTCACCATTACCAAAGAGTCGCCGAACTACCGCATGGGTTAAGCGCGTTATCGGCTGATTTAATGCAACGAACCCGGTAAACTCGCCGGGTTCAATTTTTCTTTTGCTTCTATCCGTAGTGGAATACGCCTCTCATGACAGAAAACATTCATCAACATCGCATTCTTATTCTGGATTTCGGTTCGCAATATACACAACTGGTCGCCCGCCGCGTGCGTGAGCTGGGCGTATACTGCGAACTGTGGGCATGGGATGTCACCGAAGCGCAGATTCGCGAGTTCAACCCGAATGGCATTATCCTTTCCGGCGGCCCGGAGAGTACCACCGAGTTTAATAGCCCGCGCGCGCCGGAATATGTTTTCCAGGCCGGCGTGCCGGTGCTGGGCGTATGCTACGGTATGCAAACCATGGCGATGCAGTTAGGTGGCAAAGTGGAAGGCTCCAGCGAGCGCGAATTTGGTTATGCGCAAGTGGAAGTTAAAGCCAACAGTGCGTTGATCCGTGATATTCAGGACGCCGTGAGTGCTAATGGTGCGCCGTTGCTGGATGTGTGGATGAGCCACGGTGATAAAGTCACCGCTATTCCGGCTGATTTCGTGACGGTGGCCAGCACCGATACCTGCCCGTACGCCATTATGGCGAATGAAGAAAAACGCTTCTATGGCGTACAGTTCCACCCGGAAGTGACCCATACGCGTCAGGGCCAGCAGATGCTTGAGCGTTTTGTACGCGATATCTGCCAGTGCAACGCCCTGTGGACACCGGCAAAAATTATTGATGATGCCGTTGCGCGTATTCGTGAGCAGGTGGGGGAAGACAAAGTGATCCTCGGCCTGTCCGGCGGAGTGGATTCCTCGGTAACGGCGCTGTTGCTGCACCGTGCCATTGGCGAGCGCCTGACCTGCGTATTTGTGGATAATGGTCTGCTGCGCCTGAACGAGGCCGAACAGGTGATGGAAATGTTTGGCGACCAGTTTGGCCTCAACATTGTGCATGTTCAGGCGGAAAACCGTTTCCTGTCAGCGCTGGCAGGCATTAACGACCCGGAAGCCAAGCGTAAAACTATTGGCCGAGTCTTCATCGAGGTGTTTGATGAAGAAGCTGGCAAGCTGACCGATGTCAAATGGCTGGCGCAAGGCACGATTTACCCGGATGTTATCGAGTCTGCGGCTTCTGCCACTGGCAAAGCACACGTTATCAAGTCTCACCATAACGTGGGTGGTTTGCCGGATGACATGGCGCTGGGGCTGGTTGAGCCGCTCAAAGAGCTGTTCAAGGACGAGGTACGCAAGATTGGTCTGGAGCTCGGCCTGCCGTACAACATGCTCTACCGTCACCCGTTCCCGGGGCCGGGCCTTGGCGTGCGCGTATTAGGCGAAGTGAAAAAAGAGTATTGCGACCTGCTGCGCCGCGCTGATGCTATCTTCATTGAAGAATTGCACAAAGCCGAGCTGTACGACAAAGTCAGCCAGGCATTCACGGTATTCCTGCCGGTACGCTCCGTTGGCGTAATGGGCGATGGCCGGAAATATGACTGGGTTGTCTCGCTGCGTGCTGTCGAAACCATTGATTTTATGACCGCGCACTGGGCACACCTGCCGTACGAATTCCTCGGCCGCGTCTCCAACCGCATCATCAACGAAGTTGATGGCATCTCCCGCGTGGTGTATGACGTCTCCGGCAAACCGCCAGCTACGATCGAGTGGGAATGATTTTCCAACCGAAAACGTCTGGTACTGACAGGTACTCAATCAAGCGTAAGTCCGCGTAATAGCGGACTTTTTTTCAGCGTTAAACCACCATCTCGGGAGGTGATGATTATTTTTGTGAGGCTATCGCCTGAAGAAAATCCTATGCCTGAAGCTTTTCTCTTACTCATCACAAGTAGGAAGGAAATCACTGACATGCGCAGTAATAGACGTTCAGCGCATGTGTTTTGGCGTTGTAAATACCTCTTGGTTTGAACACCGAATATTGCTATCAGATTTTAACAGGAGCCGTGGGGAAAGCGTTTTATCGCCCATAAACGATTACTGATAGATTGGGTATAGTGTCGTTACGTTATTTGTATTTTATACATGTGTTGCTCTCGCTCTGTAGCTATGACCAATATCACTATTGGTACAGAATAGGTATAGGCACGTTAAAAATCAGCCTGTGATATTTTATTCTGTAGCAGGGAGGAGCGGTATCCTTCATAAATAGCAAGGAAGCAATTATGGAAAGGAAAATACGATGAAAAGGAGAGTGCTATGGAAAGGAAAAAATGTATGAATGTATCTTTATATAAAAGAGTATGGCAGGGGGGTTCAACCTTCATCGTGGTGGTGATATGCCTGATGGGGGCGGTATTCAGTTATGCGGCAACGAATGATCCAACTTTCCTTCATCCTGGTATGCTGTATACGTCTACTGATCTCAATAAAATGAGAGCAGGCGTGAATAATAAAAAAGATCCTTGGTTTCGGGATTGGCAAATATTACAAATGCATTATCTGGCCGGGGCCAGCTATTCGGTTACACCGAAGAGTGTGGTGTACAGGAACGACCCTGTTTATGGCAGCTCTGGAAACGGTGAGTTACAAACCAGTGCTTCGTCGGCATTATTACTCGCCATTGAATGGTCAATTACACGAGACCCGGCTTATGCCAGCGCAGCAATTAAAATCCTTAATGGCTGGTCTTCGACTTTACAGTCTATTAAAGGAAAAGATGCGCAGCTTGCAGCCAGTCTCTATGGATATAAATTACTGAATGCGGCGGAAATTCTGCGTTATAGCGATAGCGGTTGGGCGGCTGCGGATATTGAGCGCTTTAGTGCGATGATGACGACGGTATTTTACCCGCTCACCCACACCTATGGTCAGGTCAATGGGGGATGGGCGAACGGTAACTGGGATGCCGCTGATACGGTATTTCATTTGAGCCTGGGCATCTGGTTAAATGATTCTGTTATTTATAATGATGCCGTGAATTATTTTAAAAACGGCGAGGGTAATGGTTCAGTCATTCATTATGTACAGAATGATAGCGGTCAGTTACAGGAAAGTGGTCGTGACCAGGCTCATGCCCAAGGCGGTTTGGGGTTGTTGGTCATGGCCGCTCAGATTGGTTATAATCAGCGTCAATATCAGCAAGCAGGCGCAGATCTGGTGAGTTATCCCGATAATAGTTATCCTCTGGTTAAAGCTGCCGAATATATTGCCAAATATAATCTTGGCTATGATGTTCCTTATACACCGATTCCGGGAAAAGGATATATGCTTGATGATATGCGTAGAGGCTATTCATGGATGCCAGGGCTGACGGTGTCTTCGCGTTTTCGTGGTGAATTCCGTCCCATTTATCAGGGTATCCTGAATTTATTTACGGCAGCAGGCGTTGATAAAAAGAAACTTTCTTATACCCGAGAGGTGATCGGCAGAATGCCAATAGGGAAGTTTTATTTTGATCATCCTTCTTATGAGGGCGTGCTGGCAGGCAATACACTTGCGGCATCAAATAACATGTATGTTGTACTGCAATCGGTAAAGAAATATATCAATGCGGATAACAGTGGCGCACTGGTAACCGTGATAAATACGTCCTCTCCTGCGGTTGTCAATGGAATAAGCCCATCGGTGATAAATGGTTTTCAGGCTGTGTATCTGGCAAAAAATAGATTTGCTTTTCGTTCGCTGCAAACCGGAAAATATCTGTCAGTCGCGGCTGACGGCACGGTGCTGGCAACGGCAGATGCGGTAACGAACAGTGAGTCATTTGCCTATAACGACTCGGGAAATGGCAGCGGCACATTGCAGGCGCTGTCTAATGGACGTTATATTGTCATGAATGCCGGGACATATCAGATTTCCGCAACGGCAACCGGCGTGAATGATGATAGCGTCCGCTGGACAATTCTCTACCCTAACCCAACAGATCTGGGCGTCATCAATTAATGCCTGAGAGACGAGCCATCGCGTTATGGCTCGTATCACGGTGTTGTGGCTGGGATAGCATCATAAAAATCAAAGAGATGATTATCTCTTCTCACGATAATCATGGAGTGACCCGCATTAATGAAATTCCTCAAGGTGGCCGGTCTGATGATGAGCGGCGTATTGATCTTTTCATTTGGTCAAAGCCTGATACGCGCGGCACACAGCGCAGAGCAAATGGGCGGGAAGGATTATTTGTCTGCACGGCGTGATTCAGCCAAACTGGCACCCGACCCGGTAGCGAACAGCCAGACGGCGATTGTGCAGGTGTATACCGCCGCCACCTATGGCTGGCGCGGCCTGGTGGCGGTACATCCGTGGATTATCATCAAGAAAGCCGGGGAAACCCAGTATCAGCGCTATGAAGTGATAGGCTGGGGTGAAGGGGATGTGGTTCGTCGTAACTCTACGCCGGTGCCTGATGGCTACTGGTTCGGCTCGCAGCCCCATGTGCTGGTGACGCACCGGGGCAAGGCCGCAGAGGCGATGATCCCCAACATTGAGCAGGCGGTGAAAAGCTACCCCTGGCCTCACACTTACCATGCCTGGCCCGGCCCTAACAGCAACACGTTTATGGCGCATATCGGCCGTGAAGTGCCGGAGCTGAAGCTAGATTTGCCCGCTAATGCGATAGGCAAAGACTTTCGGGCTCTGACGAACCCGGTGGGGCTCTCTTCATCGGGTAAAGGTGTGCAGGTGTCCGTGTTGGGGATGCTTGGCCTTAATCTTGGCATAGAAGAGGGGATTGAGGTGAATGTGCTGGGGGTTAATCTTGGTGTAGACCTAAACCCTCCGGCATTGCGGTTGCCGTTTATTGGCCGCCTCGGGTATGACTAAGGCGTTTTTCTGGTGGGCACAAGTGATGTGTTGCGGGAAGGGTGTCTGCTTAATCGATTTGCCAGCCTGGTGAGAGGATATTGATGCTAGTACGAAAAAAAGCCATAGCGCTGTTGTGCCTGTTGATGAGTGTGTCGGCGTATGCTAATGCCAAAACGCAGGGGAATGCTGACAGCATGAGTTATCAGGGCATGAATGCGACCACCGATAGCATGGGCAATACGACCTATCGGGACAAAAATGGCCGGATGCTTGGGTCAGCCTCGACGGATAACACCAGCGGAAACACCACGTACCGTAATGCTAACGGCTCTATCGTCGGGAGCGCCAATACCAGTAATAGTGGTGAAACAACATACCGAAACCCAAATGGCGGGATAGTGGGGTCAGCGTCAACAGGCATGACGGGCACCACCACCTACCGTGACAGAAACGGCAAGATAGTCGGGAGCTCCACCTCGGACAGCAGCGGCAGAAAAACGTACCGTAATGCCAATGGTTCGATTGTCGATCGTTTGCAGTACTAACCCGTGCGCAGCATGGTCTGGCCACCAGGCTGTGCTTTCTCATTTCACCCCGTTTTCTCTCTCACCTTCCACCCAAAACGTTTCTCTCGTTGAGGGGCAACGTAACCTATTGAAACGGATTATTTCCCCTCTTTGCGACAAAACCGTTGATTCATTTTTTAACCTAATGTTTTTATTGGAAATAATATTTTAGTTCAGTAGGTTAGCGATAAAAAGACGTGATGGTGATTGCCAGTGCCGGGCATCATCTGGCGGCCAGTATCAATCATGTGGTGGGAAGCCACTATGGCGGCGGGCATAGGCTGGCAAGCTTTGCGATGCTGGCGCTGGATCCCGTGCCAGACACTCAAGGTTGATTTAATAAAAAATCACTTTTAATGCATAAATAATTGTTTTTTTTCGATCTGGATCAGGATTTCCCTCAGCAAACCTGACTATGTTGATGATTCACTGGTGAATGTGCCTGGCAGATAGCTTGTCTTCTGGCGAGGTGTTATCACGGGAGCAGTGTTATCATCGGTGAGGCGTTATCACCGGTGAAGCGCCATCACAGGCTGTAGTCAGGGGGAATAAATATGCAGGAGCAATTGAGTATCCCGGTGTCCGATTTATATCGCAGTCAGCGCTTTTATCAGCAGGCGCTCAAGCCGCTGGGGTATGAGCAGATCAAAGACATGAAATTTGCCGTGAGTTTTTCCGTGTTGGGCGGCTATGGTCTGGTGGCTGACTCTGGCGTCGAGTTTTGGCTATTTCAAGGGGAAGTGAGTACGCGGCCTGCGGCGCAGGTTGTCTTTGGTGTCTCATCAAAAGCCGTAGTGGATGCCTTTTTTAGCGCAGCCCTTGCCGCTGGCGGGCAGGATAAGGGGAAACCCGGTGTACAGACCTCGCGCCATCCTGATGAGTACGCCGCTTTTGTGTGTGATCCCGATGGCTACACGGTCGCCGTGGTGTGCTGTCAGGCAGCGATGGCATAACTGTGTGGTGTGTCCGGGGGCAGGGTTTAGCCGCGTTGCTTATCACCTTTACGCCCGCGCTCTATTTTTCAGCCTTGACCTTTATGACCAAGGCTTCCAATAATGGCTCCGTTGACTCGGGGTGCCGCTTCCTATTCAGAACGGCTGAGAAATACCCGTATTACCTGAACTGGATAATGCCAGCGTAGGGAAGTCACGGTATCCCACCGGCTACCGCCTTCTTTCACGCCGGTTGGGAGGTTTATGTTCGCTCGACCTGTCTTTTTTGTGCTCACCACGCTTTTTCCTTTGTCTGCCGGGGTGCTTCGGCCTGTGTTTTTCTGCCGCATTCACGCTGATGTTGTTACTGTTGCCCCGGTGGTGTGCTGATGAAAACCCCGATTAATGCACTGACTATTGCCGGAACGGATCCCAGCGGCGGCGCGGGCATTCAGGCTGACCTGAAAACCTTTTCGGCACTCGGTGCCTACGGCACCAGTGTTATTACGGCACTGGTGGCGCAAAATACACGCGGCGTGCAGTCGGTGTACCGCATTGAAGCTGCCTTTGTGGCGGCCCAACTGGATTCGGTACTCAGCGATGTGCGTATCGATAGCGCAAAAATTGGTATGTTGTCGCACACCGCGATAGTTGAGGTGGTTGCGCACGCGTTGCAGGGCTATGCGTTGCCGTATGTGGTGCTTGATACCGTGATGCTGGCCAAAAGTGGCGATCCGCTACTGACAGACGACGCTGTTGCGGCTCTGCGCCAGCTTTTGCTGCCGCAGGTTTCGCTTATTACCCCTAACCTGCCAGAGGCTGCGGCACTGTTGCGCTGCCAGATTGCCGATAATGAGCATGAGATGTGCCAGCAAGGAGAGGCGTTGCTGGCAATGGGCTGCCAGGCGGTGCTGATGAAAGGCGGGCACCTTAATCAGCCGGATAGCCCGGACTGGCTGTTCTTACCTGATGCCGGGCCTGTCAGGTGCAACGGTGTGCGTGTTAACACCCGTCACACCCACGGCACTGGCTGTACGCTCTCTGCTGCGCTGGCGGCATTACGCCCTCGTCATGATAATTGGTTACAGACACTCGCTGCGGCGAAAGCCTATTTGCACGGTGCACTCGAGCAGGCTGATGCGCTGGAGGTGGGGCAGGGGATTGGCCCGGTACACCATTTTCACCGCTGGTGGTAAGAACTGTCTGAGATAAGAAAATTCGATGCCGGTTGAGGAATATTGCATAGACAGCCTGACATGGGCTGAGTAATTTGTGATCTGTATCATGTTATTGCCGACGGTGTACCCAAAAAGCTCACCGGTTTTACGGCGTTTTGTCTGTCGGCTGGGCGATATGGCTGCCCGGCTGTTTAGTTTTTGGAGGAATAAGAATTATGGCAGGTTCGGCACGCGCGGTGATGGTCGCCAGGGGGTTGCAGACCATACTCAATGTCGGTTTGCTGGTGCTGGCGGTGATTTTGGTGGTGTTTCTCGGCAAGGAGACCTGGCATTTGGCGACGGTGTTGCTGGTCAGCAATGAGAAAGAGTCCTCCTATATGCTGATTGAAAGCCTGGTGATTTATTTTCTTTATTTTGAGTTTTTGGCGCTGATCGTGAAGTATTTTTTGTCGGGCTATCACTTCCCGCTGCGCTATTTTATCTATATCGGCATTACGGCGATTGTGCGCCTGATTATTGTTGACCATAAAAACCCGGCTGACACTTTCACCTATTCCGGGGCCATCCTGATCCTGGTCGTCACGTTATATCTGGTAAACAGCCCGCGCCTGAAACGGGAGTAGCGATGGGTTTGGGCTGGTACAAAGAAAAGGGCCAACTCAAGGGAGATTGAGCTGGCCTAAGGAGGTGGTTCCTAATGTAGGACGATGTCACTACGCTTAATTTTTTTGTTCTGTATTTTCTCAGCGCTGCAATAATAACCAGTTGACCGTGCGATTGATGTGACCAGATTCTAAAAAATGTCACATTAGCGGTGAAACTGTCATCTTTTTCACAGGGTTTCTCACTGAGCGTGCGGATTGCGGGTGCTGGTGCCAGGTAAGTTACGCAGCAGCAAGGCGTATTCCAGCGCGATGTCATCAGGGACGGGCAAATAAACGATGTGGCCATCTCCTGGTGCAACGTCAACCGGCTGACCTTTCTTATTGAGCAAGGTCGTCACGGTAAACTGGATATTACCGCCCGGTGTCATCATCTCCACGCTGTCGCCACACGCAAACTTGTTTTTGACGGCGACTTCGGCTAAGCCGTCGCGGCGCTGGCCGGTAAATTCCCCGACGAACTGCTGGCGATCGGAGACAGAATAACCGTACTCGTAAGTCTGGTAATCTTCATGCACATGGCGGCGCAAGAAACCTTCGGTGTAACCGCGGTGCGCCAGCCCTTCCAGCGTTTGCAGCAGGGTCGGGTCAAAGGGTTTGCCCGCGGCGGCATCATCGATGGCCTGACGATAAACCTGCGCTGTGCGGGCACAGTAGTAGAACGATTTGGTGCGGCCTTCAATTTTCAGTGAATGGACGCCCATTTTGGTCAACCGCTCGACATGCTGAATGGCGCGCAGGTCGCGGGAGTTCATGATGTAGGTACCGTGCTCGTCTTCAAAAGCACTCATGTACTCGCCCGGCCGCTGGCTCTCTTCGAGCATGAACACTTTATCCGTTGGTGCGCCGATGCCGAGCGTCGGTTCAACGGTGGCACTGTCTATCTCTTTGATGGCAATCGGGTCATGAAGATGCACGATGTTACCGGTGTCATCCTCTTTGCCCTCCTGCACGTTATACTCCCAGCGGCAGGCGTTGGTGCAGGTGCCCTGGTTTGGGTCGCGCTTGTTGATATAACCAGAGAGCAGGCAGCGCCCGGAGTAGGCCATACACAATGCCCCGTGCACGAAAATCTCCAGCTCCATTTCCGGCACCTGAGTGCGGATTTCCTCAATTTCCTCAAGCGACAGCTCGCGTGAGAGGATGACCCGGCTCAACCCCATCTGCTGCCAGAATTTCACCGTCGCCCAGTTTACCGCATTGGCCTGTACTGACAGGTGAACCGGCATCTGTGGAAAGTTTTCCCGCACCAGCATGATGAGCCCTGGGTCAGACATGATGAGCGCATCCGGCTGCATGTCGATAACGGGCTGCAAGTCACGCAAGAACGTTTTCAGCTT
Source organism: Dickeya aquatica (assembly GCF_900095885.1). Lineage (NCBI taxonomy): Bacteria > Pseudomonadati > Pseudomonadota > Gammaproteobacteria > Enterobacterales > Pectobacteriaceae > Dickeya > Dickeya aquatica. The sequence goes on from NZ_LT615367.1 coordinate 1,118,597, forward strand.
GGCGTTATGAGGGGCAATATTCACCACCACATAGAACTTTTTCCCCAGCGCATGCGCCTCGCTGATGGCTTGCGCCAGCGTCTGGTGGTTGAATTCATTGTTACGCACCCGCAGGCTGTAACGGGGCTGGCCGGCGTAAATCGCATCTGCGCCGTAAGCAAAGGCGTAACGCATATTTTTCAGCGTACCGGCCGGAGACAGTAATTCTGGTTTGAACATGATTTCTCTCGAGTCTGATCACAGGTCAGGCTGCTCCCGTCAGGGAGCAGTTAAAGGCGGCCGATTCTAGCGCCAACGGCAGTAAAAATCAGTAGTCAGCTTACAAAAAGTAGGCCTTGTATGAGGAACCGCCGGGGGCTCTCGGGGTGTCGGGCACGCAGTGACCGGTGCCGGGGCGTCATTTTCATGACTGATGCCACTTAATACCGGGCGACCCCGGCAGAGGGGCCAATCTGTTCACGCCCGTGGGGGCGTTCAAAGTCCACTAGCGGCCCTTTGGGGATGATCCCGGTCGGGTTCAGCCACAAGATACTGTAGTAACCGGTTTTGATGTGCCCGATGTTGACCGTCTCTTTCACGCCCGGCCATTGGTAGAGCTCGCGCAAATACCCGGCGAGCTGCGGGTAGTCTTCGAGGCGGCGCAAGTTACATTTAAATGCGCCATGGTAAGCGGCATCAAAACGAATCAGTGTGACGAACAAGCGCCAGTCGGCTTCGGTCACGGTATCACCGGCCAGATAACGGTGTTGCTCAAGGTGTGCCTCTACGGTATCAAGCGCTGTAAACAGATTGACGACAGCGTGTTCGTAGTGTTCCTGTGTTTTGGCAAAACCGGTTTTGTAGACCCCATTGTTGATATGGTCATAAATCAGGCTATTCCAGTGGTCGATGGCTGGTTGCAGCGTGGGTGGGTAGAAATCCAGCGTGTTGCCTGTCAGTGAATTAAACGCATGGTTGAACAGGCGAATAATCTCTGCCGATTCATTGTTGACGATGCGGCCTTCTTGCCTGTCCCACAGTACCGGGACGGAGACTTTCCCCGTGTAGTGCGCATCGCTGGCGGTATACAACTGATGCAGGTAACGCACCGGCTCGACTTTATCGCCCGCTTCTTGCGGTGTGCTGAACTCCCAGCCCTGATCGCCGATACGGGGTTCGGCCACCGACAGGTGCACGGCTTGCTGCAACCCTTTCAGATTGCGAAAAATCAGCGTGCGTGATGCCCACGGGCACAGGTAGGAGACAAACAACTGGTACCGCCCCGCTTCGGGGGAGAGTTCGGTGTCACGAAACCGGGTTTCCTGGCGATGAAACGCCCCGCCTTTGATCTCTTCGGCGGCGACGTCGCCATTCACCCATTTGCCATTCACTAATCCCGACATGCTCACCCTCATCATGGTTATGATACTGATGCCTATGCTAGCAGGTGGAAACAAGGTGGAAATTGCAAATTTTTAACGGAGTCGGACAGTTTCTTTGATGGTAGTTTGTCGGGAAACAGCGGCTGCACTACTCCGGTGTTTCCTGGCTGGCCGCTGCCTCCCAGCGATAGCCAATACCGTACACGGTGCGGATGAACGAGGTTTCCCGGTCAAACATCTCCAGTTTACGCCGCAGGTTCTTGATATGGCTATCAATGGTGCGGTCTGTCACAACCCGGTAGTCATCATACAGATGATCAAGCAACTGCTCGCGTGAGAACACCCGGCCCGGTTCGGCCGACAGGGTTTTTAACAACCGAAATTCGGCAGGGGTTAAATCGAGCTGTCGGCCCAGATAGCTTGCCTGATAGCGATGCTGGTCGATGAGCAAAGCAGACACCGCATCATTGGCTTTAGGCTCATGTTGCCAGCGGCAGCGGCGTAGCAAGGTTTTCACCCGGGCAACCACTTCACGCGGGCTGTAGGGTTTACAAATGTAATCATCAGCGCCAATTTCCAGCCCAAGCAGCCGGTCAATTTCATCGCTGCGTGCTGTCACCATAATAATGGGGACGTTGGAAAAGCCACGGATTGCGCGGCACAGTGTTAACCCGTCGCGTCCCGGCAGCATTAAATCCAGCAGGATTAACTGGCAGGGGTGCTCGCGTACCCAGGGTTCAACCTCATCGCCCTGGGTTAACCAATGGGTGGAATATCCCGAAGCTTGCAGGTAATCCACCAGCAACTGCCCAAGTTTGGGTTCATCTTCTACTATCAGTACCGGCTGGGTGTCATCACCTGCGGGGACAAGAGACGATGCGGTCATGTGACTTACCTGTTCTGGTAGAGGTGTAAGGGCAGCTCGACGGTGAGGTGTACGCCGCCAAGCGGTGAGTGGCCAGCATACAGGCGTCCTTCGTGTGCCTCAATGATGTTGGCGCAAATGGCAAGCCCAAGGCCTGACCCACCGCTGGCGCGGTTACGGGAGCTTTCGGCGCGGTAGAAACGCTCAAAAATGAGCGATAACTGCTCATCCGTAATGCCGGGGGCGCTGTCGTGCCAGTGAATAACCAGCCACTGCGGGCGTAATTCAGTCTCGACTTCCAGCCGACCGCCTTCATCAGTATAGCGCAGGCTGTTTTCCAGCAAATTATTGAACAATTGGCTCAGGCGATCCGGGTCGCCAAATACCACAGCCTGTGGGTGCAGGCAGGTGTGAAGGGCAATCTGTTTATGGTGAAAACGTTCGTTAAACGCGGCGAGCGAAACCTGTAACAGTGTCGTGACGTTCACCGCACTTTTACGGTAAGCCAGTGCGCCCACATCCGAGAGCGATAGCTGGTGCAGGTCATCGACCAGCTTGGCCAGCATCACCACTTCCGCCTGCAACGAACTGAATGCGGCCGTATCGGGTTTGCGCACACCATCTTGCAAGGCTTCGAGCTCACCGCGCAGCACCGCCAGCGGCGTTCGCAACTCATGGGAGATATCAGCCATAAACGCCCGGCGAGACTGCTCGTTTTTCTCCAGCGCCGAGGCCAGTTGGTTAAAGTCCTGCGCCAGACGCCCCAGTTCATCGCGTTCATTGCCGCAGACCCGGGTACTAAAGTCACCGCCGGCTAACTGATGAATACCGTTAACCAGCCGTTTCACCGGGGCCAGCAAGCCGCGTGACAAGAGCCAGGTGACGACGGCAGCCAGCAAGGTAGTGAAGGCCACTATCAGCCAACTGGTTCGTTGCTGTTGCTGGTCAAAGTTGATATCAGCGCTGCGGGTGAGCCCTTCGACCGGCGCGCTGACAATCCAGCCAACGGTGCGTTGCCGGACGACCAACGGTAACGTTGTGCTATCGCCAGGAAGTGGTACCGGAGGGCCGAGCAGTCGGTTACGGTTTTCATCGAGCACCCAAAAGCGGGTACGCCAGCCTTGTAATGCTTCATTGCTGTTTTGATCAAGGGTGCGGATCATCGAAAAAATGCCTTGATCCCGGCTGCGCAGAAATTCCCAGTCACCGTGCAACTGATATTGTTCTTCCAGCAACTCTTTAATTTGGGTCGCGCGCTGTTCATTGCCGTGGCGAATGTAGTCGATAAAACCCTTTTCAAAACTGAGCCTGACACCGAAATGCATGATGATAAGCACCAGCATGCAGGTGGAAAAAATCGCCAGAAACATTCTGGCAGTGATACCGAATCGCATTATTGGCCTCGGGAAGTGCGTGTCAGCGTCGTCTGGGGAACGACCTCTTTAGGCGCACGGATGAAAATCAGCGCCGGAAAGGCCATCACCGCCACCATGCAGAGGTAGGTATAAAGAAACACGCTGTGGGTTTGCTGCGCGCCTGCCACCAGATGCGTATGAGCGAACAGGCCCAGTAACATGCCAGCGAGCGTGACGCCCATACTGGTCGAGAGCTGCATCGACATCGACAGCAGACTATTGCCACCGCTGGCCAGTGTGTCGGGCAGGTCTTTGAGTGTCAGCGTGTTCATCGTAGAAAACCGGATGCCGTTTACCATGCCGACCAGTAGCAGCACCACCGGCATCATCCAGTGCCAGTTCATCATGGCGACCAATGCAAACAGCAGCGTCGCCAGCGCCAGCATCAGCGTAGAGGCGACCAATACATTGCGATAGCCAAAGCGGTTTACCACCATCACCACCAGCCGTTTCATGCCCATATTGCCGAGCACTAAAGGGATCATCATCATGCCGGCATGAAACGGTGAGTAACCGAGCCCGAGCTGTAAAAACACCGGCGTCATGAACGGCAGCATGCCGCTGCCAATACGCGCCAGCCAGCCGCCAAACAGCCCGATGCTAAAGCTGCGCGTCTCAAACAAGCGCAGATTAAACAATGCGTGCTCATTCTCTGTGGCATGCCTCCAGTAGATAAGCAGCGCCAGCAGCCCGGTCACTACCAGTGCCGATAATGCCAGTGTGGATAAGCCAAGGCTTTTTTGCCCATCAAGCGCCAGCGTCAGGCTGCCCATGGCCACGACCAGATAGAGAAAACCCGGCACATCAAAGCGGCGGGCGGGCAGGGTAAAATTGGGCATCAGTAACCAGGTGGCGATGGCACCCATCACACCGACCGGGATGTTAATCAGGAAAATCCAGTGCCAACTGGCGTACTGCACCAGAAACCCGCCCAGGGTTGGCCCCATCAGTGGCCCAATCTGCCCTGGCAGCGTCACGAATGTCATCGCCGCCATGTATTGATCGCGCGGCACCAGTTTCATCACCGTCAGGCGACCAATCGGCACCATCATCGCACCGCCAATTCCCTGAATTACCCGTGAGCACAGTAATGCATCGAGCGTTTGCGAGCGGGCGCAGAGTAACGAGCCGAAACTGAACAATACAATGGCGCAAAAGAAGATATTGCGCACGCCCAGCCGGTCGGCCAGCCAGCCGCTGGCAGGCAGTACCATGGCGACCGTCAGCACATAGGCGACAATCACCGCATGCATATTCAGCGGGCTTTCATTAAGGCTGACTGCCATGGAGGGCAGGGCGGTGTTGACGATGGTGGTATCCAGCGTCTGCATGAAAAAACCGAAGGCCACAATCCACAATTGCCAGCGAACGGAGGCAGGCGGCTGACTGGTCATGCTCGGGGCAACTCCTGGGAGGGCTCGGCTCCCTGATGCTGCCGGGGCTTAGCCCCGGCGAAGTATTGAATAATAAAAGGCATTATATGACAGCGAGGTACGGCCGAATAAGAGGCTATCGCATAATGCCATTACGATGGTTTCAGGCCAAAGGGACGTGTTGCTTGCGGGCTTTTGACCGGCGTAGCCGCTGCCCGAGACTATCAAAGAACAGATATACCACCGGGGTGGTATAGATAGTCAGCAACTGGCTCATTACCAGCCCGCCAACAATGGTAATACCCAGCGGCTGACGCAGTTCCGAGCCATCGCCGCTGCCGAGCACCAGCGGTAGCGCGCCAAAGAGTGCGGCCATGGTGGTCATCATTATCGGGCGAAAGCGCAGCATACAGGCGCGGAAAATGGCCTCGTGCGCTGATAGTTTGCCTTCACGCTGCGCCACCAGCGCAAAATCCACCATCATGATGGCGTTTTTCTTCACGATACCTATCAGCAGCAAGATACCTATCAGCGCAATCAGGCTAAACGGCTTGTTAAACAGCTCCAGCGCCAGCAATGCCCCGACACCGGCGGAAGGCAGTGTGGAGAGAATGGTGAGCGGGTGCGCCACATTCTCATACAAAATGCCCAGCACGATGTAGACCGTGATAATGGCGGCGATAATCAGCACGATTTGTGAGTGCTGTGATTGCTGGAAGGCCAGCGCCGTACCCGCAAACTGGCCGCGAATGGAGGACGGCACGCCCAGTGAGGTCATGGTGCGTTCAATCGCTGTTGTGGCATCTGACAGGCTGGCACCTTCCGGCAGGTTAAACGAGAGGGTCGCGGCAGCGGAAAGCCCCTGATGGTTAACAGCAAGCGGTGTATTGGCGGGCCGCCAGTGGGCAAAAAATGACAACGGGATCGGCTTGTTGTCATTGTTAATCACAAACATTTTGTCGAGCGATGTCGGATCCTGGGTATAGGCCGGGTCAACCTCCATCACCACTTTGTATTGGTTCATGGGCTGATAGATGGTGGAAATTTGCCGCTGACCGAAGGCGTTATTCAGTAGCGCATTCACCCCGGAAACATTAACGCCCAGACGTGCCATGGCATCGCGATCGTATTCCATCATCAGCTCAGCGCCTTTGTCTTGCTGATCGGAACTGACATCCGCCAGCTCTGGCAGCTTGGTCAGGGCGTCGCGGATTTTTGGCTCCCAGGTACGCAGTACCGCCAGGTCATCCGACAACAGTGAATACTGATACCCGGCGTTGGCCTCGCGCCCGCCGATGCGCACATCCTGCACAGCCATCAGGTACAGGTTTGCCCCCGGCTCTTTGGCCAGTTTCGCGCGTAACCGTGTTATCACCTGTTGTGCGCTGACATCGCGCTCTGCAAGCGGCTTGAGGCTGATAAACATCGAACCGCTATTGGTGCGCATACCGCCGGTAAAACCCGTGACATTATCAACAGCCGGGTCAGCACGCACGATGGTCATAAAATCCTGTAGCTTTTGTTTCATTGCCTGAAACGAGATGCTCTGGTCGGCTTGAATAAAGCCCATCAGTCGCCCGGTGTCTTGCTCAGGGAAAAACGTTTTGGGAATGGTGATATAGAGCCAGACACTGAGGCTGATGGTGCCCAGCAACACCAGCATCACCCAGCGAGTATGGTTAAGCACCCAGCGCAAGCTGCGACCATATCCTTGCTGTAATCCCAGCAGCAGCCGGTTAAAACCGCGGGTGCGTGGCTGGCTGCGCGGTGCATGTGTACGTAACAGTCGCGCGCACATCATGGGGGTCAGGGTAATGGAAACCAGCAGTGAAATCAGAATCGCTACCGAGAGCGTAATTGAGAACTCTCTAAATAACCGCCCCGGCAGGCCATCCATAAACAGCAAAGGAATAAACACCGCAATCAGTGACAGACTCATGGATACGACGGTGAAACCGACTTCCCGTACCCCTTGCAATGAGGCCGGCAACGGTTTCATACCCGCTTCAATATGGCGGGAAATATTTTCCAGCACCACTATGGCGTCATCCACCACAAAGCCCGTGGCGACCGTTAACGCCATCAGCGACAGGTTATTCAGACTAAAGCCACACAAGTACATGGCAGAAAAGGTGCCAATCAGTGATACGGGCACGGCAATAGCTGGAATCAGGGTGGCGCGGGCCGAGCGCAGAAATAAAAAGACCACCAGGATCACCAGCGATACGGCAATAGTCAGCGAGCGCTCCACATCGCGCAGCGAGGTACGTATAGTCGGCGAGCGGTCTTGTGCAATGTCCAGATTAATCGATGCAGGCACCATCGCGCGTAATTCTGGCATGGCGGCGCGAATGGCATCGACGGTGGCAATAATGTTGGCATCCGGTGCCCGGCGAATCAGCACCAGAATCGCCGGTTTGGCATTGGTCATCCCGGCATTGAGTACGTTTTGTACCGAATCCTTAACCGTGGCCACATCGCTCAGTCGCACTGCGGCACCATTATTGTAATGGATAATCAGCGGTTTATACGCATCGGCGGTTTTCAGCGCATCATTGGTCTGGAGTTGATAGTGCTTACTGTCGCTGTCCACACTGCCAACGGGCTGTCGCACATTGGCCTGCGCAATCGACTGGCGCACTTCATCGAGTGAAACCCCTTGATTAAAAAGCGCCTGAGGATTGAGGGATACCCGCACGGCGGGCAGTGAGCTGCCACCAATAGTGACATCACCCACCCCTTCAATTTGTGATACCCGCTGAGCGATTTGAGTTGAGGCATAGTCGTAGAGCTGGCCGGGGCTGTAGGTATCTGAGGTCAACGTCATTATCACCACCGGCGCATCTGACGGGTTGACCTTGCGATAATAAGGGCGGCTTGGCATGTTACTTGGCAACAGACTCTGGGCGGCGTTGATCGCCGCCTGAACATCACGAGCGGCCCCGTTGATATCTCGCTCCAGCGCAAATTGCATAATAATACGGGTACTGCCAAGGGAGCTCATGGACGTCATTTCGTTCACGCCCGCAATGCGCCCCAGCGAGCGCTCAAGCGGTGTTGCGACCGAGGAGGCCATGGTTTCCGGTGAGGCACCCGGCATTGAGGCGGTGACGGAAATCACCGGATAATCGACCTGTGGCAGCGGTGAAACCGGCAGCAACTGATAGCCAAGCAGACCGCACAAGGCTATCGCCAGCGCCAGCAACGTGGTGGCGACCGGACGGTGGATAAACAGCGCGAAGAACTTCACTGTATTTCCCCTTCCTGTTTTTGTGCCTGGCGGCGGCGTAAACGGTGAGCCAGCCGGTCAAACAGCAGGTAAATCACCGGGGTGGTAAATAGGGTCAATACCTGACTCATCACCAGCCCGCCCACCATACAGATGCCGAGCGGGCGGCGCAGTTCTGCGCCAACACCGGTGCTGAACATGAGCGGTACGGCACTGAGCAAGGCGGCCATCGTCGTCATCAGGATCGGGCGAAAACGCAGCAGACAGGCTTGATAAATCGCCTGATATGGCGGCATGCCCTGCTCACGCTCTGCGGCCAGCGCAAAGTCGATCATCATGATGGCATTTTTCTTCACAATACCAATCAGCAGGATGATACCGATGATAGCGATAATATTCAGATCACTGCCTGCCAGCATCAATGCCAGCAGCGCCCCCACCCCGGCGGTAGGCAAGGTGGAGAGGATAGTAACCGGATGAATAAAGCTTTCATACAACACCCCGAGCACGATATACATCGCCACAATCGCGGCGACCACCAGCCAGATGGTGCTGGTCAGGGCTGACTGAAATGCCAGCGTACTGCCCTGAAAGCGGGTGATGATGTCGCTTGGCAACTGCATTTGTTGCTGGGTTTGTGCAATAGCGCTCACGGCATCGCCCAGTGCATAACCGGGTGCCACATTGAATGAAATGGTGGTAGAGGGGAACTGGTCAATATGGTTTATCGACAAAGGCCCCTGGCGCTCTTCAAGGGTGGCGATGCTGCTAAGGGGAACGCTGCCGCCGGTGCTGTTAATCAGCCGGACAGCATTGAGCGAGGCCAGGCCGTCATTGTTGTCATGCTGCTGTTCCAGCACCACCCGGTACTGGTTTGACTGGGTATAAATGGTTGAGATAAGCCGCTGGCCGAAAGCGTTGTACAGCGCGCTGTCTATCTGTGACATGGTGATGCCCAGGCGGCTGGCGCTGTCCCGGTTCACTTTGACATACGCGACCGCGCCGCCTTCTTGCCAGTCACTGCTGACATCCTGCAACTGCGGCAGCTTTTGCAATTCGGCGGTCAGTTTCGGTACCCAGGTGCTGAGCTCGCCGAGCGACATGGTTTGCAGCGTAAACTGGTACTGTGTCCGGCTGACTTGCGTGTCGATGGTGAGATCTTGCACCGGTTGCAGATAGAGTTGCACGCCAGGTAGTGCGGCTGTTTGCTGCTGCAAGCGCGCGATCACTGCCTGAATGCGATCGTGACGTTCATCCAGCGGTTTGAGGTTGATTTGCAGCCGCCCGCTATTGAGCGATGGGTTCGTGCCATCGACACCAATAAACGAAGAGATACTCTCGACCGCCGGGTCTTTTAGAATCAGGCGGCTGACTTGCTGTTGTTTATCCACCATGCCGCTAAAGGAGATGGTTTGTGACGCCTGCACGCTGCCTTGAATGATGCCGTTGTCCTGAATCGGGAAAAAACCTTTTGGGATAACGATATACAACACCACCGTCAGGGCCAGTGTGCCAATGGCTACCCCAAGCGTCAGCCAGGGATGGCTTAACACCCGGGTCAGGCCGCGGCCATAAAGGGCAATAACCGCATCAAAAAAGCGCTCGCTGGCACGCGTGAAGCGGTTTTGGTGCGTAAGCGCCTGATGGCTAAGCAGGCGGGCGCACATCATTGGTGTGAGTGTGAGTGATACGACCGCCGAGATAAGAATAGAAACCGCCAGCGTGACCGCAAACTCACGGAACAGCCGGCCAATAATATCTCCCATAAACAGCAGAGGGATCAGTACCGCAATCAACGAGAAGGTCAGTGAGATGATGGTAAAACCGATTTCTCCGGCCCCTTTTAGCGCGGCCTGTAACGGTTTTTCCCCTTTTTCGATATAGCGGGCAATGTTTTCGATGACCACAATCGCATCATCGACCACGAAACCGGTGGCGATGGTTAATGCCATCAGCGTCAGGTTGTTGATGGAAAAACCGAGAAAATACATTGCGGCAAAGGTGCCAACCAGCGACAGCGGCACGGCAATACTTGGGATCAGTGTGGCGACTGCGTTACGCAAGAACAGGTAAATCACCATCACCACCAACGCGATGGCCAGCAGCAACTCGAACTGCACGTCGTCTACCGAAGCGCGGATGGTGGTCGTGCGATCGGTCAGCAGGCTGATGTCTACCGATTTGGGCAGGCTCGCTTTTAGCGCAGGCAGCAGGCTGCGGATATGGTCTGCGGTGGCGATAACGTTAGCGCCAGGCTGACGCTGAATATTCAAAATGATGGCCTGATGTTGATTAGACCAGGCTGCCAGACGGGTGTTTTCCGGCTCCTGTTCAACGTCAGCGACATCTTGTAACCGCACTGGCGCACCGTTTTTCCAGCTAATGATGAGCTGGCGGTAGTCATCCAGTGAACGCATTTGATCGTTGGCCGATAAGGTGACCGATCGAGCCGGGCCATCAAAGCTGCCCTTCGGCGTGTTGACGTTGGCGGCGGTAATAGCGGTGCGCACATTCTCGCTGCTAAGGCCATAGGCTGCCAGTGCCCCAGGGTTCATTTTCACCCGCACTGACGGACGTTGACCTCCTGCCAGTGTTACCAGCCCGACGCCTTCCACTTGCGAGATTTTTTGCGCGATGCGCGTTTCTATCATGTCTTGTACCTGCGTCATCGGCAGCGCCGTTGACGTGACCGCCAGTGTCATGATGGGCGGGTCGGCAGGGTTGACTTTGCTATAGGTTGGCGGAAAAGGCAGGTCGGTTGGCAGCAAATTGGTCGCAGCGTTAATGGCTGCCTGCACATCCTGCTCGGCGACATCCAGCGAAAGTGAGAGCTGAAATTGCAGGGTTATCACCGAAGCCCCGCCCGCGCTCTGGCTCGACATCTGTTTCAGGCCAGACATACTGCCAAACTGGTGCTCCAGCGGCGCGGTGACGGCTGAGGTCATGACATCCGGGCTGGCACCGGGATATAAGGTAACAACCTGAATGGTGGGATAATCAACTTCCGGCAGTGCGGAAACGGGCAGCGCACGGTAGCCGACAATCCCGGCCAGCAAAATGGCTACCATCAGTAACGTTGTCGCAATCGGCCTGAGAATAAACAGGCGAGACGGCCCCCCACCGGTCACGGGGGTGGGGTCTTGTATCGGCGTAGTCGTCTCCTGCATCAGGATTTCTCCGCATTACGCTGATGTTTCTCGCCGCCGGCGGTGGCATGGGGCTCAGCCGCTGCGGGAGCCAGCACCTCAACACGAGCCCCTTCCGTTAGCCTGTCTATACCGTCAGTGACCACTCGCTCACCGGCGTTAAGACCGCTGGTGACGACCGTTTGTGGCCCGTACTGAATGCTGGTTGTAATGATGTGTTTGCTGACCTGATCTTTGTCGTTCAAGACCCAGACGAAATGACCTTCATTGCCCATCTGAATGGCAGCGGAAGGGGCGACCACCACATTTTGCAGCGTATCGACTTTCATTTTGATATTCACAAACTGGTTGGGGAACAGCGTGTCATCGTTATTTTCAAAGCGGGCTTTCAGTTTGACGGTGCCGGTGGTGGTGTCTATCTGGTTATCCATACTCAGCAAGCGCCCCTGAGAAAGGCGCTGACGATTTGCGCGATCCCAGGCTTCCACCGGTATTGGCTGGCCCGATTTTTGTGCTTTCAGTACCGTGGCGATATCGCTTTCAGGCACGGTAAACACCGTATCGATGGGGTGAGTTTGTGTCAGTACCAGCAGGTTATCGGTGCTGGTGACATAGTTACCGATATCTATCTGCCGCAGACCGACGCGGCCGCTAAACGGTGCGGTAATGCGGCTATAGTCGAGTTGTAACTGGGCGCTGGCAACTGAGCCCTGGTCTGATTTCACCGTGGCCTCATACTGGCGCACCAGTGATTCCTGAGTATCCAATTGCTGGCGAGAAACCAGACCTGTTTTGGATAACTGCTGATAGCGGGAGGCGTCTTGCCTGGCGTTAACCAACAGCGCCTGATCTTTGGCCAACTGTCCTTGAGCCTGTGTCAGTGCGACCTCGAATGGCCGCGGGTCAATCTCTGCCAGTAAGTCACCGGCATTTACCTGTTGTCCTTCCTGAAAGTGAATGGCCATCAGTTGACCGCTGACGCGGCTATGTACCGTAACGGTGTTCGCTGCGGTCACGGTGCCCAGCGCAGACAGGTAATAAGGCACTGAAGAAGAAGAGGATAGCGCCGCTTGTACTGGCGGTGGTGCAGAGGAACCCCGGCGACCACCCCCGTTACGATTTTGACCCTGACGCGTTGTTTGCTGTGCAGTTGCCGCTGTGCTGGTCGCCTCTTCTGATGGCGTAACGTGCCGCCAGATAAAGAATGCTGCAATAATCACAGCAGCCAGCATAACTAAACGAAATAAGCGTGTGGCATTCATAATAATGAACGGAACCTCCAATCAGCACAGGCAAACATAAGCCCATGAAACACTGAATATTATGATACTAGTTTAAACATCAACTGGAGGACAAAAGATGGAGGAAATATGGAAGATATGTCAGGGTTTGTAGAAAAAAGTCCCCGATGTAAACCACATCGGGGACGCGATAAACCAATCTGAAGCCGCGCGCGTGACGCGGGGTAAATCAGTGTATTACAACACCAACCCTGCGACGGCGGCAGAAAGCAGGCTCACCAGCGTAGAGCCGTAAACCAGCTTCAGACCAAAGCGGGAAACGGTATTGCCTTGCATCTCATTAAGGCCTTTGATGGCCCCGGCAACGATACCGATAGAGGCAAAGTTGGCGAATGAAACCAGGAATACCGACAAGATGCCAACACTGCGTGGTGACAGTTGGGCGGCGATTTTCTGCATCTCAATCATGGCAACAAATTCGTTGGAAACCAGCTTGGTGGCCATAATACTACCGACTTGCAATGCTTCAGCTTTAGGAACCCCGACTATCCAGGCAAACGGATAGAATACATAGCCCAGGATTTCCTGAAAACTCATGCCAAATACCGCGCTGAACAGGGCGTTGATGGCGGCAATCAGGGCGATAAAACCAATCAACATTGCGGCGACGATAATCGCCACTTTGAAGCCTGCCAGAATGTATTCGCCCAGCATCTCAAAGAAGCTTTGCCCTTCATGAAGATCATTTAAGTGCAGCTCTTTTTCTTCACTGGTTTGGTAAGGGTTAATCAGCGACAGGACGATGAAAGTGCTAAACATATTAAGCACCAGCGCGGCGACGACATATTTGGCTTCCAGCATCGACATATACGCACCGACAATTGACATAGACACCGTAGACATCGCGGTAGCCGCCATGGTGTACATGCGCTTTTCGGACATTTGACCCAATATGTCTTTGTAGGCGATGAAGTTTTCTGACTGACCAAGGATCAGTGAACTGACCGCATTAAATGATTCCAGTTTCCCCATGCCGTTGATTTTGGAAAGCACCGTACCGATAAGACGGATGACAAGCGGTAACAGCTTGATGTGTTGCAAAATACCAATCAGGGCGGAAATAAAGACGATTGGGCACAACACTTTCAGGAAGAAGACGAAACCATTATTACCGATATTACCAAAGACAAACCCTGTGCCTTCACCAGCAAAGGCAAGCAGTTTATCAAACAACCCCGCAAACCCCTGAACAAACCCCAGCCCGGCGCTTGAATAGAGGAAGAAGTAAGCGAGCAGGATCTCGATGACTAAGAGCTGAATAATATACCTGACGCGAATGCTTTTGCGATCGCGGCACACCAGCAGTGACAAGCCGGCGACAACAATCAGAGCCAGGATAAATTGCAGAATGTTGGACATGTTTGCTCCAAATTATGATAGGGGCCGATTTTTGGTCGTCATTTTATGTAACGGTTGCGCTTAAAATGAGATGTAAGACGCAAAAATTAAATTATATCTTGGAAATTAACCGAAATTGAAGCTCAGGTCTCATAGCATTCACTTCTGCCTGAGTGATAGCGCCTATGAGTAAGGTGTTTGGGAACATTTCACCGCCCGACACGCGCAGGGTTTACGGTATATATCGGACAATAAAAAAACAGCCCTAAAGCAAGGGCTGTTTTTTCTTAAAAGGTGTCTGTTTCTCTCATAACTGCTGTTTTATCAGCAAAACAATGGAACAGCCCTTTCATTATGACATCAAGTTATAGCATCAGGGCAATTACGCCTGAGGCTGAGTCACTACGTCTTTGATGCCTTTAACTTCGATTTCAACGCGACGATCTGGAGCCAGGCAATCGATCAGCGCAGCGCGAGCTTTGGTGTTGGCACAGGTAGAGCCAGTAACCGGGTTCGCTTTGCCCATACCACGAGCAGAGATCTTGTTAGACGGAATACCTTTGTGTACCAGGTAGTCAACAACAGTCTGTGCACGTTTGGTAGATAGGGTCAGGTTGTACTGGTCAGAACCTAAACGGTCACTGAAGCCCAGAACGACCACAGAACCGTCTTTCGGATCCAGAGTGCTCAACTGGGTGTACAATTGATCCAGAGAACGCTGACCTTCCGGTTTCAGAGTCGCTTTGTTGAAGTTGAACAGTACGTCAGACTTCAGGGTGAAACGTTTGGTCTGTACAACCGGAGCCGGAGCGGCAACCGGGGCCGGAGCAGCAACCGGAGCCGGAGCCGGGGCAGCAGTTTCCTGACCGAAACGGTAAGAAACACCAACGCTCAGCAGGCCATTGTCAGGGCGACCACCAACAGTTGCCGCATCACCAATGTTGTTTACCCACTGGTAGTCCAGACGAGTTGCCCAGTTTTTGGTCACAGCGTATTCCACACCCACAGCGGCCAGCGGAGAAACGCCGGTGTCATGGTTGCTCGGGCCAGTGCTGTCTTTGCTGTCAGCGCGCCATACGAAACCGCCAAGACGGGTGTAGACATCCAGATCGTCAACGATCGGGTAGCTCAGTTTAGCGGCCAACTGAACGCCCTGAGCTTTGAAACTGCCATGGTTGCCTTCGGTGTATTTCATACGACCCAGCCAGTCATAGCCCATTTCAAAACCCAGGTACTGGTTTGCCTGATAGCCACCAAATGCACCTGCGCCCAGTTGATTCTTGGCAGGATTAGTTACATTGTAGCCATTACCAGTCAGGTTGGTATCGTGATACTGGGACCAACCCAGTTTACCGCCTGCGTACCAGGTGTTATCGTTCGGTGCGGCTTGTGCTACGGTAGCAAAGCCAGCCAGTGCCACTGCAATCGCGATAGCTGTTTTTTTCATTTTACGCCTCATTATCATCCAAATCGGCAATTAACTCTGAACGCTAATTCGCCTTTGGTTAAAATCCTTTCACGGAGACATTGCCCTTGGTGTAATAACTGCTGCCAGTTAACTGACGTTATGAAGGGCAACTCCAGCGTGCTAAAGTCTACAACGTGGTGAGAAAGTTACAAGTATGATGTGACTGACACCATGAAAAAACCAGCCGTTCATACATAATTACTAACAAATAATGGGCGAATTTGTCTGATTATTCCGAAATTTCTTAATATTAAAACTTCGTCATGACAACACAGCCGCTGTATTTTCAGGGACTATGCGCGGTATAGGGTCAGGCCATAGTACATGGATAAGAAAAATCCCAATATTCACTTAATGATACAAACCAGAGTGAATTCTTAGCGTGGAAAAGTGTCCTATGGTCGTTTTTTCCTCCGGACGCAGAATGAATCCATAGGTATTGCCATGCAACGCGGCACGCTGTAATCGCATTTTTTGTTCATTATCCAGCTCATCGTCCAGCCAGCAAAGCACCGCACTGTAGTTACCTGTCATTAACGCTTTCTCCATCGCTTCAACAATGGATATCGATTTTACGCGATAAAGCTCAATCATTTTTTCCAGTGGTAAACCTGCCTGTTGTAACCATAAACGGCTCAGTTTCTGCTGCGGCGATAACCAGAGTAACCAGCGTGCCTGTGTTCCTAATTGCTGCAATAGCGGCAGTAACAGCGGTGTTAACATGGGATGCCCATCACAGTAAACAATTTCGCTAATGACACCGCCAGAAGACGCTTTTGGCATTGTGCTATGTGCAGAAGGGGATGCATGGCAAACGCGTGGAGCATGGATGGTTTGGATACGCATAGTTACTACCCTCACAGTGACACTGTATTTATGTACAGTATCTTTTGTATGGGTAAAGATCAACCAGAATTTCTGAAAGCGCTTCGCATAATCAGTATGTCATGGCCTTCATGACACATTTTGTCTTTGAAGACGCGCTAAGGCTGTGTTTAATTAATTGTTAAGAATATGGATGTATCTGAAAAACAGGAATAAATTTTCAATACAAGGAATGAGTAATGAAAAACCTATGTGAAAAAAGGATTTTACAAGCCAAAAGCGTATTCGCCCCATTAGGTCATATCCTTTCACGCTCTCAGTTCGGGGGCTACAGTATTGCGGCAGATGGCGTCATTTTCGCGCTGGTGTCAGCGGGCGAGCTCTATTTGCGTGCATCGCCTGATAATGAAGACTTTTTTCTTGCCCGGCAGACTCCAAAGCTGGTGTACACCAAACGTGGAATACCTGTCCCGCTTAATTACTATCTGGTGACTGAAGCGCTGTGGCAACGTGAAGCGTCGTTATTGGCATTGGGCATGCAATCTTTGCAGGGGGCGCAGCATGATAAAGCAGCCAGAAAGCGCTGTGCCAGACTAAAGGATTTGCCTAATATCAATCACGATCTGGAGCGTTTGCTCTGGAAAGTAGGGATCAGAAATATCGATGAATTGCATCGATTAGGGGCGAAAACCAGCTATCTCAAATTGAGGGCTGTCAGCCAGCATCTGAGCGTCAACGTCTTGCTGGCACTTGCCGGCGCGATTTGTGGCGTACATCAGGCGGCATTACCCCAGGGCGTGCGCAGCGAACTGATTGAATGGTTTGAGCGGCATGCACCATCATGTCGCCCGTTGCGTACAGCCACGCGCCCGGAACGTTAGGCGGTGGCTGAATGGCGCTAACGATTATTCGTCGATGCGGGATGCGGGAGAGAATGTTGATGCCTGTGCCTGATGTGTATCGCGGATAAGCTGTTTTTTTAATTGCACTAATTCAGGCAACAAACCGGTTATTAAATGAATTTGCTGCAATACCAGTTGTTCCTGACTGTCTTGCTCTGGTGATTGTGCGTGGATGCGACGTTTAAGCGCATCCAGCTCTTTGGTGAGCGCGTCTTCATAATCGCCTGATTGATAAAGATTTTGGTATAGTGCATCGCTAACATAACAGACCGCATCATTGAGCAGTTGCAGTGTTTCAGCCAAGACCATGCGCTCTCGATGGGCCCCAAGGGTTGAGATATAACCAAGCAACGTATGATTAAGGCACATCAGTCTGAAAGCCTGTTCCAGCGTATCTGCTCGTGTACGCGGTTCGGCAGACATATTTGACACCACCGATGCCAGTTCTGCATCACTGTTGTGGGCATCCCGCCGGGCGATGCGGTAAGTCAAACCGTTGTCTTTACCCTGATGGTATTGCACCATGATGGCATCAAGGTAGCGGCAATTATTTTCTACCGCTTTGCTGATAACCACATCCAGACGACGGAATTTCCAGTCTGGCCAGATAAAACTCACCGCAGCCCAGGCGATGGCGCAGCCCAGCAGCGTATCCACAACGCGCGGGATGGCGACTTCCAACCCTTCACCCAGCAAGTTAAAGCACATTAATACCAGCAGGGTAATAAACAGTGTGGCCTGGGCATATTGCACCGTTCGCAGAGCAAAAAACAGTACCCCACTTACCACAATCAGTGCCAGTTGCCCTTCTTGTGACGGGACGATGTACAGCAACGGAACCCCGAACAGCACGCCACCAAGCGTGCCGATAATACGTAATGCGAGACGACGGCGCGTGGCGCTGTAGTTTGGCTGGCAAACAAACAGGCTGGTTAGCAAAATCCAGTAGCCGTGTTGCAGGCCAGCCAACTGGATAATGCTGTAGCCGGTGCATAGCACCAGAGACATCCTGACTGCATGGCGAAACAGTGCAGATTGAGGCGTGAGGTGCCGACAAATGCGCAGCCAGACATCGCTCCAGCCAGTGATTTTATCCTCGGACAGCCTGTTTTCTGAAGAGAGGCGGTGGTTGTGGCGTTCCAGCGTTTGTTCTGACTGGATGTTAACCAACTGAGCTTCAATGGCGCGCAGATTATTTAAAAGATGACGTAATGCTTTGATTGATAATAAATCTTTTCCCTGTTCCTCCAGCCGGTCGAGGGCGGCGTTGAGATGGAAAAATGCCCGTTCAATACGGTGGTCGTGCTGGTATTTTTGCTGCAACAAAATTGACTGGGACACCCGCAGGCAAGCCTGCGACAAGATGAATAGCAGGCGTTGAAAACGGAAAGGGACATCGCTGTAGCGCAGTGCGTGCCGCAATTGATCATACTGAATATGTGCGGAACTGGCGCGCTCATGAATATCTTGCGCAACAAAGTAATAGTGCAGTGTACGGCGGGTGCCGCGTTGGCCGCGATCGCCGCGCAGTCGCGTAAGCAGCGAGGCTTTGGCCTGATTTAGCGTTTCAACGAGTTGACCATTCGCCATTGCTACGTCGATTAACGGTCGATCGTTATCTTCAATGTCAGGATCAAACAGGCTGGATTTGATTTCCAGATAGTGTGCCAATTGCTGGTAGCAACGAGCCAGACTGTCTTGCAACGGCCGGATAGGAAAAATGACGTGCCCCAGCAAGGTTAACAGGTTGTACCACAGCGCACCCAATAACAGTAAAAACGGCTGTTGGTACCAACTGCTGTAAAGCGAGACCCCAAGCATTGTGTAAATGGCAATCAGCAGTGCGCCAAAAGCAATAGTGGCATAGCGCTGACCCAGCGAACCCAGCAGGATAAAACTCCAGGTAGAGAGTGCCAGCCCGATAATGAATAACCAAGGGTAAGGATAAAGCAACTCAATGGATACCGACGCGAGTAGAAAGCAAACCAAAGTAATCAATAAGTTAAATAGCCTTCCTGATAAGCGGTCATCCAGGTCGGTTAATGCGGCGGCAACAACGCCAAGCGTCAGCGGGATGGTGCTGGTGGTGACACCGAGCCACCAGGGCAGTACCGCTGTGCCCGTAAGCGCGACCAAAATACGCAGGTTATACAGCCAACCGCTGTTGTAGAAGAAGCGTCGTACACCGGTATTCACAAACGATTGCACCATGATGATTTGCTCTGATTACGGGTAACGCCGACGGGCGTTGGCTTGCCTGGCGGCGCGAGCTTCTTCAACGGACACCACTCGACGCCCGACAGGCCAGAGCGCAATGGCCGCTATCTTGAAATTCGCAATCCCGACAGGAATGCCGATTATCGTCAGGCATTGGGCTATGCCACTGAGAATATGAGACAGGCAGAGCCACCAGCCAAAGAAGATGACCCAGAAAAGATTGAGCAACGTACCGCCGGCATTAAGTAAGGTGTTTTTTTGTTCAGGCTGTAATTCATCAACATGAAGGGCTTCGTTGCCGTAAGGAAGTAAAGACAGTTTGGTTATTTCCCAGCATGAACGCGTCAAGGGCAGTGTAAACACCAATACGAGGCTGACAAAGGTTGCCAGCAACCAGGCCAGTGTTGTGAAGAACCCCCCCAGCACAAAATTTAAAACGTTGAGTACGGTACGCATAATCCGACTGCTCCAGGTCGTACACAAATGATGGGAAACGAATTATCACATGGTTAGTCGGGTTATTGTAACGTGTTTTTCCGGCTAGAGCGTGTGGTCGGATAACGGTTAAACTACAACTCTGAAGTCTCTTCACAGAAAAATGGCGTAAGGCTCATGGAACTGAAATCAACCGTATTGGGGAAGCATTTGGCGCAGCATCCCTATAACCGTGTGCAGTTGCTCAATGCTGGTATTCAGGTGAGTGGCGAAAAACATGAATATCTTATTCCTTTTAATCAGTTACTGGCAATTCATTGCAAAAAAGGGCTGATTTGGGGAGAGCTGGAGTTTGAGCTGCCAGGACATCAGGTTGTCCGGCTGCATGGTACACCGTGGCCGCAGACGCAGCAGTTTTTCCGCCATGTTTTCAACATCTGGCAGAACTGGAGCCAGCAGATGAGCGAGGTGTGTGCCGCGGTTTTGCAGCCGCTGGCTGAGGCGGTCACCCAGCAGGCGAGTGCAGAGTGTTGGTTTGATCGCGCGGCGCTTGCCGCTTTGCAGCAAAATATTCGCGCTGGTCTGGCGGCATTGCCGTTGCTGCAAGAACGCCTTGAGGAGTTTGCCAACTGTCGGGAGCATTACCGGTGTTGTCTGGAATGGCTGGAGAAGGGGGAAAGCCTGCGACAGCGAGCCAATCAACAGTGGACCGAGACGGTGATTATTCATCAGAAAATGTTTTTCGATACCGTTGAGCGCTCGCCCCTCAATCGCAGCCAGTGTCATGCCGTTGTTAATGGCGAGAATGCGGTTTTGGTGCTGGCGGGAGCCGGCAGTGGCAAGACATCGGTGCTGGTGGCTCGGGCCGGATGGCTCATGCAACAAGCGGGAGTATTACCAGCGCAGATTCTGCTGTTGGCCTTTGGCCGACAGGCGGCTCAGGAAATGAGTGAGCGTATGCGTGAGCGCTTACAGACAGATGATATCCAGGCCAAAACGTTTCATGCACTGGCATTACAGATTATTCAGCAATGTAGCCGTAACGTGCCGGTAATCAGCAAACTGGAGACGCAGGATGATGACCGGCATGCATTTTTACTGCAACAGTGGCAGCAACAATGTGATGAGAAAAAAGCACAGGCGAAAGGATGGCGTCAGTGGTTAAGTGAAGAGCTGGGCTGGACGTTACCTGATGGTGATTTTTGGCATGATGCGTTGATTGCGGCGCGAATCGTCAGTCGTTTGGTACGCTGGCTGGAATTAATCCGCATGCATGGTGGAACACAAAGCGAACTGCTGGCGCTGGCTGATGAGGAAACCCGCCCGGTGTTTCAGCAGCGCCTGCGCCTGATGGCTCCTTTACTGAAAGCCTGGAAAAAAGCGCTAAAAGATGAAGGTGCGGTGGATTTCTCCGGCCTGATTCATCAGGCTGTTAATTATCTCAATAAAGGGCGTTTTGTCAGCCCGTGGCAGCACATTCTGGTGGATGAGTTTCAGGATATGTCACCGCAGCGAGCCCGGCTGCTGGACGCTCTGCGACAGCATTCTCCCGGCACATCGCTGTTTGCCGTGGGGGATGACTGGCAGTCGATTTATCGCTTTAGCGGTGCCGCACTCTCGGCAACCCGCACATTTACGCACCTTGCTGGTGAAGGGGCGCAGTGCATGCTGGATACGACGTATCGTTTCAATCAACGTATTGCGGATATTGCCAACCGCTTTATTCAGCAAAACCCGCTGCAAATGAAGAAAACACTCAACAGTTTATGCAGTGGCAACAAGAAGTCGGTGGTTTTGCTGGAGCAACATCAACTTGATGCGCTATTGGATAAAATGAGTGGCTATGTCACGACCAGTGAGCGAATTTTGATTCTGGCGCGTTACCATCACCTGCGCCCGTCTGTGTTACAGAAGGCGAAAACCCGCTGGCCGCACCTGCATTTGGATTTCATGACGATCCATGCCAGCAAAGGACAGCAGGCGGATTATGTTATTGTGCTGGGACTGTGTGACGGGCACGATGGCTTCCCTGCACCGGCATGTGAGTCTGTCCTCGACGCTGTGTTGCTACCACAACCAGAGCCCTTTCCTGACGCAGAAGAGCGACGGCTGTTGTATGTGGCCCTGACCCGGGCAAAGCAGCAGGTCTGGCTGTTATTTGAGCGCGATGCCCCCTCAATATTTGTCGATGAATTGCATCAGCTTGGTGTGCCTATACAGCGTAAACCGGGGTAACGGGCATGGCTTTTAGATGTGAATTCAAACATATCAATAAATTGATTAATGTTTGTGAAATTAATTAATGTTTGTGGGCCGCAGAGTTAAGGCCTGAATGGAATGAACTCACACAACCAACGCAGGCGGCGTTGCCCTTGCGCTGGCCGTGTTGCTGGATGATGTTACTTCAAACGCCCCTGAAGATAGCGCTGATAGTCGGGAATGGTGACCTCGAGCGATTTGCCAAACAGCCCGGAGTTAATCAGGAAATCCGCCGTGGAGCGATTGGTTGCAACCGGAATATTCCAGACAGTCGCCAGGCGCAGCAACGCTTTGACATCAGGATCATGTGGTACTGCGTTTAGCGGATCCCAGAAAAAAATCAACATGTCGATTTTCCCCTCGGAGATCAGCGCACCCACCTGCTGATCACCCCCCATCGGACCACTCAGCATGCTCCTGACGGGCAGGCCGGTATGCAACTGAATCAGGTTTCCGGTCGTACCTGTTGCATACAGGTGATGTTCTGCCAGTTGGGTTTTGTTGGCGGCAACCCATTCCAGTAATGACTCTTTGCAGTGATCGTGCGCAACCAAAGCGATGTGCTTATGCACCTCGATTGTGCGGGTGGTGTACTCCATGGTGACATCCTTAAAACAGTGAGGTTGCTACAGATTACGGAAACACTGTTTCAGAGAAAAGTGACAGACTGAAAAAATGCGAACAGCTCTCCAAAAACGGTGTTTTTTGTCTGTTAAATCAGCATGCTGAGCCGTTTTCGCTGATACGCGTTTTATCGGCTTTCCTTTTGTGCCCATTCAAGAAAACGCTGGCGGGTTTCTTTATCTGCCTGCTGGAACCAATACTGCATAATACCGAGCGGATCGAGTGGATGAGATGTGGTGGGAGGCATGGCGGCGTCTTGCTGGTTGGTCGAGAATGCAAACGCACTCACCGAAGCAGGCTGACTGGCCTGATTATACTCTGCCATCAGTCTTTCTATTTCTCTGCCGGGTGTGGCGTCGTTTATGCGCAACACATCCATACGCATTGGAATGGGCAGTTTTTTACTATCCAGCAGTTGATAGTCAGGTAATTGAGTAAAGCGCTCTTGTGCTTCTCGTGTGTCGAGCGCGGGCAGGCGTATTGCCACCTCACTTAAATAACGTGTATCAAATACGGCAATGAGGCCCGGGGAGCGGTAGAGTTGTTTTTCTCCGGGTGATGAGGAAAGAGGGCGTAAAACCTGAAAAACAAGCTGATGGTAGCCTTTTTCCAGCTCCAGGCTCTCTGCGCCGTTGAGCAACAAGCTCGAGACTCTTTTTCCATCCACCATGATTAATTCAACATCGGGCCTGAGCTTGAGCGTGGTCGCTATCGCCTGCGTACTCAGCATCAATAACCACAGTGTTGTGGTAGCGATAACGGAAAGAGTTTTCATAGCGGCCCCGTAATGAATTTCATCGCTGTATTGTTCAGTAATGCACAGAATGTGTCAAAATTTTAAAAATGAAATATTTGGTTATTAATTAGGCAAGCCGCCTGCTGCACCAGACAGCGCCATGGCGTGCACGAGGTCGGCACCCATCGTGAGGTTTTACGTTACACTGAGAACAACCTAAGGTTCACGCGGGAAGTCAGCAACCATGAGCAGGCCGGATAACGAGGGGAAATGATGATGCAAGATAGTGAACTGATAAACGTGCTGAGTTCGGTGAAAACCGTTGCGGTTGTTGGTGCCAGTGAGAAGCCAAACCGGCCTAGTTACGGTGTTATGGCTTATCTGATTGAGCAGGGATATCGTGTGATTCCGGTTAGCCCTCGTCTGGCGGGGCAAACGGTGCTCGGACAACTGGCGTACGCTTCGCTTGAGGAAATCGCTGAGCCAGTCGATATGGTGGATGTGTTTCGCCAATCTGACGCGGCTTTTGATGTTGCACAATCAGCCATAGCCGTCGGGGCAAAGGTGTTGTGGTTACAGATAGGTGTGATTAATGAAGCCGCCGCCGTATTAGCACACAGTGCCGGGCTGGCGGTCATCATGGATCGCTGCCCTAAAATTGAAATCCCCAGGCTGGGGCTTGAGAAATAACGATACTTAATCAGCAGTGTTATTGCCGCTTTTTTGCGGCGCTCAATCGCACCCTGCAATTTAGCGCCGCAGGCGTTTAGTGCAGCAAGCGAGGTGTGCGGCGTTTAATGGTCTCTGCCAGTGCATCCAGCGACGGGTGTCCGACAGGATTAGAGACTTCATTGACCAACTGTTCTTCTGCCAGATAGGTATGAACAGGGCGACCATATTCATCCTCCATCACCACATGATACCAGGGCGCGGTACGTAGCGTATCGCTAGCGGACAGTTCTTCCCATTTCGGCTTAGCCAGAGAATACTCTGAGTCTATATCAATGATAACGCCGGGGAATCCCAGTAGCTTATGACGAATCTGCTGTCCAATCGCAAATTTACAGTTAATCATATAACCTCCTGAGAAACGTGTTACATCCCTTAAGTGGGGCATCTCCGGCATTTTTCAAGTTGTCAGATAAAGACGCCATTACCACTTCGTCGCCGGTTCATCCGGCCAAATGGTGATATCCTTTCGCTATGCGCTATAAGGTAATGATAGGCATTTTTGTAGTAAAAATGCGCGCGTCATGGCGTTTTTTATGCGATTTTGCAGCCTTGTCAGGCGGGAGGATAGCGTGTCTATAGTCTCTGTAAAAGGTTGGGTATACGGTCTGGTTCAAGGTGTTGGGTTTCGCTACCACACCCGCCAGCATGCTCAGGCGCTTGGTATTACAGGGTATGTACGTAACTGTGATGAGGGGAGTGTTGAGCTGGTCGCCTGTGGTGAAGCACAGGCGATAGAACAGCTTATTGACTGGTTAAAATGTGGTGGCCCACCGTATGCCAGAGTGGATAAGGTACTGATTGAACCTCATCCAGCGGCGGCTTTTCAGGGCTTTTCTATCCGTGAATAAGCACGATGTCTGTGTCTGGCAACGGTGCCAACAGCCCTGTAGATAGGCGACTAAATACATTTCACGGGCTTGGGAAGCCCGGCAATTTTTGTCGCTTGCTTGGCCGGGCCTTTGGGAAACAGCCGATAGAGATAACGGCTGTTTCCTTTCTCTTCACCATATTTTTGCGCCATAGCTTTAACCAGCATACGAATAGCCGGAGAGGTATTGAATTCGAGATAAAACGACCGGACGAAACGCACCACTTCCCAATGCGCTTCGCTCAGTGTAATCCCTTCTTGTTCCGCCAGTAACGGTGCCATGGCGTCTTGCCAGTCATGGCTGTTTTTCAGATATCCCTGAGCATCCGTTTCGATATCCCGGCCTTCAAACACAAACATATTGCCTCGGTCTTATAACCTAACACTCCGCGTAGTTTAGCAAACGCGGTGGGTGACATGGCAAGCGATGATCAAATGAAAAAGGCACCGATAGCGGTGCCTGATAATGGATGTATGCTCGAAATGCGGTTAAAGCGATCGCGTAATGTTATTCACTGCGCGACATCCCAAGCAGACTCAGCAAGCTGACAAAAAGATTGTAGATAGAGACGTACAAACTGACGGTTGCCCGGATATAGTTGGTTTCACCGCCATGGATGATATTGCTGGTTTCCCACAAAATCGCCCCGGCAGAGAACAGAATAAACATTGCACTGATAGCCAGATGCAAGCCAGGCAGGTTCAGGAACAAGTTGGCAATGGTTGCTACCAGCAACACCACAAAACCGGCCATCAACATGCCGGACAGGAACGACATGTCTTTGCGGGTGGTCAGCACATAAGCGGAGCAGCAGAAAAACACCAGTGCGGTGCCGCCGAGCGCCAGCATGATAATGTCACTGGCTCCAGCGGCAATCAGGGCACTTAGCATCGGGCCAAGGGTATACCCCATAAAACCGGTCAGGGCGAAGGTTGCCAGAATACCCGCAGGGCGCTCGGCCAAACGGTAAGTCAGAAACATCAGGCCATAGAAGCCAACCAGCGTCAGAATCAGGCCGGGAGAAGGCAGTTTCAGTACCGTACTGAGCGTGGCGGTGACAGCGGAAAACCCGAGTGTCATCGATAACAGAAAATAGGTATTACGCAGCACCTTATGGGTATTAAGCAGCGATTGCTTGCCTGCGTGCGTGGTAGTAGAGGTAATGATTCGATCCATAATAACGACTCTCTGTCACTAAGGGGTTATTGTTGTAACTTTAAAGATAGGTAGTTGCTCAATGTTATTAAAGCCGTTTTACCCTTCTTTACTTATTCCGTGATGCCAAATCCAAATATAACGATGATTTTATGTGCAATCGCGGTTGTTTTGCCTGTTTTTCAGACGATTGAACCCTATGGTGCTTTACAACCACCATCGCACTGTTTATAGTTCGCGTCGTTGCGGAGGAGTGGCCGAGTGGTTGAAGGCACCGGTCTTGAAAACCGGCGACGCGAAAGCGTTCTAGAGTTCGAATCTCTACTCCTCCGCCAAAATTCCAACGGGTCAGCTAGCGCTGGCCCGTTTTCGTTTCTGAAATACGCTGTTGTGATGACGCATGCAGCTCCTGCCGCCACTGCTTTTACCAACGCATCAACGCGTATCCTCCCACATATTGCTTTCAGCCTGGCCTTGCACTGATGGTGAGAGTTCACGCTCCAGCCAATACAGAATCGCATTCACAATATAGTCTTGCTGTTTCAGGGTTAATGCAGCGTGCTGTGGGATGCCGTGCCATTTCTCCAGGCAGCGACGACAGCATGTGGCTGTGGCGTGTTGGGCAATAAAGACCGGATGACCGCGCATCGGGGTTTGCTTGCCATCATTGGCGGGGGTCGCTGGCATCAGCCGTTGTGTAATAAAGCTGGCGGCATGGGCCGCAATCACCGCTTTACCTTTATTAATACAATATTCACGCTCCTGGTGCTTTAGATGAAAACGCTGACGAAAACGGGAGCGTGACAGGCGTGAAAACAGCAAATCAAAATCAGGCATAGCGGGAGCCAGCGGGAGAAGACAACATTAATTTTAGGCTACTCTTGTCATAATTCTCACACAAGTGATTTCTAACTTACTGTATTTAATTGCTAATTTTTATTTTTTTAATATTGGGTTACCTCACAAATGGGGCAAAAAGCGGATGCCCATAGCCTCGAACAGGACTACGCTTTTACTACAGCAATGTGCTGATTGTGCGAGGTGGTCATGATGTACAACACTATTTTAGTCCCTGTGGATATCGCAGAAGACGAACTGACGCAAAAGGCGTTATCACATGCAATGGCCCTGGCAAAAAGCTCGACTGCCACACTTCACCTGTTCCATGTGCTTCCAGACGCTTCGGCGTTTATGTCTGCCTACTCTTTTGGTATCAAAGAGTTCGAGAATGAAGCGGTTATCAAGGCGGATGGCAAGTTACATGCGTTGCTAAAAACCATTGATTTACCGGCGGAGCGCCTTTCTCACAGTATTAGCTTTGGTATTCCCCGGGATGAGGTGCTGGCACTGGCGAAGGAAATTGACGCAGATCTAATATTGATTGGTTCGCGTCGCCCCAATGTAAAAACCTATCTGTTGGGATCAAATGCCGCGGCGATCGTTCGTCATGCACAAACTTCAGTCTTAGTGGTGAGATGAAAAAGTACACCCTCATTTATGGGTGATGGTATTACCGTTATGTCGTCGTCACGAACTAACCGGGGTGTAATGGAAATAATGACGTTGAGTCTGGGTGTATTCACTGGTGTGAGTCATACGCAGCCACCATCAGCTGCTATTCGCGCAGCGGAGTGACGGCTGGTGCAGGGACAACAGGTTGCTCAACGCGGGGAGAAGACAGGCTTTGGTGATGAAAAAACGCACCAATAGCTGAGTAGGCAAAACGGCCAAACAGAATCAAAAAACTTATCATGAGTACAGTACGTGCAATGCGCGTACCGGCCCGTCGTCGCTGACGCAAAGCGATGCGTCGTTTATGGGTTAAGGTCGTCATAAAAGGGCTTTCTCCGTTTTTCGCGAACAGTCGCTGTATTTTATTTAGGCACAAGCGGGGGGATGGGTCAATCCGCAGAGGAGAAAAAGCGGCTGGCAAGGTGGCAGGATGTGCGGTTAGTGCACAACATGTGATGAATAGCACAGAAAAAACAGCAGCAAAGCGTGCCCGGCAACCACAAATGGCGTAACCGGGCAACTTGCCAGTCCGTCAGGCTGGCTCCTCTTCGATAGACAGTTTCCAGCCGCTGACGTCTTCCCAGTACAGTTGCTCCCGTTCCAGATCAAGCAGTACCAGCGTGTTTTGGCTAAAGAACCCCGGTGGAAAATACAGTGTCCAGCTACTTTCCCCGGCAATAAGACGCAGCGTTTTCGGCGTGGTCGTGGCCTGTCGCTGGTTGTTAAGCAGGGTAGCCAGGCGCAGTAATTGTACCATCGGTAGATACTGTTTCTTTTTGAACAGGTTAAAGCGTGGCAACTCCTCAAGTTTGACGGCTTTTCGATGCAGCCGCACCATCAGCGCCAGTAGCTGCTGTTGCTCCTGATTAAACCCCGGCAGATTGGTGTTTTGCAGAATGTAGGCAGAGTGGCGGTGCATTCCGCTGTGGTTGATCCCTAAGCCGACCTCGTGCAGCATGGCGGCCCATTTTAGTAGCGCTTCTAACTGTGGGTGTACCAGCGCTGCGTTTTGCCGGGCCCATTGATCGTATAGCAACTCCGTGGTTTCACGCACTCGCCGGGCTTGTTCTCGGTCAATGTTGTAATGGCTTGCCAGGCTCTGCGCCGTTCGAATACGGATATCCTGATGGCGGAAACGGCCTTCCATTTCATACAGCACCCCTTCGCGTAGGGCACCGTCGGACAACCGAAGCTCCTTGATGGCCAGTGCATCAAACACGCCGCACAGAATGGCAAAGCCGGGTACCAGCACCGTCTGGCGATCTTCGGTCAGACCGGGCAGGCTCAGTGCACGAAAGTTTTTGAATTGCAGAATGCGCTCACGCAGCATTTCCAGCCGTTCTGGCGTGATAAAACCGTCTTTCTCTCCCATGGCTACCAGAATTTCGCACGTCGCTTTGATGGTGCCAGAGGCACCCAGCGCGTAATCCCAGCCATAGATACGGTATTCCCATGCCAGCGTTTCCAGTTTCTGGGCAGCAGCCAGACGGGCGCGGCGGAAGTTGGCTTCGGTTATCTCGCCGTTGGGAAAGAATTGCTGGGCAAAACTGACACACCCCATGCGACGGCTTTCTACCAGCATGGGTTCGAAATCCTCACCGATGACCAGTTCGGTTGAACCACCGCCGATGTCGATTACCAGCTTGCGGCCCTTTTCCGGCTGCGTGTGTTCTACGCCCATGAAGATCAATCGCGCTTCTTCATGACCAGAGATAATCTCAATGGGATAGGGAATGATTTTTGCCGCCCGGCGCAGAAAATCCTGTGCGTTCACTGCCTGTCGTAGCGCATGGGTGCCGACAATCGAGACATTAGTTGCCGGAAACCCTTGCAGGCGTTCGGCAAAGAGCGCCAGACAACCTAGCCCGCGTTGGATGGACTCCTCGCTTAAGTAATTCTGGCTGTCCAGCCCATCAGCGAGATGGACGCGTTGTTTCAGGCGGCTTAATACTTGCAGTGCGCCATTGACCACACGGGCCACGACCATGTGAAAACTGTTCGAACCCAGGTCAATGGCTGCAAATTCCTGGGGTTGCTCGGTATATTCGTTTGTTAAAGGCATCGGGTCAGGCCTGTTCTCCGGGTTGCTCAAGCGCCTTGATATAGTCATAGATGGCTGTCTGGGCGCGTACCTTGCGCCGATTACCCCGGGTGACATAGCGATTGCTCATTTCCTTGTCGACCACACGGGCTTTTACCGTATCACTGAACAAGATATCCAGAATGTCCAGCACCCTTCCCTTCAGACGAAGGTCCAGCACTTCCACCGCGACTTCAATGCGGTAATCAATATTGCGCGTCATCCAGTCAGCGGAAGAAAGAAAGACCTTATGATCGCCGCCATTGTGGAACACATAGACACGATCGTGCTCAAGGTAGCGGTCGAGAATACTGATGACGCGAATATTATCGCTGATCCCAGGGAGTTCTGGAATCAGGGAGCACATGCCACGCACTAACAGATTGATTTTCACCCCGGCACCCGAGGCCGCATACAGCCGGTCTACTAACCCTTTGTCAACCAGGTTGTTGACTTTCAAAGTGATTCTGGCTTCTTGGCCAGCAAGGGCGTTGTTAATTTCTGTGTCTATCAGTTGGTACAACCGCTCACGGGAGTTTTGCGGTGAAACCAGCAAATGGTCAAAACTGACTGGCCGGTAAGGGTTTTCAATAAAGTTGAATACCCGCCGCACCTCATTGGTAATACGCTCATCGGCGGTTAGCAAAGAATAGTCGGTATACAGTCGTGCGGTTTTTTCATTGAAATTACCCGTGCCGATGTGGGCATAACGCACCACGTTGTCTCCCTCTTTGCGCGAGATAAGGAACAGTTTGGCATGGATTTTTAACCCCGGCACAGAAAAAATGACATGCACGCCAGCCTGCGTCAGCCGCTTGGCCCAGTGGATGTTCGCTTCTTCGTCAAAGCGGGCCTGCAACTCCACCACCACGGTGACTTTCTTGCCGTTATGCGCCGCATGGATCATCGAATTGATGATGCGTGAGTCTTTCGCGACACGGTAAATATTGATTTTTATCGATAAGACACTGGGGTCGAACGAGGCCTGACGCAATAACTCCAGCACATGCTCAAAGGTATGGTAAGGGTAATAGAGCAGCACATCGCGGTGGCGGATGGCATCGAAACCGTTGCGAAATTGACTAAACCAATGGTGGCGCAGGCGAGGCAAGGGTTTATTGACCAAATTGGCCCGGCCAATATTCGGAAAACCAATGAAATCCTTGAAGTTATGGTAACGACCGCCTGGAATCACCGAATCATAGGAGGAGATGCCCAGTTTGTGCAGCAGGCATTCGACCATTGCATCGGGCATATCGCGCTGGTGAACGAAACGCACCGGTTTGGCGGTCAGTCGCTGTTTCAGGCTGGAGGACATCAGTTCCAGCAGGCTTGATTCCATTTCTGTGACCAGGTCGTATTCGGCGTCACGGGTCATTTTCATCGAGTAGGCATTGAGCGTATCGAAATCGAAAAAGCCACGGAAGATATCATCCAGACAATAACGCAAGATATTATCGATGAGGATCATGGTTTTGCGGCGATGTGGCGCTTCGGGGGGCAGGTCAACAAAGCGCGGCACTTTGTCTGACGGAATTTCCAGCAGCGCGTAATCGGTTTTATCACCCCGAATGATCTCGATGGCCAGATAGGTGTAATCGTCTTTTAAAAACTCCACCAGATTGGTTTCCGGCAGGATGAGGATCGGCGTGATGTGCGGGCGCAGATTTTGC
The DNA here is from genome assembly GCF_900095885.1 of Dickeya aquatica. Lineage (NCBI taxonomy): Bacteria > Pseudomonadati > Pseudomonadota > Gammaproteobacteria > Enterobacterales > Pectobacteriaceae > Dickeya > Dickeya aquatica. Next base: position 1,150,112 of record NZ_LT615367.1, read on the forward strand.
CGGAAATACTCCCGTAGCCAGATTTGCTGGTTTGGCGAAACCTGTCGTTCGTTGACCAGAAAAATCTGGTTACGGGCCATTTCCAGCAGCAATTCGTTATAGAGATTGTCAAACAGTTGGTCGGTTTTCAGTACCCGGCTTTGAATTTTGTTGAGCAGGTGGCGCAGATCGCCGTCGTAACCTTGCTCTTCGTTGATCAGGATGCGGCGTTTCAGGTCAGCAAAACGGACTTTATAGAACTCATCCAGGTTGCTGGAATAGATACCGAGAAACCGCATGCGTTCGATTAACGGATTGGTTTTGTCTGCGGCCTCCTGCAATACACGTTCATTAAAAGATAACCAACTCAACTCTTTGTCTATGCAGAGTTTGTCCTGACTCATTATCGCTCCGTTACACTATTTTGACTTAAGTGTAGCTACTATCCACATTTATTATGGCGCGCACATGACGGTAAAAGCGAATGCGCGCATCGACTTACCATTGTCATATTACGGGGGTAAAGGCAACATATGTTCTCCCGTCATTGACGGGAAATTGAATGTCTCTCCCTGATACCCACGATAGTACGGTACGTGCTAGTCGTCTGGAAACGGCCGGAAAGGCGTTTTACTTCCCCTGTGATGTCGCATCATAGGGGCTGATATTTCACGTTATAAGCAGGAACAACAGCGGCACATGGCAGAAACAGGCGATTTACCGTATCGGGACGGGCGGCGGGTGTGGATAGATCGTCTGACACACCGGATGGTGGTAGCAAGTGCGTGGCTGGTGTTGCTCGCGCTGCTCGCCATCTTTTGTTATCTGCTGTATGTGGTCGCTCCGCTTTTTTCGTCGCCCGCCATCCGCCCGCTGATGCCTGTACCTGTCAATACCACAGAGCCAACACGGGCGCTGGGCGTGAGCGATAACGCCCGCTGGGCGTACCGCATTACTGCTGCCGGTTACGGTGAGTTTATCGACCTTGAGCGAGGTCAGTCGGTCAGTCGGGAGCGGCTGGCGTCGGCTGAGGTGGCACAGGTCGTGGTCAGTGTGGGTGAGCACCCACTCATGGCATGGGCTCTGGCTGATGGCGCAATACAGGTGGTTCGCCCGGAGATGCCAGTCTCAGGAGGGGGAACACCACAATGGCGTTATCCGTTTGGCGAGTTACCGCTGCGCCTTGGTACGGCTGCATCCTCACTTCCCCCGGTGCGCCCAACGGCGCTGGCCGTAGCCGATGCGGCTGATGGACTGTGGCTGGCCCGCGCAGAAGAAGGGCGGGTGCGTTTGTACCGCCTGAATGCTGACGGTGAGGTGACGGTCTGGCAGGCCGCTTCGGCGGCAGAACAACTGCAACTGACGCCGGATGGACACACGCTGTATAGCCTGAACGGCAACCGACTGACTCAGTGGCAGCGGGGTGAGCAAGCGCTTACTGAGGTCGATAGCGTCTCTCTGAATGGCCAGGCTCCCTGGTCATTGTCGTTACTTGCCGGCGGGCATTCATTGCTGCTGCATGATGCCAATGGGCATCTCAGCCAGTGGTTTGTCATGCCCGGTGCTGAAGGATTGCGGCTCGGGCAGGCGCGGACTTTCCCCTCATCCGCTCCCGAAGCCCGCTTGATGCCCGAACCGCGCCGCCGGGTTTTTGCCACGCTGGATGCTCAAGGTGACTTCTCGCTGTTTGCCAGCAAGCCCGCCGATGCTTTATTGAACACCCGCCTGGTGGCAGGCGTGCGGATCGGGGCATTTTCAGCGCAGGGACGTGCACTGCTGCTGGAAACCGACACGGCCTTGCAGCCCTATCTGCTTGACAATGCCTACCCCGAACTTGGCTGGCGCGGCTTATGGCAACGGTTGTGGTATGAAAATTATCCCGCCCCTGATTATGTGTGGCAGCCAACGGCTGCGGATGACAGTTATCAGGCCAAGTTTAGTCTGGTTCCCTTATTGGCGGGAACGTTTAAAGCGGCGCTGTGTGCGATGGTGTTTGCCACCCCGCTGGCGCTGGCCGGGGCTATCTATACCGCCTGTTTTATGTCTGCCGCGCTGCGCCGGTGGGTTAAACCGATAATGGAGGTTATGGGCGCATTGCCGACGGTGGTCGTCGGCCTGATAGCCGCATTGTGGCTGGCTCCCTATATGGCAACGTACCTGAGCGCCCTGTTACTGATACCGCTTTTGTGGGGGGTGATGGTGCCCGGTTGTGGCTGGTTACTGGAGCAATTACCGCCCCGATGGCGCGGCCGTCGCGCCGGGTGGGATGCGCTATGGCTGATTCCGTCGATGGTGTTGATGCTGGCGCTGGCTGGCTCGCTGGGCCCGTGGCTTGAGTGGCGTTTACTTGGTCAACCCCTCTGGCAATGGCTCGGGGAGGACTTTAGTCAGCGCAATACGCTGGTGGCGGGTATCGCACTCGGTTTCGCACTGATACCGCTGATTTTTTCACTGGCGGAGGATGCGCTGTTTAGCGTGCCAGCCCGCTTAACCCAAGGCTCGCTGGCGCTGGGCGCGAGCGCCTGGCAAACCCTCTGGCGCGTGGTGTTGCCCTCGGCCAGCTCGGGGATTTTTGCGGCACTGATGCTGAGTTTTGGCCGCGCGGTTGGCGAAACCATGATTGTGCTGATGGCGAGCGGTAATTCGCCGGTGTTCGATAACAATCTGCTGCAAGGTTTGCGATCGCTGGCGGCGAATATTGCGATAGAGATGCCGGAAGCGGCAATTGCCAGCGCCCACTATCGGGTGCTGTTTTTAGCGGCGCTGGTGTTGTTTGTCTTCACCTTTCTGGTTAATTCGCTGGCGGAGGTGATTCGCCAGCGGCTGCGACGTCGCTACCGGGATGAAGGAGAGATGTCATGAAGCGCTGGCTGGCAACCGGGACGCCCTGGGTGTGGTTAACGGCATCGGCCATCACGTTTAGCCTGGTCGCAATGGCGGCGGTGTTCACCTTGCTGATAAGCCAGAGCGCTCGTTACCTGTGGCCGCAGCCGGTGTGGCTGTTTAGTCAGCTTGATGCACAGGGGGCAGTGCAGCAATGGTTAGGGGAGCGTTACGATGCATACCCGCTGACACATCAGCAACTGCGGGATGCCGGAATAGCCAACGCACCGCCAGAAGGCGCAACCCGCTATCTGGTGAAAACCGGCTGGCGTGAGCGCTATGGGCAGAGTTTTCAGGCGCTGTTATCCCATACCATCACCGAGATGCGCCAGCCCGCCGAGGTGTTGGCTGTGCGCCGGGCAAGCAACGGTATGGCTTACGGTTATCTGGATGGCATGACGGAAGACGGGCAGCCGCTGGTGTCGGATAATTTGCCCGCCGTCTTACAGCAACGCATCATGCGGGTTCATGAATGGATGACGCTGGCGCAAGACGTGCGTCTTAACGAGATGAGCCGGCTGAATCAGCGTTTTGACGATTTACGTCAGCAAGAAGCGCGCTTACGGCGGGAAAATCGGCTGGATTCTCAGGCACAGGCGCGCCTGAAAGCCGGGCGCAGCGAGCTTGAACGCCACTTTGATACGCTTAATCAGCAACTGCTGTCACTCAATACGGATATCAACCGAACGGCGCTGGTGCTGCGTGATGCGCAGGGGCTGCGCCATACCATACCGGTAAGTATGATTGAGCGCGCCTGGTATCCGAACCGGCTATCTTTGGCTGAAAAAGCCCGTCAGGCGCTGGACGTGCTGGGCACCATGCTGACCCGGTTTGCCCCGGATGACAGCAGCCCAGGGCAACTGTTCCCGGCCATTTTTGGCACCGTGCTGCTGGTGCTGCTGATGTCGGTGATTGTCATGCCATTAGGGGTGGTCGCGGCGGTCTATTTGCATGAATATGCCGATAACAATAGCCTGACTCGCTGGGTCCGAATTGCGGTGGCGAATCTGGCGGGGGTGCCGTCGATTGTTTACGGCGTCTTTGGGTTGGGGTTTTTTGTCTATCTGGTTGGCGGAACGCTCGATCAGTGGTTTTATGCGCAATCGTTGCCGAACCCGACGCTCGGGACGCCGGGGCTGCTATGGGCCTCGCTGACGCTGGCGTTACTGACATTGCCGGTGGTTATCGTCTCAACCGAAGAGGGCTTATCGCGTATTCCCGTCGCCCTGCGACACGGGTCGCTGGCGCTAGGCGCAACGCGTGCAGAGACGCTGTGGCGCGTGGTGTTGCCAATGGCTGTCCCGTCAATGATGACCGGGCTTATTCTGGCCATTGCCCGAGCCGCGGGAGAGACGGCTCCGCTGATGCTGGTCGGGGTGGTGAAATCGGTTCCTGCCTTGCCGGTGGATGCTTTTTTCCCTTATCTCCATCTGGAGAGGAAATTTATGCATCTAGGGTTTCAGATTTACGATCTGGCGTTTCAAAGCCCGGATGAGGAAGCGGCGCGCCCGCTGGTGTATATCACCGCATTGCTGCTGGTGCTGATAGTGGTGGCGCTCAATCTGGCGGCTATCGGTATTCGCCATGTGCTGCGCGAAAAATACCGGGCCATGTCACTCTGACACGCGCCAACAAAGTCACCGGGCGATGAAACCGGATAATGGAGAGCTAAGGGCATGCTGAAACAACGAGAACCACAGCCAGTAATGGATGTTCATCACTTGCCGGATGAACACACCGCCCTTGCGGTTGACGGGTTAAATCTGTACTACGGCAGCAAGCAGGCACTGTGTGATATCTCTGTGCGCATCCCCAAACATCGGGTAACGGCGTTAATCGGCCCGTCCGGCTGTGGTAAATCAACATTATTGCGCTGTTTTAACCGCATGAATGACCTGGTGGATCATTGCCGTATCGAAGGGGATATCTGCTTGCAGGGGATGCGCATCAATGACCCGGCGCTGGAGGTTTCAACGCTGCGCCGTCGGGTTGGCATGGTGTTTCAGCGCCCGAATCCGTTTCCTAAATCTATCTATGAGAATGTGATTTACGGCTTGCGGCTGCAAGGGGTTAAAGCGCGCCGCTTACTGGATGAAACGGTGGAAAGCGCGCTGCGGTCAGCGGCATTATGGCATGAAGTCAAAGACCGGTTAGGGGATAATGCGTTGACGCTCTCCAGCGGTCAGCAGCAGCGGCTGGTGATTGCCAGGGCCATTGCGATTGAACCTGAGGTGTTGTTGTTAGATGAACCGACCTCGGCATTAGATCCTATTTCAACGCTGGTTATCGAAGAACTGATGGGCGCGCTGAAACACCGCTTCACGCTAGTGTTAGTGACACATAACATGCAGCAGGCTGCCCGGGTTTCTGATTACACCGCGTTTATTCACCACGGCCGTTTAATTGAATACAACGAAACAGACCGGTTATTTACCGCTCCGTCCGATCGCCGGACAGAAGACTATATTACGGGGCGTTTTGGTTAATGAAATACCCTGCAATGATATTGTGGGGTTTTCTAATATTAACTTTGATTTATTAATTCGTTTTTTTATTTTCACTTCTGGTTTTTATCGTGATTGTTTCTCTCTCCTTCCTGGGAATTATTTAGGGCGATCTGTTTTTTTATTTTTCTTTTTTTGTGATTTTTTGAGGGTGAACTAAGCTAGTTCTGGCAGCAATAAGCTGCATATTTTAATGGAATCACTCAGGATGAGAATATCTACAAAAATAAGTTTTACTCTGGGCATGGTTGTCGCAGCACTGTCTCCCGTTTATGCACAATCCGTTGAAGAGCCGGTACAGACCGTCATTACGGCGCTCGACTCGCCGTTGGCTGATAACCCGCTGTATGCGCGTTCAGAACAGAATACTGCTTCTGCTGAACACGGCCCGCTGCGTGCGCCAGCCCCGGCATTAAGTTCGGTGCGCGTCTATTCGGTCTATTCGGCACAAAAAGGCGGCTGGCAGGCTGTGCCGTCGGGCACCTTCTCGCTGAGCGGTTACACCGGTGGTACATTGCGTATTGCGGTGCTGGAAACGGGATACGGTGGTAATCGCATTGGCTGGATTAACGGCGGGCAAACCAGCCCGTATCAGGTGAATGCGGTGTGTATCGTGAATGGTCGTTATACCGAAACCTGCCCGGCGGGCACTATCGTTTCTGGCTGGATGGCCTATTTTAATGCCGATAACCTGTCATCGGTTGTATTCCGTTATCAATCAACCTCAATTAATTCCCCTAACCGCACATTGAGTACCTCGCTCAATATTCAGTAAGGCCTTTTTACAGGCGGCGTTAGCGCTGCCTGTGTTTTTAACATCGCAGACGTATTGACTAAAACATACGTACTGGCAGCTCATTCAGTAATGTGCGTGATGATATTTTATGTGTTGGATCAAAATAATTGATGAGCGTCATTAATTATCCGTGAGATTTACTTCGGAGGTGATAAAATAGCCACGGTTTTCATTCACGCGTATGGCGGTAGGTATTATGAGATTCAGCACCATGAGCGAAGGCGAAATTATCACCGAGCTGTGTCAGCGGATAAAAGACGCCCGCATTCAGCAACGATTATCGCAGGTGGATTTGGCCGAGCGGGCCGGGCTTGGTATTGCGACCATCAAACGCGCTGAAATGGGCGAATCCATCACCTTGAGCAGCTTGCTGTCTATCCTGCGTGGATTAAACCGGTTACATCAACTGGAAGGCATTCTGTTTGATACCGAAGTGGAAAACTTCAACGCCCGGTTAAACGGCGGGCAACCCCGAACCCCGGTACGTATTCGCAAGAAAACCAGCGAGACAAACACGGTGCCTGCCGCTCTGTCGGATGCGATGCCGAAACCGGTTGCCAGCGCCCTTGACTGGTATGTGTCGGCCGCAGAAAACAACCTTATCTGGTCATGGCCGGATAACGAGAAAAAAAACGCCTGAACAAAGGCAAAAACGCCGGGTGGTATCCCGGCGTGTAAAGGGTGATGCTGGGTGATGGCCGCGAAGGTTATTCGCACTGCACCACTTTAATGGCCAGCCCGCCGCGCGAGGTTTCACGGTATTTGGCATTCATGTCTTTGCCGGTTTCATACATCGTTTCAATCACCTTATCCAGCGACACCCGGGGTTCACTGGAACGGCGAATCGCCATCCGTGCGGCATTGATAGCCTTGACGGATGCAATCGCATTGCGCTCAATGCACGGCACCTGTACCTGGCCTGCCACCGGATCGCAGGTTAATCCGAGGTTATGCTCCATGCCGATTTCTGCGGCAATGCACACCTGTTCCGGGTTGGCTCCAAGCAACTCGGCAAGACCCGCCGCTGCCATCGAACAAGCGACGCCAACTTCCCCCTGGCACCCGACTTCTGCACCAGAAATTGAGGCGTTGGTTTTAAACAGGATGCCAATGGCTCCTGAGGCCAGAAAATAACGCAGGCAGGTATCGGGTGTGACCGGCTGAATAAAACGGTCATAGTAGGCGAGCACCGCGGGAATAATGCCGCAGGCACCGTTGGTTGGTGCCGTCACAACTCGCCCCCCGGCAGCATTCTCTTCAGAAACCGCCATGGCAAACATGTTTACCCAGTCCATGGCGTCCATCGGGTCATTGGAAAAGCGGCCATTGGTAAACAACAGGCGGTGGAGTGCAGAAGCGCGGCGCGGCACTCGCAGCGGGCCTGGCAGCACACCTTCGGTGTTCATACCACGGTGGATGGCATTCTGCATGGTTTGCCAGACTGCCGCGAAGTAGGCCTCAAGCGACTCACGGCCATGCATGGCAATTTCGTTTTTCATCATCACCGCAGAGAGCGACAGACAATTGTCGTGGCAGTGTTGCAGTAATTGTCGCGCAGAGTAGAACGGCCACGGAGCCTGCTCGTCCTGCGTTATGGGCTGGCCAAAGTGTTCCTGATCGACGACAAATCCGCCACCAATCGAATAGTAGGTCTTGCTATACAGCACATGTTGATGGGCATCCAGTGCACGAATGGTCATGCCATTTTCATGTAAGGGCAGATTTTCGGGCTGAAAACGCAGTGCGTGCTCCAGTGGGAAATTGACTTCATAGCGGCCATTGAGCAGCGGCAGGCGCTGCGTTTGCTGTACCTGCTGGATAAAGGCCGGAATAGCATCGATATCCACGCTATCGGGCAGATTACCTGCCAGCCCCATGATAATCGCGATATCGGTATGGTGGCCTTTGCCGGTCAATGCCAGCGAGCCGTAGACATCCACAACAAGGCTATCAACCAGCGGCATCAGCGACTGCTTGAGCAGGTCGTCAGTAAACATATTGCCAGCTTTCATCGGGCCAACGGTATGGGAGCTGGAAGGGCCGATACCAATTTTGAAAATATCAAATACGCTGACCATAGGAGGTTCCTTTCAGATGGTGCAGGCTGCATGTGCCTGCACCGGGGGGCAAACAGAGATTACTCGAACAGGGTGTAGACAATGGCGGTGATGGCAATCAGGCCCAGCAGGGTGACAAACACATTGCTCAACGCGCCGCTGTACTGACGCATTGCCGGAACTTTACGGATGGCGTACATCGGCATCAGGAACAGCAGGCAGGCAATAACCGGGCCACCCATCGTTTCTATCATGCCCAGAATACTGGGGTTCAGCGTGGCAACCAGCCAGGTGGTGAGCAGCATAAACAGCGCGGTAATGCGGTTTAGCCTGGCTACCGGAACGGTTTTACCCCGGCTACGCAGCATTTTTATCATCATGCCGTTAAGGCCTTCACCGGCACCCAGATAGTGACCGAGGAACGATTTGGAGATGGCGATGGTGGCAATAACCGGAGCCATGTATCCCATCACCGGGTTGTTAAAGTGGTTGGCCAGGTAAGACAGAATCGAAATGTTCTGTGATTTGGCTTCCATCAAATCCGCCGGGGAAAGGGCAAGCACACAGCTGAACACGAAGAACATCACTGTCAGCACCATCATGATGTGGCTGCAAGCCAGAATACGGGAGCATTTTTTCTCGGCGTTTTCGCCATATTCACGGCGTTTCGCCACCGCAAATGAGGAAATAATCGGAGAATGGTTAAAGGAGAAAACCATGACCGGAATAGCCAGCCATAACGTCGCCAGCAAGCTATTACCGGTAGTGCTATTTGTCAGCGAAATATTATGAAAAACAGTGGTATTCCAGTGCGGTACCAAATACAGCGCCAGCATCATTAATACGGCCACAAACGGATAAACCAGAACACTCATGGCTTTTACAATCATGGCTTCACCAAAGCGCACAATAAACATTAAGCCAAGGATCAGCAGTAATGATAAAACGGCGCGAGGCGGTGACGGCAAATGCAGCTGGTGAGTAATAAAGCTGTCAACCGTATTGGTAATCGCAACGCTGTAAACCAGAAGAATCGGATAAATAGCGAAAAAATAAAGCAGGGTAATTAATTTCCCTGCACCGGTGCCGAAATGCTCTTCCACCACTTCGGTAATATCTTCACCATTTTTTTTACCCGATAACACGAAGCGGCATAATGCACGGTGAGAGAAATACGTCATCGGGAATGCAATGATTGCCATAATAATCAATGGAATCAAACCACCAATACCCGCATTGATGGGTAAAAACAGTACGCCTGCGCCAATTGCCGTGCCATACAGGCCAAGCATCCAGACGGTATCTGTCTTACGCCAGGCTGAAGTTTGCTCCAGTACCTGGCTGCTATCTTGGATTGTGCTCATGAATGTTTCTCCTAGGTGAACACAGAGTATAAAAATACCGTACCGGCCACAGACCAATACAGAGATAATTCGCAGGTGCCACACAAGACATCATGTGAATTGTTGTCATGTTTATAGTGGCAGCATTTTATATCCTGAGCGTTGAGGAATAATAGTGAGGTGATCACAGAAACGAACGGAAGTAAATTATTTTAGCACTGAATAAATAAAAATAAAATATCATTATTGATGCCTTAAATAATTTATTTTCACTGGTATCTTTTTTGATGCGTTAATTAATTGGAGTGAATGAATAACATGAGGAAATAACATCGCTGGTAAATAAAATACGCCGAGTGAAAAAACAGCACAACGTATTCATGGAAAAATGATGTTATGGGAAGATGAGGCGACAGAAATATGGCCTGAAAGAAATAGGACATCATAAAAACACATCGTCATAACACCATGTCATTAACCCGATTATCACACCCTGTTAATATCGGGCAGGCTGGCTGCCCGATGACATATCCGTGTTAACCGCCCAGGTGCTTCCCGGCCCAGAGCAGGCCCGACTGATAAGCCTCTGGCAACAGCGGAGCCAGTTGGGTCAATGCGGTGCGCAGCGCGGTTTCACTGGGGTGATTCAGGTTCAGGTGGCCGACTTTTCGCCCTGCTCGTACCTCTTTTTCATACCAGTGCAGGTGAATCAAGGGGAGCGTTAACCACGCGGGATTCAGGTCGGTGCCAATCAAGTTCACCATCACCGACGGGCTGGCAACCACCGGTACTGGCAACGGCAGGTCGAGAATCGCCCGCAGGTGCAGTTCGAACTGGCTGATGGATGCACCGTTTTGCGTCCAGTGGCCGCTGTTGTGCACGCGGGGAGCCAGCTCGTTAATCAGCAGGCGATCGCCGACCACAAAGCACTCCATGGCCATCACACCAACGTAATTCAGGTGATTCATGATGGCCGACAGCATCTGCTCAGCCTGTTGCTGCAAAACCGCATCCGGCTCAGGCAGCGCGACGCTGGTGCGCAGAATGCCCTCTTCATGCAGGTTGTGGGTGAGCGGATAAAATACGCATTGACCTTGTGCGTTGCGTGCACCCACCAGCGAGACTTCGCCGGAAAACGCGATACCCTGCTCAACAATGCATTCACCGTAGCACTCGGCAGGCAGGCCTGGCTCCTCTGCGGGGCGGATACGCCACTGGCCGCGGCCGTCATAACCGCCGACACGGCGCTTGACGATGGCAAGCTCGCCAAGCGCGGCAAACACCTGGGGCCACTCTGATGCCGATGCCAGTAACTGCCAGGGCGCGGTCGCCAGATTGAGCGTATCCAGCAGCTGCTTTTGGCTATAGCGATCGGCCAGCCGTGGGAAAATATCGCGGTTGACGAAGGCGGGGTGCTGCGCCAACTGGCGGGTCAGCGCGGTTTCAGGCCAGCGTTCTATCTCTGCGGTGATAATGCTGTGCTGTACCGGAACCGACTCCGGCTCGGCATCCAGCCCGACGGGGTAAACCGCAATACCGAGCGGTTCACCGGCCTGACGTAGCATACGGCCTAACTGGCCGTTGCCCAGAACGCAAACCGGTTTCATGCCTCTTCCCTCGGGTCTGGGTGAGTGAGCACTTCGTCGGTTTGCGCCTGACGCCAGGCGGCAAGACGTGTTGCCAGCTCACGGTCATGGCGTGCCAGAATCTGCGCGGCCAGCAGCGCGGCGTTGGCCGCACCGGCTTTGCCGATAGCCAGCGTACCGACCGGAATGCCGCGCGGCATTTGGACGATGGAGTAAAGGCTGTCAACGCCGCTTAATGCTGCGCTTTGCACCGGTACACCCAGCACCGGCACCAGCGTTTTCGCCGCCAGCATACCCGGCAGATGTGCCGCGCCACCTGCGCCAGCGATGATGACATCAAAGCCGTTTTCATCAGCCTGCTCGGCAAAGCGAAACAGTTTGTCGGGCGTGCGGTGTGCAGAGACGACTTCGACGTGATAAGGCAGGTTCAGCGTTGTGAGAATGTCTGCGGCAAACTGCATGGTGGCCCAGTCACTCTTTGAACCCATGACAATAGCGATTTTCGCCGGGGCAGCGTTGGATGACATGCCTGTAATGCTCCTGTGGTTTGCATGACGATGGTGAGCTATCAACGACGATAGAACGTGGCGGTCATCGTGCGTGATGCGGTCATTGCGTGGCGCAACGGCGACCTGCCAGCCAAGCCACAGGTCGCGAGGGCGTAGAGCATATCATGAGCCAGAGGGGAGGAAAACGGTTGCGTGGCGATGAAAAGGGCTTCTGACGGCAAAAATTCGGTAAATCGCGTGTTACAGCGCAAAGGTGGTCAGACGCAGGCCGTCATGATTCACCTGCAAAACAGACCCCTGATGATGCCATGCCCCAAGTACGGCCCGCTCGGCGGTGAGGCCTGCGCCATCAATGTGATGAATGGCCGGGCGATGGGTGTGGCCGTGGATCAACAACGTCGCCTGATGGTGTTGCAACCGTGCTATCACCGCTGCGGCATTCACATCCATAATCGTCATGGATTTATGCTGATTGGCCTGCTGGCTGGCTGCACGCATCCGGGCGGCGATACTCAGGCGTAACGAGAGAGGTAATAACCTGAAAAGAAACTGAATCAACGGGTTGTGAACTTTGCGGCGAAAGCGTTGATACGCCAGATCGTCCGTACACAGCGTGTCGCCGTGCATTAACAGTGTGCGGCGGCCATACAGGGTGAGCACCGTTTCCGTCGGCAATAGCTGTAAACCGCTGCGACGGGCGAAGTGTTTACCGAGTAAAAAATCACGATTGCCGTGCACAAAGTAACAAGGGGTGCCGTTTTGCGTCAGGTCATGCAGCGCGTTGGCGACGGTGCTGTGCAGTGTCGCCGGGTCGTCGTCGCCTATCCAGGCATCGAACAGATCGCCAAGAATGTACAGGGCGTCAGCTCCCGGTGCCTCTTCACGCAGAAAACGCAGAAAACCGGCGGTGATCGCCGGTTCGTGCTCACTAAGGTGCAGATCGCTAATAAATAGCGTGGTCATGCAACTGAATTACTCGCTAACGGTGACATGAGTCACCACGACATCTTCTTTCGGCACATCCTGATGCATACCGCTGCGCCCGGTTGCCACGGCTTTGATTTTGTCTACCACGTCCATACCTTCTGCCACTTCGGCAAATACGCAATAGCCCCAGCCATTCATGCTTTCAGATTTGAAATTCAGAAAATCATTATCGACCACGTTAATGAAGAACTGCGCAGTGGCAGAGTGCGGGTCAGCCGTGCGAGCCATCGCCAGCGTACCGCGATTGTTCGCCAGACCGTTGTTCGCTTCGTTCTTGATGGGGGCGTTGGTGTCTTTCTGTTTCATGCCCGGTTCAAAGCCGCCGCCCTGGATCATGAAACCATTAATAACGCGGTGAAAAATGGTGTTATCGTAAAAACCGCTGCGGCAGTAGTTCAGAAAGTTTTCCACGCTAAGCGGTGCTTTATCCGCAAAGGTGTTAATCACGATGTCGCCGTGGTTGGTATGAAACGTAATCATAAATGAACCTTACTGTAAGCCAATACACAGAATAATGAGAGATGTTCACCAAGGCGCGAAGCCGCCAAGAGCGCTCTTATAACATAAGTGAATGGTTGAGTCAGCATAGGGGAGGGGCGTCAGTTAGTCTGATTGCTACCGTACGTTATTTTATTTCAAATTTATTCGTTTACCTTACCTATTTCATTGAATTTATTTGAAATACATTTTTATTGCGTTAAATCAATAATTGGTTTCATTTCGATAGGTTTTTTTACTTTCTAAATTTATTCTAACTGCGGTTGATAGTCACTCTCGTTAACGCACTGTTCATTCAATATTCACTATACAGGTAGGTAAATTATGTTAGACCGGATTAATCAGCTGTTAGACAACCCGGACGGCGGCAAGCTGGTTTTACGACTGGCATTCAGTATTCTGATGTTGTTTCACGGTGTTCATAAACTCATCGCAGGTGTCGGCGCTATTCAGGGAATGCTGGCTGCTCACGGCTTGCCGGGGTTTATTGCTTATGGTGTATTTGTCGGAGAGGTGATTACACCGGTTCTGATGATTCTGGGGATTTTGACTCGCCCGGCTGCGCTGTCTTTCTCGTTTACCATGCTGGTGGCGTTCCTGCTGGCACACCCTGAAGCGATTTTCACGCTGGATAAAACCGGTGCCTGGGGAATTGAGGGCGTGGCTGTCTATTTCTTTGCCGGTATTGCCATTGCCTTGCTGGGTAGCGGTAAATACTCTGTGATGAGTAATCCGCGCTGGCGCTAAATGCTATTGGCGATAAAAACGTGCGCTGATCGTGCTTGCGCGCTCACCACTGAACAAACCCGGCCATGGCCGGGTTTGTTCGTTTACCCCATCTGGATGATGAATAGCCGACAATGGCCTAATAATAGGTGCGTTGGCTTGCAATAGCGCAGGGTTCAGGTTTCAATACGCAGCTGGATCCGAAAACCGGATAAACACTGATTTTATTAATGATGCGTACCGCAGACTGTTTTGCGCACTTCCTGCGATGACCCCGTCCTGCGACCCCCTGGCTTGTGAACACCATGGAATGCCCTGATGCTAAAGATCTTTAATACCCTGAGTCGTCAAAAAGAGGAATTCAAACCCATTCACGCTGGCAAAGTTGGCATGTATGTGTGCGGGATAACCGTTTACGACCTGTGTCATATCGGTCATGGGCGTACGTTTGTGGCATTTGATGTGGTATCACGCTATTTGCGCTATCTCGGTTATGACCTGAAATATGTGCGCAATATCACCGATATTGACGATAAAATCATCAAAAGGGCGACGGAAAACGGCGAAACCATCGAACAACTGACCGGGCGTATGATTGCGGAAATGCACACCGATTTTCATGCGCTGAATATTCTGCCACCGGATGAAGAGCCGCGTGCCACCCGCCATATCGCCGATATTATCGAACTGGTGGAAAAACTGATTGCCCGCCGCCATGCCTACGTGGCGCAAAACGGCGATGTGATGTTCAGTGTCGATAGCGCCCCCGGTTACGGTGTGCTCTCTCGTCAGGATCTGGAGCAGTTGAAGGCGGGGGCTCGGGTCGAAATCACCGAAGTCAAACGCAACCCAATGGATTTCGTGTTGTGGAAAATGTCCAAAGCGGGTGAGCCAAGCTGGCCTTCGCCGTGGGGCAATGGCCGCCCTGGCTGGCATATCGAGTGTTCAGCGATGAACTGCAAACAACTGGGTGAGCAGTTTGATATTCACGGCGGTGGCTCGGATCTGATGTTCCCGCATCATGAAAATGAGATTGCCCAGTCTACCTGTGCGCATGGCGGGGATTACGTCAATTACTGGATGCATTCCGGTATGGTGATGGTTGACCGCGAGAAGATGTCCAAATCGCTGAACAATTTCTTCACGGTGCGTGATGTGCTACAGCACTATGACGCAGAAACCATTCGCTATTTCCTGATTTCTGGCCATTATCGCAGCCAGTTGAATTACACCGAAGAGAACCTCCGGCAGGCACGCGCCTCGCTGGAGCGCTTGTATACCGCGTTACGCGGCACCGATGTCACGGCAACGGCGGCAGGTGGCGAGGAGTTTGAGTGCCGTTTCCGTGAGGCGATGGATGATGATTTCAACACGCCGGAAGCCTATTCGGTATTATTTGATATGGCGCGCGAGGTCAACCGCCTGAAAACGGAAGATGGCGTGGCGGCCAATGCGCTGGCGTCGGCGCTGCGCCAGCTGGCTGGCGTGCTTGGTCTGCTGGCGCAGGATCCGGAAGTGTTCTTGCAAAATGGTGCCCAGACCGACGATAGCGAAGTTCAGGAGATTGACGCGCTGATTAAGCAACGCAATGACGCGCGTCAGGCGAAAGACTGGGCGCTGGCAGATGCCGCCCGTAACCGGCTGACGGAGATGGGCATTGTGCTGGAAGATGGCGCACAAGGCACCATCTGGCGTCGTAAATAAGTGACGTCACAAGCCGGATAGAACACGTTACCGGTTCCGTAGCGTATCAATAAGAAAGGCCCGCAAGCGGGCCTTTCTTTACAGTTCATTTCGAGAGTGACACGACGTACAGCAGGCCTTATGCCTGAACCGTGACGCTCTGCCCGTTAAAGCGCACCACCTGGCCGGCGAGGATTTTGCAGCGCTTGCGGGTTTCGGTGTGTCCATCCACCGTGACATCGCCTGCGGCAATCGCCAGCTTGGCGGCCGCGCCGCTTTCGCTCCAGCCTTGTAGTTTCAGCAAATCGCACAGTTCAACGTGCGGGTGTTTATCGAGATGGAAAATGCTCATTCGTTATGCCTGTGTGAGGGGGTCGTGGTATTCCTCGCACGCTTGCAAGGTGTTTTGAATCAGTGTGGCGACCGTCATCGGGCCGACACCACCGGGAACCGGTGTAATGTAAGCGGCGCGCACGTGTGCTTCTGCGAAGTTAACATCGCCCACCACCTTGCCATTTTCCAGCCGGTTGATGCCGACATCAATAACGATAGCACCCGGTTTTATCCACTCACCGGGAATAAAGCCCGGCTTACCGACCGCCACCACCAGCAGGTCAGCATGTTCGACATGATGACGCAGGTCTTTGGTAAAACGGTGGGTAACGGTGGTGGTGCACCCGGCCAGCAGGAGCTCCATGCTCATCGGGCGGCCAACAATATTGGATGCGCCAACGACAACTGCGTTAAGACCAAACATGTTGATGTTGTAACGCTCCAGCAACGTCACGATACCGCGTGGTGTGCAAGGGCGCAGCAGCGGCGCACGCTGGCACAGGCGGCCGACGTTATAAGGGTGGAAACCGTCAACGTCTTTATCCGCAGCGATACGTTCAATGACTTTGGTGTTGTCTATCCCCGCAGGCAGTGGCAATTGCACCAGAATGCCATCGATGGTGGCATCCGCATTCAGTTCATCGATTAACGCCAGCAGTTCAGGTTCGGTGGTGGTTGCCGGTAAGTCATATGATTGGGAAACAAACCCGACCTCTTCACACACTTTACGTTTGCTGGCGACATAAATCTGTGAAGCCGGATTGTCACCGACCAGCACGACCGCCAGCCCCGGCGCGCGTTTACCCTCAGCTAAACGCTGCCTGACGCGCGCGGCAACTTCGTCTTTCACCTGCTGCGCAATCGTTTTACCATCAATAATTTTTGCAACCATGTACAGAAAATCCATCATTTTCAATGCGGGGGATGACGCCTATTTTGGCAGAAGCTGTGCGGGCTGTCAGGCGTTGTATCGTGATTAATTGCGATGTTTGCCGCATTAACGGCCTGTCCGCACCGCCTGATGGCTGTATCTCAATAAGGGAAGGCCCGCAGGCCAGCACGGTTGTCACCCGTGCGGCGGATAGCGGGCCGCGCCAGTCGTGCCGGTGAAAAGTGGTGCTTATGGCTGACAAATAACAGAAAAAACATGAATTTTTCGGAGCACACGAGATCGCATGACTATAATAAAAAAGTGATAACCGCCCGTCATTTTAGGCATATGTACTCCTTTAGGGGGAGTTTCAGGCCGCGTTTAAGAGCATACAGTTTCCATAATTGCATGATGATAAAGCCTTAATCGCCCGTTAACCGCTCCGAGAGAGTGAGCGGGATTGGCGTCTCGCATTTTTTTTGGGCAATAACAGGGGTGGTACATGCTGCGATTTTCCTCTCTTTCCATACGTTACAAATTTGCACTGGCGCTGGTGCCGTTACTGTTTGCCCTGCTGTGGTTTGCTGCTCTGGGTATGCTGGAGCGGCGTCACGTTGAACAAGATATGGCCCAGTTTTCCACGCAGTTGATACTGGCCCAGCGTGCGGGTAATGCGGTGCATGAGTTGCAGCGCGAACGGGGTATGAGCGCCGGTTACATTGGCAGTAAAGGACAAAAATTTGCAGAGCCGCTGCGTGAACAGCGTGGTGCAACGGATAAAGCGCTGGCAGCGTTGTGGCTGAGCGCGTCAGCGGCGTCGGGCAGTGAAATGACCGCGCGTTTGCAGCGTGTACAGCAACGTTTGCAGGGGCTGGCGTCACTGCGTACACAAATCGATGGTTTCGTGATACCGGCCACGCAGGTGGTAGGCCAGTACACCGCCAGCATCAGTGACCTGATTGGCGTGGTGGGCGATATGAGCCATCAGGTCACGGATGGCGGGCTGATTACGCGTGTGGTGGCGTATTACAATCTGTTGAGTCTTAAAGAGCAGGCCGGTGTCATGCGTGCACTGTTGTCCGAGGTGTTTGCCGTTGACAGCTTTGCGCCCGGTCAATATGAGCGTTTTAGCCAACTGGTTGGCATGGAAAGTGCCTACGCTACGGCATTTAATCAGTTTGCCGAGCCATCGCAACGCCAGCAGATGCAGGCGATACTCAATGACGCTTCGGTACAAACGGCGCTGAAAATGCGCGATACCGCCTTTGCCAAGGCCGCCAGCGGCGGGTTTGGTATTGATGCCAATGAGTGGTTTAAGCAACAGAGCCTGCGCATAGACCGCCTGAAAGGGATTGAAGACACGGTTTCTGCCGATTTACTGGACTGGGCTTCCCGGCTTGAGCAGCAAGCGCGCATGAGTGGTTACGGCTATCTCGGCGGTACGCTGGCGGCGGTGTTGCTGGCGCTGTTACTGGCGGTCTGGGTGGCCCGCAGTATTTACCGCCAACTGACCTCAACATTAAAAACCATCGATGATATGGGCAATGATTTAACGTGTCGGTTAACGGTGCCGGGTGAAGATGAACTCTCACAGTTAAATCGCGCCTATAACCGTGCGCTGGAAAATATCGAACACATCATTGTGACGATTAAACAGAGCGCGGGCTGGGTAGGACAAGCCAGCCATGATATTACCCAGGGCAATCAGAGTCTGGCGCAGCGTACCGACGAGCAGGCTGCCTCGCTGGTGGAAACGGCCAGCAGCATGGAGCAGATTACCATCGCCGTGAAGCAGACGGCCGATTATGCCAGTCAGGCGGCGGAACTGATGAAAAGCATGGAAACGCAGAACAATGTGGCCGATAACGTCACGCTGCAAGCCCGTGAGGCGATGACGCTGATCCGCCAATCCAGCGAGCAGATGTCGCAGATAACCGGAGTGATAGATGCCATCGCGTTTCAAACCAATTTGCTGGCGCTGAATGCCTCGGTAGAGGCTGCGCGAGCGGGTGAGCAGGGGCGAGGTTTTGCTGTTGTTGCAACGGAAGTGCGAAATCTGGCGCAACGCAGTGCCGCGGAATCACAACGCATCAGAGAGCTGATTACGGCCAGTGAGGCGCAGGTTCAGGCTGGTGTGACGCTGGTGGCTCGCAGCAGTGACACCATGCAACACATCATGTCCAGTGCCACACAGGTCAGGGATTTTGTTGGCGATATCGCCACAGCAGCAAATGAACAGGCGCTGGGCGTTGCGCAGGTGCATCTGGCATTAAATCAGTTAGAGCAGGTGACGCAGCAAAATGCGGCACTGGTATCGCAGGCCGCCAGCGCCAGCCAGTTGCTTGACCAGCAGGCTGACCACATGCAACAGACGGTCGATAAGTTTGTGGTATCCGACAATCTGTTGCACCCGGTCGCGCATGCGCCTCAGCCACCGCTGGCGATCAGCCGTGGCGGTAAAGGCGGGCAGCGGCATCCATAAACGTCTGTATGATCTGAGCCAGCATCGGTTGCAATGCCTGCGCCTTGGCTGGCTGCCAGCTAAACGGTGGTTTTTCATCCATGTAGTTGCACTGTGAAAGCTCCAGTTGTATCGCGTGCTGGTGCTGCGCCGGCTGGCCATAGGCCCGGGTGATGTAACCACCGCGAAACCGGCCATTGAGCACCCAGCTCCAGTGCGACTGGGACTGGCATGTTGCGGCGATCGCACTTTCCAGCGCAGGTGCACAGCTCAGGCCGTCATTGCTGCCGAGGTTTAAATCTGGCAATTGGCCAGCAAACAAACGCGGAATGTGTGAGGCAATCGAGTGAGCATCAAACAGCAAGGCATAACCATAACGCTGTTTGAGGCGCGCCAGTTCGTGCTGAAGCTGGTGATGATAAGGCTGCCAGATCTGATCCAGATACTGCTGGCGTAAGGAGGCAGAAGGCGTTTTGCCCGGCAAAAACGCAGGGGTGCCGTCAAACAGGACATCAGGGAACAGCCCGGTGGTGGCCGAGGAGTAAAGCGGCTGGTCATCAGCCGGTCGGTTAAGGTCAATGACCAGACGTGAGTAACACCCTGTCAGAATGCTGGCTCCCTGGGCCTGGGCAAAGGCATAAAGTTCAGGGATGTGCCAGTCAGTGTCCGGCAGCGGTTGTGCGGCCGGGCTGAGTGCCTCAGCCACGTCAGGGGTCAGCGCCGTACCGGCATGGGGAATACTCAGCAACAGCGGGCTGTCACCGGCGAGAAACGTATACGGGGTCATGAGCGTATTTCTCCGCGAAAAATCGTGGTACAGGGAAGCTGGCCACCCAGCCAGTACACCAGCTCTGCCGGGTGCGCCACCGGCCAGTGGACAAAATCGGCCACTTTGCCGCATTCCAGCGAACCCTGCGAATCACCCAACCCCAGCGCGCGTGCAGCATGAATGGTCACGCTTGCCAGCGCCTCTTCCGGCGTCAGGCCGAACAGCGTGCAGGCCATATTCAGCATCAGACGTAACGACAGCGCAGGGGACGTGCCGGGATTACAGTCAGTGGCAATCGCCATCGGTACACCATAACGGCGCAACAGGTCTACCGGCGGGCAACGTGTTTCACGCAGCAGATAATAGGCACCGGGCAGCAATACCGCGACAGTCCCGGCGCTTGCCATCGCGGCGACATCCTGTTCAGTGGCGTATTCCAGATGGTCTGCCGAGAGTGCGCCAAAGCGAGCGGCAAGTGCGCTGCCATGCAGTGATGATAACTGTTCAGCATGCAGTTTGACTGGTAACCCCAGTGCCTGAGCGGCGTCAAACACTTGCCCGACCTGTGCCGGGCTAAATGCCAGATGTTCACAAAATGCGTCCACCGCATCGGCGAGCTGTGCACGGGCGACCTGCGGCAGCAGTGTTTGACAGACCTCGGTTATCCACGCCTGTGGTTGCCCGGCATACTCCGGCGGAATGGCATGGGCGGCAAGACAGGTGGCAACAACCTGTACCGGCATGGTCTGCCCCAGCTCGCGGATAACGTTAAGCATTTTCAGCTCGTTATCGACATCCAGCCCATATCCAGATTTTATTTCAACCGTGGTGACGCCCTCGGCCAGCAATGGGCGCAGGCGCGAGCGTGCATCGTCAAGCAAGCGCGCAGGCGACGCCTGACGGGTTGCCTTGACGGTAGCGAGAATGCCGCCACCGGCGGCGGCAATCTCGGCATAGCTGACGCCGTTGAGGCGTTGTTCAAATTCAGCGCTGCGATCGCCGCCGAACACCAGATGCGTATGGCAATCAATCAACCCAGGGGTGATTATCCCGCCGCCGAAATCCGTGGTACGGGGGGCGGCTATATCAGGCAACTGCTGGCGCGGCCCCAGCCAGACAATTCGCCCGCCGCTGACTGCCAGTGCCCCGTCGTCGATAATCTCGTAGCGCCCGCCACGCAGTGTGACCAGCGTGGCCCCCAGCCACAGACTGTCGCAGGGTAGTGTCATCGCGTATTGCCTCTGCTGTTATCATCTTGTATAGACAAGTTATACGCCCGCCGTGATTTTCAGCAAGGGATGGCGGAATAGGAATTTCTTATTCTGTGGGGCGCTTCGCCGTTTGTACGGTTGTGCCGGAAAGATAAAAAAGCCTTATGCCAGCCTGCGCTCACTTTAGCGTATAGGTATGTCTATACAATAAGCTTCTTCACATTTCACAGGACGTTGTCATGGCCGATTATTTTGCCGCTCGCGCCCTCTTGCCGCAGGGTATGGCGCGTAATGTACGCTTGAGCGTAGATGAACAGGGATATTTGCAATCGGTGACGGCAGAGGCCTCACCGCAAGGGGCACAATGCCTGCCCGGTATCGTGCTGCCGGGGATGACCAATTTGCACTCCCATGCCTTTCAGCGCGCGATGGCCGGGTTAACCGAGGTGGCCGGGCGCTCGCCGGACAGTTTCTGGACCTGGCGTGAACGGATGTATCGGTTGGTGGCGCAATTGACGCCAGAGCAGGTGGGGGTTATCGCCACCCGGCTGTACATCGATATGCTCAAGGGCGGTTACACGCAGGTGGCGGAATTTCACTACCTGCATCATGACCAGCAAGGCAAACCGTATCGCCAGCATGACATGCTGCGCCATGTGCTGGCAGCCGCGCAGCGAGTGGGCATTGGTCAGACGTTACTGCCGGTGCTCTACCATTACAGCGGGTTTGGCGCACGCCCGGCGCAGCCCGGCCAGGTGCGCTTTATCCAGGATGTTGACAGCTATCTGCAACAGCAGCAGGCACTGGCCACGCTGGTACAGCCGTATCCGTTGCTCAATCATGGCGTGTGTTTTCATTCGCTGCGGGCGGTGAGCCAAAACCAGATGGAAGACGTGCTCGAAGCCACGGACAGCGGCCTGCCGGTACATATTCATATCGCCGAGCAGCAGCAGGAGGTGGAGGACTGCCTGCACTTTTGCGGTGAACGCCCGGTGCAATGGCTGTTTAACCGCTTTGCGGTCGATGCACGCTGGTGTCTGGTACATGCCACCCATTTGGATGACACCGAGCTGCACCGGCTGGCAGGCAGCCTGGCGGTGGCGGGGCTATGCCCGACCACGGAGGCAAACCTTGGTGACGGCATTTTTCCGCTGGACCGTTACGTGGCGCTGGGCGGGCGCTGGGGGATTGGTTCAGACAGTCATGTTTCACTGAATGTGCAAGAGGAGCTACGCTGGCTGGAGTATGGGCAACGGCTGCGTGACCGCGCCCGTAATCGTATCGCGCTGGCACAGCAACCGGCAGTCGGCGATGTGCTCTACCGTCAGGCACTGGCCGGCGGGGCGCAGGCTTGCCGGGTGCCGACAGGCGAGCTGAGTGTGGGCTGGCGCGCCGACTGGCTGGTGTTACGTGAGGATGCGATGCTGGCTGGCATTACCGATGGACAGTTGCTTAACCGCTGGCTGTTTGCCGGTGAGCGCCAGCAGATCCGTGACGTGTGGGTAGCGGGTCACGCGGTGATTGAAGACGGCCACCACCGGCTTGATGAAGAGTATGACACCCGGTTTATCGCCCTGATGCAGTCGCTACAGGGGGTTTTGTGATGGTCTTTTTCTCGCTCTCCCGGCTTGCCGTGAGTCGCTGGAAAAATGGCGGCGGTGAAACGCGTGAAATTTGCCGGATTGCCCGCCCTGATAACGAGGGCGAGTTTGGCTGGCGTGCCAGTCTCGCCACTCTGATGCATGAAGGGGATTTCTCACTGTTTCCCGGAGTAGACCGGGTGATGACACCGGTGTCGGGCGAGGCGGTTGATCTACTGGGTGACGGCTGGCGACACCGGCTTGGCGGCTTTGTGCCATTCGCGTTTCAGGGGGAGCAGACGGTGCGTGCCCGGCCAGATGGTGCGCCGAGTCTGGCGCTCAATATCATGACCGACAGACGTGATTATCACGCTGATGTCGGCGTGGTCAGCCGGTTCTTGCCGCGGCAAGAAGGCGGCGACGGGCTGGTATACGTGCTGTCAGGCGAGTGGGATTGCGGCCTGCGGCGTTTGTGCTGTGGTGACGGTGTCTGGTGGCGCACCCCGCAAGCCCCTCCGGCACTGACGCCACGCCAGCCCGGCTCACAATTGCTGTACGCCGCGATAACGCCGACTCACCCGACACCGGATGCCGGGTATCAGCCGCTAAAGCGGCCAACGAGCTGATAACGGGAACCGGGATAAAACAGCTGTGCGGCGGTGACAACGCGTGAGCCGTGCCAGGTGCGCCGGTGGATCAAAAGACAAGGCTCCCGTTCACCGAGCGCCAGAAGTTCACGCTGCCCGGCACTGGCTGCCACCGCCTCAACCCGGTGTTCACCGGCTGTCAGCGGTGCGACGCGGCTGAGGTAACTGTGGGGGGTGTCTTGCGCAAAATCCTGTTGCAGGTAGTCAGGAGCCAGTTGCGGATTGACGTAGCGTTGCTCAAGTTGTACCGGCACGTCATTTTCATAATGCACGATGTGTGAGTGAAACAGCGGCTGGCCGGGGAGGATATCCAGCAACGTCGCTTGCTCGCTATCTGCTGCCAGTGTTGTCAGCAACAGTACCTGACAACGGTGGCGATGGCCTCGGGCGGTGATTTCATCTGCAATATTATGTACTTCCAGCAAAGCGGTCTGCGCTTTCTGCTCGGCGACAAAGGTGCCCACTCCCTGCATTCGCACCAGGAAGCCTTCACTGGTGAGCTCGCGCAGCGCCCGGTTAATCGTCATGCGGCTCACACCAAGTTCACTGACCAGTTCACTTTCTGAGGGCACCCGCTGGTGCGATTGCCAGATACCACTGCGGATCTGGCTGATGATGGCCTGCTTGACGCGCAGATAAATCGGTGCGGGGGCGTCACTCATCACGGCAGCGAGCTGGGCGGCGGTTTGCTGCTCTATCACATCACTATCCTCGAACATGTCTCGTCTGATAGGGCAGTGTAACGAACAACCCCCAACCCTGTATAGAAAACCGCATTTAGAGTGAGGTTTGCTAAAGGCGACGGTCGCGGTGATCCCTCCCGAAGCGATAACCGGGTTTTATCTCCCTGAGAGCCGGTTGATCTACGGTATGTACGCCAGCGGGCATGTGGCTGTGCGTTCTTTGGTGCTCAGGCGTGCTGTTGGTGGGTGAAAGCGGGGCAGTGCGCACCATTTTGGGGCCACTGCGGTGATTTTCCCTTCTGCTTGTTGTCGATTCTCCCTGATAACACGGCTGCCTGCGTGGGCTTATGACGCCTGCGTGTTTCTGGCATGCCTCTTGCTTGTATAGACAAGTTAATCATGCGGCTCGCCTAAAGCGTGATGCCTGATGCACCGCCAGCCAATGACGCTAGCAGGGCAGAGCCGTTGTCGCGGGAGCCTGGAGTGTCAGTATCCACCCAACTGGCTGTGCGGTGGATTTTCCCGTATCCAGAGACTATACCCTTAACATCAGGTCTGTATTTTATGGCGTGGCGGATACCGGTCATGTCAGGGATGTGCAGTGAAAAAGGATATTCACTGCGGCATTACGCCCAGGCAGCAGGCAGGGGAGCGGTTGTCATCCCCGGCGCGCTTTTGTTGTTTCACTTGTCTATACAGGATTAGATATATGTCTCAAACCCAACGCATTTGCCTGACGCCGGGGGCCGTAGATCTGGCGACGCTACGCGCGATTTATCAGGGTGGCGTGACGCTAACGCTGGATGCGTCATCGCGCACGGCGGTACAGGCCGCGCAGCAGACGGTGCAGCACATTCTTCGTCAGGATCGCGTGGTCTATGGCATTAATACCGGTTTTGGCAAACTGGCCCAGACGCGCATCGCCCCCGAACGATTGGCCGAGTTGCAGCGCAACCTGGTGTTGTCACACTGCGCAGGGATTGGCGCACTGCTGGCCGATGAGGTGGTACGTCTGGTCATCGCCACCAAAATTATCAGTCTGGCGCGTGGCCATTCCGGCGTGCGCCTGCTGGTTGTTGATACGCTGCTGGCGCTGTTTAACGCAGGCGTCATGCCCTGTATCCCTGAGAAAGGCTCTGTCGGTGCCAGTGGCGATCTGGCTCCGCTGGCGCATCTCGCGTTACTGCTGCTAGGGGAAGGGCAGGCACGGGTCAACGGCGAGTTCCTCTCTGCGCAGGCGGCGCTGGCCCATGCCGGAGTGGCTCCGCTGGTGCTTGAACCCAAAGAGGGGCTGGCGTTGCTGAATGGCACGCAGGTTTCTACCGCACTGGCGTTACGCGGGTTATTTGAGTCTGAAAAGGTGTTTGCCGCCGCGCTGGTGGCCGGAGCCTTGTCACTGGAGGCTATCAAAGGTTCGGTAAAACCGTTTGATGCCCGCATTCATCAGGCGCGTGGTCAGCAAGGGCAGATTGCGGTAGCGGCTGCGGTCAGTGAGCTGCTGGCTGGCAGCGAAATCCTGTGCTCTCACGCCGCGTGTGGCCGGGTACAAGATCCGTATTCCATTCGCTGCATCCCACAGGTGATGGGAGCTTGTCTGGATAATGTGCGCCACGCCGCCCAGGTGTTACGTATTGAGGCCAATGCGGCATCGGATAACCCGCTGGTATTCCCGCAGGAGGATGAGGTGATTTCCGGCGGTAATTTCCATGCCGAACCGGTGGCGTTCGCCGCCGACATCATTGCGCTGGCGGTCGCCGAGATTGGCGCGATTTCCGAGCGCCGCATGGCGCTGCTGCTCGATAGCTCGCTGTCCGGGCTGCCGCCGTTTCTGGTTAACGACGGCGGCGTCAATTCCGGTTTTATGATTGCGCAAGTGACCGCTGCGGCGCTGGCGTCGGAAAACAAGTCGCTGGCTCACCCCGGCAGCGTTGACAGCCTGCCGACCTCGGCCAATCAGGAAGATCACGTCTCCATGGCGACTTACGCTGCGCGTCGTCTTGGTGACATGTGTTTTAACACCGCCACCGTGGTTGGCATTGAAGCGATGGCTGCCGCACAGGGCATTGATTTCCATCGCCCGCTGCAAAGCTCGCCATTGCTGGAAAGTGAACTGGCACAGGTGCGCGAACAGGTTGCATTTTTGGACCACGACCGCCTGATGGCAACCGATATTGAGCGTATGCGCCAGTGGGCCAGCCGCACGCGCTGGCCATCGGTTATCGCCACATTGCTACCCAGTTATGCCGCGGCCCCGGCTTCTGCCTGATAAGGAATCTGTCATGACCTCCTCTGTTTCAACGACATCGTCTGTTGCCCGCGTGGTACGCGCCCCACACGGAAGCACTTTGCATTG
Organism: Dickeya aquatica; assembly: GCF_900095885.1. NCBI lineage: Bacteria > Pseudomonadati > Pseudomonadota > Gammaproteobacteria > Enterobacterales > Pectobacteriaceae > Dickeya > Dickeya aquatica. Next base: position 1,176,571 of record NZ_LT615367.1, read on the forward strand.
TGAAAACTGGCTGATTGAAGCGGCCTGGCGCATGATCCAAAACAACCTCGACCCAGACGTGGCGGAACGCCCGGAGGATTTGGTGGTGTACGGCGGTATCGGCAAGGCGGCGCGCAACTGGGCGTGTTTTGACGCCATCCTGACCAGCCTGCGCCACTTGAAAGCCGATGAAACCCTGCTGGTGCAGTCCGGCAAGCCGGTCGGCGTGTTTCGCACCCATGTCGATGCCCCGCGCGTATTGATTGCCAACTCCAATCTGGTGCCGCACTGGGCGAACTGGGAGCATTTCCACGCGCTGGATAAAGCCGGGCTGATGATGTACGGCCAGATGACCGCCGGGTCATGGATTTATATCGGCGCGCAGGGCATCGTGCAGGGCACGTATGAAACCTTCGCCGAAGCGGGCCGCCAGCACTATCAGGGCGATTTGCACGGTAAGTGGATACTCACCGCCGGTCTTGGCGGCATGGGCGGCGCGCAGCCGCTGGCCGGGGTGCTGGCCGGTGCCAGCGTGCTGGCGGTCGAGTGTCAGGAATCCCGCATCGATTTTCGCTTACGCACCCGCTATCTCGATGTTAAAGCTGACAACCTTGATGATGCGCTGGCGATGATTGCCGAAGCCTGTGCGCAGAAAAAGGCGCTCTCGGTCGGTTTGCTCGGCAACGCTGCCGAGGTGCTGCCCGAGCTGGTGAAGCGCGCCAACGCCGGTGGCATGAAACCGGATATCGTCACCGATCAAACCTCGGCGCACGACCCGCTCAACGGCTACCTGCCCGCAGGCTGGAGCGTGGCGCGCTGGCAACAAGAGCGCATCAGCAACCCGCAGGCGGTGGTGAATGCGGCCAACGCGTCCATGGCGGTGCATGTGCAGGCGATGCTGGATTTTCATCATATGGGCGTGCCCACCGTGGATTACGGCAACAATATTCGCCAGCGCGCCTTTGATGAAGGTGTACGCAACGCCTTTGATTTTCCGGGCTTTGTGCCTGCCTATATTCGCCCGCTGTTTTGCGAAGGAAAAGGGCCGTTCCGCTGGGTGGCGCTGTCTGGCGACCCGGAAGATATCTACAAAACCGACGCCAAACTGAAAGCGCTGTTCCCGGAGAATCATCACCTGCACCGTTGGCTGGACATGGCGCGCGAGCGCATCGCCTTTCAGGGGTTGCCTGCGCGCATCTGCTGGCTGGGGCTGGGCGAGCGCCATCTGGCCGGGCTGGCGTTCAACGAAATGGTGCGTAACGGCGAGCTGAGTGCCCCGGTGGTAATTGGCCGCGACCATCTGGACTGTGGTTCGGTGGCATCGCCTAACCGGGAAACGGAAGCGATGCAGGACGGCTCGGATGCGGTATCCGACTGGCCGCTACTCAATGCCCTGCTCAATACGGCCGGTAGTGCCACCTGGGTGAGCCTGCATCATGGCGGTGGCGTAGGGATGGGGTTTTCCCAGCATGCCGGTATGGTGATTGTCTGTGATGGCACGGCGCAAGCCGATGCCCGGCTGGCACGGGTACTGTGGAATGACCCGGCGACCGGCGTGATGCGTCATGCTGATGCCGGTTATGACGCGGCAAGTGCCTGTGCCAGGGCGCATCAGTTGAATTTGCCGATGGTGAAATCAACCGGCTGAGCGGCGCATTCGGGGCTTTCATTATCTGGATACCAAAGGCGGCTGAGGCCGCCTTTGTGCGTTCGGGTGCGAAGCCATACGGCGTATGGATAAGATAATCCTATGGTGTGAAAGCGATTTTTTTAGTCATGCTTTGCCACCGGTAAAGACGTTACGGTGGCGTGCTTGTGACAGCCATCGCGTGTCAGGTTTATTGCTCAGTTTGCGGGTTCAGTACCGGTCAGGTTGTGCATCGCTTTTTATCATGTCATCAGTCAGGGAATTATTATGCAGCAGGTTTTTTTCCCCGCTACCGTGGTACGCGGGGCGGGCGTCAGTCAACAACTCGGTGAGATTTGTGCCCGTCTTGGGGGGCGGGTATTGGTGACGGGAGGACATCAGGCGCTGGCAGCGGCGCAGACGGTGATTATCGAACAATTGCGGCAGGCGGGAGTAACGCTGACGGCGGTGGAGTGGTCTGGCGAGCAGTGCAGCGTCGGCCAGATTGAAAGACTGTGCTCGCGGGTGCACGAAACCGGCAGCGATCTGTTGCTGGCAGTCGGCGGCGGCAAGGCACTTGATACCGGCAAAGCGGTGGCGTTTCAGTGCGGTATTCCGGTGGTGACGTTGCCGACCATCGCGGCTACCTGTGCGGCTGTGACACCGTTATCCGTGCGTTATCACGATGACGGCCACTTTCACGATCTCTATCACTTGCCGGTGGCCCCTGCTGCCGTGGTTATCGACAGTGCGTTGCTGGCGCAAGCGCCATTGCGCTGGCTGGCGGCCGGTCTGGGCGATACGCTGGCGAAGTGGTATGAGTTTCGTGCTATCGATCATGGTGACAACGGCGGCGGTTTTGCTGCTTCGTCACGCGCTAACAGCGAAATTTGTTTTCGGTTGATAGAACAGTACGGTGAAGCCGCCTGTCGTGCGGTGATGGCCGGGCAGCATAGCGACGCGCTCGATCAGGTGCTGGATGCCATCTTCCTGTTCGCCGGGCTGACCTCGCTGATGGCAAGCGGAGCCCATGCTGCTGCCGCTCACGCCCTGTATGAAGGCTTTACCGTGTGCGACAAAACCCGCGAATTTGGTCATGGTCTGCTGGTGGGGTATGGCAATCTGTGCCTGCTGGCACTGGAGCAGCGCAGCGATGAAGAGCTGCTGGCGGCGATCCGTCTGGCGCAGAATTGTGCGGTGCCGTTGACACTGGCGGCGATTTGCCCTGACCTGAGTGCCTCTGAACTGTCGGCGATTGTGGATGCTGCCGTTGCCGCTCCCGATATGGTCAACATGCCTTTTGCCGTCACCGCTGAGTTGTTGCATCAGGCGATTCGGCGGGTAGAGGCGCTGGCGGCCACGCTAACGGTTTAGGCGTTAAATCACAAAAAGACCGGGCGGATGGCCCGGTCCTGGTACACAGACAGTAGAGTGATACGTCAGAAAGCCCGTGTTGTGCTAATCGGTCATGATGTTAACAGGGCGCTGTACCAGCAAAAAAACCGCTGTTAACCGGCCGGGTAAACCTGTCAGAGTTTGGTGACATCAGAACGGCTAACTTTGCAGTTGGCGGTATTCCAGAAATCCTCGTCGCCGTACTTGGGTGACTCGCCTTGACCTTTCTCCACGCCCTTGTACTCTTCACAAATCTTCGGTTTACCTGCTTTGTAGTCTTTGATCTTGATGTTTTTCAGGGTAGCGACATCGCCGAAGTTACGGTTAACGCCAGCAATGCTGCCAATGGTGCCATTGACAATCAGACCATCAACGTTCAGGAAACGCGGGCCGCCGTTGTTGGTGCAGTCACCGCAGGAGCGCCACAGTTTGCCGTGTTCACCGGTCAGGGTGAAGTTGCCTTTTACCACGGTGGTGCTGTTTTTGGCGTTCTGCTGCAACACTTTGTCCGGCTTGCCACCGTAACCGTTTTTGGCGTTATGCGCGATACCGCCGATGATGGTCATGGTTTTGCCGTTATTGGTGGCGGCGTCTTCACAGATGTCTTCCCAAATCACGTTTTCAATGGTGCAGTTGCCGCTTTCACAATGGATACCGTCAGCACCGCCGGAGGCAGAAATGCGCAGGTTCTTCAGTGAGGCGTTTTTCAAAATGATCAACGGTTTTTGTTTATCGCTGTCATTCGGGCAACTGGTACCGATGGTGACACCGCCACAGTCTACATTGCGGTTCTCAAACGATGCTCCGGGTTTGCACTCGGAGGTGGCTTGTGCCGCGCGCAGCAGGCCGGTTTGTGGTGCGGTGGTTACGGCATTAGACGGGCTTTGCTCTTTACTTGAGCTCACCACATCCACCCAGTACCAGTAATTGACGCCGCTGTTTGCGCTGTCGTCCTGGAAGGTGCGGGTTTCAGCATCCAATACCGCAATGCGCTCGCGCAAATCCGCGTTAGCGGTTGTGCCACGATACACTTCCTGACGTGCAACTTTACCTTCTTCAGTAGACCAGCCGAGATAATTGATGCTGTCTTTTTGCGACAACATCAACGTGGTTTTGGCAGCGAAAGAAGGCACGGACAGCGTGAGTGCGAGCAGAGGCAATACATACTTAAACATACAATCTCCTTGTAAATCCCACAGATATTGACTCTCATTCAATTGAGAGAGAAAAATAAATAAAAGCGGGTACTTCCTGACAGTATCAGATTCACTATAGATCAAAAAATAAAAAGAGTAATAGAAATAAATCACAAAATTCGCATTGAAATAACTAGTATATTATTTTGTTTGTTTTATTTATCTAAGGGTATAAATCTGAGTGGTATTAAATAATAATGAAAAGGAATTATTCAGTGTAGTAGATAAGGGCGCTGCGTTAGTCCGTTCTCTGTTGGTTTTTCACCAGGGAGCGGGCCGTGCATGCATGGCCCGGCAGAGAAGATCAGGCTGGTGGCCTGCGAGAAATGTGCCCCACCTGTTTGTTAATAGGGAGAGTGGTATGTTAAAAAATAGCTACCAATATAGCTAAAGACGGGGCTGTATATCAGAGGTAAATATCTCTCTGCTCATGGTTGCGCACAATGGTTAGCTTTAATTTTCCTTTGGGGATCTGTTTCAGATGTTCCCTGACCTGGTTAATCTGTGCTGGCGCATAGGTGATATCATTCACTTTAAGTAAAATATCACCGTTGCGCAGGCCTGTTTTCTTTAATACATCATCCGGGTTATAGAACACCTCGATTTGTTTATCCCTGGCGCGAATTGCAATGTGGCGTTGTGCTTTTATTTCTTTCCTTTCAATGCTCTGGGTGTCATAACAGAACATCATTCGGGAAGGTATAAACGCATAGCGATCAAAGCGGGATAAAAAATCCATGCCGATAGCGAAATGTTTATTTTGATTGGCGCTGACATTGATTTCACCAAGCGGCATACCAGCAAACGTTATGCCTTTCAGAATGTAGCTGTTTTCAGTGACTATACCACCAAGATCAACGGCGGCACTATTCTCAGTATTGCGTGTTACGGCGTCTTTCCCCTTTATTTTTTCTATCATTTTGATGACTTCGATATCAACATTATTACTGTCTGCGCCGGTGTCAACGTAGAGCGCGAGTTCGCTGTCATCCACATCAAACCAAAGTACCGGCATGTTATTGTATCGGTTATCGTATGCGGTACATTTCTGATAGGTGTTAGCGCCAGGTGCATCTTTGCTGATGGTTAATCGCTGCTTTTTATTATCCACCATCCAGTTGAGTTTGCGGAATGTATCAATACCGATAATGCCATCAATATTAGTACCCATAGCTTCGGAAAGGCGGGATAAATCGATGGCCAACCAGAGATCATTGTCTCGGATTTCCTCTGAGCCAATCGAGAAAGGAAGCGGCTTAACGGCGATGTCGCTCTCAGGTTTTATGCGATCATAGACGGTATTGATATGTGTTAACCCTTCCCGGTAAATTTCCGCAATTTCTGTGATTAATAGCGGTCTGGTGATTTTTTTGGCAACACGTTTATCAATCGTTGTAAAACTGGCACCTGTATCGACCAGGAAATTAAAACTCTGATGGTTAATTACCACCGGAATAATCAGCATTTCATCAAAATAAGCCTCTAAAATAGGGGTCTTTTTGAACGGGGGGGGTTGAGGTGTGGAATAAATGGTGTGGCTGGCACACCCAGAAACAGCAAGGCCTAACAGCAACGTTAAAACCGATTTTTTATTTATTTTTTCAGGACGAATAGACATTGGTGATATTCTCCGTTTTTTCAGGGGATTTGGATTCTCGCCAATTAAATTGGTCATCGTCAATTTTTTTTATTTATATCGGATTTTTCTGGCAAGTTTATTGCTATGGCGAGTTTATTGTTGTTGTCTGTTTGTAGGGGTGTTTTTTCTGAAAAAATGAATGCTGAGTCCGTGAAGTGAAATCAAGGATTTTTCTTTGGGTTGTGTTTTATTTATTGCCGCGATGGGGAGAGAATGATTTTTTACGTTTGATATGCATCATGAAATAATCGTGGTTATGGATGGTGAACGGGGATAATAGGCGAATCAACCCTGTCGCATCTTCACGGCGACGGAAAATCACAGTAAGCGGGCATCCATGCCATTTTATTGCGCCTCCCTGTGCTTCCCTTATCCCTTCTTTAGCACTGGCAACGCGGCCTTGCCTGATTGCCTGTATCAATTAACGATCAGTGCAGCCCCGGCACCGGAATATCCGCACTGACGCGCAGCCCGTTTGCATCAAAAATCATGCAGTGGCGCGCGTCGAAACCCACCGTGATGGCCTGCCAGGGGCTAAATTGCACATCGCCGGGCAGCAAAATTTTCACGCCATCCCGCCCATAGCACTGGCCGAACAGATAGGTGTTGTTGCCGAGCCGTTCGACCACTTCGCACTGAAAATCCAGCGTGGCCTGCTGTGCGCCGGATGTATTGAGGTGTTCCGGGCGAATACCCAGCGTGATGCTTTCACCCACCTGACGGGGTGGGGTGTCGATATTGAGCGTGACGATTTTTTCCGTGGTCAGTGCGAGCTGCACCTGACCCGGCTGCCAGGCGACCACGGTGGCGGGCAGGAAATTCATTTTAGGCGAGCCGATAAACCCGGCGACAAAACGGTTCTTCGGGTTGTAATACAGCGCCATCGGCGAGCCGCATTGCTCCACTTTGCCGTCTTTCATCACCACGATTTTATCGGCCAGCGTCATGGCTTCGACCTGATCGTGAGTGACATAGACCATCGTCGTTTTTAATTCCTGATGCAGCCGTGCGATGTGCAGACGCATATCCACCCGCAGTTCGGCATCCAGGTTGGAGAGCGGCTCATCGAACATAAACACTCTTGGGTTACGCACGATGGCGCGGCCAATTGCAACGCGCTGGCGCTGGCCGCCGGAAAGCTGTTTGGGTTTGCGATCAAGCAGGTGCGACAGTTGCAGCGTTTTGGCCACCATCTCGACCTGATGACGAATGCGATCTTTGGGCACCTTGTTCACTTTCAGTCCGTAGCCCATGTTTTCGGCAACGGTCATGTGTGGGTAGAGCGCGTAAGACTGGAACACCATGGCCACGCCACGGTGCGCCGGAGCAACGTCATTCATGATGGCGTTATCGATAAGAATGTGGCCATCGCTTATCTCTTCAAGCCCGGCAATCATGCGCAGCAAGGTCGATTTACCGCAGCCCGAGGGGCCGACAAAAACCGCGAACTCACCGGCCTCGATATCCAGATTGATATTGTGCAGCGTTTCCGTATTACCAAAGCGTTTGGTGACATTTTTCAAGCGTATGCTGGACATGCGTTCTTCCTCTGCCGGGCGTGCTATTCAGTGACCTGATACCGGGTCGCGTGGCGTGTTGGTCTGCCAGTGTATGTATTACGTATAACAATTTTTTCTTGACGACTGACAGTGCTGTTGCCTTAAAGCGACTATAACGACCTTGTTTTTAGCGCCATACCGCTGTGTTTCATTTCTGCAATTGTGATCACACAATAGTCACTTTCCTGTCGTCATATCCCTATGGTTAGCGTAGCGTATAACATTATCGCTGGCAGTAAATCAGCTGTGAGATGCCCTGTAATATCAGCGATGATGCGTTTCCCCAGGTGTTATCACCGGTTTTTAAAAATAAAAATGTTATACCTTCACAAGAGGTCGATAATGAAAACCAAGTTACTTACCGCCCTGCTGTTCTCTGCCACTGCGGCCAGCTCACTGTTGGCCTTTCCTCTCCAGGCCGCCGGACAACTGACCGTGTGGGAAGATATCCGCAAGTCCGATGGAATTAAGGACGCCATTGCTGATTTTGAAAAACAGTACAACGTGAAAGTGAATGTGCTGGAGATGCCTTTTGCCCAGCAACTGGAAAAGCTGCGACTCGATGGCCCCTCGGGTATTGGCCCGGATGTGCTGGTTATCCCCAACGATCAGCTCGGCGGCGCGGTAGTACAGGGGCTGATTGCACCGCTGACGATAGATAACGCGACGCAACAGAGCTTTACCGACGCCTCCATCGCCGCATTTCGCATGAACAACCAGACCTACGGCTTGCCCAAGGCGGTGGAAACACTGGTGCTTATCTACAACAAAGCGCTGGTTACGAAGCTGCCCGCCAGCCTGCAAGAGTGGTATGACTTTTCGCGCCAGCAGCAGGCGCAAAACCGCTTTGGCCTGCTGGCGAAGTTTGATCAGATTTATTACAGCTGGGGCGCTATCGGGCCGATGGGCGGGTACATTTTCGGCAAAAACGACAAGGGCGGGCTGAATCCGCTGGATATTGGCCTGAATAAACCCGGCGCGGTTGAAGCGGTGACGCTGTTGCGTAAATTTTACGCCGACAAGCTGTTTCCGTCAGGGATCCTCGGTGATAACGGGCTCAATGCCATCGATTCACTGTTTACCGAGAAAAAAGCGGCGGCGGTGATTAACGGCCCCTGGGCGTTCCAGCCCTATGAAGCCGCCGGGATTCATTATGGTGTCGTGCCATTGCCGACGCTGCCTGATGGCAAGCCGATGAGCTCGTTTCTGGGCGTGAAAGGCTATGTGGTATCGACCTGGAGCAAGGATAAAGCGCTGGCACAGCAGTTTATGCAGTTCATCAACCAGCCGAACTACGTCAAGGTGCGCTACCAGCGTACCGGCGAAATTCCGCCGCAAAAGAGCATGATTGATGACCCCCTTATCAAAAACGATGAGAAAGCCAGCGCCGTGGCGGTTCAGTCCGCCAGAGCGGTGCCGATGCCGGGCATTCCCGAAATGGGCGAAGTCTGGAGCCCCGCCAACGCCGCGCTGGAGTTGAGCCTGACGGGTAAGCAAGAGCCACAGGCCGCGCTCGATAACGCTGTTAAGCAAATCAAAATGCAGGTCGAAGCCATGCAAGCCAGCAACCAGTAAGCGAGCCGTGGGTTGATGCGCTTTGTTTGCCGACATGCCAGTCGGTGTCATGTCGGCAAACGTGATGAGTGAATGCAACAGGCAATACCAGACGGGAGGGCCACCTCCCGTGATGAGAAGGAGCAGCGTGTGATTATCAGTTCCGGCGAACCCTTATCGGGGGAGAAGCATTGCAGTCGTCACGCCTGGATGGCGCTGCTGTGCGCAGTGGTGCCCGGCGGCGGGCAGTTTTACCATCGTCAGTGGGCGAAAGGGATGGTGTTTCTGGTGCTGCTCGGCAGCTATCTGGGCGTCTTCCGGGATTTTCTGCACACCGGGCTTTGGGGCGTGTATACGCTGGGAGAAGAGGTGCCGCGCGATAACTCTATCTTCCTGCTGGCTGAGGGGATAATCAGCCTGATTATCATCGCATTTGGCGTGCTGATTTACGCGCTGTCATGGCGCGATGCGTGGCGCAATGGCAAGCGGCGCGATGCGGGGCTGGCGCTACATAGCGTGCGTCAACAGTACCGTTTACTGCTCAGTGACGGCTTCCCTTACCTGATGATTACGCCGGGCTTTATCCTGCTGGTGTTCGTGGTGATTTTCCCGATTCTGTTTGGTTTTGCCATTGCATTTACCAACTACAACCTCTACCACACCCCGCCGGCCAAACTGGTGGAGTGGGTTGGCGTGAAGAATTTTGTCAGCATTTTTACCCTGAGTATCTGGCGCTCGACGTTCTTTGATGTGTTGCAGTGGACGGTAGTGTGGACGTTACTTGCCACAACGCTGCAATGCACGGTGGGGGTGATGCTGGCGATTCTGGTGAATCAGAAAGATTTGCGCTTTAAGCCGCTGATCCGCACGATTTTTATTCTGCCCTGGGCGGTGCCGGGGTTTGTCACCATTTTGGTGTTCGCCGGGATGTTTAACGACTCGTTCGGCGTTATTAATAATGCGATTCTGGCTGCGCTGGGCATCAGCCCCAAGGCCTGGCTGACCGACCCGTTCTGGACGAAAACCGCGCTGATTATGATGCAAACCTGGCTTGGTTTTCCGTTCGTGTTCGCCATGACCACCGGCGTGTTGCAAGCCATTCCTGATGATTTGTATGAAGCCGCCACGATGGATGGCGCGAGCAACTGGACGAAGTTGCGCACCATTACGCTGCCGCTGGTGCTGTATTCGATTGCGCCGATCATCATCACCCAATACACCTTCAATTTTAACAATTTCAACATCATCTACCTGTTTAACAACGGCGGCCCGGCGGTGGCAGGCTCGAATGCCGGAGGCACGGATATTCTGGTGTCGTGGATTTATAAGCTGACGATGTCGTCATCGCAGTATGCGATTGCCGCCACTATCACCATTTTGCTGTCGGTGTTTGTGGTTGGGGTGGCGCTGTGGCAGTTCCGTGCCAGCCGCGCGTTTAAAAATGATGACATGGCTTAAGGAGAACGCGATGTTCAGATCTCAACCCAGCGCTCAGGGCTCGTCTATTCGGCGACATCAAGGCAGCATCCGGCGTGAAAAAGCGATTCGGCTGACGCTGTCCTGGCTGGTCATCATGATGGTGTCCGTCATCATTATCTATCCGCTGGTCTGGACGGTGGGCGCGTCGCTCAATGCCGGTAACAGCCTGCTCAGTACCGCCATCATTCCAGAAAACCTGTCGTTTCAGCATTATGCCGACCTGTTTAACGGCCAGGTTAACTACCTGAGCTGGTACTGGAACTCGATGAAAATCAGCTTCCTGACCATGGTGTTGACGCTGATAAGCGTCAGTTTTACCGCCTATGCTTTTTCTCGCTTTCGCTTCAAAGGGCGGCAGAACGGGCTGATGCTGTTTCTGCTGTTGCAGATGATCCCGCAATTTTCCGCGTTGATTGCCATTTTTGTGTTGTCGCAACTGCTGGGGCTTATCAATAGCCATCTGGCGCTGGTGCTGGTGTATGTCGGCGGCATGATCCCGATGAATACCTACCTGATGAAGGGCTATCTCGACGCTATCCCCCGCGATTTGGATGAGTCGGCCCGCATGGATGGGGCCGGGAATTTCCGCATTTTTATTGAAATCATTATGCCGCTGTCCAAACCGATTATTGCGGTGGTGGCGCTGTTCTCGTTCACCGGCCCGCTGGGGGATTTCATTCTCGCCAGTACCATTTTGCGCACCCCGGATAAATACACGCTCCCTATCGGCCTGTATAACCTGGTGGCGCAAAAAATGGGGGCCAGTTACACCACCTATGCCGCCGGGGCGGTGCTGATTGCGGTGCCGATAGCCCTGCTGTACCTGATGTTGCAGAAATATTTTGTCTCCGGCCTGACCTCGGGCAGTACCAAAGGATGATCACCATGAAAAAGATGATACCCACATTACTGGCTGTTTCTCTTGCCCTTGCCACCTCACCGCTGATGGCGGCGGAATCGGTGGTGATTAAACCGCTGCGCAATACACCGGCCGGTTTTATCAAAGGGGCTGATATTTCTACGCTGCTGGAAGTGGAGCGGCAGGGCGCGGTGTTCTATGACGAGAATCACCAGCGGGCTGACCCGATAGTCGTGCTGAAGAAAAACGGCGTGAATTATATCCGCCTGCGGTTGTGGGTTGACCCCAAAGACGCAGCCGGAAACCCGTATGGCGGCGGTGACAATGACCTTGCCACAACGTTGGTGCTGGCTAAACGCGCCAAGGCGCAGGGCATGAAGTTGCTGCTCGATTTTCACTACAGCGATTTCTGGACTGACCCCGGTAAGCAGTTCAAGCCGAAAGCCTGGGCGAACCTCCCCTACGAGGCGCTCAAAACCGCCGTACATGATTACACTCGCGACACCATCGCCCGCTTTAAGCGCGAAGGGGTGTTGCCGGATATGGTACAGATTGGCAATGAGGCCAATGGCGGCATTCTGTGGCCGGAGGGCAAAAGCTGGGGGCAGGGCGGCGGTGAGTTTGACCGGCTGGCCGGGTTACTCAATGCCGCGATTGCCGGTTTACGTGAGAACCTGAGCTCACCGGGTCAGGTAAAAATCATGCTGCATCTGGCTGAAGGCACGAAGAATGACACCTTCCGCTGGTGGTTTGATGAAATCACCAGGCGTGGTGTGCCCTTCGATGTGATTGGCCTGTCGATGTATACCTACTGGAATGGCCCCATCAGCGCGCTGAAAACCAATATGGATGACATCAGCCAGCGCTATAACAAAGATGTGATTGTGGTCGAGGCCGCTTACGGCTACACGCTGGCGAATTGCGATAATGCGGAAAACAGCTTTGGCGCTAAAGAAGCCAAAGACGGCGGCTACCCGGCAACGGTGCAGGGGCAGGCGGATTTCATGCGCGATTTAATGCAAAGCGTGATTGATGTGCCCAGCCAGCGCGGCAAAGGTGTGTTTTATTGGGAGCCGGCCTGGATAACGGTGCCGGGAAATACCTGGGCGACACAGGCTGGCATGAATTACATCAATGACAATTGGAAATTAGGCAATGCCCGTGAAAATCAGGCGTTATTTAATTGTCAGGGTGAGGTGTTGCCTTCTATCAAGATATTTAAATAACCGAGACGCTGATTTTTTATTGTATTTGACGGCACGATCCCTCGTGCCGTCAGCCCCCTGAATATCAGCAGATATACCGCAAAAGAATAATGTCTTAAGGATGTTCTATGAAACGATTTCCACCTTTGTTTGCAAAGGTTGAAGGGCTATTGCATGGCGCGGATTATAATCCAGAGCAATGGGCGAATTATCCCGATGTGATTGATGATGACATTGCCATGATGCAGCAGGTGAAATGCAATGTCATGTCAGTCGGTATTTTCAGCTGGTCAAAGCTCGAACCGCAAGAGGGGCAATACCACTTTGACTGGCTCGATACGCTGCTGGATAAATTGCATCAGCGTGGCGTATCCGTGTTTCTGGCGACCCCGAGCGGCGCGCGCCCGGCCTGGCTGTCACAGCGTTACCCTGAGGTACTGCGGGTCGGGCGTGACAGGGTGCAGGCCTTGCATGGCGGTCGTCATAATCATTGCCTTTCATCGCCGGTGTACCGCGAGAAAGTGCGGCAGATCAATACCCTGCTGGCAGAGCGCTATGGCCATCACCCGGCGGTGATTGGCTGGCATATCTCTAATGAATATAGCGGTGAGTGCCATTGCGAGCGCTGCCAGCAGGCCTTTCGCCGCTGGTTACAGGCGCGTTATGTCACGCTGGAGGCCCTTAATCACGCCTGGTGGAGCGATTTCTGGAGCCACACGTATAGCGACTGGTCACAAATTGACTCGCCCGCGCCACACGGCGAGGTTTCTATTCACGGTTTAAACCTTGACTGGCGGCGTTTTAATACGGCGCAGGCGATGGATTTTTGCGCCGGGGAGATTGCGCCATTAAAACGGGTGAATCCGGCGTTACCGGCCACCACCAACTTTATGGAATATTTCTACGACTACGATTACTGGCAGTTTGCGCAGGTGCTGGATTTCGTCTCCTGGGACAGTTACCCGATGTGGCACCGCGATAAAGACGACGCCACGCTTGCCTGCTATACCGCCATGTACCACGACCTGATGCGCTCGCTAAAACAGGGGCAGCCGTTTGTCCTGATGGAGTCTACGCCCAGCACCACCAACTGGCAGCCGCTGAGTAAGCTGAAAAAACCGGGCATGCATATTCTGTCTTCGCTACAGGCGGTGGCGCACGGAGCGGATGCGGTGCAGTATTTCCAGTGGCGTAAAAGCCGCGGGTCGGTGGAGAAATTCCACGGCGCGGTGGTTGATCACGTCGGGCATGTTGATACCCGCGTCGGGCGCGAGGTGGCGGCGCTTGGCGATATGCTCTCGAAGCTTGGCGATGTTGCGGGCAGCCGGGTTGAGGCGCAGGTGGCCATCCTGTTTGACTGGGAGAGCCGCTGGGCAATGGATGATGCACAAGGGCCGCGCAATCTCGGGCTGGAGTATGAAAAAACGCTGGCAGAACACTATCGGCCATTTTGGGAGCAGGGGGTGGCGGTGGATGTGATTAACGCCGATGGGGATTTCAGCGCTTACCGGCTACTGATAGCACCGATGCTCTATATGGTGCGCCCCGGCTTTGCCGAACGGCTGGAGGCGTTTGTGCGTCAGGGCGGGCAGGTGGTGATGACCTACTGGAGCGGCATTGTTAATGAAAGCGACCTGTGTCATTTAGGCGGTTTTCCCGGCCCGCTGCGCGCGCTTTTCGGCATTTGGGCTGAGGAGATTGACTGCCTGGCGGAGGGGGAATTTAACCGCGTGCTGGGAGTTGCTGGCAACACGCTGGGGCTCAAAGGGCCTTATCAGGCACGCCATTTGTGTGAGCTTATTCATCTGGAAGGCGCGCTGGCGCAAGCCAGTTATTGTGATGATTTTTATGCCAGGCGCCCGGCTGTGACCGTCAATCATGTCGGTGAAGGCAAAGCCTGGTATGTCACCTCACGCAACGATCTGGCATTCCAGCGGGATTTTTTCACCGCGCTTATCCGCGAGCTGGCGCTGCCGCGTGCGCTGGAAACCGTGTTGCCGCCGGGCGTGAGCGCCCAGCGCCGTAGCCACCCTGATGAGGAGTTTATTTTTATCGGTAACTACAGCGCCCAGCCGCAGTCTGTGGCGGTGCCAGCCGGTTATTGCGATAAATTGACCGGTGAACCGGTGACGGATATTGCCCTCAGCGCCTGGGGATGCCGGGTGCTCCATCGCCACCTTGCCTGATTGCCCTGTCTTCACCACGCCTGGCCACCCGCGTCAGGCGTTATCAATCCCATCGCTTCATCACACCATGCCAAGGAGTATATCCATGATTAAGCTGCGTGCATTTACCCGTTATTTTAGCCAGCCTAAACCCGCCCCGGCGTTTACGGAGGCCGAGAAACAGCATATTCAGCGCCTGCTGCATGGCTTTGGCGGTCAGGCGAATATCGAACAGGTTGATGCCTGCATTACCCGCCTGCGCGTCACGGTGAAAAACCTCAAGCTGGTTGACTCACAGGGGCTACAACAGGAAGGCGCATTAGGCGTGATTATTCTCGGCCAGCAAGTCCACGCGATATTTGGTCAGCAATCCGATGCGCTACGCCAGTTATTAACGGAGCACTTCTCTCGTGAAGGGGGGAATAATAAAGCGATAAAAATAACCGTTATAATTATTTCTGAAATACACGAATAAAACAGTGATATTGGGCGGGGCGAGAATCTCTCCCCGCCAGTTTTTTATGGGTGTGTTAGAAAAAAAAGAGGATAACCATAAAGCGTTATCCTCGAATCACAGCGAATCAATAATCCATATACAAAAATAATGATGAAGATGATATTTCAGAGAGTGCGGTTATGCGTTCAGTGTATGCGCCCGTTATTACCACCAGGCTTCGACCTGCACCCCCGCATTCCAGGTATTACTGGCGGTGCCGTCTTTAAACGGTTTACCATCCTGGCTGTCATTCAGATAGGAGGTATAAAAGCGCAGTTCCGGGCGTGACATAAACGCAGGGCCGGCGGCCAATGCCACGGCCAGCGTATATTTCTGACCGCTTTGCTTAAATGAAGTGCCATTTTTAAAGTTGTCTTTCTGGGTAAAGGCCCCAACCTCACCAATACCGCGCACATAATCGGTAAACTGATATTGCATGCGTCCGACCAGCGACAATAATCGGGTGGTATCGGTCGCTTCATTAATCTGGTTGGCCGAGCCCCAGGTCAGCACATGATTGAAAGAGAGACGGTCAGTCAATGGAATAAGGCCGGTATTAATCACGCGATAGCCGGTTGCGCTGTTGACCTGATTCCACATGTCATACCAGCCACCGCCTTGCGACACCATGTTTTGCGCCAGGCCTTTATTGGCGTATTGCAGCACCACTTTGTTATAGCCACCCAGCATGTCCTGACTGATTTCGCCGGTCAGCATCACGCCGTTATCTGCGTCATACAGGCCGCCGAACTCTTTTTGTTTTTTGGTGACGTTGGGCATGGCGTAGTCAATACCAAATTCCGTCCAGGCTCCTTTCCAGGGTTTCAGCCCGGCATAGCGCACATCGGCATAGTTGATGTTGACGTTACTGTTGCCATTAATGCGGTCATCAACCGCATTGGCATCACCCCGCAGCCAGGCGACCGACAATGCGCCAGGGCCAAGGCTGTAGTTTTCCAGCCCGGCACCGGAGCCGGAAATATTCCAGTATTTGGTGTCGATAATATGCAGGTCGTGGCGCTGGTAATAGCGTTTCCCGCCCCAGATAACCGCATTACGATCGCCGGGAACCAGGCCTTTGACTTGTAAATTTAACTGACGCAGGCCGAATTGGGCATCATTACCGAGGGTGGTTTCATTGTCGTTAGATCCATCAGACACCATGCTGACCATGCTATCAACGTAGAAACTGACGTCATCTTTTTTGTACACCTCGGAACCTAACTCCACCTCGCCATAGGTATCGTTTTCGTTACCCAGCCGACCTATTTTGTTTTTCTGCCATTGCGCCATACCGCCGTCGTTTGATACGCCGACACCACCGCGCAGATAACCATGAAAATCAACAGGAATATTGGCCGCGAGCAGCGGCCCGCAGGTCAGCATAGCGGTGAGAGCGGTAGGGACTGTCAGGCGTTTGATGTTCATAATGACCTCGTGTTGCTTGTTGTTATGTATTACGTTCACATTTATTGCTCAATAAAATGCCTAAACGCAAAACTCGGCAATGCGTTCGTTTGTTTGTTGTGATTTAGTGCAAATAAATCATTTTGTTTTGTAAAAACTGGTGAGCTTCATCACGAGTTTCTTGTTTGTGAACGTAATACTTTTTGTTGGATTGGGCAGAGTGTGCGGTAGCCCATGAGTTTTTCTTGGGGCCTGCTGTTACAATTTACAGAAAACCACGACGGGAAAGCCGGCCATGAAGTCGAAAAGCGCTACGTTAGAAGATGTTGCACGCCATGCAGGCGTTTCTTATCAAACCGTATCTCGGGTATTGAATAAATCGGCTAATGTCTCTGAAGCCACGCGCCGCAAGGTTGAGCAGGCAATAGAATTGCTGCGTTATGTGCCTAACCGCCTGGCCCAGCAACTGGTGGGTAAACAGAGTATGACCATTGGGCTGGTGACGACCTCGCTGGCGTTACATGCGCCTTCACAGGTGGCCGCCGCCGTAAAAAGATATGCGAATACGGAAGGTTATCAGGTGTTGATCTCGATGATTGATGAGAACGTCAATCATGGCATTCAGGATTCCATCAATGAACTCAAGTCACAGCGGGTTGATAAGGTTATCATCAATGTGCCGCTGGAAACCGATGAAGCAGAACGTATTGCGACGGATAACGACGATATTCTGTGTCTCTTTCTGGATGTTGACCCCTATAGCTCTGTGTTTAATGTGTCGTTCAATCCGGCAGATGGCACACGAGCCAGCGTGAAGTATCTCTACGAACTGGGGCACCGTGATATTGCCTTGCTGGCAGGGCCGGCAGGCTCGGTGTCGGCGCGGCTGCGTTTGAAAAACTGGCTGGAAACGCTGGAGGGGTATGGGCTTGCCCCTGTCAGCGTGTTGCACGGCAACTGGGATGCGCAAAGCGGTTATGCCTGTGCGCTACAGATGCTGCGCGAAACGCCGCAGTTCAGTGCGGTACTGGTGGCGAACGACCAAATGGCGCTGGGCGTATTGAGCGCGTTTCATCAGAATCAGCAGACCATTCCCGGTCAGAAATCAGTGATTGGCTATGACGGCACGTATGAAAGTTCGTTTTTTCATCCGGCATTGACCACCGTATCGCTGGATCTCGACTTGCAGGGAAAAGAGGCGGTGCAGCGGCTGCTGGGAGCCAGCGATAGCGACATGCAGCGATCTTCCTCCATTCTGCCTGCCCGGCTGGTTGTGCGTAATTCCACTGGCCCGCGCAGTGACGAACAGCGTGATTTACAGCAAATTGCCGACGAGTTGCGGCAAATTGCCCATCGGCTGAGTCAATAGTGGCGGGCAAACACCCTGCACGCCAGAAGAAATAACCCCGTCAGGATAATGAGATAGCAAAAAGAAACCCGCTCGCGTTACGACCGGGTTTCTGTCGGTGACATCCACTTACTGAGACATAAGGGCAACACATTCTGTGCTGCCGCGTACATTATGCTGTGGTGTTAATGTTGCGCCCAACCGCCGGATTAGCCGGTAACGGTGGGATGGACTGGACAAGGCTGTTAACGGTATCTTTCTGGTTATCCAATGATTTTTTCAACACCTGGGTACCAATTTCACTGCTCAACTGCATGTTGCTCAAACCAGAGGAAAGGGAAGCGATTTGTGAAACATCCATCGTAGTTATCCTGTGTTAGAGGCTAAAGGCGTACCGATATGTCTGGCAGTGCAAACAAGCGACTGAGACACATGCCCATCGCAGGATGGCCATGGGTACAAAGGAATACCGGCAAATTCCGCCAGTACCCCTTTGGTATCGGTCAGATTCGTTCAATCTTTAGTCTAGCCAACCGATGAGGTTAGCGCTGTGTGAGTCATCACATCTGCTGCGCGAAACTGTTGTTATCCGCCATCAGGTTTACATGGCCGGTTATTCGTCAAAAAACCAGTAGCCCTGATTGACCAGATCGGTCAGTTGCATCATGAATTTGGGATTATGTAACGCCTCACCCAGTTCATTTTTGCTAATGAGTGTATAGCGGCACAGCGCGTCAGCGCCTTTGTCATCGGCCATTTTCATCGGCTCACTGTTGACGAAAAAACGCTCGCTTACGTTCAGCACCCGCAAACCGTTTAAACCGGATAAGCGTTTCCCCGCGAGCAGGGCCTCGGTGATTTCTGCTGACTCATAAGGAGGATTGGCGGGCGCGATATCCAATTCATGACGAGGCGTGGTGGCAAAGCGGCCAAACCATTGCGTGAAGGCTTCCGGTTGGTTGATGACATCCATCATCATGGTGCGCAGCCGTTCAAGTTCGTACTCTTCAACCCGGCCCGGATGTTCCCGGCAGGTTAAATCCGGGTCACTGTAGTGCTCGCCGCCCAGATCGTGCTCAAGCGCATAATCGGCAAAACTGCTGATTAAGTCACGTCCGTTGGGGCCACGAAAGCCAACGGAGTAGTTGAGCGCGGTTTCTATCGTCTGCCCATCGTGTGGGAATCCCGGTGGAATGTAGAGAATATCGCCTGGCGCTAGCTCTTCATCAATAATCGGTGCGAACGGGTCAACATGCAGCAATGCCGGATGAGGGCAGAACTGGCGCATCGGCAGCTTATCGCCAACACGCCAGCGACGACGGCCCATCCCTTGAATAATAAACACGTCATATTGGTCAATATGCGGGCCGACACCACCACCCGGCACCGAAAAGGAGATCATCAAATCGTCTAAACGCCAGTCCGGCAACACCCGAAATGGGCGAACCAGCTCAGCACTGGGCGCATGCCAGTGGTTGACCGCTTGTGCCAGCAATGACCAGCCGGTTTCTCCCAGATGATCAAATGATTCGAATGGCCCATTCCAGGCCTGCCACTGGTTATGGTGATAACTCACCAAGCGGCTATCGACTTCGGCTTCCATCGCCAGTCCGGCCAATTCATCCGGTGTAATCGGATCGACAAAATTAGCCAGCGCATTCTTTAATACAACGGGTTGTTTCTGCCAGTACTTTTCTAAAAATTCGGGCCAGTCGAGCTTCAGTTGATATTCCATGCTTTCACACCAGTGAGAAGATAAACAGACTTGATTATAAGAAGCTGTGCTCACGCCACCTTGTCATTGGTCAAGGTCAGGTGTTGCATCGGGGGCGTTTATTGGGTGTCAGAGAGCCGGCGAGTCGCTGGCCTGAAAATAGCGGCTGTGATGAGGTAATCACTAGATAAAAAAAAGACAAAGCACCAGGTCTTTGTCTTTAATTAAAATGCGACTTACCGAGAAATTAGCTCAGAGTAGCGCCATTGTGCACACGCATGTTCGCCATGTGGTGCCCGCTTAATAGGGCGGTGTTAACGGCCATTACCATCACGGACTTACAAAAAATACATTTTGCGCCGTGCGGATTTTGTGCCGAAACATCAAAAGGTGATGTTCTGTATTGCGAGCCCTGACAACATGGGCATTTAAAATAAGAATTCAAAATAATAACATTATCCTTTAGAGAATAACGACATTGGCAGCAGAGGGGCCTTTGGCGCTGCTTTCTACCGCAAACTCGACTTTCTGCCCTTCATTCAGCGTACGGTAATCGTTACTTTGAATAGCAGAAAAGTGGACAAAGACGTCTTTAGAACCATCCAGTGGGGAGATAAATCCGAAGCCTTTATCAGCATTAAACCATTTTACCAAACCAGTCATTTTATTAGACATGTTTACAACCTTCTCATTGATTTCTTTATCGAATATGGCCTGAGTTACAGATTAAAATCATAACGTAAAGAGGAAACTCAAAAAGAAGGGGTATCAAGGATAACTCTTAGAAGTGAGAACTGCTTTAGTAAACTGCTTTTAACGGTGTCTGTATATCAAACCGACAGGTGCATTAACGCACAGATTTTTACCTGATGCAAGCTTTATTGCCGAAACCCCTGTCTTAAAAAAGAGGTGGAATAATCACATGCGGATGAACGCCGTGGAAACGGCTTTTGGCAGCGGGCAGATGCGTTTGTGAGCGATAGACTGACTTATCGTGTGGAGAATAGTCGCAAGGAGATACGCTGGTGAATGTGAGCAGAGTGAAAATCTTATTTCATTAATTATTGATACCTGTCTAACTTTCCCGATTTATCATAATATATAAATGTAGCGTTATAACCATACTCATCAGGACAACTGACAATGACTGAAGCTCTTAAGGTATTAAATAACATTCGCACTCTTCGTGCTCAGGCTCGTGAAACCGATCTGGCGACGCTTGAAGAGATGCTGGAAAAACTGACTGCTATTGTGGAAGACCGGCGTGAAGAAGAAGCCAGCACTCAACAACAAAATGCTGAACGTCAGGCTAAAATCGAAGCACTGCGCGCTCAGCTGTTAGAAGATGGAATTGATCCGTCAGAATTGCTGGAAAGTGTTAAGTCTGCACCGGCTAAATCCAAACGCACTCCTCGTCCGGCCAAATATAAGTATGTTGATGAAAATGGCGATGAACAGACGTGGACAGGTCAGGGCCGTACACCGAAAGCTATCAAAGAAGCCCTTGATAGTGGCAAGGCGCTGGCTGATTTCGAGATCTAATCCTGTTTCCCCTTTGTGTACTTAAGCAAAGGGGATTCCCTTACCTGGTGAGGGGATACTGTGTTTTGTCTTAACATATTTAATGTGGCATTACTTAAACGCGCGCGATGGCGGTAATGCTTTTATAGGTAAGAACCTGAGTTATCATAACCCCCGAAATTTTTTCTGCTGTAATTTCATTTTCTGATACCTCCTCTAAAAATAATTCCAGGTTGCAATAATCTTTTACTTTCTACTCGTGGTCATTTTCAGGTAAAACTTTTAAACTAAAATATCTTGCCTCATGCATTACATTAAAATAATTAATGAATATTAATCTTTCCTCAATATTAAGGTCGTGATTAATGCTGGATGTTAAAACAATTTTTTTACTTATTGTTGTCATTAATTTCACTTTTGGGATAACGATATCATTAGCATCTGACTCAGAGCGAAAATCTGGGTTATATCATGTCTCTTTCGCGAATATAGCGCATGGGATTGGGTATCTCCTTTTCATTACCGCCGCGAGCTACGGTAGCCTGTTCATTTGGGCTGGTGAAACCTGTATTGCCATCAGTATTTCTATGTGGATAGCGGGGATTTATAAATTCCTAAAAATCCCAGCCCCATCAAAAACTCAACTGTTCCTGATTGCATATGTGACGCTGGTTTCGTTTTTTTATAAAGAAAGTAAAGACGCCCGCATCATTTATAACTCATCTGCTTATGTTTGCATTGAGCTAATGGCTATTTATGCGTTCTCGCGCTTCTGGCGTCAGATTAAGGGCCGGGGGAAATATCTGGTTCTTTTCGCTATTCTGGCCAATATGCTGATACTGACGTATCGGGTCTTTTTTGCGTTATTACGTTCACAAGATATAAAAGGTCTTTATTCAGGAGATATATCGCAGATGGTGCTATATGTCTCTGTTTTGATTACGGTAATTTTCTTTTCTGTTGGTTTTATTCTCATGACGAAGGAGCGGACAGATTACTTAAATATGGAGTTAATCCTGAAAGACGGGTTAACCAGTCTCTGGAACCGGCGTAAAATTGATGAAGTCGCGGCTTATGAAATGGGCCGTCTGAAGCGCTATGGCACACCGGTAGCTCTGGCGATCATCGATATTGATAATTTTAAACAGGTCAACGATGTCTACGGGCATGTCGTTGGCGATCAGATATTAACTAAAATATCAGCCGTGTGCAGGGCCCAATTACGGGATACGGATATTATAGGGCGATGGGGCGGAGAGGAACTGGTGGTCATTTTCCCCAACACTGGGCTTTCCGGGTTGCACGAGATTGCCAACCGTTTATGTCGTGCTGTGAATAATGAGGTATCTCTGCCTGACAGAACACTGAGTGTAAGTATTGGTTTATCTCTTTGTCTGAGTACCGATACATGGAGTTGCTGGTTTGATCGTGCAGACAGAGCATTATATGACGCAAAAATAACAGGAAAAAATAAGGCGTTATTTGATGTTCCGATTCAATTTGAAAAGAATGCACCTGCAATTATTTGGTCTGATAATTTATCAACGGGGTTAAATGATATTGATAGTGATCATGTTAACCTCATCAACCTTACTAATGAATGGGCCACGTATGCCCAACGGGATTACAGTAAAGCACAGTTACTGAGTTATATTGCACGGCTGCGGGAAGCGATGTTATCTCACTTTATTATTGAGGAGAAATCGATATCATCAGATAAGGCATCGCCAGCCAGAGCTGAGCATCATCAGCGGCACAAAAGCCTGATTGATCGATTAGATTATCTGGTTAATTTGTTCTCAAGAGGAAATCTGGAGCTTGATGCTATTTCACAGTTTCTTGTCTACGAGCTCTGTATCGAACACATTCTGACGGAAGACAAAAAAGCCTTTGATGAAGCATAACGCCGCTGTCGAAAAAGCATGTGCGCGAAGGGATATCGTGACAGTAGACCACGCGCACATTGACAATTAACGGCCTTTCCCCGGCGCTAAAACTATTTCAGATTTTCTTTAAAAAACCGATCCAGACGATCAAACGGGATTTTGTCTGTCTTATCGTACAAATCGACATGATCTTCGCCTTGTTTGCAAGATCGTGGCATAGCATCATTTCACGATTGTCTGACATAAAACGCTGCCCTTACGCTAATCAGCCTGAAATCAGCCCTATGGTATCTTGCCAATAATATCCCGCCAATTCCTTTTATAGGGGACTCATACAATCAGGCAAGAATTCCAGCGTATTGTGTTATCTGAAAAATAATCAGGTAGCAGATGATAAACGT